>CAVUZM010000030.1:0-134700 GCA_963746005.1 uncultured Actinomycetes bacterium | reverse complement strand
GTCAGAAACAGCCGTGCCCCGGGGTCAGGCATCCGGACCTGGCTCGCGTGGACGCGTTCGTCAGCTGCTGCTGCGCGTCGCCCGCCGCAGCGAGACGACGAGCACGACCACGACGGTCACCGGGAGCACCCACCAGGCGGCGATGTCGCGGTGGGCGAGGAGCGCGGTGAGGCCCAGCCCTGCGGCGACGCCCGCGGCGACGACCCAGTCGTCGCCGACGATGAAGTCCCACCAGAAGGCGCCGAACGCGCGGACGTGCTTCACGCGCCGACCTCCGCCGGGAGCGCCGAGATCCGCTCGCGGCGAAGCAGCCGCACCAGGACGAGCGAGACGAGCGCGAGGAAGGCGAGGATCCCGAGGATCGCGAGATCGGAGCCCGGCCAGCTCACGCCCGCTCCCTCGCCGCCCCAGAAGATCCCGAAGCTCGTCAGCGCGAGGCCGACCGCGAACTTGATCGTGTTCTCGGGCACCCGCTCGAGCGGCGCGCGCACGAGCATCCCCACCATCGCGACGACCAGCACCGCGGCCACGGCGGCCGCCGCGGCGAGCGGGAGCTTGCCCTGCGCGGCGCCGAAGGTGATCACGATGAACACGACCTCGAGCCCTTCCAGCAGCACGCCCTTGAACGCGACGGTGAACGAGTACCAGTCCATCCCGGCCCGCTCGACGGTCGAGGCCGACGCCGCCAGCTCCTGTTCCTCCCGAAACGCGGTGCTCTCGTCGTGTAGCGCCTTGTAGCCGCTGGAGCGGAGGATCGCCTTGCGCAGCCACTGGAGGCCGAAGACGAGCAGGAGCGCCCCGACCACGAGCCGCAGGGTGTCGATCGGGATCAGGCGAAGCGCGGGGCCGAGCACCGCGACGACCACCGCGAGCACGAGCCCCGCGACTCCGACGCCGATCAGGGTCGAGCGCCAGCCGCGCACCACGCCGACGGCGAGCACGATCGTCAGCGCCTCGACCGCCTCGACCCCGCTCGCGAAGAACGTCGTGAAGAAGAGGAACACGCCGTGCGTCACGGGCACGATCGTAGCGCGGCTAATCTACGGCGATGAGCGAAGCGGAAACCCTGTTCGGCGACGAGCACGTCCGCCGCTACCGCGAGACCGGCGGCGAGGTCGGGCACATCTGGCGCAACGGCTCCAAGATCCTCCTGCTCACCACGAAGGGCCGGGTCACCGGCGACCTGCACACGACGCCGCTGATCTACGAGGACGCCGACGGCGACTACGTGATCGTGGCCTCGAAGGGCGGCGCGCCGCAGCATCCGGGCTGGTACCGGAACCTTGCCAAGAACCCACGAGTCGAGCTCCAAATCAAGGGCGACATCTTCCCGGCGCAGGCCCGCACGGCGACCGGCGAGGAGCGCGAGCGGCTCTGGAAGCTCGCCGCGCTGCAGTGGCCCGCCTACGACGACTACGCGAAGAAGACCGACCGGGAGATCCCGGTCGTCGTGCTAGAGCGAGTGTAGGCCGACCCGGACGGAGAGGGTCTCGTTCGCGGCGCCGGTGTAGACGCCGCGGGTCGGCGGCACGTCGTCGTAGTCCCTGCCGACCGCGACGCGGACGTACGCATCGGTCTGCTCGCGGTCGTGGGTCGGGTCGAGCGCGACCCAGCCCTGCTCGCCTTCCCAGACGTCGACCCAGGCGTGCGAGGCCGCGTTGTCGCCGACGAGCGTCGGGTCGTAGAGGTAGCCGCTGACGTAGCGGGCCGGGATCCCCTCGCAGCGGCAGGCGGCGAGCAGCACGTGGGCGAAGTCCTGGCAGACGCCCCGGCCGAGCGCGAGCACCTCGTCGGCGCGCGTCTGGACGTCGGTGGCCCCGGGCTCGTAGACGAGCTCGGTGTGGACCGCGTGCATCAGCTCGCGCGCGCCCGGGTGGGCGGCCGCGAGCTCGCGGATCGGCTCGGTGAACGGCGAGTAGTCCGTCGGGCCGAGGTAGTCGTGCAGCTCGAGCGGCGTCGGCTCGACCCGGTCGCTGACGAGCGTCTGCGGGGTCCACACCTCGCTCGCCGCGGTGACCAGGAGCCGGTCGTGCGACTCGAGCACGTCGAAGTGGTGGACGGCGTTGCCGAAGTGGTCGAAGTACTCGCGCACGCGCACACCGGGCGGCTGCGTCTCGAGCCGGAACGAGGAGCAGTGCTGGCCGCCGCCCTCGAGCGGACGCAGGCGCAGCTCGGTGTAGGCCTCCGCGATCTGGCCGTCGTAGGCGAACTCCGTGGTGTGCTCGACGCGCAGGATCACTGCTGTTGCTGCTGCTGGGCGTAGGGGCCGGGCGGGACGGTGCGCGTGGTGAAGTAGCCTGCCGCGATCTCGTCGGCCGCGTCCGCGATGCCGAACTGCACCCGGCGGAGGAGCTGCTCGGCCGTCGAGTCGAGCGCGTACAGCTCGGTGAACGCCAGCTCGGCGAAGACGCGGCCGATCGCCCGCTCCGGCCGCACCGACTCGACCGAGATCGCCCGGATCGCCTCGAGCGACCGCTCGAGCGAGAAGCACACGGCCCGCGGCTGGTGCCTGTCGAGCAGCAGGAACGCGACCACCCGCTCGGGGCGCAGCTCGTCGTCGCTCTCCTGCTTGCGGAACGACTCGAACGCGCCGCACGACTTGAGCAGGTTCGGGGTTGCGGCCGCGGTCAGCCCGGGCGCCGTCGCCGAGAGCAGCCTCGCCGTCGAGTCGGCCCGCTCGAGGTGCGCGCCGAGCTCGAGGAACTCGTACGCCTCCCCGCGCGGCAGCGTCGCCTTCATCACGCCCTGGAAGGCGTGCGAGCCCTCGCGGATCCGGACGAAGAAGTCGTGCGGCGAGGCGAGCACCGCGGTCGGCCGGATCCGCGAGACGCGCAGATGCAGGCGGTTCAGGTGCTCCCACATCTCGCTCGAGATCTGCTCGCGGGCGCCGCGGGCGTTCTCGCGCGCGCGAGCGACGCACGCGGTGACGGCGTCCGGGTTCGCCGGGTGCCAGAGCATGAACTCCGTCACGGTCTGCGCCGTGTAGTCGTCGAAGTGCTCGCGGAAGACGTCGTCGAGGCCGAGGAGGAGGATCAGCTCGCGCCACGCGCTCCCGCGGTCCGGCAGGTCGGCGTCGAGGAGGCCGTGGAAGTTGACGTGGAGCAGCCGGCTCGTGTCCTCGGCCCGCTCGATGTAGCGGCCCGTCCAGTAGAGCGACTCTGCGACCCGGCTCAGCATCAGGGACGCAGCACCCAGGTGTCCTTGCTCCCGCCGCCCTGCGAGGAGTTCACGACGAGCGAGCCCTCGACGAGCGCGGCACGGGTCAGCCCGCCGGGCACGACGCTCGTGATCCGGCTCGAGAGCACGAACGGGCGCAGGTCGACGTGCGCCGGACGGAGCTCCGCGTCGTAGATCGGCATCCGGCTCAGCGCGAGCGTCGGCTGGGCGATGAACTCGCGCGGCTCGGCCTCGACCGCGCGGCGGAACGTCTCGCGCTCCTTCGCGCTCGCGACCGGCCCGATCAGCATCCCGTAGCCGCCGCTGCCGTCGACGGTCTTGACGACGAGCTCGTCGAGGTGGTCGAGGATGTAGCGGCGGTCGGACTCGTCGACGCCGAGGTAGGTCGGGACGTTGGCCAGCACCGGCTCCTCGTCGAGGTAGTAGCGGATCATCTCCGGCACGTATCTGTAGACGGCTTTGTCGTCCGCGACACCCGTCCCCGGCGCGTTCGCGATCGTGACGTTGCCGGCGCGGTAGGCGTTGAGGAGGCCGGGCGCGCCGAGCATCGAGTCCCGGCGGAAGATCGAGCGGGTCGAGGAACTCGTCGTCGACGCGCCGGTAGATCACGTCGACGCGCTGGAGGCCCTGCGTCGTCCGCATGTAGACGACGTCGTCGTGGCAGAGCAGGTCGCCGCCCTCGACCAGCTCGACGCCCATGTGCCGCGCCAGGAACGAGTGCTCGAAGTAGGCGGAGTTGTGGACGCCCGGGGTCAGCAGCACGACGGTCGGCATCGCGGCGGCGGGAGGAGCCACGGCGCGGAGCGCGGCGAGCAGCTCCTGCGGGTACTGGTCGATCGGCAGCACGTCGTAGCGGGCGAAGAGCGGCGCGAACTCCCGCTTCATCGCGGCGCGGTTCTCGAGCATGTAGCTGGCGCCCGACGGCGAGCGCAGGTTGTCCTCGAGCACCAGGTACTCGCCGTGCTCGTCGCGCACGATGTCGACTCCGGCGACGTGCGCGTACACCCCGCCGGGCGGCTCGACGCCGATCATCTCGCGGCGGAAGTGCCGCGCGCCGAAGACGAGCTCCGACGGGATCCGGCCGTCGCGCAGGATCCGCTGGCCGTGGTAGACGTCGGCGAGGAACAGGTTGAGCGCGCGCACCCGCTGTACGAGGCCGCGTTCGATGTGGCTCCACTCGTCCCCGGGGATCACGCGCGGGATCAGGTCGAAGGGGAAGATCCGCTCGAGCCCCTCCTCCTCGCCGTAGACCGTGAAGCCGATCCCCTGGTTGAGGAACGAGGCGTCGACCGCGCGCCGGCGCTCCTCGAACTCCTCGACGCTGAGCCCTGCGAGCTGGTCGGCCAGCACCCGGTAGTGCGGGCGCGCCAGGCCGGGGGCCTCGAACATCTCGTCGAAGAACGCGCCCGGCTCGTAGCTGCCGTCGGAGGTGAGCACCGGCTCGGTCATCGGCTCAGCCGGAGAACTCGATCTCGGCGGGCAGCTGCTCGGGCCCGTGCTCGTGCACGAGCTCGTCCCGGACGCGCATGTCGAAGTAGACATAGGTCGTGGCGAGCGCGACGAACGGCATCGCCACCGCGTAGACGAGCCCGGAGATCACGTTGAGCCACACGAGCGGCACGCTCGTGACGAGGATCAGCAGCGCGCCGAGGAAGGGCCCGGCGACGAGCGCGAGCGTCGCGCCCACCACGATCAGCGTCGCCACCTTCCACCACCCGTGGCTCACCAGCCGCCCGCTGCGCCTGAGCGCCGCGATCGCCGAGCGGCCCTCCAGCTCGACCGCGGGGGCGAGCAGCGCCCAGCGGACGGCGAGCCAGATCGCGATCGGCAGGAGGAAGATCGTGGTCAGGCAGATCGAGACGACGAAGGCGGCGATCAGGAGCGCGCCGAGCAGCGGCCGGATCGAGTCGGTCGCGAGGCGGTAGGCGCGCAGCGGCGAGATCGTCCGGCCCGCGTCGAGCTCGGCCAGCGCCCGGGCGACCGCCGCCATCACGAACCCGAGCCCGACCAGCGTCAGCGCGGTGCCGATCGTGAGCACCGCCCACAGGAGGAAGCCGCCGCGCCCGGCCTCGGTCTCGACGCCGAACACGCTCGAGGCGTGGATGAGGCCGGCCTGGAGCAGGGTCACGATCACCGAGATCGGCAGCACGAGGATCCCGATCCCGAGGAAGAGCCAGAGCCGCCGCCAGTACATCGAGAGCGCCGACGAGAGGATCTGGCCCCACGCGCGCCTGCGCGCGAGCCGGAACGGCGCCGCGGGCCGCCACGTCGTCCGCGTCAGCGCGAACGCGATCAGGACGACCAGCGCGAGGAGCGTCAGCAACGCCGGCAGGGGGTTGTCGACGCTCCGCCTGATCGCATTCGAGCCCTTCGCGACCGCGGCGCAGAAGAAGTCGGTGGCGCCCGTCCCGACCGCGCCGCCTCCGGGCACCGCGATGCTGCTGGCGCGCCACGAGTCCTCCGACCAGGTGATCGGCTCGGTCCACTGGGTCTTGAGGTTCGGCCCGGTCGGCCCGTTGAAGAACGCGCGCTGCAGCTCGCCCCAGCGGCCCGTGAAGCCGATCCAGGGGAACGCCGTCGAGAGCCGCCGTCGGATCGCTCGGGATCGTCTCCACGACCGGGTTGACGTCGAAGGTCGGCCCCCGCGTGTCGTCGCAGCCGACGCCCTCGGACCCGGAGCTGCCGAGGTAGAGCGCCTCGGTGTAGAAGTTCGCGTGGGAGCCGGCCGCGGGATGGACGACCGGATGGGTGCCGTCCACGAGCTGCAGCTTCGAGTCGCCCCAGGACGCCCGCTCGGCGCCCTCGTGCTGGCTGTAGCCGACCGACGTCGGCGTCTTCGTGAGCGCCTCGGCCGCGGTGGCGGCGTCGAAGTTGAGCTGGATCATCTCCCAGTCGCCCTCGTGGGTGTTGTTCCAGTCGTTGAAGACGTAGAAGAACCAGTACTGGAGCGCGAGCTTGCCGGGGTGCGCGGGGTCGGCCACGACGTGGGCGTACGCGGTGGGCTTCGTCCCCTCCGTGATCAGCCGTCCCCACTTCTCGTAGCCGCAGCCCGGGTCGAGCGCGCTGCCGGGGAAGTCGAGGTGGTACTCGTACCGCGCGGCGCTGAGGTCGGTCGCCACCGGCCCGATCTTGACGAGGTTGTCGCCCGTCCAGGGCCCGCGGAGCGCGACCGTCGGCTGGTCGAAGAGCGCGTTGACGTCGATCGGCACGTACGACTCGCCGGAGCCGCACTCCTGGGCCTGCGCGACGAGGCGCACCACCGGGGCGAAGCGCTTGGCGAGCGCCTGCTCGTCCGCGAGCGAGGCCGACGCGAGCTGCGGCACGACGAGCGCGGCCGCGGCCGCCAGCGCGAGGGCGAGGCGCCTCACGCCGCGGACCGCCTCTCCCAGACCGTCGCGTTGAGGACGGCCGACGCGACGACGAGCCTGCTGATCAGGTAGAGGCCGAAGAGGAGCGCAGCCGCGAGCCCGAGCGCGCCGTAGGTCCGCTGGCTGGACTCGACCCGGGGCGCGATGAAGAAGGTGCCGATCGACGAGAGCAGCTCGAGGCCGACCGCCATCAGGAGCGCGCCGGGCACGAGGTCGCTCCACGGCGACGCCGCGGTGCGGCAGGCGCATCGACAGCACGAGCCACCAGGCGATGAGCCCGATGAAGGTGACCAGCAGCCGGAGCGTGACGCTTCCGGTCCACGACCCGACGGCCCGCGCGAGCTCGAGGATCACGAAGTAGCCGACCAGCATCGCGAGGAACAGGAGGGTCGCTCCGACCGTCGGCTTCGGCACCGTCCGCCGCAGGTCGCCCCAGACCAGCCGGTGCACGACGACGACGGCCTTGAGCAGCGCCCGCGTCGCCCAGAGCAGGATCGGGACCCCGATCAGGAGCGCGTACCACCGCGAGGAGCCGCGGGCCGCGTTGCGCCACCGAGCTGGCGACGACGCCCTGGAGGCCGATCGACTTCGCCGCGCTCTCCGGCGTCTCGGACGTCGAGGCCGCGACTCCGATTCCGGCGATCACGACGAGCGAGAACGGGAGCAGCCAGATGAAGAGCCGGTAGGCGAGCGCGCCGGCCATCAGCCCGCCGCCGACCTCGCTGTCGCGGTCGGCGATCACGTAGACGGCGTCCACCGAGACGTGCTCCGCGCGCATCGCCTCGGCGCGCTCCGCGTAGCGCTTCGCGCGCGCCCTCATCTCCTCGGCCCGTCCCATCGCCTAATGAAACCTGATCGCCGGGCAACGCGCCGTTTACGTCCCGCGGCTACCGTCGCTTTCCATGAGAGTCCTCGCGCTCGCCTCGCTGCTCCTACTCGCCGTCGGCCCCGGGATCGTCGTCGCGTCCGGCCGTCCCGCCGCGGACGACGTCGTTCCCGCCCCGGGCGTAGATCACGTCGGCGCCGGGCGTGCCGTGCAGCGTGTCCGGGCCGTTCGTGCCGCGGATCACGTCGAGCTGCGACGCGGATGCGGCTCCGGCCGCGACGAGCACCGAGACGACCGCCAAGACGATCAGCCGTGCCTTCATGGTGAGACCCCCTGGTCGAGTTGCTGACCGACCCGTTGTCGCACGGCCGTGTTCGCGTGGAGTCACCGCCCGGCAAGCGCCCGGTAACGGCTCTGTAAGAGCTCACGGCAGCAGGATCAGCTTGCCGGTGGTCCTCCGTCCCTGGAGGTCCTCCTGCGCCTGCCTGGCCTGCTCGAGCGGGTAGGTCGCGCCGATCCTGACCTCGAGCCTGCCGGCGAGGATCCAGCCGAAGACGTCGCTCGCCCGCTCGAGCAGCTCCTCGCGCGTGAGGGTGTAGTGCACGAGCGTGGGGCGCGTCACGTAGCAGCGACCCGCCGGCGGCGAGCTCGCCCAGGTTGAACGGCGGCGGAGGCCCGCTCGCGGCGCCGTAGAGCGCGACCATCCCGCGCGGGCGCAGCGCCTTGAGGCTCTCAGCGAAGGTCGCGGCGCCGATCCCGTCGTAGACGACAGAGGCGCCGACGCCGCCGGTGAGGCTCGCGCACCTGCTCGGCGAAGCCGTCGTAGCCGATCACGTGGTCGGCACCCGCCGCTCGCGCGAGCTCCGCCTTCTCGTCGGTCGAGGTCGTGCCGATCACCGTTCCGCCGGCGAGCTTGACGATCTGGGTCAGCAGCAGGCCGACGCCGCCCGCCGCCGCGTGGACGACCGCGGTGTCGGCCGGGCCGACGGGATAGGTCGAGCGCGCGAGGTAGTGCGCGGTCATCCCCTGGAGCAGGGCGGCCGCGGCGGTCACGGGCGCGATGCCGTCGGGCACGGGGACGGCCTTGTCGGCGTCGACGGCGACGCGCTGGGCGTAGGAGCCGGGCGCGGAGACCCACGCGACCCGCTCTCCGGAGCCGACGATCGTCCCGCAGCCCTCGACCCCGGCGATCAGCGGCGGCGGCCCGCCGTAGTTGCCCTCGCGCTCGTAGACGTCCCTGAAGTTGACGCCGATCGCCTCGACGTCGACGAGCAACTGCCCCGGCCCGGGCGTCGGCTCGGGCTCGTCCCGGACCTCCAGCACCTCGGGGCCACCTGCGCGGGTGACGACGACCGCTCGCATCAAGAGGCACCATATCGCCGGACGAGCCGGGCGAACTCCTGGATCACGGCTCCCGTCACCGCTCCCTGCCGCCGCAGGCGCGGCGGCGCCTCGCGCACGAAGGCGTCGACGTCGATCGCCGACGCGTCTGCGAGCCCGTCGCGCTCGGCCGGGTCGCTCAGCCAGCCGGCCAGCATCTCCGGGGTCAGCTCGAGGTGGATCTGGCTCCCCCAGGCGACGGGCCCGGCCCGGAAGACGGCGCAGCCGGGGCCTTCGGTCTCGGCGAGCACGGTCGCGCCGGGCGGCGGCTCGATCGTGTCCCTGTGCCATTCGAGGACGACCGTGCGCTCCGGGAGCCGGTCGAAGAGCGTGTCGTCGTGCGCGGGCGGGAGCGCCACGAGCTCCGGCCAGTCGACGTAGAGGCGGTCGAGCCGGCGCACCTCGCCTCCCGCGGCCTTCGCGAGGAGCTGCGCCCCGAGGCACAGGCCGAGAATCGGCGTCTCGGCGGCGAGCGCGTCGGCGAGCAGCTCGAGCTCCGTCGGTCAGGAACGGGTACTCCGCCTCGTCGGGCACGCCCATCATCCCGCCGAGGCTGACGATCCCCGAGATCTCGTCGAGCCGGGGCAGGCGCGGCTCCTCGAAGATGTTCACCTCGATGACGGGCAGCCCCTCGCCGCGGAGGGCGTCGTCGACGAGCCCGGTCTCGGGGCCGAGCAGGTGGTTGACGACGAGGATCGGGCGCACGCTCGGTACCGAGGCTCGACCCTACCAGCGGCCGAGCTGGGCTAAGGTCCGGCGATGCGGCGGCCCGCGGTGCTGATCGGCGTCTCCACGGCGGTGCTTGCGACGGCTGCCGCCGGGCTTGCCGCCTCGCCGACGAAGGTGGAGCAGTGGGTTGCGTTCCGTATTGTTCCCGTATGCGCGCGCTGCTCGCCCAGCTCGAGTCGGTCCGCGGCGATCCGCGGGCGAACGCCGAGCGGGCCGCCGACGCCCTCGCCGCACATCCCGGCGCCGACATCGCGGTCTTCCCGGAGCTCTATCTGAGCGCCTACGACCTGCGCGCGCTCGACGAGACGGCGCGGCCTGCCGACTGCGACGAGCTCGCCGTGGTCGCCGAGGCCGCCGGGCGGGCCGGGACCGCGGTCGTGATCGGCTTCGCCGAGCGCAACGAGGACGGCTCCTTCTCGAACTCGGTCGCCTGCATCGACCGCGACGGCTCGCTCGCCGGCGTCTACCGCAAGACGCAGCTCTTCGCGGGCGAGCGGAAGGTCTTCCGGCCCGGCACCGAGCTCCGGCTCGTCCGGCTCGCCGGGGTCGCGGTCGCGCCGCTGATCTGCTTCGACGTCGAGTTCCCGGAGCCGGTGCGGGCGCTCGCGCTCGCGGGCGCCGAGCTGCTCGTGACGGCCTCGGCGAACATGGAGCCGTTCGCGCCCGACCACGAGCTCGCCACGCGGGCGCGGGCGCTCGAGAACCGGCTGCCGCACCTCTATGCGAACGCCGTCGGCACGATCGGGCGGCTGGAGTTCCTCGGCCTCAGCCGTTCCGTCGGCCCGGCCGGCGAGGTGCTCGCGCAGGCGGGCGGCGGGGAGGAGCTGCTGCTCGCGCCGGTCGGGACGGCAGGGGTGGACGACGAGAGCCTCGACTACCTGAGCCAGCTCCCGCCGCCGCTGCCGGTCGTCGTCTCGTGACGCCTGCTTGAATCGCCGGGTAGCGCCGCGACATAATCGGCCTCCGATCGTTTCCCAGCGGTGAGATTCGAGACTGGAGGCCAACGTTGTCCGACGTGACTCCGCCTTCTGCTGCCGAGGCCGGCACGAGCGCCAAGCTCTTCGTGCGCCAGTCGTCGGGCCTCGTGCGCAACGTGAGCGTGACGAACGCGCTCTTCTTCAACATCGCCGCGTTCGTCGGCGTCGGGCTGACGCTCTACCCGATCTTCTACTCGCTCGCCTACGTGCCGGTCTGGACGTTCGGGCCGCTGTCCGAGTACGGCTGGGCGGCGATCTTCACCGGGCTGTTCTGCGTCGTGCTCGCGTTCATCTTCGCGTCGCTGACCTCGGTGATGCCGCGCTCCGGCGGCGACTACGTGTTCTCGAGCCGCATCGTCCACCCGTTCCTCGGCTGGCTCGAGTCCTGGACCCTCGTGATCGCCTCGGTGCTGATCATCGCGTTCGAGGTGCCGCTCGTCCTGCGCAACCTCCAGATCACCGGGCGGATCATCGGCATCGGACCGGGCGGCCACTTCTTCAGCAACGCGAACACCTGGTTCACCGACTCGACGGGCGGGATCACGGGCTCGCCGGGCTTCTTCGCCTCGATCGTCGTCCTGCTCGTGATCGGCGTGATCGTCTGCCTGCCGACCCGCAGCTTCCACCGGGTCGTCACCTCGCTCGCCGGCTTCGGCGTCGCGTGCTTCATCGCGATGTTCATCTTCGGCCTCGCGTCCACGACGCCGGTCGAGCTTCAACGCGCACCTGCCGGCCTACACCGGCGGCGTCACCGCCGACCAGATCGCCGCGTCGGGCAAGGCGGCGTTCCTGCCCGGGCCGACGCACGACTTCCTCGGCTCCATCTTCTCGACGACGGTGTTCCCGTTCATGCTCTCGATCCTGCTGTTCCAGTTCATCGGGTTCCAGTACTCGGCGTACATCGCGGGCGAGGTGCGGGGCAACGTCAAGCGCGGCGTGCTGATCGCGCTGATCGGAGCGCTCGCGGTCGGGGTGCTCGCGAACTCGTTCTTCGTCGACACGATCTCGAAGCACCTCGGCTTCGGCATGAACGTGAGCTGGGGCGCGAGCTACTGGGGCTTCAACTCGAACCTCACCGCGCTGCCGATGGGCCAGCCGAACTCGATGCCGCTCCTGGCCGCGGTGGCGAACAAGGGGTTATGGCCGATCTGGATGCTGATCTCGCTCGGCGGGGTGCTCTTCCCGCTGCTCCTCTGCCCCGTCTACATCAACTTCATCAGCCGCATGCAGCTCGCGTGGAGCCTCGACCGGCAGGCGCCGGAGTGGTTCGGCAACGTGAACGAGCGGCTCCGCGCGCCGCTCAACGCGATCCTCGCGACGCTCGGGCTCGCGGCGCTGTTCGTCTTCTTCCAGAGCTACAACGCGCTGCCGCACATCTTCGCGACGACCGGGCACAAGCTGAACCTCGCCGGCACCGCGTGGTTCGCGATCGTGATGCTGATCCTCACCTGGATGATGCCGGGGATCAACGCGATGCTCGTGCGCTGGCGGAGGCCGGACCTCGTGCGCAACGCGCCGTTCTCGAAGGCGCTGCCGTGGCTCGGGCTCGTCTGGATCGTGTTCCCGATCTGGGTCTACGTCTTCGCGGTCTTCAAGCCGATCAAGCAGGCGCTGCAGGGCACCGGCAAGCTGCACTACCTCGAGACGAACGGCATCCTCGACGCGCTCGTCTTCTACGGGATCGGGATCGTGATCTATTTCGTGATGGCGTACCGGACGCAAGGCCAAGGGGGTCGACACGAAGATGCTCTTCACGGAGATCCCGCCGGACTAGGCTCCCGGTATCGCAACCAGGCTCTACATCGCGAGCGACTTCCACGCCGCCGAGAAGGCGTGGCGGAAGTACGTCAACGCGATCAAGCTCGACGTCTACAAGGCGGACGTCGCGCTCGTGGCCGGCGACCTGACCGGGAAGGCGATCGTGCCGATCCTCGAGCGCGACGGCGGCTACGAGACCGAGCTGTTCGGCGTGAAGCGGTCGGCGCACGGCGACGAGGAGCTGGCGCAGCTCGAGCGCGACATCGCCGACGTCGGCTACTACTCGTTCGTCACCACCTCGGACGAGGCGGAGCGGCTCTCCCACGACGAGCCGGGGCGCGACGCGCTCCTCCACCGGCTGATGAACGAGCGGGTCGCAGCGTGGCTCGAGCTCGCGACGGAGCGGCTCGAGGGCTCGAGCGTGCCGCTCTACCTGATGCCGGGGAACGACGACGACTTCGCGATCGACCCCGTGCTCGACGACTGCGGCCTACGCGACGGTCAACGCCGACGGGAAGGTGCTCGACATCCCCGGCGGCCTCCAGCTGCTCGCCTCCGGCTGGTCGAACGTCACGCCCTGGAAGACGCCGCGCGAGGAGACCGAGGACGAGCTGTACGAGCGGCTCGACGGGCTGGCGCGGCAGGTGCGCGACCCGCGCCGCGCCGTGTTCATGATCCACGTGCCGCCGCACGACTCCGGCCTCGACACGGCGCCGATCCTCGACGAGAACCTCCGTCCGACCATCTCGGCGGGCGACGTCCTGCGCGGCCCGGTCGGCTCGACCGCGGTGCGGAAGGTGATCGAGACCTACCAGCCGCTCCTCGGCGTCCACGGGCACATCCACGAGTCCGGCGGCGAGCGGAGGATCGGCGAGACGCTCTGCATCAACCCCGGCAGCGAGGCGAACCACGGCATCCTGCGCGGCTACCTCGTCGACATCGGCGAGAACGGGATCGAGCTCGTCCAGCGCGTCGAGGGCTACCGCCTAGCGCCAGACCGAGCCGGGCTCGGCCATCTCGGCCGACGATGTCGGTCGTCGCGACGATGCCGAGCGGCACCGCGTCGGGATCGTCGGGGTCGACGACCACGAGCCGGTGGATCTCGTGCTCGAGCATCAGGTCGGCGGCCTCGCGCAGGCTCGCGCCGGGCCCGATCGTGATCGGCGCGTGCATCAGCTCGGCGACCGGTTGCTCGCCTGCGTCCGTTCCGACGAGCGGCAGCAGGTCGGTTCCGGTGACGACGCCGAGCGGGCGCCCGTCCGGCGCGGACGACGACGAGGGCGCGGACCTGGCGCTCGGTCATCACCCGCGCCGCCTGGCCGACCGTGGTGCCCTCGCGGCAGGCGACGAGCCCGTGTGACATCACGTCGGCGACGGTGTCGCGGCCGACGCGCCCGCGCCCGAGCCGGCGGACGAGGTCCGAGGTGGCGAGCACGCCGACGGGCTTTCCGTCCCGCACGACGACCAGGCGGGCGAGCCGCTTGGCATGCAGGCGTGCCGCCGCGTCGCCGAGCGGCGCGTCGGCGTCGATCGTCACCGGCGGCGACGTCATCAGCTCCCCCGCGGTCATCGACCGCATCGTGGCGAGGCTCTCCTCGTCCGTTGCGAGCCACTCTCCGGCGAGCACATCCGTGTCCGAGACGATGCCGGCCGCCTCGCCGGCTTCGTCGAGGACCACCACGCCGTGGATCCGCCGCGCCGCGAGCAGCGTCGCGAGCTCGCCCAGCGTCGTGTCGGCCGCGCACGAGACGACCGGCGAGGACATCAGCTCCGAGACGCGCGTCATCTCGCTCCGCAATATCGCATGGCGGCGACGGCGAGGCCCTGCGCGCACCCGACGAGCCCGTCGACGGGCACGTACTCGTCGACCATGTGCGCGAGGCTGATCCCGTCGGCGTCGAACCCCGGCGGCCCGTAGCCGATCGACGGGATCCCCGCGAGATGGGTGAGCGTCGCGCCGTCGTACCACGAGTCGAGCCCGCCGAGCGCGCCCGGCCGGCCGACGTCCAGCGGTCGCCTCGGACATCACGCCGACGATCGGCTCGGACTCCGGGATCTCGAGCGGCATCACGCCGTTCGGCCACCACTCGATCGTCGGCGGGTTCTCCGCGAGCCAGTCGTCCTTGGCGGTCTCGCGGGCGATCCACTCCTCGACCTCGCGGCGGATGTTCGAGCCCCAGCCGCTCGCGTCGGCCTGGCGCGGCACGTACATCACGGCGACCGTCAGGTCGCAGGCGGCGGGGTAGGTGACGGGCCACTCGCCGGCGGCCGCCATCGTCGGCAGCAGCGCGGGCCGGGAGAGATACGGGTGGTCGAGCCCTTCGCGCGCGGCCCACTCGGCCCGGAGCGAGCGGATCGCGTCGATCACCACCGTCGCCTTCTCGATCGCGTTCACCGCGCCGCCGTTCCGCCAGTGGGGCTGGCGGACCTCCGCGTGCCCGGGCCGGCCGGGGATCCGCACGACGCCGTACTCCGAGCCGCGGCAGGCGACCCAGACGTCGAAGCCCGTCGCCTCGGTGACGATGCCGGCGTCGGCCCGAAGGCCCCGCTCGACGATCGCGGTGCCGCCCGCACCGGACGACTCCTCGTCGGTGTTCGTCGCGACGATCAGGTCGCCGGCGAGCTCGATCCCCTCGGCGGCGAGCACCTCGGCCGCGAGCACCATCGCCGCGATCCCGCCCTTCATGTCGCACGAGCCGCGGCCGTAGAGCTTCCCGTCTCTGACCTCGGCGGCGAACGGGTCGCTCGTCCAGCGCTCGCGCGGCTCGACCGAGACGACGTCGATGTGCCCGTTGAAGACGAGCGAGCGGCCGCCGCCCGAGCCGCGCCGCCGCGCGACGAGCTGCGGGCGGCCGGCGAAGTCGAGCCCCGGCGGCACGAGCGGCTTCCCCTGGAGCTGCTCCGCGTCGGGCTCCCACAGGTCGATCTCCGCGCCGGTCGCGCGGAGCCGGCCGGCGAGGAACTCCTGCAGCGCCGCCTCCTGCCGCGGCGGGTCGCCGACCGAGCGCGCCGTCGTGTCGAAGCCGATCAGCTCGCTCGCGAGGGCGACCAGCTCGTCGCGCCGCTCGCCGACCGCGTCGCAGACACTCCGCTCGCCGTCGCTCAGGGCCATCGCGGCAACCCTAACGCGGGTTACGGTGTCGCAGTGACGGATCTCCTCGAGGAAGGGCGTCAGCTCGTCGATCTGGCGACCGAGCGCGGCCTCGTGCTGCGGCTGCTCGGCGGGATCGCCGTGCGCGAGCTCTGCCCCGAGCTTCCGCCACGCACGCGGACGGGCCAGGACGTCGACTTCGGCTCGGTGTCCTCGTCGCGGCGCGCGCTCGCCGACCTCCTCGCCGAGCGCGGCTTCCTCCCGGACAAGACCTTCAACGCGCTCTACGGGAACAAGCAGCTCTACTTCGCGCACCCGGACGGATGGGCGGTCGACGTGCTGGTCGACAAGCTCGAGATGTGCCACACGCTGGACTTCGCCGGCCGGATCACCCGCATGCCGTACACGCTCGACCCGCTCGACGTCCTCCTCTCCAAGCTCCAGATCGTGAAGCTGAACGAGAAGGACGCGGACGACTGCCTGCGGCTGCTCGTCTCCTACCCGGTCGGCGAGTCCGACGAGGCGGGGACGATGGACCTGCGCGTGTTCCGGAAGCTGGTCGGCGACGACTGGGGCTGGTGGCGGACCGTGACGCTGAACCTCGAGCGGCTGCGCGGTCTCCTCGACGCGGGCGAGCGCGCCGCGATCGCCGGCGGGCGGCTCGACCCGCACGCGCAGGTGGCGTCGCTCGAGCAGGCCGCCGAGGACGGCGCCGAAGACCCGGCGCTGGAAGCTGCGGGCGCGAGTGGGCGAGCGGGTCAAGTGGTACGAGGAGCCCGAGGAGTCGCTCCACCACTAGAGTCCGGTCCCGGAGATGGACCTTCGGCTCGAGGACAAGGCGATCGTCGTCACCGGCGGCACCGCGGGCATCGGCCGGGCGATCGCCGCGGCGCTGGCGACCGAGGGCGCCCGGGTCGTCACGTCGAGCCGCTCCGCGCGACGGCGCGGGCGTCGGCGAGGTCGCGCACGTCCCGGCCGACCTGTTCGAGCAGGCGGGGCCGGGGGCGATGATCGAGTCGGCCGTCGCGCACCTCGGGAGGCTCGACGGGCTCGTCAACAACGTCGGCTTCGCGAAGATCCGCCGCCTCGACGAGGTGACCGACGACGACTGGCTCTTCGCGTTCCAGGCCAACGTGATGAGCGCGATCCGGGCGACGAGCGCCGCGCTGCCGCACCTGCGCGGACGCGGGGGGCGGCTCGATCGTGAACATCGCGTCGACCGCGGGACGGAGGCCGTCGCTCCGGATGCCCGACTACTCGGTCGCGAAGGCCGCCCTGCTCGCGTACTCGCGCCAGGTCGCCGAGACCTACGCGGGCGACGGGATCCGCTGCAACGCGGTGATCCCCGGGCCGACGCTGACCGACGCCTGGCTCGGTGACGGAGGCCTCGCCGACCAGCAGGGCGAGCGGGACGACGTGCTCGCGAAGGCCGCTGCCGGGAGACCGCTCGGCCGCTTCGCCGACCCGGACGAGATCGCCGCCGCGGCAGTCTTCCTCTGCTCCGACGCGGCCGCGTACGTGACGGGCGCCGAGTGGAGCGTCAGCGGCGGGACGGTCCCCTAGTCGAGGCGGAAGATCTCCTCGCGCCGGCGGCTCGTCCGGGACTCGCTCCGCGAGCTGGAGGAGTTCTTCGCCCTCGACTAGCGCGTGGCGCTCGGGATCGGCTCGTCGGCGGCCCTCGACTCGCCGGCCGACCTGTCGGACCGTCGGCGAGCGCGCCCCAGCCGAGCGCGGCGGTCAGCGCCAGCGCGACGCCGCCGAGTGCGAACCCCGCCCGCGGCCCGAAGGCCAGCGCGACGGCGCCGGCCAGCAGGCCCGTCAGAGGGTTCATGCCCGGGGATCGCCATCGTCCAGATCCCCATCACGCGGCCCCTCAGCCCGGGCTCGGTCCGCACCTGCACGAGCGTGTTCGCGAGCGCGATGAACCAGATCGAGAGCAGACCGGCCAGCACGAGCCCGGCGAAGGCGAGCGCCGCGTCGGGCGCGAAGCCGGTCAGCACGACGTCGGTCCCGGTGAGCAGCGCCAGCAGCCGGACGCGGCGGCCGGTCGGCCACGGGCCGCCGCCGGCGGCGAGCAGCGCGCCGCCGACCGCGCCGACCCCGAAGACCGCGAACATCGCTCCGAAGCCGCTCGGGCCGAGGTGGAAGACGCGGGTCGCGAGGAGCGGCAGGGTCACGCCGGCGTTGAAGACCATCCCGGACGCGATCGCCATCAGCATCGTCGCGCGGATCGCCGGCGACCGCCGCACGTAGCGCAGGCCGTGGCGAATGCGGCCGCGGTCGGAGCTCGTCGCCGCCGCCACGGCCCGGCGGGTCGGCCGGTAGAGAAGCAGGGCGGCGATCGGGAAGAGGTACGTGCGCGGCTCCCGCGATGAAGCAGGCGGAGACGCCGACCGTCGCGATCAGCAGCCCGCCGAGCGCGGGGCCGAAGACCCGCGACGCGTTCTGGACGACCTCGTACAGCCCCACCGCGCTGGCGGCCCGCTCGGTCCCGACGAGGTCGAGCGGATAGACCTGGCGCGCCGGCCCGTCGACTGCGAGCACGCAGCCGGCCGCGAAGGAGAGCGTGAAGAGGATCCAGAGCTGCGCGGAGCCGGTGACGCTGACGAGGAAGAGGCAGAGCGCGACGAGCAGGAACGAGGAGCTGCGTGGTGAGCAGGAGCCGGCGCCGGTCGACCCGGTCGGCGAGCCCGCCCGCCCAGACGCCGCCGAAGAACACCGGCGCGAACGTCGCCGCCGAGACGAGCGCGAGGTCGATCGCGTTCCCGCCGAGCTGCAGCACGAGCCAGGCGACGCCGACGGCCTGGGCGAAGACACCGGAGGTCGAGACGACCTGGCTCGCAAACCAGGCTCGGTACGACGGGACACGGAGAGCGGCGCCCGCCTCACCGAGGTCGAAGCGCCTGGGCCGCGATTTACCACTCATAAACAACCCGTTATATAGTCCGCTTTCTCGCGTCGGAGGTCGCCACATCGCTGAGGTCGTGTTCGACAGGGTCGGGAAGACGTATCCGGACGGCACAGTCGCCGTCAGCGGACTGGACCTGGAGATCCACGACGGCGAGTTCATGGTCCTCGTCGGTCCGTCCGGGTGCGGCAAGACGACGGCGCTGCGGATGGTCGCCGGGCTCGAGGAGATCAGTCACGGGGCGATCCGGATCGGCGAGCGCGTCGTCAACCACGTGCCGTCGCGCGACCGCGACATCGCGATGGTGTTCCAGAGCTACGCGCTCTACCCGCACCTGACGGTCTACGAGAACATGGCGTTCGGGCTGAAGGTGAAGAAGATGCCCAAGGCGGAGATCGAGCGCCGCGTCGGCTACGCGGCCGACGTGCTCGGGCCTCGAGCCGTTCCTGAAGCGGAAGCCGCGCGCGCTCTCGGGTGGCCAGCGCCAGCGGGTGGCGATGGGCCGCGCGATCGTGCGCGAGCCGCAGGCGTTCCTGATGGACGAGCCGCTCTCGAACCTCGACGCGAAGCTGCGCGTGCAGATGCGTGCCGAGATCGTCGAGGCTCCAGCGCGATCTCGGCGTGACGACGATCTACGTCACGCACGACCAGGTCGAGGCGATGACGATGGGCGACCGGGTCGCGGTGATGCGGAAGGGCGAGCTCCAGCAGGTCGCGGATCCACAGACTCTCTACGACCGGCCGGTCAACCTCTTCGTCGCCGGGTTCATCGGCAGCCCGGCGATGAACATGCTCGAGGCGACGGTCGAGCGCGCGAACGGGAGCCTCGCGCTCGCGCTCGGCGATCAGCGGCTGCTCCTCGACGCAGAGGCGGTCGCCCAGCGCCCGGCCCTCGCCGACCACGTCGGCGCGCCCGTGATCCTCGGGATCCGCCCCGAGGACCTCGAGGACGCCGCACTCGTCCCGGACACGCCTGCCGACCGGCGCCTGCGAGGCACCGTCGAGCTGCGCGAGGCGCTCGGCTCGGAGCTCCACGTCCACTTCAGCGTCCCCGGCGTCAGCGCCGCCGTCACCGAGGAGGTCCAGGAGCTGGCGGAGGACACGGGCGACGAGCGGACGCAGGAGACGGGAGCGGCCGGCGCGCTGCTCGTCGGCCGCTTCAACGCGCGCGCGGACGTGCGCGAGGGCAGGGCCGGTCGAGGCGGCGGTCGACACGCGCGCGCTCCATTTCTTCGAGCCCGACACCGGACTCGGGATCTACGACCACACGGAAAAAGGAGGCACGACGTGAGGAATCGATGGACTCGTCCGGCCGCAGCCGTCGCGGTCGCCGCTCTTGCGGTGCTCGTCGCGGCGGTCGGGGCCAGCGCGACCAAGACGGCCGCTCCGGCCTCGCCGGCGGCGGTCTCGGGCTCGATCAGCTTCGACGGAGTCTGGACGGGTGCCGAGGCCGCCTCGTTCCAGGCAGTCATCAACGGGTTCAAGAAGCTGTATCCCAAGGTCAAGGTCAACTACAAGCCCGTCGGGGACAACCTGCCGACCGTGCTCTCGACCGCGGTCGCCGGCGGCAATCCGCCGGACATGGCTGACATCGCCCAGCCGGGGCTCGTGCAGCAGTTCGTGGCCAAGAAGGCCCTGAAGCCGATCACGTATGCCGCTCCGGTCGTGAAGGCGAACTTCGCGCCCGTCTGGCTGAAGCTCGGCACGTACAACGGCAAGCTGTACGGGATCGTCTTCAAGGCTGCGAACAAGTCGACTGTCTGGTACAACGCCCACTCGTTCTCGGCCGCGGGCGTCAAGGCGCCGGCGACCTGGACGCAGTTCCTCGACAACGCGAAGACGATCCACGCGTCGGGCACGCCGGCCTACTCGATCGGCGGCGCGGACGGCTGGACGCTCACCGACCTGTTCGAGAACATCTACCTGCGCCAGGCAGGGCAGGCGAAGTACCTCCTGCTCACCGCCCACAAGATCCCGTGGACGGACGCGTCGGTGAAGCTCGCGCTCACGACGATGGCGCAAGGTGCTCGGTGACACGGGCAACCTCTACGGCGGTACCTCGGGAGCGGTGCAGACCGACTTCCCGACGTCGGTCAACAACGTGTTCGAGAATCCGCCGAAGGCCGCGATCGTGATCGAGGGCGACTTCGTCCCCGGTGTCGCGACCGTGAAGGCGACGGCGGTGACGGACTACAACGAGTTCCCGTTCCCGGCGATCCTGCCGAGCACGGCCTCGAGCGTCGAGGTCGGCGGGGACACGATCGTGACGTTCCGCGACAACCCGGCGATCGAGGCGTTCGTGAAGTACCTCGCGACCGCTCCGGCGGCGGCGATCTGGGCGCACCGCGGCGGATATGCGACGGGCAACAACAAGATGAGCCCGGCCGTCTATCCGGACGCGATCACGCGCAAGACGGCCGCGGCGATCGCCCAGGCGAAGTACGTCGTGTTCGACATGTCCGACCAGCAGCCCGGCGCGTTCGGGGCCACGGTCGGCCAGGGGGAGTGGGGCCTGTTCCAGGACTTCCTGCGCAACCCGTCGGACGTGAACGGGATCGCGGACAAGCTCGAGGCGTCGGCGACGGCCGCGTACAAGGGGCCGTAGCGCGCTTGACCGCAGGCGGGATCAGCGCGGAGCCGTCCGTCAGGGCGGCTCCGCCCCCGGACTCGGGCCCGGGCCTGCGCCGGTACGGCACCGGGGCGCTCTTCCTCGCCCCGGCGCTGATCATGCTCACGGTCTGGATGGTCTATCCGACCGTCTACACGGTGATCCGGAGCCTCTTCGGCGTCTCCGGCTTCAACCACTTCGTCGGGATCGACAACTACAAGACGCTCTTCACGACGCCGGTGCTCGAGACGGCGATCAAGAACAACCTCGTCTGGGTCGCGGTCGTGCCGGCGTTCGTGACCGCGATGGGCCTGATCTTCGCGGTGCTCACCGAGCGGGTGAGCTGGTCGGTCGCGTTCAAGACGGTCGTGTTCCTGCCGATGGCGATCTCGGCGTTCGCGACCGGGGTCACCTGGCGGATCATGTACCAGCAGGACCCGAACCTCGGCGCCGTCAACGCGGTCGGACGCGTCTTCGCGGACGCCATCCACCCCACGGGAGTGCTCGCCGACGCGTAACCGTCGTCGCCGAGCCTCGTCGGCTCCGCGTCGAAGGGAATGCGTCTGACGACGCCGCTCCACCCGCAGGGGATCGCGCTCCTCGGCCTCACCGGGATCCCGCCCGACTGCGATGCCGTCGGGGGCGAAGCAGGCGGTCACGCCCAAGCCGCTCCCGGGCACGATCGTCGGCACGGTCTGGCGGGACTTCAAGCCGGGCGGCGGCAAGCCCGGCGTCGTGGAGACGGGAGAGCACGGGATCCCCGGCGTGACGGTCCAGCTGCGTCAACAGCGAGAAGAAGGTGGTGAACACCGAGCCCTCCGCGGACGACGGCAGCTTCACCTTCAAGGGCGTCACGCCCGGCACGTACACACGCGTCGATCTCGGCGCAGACCTTTGCGAAGCCGTTGCCCGGCTTTGCCTGGCTGGGGACGAAGCTGATCACGCCGTCCCTCCTGATCGCCTACATCTGGATCTGGGCCGGGTTCTCGATGGTCGTGATCGCCGCGGGGTTATCCGCGATGCCCCGTGACGTGCTCGAGGCCGCACGCACGGACGGCGCATCCGAGTGGCAGGTGTTCCGCCGGGTCACGGTGCCGCTGCTCGCGCCCGTGCTCTCGGTGGTGTTCATCACGATGATCATCAACGTGCTCAAGGTGTTCGACCTCGTGATCACGCTCGCGCCGGGCTCGTCGCAGAACGCGGCCAACGTGATCGCGCTCGCGATGTGGCGGACCGTCCTTCGGCGGTGTCAACGACTTCGGCACCGGCTCGGCGATCGCGGTCTTCCTGTTCGTGCTCGTGATCCCGGTGCTGCTGCTCAACATCAAGCGCTTCAGGAGCGAGAGCTGATGGCAGAGGTCGCGGTTCCCGCCCCGAAGCTCTCCGAGCGCGACACCGTCGCGGCCAAGGCGATGCGCTTCACGATGAAGACGCCGGTGCACATCGTGCTCGCGTTCCTCGCCGTGCTCTGGGTCATCCCGACGCTCGGGATCTTCCTGACGTCGATCCTCCCCGCGCAGGCGTTCACGGTGAAGGGCTGGTGGCAGATCTTCTCCAAGCCCAGCCTCGCGACCTGGGAGAACTACCGGATGGTCCTGCACAACAGCTCGATCACGCACGCGCTCTGGACCACCGTCCAGATCGCGGTCGGGAACACGATTCTCGTCGTGGGCGTCGCGGCGCTCGCCGGCTACGCCTTTGCGTGGCTCGACTTCCCGGGGCGCGACTGGATCTTCCTCGCCGTGATCGCGCTGCTCGTCGTGCCGCTGCAGATGGCGCTGATCCCGATGTTCACGCTCTACAACAAGGCGGGCCTGTACGACACGGTGCTCGGGATCATCCTCTTCCACGTCGCGTTCGGCCTGCCGTTCGCGATCTTCCTGCTGCGGAACTTCTTCGCCGGGATCCCGAAGGACATCCTCGAGTCGGCGCGGATCGACGGGGCCTCGGAGATCCGGATCTTCGTGCGGCTGATCCTGCCGCTCGGGCTGCCGGCGATCGCCTCGCTCGCGATCTTCCAGTTCCTCTGGACCTGGAACGACCTGATCGTCGCGCTGACGTTCGGCCAGAACGTGCAGCCGATCACGGTCGCGATCTACTCGAACCTGCGCCAGTTCGGTGCGAACATCGACATCATCGCGCCTGCGTCGTTCATCTCGGTGGTCGTGCCCCTGACCGTGTTCTTCGCGTTCCAGCGCTACTTCGTGCAGGGGCTCCTGGCCGGCTCCGTGAAGTGACCCGCGTCGCGGTCGTCGGCGGCGGTGTCGTCGGCTTCGTCGCCTACGCGACCCTCCGCCGCGGCGGTCTCGAGCCGGCGGAGATCGCCGTCTTCGCCCCCGAGCCCGACCCGACCGCGGACTGGCGCCGGCGGGCGGCCGCGATCCGGCAGACGCACATGCGCTCCGAGAGCGACGGCCACTGCCTGGCGACCTCGTTTCCCGGCCTCGCGGTGCGGGAGGCCGGGAGGCGCCGCTCGCTGCGGCCGCTGGTGGACGAGCGTCTGCGACCGCTACCACCCGACGGTCGCAGACTTCCTCGCCCAGGCCGAGGAGCTGCGCGAACGGTGCGGGTGGGACGAGTCCGTCGTGCCCTCGAGGGTGGGGCGGGTGCGAGGGGTGGACGGCGGCTTCGAGCTCGACGGCCACGGCGTCTTCCGCCACGTCCTGCTGGCGACGGGCCATCCGGGGCTCAACGTGCCGGACGAGCTGAGCCGCGACCCGCGTGCCGTCCATGCCTACGAGCCGCACGACTACGCGGCGCACGTCACCGTGGTCGGAGCGGGGATGGCGGCGGCGACGGAGTGGCTGAACGCGCTCGCCGCCGGGGCGGAGGTCGTCTCGGTGCGCAGGCGCGAGCCGGTGCGCCGGCCGCTCAACGTGCCGAGGCCGTACTTCTCCCGCCGCGGCCTGGCGGAGTTCCACCGGCTCGGCCCCGACGAGCGGGCCGCGCGGCTGCGGACGCTGCTCGCGCCGTCCTACCCGCCGGGAAAGCAGTTCGACGAGCCGCTCGCACGCGCGGCCGCCGAGGGCCGCTTCAGGGTCGAGGAGGCGGTGAACGGCACCGAGCAGGTGATCTGCGCGACGGGCTTCCGGCGCGGCTTCGCCGACGATCCACTCCTCGCGCGGCTCGTCGCCGAGCACGGGCTCGGGACCGCCGGCGGCTGGATCGTGCTCGCGCCGGACTCCACCGTCGACGAGCTGAGCGACCGGACGCGCACGCTCTCGCTCGCGGGCGCCCCGGCGCACTGGGCCTTCCCGGCCGCCGACACGTTGGCCGGAGGGAAGTACGCGGCCCATGCGTTCCTGGCGAGGGTCAAGGCATGTCCTACACGCTGAGGGGAAGGATCGAGTCGCGGCTCGCCGCGCTGCTCGTGGCGCTCGCAGCGGCGCTCGTGCTCGCGGGCGTGCTCGGGTCCTGGTGGCCGGTCGAGCTGGTCGCGCTGATGGTCGGGGTCGGGATCGCGCTCGACGTGGTCGCCTACGATCGGCTCCTTCCGTACCAGCCGGGCTGGGCGGCCGTGCCGCTCGGCTTGCTCGAGCTCGGCCTGCTGATGGGTGTCGCCCGCTGGCTCGGGATCCCGGCCCCGGTGACCGGAGCCGTGCTCCTCTTCGCAGGCGCGTGGCTCGCGGCGCAGCTCCTCGGCCAAGCGGTGCTGCCGCTCGCCCGGTTGGACTACGCAGAGGCAGGTGGCGAGCTGGGAGTGGGTGGGGTCGCGGTGGCCGCCCTCGTCGCCCTGGCGCTCGTCGGCGCCGGCGGAGTCGCCTACGCGCAACTGCCGCCGGTCGTCCATCTGAGCTCAGGGGTCCATCAGGGACCGATCCGGATCGACCGGCGCGAGACCCTCGTGGGCGACGCGGGCGCGATCGTCCGCGGCGGGATCGTCGTCACCGCGAGCGGCGTCACGATCCGGAACGTCTCGGTCGTCGGCGCCCAGAACGGGATCGTCGTCGAGCACGCGAACCACGTGACGCTCGACCGGGTCTCGGTCTCCGGGGCGTCGCTGGACGGAATCCACGTGCGGGACGCGTCGGTCACGATCCGCGACTGCACAGTCGACTCGCTCGGCCAGCAGTTCGGCCAGGGCATCGACATCTCGTATGCACTCACCCGCCGGCCGAGCATGGTCTCCGGTTGCACCGTGATCGGCGGCCAGGAGGGGATCGTCACCCACGCGGCGATGGCAATGCTCGCTGGGAACACGGTCACGCGCACCTCGCTGCGGGCGATCTCGATGACCGAGATGTCGATGGGCGAGATCATGGGCAACGAGGTGCGCGACGCGCTCGGGGTCGGGATCTTCTGCAACGACCACTCGCAGTGCATGGTCGAGAAGAACGTCGTCGCGGGAACCAGGCCCGACGACAGCGACGGCGATCGCGCGCGCATGGGCTTCGGGTTCCTGGCGAGCTTCTACGCGACGGCGACGCTCGAGCACAACCGTCTCGGTGCCAACCCGCGCTCTGCCGGCGCGGTCTCGGGCGCGCTCGTCGAGCAGCGCTAACCGTCTGCCGGCGGGTGCTCGGCCATCCACGCCTTCGCGACGCGCTTCTGCGCCCGCGTCAGCCACGCCTCCACGACCATCTCCTCCAGCTCGTCCCGGTCGAGGCGCGCGAGGTCCGGGATCCGGATCAGCACCGCCGGATAGCCGTCGAAGTGCGGCGTCGTGAAGAACACACGGCGGTCGTCGGCGAGGATCAGCTCCTTCACGCCGGAGTCGGCGACGCGGAACATCAGCACGTCGTCGAGGCGCTCGCCGGTCCCGGGGTCGACCGCATCCCGGCGGCGGCTGCGATGGAGAACGAAGGCCTTGCCGTGTACGAGGTACTCGGGCCGTCCGTCGGACACCTCCTTCGTCGTCTGCGGCATCGCCAGGGCGAGCTCGTCGAGGTCGGCCATCGTCGCCATCTGGTCGGAGTCTGTATCATGCAACCGGTTCCAATGGCAAGCACCGCCGTCCACACGATCGCCGACATCGCCGCTCTCGCAGGCGTGTCGAAGTCCACCGTCTCGCGCGCGCTGAACGACAGCCCGCTGATCAGCGCCGAGACGAAGGAGCGCATCCGCGAGATCGCGCGCGAGCACAACTTCCAGATGAACGATCCTGCACGCCGGCTCAGCCTCAGGCAGAGCCACGTCGTCGCGCTCGTCACCTACGCGTACAAGGCCGACTCTGCCGTGCCCGACGCCTTCATGCTCGAGATCATGAGCGGGGTCTCCGCGGGTCTCCACGCGAACGGCTACGACCTGCTCGTGATCCAGATCTCGCCGAAGGACACCGACTGGGTGCGCCAGTACCTCGAGTCCGGCCGCGTCGACGGCTTCGTGCTGATGGCGGCCAGCTGCTCCCGGCAGCACATCGACACGCTCGCCGAGCGGAGGGCGCCGTTCATCATCTGGGGCCTTCCGCCGGGGCAGCACGGGTACTGCACGGTCAGCGGCGACAGCTTCGCCGGCGGCCGGACGGCGACCGAGCATCTCCTCGCGCAGGGGCGGAGTCGGATCGCCTTCCTCGGCGGCTACGCGACCGAGGTCGAGGTCAAGGACCGGTACCGGGGCTACGAGGCCGCCCTGCGCGACGCCGGCGTGGCGGTCGACCCCGCCCTCGTCGCGTACGGAGACTTCACCGACACGGGGGCCCAGGCGGCGATTCGCACCCTGCTCGAGCGCGCGGGCGACCTCGACGCGGTGTTCGTGAACAGCGACCTGATGGCGATCGCCGCGATGGACGAGCTCCGTGCGCAGGGGCGGCGCGTCCCGGACGACGTCGCGGTCGTCGGCTACGACGACATCGCGATCGCGCGTCACAGCGATCCGCCGCTGACCACGATCCGCCAGAACGGGCCGCTCGCGGGCACGGCTCCTCGCCGAGAACCTCGTCGAGCACCTGCGTACCGGCGCCGTCACGAACGTCTCGATCCCGGCCGAGCTGGTCGTCCGGAAGTCCGCATGAGCCCGCCCCTTTTTTACACCACTTCGCAACCGGTTGCATAAGACCCGAAAGGAGCCACCGCCGATGTTCTACCCGCCCAACACGCCGTTCCTTCCGCTCCATGATCCGCCCGCCGACCGCGATCACGGGATCCCGGCCGCGCCCCCGAAGCCGCCGCGACTGCGCACGCTCGCGGCTCGCGTGTACCTCTTCAGCTCGCTGAGGCGAGGTCGCTTGCTCGCGCAGCCAGAGCACGAAGCACCGCCGTGAACGCGTCGGCGGGCTGAGCCATTTCCTCGAGGCGGAAGGATGCCATTCTTCGATGAGATGTGGTACCCCTATGCGGTATTCGACCGACGCGCCGCCACCAGGAAGGAGAGCCCGTGTCCGTCACCGCACTTCCGCCCACCACGATCGAGCAGATCGAGCGCGCGAACGCCTCCGGGCTCGTCCCTGTCGTCTTCGTCCACGGCCTGTGGCTGCTCCCCAGCAGCTGGGACCGCTGGGCCGCGGTCTTCGAGGAGGCCGGCTACACGGCGCTGACACCGGGCTGGCCCGACGACCCCGAGACGGTGCAGGAGGCGAACGCGAACCCCGGGGTGTTCGCCCGCAAGAGCGTCGGGCAGGTCGCCGACCACTACGGCGACGTGATCGGGCAGCTGGGCAGGAAGCCGGCCGTGATCGGGCACTCCTTCGGCGGGCTGCTTGCGCAGATCCTCGCCGGGCGCGGCCTCTCGGTCGCGACGGTGGCGATCGACCCCGCGCCGTTCCGCGGCGTGCTGCCGCTGCCGATCTCGGCGCTGAAGTCGGCTTCGCCGGTGCTCAAGAACCCGGCGAACCACGGCCGTGCCGTGCCGCTCACGTACGAGCAGTTCCGCTACGGCTTTGCGAACGCCGTCAGCGAGGACGAGGCGAAGGAGCTATACGAGACCTTTGCCGTGCCGGCGTCGGGAGAGCCGCTCTTCCAGGCCGCGACCGCCAACCTCAACCCGTGGACCGAGGCGAAGGTCAAAACCAAGAACCCGGCCCGCGGACCCCTGCTGATCCTCAACGGCGACAAGGACAACACCGTGCCGTGGGCGATCGCGAACGCCTCGTACAAGAAGCAGAAGCGAAACGAGGGCGTGACCGAGATCGTCGAGATCCCGAACCGCGGTCACGCACTCGTGATCGACAGCGGCTGGCGCGAGGTCGCCGACACGGCGCTCGCGTTCGTCCAGCGCTTCGCCTAGGTTGAGCGCGACCCCGCCGACCACGTCCGGGTCCGGGCCGAAGCCGCCCCGGTTCCGGGTCGGCTGGTACTGGATCGCCGCCCTGCTCGCGCTGCTGGCGATCAACTACTGGGCCGGCTCGCGGGCGACCCAGGCGCAGTCGCGCGTGCGGGTGCCGTACAGCCCGTTCTTCCTGCAGCAGGTCGGGAACGGCGGCGTGGCCGAGATCACCTCGAAGGGCACGGCGATCCAGGGCACGTTCGCGAAGGCCCAGAGCTATCAGGGCTCGAAGCCGACCACCCGGTTCCAGACCCAGATCCCGGCGTTCGCGGACACGGTGGCCCTCTCCAAGCTGCTCGAGCAGAAGGGCGTGGTCGTGAACGCGGTGCCGCTCGACACGGGCGTGCCGTGGTGGGAGAACCTGCTCGTCGGCTTCGGCCCGACGATCCTCTTCGTCGGCCTGCTCTTCCTGCTGCTGCGGCGGGGCTCGCGGATGCAGAGCGTGCTGGGCTCGTTCGGCCGCTCGCAGGCGCGGCGGTACCAGCCGTCGGGCGACCGGGTGACCTTCGAGGACGTGGCCGGGATAGACGAGGCGAAGGCGGAGCTGTCGGAGGTGGTGGACTTCCTGCGCAAGCCGGACCGGTACGTGCGGCTGGGCGGGCACATCCCGCACGGAGTGCTCCTGTCAGGTCAGCCGGGGACAGGCAAGACGCTGCTCGCCCGGGCCGTCGCCGGCGAGGCGAACGCGCCGTTCTTCTCGCTGTCCGCCTCGGAGTTCGTCGAGGCGATCGTCGGGGTCGGCGCCGCGCGGGTGCGCGACCTGTTCGCGCAGGCGAAGGCGTCCGCGCCCGCGATCGTGTTCATCGACGAGCTCGACGCGATCGGGCGCTCGCGTACCTCCGGGATCGCCGGGTACAGCGGCGGCAACGACGAGCGCGAGCAGACGCTGAACCAGATCCTCACCGAGATGGACGGCTTCGACTCGTCCACCGGGGTGATCGTGATCGGTGCGACCAACCGGCCGGACGTGCTCGACCAGGCGCTCCTCCGGCCGGGCCGGTTCGACCGGCGGATCGCGGTGCAGCCGCCGGACCGGGCCGGCCGGCAGAAGATCCTCGAGGTGCACGCGCGCGGTGTGCCGATCGCGTCCGACGTCGATCTCGGACGGATCGCCGCCGGCACACCCGGCATGGTCGGCGCGGACCTGGCCAACCTCGTCAACGAGGCGGCGCTGCTCGCGGCACGCCGCAATCACGAGCAAGTCGACGAGTCGGACTTCGCCGACGCGCTCGAGCGGATCGTGCTCGGCGCCGAGCGGCAGATCATGATGACCCCCGAGGACCGCCGCCGCACGGCCTACCACGAGGGCGGCCACGCGATCGTCGGCATGCTCACGGAGGGCGCCGACCCCGTCCGCAAGGTCTCGATCATCCCCCGAGGAGCGTCGCTCGGAGTCACGTTCTCGGCTCCGGAGGGCGACCGCTACAACTACGACGAGCAGGAGCTCCTGGCGAAGATCAAGGTCGCGCTCGGCGGCCGCGGCGCCGAGGAGGTCGTCTTCGGCAACCCCACCACCGGGGCCGAGTCGGACCTCCAGCAGCTCACCGAGATCGCCCGCCAGATGGTCGGGCGCTGGGGCATGAGCCGAGCCGTCGGGCCGCTCGCCGTGATCCCGCGGGACGGCAGCGGCCCGCTCCTTCCGGGCGCCGCCGAGGTCTCCGAGCACACGCGGCAGCTGATCGACGACGAGATCCGCAGGATCGTCGAGGCCGCGCACGGGCAGGTCGTCGCGCTGCTGACGGAGAACCGCGGCAAGCTCGACTCGCTCGCCGAGGCCCTGCTCGAGCACGAGACTCTGGACGAGGACGCGGTCTACGCCGCGGCCGGAGTCGAGCATTCCGCTGCGGACGACGCCGGGGGCTACGCAGCCGCAGCGACGACGCCTGCTCCCCGGTGATCTCCGCGTTCGGCACGACGCAGGAGCTCCAGCTCCTGGTGCTGCTCGTCTCCGGCGCGGCCCTGCTGATCCTGTCGGGCCCGCTGCGGATCCCGTACCCGATCCTGCTCGTCCTCGGCGGCCTCCTGCTCGGCTTCGGGCCGGGCGTGCCGGTGGTGTCGATGCCGCCGGAGGTCGTGCTCATCGGGATCCTGCCGCCGCTCCTCTACACCTCGGCGTACCGCACCGGCCTCCGCGAGCTGCGGCGCAACCTGAGGCCGATCGGGCTGCTCGCGGTCGGGCTCGTGGTGGTGACGACGGTGGGCGTGGCGATGGTCGCACACGCGATCACCGATCTGCCGTGGGCCGAGTCGTTCGTCCTCGGCGCGGTCGTCTCGCCGACGGATCCGATCGCGGCCACGGCGATCGGGAGGCGGTTCGGCGTGCCGCGGCGGCTGATCGACATCGTCGAGGGCGAGAGCCTCGTGAACGACGGGACGGCGCTCGTGCTGCTGCGCACGGCGATCGTCGCCTCCGTCGCGGGAGTGTTCTCACCGTGGGCCGCCGGAGGGCGGCTCGCGCTCAACATCGTCGGCGGGATCGCCGTCGGGCTCGCCGTCGGCTACGTGATCCGCCGCGTGCGGCGCCTGCTCGACAACCCGCCGCTGGAGATCACGATCGCGTTCCTCACCGGCTACTTCGCGTTCCTGCCCGCGACGGCGCTCGGCGTCTCCGGCGTGCTCGCGGTCGTCACTGCCGGCGTCTACATGGGCTGGTACACGCCCGAGCTGACGACGGTGCAGACGCGCCTGCAGGGCGAGGGGTTCTGGGCGATCCTGTCCTTCCTGCTCAACGTGCTGCTGTTCGGGCTGATCGGGCTGCAGCTGCGGCCGATCCTCGACTCCCTCTCGGGTCGCAGCGGGCGGTCGCTCGTGTGGGAGGCGGCGGCGATCGCGCTCGCGGCGATCGTCCTTCGGATCGTCTGGGTCTTCCCGGCGACCTATCTGCCGCGGCGGCTGTTCCCGAGCGTTCGCGAGCGCGACCCGTACCCGCCGTGGCAGTACCCCGCGTTCATCTCGTGGAACGGCATGCGCGGAGCCGTGACGATCGCCGCGGCGCTTCTGATCCCCCTCCGCACTGCTACGGGGGCGCCGCTCCCGGGCCGCGAGCTGATCGTCTTCTTCGCGTTCGCCGTCGTGCTCGCGACGCTCGTCGGGCAGGGTCTGACCCTCCCGCTCGTGATCCGCGCGCTGAAGCTGGAGGCGGACGACGGTGGGGCCGACGAGGAGGAGGCGCGCGCCAGGATCCGTGCGGCCGAGGCGGCGCTCCAGCGCCTGGACGAGCTCGAGAGCGAGGCCTGGGTGCTCGACGACACCGCCGAGCGCATCCGCGGCCAGTACCGGTTCCGGATCGGCCGCTTCGAGGCGCGAGTCGATCCCGACGGCGACGGCAAGATCGAGAAGCGGTCGATGAAGTTCCAGCGGCTCCGCCGCGAGCTGCTCGACGCGGAGAGGCAGGCCGTGGTCGAGATGCGCAATACCGGCGAGATCAGCGACGAGGTGATGCGCCGCGTCGAGCGGGACCTCGACCTCGAGGTCTCGCGCCTCGACGCCTAGCCGAGCTTGTCGGCCCAGTACTGCTCGGCTTCCTTCTCCATGCGCTCGAGGCGCGTGTAGTAGTCGGGGAACTCCTTCATGTGCGCGAGCGCGATCTTGCCCGTCACGATCGGGTCGTCGTTCGTGACGTTCGTCTGCGGGTCGTGTGAGCCGTGCTCGAACTCGACGTCCATGCCGGAGCGGAACTCCTCGAGGTCGTAGCGGCTCCAGTCCACCCCGATCTCGTCGCCGACGCGCTTCGCCTCTTCGCTCGTCGTTCTCATCGGTCCGAGTCTAGTCCGCCGAGCTGCTTCGGGACGACGTAGGCGGTGAGCACGGCGTCGCCCGGGGACAGCTCCTTCCAGGTCGCCACGGGAGTCGTGAGCGTCGCGAGCGCGGCGGTCGGGAACTTCTCCTCGATGCGGTCGCGCTCCGGGCCTGCCGACGCGAGCATGAGGGCGAGGCTCTCGAGGCCGGGGTTGTGCCCGATGAGCATCACCGACCTCCGCTCGTCGGGCACCGCGCGCAGCCTCTCGAGCAGCGTCTCGGCCCAGGCCGCGTAGAGCGCCGCCTCCAGCTCTATTACCGCAGCGTCCAGCGCAGGCCGGATCAGCTCGAGCGTCTCGCGCGTGCGCACCGCGGTCGAGCACAGGACGAGCTCCGGGGCGATCCCGAGCTCGAGGAGGTGCGCCCCGATCCGCTTCGCGTCCCTTCGCCCTCTCGGCGCGAGCGGCCGCTCGTGATCGGAGAGCGCCGGGTCTGCCCAGCTGGACTTCGCGTGCCGGAGGAGATAGAGGCTTCGCATCGCGGTCCCTCAGCCTAAGCCGTCTTGCTCATCGGTGACGACGAGGTATACGGTCGGGCCATGGATCCCGAGCGAGCACGCGAGCTCCTCGCCGGCGAGCGGGAGCGGATCACCCGCGAGCTCGGCTCGCTCGCCCCGGACCCGGGCGACGACCCGACGGTCACCGATCCCGCGGACCAGGCGACCGACGTCTACGAGGCCGAGCTGGAGGAGGGCCGCTCCGACGACCTGCGCGCGCGCCTCGCCGCCGTGGAGCGCGCGGAGGCGAGGCTCGCCGCGGGGACGTACGGGCTGTCGGTCGCGAGCGGCGAGCCGATCCCGGACGAGCGCCTGGAGGCGTTCCCGACCGCAGAGCGCACGACCGAGGAGCAGGCACGCTACGAGGGCGGCGCCTAGCTCGAACGCGGCGAGCGGCCTGCACGAAGCCCTCTGACGGACTCGAACCGTCGACCCCCTCCTTACCATTTAGGGCCGCTCGATACGGGCTCTCAACGGCGGCGGAGTCGAAAGGCAGGCTGGCAATCGCTGGCGACTCGCTGCGCTCGCTGGCGCTGGTTTTCGCTACGGGATTCGCCGTGCACGAACGTGTTCCAGCCTGCCTCCAGCGCTGAGAGTCACGGCGAGAATCTGGCTTCGAGAGTCCTGGCGATACCCCCCCATCGCTTTACCGGACGACGATCGCTCGTATTGACCCCTCGGCACTGTGCGCGTCCTTGGGCGTTGCGTCGGATCGGCCGATAGCTAGAGGATGAATCAACGCGACTTGAGGATCGTGTTCGACAGTACCGCTGGGGTGGTCGCTTCGGCGGTGTAGATCGACGGGAGTGGTGTGGATGCTGGAACGCTACGACGACGGTGCTGTCGTCCACGTCTTCCCGACGTTGTACGGCGGCGAGACGGTGTGCTGGGTCGTTGAGATCGACGGTGAAGCGATCCACGGCGTGGATGTCCGCATTGAGGAGCTTCCCGAGCGTCCTGACTGGTGTGTGATGTCGCTTGTCCGTGGGGACGAGGAGGTCGAGGTTCACCGGTGGTCGGGGAAGCCTTCTCCGTTTGGCCCGTGGGCCGTCATCCGAACCCTCGGGGCGATTCGGCGAGGCACCGCGCCGAACGGGGTGGCCCGGCGCCTGTTCATCTCTGGCGGCGACACCGACCATTACGGGGATGGTGTTCGGCGTTTCGTCGAGGGCCTACAGGCGGCTGGCTTCAGCCTCACGTGGTCCCCGATCGGCGCACTGGAATATCGAAAGGTCTGCCCTCTCGTGTTGGCGTCGGAAGCGGTGGTCGCCCTGGTGACAGGGGGGTGGGGTACCTCGACCTACCATGCGGTGGAAGTCACCACCGGGCTCGGCGAGGCATGGGAAGGGTATGGGCCACGACCTAGTTACTCGCCTCTGCCGGTCTTCGCCTACGTCGAAGACCATCCATTGGGCGAAGGCTGGTTCCATGACCGAATCCGGAGCGGGCTGATTGTCGTGCTCCCTGATGATCCTGACAAAGCCGTCGCAGCAGTCCAAGCAGGTCTCGATCTCGGGGGAATCGATTGAACGAGGCGGGAATCGACCCCGCGCTCTCGCCCACAGGCAGGCAGGGAGTTGGGCGAAGTAGCTGACAAGGTTGATGGGGACACTCCTATTCCCCAGTCCTTGCGTTGCGTTGGGCGCGCTCCTAGCCTGCGGACATGACAGGGCCACCGAGTCGCCGAGTCTTGTATATGCCGAACCGCGCCGGGGACTACGGGGATGGTGTTCGGCGTTTCGTCGAGGGCCTGGAGGCGGCGGGCTTCAGCCTTACGTGGTCACCGATTGGCCATGCGCCTATTGCGGCGACCGGCCCTCTCATCCTGGCGTCGGATGCGATAGTCGCCCTGGGGTCTCGGGACCGGTGGGAACCCGGCACCTATCACGTGGCGGAAATCCGCTTCGGACTCGGAATAGGCGTGGTGGAACCAGGTGGCCCCATCCCGTTTCGTGACGCGCCGTTGCCGGTCTTCATCTACGTCGAGGACCGCACCCCGGAATACGTCTGGTCTCACCCAATCGAGACCGGGCTGATCGTCGTGCTCCCCGATGATCCCGAGGAGGCCGTCGCAGCAGTCCAGGCACGCCTCGACGTCCGGGAAACCGATTGATGGAGGCGGCGGCGGATCGAAGACGCGTTCTCTCCCACAGGCACACGCAGGGAGTTGGCCGAGTAGCTGACAAGGTCGATCTCGGGCCTGGGGGGTAAAATGGGTACCTCTGCACCAGGCGGTTTCTGACTCCCGCCTGTGTGCTGACCTTCTCGCTCAGGCGTCCTTCGGGGCGTCTGCGCGATTCTGGGCTTCGCACAAGAAACCCCTGCATTGGGTATAGTTCTCACTGGAGCTGCTCGCCTGCTTGAAGGTCGGCGAGAGCGGTTCCGATACCCGAGTCAGGAGCAGGATGGAACCACACGACAGCACTCTCACTACGCACGGTCCGGAACGGATGCCGATGCCGAGGATCGTCCGTGTCCGGGACGATGAGGAGACCGTGATCGAGCCCTCACAGGCCCGGTCGCGAACGGGCATCGACGCCTCGAGTTCAGCTAACGAGTCGGGACACTCCAACGAGAATGAGGACACTCGCCTATACACATGGCTACACGAGGAGTCTCAAGACTCTCTAGAACCTATTGCCCCTGGATCTACGTCACGTGGTACCACGTGGATAGCGAGTGTCCCTATTCGCGGGAACGGCGTTCGCTACGTGCGCAAGCAGTCGAGGATCGTGGCTGCGATCGCGACTGGCTGCCACACGCGGAGCGAGGTCGCATCGACCACGGGCATAGGCGACCGGACCGTCAAGCGGGAGCTGGCCGAGCTGGCCTCAGCCGGGGTGATCAGTAGCACCGGGCGGGGCAGGGCGACGCGCTGGCACTTAGGGGACGCGTGACAGGCGAGCCTCTGGTGAGCCGGGGATGCCACCCCGCAGTTTCCATCGGGGAAGCTGTCGAACGGCTCCCAGATGACTCCCAGTAGCTCCTGTCGCCTTCTTCCAGGGGCGATCCTAGTCTGGCAGATCGTAGAATGTGCGTGTATAGAGTTTGCAAGTCATAGAATATGTTATACTGCGATCATGACCACGGACGTTGAAAGGGCTGCCCCGCATCTCGGTCCCATCGGGATCACGCGGCAGGGGAGAGGCCTCACGGACCATAGCCCTTCTCGCTATCGACCCGGTACCCGTTGGGCCTCGGCTCGAAGAAGGGCTGGGCCGCCCTCTCCGGGGGGTCGAGGCCGATCACGCCCCCATCCGAGAGGAAGACAAGGTTCTTTCGGTCGGCCTGCGCGCGTTCCAGTGCTAGGCGCTTCTTGGTTCGCGCCTGCCAGGCTTCCCCGGGGGTCATGGCCTGCCAGCCCTCGTTTGGGGTGATGTAGGCCGTCTCGCCGTTGCCCTGCACCCTGAAGCCGGGCGGGGACGGCGGGTTGGGCACGGATGGGACAAGTTCGATCATGTCGACCTCGTCTGCGACCAGCTCGATCTCGAAGCCTGCCCTCATGACTTCGCAGCCCGCCCTCGCAGCGCTGCCCGGCCGGCGTGCCCCCTCCCGATCATGCGCTGGGCCGCGCCGGGGTCGTTCTGCCGATGCTGGTGACGACTGATGCCCTCAATGCCCTTCGATAGGTTCTCCGCGTGACAAGACCACCGCTGGACCCGGCGCGAGGTGCGGAAGTTGCCAAGGCACTCAAATCCAAGCGCGTCAAGGGCACCCTCATCAAAGCTGCAGAGCTTGGTTACATCACGGAGATGAAGTGCGGGATGCCCACGTGCTTCTGTCCCGAGGAGCTGGGCGGTGCGACTCACTTCGAGCCGCGCACTGACCAATGGAACGACTGGGAAGCGACTTTCGAGCATTACCCAATCCCGAAGGTAGAAGGGGGCAAGAAGACCGTCGACAACGCGGTCCTTGCTCATCGCCTCTGCAACAAGCTTGACCACTTCATACGCAATGAGCTGTCGATCGAGAAAGACCTCGAGAGAGTCAGAAACGCTCGCGAGGCGGCCGCCGGGAGCGACCCGCCGCCCCTTACGGGCGAGTGAGGAACCTACGAACAACCTTCGGGCTACCTCTCCAGCGGCCCGTAGGTTTGCCGAGGCAGCCGCCACGCAGCCCGTAGGTTTGAGCCGCGCAGCCAGCTTCGCGCGGATGATGTTGCTCCACAACTGCTGCTACGTGGACAGACACGCAGCCGCACACGCGCTGCTCTGTGGGTTAGTACGTCGCGATGTCCCTACACGACGCCCAGCCTCTCAACGCCGACTAGTCAGGGTGCTAGTAGGTACCAGTGGGGTACCAGCGAGGACTCCCCACCCGAATCTCGATCGCCCAATTTGAGGCGGGGATTGAAGCCCTCTGACGGACTCGAACCGTCGACCCCCTCCTTACCATGGAGGTGCTCTACCAGCTGAGCTAAGAGGGCTGGTGTCCGGAGTGTACCCGCGCGACGGCTAGAATCCTCCCGCTCCGGGGGAGTGCCCGAGCGGCCAAAGGGAACGGGCTGTAAACCCGTCGGCTCAGCCTACAGAGGTTCGAATCCTCTCTCCCCCATCGCGAAGCTCGCCGGGCAGGCGGTGTTAGTTGACCGTCTGCGTGAGCGAGTCGGAAGACGACGTGAACATGGCGTCGCCGGAGTACACGGCCTGGATCGTGTGCGAGCCGACGCTCAGCGTCGACGTCGCGAGAATCGCCCTTCCGTTCGTGTCGAGCGGGACGGTGCCGAGGGTGGTCTCGCCGTCGGTGAAGGTCACCGTGCCGGTCGGGGTCGCCGCGCCGGGTGCGGTCACCTTCGCCTTGAAGTTCACGTTGCGGCCGCCGAGCGACGGGTTCGCGGAGGAGGTGAGCGCCAGCGCCGTCGCGACCTTCGCGCCGGTGCCCTGGACGGCGACGTCGACCGAGATGCACGTGCTCGCGCCGATCGGGCACTCGCTCAGGGTCACGGTGCCGCTCGCCGCGCCGAGCGTCGTCGGCTTGAACGCCTCGGACGCGGTGCAGTTGCCCGGGCCGGCGAAGTTGAAGCAGCTGTCGAACGAGAACGTGAACGGGGAGCTGAGCCCGGTGCCGGTGGCGGGCCACAGGATCTTGTAGCCGGCGTCGACGGCGAACGTGATGCTCCGCTTGCCCGTGGTGTTGACGGGCACGTTGCCGAAGTCGACGCTCGGTCGCGCTCGCCGTGAACGCGCTCACGCCGGTGCCCTGGACCGGGACGGTCAGCGGGAGGCAGCTTCCGGTGCCCGCGGTCGGGCACTCGGAGAGGCTCAGGGCTCCGCTCGCGCCGGTGAACGAGGTCGGCCTGTACGACTCCGTGGCGTTGCAGCTCCCGGGGCCCGCGAAGCCGCGCAGCTTCCGAACGCGAAGCCGAACGGCGCTCCTGTCGCGGTGCCGGAGGCGGTCGAAGAGAGGGTGTAGCCCGCGTCGACCGTGAGCGCGACGCTCCGGTTCGACGTCACGTTGATCGCGGCGCCGCCGAAGTCGACGCTCGCAGGGCTCGCCGCGAACGCGCTGACCCCGGTGCCCTGGTAGTTGAACGGGATTCCGATGCAGGTGCGGCCGACGCTCGGGCACTCGAACACATTGGTGGTGCCGCTCGCAGCGCCGAGGGTCGTGGGAGAGAACGTCTCCTTGGCGGTGCAGGTGCCGGGGCCGGTGAAGCCGCCGCCGGTGCCGCAGGTGTCGAAGTCGAACGCGAAGGGGGCGCCTGAGCTGGAGGCGGAGTCGATGCTGTAGCCGGCATCGACGGTGATCGAGACGTCACGGCTTGCGGTGGTGTTGATCGGGACGTTGCCGAAGTCGAGGCCGGCGGGGTTGGCGCTCGCGGTGCTGACCCCGGTGCCCTGGTCGTTGAACGGGATCCCGATGCAGGTGCCGCCGATGATCGGGCATTCGAACACGTTGGTGGTTGCGGTTGAGTGGGTGAGTGTGGTTGGGGTGTAGCGCTCTTTGACGTTGCAGGTGCCGGGGCCGGTGAAGCCGCCGCCGGCGCCGCAGGTGTCGAAGTCGAACGCGAAGGGGGCGTTGAGCCCGGAGCCGGAGGCGACCTCGGTGCGGTAGCCGGCATCGACGGTGATCGAGACGTCACGGCTTGCGGTGGTGTTGATCGGGACGTTGCCGAAGTCGACGCTGGCCGGGTTGGCCGTGGCGGTGCTGACACCGGTGCCCTGGTCGTTGAACGGGATCCCGATGCAGGTGCCGCCGATGATCGGGCACTCGAACACGTTGGTGGTTGCGGTTGTGTGGGTGAGTGTGGTTGGGGTGTAGCGCTCTTTGACGTTGCAGGTGCCGGGGCCGGTGAAGCCGCCGCCGGTGCCGCAGGTGTCGAAGTCGAACGCGAAGGGGGCGTTGAGCCCGGAGCCGGAGGCGACCTCGGTGCGGTAGCCGGCATCGACGGTGATCGAGACGTCACGGCTTGCGGTGGTGTTGATCGGGACGTTGCCGAAGTCGACACTGGCCGGGTTGGCGGTGGCGGTGCTGACACCGGTGCCCTGGTCGTTGAAGGGGATCCCGATGCAGGTGCCGCCGATGATCGGGCACTCGAACACGTTGGTGGTGCCGCTCGCAGCGCCGAGGGTCGTGGGAGAGAACGACTCCTTGACGTTGCAGGTGCCCGGCCCGGAGAAGCCGCCGCCCGCGCCGCAGGTGTCGAAGTCGAACTTGAACGGCGCGTTCAAGCCGGAGCCCGAGGCAACCTCCGTCCGATAGCCCGTGTCGACGGTGATCGAGACGTTCTGGGTAGCGGTGGTGTTGATCGGCACGTTCCCGAAGTTGACGGTCCCCGGGCTCGCCGAGGCGGTGCTGACACCGGTGCCCTGGTCGTTGAACGGGATCCCGATGCAGGTGCCGCCGATGATCGGGCACTCGAACACGTTGGTGGTGCCGCTCGCACCGCCGACGGTCGTCGGAGAGAACGACTCCTTGACGTTGCAGGTGCCCGGGCCGGTGAAGCCGCCGCCCGCGCCGCAGGTGTCGAAGTCGAACTTGAACGGCGCGTTCAAGCCGGAGCCCGAGGCAACCTCCGTCCGATAGCCCCTGTCGACGGTGATCGAGACGTTCTGGGTGACCGAGGTGTTGATCGGCACATTCCCGAAGTTGACGGTCCCCGGGCTCGCCGAGGCGAGGCTCACGCCCTGGCCCTGGACGCTGAACGGGATCCCGATGCAGGTGCCGCCCGCGACCGGGCACTCGAACACGTTGGTGGTCCCACTGAACGACGCGACGCTCGTCGGGGTGAAGGTCTCGGAGATCGTGCAGGTGCCCGGGCCGGTGAAGCCGCCGCCGGCGCCGCACGCACCGAAGTCGAAGCTGAACGGCGCGTTCAGCCCGCTCCCGGAGGCGACCTCGGTGCGGTAGCCGGCGTCGACGGTGATCGTCACGCTCTGGCTGACCGGCAGGTTGATCGGCACCGAGCCGTAGTTGATGCTCGACGGGCTGGCGCTCGCCGCCGCGGCGCGACCGGGCAGCGCGCACGCCAGCACCAGCGCTCCAAGCACGATCCCCAGACCTGCAACCCGCCGCATCCTTGCCCTCTCCCCTAAGAGTTGCGGCAATCATCTGCCAAACGGCCATAGGATTCAAGGGATGCCACGCTACGACGCGATCGTCGTCGGCGCGGGGCCTGCGGGCTCCACGGCCGCGTACCGGCTGGCCGCCGCCGGCGCCTCGGTGCTCCTGCTCGACCGGGCCCGGTTCCCGCGCGACAAGCCGTGCGGCGGCGGGGTCACCATCCGCGCGCTGCGCCAGCTCCCGTTCCCGATCGACCCGGTCGTCGAGGACGTCGTGGACAGCTTCGAGCTGCGGATCGGCCACCGGCGCGGGTTCGAGCGCAAGGCGCCTCGAGCCGCTCGCGCTGATGACGCAGCGGCGCCGGCTCGACGCCTACCTCGTCGAGCGGGCGGTCGCCGCCGGGGCCGAGCTGCGCGACGGCACAAGAGTCACGCGCGCGAGCGGCACCTCCGTCGAGGCCGACGGCGGCTGGCTCGAGGGGACGGTGCTGATCGCGGCCGACGGCGCGAACGGGGTCGTCGCCCGCTCGCTGGGCCTCGCGGTGGAGTGCGACCGGCCGGTCGCACTGGAGGGGAGCATCCCCTACGGCCGGGTCTCGCGCGAGCGGTACTCGGGCAGGCTCGTGCTCGAGTTCGGCACCGTCCCGGGAGGCTACGGCTGGGTCTTCCCCAAGGGCGACCACGTCAACGTCGGCGTCGGCGGGTGGGCCTCGGAGGGACCGCGGCTGCGCGGAGCACCTCGCCTATCTCTGCGCCGCGCACGGGATGGACGCCGGCGAGCTCGAGGGGCTTGCGCGGGCACCGGCTGCCGCTGCGCCGGCCCGGCTCGGCGCTGGCGCGGGGGCGCGTCGCGCTCGTCGGCGACGCCGCCGGGCTCGTCGACCCGCTCTCGGGCGACGGGATGTACGAGGCGTTCCTGTCGGCCCGGCTCGCGTCGGAGCAGGCGCTCGCGATCCTCGCGGGCGACGCCGACGGGTTCGAGCCCTACGCCGAGCGGCTGGAGGCCGAGCTCGCGGCGATGGTGCGCGCCTCGTGGGGGGCCAAGCGCGCGCTCGACCGGTTCCCGCGGCTCACCTTCACCGCCGCCCGCTCGCCCTACCTCTGGGACGTCGTCGTGCGGCTGATGCGAGGCGACCTCGCCGCGCCCGGCCAGGCGACCGGCCCGGCCCGGGTGCCGTTGAAGGTCCTGAAGCGGATCGCCCGCGCCGCGAGCTAGTTCCCGGGCGGAGAGGTGCTCGGATTGCAGCCGGCCGTGCCGTCGTTCGCCGCCGACAGCGTGAACCCGAAGCTCAGCGACACGACCTGGCCGTTCACGAAGGTGACGTCGATCGTGATCACCGCGGCGCCGAACGTGGTGACGGGGAAGCTGACGACGCCAGTCCCGTCCGAGCCGAGCGTGAACGGCTGCGTCTGATTCACGCCCTGTCCGTTGAAGTTCACGGTGCCCTTGGCGCCGGCCCCTCCCGGCTCGAGGATGTGGACGAGCTCGTTCGAGCTGGTGCCCTTGTTCTCGACCGACACGCAGGCCTCGACGGCCGCGGGCTTCGGGGCGACCGGAGTCGTCGGCGTGACCGTGGGCGCCGTGTTCGCGATCGCCATCAGATGCGAGTGCGCGGTCCATTTGAAGCGAAGCGCCTGCTCGATCATCGCCTTGATCTCGCCGACGTTCCGGTCGCGCTTCTTGACCTCCTTCTCCGCTGCGTGATCCTCCCTCAGCGCACCCTGGACGGGCGCAATGACTCCGGCGTCACCGGCGAGGGCATTGACGTGCTGGAGGTTGGCGATCGACGCCGAGAGCGAGCGGCCGAACGTGTCCAGGTTGGTGATCCCCTTGCTGGTGACCTGCTGCAGAGCCGTGTTCTCTTCGGCGATCGCATCGGTCACGTTCTTGGCGAGCCTCTTGGCGACGCTCGGGTCGAGGCCGTGGGGCGCGCTCCTGTGCGCGGCCGCAGCCGTGGCCCCGATCGCTGCCGCAAGCGCGATCGCGAGCGCCGCATGGAGGGGCCGGAACCTCATCGCGTTCCGCGGAGATTACATCTGAGATCCGGAATTTCAAGGGCGCCCTAAAGCGATCCGGCGCGGGTGCCGATGCCAGGCCTGGCCCCATGGACCTCAACTCCTGCCTGCGGCTCGCCGTCGAACTCGGCGCGAGCGACATCCATCTCAAGATCGGCCAGCCGCCGGTCCTCCGCCGCGACGGCGAGCTCGCGCCCATGGAGGACTGGGCCGTCCTCACCGAGGCCGACCTCGAGAGCGCGCTGCACATGGTCGGCGCCGGCGCGCCCAAGCGCCTCGAGGCCTTCTACGACACCGGCGACCTCGACGTCGCCTACCAGGACGGCGACCTGCCGCGGTTCCGCGTCAACGCATATCGCCAGCGGGGCGCGATCTCGTTCGCGTTCCGCGCGATCCCGAGGATCGTGCCGTCCTTCTCCGACCTCAACCTGCCGCCGGGCGTGCAGCGGCTCGGCGAGGAGCACCGCGGCCTGATCCTCGTCACCGGCGCGACCGGCTCGGGCAAGACGACGACGCTCGCCGCGATGATCGACCACATCAACCGCTCGCGGAAGCAGCACATCGTCACGGTCGAGGATCCGATCGAGATCCTCCACGACGACCACTCCTGCATCGTCAACCAGCGCGAGGTCGGGATCGACACCGAGGGGTTCCAGCAGGCGCTCCGCCGCGCTCTGCGCCAGGACCCCGACGTGATTCTCATCGGCGAGCTCCGCGACTCCGAGACCGCGCAGACCGCGCTGCAGGCCGCCGAGTCGGGCCATCTCGTGTTCTCCACGATGCACACGATCGACGCGGCCGAGACGATCGGGCGCATGATCGAGTTCTTCCCCGCGGCCAAGCAGCCGCAGATCCGCTCGATCATGGCGGGCGTGCTGCGCGGCGTCGTCAGCCAGCGCCTGCTCCCGAGGATGGCCGGCGGCCGGGTCGCCGCGGTCGAGGTGATGGTGATGAACTCGCGCATCGCCGACCTGATCCGCGAGAACAAGGAGGACGAGATCCTCGAGGCGATCGCCGAGGGCTCCTTCTTCCAGATGCAGACCTTCACCCAGGCCCTGATCGAGCACGTCCTGCACGGGCTCGTCGACAAGGAGGTCGCGGCCAACGCGTCCACGAACCGCCACGACTTCCTCGTCGCGCTCGACCAGTCGATCAAGCGCCAGGCGCACGCCAACGCCACCGAGGAGGAAGAGCGGGAGCGCCTGCAGACCGAGGCGGACCGCGAAGGCATGCCCGAGCTGCGCCTCGCCGCCCCCGCGGAAGGATGAAGCCGCTCCTCGCCGCGCTCGCCGTCGCGCTCGCGCTCGTCGCGGGCACTGCGCGCGCGGACACCTTCACGATCGTCCCGAGCTCGTCGCCGGCCAGCGCGGCCCTCCCGAACGACGCGTCGTTCATCGTGCCGGCGAACCTCCTCACGCCGCCCGCCGTTCCCGAGACCGTCTCGCCGGCCGCGCTCCAGGAGCTCTGGCAGCAGGCCGGGACCGAGTACGGGATCCCGTGGCAGGTGCTCGCGGCGATCAACAAGGTCGAGTCGAACTTCGGCCGGAACATGGGGCCGAGCTCGGCCGGGGCGATCGGCTGGATGCAGTTCATGCCGTCGACCTGGCTCCGCTGGGGCACCGACGGCAACGGGGACGGGATCGCCGACCCGTGGAACGCCGAGGACGCGATCACCTCGGCGGCGCGCTACCTCGCGGCGGCCGGCGGCCAGACCGACATCCGGCGGGCGGTCTTCTCGTACAACCACGCCGACTGGTACGTGAACGAGGTGATGTCGATCGCGAAGCTGTTCGGGTCGGCGGGCGCGGGGGAGACGTTCCAGCTCGACCAGATGTCGCAGTCGCTCTCGTCGGCGCAGCAGGCTCTCGCCGAGGCGTCGTCGCAGCTCACGGCGGCACAGCACGTCGAGCGAGCGCTGAACCGTGCCTACGAGCGGAAGCTCGCGAAGGTCGCGAAGGCTCGTCTCCTGTCCGACCAGCTCGCGCTCCAGCGCCTCGCGGTCCTCGCCGGCGTTCGCCGCGACGGCGCCACGACGGCCGTGGAACAGGCACAGGCGCGGGTGGACGCCGCCCGGCAGGCGCTCGACCGGGCGCGCACGAGCTCGCAGGCCGCCTCGTTCTCGCCGGGGGCCGGGACGATGCTCGGCGCTCCGGCCTACGACGGCGGCTGGGTCTTCCCGGTCGGCGGCGGGCCGTCCGAGGTCTCCGTCTCCCACTACCACCACGACTATCCGGCGGCCGACATCGCGGCTCCCGAGGGCTCCCCGGTGTACGCGCTCGCCCACGGCGTCGTGACGGGGCTCGTCGACGACCCGTCGTGCGGGACAGGTCTCCTGTACGCGACGGGAGACGGCCAGCACTGGGTCTACTGCCACCTCTCCTACCGCGAGCCGACGGTCCAGGTCGGCATGGTCTTCGACGCAGGCGCGCCGGTCGGCCTCGTCGGCCACACCGGTGACGCGACCGGCCCTCACCTCCATCTCGGCCTGCAGCCGTCGACGTATCCCCAGGATCAGGCGTGGTTCCAGTCGTTCGCCGGGATCGCGTTCACCTGGCAGGACGCGGCGCCTCCGGGGCGCACCGTCGCCGCCGAGGCTCCCGTCCGAACCGGCCCGGTCTTCTCCGTGCTGCCCGTTCAGCCGGCTCCCACACCGGCTCCCGCGCAGGCTCCGGCGATCGGCTTCACCCTGCAGGGGGGTTAACCCGGCGGCGTTTTCTGCCGAAAGGGAAACCATGGGTGTGCGGCTCCTGCGTGTCGTTTTCGTGACCATCCTCGCGGTGCTCGTCTTCGCGGGGCTGACGTACGCCGCCCAGCAGACCGCGGCCACTCCGGCACCCCAGGTGACGACGCCGGCGCCGGCGGCGACCACGCCCCAGCTGCTGGTCGTCCCCGACGTCCACGGCCAGGCGTTCGTGTTCGCGAAGGGGATGATCCAGGACGCCGGATTCGCGTGGCACGTCACCGGCTCGGTCGGCGGCTATGCCGTGAACACCGTCGCCACGCAGCGCCCGGAGGCGGGCACGCAGGTCGTCGACACGGGAGCGCCGGTCCTCACGCTCACCCTCGTCCGCAACACGCACTACAAGGAGCACGGACAGCCGGAGAACGACTCGCCCTACGCCGGCACGGCGGTCAGGCTCGCACCCGTCTCGGCGGGGCTGACACCGCTTCCCGCCACGCCGACCCGTGCGCCGGCCGTTGCTCCGAAGATCGCCAAGGCGGCGGCCAAGCCCGCCGTGAAGCCCGTCGCCAAGCCCAACGTCAAGGCGACCCTCAAGGCCGGAGCCCGGCCGCCGGCCTTCGTGGTCAAGGGCGCGCCGAAGGAGCCGCTCGACGAGATCCCGCTCACCCAGCGCGCGATGAATCTCTCGATCTGGCTCGCGACCCACACCAAGCCGACGAACGCCAACGTCCGCTACTGGCTCTACCAGCACGCCTGGATCGTCACCGGCGCGAGCTTCGGCTGGTGGCACGGCGCCCAGGCGCTGCGGACGCTGATCATCGTCGACAAGCGGGTCGAGTCGCAGTGGGGCATCGGCAAGGCGAGTGAGGCCACGGCCCGCAAGACGCTGGCGACCGTCATTGCGAGGTCTTCTTGAGGCTCCTGAACCGCCTGCGCGACGAGCGCGCCTACACCCTCGTCGAGCTGATCACCGTGATGCTGATCATGTCGATCGTGATGACCGGGATCAGCACCGTGTTCGTCCAGGGCTCGAACGCCGAGCTCGACATGAACCAGCGCTTCCAGGCCCAGTCGAACGCGCGTCTCGCGCTCGACACACTCCGGAAGGACGCCCACTGCGGCAAGTGGCTGACGAACCCGAGCACCCCGGCCCTCACCACCGCCGTCTCGTCGATCACGATGGCCGACCCCTGCGCGATCCACAGCGTCGTCGTCACCCTCGGCGCGCTCACCGGCACCGGCACGGGCACGTTCACGATCCGTAACACCACCGGATTCCCGACCACGTCCGCCACGTTCCAGATCGACTCGGAGCAGGTGACCGGCACGCTGTCGGGCAGCACGGTCACGATCAGTGCACGCGGGGCGTCAACGACACCCTCGCCGTGGCGCACAGCGTGGGAACCTCGGGCGCCCTTTCCGTCACCGATCCCGACGGCCTCGTGAGCTGGTGCGCCGTCACCGTCAGCGGCGACACGGGCCTCTACAGACAGCTCAACACCTCGGGCACTACCTGCGGTTCGGCGAGCCCGGCCGTGCGCCAGATGGACCGGCTGACGACGACCGGCGTCTTCTGGAGCCAGCCCTCGTGGGCGGGCGGCGGCTTCGCGCTCGTGTACGTGAAGCTGCCCGTCAACACGGCGAGCGCCAAGCACCTCGGCTCCACGACCGACGGCTACACGCTCTGCGACGGGATCGTGCTCCGGAACAGCATCCGCTCGGGCACCTACGCGAACGGCACCGGCTTCATCACGCCGCCGACGGGCTGCTGAGCCGGCTCTAAACCGGCGCGCCCGTTCTGACGATACGGAGGACATGGGACTCGCGGCCATCTTCCTTGCGCCCGGCCTCGCGGTCGGCAGCTTCCTGAACGTCGTCGCCGCGCGCGTGCCGCTGCGGCGCTCGATCGTGCATCCGGCGTCGGCGTGCATGGGATGTGGGACGCCGATCCGGCCGCGCGACAACATCCCGCTGCTCTCGTGGGTGCTCCTGCGGGGCCGCTGCCGCTCGTGCGGTGTCTCGATCCCGGTCCGGTACCCGGCGGTCGAGCTCGTCACGGCCCTGCTCGTCGCGGGCTCGTTCTGGAAGTTCGGGCTCAGCGCCGACGCGGTCGTCGCCGCGGGCTTCTGCATCGTGATGGTCGTGATCTCGGCGATCGACCTCGAGTACCGGATCGTCCCCAACCGGATCGTGCTGCCGGCGGCGGCGGTGGGCCTCGTCGCGCAGACCCTGATCCACCCGAGCCCCGAATGGGCGCTCGCCGCGCTCGGCGCCTCCGGGTTCCTGCTGGTCGCGGCGCTCGCCTACCCGGCCGGGATGGGCATGGGCGACGTCAAGCTCGCGCTGCTGATGGGCGCGGTGCTCGGCCGCAACGTCACGGTGGCGCTGATGGTGGGGATGGTCTCCGCGCTCGTGCCGAGCATCTACCTCTTCGCCCGCCACGGCTCGAAGGCGCGCAAGATGGGGATCCCGTTCGCGCCGTTCCTCGCCTTCGGCTCGATCGTGGCGCTGTTCGCCGGCGGCTGGCTGCTGCACGGCTACCTCTCGCTGCTGCACTAGCGCCTGGCATCCCTCGTTCGAGGGTATGAGCCTCACCACCGGCAGGTGAGGGGGAGCGGGGGACGAATCACCTCTCCCCGCACCACAGCGGCGGTCAAGCAACGCGCCGCACTTGCCGATAACTCGAACGAGGGATATGACCGACTTCGATCCGCCTCCTCCCGGCCTCCGCACCGTCGGCAACGACGACCTCGGCGCGGGCGAGCTCGCGCAGCCGCCGGGCGCGCCGTTCCAGATCAACCCGGTGACCGAGCTCGTCACGGACCTGCTCGCCGCGACGGGCCTGATCCCGGCCGACAAGCTGGCTCTCGTCCGCGGCCGGGCGAGGCAGGGGTCGATCGGCCAGGCGATGATCGACGAGGGCGTCGCCTCTCCTCCCGGAGAGCTCGTCGCCCGCATGCTCGCCCAGAAGCACAACATGCCGCTCGCGGACCTGCTCGCGACGAAGGTGAACGACGAGGCCGCGAAGCTGATCCCGCTCCACGTGCTCGAGCGGGTCGTCGCGATCCCGTTCGAGCTCGACGGCGACACCCTCAAGATCGCGATCTCCGACCCCGGCAACCTCAACGCGATCGACGAGCTGCGGATCGCGACCCGCCACCAGGTCGAGCTCTTCGTCGCCTCCCGCGACGACATCCTCGTCGAGACCCGCCGCCTGGTGCGCGCCTCCGAGGCGTTCGGCGCCCGCGCGGCCGTCGACGAGGGGCTGATCGCCGAGGAAGAGGAGGAGGCCGACGACCTCGAGGTCGACGACGGGATCTCGGAGGCGCCGCTCGTGCGCCTCGTCAACTCGGTGATCTTCCAGGCGGCGGAGGACGGCGCCTCCGACATCCACTTCGAGCCGCAGGAGGACTCCCTCGTCGTCCGCTACCGCGTCGACGGCGTGCTCCAGGAGGTCCAGCGCATCCCCAAGCGGATGGCCGCCGGTGTCACCACGCGCCTCAAGGTGCTCGCGAAGCTCGACATCGCCGAGCGCCGCAAGCCGCAGGACGGCCGCATCTCGCTGAACGCGGCGGCGGCCGGCCGCATGCTCGACATCCGTGTCGCGACGCTGCCGACCGTCGAGGGCGAGTCGCTCGTGATGCGTCTGCTCGACAAGTCCAAGAAGCCGCCGACGCTGCAGGAGATCGGGCTCTCCGACGAGATGCGCGTCACGCTCGAGGAGATCGTCAACCGCCCGACGGGCGCACTGCTCGTGACGGGGCCGACCGGTTCCGGTAAGTCGACGACGCTCTACGCGGGCCTCAACATGATCAACCGCCCGGAGATCAACATCATCACCGTCGAGGACCCGGTCGAGTACCGGCTCGCGGGGGTCAACCAGGTGCAGATCAACGTGCGCGCCGGGCTGACGTTCGCCGCGGCCCTGCGCTCGATCCTGCGTTCCGACCCCGACGTGGTGATGGTCGGCGAGATCAGAGACGGCGAGACCGCCAAGATCTCGATCGAGGCCGCCCTCACCGGTCACTTCGTGCTCTCGACCCTGCACACCAACGACGCGCCTGGCGCGATCACCCGTCTCAACGAGATGGGCGTCGAGCCGTTCCTCGTCGGCTCCGCCGTCACCGGCGTGCTCGCGCAGCGGCTCGCGCGAAAGCTCTGCTCGCACTGCTGCGAGATGTACCAGCCGGACACCGAGGAGCTGCTGCGCGCGCGGGTCTCGCCCGACGTGGCGGCCGCGGCCGACGGGATGGCGTTCTACCGCAAGCGCGGCTGCCCGCGCTGCAACCAGACCGGCTACAAGGGCCGGATCGGCATCTTCCAGCTCCTCGCGATGAGCGAGCAGCTCGAGAGCCTCGCCGTCCAGAAGGCGAGCCGCGAGGAGATCGAGCGCGCGGCCATGTCCGAGGGGATGCGGACGCTCTGGGACGACGGCGTGCGCAAGGTCGCCGCCGGCCTCACGTCGATCGAAGAGCTCGCCCGCGTCTCGGTGTAGACGGCGCGCCTGAAGAACACCTAATGCTCATGAGCACAAGGGGTTCTCGGGTAGATCGAGCGCGCGGCCATGTCCGAGGGGATGCGGACGCTCTGGGACGACGGCGTGCGCAAGGTCGCCGCCGGGCTCACGTCGATCGAAGAGCTCGCCCGCGTCTCGGTGTAGACGGCGCGCCCGAAGAACACCTAATGCTCATGAGCACAAGGGGTTCTCGGGTAGAGCGGGCGCCGGGCTACTGGGCCTGGATGTCGCAGCCGAGGTACATCAGCGCCTCGACTGCTTCCGTCACGAACTGCGTGGCCTGGCGGGCGTCGGCGAAGGTGTACGGGCCCGGCCTGACCGGATCGGCCGCGCCTACCGGGTACACCTCGGCCTCGACGACGCACGACTCGCCGTAGTCGACGGCCCGCATCACCGCGACCGAGCGGCCCCCCTTGCGCGCGTGGCGCACGAAGAGCTCGCGTGCAGTCGCGGGGGCCGACTGGCTCACGTCGTCCGCTTGGCGCTCATCGCCGCCTGCAGGACGACCTGGCGATCCGCGAAGCCGTCGACCTTGAAGGTCAGCGTGCCGGGCCGCGCATAGATCAGCAGGGTCGGGTCCTGGAGGACGCCGAACGCGTCGGTGAACGGCGAGACCTGGGCCTGGTCGAGCACGTTGATCGCGAGGAAGCCGACCTTTGCCATCTTCGCGCCGGCGGCGGCCTCGCCCAGCGAGGTCGCGTCGACCGACGCCTCCGGGCTGTACAAGGCGACCACGACGACCGGATACTGGCGGAGGGCTTCGGCGACGCGCGGGGGGAGCCCGTTCGAGGGCGTCGCAGCCGCAGGAGCCGCTGCTGCAGCCGGAGCTGCCGCTGCCGCCGGAGCTGCCGCGACGACCTTCACCGTGTGCTTCGGCGTCTGAACCTTCACGGCGGCGATCTTCTTGTGAGGCGTGGTCACCTTCGCGACCGTCACCTTCTTCGCGGGTTTCGTCGGCACGAGGCTCGTGACGTGGGTCTTGACCGGATGGAGAGGCTTGATCACCGGCGCAGGGGCGCTGGCGGCGGGCGACGAGCCGGGTGAGAGCACCTGCATGTACAGGAACACTCCGACTGCGGCGAGGATGCCGACCAGCGCGACGATCTTGATGGGGGAGGAGACGGTCATACGTGTCGTATCGGCATTTCCACTCAGGGCCTTGATGCACGAGGGGCGCGGTTTCCCGCGCCCCTCGTGAACCTCAGGTCAGTCCGTGGTTAGCAGACGCCGGAGACGATGTCGCCCGAGGGGCCGCCCTTGTGGTAGGTCGACGTGCCCGGGCTGGTGTTCTGGATGCAGTAGCTGGTGCTGTTGGAGCGGACGATCTTGATGTTCTTGATGCCCGCGTCGTAGCTCTGCTGGAGCTTCGTGAGCGTCACACCCGTGTAGCCGGTGGAGTGGTCGGCGTTGAACGCCTCCATGCCCGGCACGGCTGCGCGGACGTTGGCCTTCGCAGCCGAGATGTTCGCCCGGGTGCGGAAGCTCAGGTACGACGGCACCGCGATCGCGAGCAGGATGCCGAGGATGATGATCACGACGAGCAGCTCGATCAGCGTGAAGCCACTCTCCTCACGTGCGAGGCGATGCCGCAGACTGGCAATCATACGATTGCTCCTTCGGGTGGGAGGTGACATCACGGCTAGCAGACGCCTGAAACGATGTCGCCCGACGGGCCGCCCTTGTGGTAGGTGACGGTGCCGGGGCTGGTGTTCTGGATGCAGTAGCTGGTGATGTTGGCGCGGACGATCTGGACGTTCTTGATGCCCGCGTCGTAGCTCTGCTGAAGCTTGGTGAGCGTGACGCCGGTGTACCCGGTGGAATGGTCGGCGTTGAACGCCTCCATGCCGGGGACTGCCGCGCGCACGTTGGCCTTCGCAGCGGACACGTTGGCCCGGGTGCGGAAGCTGAGGTATGACGGCACCGCAATCGCGAGCAGGATGCCGAGGATGATGATCACGACCAGCAGCTCGATCAGCGTGAAGCCGCTCTCCTCGCGTGCGATGCGACGCCTGACTGTGGCGGTCATGCGTTTGCTCCTATCGGTTATGGAACGGATGGAACGGTGGCAGAGGTCGTATCGGGCATCACGTTCCCGCACGCGAGCCTCGTTCGAGTGATCGCGCAAAGAGAAGGGGCGCGGTCTCCCGCGCCCCTTCTCGAGCCGTCCTGACCGTTCCGGGCTAGCAGACGCCGGAGACGATGTCGCCCGACGGGCCGCCCTTGTGGTAGGTGGCGGTGCCCGGGCTGGTGTTCTGGATGCAGTAGCTGGTGCTGTTGGAGCGGACGATCTTGATGTTCTTGATGCCCGCGTCGTAGCTCTGCTGGAGCTTCGTCAGGGTGACGCCGGTGTAGCCGGTGGCGTGGTCGGCGTTGAACGCCTCCATGCCCGGCACGGCTGCGCGGACGTTGGCCTTCGCAGCCGAGATGTTCGCCCGGGTGCGGAAGCTGAGGTATGACGGCACTGCGATTGCGAGCAGGATGCCGAGGATGATGATGACGACGAGCAGCTCGATCAGCGTGAAGCCCTGTTCGTCTCGGGCAACCCGCCGGCGCAGGGTGGCGATCATGCGTGTGACTCCTTCGTTGGGACGGGCCCCTGGAGGGGTAGCGACATTGCCTGATATCGGCCCACTCGCCCCGGATCTACCCCCCCGTTTGAGGGAACGAAAAGGGGCGCGGTTTCCCGCGCCCCTTTCGTGCCGTGAAGGCCGACTGTGCCGGCTAGCAGACGCCGGAGACGATGTCGCCCGAGGGGCCGCCCTTGTGGTAGGTGGCGGTGCCGGGGCTGGTGTTCTGGATGCAGTAGCTGGTGCTGTTGGAGCGGACGATCTTGATGTTCTTGATGCCCGCGTCGTAGCTCTGCTGGAGCTTCGTGAGCGTCACACCCGTGTAGCCGGTGGAGTGGTCGGCGTTGAACGCCTCCATGCCCGGCACGGCTGCGCGGACGTTGGCCTTCGCAGCCGAGATGTTCGCCCGGGTGCGGAAGCTCAGGTACGACGGCACCGCGATCGCGAGCAGGATGCCGAGGATGATGATCACGACGAGCAGCTCGATCAGCGTGAAGCCGCTCTCTTCGCGTGCGAGGCGACGCCTCAGCAATGAACTCATGTCTGTGCTCCTTCTAGGTGGTCAGAACGGTGGCACTTGGCGTATCGGGCGCCCCTCGGCACTCCGTGAGCCTCGATAGAGGGATAGCGAAGGGGCGCGGTCTCCCGCGCCCCTTTTGGCAACAGCTCGACGAAGGCCGGCCGGCTAGCAGACACCGGAGACGATGTCGCCCGAGGGGCCGCCCTTGTGGTAGGTGACGGTGCCGGGGCTGGTGTTCTGGATGCAGTAGCTGGTGATGTTGGCGCGGACGATCTGGACGTTCTTGATGCCCGCGTCGTAGCTCTGCTGAAGCTTGGTGAGCGTGACGCCGGTGTAGCCGGTGGCGTGGTCGGCGTTGAACGCCTCCATGCCGGGGACGGCCGCGCGGACGTTGGCCTTCGCAGCGGACACGTTTGCCCGGGTGCGGAAGCTGAGGTATGACGGCACCGCGATCGCGAGCAGGATGCCGAGGATGATGATCACGACGAGCAGCTCGATCAGCGTGAAACCGCCCTCGTCGTTGGCAAGGCGCCGCTTGAGCGACTGGATCATTGGACGAGCTCCTTCCGGACGACCCGCGCCGGTCATCGCACGCAGGGAGTGACAAGTGGCAGGGAATAGATCGGATTGCGACGCGTGTGACTTATCCCCTCGGATGAGGGATTTGAGTGAGCTGTTTCGGCACCCGTAAAGGAACCCCGCCCCGCTGCCGATAGCTCGGTCGAGGGACATGCCGGAACTCACCTATTCCATCGATGACCTGCTTGGGCAGATGGTCGCGCGGGGCGCGTCCGACCTGCACATGACCGTCGGCGCGCCGCCGACGATCCGCGTGCGCGGGGAGCTTCTGCGCCTCGAGGGCTACGAGCCTCTCGTCGCCGAGGACACGATGCAGCTCTTCTACCGGATCATCTCGAGCGAGCAGCAGAAGAACCTCGAGATCAAGCGGCAGATCGACTTCGCGCACTCCGTGCCCGGCGTCGCCCGCTTCCGCGTCAACGTCTTCTTCCAGCGCGAGTGCCTCGGCGCCGCTTTCCGCGTGATCCCCGAGCAGATCAAGACCCTCGAGGAGCTGGGGCTGCCGACGAGCCTGCACACCCTCACCGACAAGCCGCGCGGGATCGTGCTCGTGACCGGGCCGACCGGCTCGGGCAAGTCGACGACGCTGGCGGCGCTGATCGACGAGATCAACCGCACGCGCCACGAGCACATCCTCACGATCGAGGACCCGGTCGAGTTCGTGCACAAGCACAAGGGCTGCATCGTCAACCAGCGCGAGGTCGGCGTCGACGCCGTGAGCTTCGCCGAGGCCCTGCGCGCGGCCCTGCGCGAGGACCCCGACGTGATCCTGCTCGGCGAGATGCGCGACCTCGAGACGATCGCCACCGCGCTGACCGCCGCCGAGACCGGCCACCTCGTGTTCGGCACGCTGCACACGCAGAGCGCCTCCTCGACCGTCGACCGCCTGATCGACGTCTTCCCGGCCGAGCAGCAGGAGCAGATCCGGATCCAGATCGCGAACTCGCTGCAGGGGATCCTGACCCAGGCGCTCCTGCCGACCGCGGACGGCCAGGGCCGGTGCGCGGCGCTCGAGGTGCTCTACCCCGACGACGCCGTCCGGAACCTGATCCGCCAGGGCAAGGTCGAGCAGATCTACTCGATCATGCAGACCGGCACCCAGCGCGGGATGCAGACGATGGAGCAGTCGCTCGCCGAGCTCGTCCAGCGGAACGTCGTCACGTTCGACGTCGCGCGCTCGCGCTCGAGCCGCCCCGACCAGCTGTACGGCCTGCTCGAGCGCGCCGGCTACCAGATCCCGGAAGAAGAAGCGGTGCCCGAGAACGTCGTCATGGGCGGCGGCCTCAGGGTTGCGGGGAGCTAGCCGTGGTCGACTGGAAGAAGGACGTCTCGTTCGGCCGCAAGCCCAAGCCAGAGGGCGACCTCGAGCCCGAGCCCACGCAGGCCGAGGAGTCGCAGGCCGAGAAGACCTCGTTCTGGAAGAAGGACGTCTCGATCGGCCGCAAGCCGAAGCCCGAGGCGGAGGCCGAGACGCAGCCGGAGACCCCGGACGAGCCGGCGGAGCCGAAGGTCCCGTTCTGGAAGAAGGAGGTCTCGGTCGGGCGCAAGGAGAAGGCGCAGGCGGAGACGGAGACCTCCGAGGTTCCCGCGGAGCCGAAGACCCCGTTCTGGAAGAAGGAAGTGAGCCTGGGCCGAAAGGCCAAGCCCGGCGCCGACGACCAGCCCGTCCTCGAGGAGCCCCTGCCCCTCACGGCTCCGCTGCCGGCAGCCGACGGGTCCGATCCGGCCGAGACGGAGCGCCTCCTCGAGGCGGCGCTCGCGACCCTTGCCGCTCAGGCGGCCGCCGGGCCGCCTCCCGCCGACGAGTTGCCGCCGCCCCCGCCCCCGGAGGCGCCGGAGCTCCCGCCCGCCGCCGAGGTGCCGCCCGCGCCGGAGCCCGAGGTCGTCGCGGAGACCGTCGAGCCTCAGCCCCTCGCCGCCGAGCCCGCGCCCGAGCCGGATCCCGTCCTGCCGCCCGCCGCCGAGGCGGCTCCCGTTCCCGAGGACGCCGCCGAGGCGGCTCCCGTTCCCGAGCCCGTGACCGAGGCGGCTCCCGTTCCCGAGCCCGTGACCGAGGCGGCTCCCGTCCCCGAGCCCGAGCCCGTGGCCGAGGCGACCGAGGAGCCCGGGAGCCCGCCGTGGAGCGCGAGGCCCTGCACCCCGTCTCGTGGGTCGACGCCGTCCTCCATGCGAGCGCGGCCGAGGATGACGCGGCCGCCGCGCCGCCGGCGCCTCCCGCGCCCGAGCCCGTGCTGCCGCTCGCAGCCGCAGTGACGCCGCTTCCGCCGGCAGTCGAGGAGCCCCCGCCCATCCCGGCCGCGATCCCCGCCGCCGCTGCCGCAGCGGTCGTCCACCCGCCGGTGCCCGCGGCCGAGCTGCCTCCCGTTCCGGACGAGCCGAAGGTGCCGTTCTGGAAGAAGGAGATCGGCGGCTCGAAGAAGTCGAAGGAGCCGAAGCAGGCAAAGGAGCCGAAGCAGGCAAAGGAGCCGAAGCAGCCGAAGCAGCCGAAGGAGCCGAAGCCCGAGGGCGCCTCGGTCCCGTTCTGGAAGAAGGAGCTCGGCGGCTCGCGCAAGAGCAAGAAGACCGCGGGCGCGGCCGTCGCCACTGCCGCCGTCGCGCTCTCCGCCGACTCCGAGAACGTGAAGGCGAAGACGCCGTTCTGGAAGCTCGAGCTCGGCGGCTCGAAGAAGAAGAAGCAGAAGGCCGAAGACGCAGCGGTCGAGCCGGTCGAGCCCGGCGCCAAGAAGCCGCTGAAGAAGCGCGGGTTCACGATGCCGCGCCTCGAGCTTCCGAGCAGGCCCGGCCCCCGGAAGAGCAACGCGCGCCACAAGGAGCTCGTCGGCCTGAAGATCGGCGCGTCCCAGATCGCGGCCGCCCGCGTCTCGAACAACGGCGTCGCCGAGGTCATCCAGGTCGCGCGCGAGGGGATCGACCCCGGCATCGTCGTCGGCGGCGAGCTGCGCGACCCCGAGGCGCTCGCCGCCGCCCTCAAGGACTTCTTCCGCTCCAACAAGCTCCCGAAGAAGGGGATCCGGCTCGGGATCGCCAACAACCGCATCGGCGTCCGCACGTTCGAGATCACCGGGATCGAGGATCCGAAGCAGCTCACGAACGCGATCCGCTTCCGCGCACAGGAGGCGCTGCCGATCCCGATCGAGGAGGCGGTGCTCGACTACCACATCCTCTCGGAGACGACCAACCCGGAGGGCGAGACCGTCCGCAAGATCCTGCTCGTCGTCGCCTACCGCGAGCTCGTCGACCGCTATGTCGCCGCCTGCCGCGACGCCGGCCTCTCGCTCGTCGGGATCGACCTCGAGGCCTTCGCGCTCCTGCGCTCGCTCGCAGCGCCGCGCGAGGAGGACGGGCCGGCGCCTGCGGCTCTCGTCGCCGTCGCCGTCGGACACGACCGCTCCACCTTCGCCGTCTCGGATGGGCGCGTCTGCGAGTTCACGCGCGTGCTGGACTGGGGCGGCTCCACGCTCAGCGTCGCGATCGCGCGCGCACTCGACATGACGCCGTCCGAGACGGATCCGATCAAGCACGCCATCTCGCTCGAGCCCGGTCCCGCTCCGGAGGGCGTCTCGGAGGAGGTCGCAGCCACGGCGCGCGACGCCGTGAAGGCGCAGATCAACAACTTCGCGCGCGAGCTCGTCTCCTCGCTCCAGTTCTACCAGAACCAGCCCGGCTCTCTGGGCATCGGCGAGATCATCCTCACCGGCGGCACCGCGCACCTCCCCGGCTTCGCCGCGGAGCTGCAGCGCCTGATCGGCGTGCGCGTGAAGCTCGGCGACCCGCTCGTCCGCGTCAAGGTCGGCAAGCGCGTCCACGAGCCGGAGCAGCTCGGCTCGCTCGCGATCGCGATCGGACTGGGGATCGAGGACTAGCCGCCATGCAAGCCGTCAACCTTCTCCCCAGGGACGATCCGAACCGTCGTACCAAGACCAACGTCCCGGTCGTCGTCGGCGTCGCCGGCGCCGTGCTCACCACGGCCCTGATCGGGATGATGTACATGTCCGCGAGCGGCACGGTGCACGACCGCCAGCAGGAGCTCGACACCGCGCGCGCAGAGCTCGCCGTCGTTCCGCCCCCGGTGCAGCAGAGCTCGGCCCAGGCCGCGCTCGCCGCCGAGCAGAAGGCGCGCGTGTCGGCTCTCTCGACCGTGATGTCGACCCGGGTCGCCTGGGACCGCGTATTGCGCGAGGTGACGCTCGTTCTCCCCCAGGACGTCTGGCTGGTCAGTCTCAACGGCAGCTCGACGCCCGCCACGACCGGGTTGCCGTCGGGGCTCGTGATCGACGGCTACACCTACTCCGTGGACGGCGTGGCCCGAGTGCTCTCGCGCCTCCAGCTCGTGCCCGATCTCTCCGACGTCCAGCTCACCTCGAGCGCGTCGGCCCAGGTCGGCACGCAGACCGTCGTCGAGTTCAAGCTCGTGGCGAACATCCGGCAACCGGGCGGAGCGCCGTCGTGAACCGCGCCCAGAAGCTCTCGCCGCGCGCCCAGATCGGCCTCGTCGCAGGCGGCGTCTTCGTGATGCTCCTGCTCGGCTACTTCATGCTCGTCTCGCCGCAGAAGGGGAAGGCGAGCAGCCTGAGCAAGCAGATCGACACGACCAACGCCCAGATCCTGACGGCGCGCGCGCTCTCCAAGCAGTCGCGCGAGGTCCAGCCGATCAAGGTCGCATCGCTCTTCCGCCTCACGAAGGCGATGCCGGACGACACCGACATGGCGGGGATCCTGCTCCAGCTCAATCTCGTGGCGTCGCAGGCCGGGATCAGCTTCGACTCGATCCAGCCGGGAGGCTCGGCGCCGCTCGCGGGCTACCAGGTCGTCCCGATCACGCTCGCCTTCACCGGGAACTACTACGGCCTCGTCGACTTCCTGTTGCGAATGCGGAACCTCGTCGACGTGCAGAACGGCGAGCTCGACGCCAACGGCCGCCTCTTCTCCGTCAACACGATCAGCTTCGCCCAGGCGAAGGAAGGCTTCCCGCAGATCACCGCGACGCTCGTCGTGAACGCGTACGTCTACGGCACCGGCGCGCCCGCGACGGCCGCCCCGCCGCCCGCGGCGACCACCACCGAGCCGAGCCCGACAGATGCCTCAGCGGCAGGGAGTGGGTAATGGCCAAGAAGTTCGATCCGAAGGCGAAGGCCAAGCGACAGAAGATCTTCGTGGTCGTCGGCCTCGTGCTGCTCGCGGCGATCCTCGCCGTCACGCTGCCGAGCACGCTCAAGCAGCTCAATCCGCCCAGGACGGACACCGCGCCGTCGCCCGCGGCCGCCGCGCCCGCGCCCGTGGCTGCTGCCGTCACGCCTGCGCCGGGGACGCTTGCGCCGCCGACGCTGGCCGGGTCGAACCCGACGCCTGCTGCCACTGCGGTCGTCGCCGGCACGGTGATCTCGTCGGATGCTCCGGCGGCCGCGTCGACCGCCAAGCTCGTCTCCTTCAACCTCTTCGTCAGCAAGGACCCGTTCGTCCAGCAGGTGAGCGCCACCGGCTCGACGCCGACCGGAGCAGCCACGACGACCGGGACCGCGACCGCGCCCACCACGCCGCCGCCGCCCACTCCTCCGCCGTCCTCGACGGCCCCCGCGCCGCCTTCGGCTCCGCCCACCAGCGCCGTGATCTCGGTGAACGGGGTCTCCGCGACCGTCGCCGTGGGCAAGACGTTCCCGGCCTCGGCGCCGCAGCCCTACTTCCAGCTCGTCTCCGTGAACCGGAACGGGGCGAAGATCGGGATCGCGGGCGGCTCGCTCTCGAACGGCCAGAACACGGTGACAGTCCCTGTCGGCAAGTCGGTGACCCTGATGAACACCGCCGACGGGACGAAGTTCACCATCAAGGTCGTCTCCGTCGGCTAGGGACGCCGAGGCGCGAGCCGTAGCTCCAGCTCGAGCTCGTGGGCGATCGGAATGCCGTGGGCGCCGTGCTCCGGGATCGACGGCTTGAGGTGACGACGCGCCTCGGTGACCGCGTCGCGATGGAAGGCGACGATGTCCATGCCCCAGCGCTGGAAGAGCTCCAGCGCGCGCAGGTTGTCGTTCGTCGTGATCAGCCAGAGCCGGGTGCAGCCGGCCTCGATCGCGACGCCGCGAACGGCATCCAGGAGCGCTCGCCCGACGCCGTGGCCTTCCCGCAGGCTCCGGATCGTCACCAGCTCGCACTCGTCGCCGCGCACGGCGTATGAGGCGAGCCCGGCCCGCTGCCCGTCCAGGAGCGCGACGAAGCCGGGCAGCCCGCTCGGGTCGACGAGCTCTCCGAGCCTCGCGACGACGGGCGCCGACCAGGTCTCGGCCTCGAGCTCGACGGCCCAGGCCCGGTCGCTCTCGGTGAGCGGTCGAATGTCGACCATGCACCGGAGACTCTCACTCCGCCCGGCGCGGCGCTAGAGCGGAATCAGCGGAGGTCGTTCGACGGGTCGAACGTCGAGCTCTGGCGGTTCAGGACCTTCGTCGTGATACGGCCGTCGCGGACGACGACGGTGACCTGCGTCACGAGTCCGCCGTTCGTCTGGCCGCACGTGCCCGGCGATGCCCCGGTCGGAGTCGACAGGTCCGAGCAGCGGTAGTTGATGTAGCTGTCCACCTCGTACTTGTGGTGGTCGGGCCCGATCACTCCGGTGCGGTTCGCGCTCGTCGAGTTCGTCGGGAGGGTCACGATGTTGCAGGGGGCGTCGAGCCCGGTGGCGCCGGTCGTGACCTGGTAGGAGGTCGAATAGGCGGGGTCGTTCGAGTACGTGCCCGAGGTCGGCGGCGAGCTGAGGTAGATGCAGGCGATCGGAAGCTCGCGGTAGAGCTCCATCTGCTGGTCGCCGAGGGCCGCGGCCGTCGAGATGTTCCCCGCGCGCGCGAGGCCCCACATTCCCGAGGTGAAGGCGGCCACGACCGCGAGCAGGCCGATGTTCAACATCACCATCGCCATCAGGAGCTCGATCAGGCCAAAGCCGCTCTGTCCGCGCAGGCGTCCGCTCACACCCCGCCTATCGGCAGCATGCGCCAGAGACTCAAGCGCTCGTATCCCTCTGCCGATACGCAGTGCGGATGGCCGCCTTCACGTACCAGGCGATCAACGCTGCGGGAATCGAAGCCAAGGGCGAGGTCCACGCCCCCGACTTCAAGTCCGCGCGTGAGCAGCTGCGCCTGCGCGGCCTGCTTCCGATCGACCTCGTCGAGCTGCCGGCGAGCGGCGAGGACAGCGCCCGCACGGTCTTCAAGAAGATCAAGCCGAAGTCGCTCCAGATCTTCTCGCGCCAGTTCGCGACGATGATCGAGGCGGGCCTGAACGTCGTCAGCGCCCTCGTGATCCTCGAGGAGCAGACCGACGACCAGTACCTCGGCGCCGTGATCAAGGAGCTGCGCGCCGACGTCGAGGGCGGACTGCTGCTCTCGCAGGCGCTGGGTCGCCACCCGAAGATCTTCAGCCGGCTCTACGTCTCGATGGTCGAGGCCGGCGAGGCGGCGGGAATCCTCGACCAGGTGCTCGACCGTGTCGCGTACCAGATCGAGAAGGACACGGCGATCAAGCGCCGCGTGAAGGGCGCGATGATCTACCCGACGATGGTGCTGGTCTTCGCCACCCTCGTGCTGATGGGAATGCTGATGTTCCTCGTCCCGATCTTCGTGAAGATCTTCGCGCAGCTCGGCGGCCAGCTCCCGACGCTGACCCAGTACGTCGTCCACGCGTCGAACATCATGCGCTCGGACTGGTACATCATCATCCCGGGGCTGATCCTGTCGGTCTGGGCCTTCAAGAAGTGGAAGAAGTCGACCGCGGGCCGCAAGGTCTACGACCGGCTGCTGCTGAAGGTGCCGCTGAAGATCGGCGACACGGTGCGCAAGGTCGCGATGGCGCGGTTCTCACGCACGCTGTCGACGCTCGTCGCGGCCGGCGTCGACATCATCAAGGCGCTCGAGATCACCGGGCAGACCGCCGGCAACTGGGTGATCGAGGACGCGCTGACCACCGTTCGCGCGCGCGTCCACGAGGGCGTGCCGATCGCCGAGCCGCTGATCGAGAACGAGGTCTTCCCGGCGATGGTCTCGCAGATGGTGAAGATCGGCGAGGAGACCGGAGAGCTCGAGAAGATGCTGGCGAAGATCGCCGACTTCTACGAGGACGAGGTCGACGCGGCGATCCAGTCGCTGACCTCCATCATCGAGCCGCTGATGATGATCGGCGTGGGTCTGATGGTCGGCGTGATCATCATCAGCATGTACCTGCCGATGTTCAAGATGCTGACGCTGATCAAGTAGCGCGCGCTGGACCGGCGACGCTGCTGGACTTCCAGGCGTCAGCACGCTCGGGCAGGTCAGCGTCGGTGCTTTGAACTACGGATGTGACGGTTGAGCACGAGTGGGAGGATTCCTGCTGCCCGGACGCCGAGTACCCGCCGCTGACACTCCAACTCGGGTGACATTCGCGAACACTGCACCGATGAACAACGAGGGGGCTTCATGTCAGACGCATCGAGCGAAAAGCAGGATCAGATCCTTGCCAATCAGGCCGCAATAATCGCCAATCAGGCGAAGCTCGAGGAGATCCTTGCGAACCAGGTGACGATCAAGTCAAACCAGTCGAAGCTCGACCAGATCCTCGCGAATCAGGAGAAGATCCTGGGCAAACTCGGCTAGCTGTGGGACTCGCCCATCAGGCGTCATTCCCGAACGCTGGTCCAGTCGAGCGCCCGCGGCCTGGGCAGGGACTATCCGATGATGAACACGGCCACGATCGCGGAGTCGAGAGGCGCGAGCGTGTCACGAAAGAAAGCAATCCCGTCCAGCATTGCGTAGTCGACGCCCTCTGCTGCCGTCTCGTTGAACTCCTCGTAGTAGCGGCGAAGCACTGCCCCGTCGAACGCACTTGGATCGAGGCGTGCCAAGTAACGCTCACGGTGATCTGACGTGAGGACAAAGACCGAGCCCTCTCGGGTCTGCGTGATGGTCGAGGCGACCTCATCGTGGTCGGAGTGCAGAAGGTCGATGCGCTGCTCGTCGAGGTACGGCAACAGCGTCGCAAGAACGTGGCCAGACCAGGCATATTCGATGCGAGTGATGGTCTCGCGGCCCAGGACATCCCAGAATTCATCCGACGTTCCACGGACGATGCGCTTCCGCGGGCTGGCAGCAGCCTGCACGATCGGGAGTGCGGACTCAGAGATCACGAATGACTGACCAATCGCGGACCCGCGTTTAGACCATGGTGTCAGCGTCGAGTCGCTATTCACGGTTCTGCAATTTGCTAGGCGAAGCAATTCGTCGACCATCTGGTCGAGAGGCTGGGTGCCGTCTAGATCTATGGCTCCGGCCGGTTTCTCGTCGCTCCGATTGAGCCTGAGCATGAGTTCGACTTCCTCGGGCTGCTTGCCAAACTCATTATTGGTGCGCTCTCGGAGGCGGTGACGCATGGTGTCATCGTCGATGCGGAGGTTGAATATCTTGGTGAAATACGGCAGAAAGCGGTCGCGATTGCGGCTGCTTCCACAGACGAACAACACTTCTGGTTCCGGGCTTTCGAGTTCGCCGACAGCTTTTTGCCGGTCCCACATTGAGTTGTCGTAATGAATGGGCCTACCTGGACCGGTGTCAGGGTCGGCACGGTACTTCCAAGCCCGGTCGGTACTGATGGCCTTGTAGCCGCGTCGGATCAGCTCCTCGTAGACCGAGGATTTACCGGCACCAGATAAGCCCTCCACTAAATAGTTCCGTTTAGCCATGGTGATGATTCAAGACGCCCCGTGGGCAGCGTATCTCGCCGATGACCCGGTTCCCGAGATCTTCGGCAGGAGCGACTGGTGCGGCAGGCGTCATTCGCGAACACGAAGTCACTACCTGCGCAGCCGCATGCGATGCCAGAGCGATGCGATACCCCTAACAAGCAGGATCAGAATCAGCATCACCAGCACGAATGCGGCGAGATAGATGACCACGTATCTCGTGCCCCCGGTGCCCTGAAAAAGGACCACGTATCTCATGTCCGGGTGCCCACGTCCCGAGTGTACGACTCGAAGTACGCGGCGATCCCCTCGTTGCGGCACGCAGGGTCCAAGAGCCGACTTCGCTCGGGTGACATTGCTGAACACTCTCGCAGGGCCGCGGGGCCGTTCATCGGTGTCGCCCTTAAGGCTTGAGCCCTCGAACGAGGCTTGATCGCAGAGGTCGGGCGTGCCGAGACTCTGATCGATGCGCAGACCCCGTCTTGGCATGATCGCCGTCGTGGCAGCCGTCCTCGCCGCATCGCTCGGCCACCAGGCTGCTGGTGCCTCGCCTGGGGCGCCGCCTACCCTCTCGGACATGTTCTCCGGGAAGACGCTCGACAGCGGGAAGTGGCTCAGCGCCTGGGGACGCGCGATCGTCCGCGAAGGCCGCCTCGAACTGTCGAGCACGCCGCCGGCCTCACCGTCGCAGTCGGCGAGCAGCCTCGTTCTCAGCCGTCTGACCTGGAGCGATCTGAGCCTCTCGTTCGATACGACCACCCTGTCCCAGCTCAGGCAGCCGGCGCCCAACCCGTGGGAGGTGGCCTGGGTGTTCTTCCGCTACGCCGATCTCGCCCACTACTACTGGCTCGCCCTGAAGCCGAACGGCTGGGAGCTCGGCAAGAAGGACGGCGGCCCGCCCGACGGCAGCGCGCCCCAGATCTTCCTCGAGACCGGCTCGGAGCCCGTCTTCCCGATCGGCCGCCGCTACCACGTCCAGCTCTCGATGATCGCCGGCACCGTCTCGGTCACCGTCGACGGGGTGCCGCTACTCACCTACACGGACCCGAGCCCGCTGCCGTCAGGGGCGATCGGGCTCTACGAGGAGGACAGCCGGGTCGCCTTCGACGACGTACGCGCTCAGTGACCGCCCATAGCGCTCTCGGCCGACTTCGCGGCCCAGGGCCGCCAGGGCAGCTCGTCGGTGAGCGAGAGCAGGAACCCGAAGGTGTGCGCGTGGATTGAGAGCTGGCGCACCTGGAAGGCGGTGACCCGCGGGCTCGGCCGGCCGTAGAAGAGGACGGTGGCGAGCTGGACGAGCGTCGCCGTCGCCATCACGAGGATCAGCGCGAAGCCGACGATCGAGAGCACCGAGTTCAGGACGATGCGGGCGAGCGCGAGCCAGCGCGACAGGTGCTCCGGGTACTCGAGCTCGAGGCTGACCGGGTAGTCGTCGTGGTTCTTGTTGCGGTAGCCGGGGAACGGCTCGACGGTGAGCGAGAGGTAGGCGGTGACGCGCAGGACGTACTGGAGGAAGCCGGCGATCTCCTTCCACACGGGCCGCGGGTTGCGGCCGACGAAGAGCACCATGATCGGGACGAAGATTCCCCAGAGCGCCCAGAACGACCAGGCGAACAGCCAGAGGACGAGGGGGATCGCGACGACCGGCCGCTTCACGAGCCCCTTCCGGCCGGCGTCGACCGGAGCGCCGTCGGCGACGACGACCCGCGGCGGCGGGAGCCTCGGTGTTTCGTCGGGCATCCGCGTAGTCAATCACCGGCACCGGCGGCTAGTGTGGGCTCCTGATGAGCGAGGAGCATCGCCGCAGCGCCGTCGTGTTCGGCGCCCGGAATCTCGGCCGGGCCGTGATCGAACTGCTGCGCGACGGCGGCTGGGCCGTGACGGGCGTCGCGAGGTCGGAGGCGACGCTCGAGGGAGTCACGGCCGCCGGGGCGCTCGCGCTCCACGGCGACGTCACCGACCAGGCGAGCGTGAGGCAGGTGCTGGAGGAGGCGGCCGCCGCCCACGGCGGGATCGACCTGGTCGTGAACGCCGCCTCTGCCTACGGAGGCGATCGAAGCGGCCCGTTCGGCGGCGGCGAGATCGCCTCGGCGCAGCCCGAGGCCTTCGACGCCTGGGCGGCCGCGCCTGCCCGAGCGGCCTTCTCGTTCCTCTCGGCGACGGGCGCGTTCCTGCTCGAGCAGGGGACGGCCGCGACGATGGTTCAGGTCACGGGCGGCTCATCGCGCCGTGCGGCGGCCGGGCGGGGTCTCTGGGCCGCGGGCGCCTTCGGCGTGAGGGCGATCACCCAGGCCTCGGCGCTCGAGCTGCGCGGCAGCGGGATCCACGTCGCGCTCCTGATCGTCGACGCCGGCATCGAGCCGCTCGCGGGCGCCGCGCCGGGCGTGCCGGCCGACGCACTCGCGGACCCGCGCGAGCTCGCCTCGGCGGTCCTCTTCCTCGCCGACCAGGGCGCGCGAGGCGCGACGCACGAGCTGCAGGTCACGCCGCTGGCCGAGCGCTGGGTTCCCTAGACGCGCTTCGAACGAGGGGGTAGCACGCGAAGCCGATCGCGAGGGCGAGCAGGTGGCCGGCAGCGGTCGGGCTCGGGTCGAACGCGAGGGACCCGGCGACGAGTACCACGAGGAATGCCGCGTAGGCCGCCCGGCGTCCCGGCCGGAGCCTGTAGGTCAACAGAGCCGCGACCGACAGGAACCCGTAGCTCGCCCCCACGTCCGCGGCGGTGCTCAGCGACCCGGAGACGAGACCGCCGTGGATGGCTGCCCACAGCCCGGCCGCAGTCAGGAGCGTGGCGCCGAGATGGCCGGCGACGAAGGCGGCCGCGGCGCGGGCGGTCCCGATCCAGTGCTCGACGGGGGCGACGACGAGGGTGAAGAGACCGAGCCACGCGAGGAGCTCCCAGGCGCTCGAGACCCAGAACGCGCTCGCGAAGAGGACGCGCACCGGGTCGTGTGCGAGATGATGGAGGTTCGTGCTGCGCTCGAGGAGGAGCTGTTTCGCGATTGTCGCGCTCGACGTCTGGAGCACCCATGTCGTGACGAGCACGACGAAGAGGTAGACATAGGTTCCCGGCGCGGACCGGACGTAGGCCCGTGCGCGGGGCTCGAAGCTCCGCCAGCGCAGGCGAGTGGAGTCGAGGCTCGGCAAGCGTTCGGACGCCATCAGCCGTCCGAACGCGAACAGCGCGACCAGCGCTGCGGCCGCGCCCACGAACTAGAGCGAGACGGCGAGCTCGACCACGGCGGCGAGCCGCGCGCGCACCTCGGCGGCGACCGGCGCGAGCTCGTCGTTGCCGACGAGCGACAGCATCCGCTCCGCGTCGACGGCGGAGACGTGCGTCTCCCCGCCGCGCTCGTAGACGACGACGTTGCACGGCAGGAGCACGCCGAGGTCGGGCTCGGCCTCGAGCGCGCGATGGGCGAGCGGCGGGTTGCAGGCGCCGAGGATCACGTACGGCTCGCCCTCGACGCCGAGCTTCTCCTTCAGCGTCGACTGGACGTCGATCTCGCACAGCACGCCGAAGCCGTTCTCCTTCAGCGCGTCGCGCACCCGCTCGACCGCGTCCGCGAACGGGAGCTGGGTCGTCGCGCTCAGCGAGTAGCCGGTTGCAAGCATTCGCACTCCTCCTCCAGGTAGCGGCGGCGGGCCTTCGCCGCCTTGAGCCGGTGCTCCTCGGCGCCGGGCGGCTCCGCGACGTGGCCGTCGAGCCAGGGGTCGATCGCGTCCTCGCCCACGAGCGCGGTGCCGTCCTCGAGCGAGAGCGCCGGGATCACGTCGGAGCCGGTCGCCGCGCGGAGTGCCGTTCGCTGCTCCTTGTCGACCGGGACCTGCCGCATCACGTAGTCGACGCCGAGCTCGGTGAGGCGCTCGCGCACGCGGTGCGAGGCCGGACACCACTCGGTCTGCCAGAGCTCGAGCATCACGAGTGCCCGAACTTCACGTCGGGGAGGATTCGGTCGAGCCAGCGCGGGCAGGCCCAGGCCGCGTGGCCGAACACCCGCAGGAGCGTCGGGATCAGCACCAGGCGGACGAGCATCGCGTCGAGCAGGACGGCGACGCCGAGGATCACGCCCATCTCCTTCGGCGGCAGCGGCCCCGAGAGGGCGAAGGTGAAGAAGACCGCGACCATCACGGCGGCGGCGGCGAAGATCACGCGGCCGGAGTGGGCGAGGCCGTTGATCGAGGCGTCTCGCGGGTCGCCGGAGCGGTCGTAGTGCTCCTTGGCCGACGAGAGCAGGAACACGGTGTAGTCCATCGAGATCGCGAAGATCATCGCGAAGAAGAAGACCGGCCCCCAGGCGTCGAGGAAGCCCTGCGGCTCGAAGCCGAGGAAGCTCGCGCCGTGGCCGTTCTGGAACACGAGCCGGGCGACGCCGAAGGCGGCTCCCACCGCGAGCAGGTTGGTGGCGACTCCGAGCGCGGCGATCAGCGGCGCCTGCAGCGCGACGAGCAGGAGCAGGAAGCCGAGCGCCAGCACGATCCCGATCACGAGCGGCGTCTTCGCGGCGAGCGCCCGCTCGAGGTCGTGGTTCTCCGCCGCGGCGCCGCCGACGAGCGCCTGCGCGGGCAGGGCGGAGCGGAGCCGGTCGATCGTGCGGCCGACGGCCGGGCTCGACGGGTCGGCGTTGGGGGTCGCCTGGATCAGCGCGAGCCCGCCGCCGCCGAGCTGCGCGGGCGAGACGGATGCGATGCCCGGGTCGCGACGAGCGAGGGTCACGACCGCGGCCGCATCCCGCCGGGGCGCGACGATCTGCAGCGTGCCCGGGGCGCCCGCGCCGAATGCCTGCTGCACCTGCGCGTAGCCGATCCGCGAGGAGTCCTGCCTCGGCACGACCTTGATCGACGGCATCCCCGTCTTCAGGCCGAAGATCGGCAGGGCGAGGAGGACGAGCACGAGCGTCGCCGCGGGGCCGTAGATGTTGGGGTGGCGCCAGAGCCGCTCGCCCCAGCGCGCGAACGCCGCCGACCGGTGCTCGCCCGAGTGCACCCACTTCAGCGGCAGCGCGTCGACCTTCGGCCCGAGCTTGGCGAGCACGGCGGGGAGCAGCGTCAGCGTCGCCGCGAGGACGAAGAGGACGCTGATCATGATCCCGAGCGCCATCGAGCGGAACGCAGGGCTCGGCACGAGCATCACCGCGGAGAGCGAGATCAGCACCGTGGCGCCGGAGAAGAGGACGGCCTTGCCGGCGGTGTCCATCGTCACCGCGACGGCGTCGCGCGGATCCAGCTTCGAGCCGAAGTAGGCGCCGCGGAAGCGGTTGACGACGAAGAGCGCGTAGTCGATCCCCAGCGCGAGCGCGAACATGAGCGCGAAGTTCATCGCCCAGATCGAGATCTCGAAGCCGTGCGTGAGCAGTGAGAGGAGGCCGGCCGAGGCGACGAGCCCGAGGATCGTGAGCATCAGGGGCAGCCCTGCCGCGACGAGCGAGCCGAACGCGAGCACGAGGATCGCGAGCGTCACCGGCCAGCTGAACAGCTCGGACTTCATCATCGCCGTCCGGTTCGCGGTGTTGAAGTCGCTCCACATCCCGGAGGCGCCGGTGAGCGAGACGGTCACGCCGGAGGCGCCGGCCGCCTGCAGCTTCGACTTCAGCTTGTCGGCGACCGCGACCATCGCGGTCGGGTCGCCCTTCGCGCCGGCCATCACGATCGCGGTGTGGCCGTCGGCGGAGATCGTCGAGCCGGGGCGGGGCGCGACGACCGTGGCCACCTTCGCGTTCGTGTGGAGCACCTGCGTGACTCGGGCGACCGTCGCCCTGAACGCGGGAGCGGACGCCGTCTGGCTCGATGAGTGGACAACGACCATCAGGGCCGAGCTCGAGAGCCCGCCGAAGTTGTCCTGGATCAGCTGCCGTGCCTGCACCGACTCGGAGCCGTTCGCCTGCCAGCCTGCGCCGGAGAGCGCGGTCTCGACCTTCGGCGCGAAGAAGCCGAATCCGACCGCGATCACGACCCAGGCGATCGCGACCGCGCGGAAGTGACCGGCGGTCCACCGGCCGAGCCGACCGACGGGGCCGACGGCCTCGGGGTGCTCGAGCGCGCCGGCGGCGGGACGGAGCTTCGCGGCGAGCGTCGTCACGGAGTAACCGACTGCATCAGGTCGCTGAGCGAGGCGAGCTGCCGCTGCACCGAGCCGCAGATGTCCTCGCACAGCGCGAAGACGCTCTCGTCGACGACCGAGTAGTAGACGCGGTTCCCCTCCTTGCGCCGGCCGACGATGCCGACGTCGGCGAGCACGGCGAGGTGCTTGGAGACGTTCTGCTGCGAGGCGCCGAGCGCCTCGGTCAGCTCGTTCACGGTCGCCTCGCCGTCGCGCAGGCGGTCGAGGAGCCGGATCCGCATCGGCTCGCCGATCACGCGGAACCGCCGTGCGATCAGCTCTGCCAGGTCGTTCGGGACGGGGTGGGGTAGCGCCAAGTCCTGCCTCCTTGGAATACACTGAACAGTTGTATAGTTGTATAGTAGCAGTTGACGAAAACCACAACCAAAGGAGCACGAGATGTCCAAGAACATGAGCAGCCTCGACCGCGGCCTGCGCGCCTTCCTCGTCGCGCCGCTCGCGATCGTCCTTGCCTTCGTCGTCGGCGCCGGCTCGATCTTCGGGATCGTCCTGTTCGCGATCGCCGTGATCATGCTCGCCACCGCCGCGATCGGCTCCTGCCCGCTCTACACCCTGCTCCACCTCAACACCCGCGGCCGCAAGCCGCTCACCCACTGAAAGGACGAAGAGACATGGATGTGACAACCGAGACCTTCCAACGCGACGTGATCGAGCGCTCCTACGAGGTTCCCGTCGTGGTCGACTTCTGGGCGGCCTGGTGCGGTCCGTGCCGCATGCTCGGCCCGGTGCTCGAGCGCGAGGCCGAGTCCCGCGAGGGGCAGTTCGAGCTCGCGAAGCTCGACGTGGACACCAACCAGCAGCTCGCGATCCAGTACAGGATCCAGGGGATCCCGGCCGTGAAGGCGTTCCGAAACGGTGAGGTCGTATCGGAGTTCGTCGGCGCACTCCCGCCCGCCGTGGTCGGACAGTTCCTCGACGACCTGGTCGCGCGCTTCGCGCCCCAGCCGGCCGGGAGCGTGTCGTAATGGCGACCGCGGCCGGCGCGACCGGCGCTGTCCGGATCAAGGAGTTCCACTTCCCGCTCTCGGTCGAGTGGACCGGCGGCCGCCGGGTCGCCGCCAAGGTGCCCGGCAAGGCGGCGATAGCGGTGATGCCGCCGCCCGAGTTCCGCGGCACCGATCCGACGACCTGGAGTCCCGAGGACTTCTTCGTCGCCGCGGCGGCCTCGTGTCTCGCCGTCACCTTCACCGGGCTGGCCGAGCGCGCCGGGGTCGCCTACACGGGCCTTCGCGTGGACGCCGACGGCGTCGCGGGGATGCGCATGGACGGCCGCTTCGGGTTCACGCGACTGGTGCTGAGACTCGAAGTGGAAAGCGACCCAGCCGATCAGGAGCGGATGCGTGAACTCGCGCGAAAGGCCGAGGACGGCTGCCTCGTCTCCGCCTCGCTCGACCTGCCGGTCGAGACCGTGATCGAGGTGAAACCGCTACGGCAGGACGTGCCCGACTGAGATCGCAGCCCTGCGCTAGTGGTGGCTGCTCCGGATCATCCCGATCATCTTCAGGTTGATCCGGACGAACCGCCAGAGCTGCCATGGGACGAACGTGCGCAAGAACAGCGTCCACCGCGTGGGAATCGTGACGTAGGCGGTTTTCGGATCGGTCGGGTCGCTCATCGGGTCACTCCGGGATCAGGTTCCAGCCGGGCCGGAGTCTGGCTTTGTAGAGGAACATGTGGTGGAGCATGATCTTGATCCAGTGGCCGGCGAGCCCGATCTCGCCGAAGGTGCGGTCGAGGTCGCGCCCGTACTCGGGGTAGCGCTCATAGTCGGGAACGATCGGGAACACGGTCATCGAGGCGGCGGTGCCGGTGAACAGGTTCGCGCCGGCCGAGGCGACGCAGGCTGCGCCCATCTCCGCCATCGACGCAGTCCTGGTGGGGCTGTCGCTACCCCGGCTCATGTCGACGATGCTGCGTGCGACCGCCTTGCCGATCATCGCCGAGGGCATCCCGGTTCGCGGCGGAGCAGGCGCGATCGCGGCGCCGCTGGGGCTCGTGTAGGGCCGTGAGATGGCGTGCGGCGGCGCGAACGCGATCCCGGCGGCGAAGACGTTCGGGTACTCGGGGGACTGGTAGGTGCGGGGCCAGTCTCGGGCGGACCACTGCTCGTAGGGCTTGGGCTCGTAGTCGGCGTCGACGCGCATGAACTCGTTGGGCTGGAACAGTCGCTCGGTGATCTCGCCGCCTTGCCGGTCGAACGCGTGGAGCCCGACGCCGCTGAAGGGTGGTAGCAGCATCGCGAAGTCGAACTCCGCCTCAGCCTCGGTCCCGTCGAGCGTCTCGTAGAACGCCCTCCCGGCCTCGACCTTCTGCACGTGTGCGCGGGTGATCCAGTCGATTCCGCGCTCCGCAAAGAGAGACTCTCCGAAGATGCTGCTCGGGGTGATGTAGCCGCCGCGGCGGATGTGCATGCCGCCCATCCCGAAGTCGCCGAGCTCGTACTCGTTGGTGATCCAGACGATCTCGGCCCGGTCGCGCACTTGTTCCTGGCGGAGGGTGAACTCGAGGTTGACGACGTACTCCAGCGCGGCGCCCTCGCAGGTGCAGGTGCCGTGCCCGACCCCGACGAGGAAGCGCTTGCGCTCACCGCGGCGCATCCGCTCGATCAGCTCGGCGAGCGCCGCCGCGGTCTGCGAGGCGTGCCCGGCGGTGCAGACCGAGAGCGTGTGGCCGTCGGGGCCGAGCCCTTCAGTCTTGTCGAAGCGCAGCTTCGGGCCGGTCGCATTGATGAGGAAGTCGTACCGCACCTGCTCGAGCTTCCCGTTCGCCCCCGGCCGCACTGGCTCGACGGAGACATACGGGGTCGGGTCGTGCGCGTCGCCCTCCGGGTGAATCTCGCGCGCCCACGCCTGCTCGAACTCGATCCCATGCCGCTCGTAGACCGGTGCCAGCGGGAAGGTGACCTGCTCGGGTCGCATCAGACCGACGCCAACCCAGATGTTGGACGGGACCCAGTTGTAGTCCGGTTCCGGCGAGACGACCGTCACCGTGTCGCCCCGGCCGAGCCACTTGCGCGCGAACGCCGCAGCCGTGTGACCGGCGATCCCCCCACCCAGAACGACCACGCGCGTCACGACACGAACTCCATCGTGAGTCAATGGTCCGGCCCCCGACGCCAGGCGCCATCGGGGCATTCACCGATCCGGACGCCGGCAACGGCTCTGCGGGGCTCGCGTCACGAAGGCGGGCCGGCCCCTCGTCGCGCCCAGCCCTGCTCGCGGACCGGAGGACCCTATCTTCGCAATCGCGAGCGCTCGTACTTCTGGGAACCGCGATCCGAGCCGTCCCGGATGCGTGCGAGTCGGAGCCAGCGTACTGTGGAGCTGAGAACGGAGGGACGATCGTGAGTCCGCATCTCGTCCACCTCCATGCTGGTCCGACTGCACGGCGTCGCCTCGATCGACGGGTTCTCGCCTGGTACCTGAAGGTGGCGGCCGTCTCACTGCTCGTTGCGTACGGAGCCGTATGTTTCGTGCTCGCGACTGCCGATCGCGTCGTGTTCGACGGCTTCGTCGAGTTCGGCGTGTGGGCTCTCGTGGCGGCGGGCGCAGGTTGGCTCGCGCCGCGCCTCGTCGGTCTTCTCCTCGTTCTGTCCGGTGCCGTCCTGGGGCCCGCGACCTGGCTGGTCGCGAGGAGCGTAGGGGGGAACTACGCGTCCGCAGTCGACGGCAGGGTGCTCGTGACCCTCTTTGCGGCGCCGGTCGTAGCGGGCGCCATGCTCTGGCTCGCAGCCCACTTCGACGTCTGCCGCGAGGCGCGCTAGGCGCTCCTAGTAGTAGGTGCGGAGGCCCTCGAACGCGATCAGGATGGGCATCGAGTAGTCGCCGGCGTACTCGCTCGCGGTGACTCCGAGCCGCTCGAAGCCCCAGGCGTACTTCTCGACGTACGCGGGCGTCTGGTCGGCCGGCGGATGGTCCGGGGCCACCCGGGCTTCTCCGTTCACGATCACGATGTTCTCTCCCCAGTCGTCGGCGTCGAGGTGGAGGCAGACCTTGGGGTTCTCGGCAATGTGACGCACCTTTTCGGCGTTGGGCTGGCTGAAGACGAGGAACCGCTCGCCGTCCCAGACGAACCAGACGGGCCGCACGGACGGCCTTCCATCCGGCCCGACGGTGACGAGCCAGACCGTGCGCTCGCCGCGGAGTCGCTGCTCGGCGCGTGCCCCGAGCTCGGTGCTTGTGTCGATCGCGCCCACGATCCCAAGGCTACTCGGCCCTGCGCCCTCGTCTGCATACGGGTTAACAACCGCGCTGTTACGTAGTTGTTCCCGACGCGGCGAGCGTCGGCTGGATCGAGACTCCAGGAGAAACAGGAGGTTTGACGATGCTCCACGAGCAGCAGCTCGCAAGTCCGGCCGGGCTCGACGAGGAGACCGTTCGCCGGATCGTCGAAGAGGAGATCGAGCGGGCGCGCAAGAACGACCCCGCGGCCATGAAGGCGGCGTTCATCGCTTCCCAGGGCACACTCGACTGGGCATACCCGCCGCTGATCCTCGCAACGACGGCGGCCGCGTCCGGGATGGACGCCTCCGTCTTCTTCACGTTCTACGGCCTCAACATCATCCACAAGGACTTCGAGCGCCTGCTCAAGGTCTCGCCGCTCGGCAACCCGGCGATGCCGATGCCGATGCCGATCCCGAATGTCGTCCTCGCCCTGCCGGGGATGGGCTCGGTGGAGACGAAGATGATGAAGGCCAAGTTTGCCGGCAAGCACGTCGCCGGGATCGGCGAGCTGATCGAGTCGGCGCAGGAACTCGGCGTCCGCCTGATCGCATGCCAGATGACGATGGACGTCTTCGGCTACGAGCAAAGCGACTTCGTCGACGGCGTCGAGTTCGCCGGTGCGGCCGCGTTCCTCGCGGAGGCGCGCCAGGCGCACGTGACCCTCTTCGTCTAGGAGATGTGATGAACCAGACCCAGATTCGCGAGACCGCGCTGCTCGACGCGCGCGGGCTGCTCTGCCCCATGCCGGTCGTCAAGACGGCGAAGGCGATGAAGACCCTTGAGCCCGGTCAGGTACTGAAGATCGTGGCTACCGACCGCGGCTCGATCGCCGATGTCCCCGCCTGGGCGGAGACCACCGGCAACGAGCTGCTCGAGTGGCACGCGGAGGACGATGCGTTCGTCTTCTACGTCCAGAAGCAGAAGGAGGCGTAGGACAATGGCCGACCACGAGAAGCTCGTGATCATGGTCACGCACGGCCCCGACGACCCGGAGCTGGCGACGATCCCGTTCGCGATGGCGGGTGCCGCCGTCGCGTCCGACGTAGAGGTAGTGATGGGCTTCCAGGGCGAGGGCTGCCTCCTCGTCAAGAAGGGTGTCGCGGAGACGATTGCGGCACCGGAGTTCGCGCCGCTCGGCGGCCTGCTCGACTCGATCCGCGAGTTCGGCGGGCAGCTGCTCGTGTGCTCGCCGTGCGTCAAGAGCCGGCACCTCTCCGAGGACGACCTCGTCGAGGGCGCGGAGATCGTCGCCGCCGCGAGGTTCGTCGCGGAGGTCGGCTCGGCCACCAACGTGCTCGTCTACTGAAGGAGATCCAGATGACCACCGTACTCAGCGAGACCGACCTCTCCACGCTCAGCGCCACCGTTGTCGTCGACGCGCGCGGCGCCGCCTGCCCGGGACCGCTGCTCGAGGCGAAGAAGGCGATGGCCGGAGTCCCGGTCGGCGACGTGCTCGAGCTCTGGTCGAGCGACTCGCAGACGAAGAACGACGTGCAGGCATGGGCCGGCAAGGTCGGCCACGAGTTCCTCGGCGTGGCCGCAACCGACGGCTACGAGCGCGTCTTCATCCGCCGGGCGAAATGAGCCAGGCGGTCGCGGCCGGGATCGAGGGCCGGCCGAGCACCTCGCCACGGGTGCTCGTGTTCTCGACGAACACGATCTCCGACCCAGGCATCGACCTGGCGGGTAGCTCGCACATGCACTACTCGCCCGACGTCGTCGTGATCAGCCTGCCCTGCACGAGCGGGATCCGGCCGGCCTGGATCCTGCACGCGCTCCAGCAAGGCTTCGACGGCGTCTTCATCGCCTCCGACGGCGACGAGTGCGCGTATCTTCCGGACTGCAGCGAGCGCTCCTCCCGCATCGTCGCCGACGCGCAGGCGCTCCTGTCCGAGCACGGGATCGACGGGCGGCGCCTGAAGCTCGGCGCGATCTGCTCGGTCTGCGCCGCTCCGTTCACCAAGCACGTGCACGACTTCTGCGCCGCGCTCTCGGAGCTCGAGGCGTAGATGGACTACGACGTCCTCGTCGTCGGCAGCGGCATCGGGGGCATGGAATCCGCGCTCAAGCTCGGCGACATGGGCTACAAGGTGCTCGTCGTCGAGAAGGAGCCGAGCGTCGGCGGCAAGATGATCCTGCTCAGCAAGGTCTTCCCGACGCTCGACTGCGCGAGCTGCATCTCCACGCCGAAGATGGCGGCGACGGTGCACCACCCGAACGTGACCGTCTTCACCGGCTCCGAGGTAGACGGGATCGTCCGCAACGGCAAGGGCAGCTTCCGCGCGAGCGTCCGCCGCAAGCCGCGATTCGTCGACGAGTCCCTGTGCACGGGCTGTCGGCTCTGCGAGCTGGCCTGCACGGTCGCCGTTCCCGACCAGTTCAACGGCGAGCTCGTCTCTCGCCGCGCCGCCTACATCGCGTTCCCGCAGGCGGTGCCGATGAAGGCGCTCGTCGAGCGCGCCGGCACCTCGCCCTGCTCGTTCTCCTGCCCGGCCGGGATCAAGGCGCACGGCTACGTCTCACTCGTCCGCAGCGGCGAGTACGAGAAGGCGTTCGACCTCGTACTGGAGACGACGCCGCTCGTCGGCAGCCTCGGCCGCGCCTGCTACGCGCCCTGCGAGGCAGAGTGCACGCGGGGGAGCCTCGAGGGGCCGCTGCCGATCCGGCGGCTGAAGCGGTTCGTCGCCGACATGCACTACTCGCTCGCCGGGCAGCCGCCGGCCGAGCTCTCCGAGCAGAACGGCAAGCGTGTCGCCGTGGTCGGCTCCGGGCCGGCCGGCCTGACCGCCGCCTGGCAGCTCGCGCGGCGAGGGTACGGCGTCAAGATCTTCGAGGCGGCGCCGGTCCCGGGCGGCGCGCTGCGACTCTCGATTCCGTCCTACCGGCTGCCCGCCGAGGTCGTCGAACGCGACGTCGCCAACGTCACGGCGGCGGGCGTCGAGATCGCCACGAACGCGCGAGTCGACGACCTCGACGCGCTGAAGCGGGACGGGTTCGACGCCGTGCTCGTGGCCACCGGCACGCCGAACTCGGCGAAGCTGCGTGTTCCCGGCGAGGAGCTCTCCGGGATCTCGAGCGCGCTCGGGTTCCTTCGCGACGTCAAGCTCCAGGCGCCGCTCGACGTGCGCGGCAAGGTCGTCGCCGTGATCGGCGGCGGCAACGTCGCGATCGACGCAGCGCGCAGCGTCCGCCGGCTGGGCGCCGCCGCCGTGCACATGGTCTGCCTCGAGTCGCGCGGCGAGATGCCCGCGCACGAGTGGGAGGTCGACGAGATGCTCGCAGAGGGCATCGAGCTGCACGACTCCTGGGGGATCTCGCGCTTCAGCGGAGGCGAGCACGTGGAGGCCGTCGAGCTGAAGCGCTGCACCGCCGTCTTCGACGACAGCCGCCGCTTCAGCCCGCAGTACGACGAGAGCGTCGTCGACCGGCTCGCGTGCGACCTGGCGATCGTGGCGATCGGGATGGGGGCCGACACGGAGACCTTCTCCGCGCTGGCGCCCGGCGGCGCGCGGACGCTCCAGGCGGACCCGGCGACGCTCCAGACGGCTGTGCCGTGGGTCTTCGCCGCCGGCGATGCCGTGACGGGCCCGTCGATGATCACCGACGCGGTCGGCCAGGGCCGGAAGGCGGCGCACATGATCGACCGCTGGCTCCAGGGCCAGGAGCTCGACAGGGTTCGAGGAGCCGCTGCCCGTCGTCGGCCACGCCGAGGTGCTCGCCCGCCAGAAGAGCCACAGCCGCCGCGACCCGCTCGCCGCGGGCGCGAGCGCTCGCCGACGAGCCCACCGACTTCGCCGAGCTCGAGCCGCCGCTGACCGAAGCGGAGGCGCAGGCGGCCGCCGGACGCTGCCTCGACTGCGGGGTCTGCTCGGAGTGCCACGAGTGCATCGCGGCCTGCCCCGCCGGCGCGATCGACCTCGACATGCGCGAGGAGCAGGTCGACGTCGAGGTGGGCGCGGTGATCGTCTCCACGGGCTACAAGGTCTTTCCCGCCGATCTCAAGCCGCAGTACGGCTACGGCCGGTTCCAGAACGTGATCACGGGCGTGCAGATGGAGCGGCTGCTCGCGCCGACGCGCCCTTACAACACCGTGCTGCGGCCCAGCGACGGCCGGGTGCCCGAGCGGATCGCCTACGTCATGTGCACGGGCTCGCGCGACGAGACCGTCGGCAACCCGCTCTGCTCGAAGTTCTGCTGCATGTACTCGATCAAGCAGAACCAGCTGATCATGGGCGCCCTGCCGCTCGCCGACGTCACCGTCCACTACATCGACATCCGCGCCGTCGGCAAGGGCTACGACGAGTTCTTCGAGCAGTCGAAGGCGATGGGCGCGAGCTTCGTCAAGGGGCGCGTCGCCGAGATCACCGAGACCGACGAAGGGAACCTCACCCTCCGCTACGAGGACATCGACAACGGCGGTGTGATCGCCGAGGCCGAATACGACCTCGTCGTGCTCGCGGTCGGCGTGCAGCCGAACCGCGACGCCGCGCGCCTGTTCACGGTGGAGGAGCTCGCGGTCGACGGCCAGGGCTACGTGGAGGAGACCGACGAGGACCTGAACCCGAGCCGCACGAGCATCCCGGGCGTCTTCGTCGCGGGCGCCGCGTCGGGCGCCAGGGACATCCCGGAGTCGATCCTGCACGCAGGCGCCGCGGTCGCGCAGGCGGCGGCGCATCTCGAGCGCCGGAAGGTGCCGGCATGAGCGAGCGCCGGCTCGGTGTCTACGTCTGCCACTGCGGTGGCAACATCTCCGACTACGTCGACGTCGAGCGCGTGATCGCGGCGGTCGAGAACGAGCCGGGCGTCGTCGTCGCGCGGCGGGCGATGTTCACCTGCTCGGACTCGACGCAGCAGGAGATCATCGACGACATCCGGCACGAGGAGCTCGACGGGCTCGTCGTCGCTTCGTGCTCGCCGAAGCTGCACACCTTCACCTTCAGGGCCGTGGCGCAGCGCGCCGGCCTGAACCCGTACGAGTACACGCAGGTGAACATCCGCGAGCAGTGCTCCTGGACGCACACCGACGACCGAGAGGGAGCGACGCGCAAGGCGATCTCGCTGGTTCGGGCGGGCATCGCGCGCACACGCCTGACCGAGCCGCTCGAGCCGCTGGTGGTGGAGACGACGCCACGCGCGCTCGTGATCGGCGGCGGCATCGCCGGGATGCGCGCCGCGGTCGGCCTCGCAGACGTGGGGCTCGCGCGTCTTCCTCGTCGAGCGCGAGCCGGAGCTCGGCGGCCGGGTCGGCAGCCTCGGCGAGCTGTTCCCGCACGGCAGGGACGGGGGCGAGCTGATCGCCCGCCTTGCCGAGGAGATCGCGCAGCGGCCCGAGATCACCGTGTTCACGAGCGCCGAGGTGACCGCGAAGTCCGGTACCTTCGGCAACTACCGCGCGGTCGTCCACGTGGGCGGCGAGTCGATCCACCTCGAGGTCGGTCAGATCGTCGTCGCGACGGGCTTCGACAGCTACGAGCCCGCGGCCGGCGAGTTCGGCTACGGCGTCGACGGCGTACTCACCCTCCCGGAGTGGAAGCGTCTCCTGGACGGGAGCGACGGGCCGCTCGTCCACGACGGCAAGCCGGTGAGGAGCGTCGCCTACGTCTACTGCGTCGGCAGCCGCAACGCCGACCACTCGTACTGCTCGCGGTACTGCTGCAGCGCCGCCGTCCACGCGTCGCTGCTCGCGGCCGACCGCGCCGAGAACTTGCGCCAGTACCACCTCTACCGCGACCTGCGCACCTACGGAAACAACGAGCTGATGCTGACCGAGTCGCGCAGCCGCGGCTCGCTCTACGTCAAGTTCGCCGACGACGACCCACCCGAGGTGGCGCGGGACGGCGACGGCCTCACCGTGACGGTGCGCGACCTCCTCACCGCGGGCGAGGAGCTCACGATCCCCGTGGACCTCGTCGTGCTGGTGACCGGGATGGTCCCGCGGGCGAACGAGGAGCTGATCGGGGCGTTGAAGCTCCCGGTCGGCCGGGACGGCTTCTTCAACGAGATCCACCCGAAGCTCCGGCCGGTGGAGACGGTCGTCGACGGCCTGCTGATCGCGGGCGCGTGCCAGGGGCCGAAGACCTCCGCCGAGAGCGCCGCCTCCGGCCTCGCGGCGGTCACGCAGGCGGCCGCGGTACTGAAGCGCGGCGTCGCCGAGCTCGACCCCCAGGTCGCCTTCGTGCACGAGGCAGCCTGCACCGGCTGCGGCGAATGCGTGCAGTCGTGCCCGTTCGGCGCGATCTCGCTCGTCGAGCGCGACGGCAGGCAGGTCGCTGCGATCGACGCGGCAGGCTGCAAGGGGTGCGGCGGCTGCACCCCGGTCTGCGCGGAGAACGCGATCGACCTGCAGGGCTACACCGACGCCCAGGTGCTGCGCGATGATCGACGGCTTGCTCGCGGGGGCGGCGGCATGAGCCGGGACGTCCGCGAGGTCGTCCGCGACGAGCCGCTCATGCGCGGGCGCCTGCTCGCGCTGCTCAGGGACGGGCCCCTGACCGTGCCCGAGCTCGCGGCGGCCGGAGGGCTCCCCGAGGACGAGGTGATGGTCTGGGTGATGGGCCTGCGCAAGTACGGCCACGTCGTCGAGGAGAAGGGCGTGAACCCGGACGGCTACTTCCGCTACGGCGCGGTGGAGCAGCCGTGAGCTCGGTCGTCCAGCCCGGTCTCGCAGACGAACTGCGCCGGCTCGGCGAGTTCGACGCCGAGACCTGCATGAACTGCGGCGTCTGCACCGCCGTCTGCCCGCTCGGAGTCGATCTGCTGCCCCGGCGCCTGTTCCGCTACGTCGAGCTGGGCCTCGAGGACCGCGTGCGGGCGGAGAGCGAGACGATCTTCTCGTGCCTGCTCTGCCGCGCCTGCGAGGAGAGCTGCCCGGCGGGCGTCCACATCACCGAGAACGTCCGTGTCCTGCGGCACTGGTTGCTGACGGTGGGCGACTGATGCCGCTCGCGACCCGCGACGTCGTCGGGATCCTGGCGGACAACCTGCGCCTGCGGGGGTCGGTGCTGCCGATTCCGGCGCGGCGCGCGACGGGCTGGGCGCGCGAGCTCGGGCTGCCCGCGGAGGCGAGACCGTTCTCTACACCGGCCTGATGTATCAGCTGGTCCCGTACATCGAGCGGCTCGTCGACCTCGAGCAGAAGGTCGGCGATTCACCCCTCGCCCGCTTCAGCGGCCTCGCGCGACGCGCCAACCGGCTCGTCAACGGCGCGACGCTCGTCGCCCGCCCCTCGGCGGCCGAGCGCCGGGAGTACGACCGGGTGCCGGCGAACGTGGCGCGCCTGCTGCAGCAGGCCGGCGTCGAGTTCGGCTACCTGTACGAGGACGACCTGTACTCGGGTGCGCTCGCGCACGACCTCGGCGCCGACGAGGAGGTCGCAGCGCACGCCCGCCGCGTGGCGGACATCTTCCGTAAGCACGGCGTGCGGGAGGTCATCACGATCGATCCGCACACGACGACGATGCTGCGGAGCGTCTACCCGAAGCTCGTCGAGGGCTACGACATTCGAGTGCGGAGCTACCTCGAGGTGCTCGTCGAGCGCGGGCTGCCCGTCCGGACACAGCTTTCCGGCGAGGTCGTGTTGCACGACTCCTGCGTCTACGCCAGGTACGAGGACGTCGTGCGGGAGCCGCGCGAGCTGCTCTCCGCCACGGGTCTCGCCGTCGGCGAGCCGGTCCACGTGGGGAAGCTGACCTGGTGCTGCGGCGGCCCGGCCGAGGCGCTCTACCCGGCAAAGGCGGCCGCCGTGGCCGTGAAGCGCGTCGAGCAGCTGCGGGCGGTGGCCCCGGACTGCGTCGCGATGTGCCCGATCTGCCTCGTGAACCTGCGCAAAGCAGCCAACGGGACGATGCGGGTCCGCGACATCTCGGAGTATCTGATCGAGGCGGTTGCCGCCGAGCCGCCGAACGGAGCCCCTCCGGCCCAACCGGCCGGCCGGCACGGGGCCGGGGAGTCACATCGCGGCCGGCTAAAGGAGACGAGATGACTCGCAAGGTGCTCTGGGGTGTGTTCGCGATCGGATTGGCGCTCGTGATTGCGCCGTTCGCGATGGGCCTGCCAAGCAAGGCGGCCGCAGGTGAGCGGATGATGAGCGGCTTCCAGCCGATCATGCAGCCGGACCAGGTCACGAAGACCGTCGACTACTACAACAACGTCTTCGTGCCGCTCGGCACGGTCACGCCGATGATGAGCGCCCAGAACCTCGCCAAGTTCCAGGCATACCTGAAGGGCTTCGGCGGCATGCAAGCCGACTCCGCGAAGCTCGTACCGCTGCTTGCGCAGGCGATGCACATGACGCCGACGCAGGTGCAGGCGATGATGGGCCAGCAGTTGCCGTCGATGGCGGCGATGCTGCAGAACCTGCCGGCGATGCAGCGGGACTTCGGGGGCCTGCTCGGGACGATGCAGAAGAACGTCGGCATCTTCAGCCAGGTGCCCGCCGGGCTGCAGCACTACCAGCCGCTGGTGACGACGATGCAGGCGAACGTGGACAACTTCCGCCAGATCAACAGCCTGCCGGACTTCCGGCTGTTCACGCCGTTCTTCGTCATCCCCGGCGTGCTGCTGATCCTGCTCGCCGGGCTCGGCCTGTACGGCGACAAGCTGGCGACGAAGGTGCACTTCCACCACGGCGCCCGGCCGACGCACGCATGATCCACCATCACCCCGACACGGTGAGGGTGCAGCGCAGGCCCTCACCGGTCGGGCCGACGAGAGGAGACGGCCCCGTGCATCCGCTTTCCGACGAGCTGATCGAGTTGATCGCCGAGCGCTTCGCGGTCATGGGCGAGCCGACCCGGATCAAGCTGCTCAACCGCCTGCGGGACGGCGAGGCGACGGTGCTCGAGCTGACCGCGGCGACCCACACCACGCAGCAGAACGTCTCCAAGCACCTCGGCATCCTGCAGCGGGCGGGGATCGTGGCCAGGCGAAAGCAAGGGACGTTCTCCTACTACCGGATCGTCGACCAGGACGCCCTCTCGCTCTGCGAGGCGGTCTGCGGCAGCCTGCAGCGGCGGGTCGAGTCGCTCGGCCGGCTGGTCGACGAGGGTGTCGTGACGGTTTTTCCGCAGTCCGTCTCCGGCGATCCACCGTTGTCCGCGCGCTCCGCAACGGCGATGCTGGAGTCGTGATGGCCGCCACGGTTCGCGTCAAGGAGTTCCACTTCCCTCTCTCGGTCGCGTGGACGGGCGGCCGGCGCGTCGTGGCCAAGGTCCACGGGAAACCGGGAATTGCCGTCGCGCCGCCGCCCGAGTTTCGCGGGGTGGACCCCACGACCTGGAGCCCGGAGGACTTCTTCGTCGGCGCGGCCGCCTCGTGCCTGGCCGTGACCTTCACAGGGCTCGCCGAGAAGGCCGGCCTCTCCTACGCGGGCCTCGAGGTCCACGGCGACGGGGTTGCAGGCAGACGCGACGACGGGCGCTTCGGGTTCACGCGCATGCTGCTCCGGCTCATCGTGGAGATCGATCCGGAGGACGAGGCGCGCGCGCGCGAGCTCGCGCTGAAGGCCGAGGAGACCTGTCTCGTCTCCGTCTCCCTCGACGTGCCCGTCGACGTCGAGTTCGAGGCTCGCTGAGAAGACAACTCGCCGCGGCCGCTCTTAGGGAATTCACAGCCGGCTCCAAGGGCCGTCCAAAGCCCCGGTGGTCTCCTAGGTCTGTAACCAACGACCAGGGAGCCACCATGTCAATCACCACCGTCCTCATCCTCAACGCCGTTCTCGTCGCCGGCCTCGTCGCCGTGCTCACCTGGGTGATGCGGGTCCCGTTCCGCCTCGCCTCGCAGCCGCTGCCCGAGCCCGTGAGCATCGAGCGGGCCGACGAGCGCGACGAGCTCGCCGCCTGATTCTCAGCCGGTTCACAGGAATCTGTGGCACGGTTCGACGATGAGCACCACCGCAAACGGGCACCGGATCCTCGTCGTCGACGACGAGCAGTCGATCGTCGACGCCGTCGCGACCGCGCTCCGCTACGAGGGCTACCAGGTCGACGAGGTGTACAACGGCCGTGACGCGCTCGCTGCGGTCGCCTCGGCCGAGCCCGACCTGATCGTGCTCGACTGGATGCTCCCCGACATCGAGGGGATCGAGGTCGGCCGGCGGCTCCGCGCGCTCGGCTGCAAGAGCGCCGTGCTGTTCCTGACCGCGAAGGACTCGACCGAGAGCAAGGTCGAGGCGCTCCGCGCCGGCGGCGACGACTACGTCACCAAGCCGTTCAGCCTCGCCGAGATCGTCGCCCGGATCCAGGCGATCCTCCGCCGCACCGCCGGCGACCTGCCCGGCGACGTGCTCCGGTTCGAGGACCTCAGCCTCGACGAGGTCCGCCACGAGGTGTTCAGGGGCGACTCCGAGATCGAGCTCACCGCGACCGAGTTCTCGCTCCTGCGCTACTTCATGCTCAACCCGCGCCGCGTGCTGTCGAAGGGGCAGATCCTCCAGAACGTCTGGCGCTACGACTTCGGCGGCAACTCCAACGTCGTCGAGACCTACGTGAGCTACCTCCGCAAGAAGCTCGACGCCGCCGGCCCGCCGCTGATCAGGACGGTGCGCCAGGCCGGCTACATGCTCGAAGCCGGAACGAAGTAGATGCTCGCGCGGCTGTCGCTGCGGACGCGGCTCGTGCTCGGCGTGATCGTGCTGGCCGCGGTCGGGCTCGTCGCCGCCGACGTCGCCACGTACGCGTCGCTGAACTCCTTCCTGATCCACCGCACGGACGTCACCCTCGACGCGGCGCATCTCGGCGTCGAGCACGCGCTCTTCCAGCAGGGCCCCGGCCCCGGCGGCGGCCCGGGGAGCAGCACGATCGACACGCTCACCGCCGCGGCCCCGGGCGCCTACATCCAGGTGCGGAAGCTGGACGGCACCGTCGTCGAGGGCGGGGCGATCCCGCAGTTCTCGCAGCAGAAGACGCCTCCGCCGCCTCGGCTTCCGGGCTCGATCGAGGTGCCCGCCGCCGGCCCGAACGGCGGGGACCGGGTCGCCTACTTCACCGTCTCGGCTCAGAGCGGCGGCAGCCGCTACCGCGTGCGCGCCTCGATCGAGCCGCAGGAGAGCAACTACCTGCTGATCATCGCGACCTCGCTGAGCGGCGTCGACAGCACGCTCCACCAGCTGCTCCTGATCGAGCTGCTCGTGACGATCGCCGTCCTCGTCGCGATCGCGCTGCTCGGCCTCTGGGTCGTCCGCCTGGGCCTGCGGCCGCTCGCGGAGATCGAGGACACCGCCGGGGCGATCGCCGCGGGCGACCTCTCCCGCCGCGTGGAGCGCGGCGGACGAACGCACCGAGGTCGGCCGCCTCGGGCTCGCGCTGAACGCGATGCTGGCCCAGATCGAGTCGGCGTTCCGTGCCCGCGAGGCGTCCGAGCGGAAGCTGCGGCGCTTCGTCGCCGACGCCTCGCACGAGCTGCGCACGCCGCTCACGGCCGTGCGCGCGTACGCGGAGCTGTTCACCCGCGGCGCCGACAAGCGGCCCGACGACCTCGCCCGCGCGATGACCGGGATCAGCCGCGAGTCGGAGCGGATGAGCCTGCTCGTCGACGACCTGCTGCTGCTCGCGCGGCTCGACGAGGGCCGGCCGCTGGAGCGGAAGGACGTCGAGCTCGAGCGCGTCGTCGGCGACGCCGTCGAGACCGCGCGCACCGTCGAGCCCGACCGTGAGATCGCGTTTCACGCCGAGCACGCCGTCGTCGTCGGCGACCCCGACCGGCTGCGGCAGGTCGTCGACAACCTGCTCGCCAACGTCCGCTCCCACACCCCGGCGGGGGCGCCGGTCGAGGTGAGCGTCGCGAGCCTGAACGGCGACGCCGTGATCGAGGTGAAGGACTCGGGGCCGGGGATGAGCCCTGAGGACGTCTCCCGCGTGTTCGAGCGCTTCTACCGTGCCGACGCGTCGCGGTCGCGGGCGAGCGGCGGCGTCGGGCTCGGCCTCTCGATCGTGGCGGCCGTCGCCGAGGCCCACGGCGGCACCGCCTCGGCGAGCTCCGAGCCGGGCGGGGGGACGACCTTCCGCGTCACGCTGCCGCTGCGCCGCTAGGGCTTCTGGACGTCGACGGTCGTCGAGCCGAGCACGCTGCCGGCCCTGGGTGAGCCGCCCTTGCCGGCGATCGCCCGGAGCTGCCACTTCCCCTTGTCGGCGAACGAGAACACGGTGCGCCAGTTGCCGGTCTTCCCGATCCGCGTCAGCGGCACCTTCAGCGAGCCGCCCCGGGGTGAGGTCACTCTCAGGTAGATCGCCGAGGGGAGCGTCTCGCCGCTCGCCGGAGTGAGCTGCACCTGGATCGTCGCGCTCTTCCCGACGGTCGGCGACGACGGCTTCACCACGACGCGTCCCGTGACCGCGCCGGCGCCGGCGGCGAGCGCGAGCGCCGCGAGGACGGCGGCCGCGAATGTGAGTGTCCGCGCGGGCATGAGCCCGGGGAGGATAGCGTGAGCGTCGTGCGCCCGACGGTGATCCCGAACCGGCCGCCGGGCGTGCTCGCGCTGGCGGATGCGGCCGCCCTCGTCCTGTTCTCGGTCGTGGGGCTCCTGTCGCACGACGGCGCGGTCTCCGCCTCCGGGCTCGCCCGCGACGCGCTGCCGCTCCTCGCCGGCTGGTTCGCGGCGGCGCTCCTGTTCCGCACCTACCGCCGCCGCTCGGCGCGAGCGCTTCTGCTCAACTGGATCGTCGGCGTGCCGCTCGGCGTCGCGCTGCGCGCGGTCGTCCTCGGCAGGGCGCTCGAGGGTCGCGAGGCGGCGTTCCTCGCCGTGGCGCTGACCTTCACGCTCGTGTTCGTGCTCGCGCTCAGGGTCGTGCTCGGCCTCGTCAGGCGATGAGCGCGCGCCGCAGGCGCCAGGTCCCGAGCGCGATCAGCACGGCAGCGAACGCGAGCAGGACGCCGACGTCGCCGAGCACGGCCCCGAGCCCGCCGCCGTGCTTGAGCAGCGTCGAGAAGGCGTCGTTCCCCCAGGCGTGAGGCGTGAGGTGCGCGAGCGTGCGCACCGTGGGCGGGAAGACCTCGAGCGGCACCATCGACCCGCCCAGCGCGGCCAGGCCGAGCCCGAGCAGGATCGCGACCGGGCCGGCCTGCTCCTCGTTCGAGAACACGCTGCCGATCAGCATCCCGGCTCCGGCTCCGACCAGGCAGAAGGCGACCACGACTGCCGCCGTTGCGGGCGGATCCCCCCAGTGGACGCCGAAGAAGAGCGTCGAGCCGACGACGATGATCAGCGCCTGGAGCAGCGCGACCGCGAGCCGGCCCAGCGTCTGGCCGGCGAGGATCGTCCCCACCGAGGTCGGCGTCGAGAGCATCCGCCGCGCCACGCCGAGCCGCCGCGTCTCGATCAGCCGTGCCGAGCCGGTGAGCGAGGTGAGGAAGATGAAGAGCAGCAGCTGGGTGCTCGCGCCGTTCGAGTAGCGCCCGAGCGTCGTCACGTAGGCGGTTCCGTCCGGTGCGGTCAGGCGCACCCCGACGCCGGGGACGGCCGCGGCGGCCGCGGTCGCGCGCGTGAGCGCCGACGCGAACGGCGTGCCGCGCTCCCGGTGGACGAGCGCCGCGGCGCCGAGCAACCCGCTCTGGCCCGAGACCGCCGACTCGATCGCAGCCCGAAGCTGCTGTGCGATCGAGTCGGGCCGCGCGAAGTAGCTCAGCTGCACAGGCCGCCCGCTCCGCGCGGCGGCGTCGTAGCCGGCCGGGATCACGAGCCCGGCCTCCACGGCGCCGTGCGCGACCCCGTTCCGCAGGCTGCGTTCGCTCCCGAACCGTTGCACCCGCACCGACGGCTGCGCGTCCAGCGCGCCGGAGAGCGAGCGGGCGAGCGGGCCGCCCGAGCCGCCGACGACGCCGATGCGGGCGCGATCCGACCCGCCGAACGCCGAGCCGAGCAGCAGAATGATCAGCATCGGCAGCACGAAGAGGAAGAAGACGTTCAGGCGGAAGCGGAACAGCCGCCGCAGGTCGGTGGCGGCGATCACGAGCGCCTTCACGGCTCGATCAGCCTCCCCATGCGGGTCAGCGCGATCCCGCCCGTCACGGCCGCGAACGCGAGAATCGCCGCCGCCGGCCCGAGCACGACCCCGGGGCCTGCGCCGCCGGCGAGGTCCTCGAGCCCCCGCAGGAACCAGGCGTGCGGGGTCAGCAGGCTCAACGCAGCGATCACGCCGCCCGCCTGCGCGACGGAGAAGAACGAGCCGCCGAGCATCGCGAGCACGAGCGCGACCATCGAGCCCCAGGCCCCTGCCTGCTCCGGGGTCTTCGCCAGCGTCGCGACGAGCGCCATCACCGCGGTCGCGGCCAGCACGCCGCAGACGATCAGGATCATCACCCCGAGCGGGTTGCCCCAGTGCGCGCCGAGGACGAAGTGCGTCGCGATCGCGAGCACGGTCATGCTCACGATCCCGAGCACGAGGCTCGTGAGGAGCTTGCCGGCGAGGATGGTGCTCCGCCGGATCGGGGCCGCGAACATCCGGGCGAGCGTCCCGTCGCGGCGCTCGTCGAGGATGCTGATCACCCCGAACTGCACCGTGAAGAAGAGGAAGAAGACGGCCATCCCGGCCGCGTAGAACGTGCCCGCGGAGAGCTCCTTGCTGCTCGTCGAGACGTCGGCGATCGTCACGGCCCTGGGCGCCGCGGCGGCGAGCGCGGCCAGCCGCCGCGCGTCCGCAGCGTTCGCCGGCCCGGCCGCGGCCACCGCGACTCGCACCCCGTCGACCCCGCTCGCGTAGCTCTGGGCGAGCGAGTGGGCGACGAGCGTCCCGATCTGGTCGTCCACGTTGCCGAGCACCTGCATCGAGGCGGGCCTGGCGGCGGCGAGCGCGGCCGAGAAGCCGGCCGGGATCACGAACGTCGCCGCGACCCTGCCCTTGTCCGCGTCCGCACGCCCCTGCGCGAGGGACGGCTCGATCCGCACCCGCGCGAGGCCGCCGCGCTCGACCGGGTTCAGCACGTCCGCGACGAACGCGCGCGACGCGGGGCCGTGGTCCTGGTCGACCAGCGCGAACGAGAACGTGACGTGCCCGCTGCCGACGTCGTGGAGGGTGAGCCCGAAGATCGACGCGAGCACGAACGGGACGACGAAGGCGAGCAGGATCGCGGAGCGGTCGCGGACGCGCTGGCGCAGGTCCTTCCCCGCGATCAGCAGCGCGGTCTTCGTGCCCGCCAGTGATGTTGGCGAGCTTCTGGGGCGCGAGCACCAAGCGAGGCAAGACGCAGGCGCCCATAGCTTCAGCTATGGGCGCGACCGAGGACGCCGCATCGCGGAGTGTGATCGCGTTCCAGAAGCCGAGGACATTGCTGGGCGGGCACCGCGCAGGGCCTTGCCGGTGAGGTGCAGGAAGACCGCCTCGAGGTCCGGCTCGTCCACCTCGACCGCGTCCACGTCGACGCCTGCCGCCGCGCACGTCTGCAGCAGCTCCACGAGCACGCTGCGCGCGTGGTCCACGATCAGCTCGATCCCGCCCTCGTGCACGCTCGCCGCCAGGACCGGAGCGAGCTCGGCGCAGGCGCGAGCGCCGGCCTCGAGGTCGCCGCTGCCCTGCAGCCGGACGCGGTCGTGCTGGCCGACGAGGGCGACCAGCTCACCCCTCGTCCCCTCGGCCTTCAGCTCGCCCAGGTCGACGATCCCGATCCGGTCGCAGAGCCGCTCGGCCTCCTCCATGTAGTGGGTCGTGTATAGGACGGCCATCCCCTCGGCGGCCAGGCGCTCGACGCTCTCGAGGATCGCGTTGCGGCTCTGCGGGTCGACGCCGACGGTCGGCTCGTCGAGCACGAGCAGCCGGGGCCGGTGCAGGAGGCCGATCCCGATGTTGAGCCGCCGCTGCATCCCGCCCGAGTACGTCTTCGCCTGGTCGTCCCCGCGCTCCGCGAGCCCCACGAGTTCGAGCACCTCGGCGACGCGCTCCCCGGCCCGGGCCGGCGGGAGGCCGTAGAGCCGGGCGAAGAAGCGGAGGTTCTCGGCGGCGGTCAGGTCGGGGTAGATCGCGAGCTCCTGCGGCACGTAGCCGATCGAGGCCTTCGCGGCGACGCTGCGCGTGGTCAGCGGCTCGCCTGCGACCTCGACCGCTCCGGCGTCCGGCTCGAGCAGCCCGCAGACGATCGAGATCGTCGTCGTCTTCCCCGCACCGTTCGGCCCGAGCAGGCCGTAGGTCTCGCCGGCGGCGATCCGGAAGCTGATCCCGGCCACGGCCTGCACCTCGCCGAAGCGCTTGCGCAGGTCGGTGCAGACGAGGACTGAGTTGTTCACGGGCTCGGCGAAACGATAGTTGGGTATGGTGCGCGCGTGATCGCGGCCACAAGGAGAGTGCGGCTGTGCTCGCTCGCAGCTCTCGTCGGCGCGGCCCTCCTGTTCGCGGCCGGCTGCGGCGGCAAGAAGTCCGCGGGCGCGGCGACCGCGACGACGCCGGTCCAGACCGGCGGCACCTACGTCGTCGAGCTCACCACCGACGTCGACTACACCGACCCGGGCCTCGACTACCTCACCACGGGCTGGGAGATCCAGTATGCGGTCGGCTGCAAGCTCCTCAACTACCCGGACAGGAGCGGCGCGGCGAGCTCGCAGCTCCAGCCCGAGGTCGCCAAGGCCTTCCCGACGGTCTCCGACGGCGGCAAGACCTACACCTTCACGATCCGCAAGGGCTTCCGCTTCGACACGGGTCAGCCGGTCACAGCGCAGAGCTTTGCCGACGCGCTCAACCGCGACGCCAACCCGACCTTCCAGTCGCCCGCGCAGGCGTTCCTCACGGACATCGCCGGCGCGCAGGACGTGTTCGACGGGAAGGCCAAGACGATGTCGGGCGTGGTGGTGAACGGCGACAAGCTCACGATCACGCTCGTCGACGCCGCCCCCGACCTGCTCGCGCGGCTCGCGATGCCGTTCTTCCAGGCGATCAACCCCGCGCTCGCCGCCGACCACAACCCGAACGGCGTCGACGCGCCCGCCTCGTGCGGCCCGTACTTCATCGCCGATCGCATCCCCAACAACTCGATCACGCTGATGCGCAACCGCTACTACACCGGCCCGCGCCCGCACAACCTGAGCGAGATCGACTACAAGATCGGCAACACGCCGGTGGTGATCGAGCAGGACGTGTCGTCCGGCACCGCCGACTACGCGGCGAGCGGCGTCCCGCCGACGAACTACAAGACCATCTCGGACAAGTACGGCGTGAACAAGGAGCGCTTCTGGGTCGAGCCCCAGCTCAGCGTCCAGTACCTCGCGATGAACACGTCGCGGCCGCTGTTCAAGGACAACGTCAAGCTGCGGCAGGCGGTCAACTGGGCGATCTCACGCGGCGCGCTGCTCGAGCAGGGCGGCTACTACGCGGGAGTGCTCACCGATCAGATCCTGCCGCCGGGGATGCCGGGCTTCAAGCGCGTGAGCGCCTATCCGCTCCAGCAGACCAAGCAGGACGTCGCCAAGGCGCAGCAGCTCGCGAAGGGCAACACGCGCGGCGGGAAGGCGATCCTCTGGACCTCGACCACCGAGCCGGCGCCGCTCCAGGCCCAGATCTACCAGCAGAACCTGAAGGCGATCGGCCTCAACGTCCAGGTGGAGCAGTTCACCCGCGCAGTGCAGATCCAGAAGGAGGGGATCAAGGGCGCCCCGTTCGACTTCACCACCGAGGGCTGGGCGGCCGACTACGCCGACCCGTCCGACTTCATCAACGTGCTGCTGGACGGCACGAACATCAAGTCGGCGAACAACAACAACGTCGCGTACTTCGACGACCCCGCCTACAACAAGAAGATGGCGAGCGCGTCGCTCCTCTTCGGTGCCCAGCGCTACAGCACCTACTCGGGGCTCGACGCCGACATCACGACGAACGCCGCCCCCTGGGCGGCGCGCGCCAACTCCACGAACCGGATCTACGTCTCCGCGAACAGCGGCTGCTTCACCTACAACGCGGTCTTCGGCGTCGACCTCGCCGCGCTCTGCCTGAAGTAGCCCTGCCTGAACCCGTTGTGCGGCCCGGCGAAGCCGCCGGGCTTCATCCCGGGCGCGGGGAACGTGCCGTTGACCAGGTCGGTCACGCGCTGCTTCAGGCTGGCGAGGATCTGCTGCTCCTGCGTCGCCGTCAGCTTCCCGGCCTGGACTGCCGTCGCGAGCTGCGCGGTCTCGGCCGTGACGAGCGCGTCGACGAGCTTCGCGGGGTCCTTCCCCTGCGCCGTCGCGATCTGCGCGAGCGTCTTGCCGGAGGCGAGCTGCGTGCGGATCTGCGCCTCGGTCAGCCCGAGGTAGCCGGTGGCGGCGGCGAGGCTCGGGCCGAGGATGCCGTGCATCCCACCGCCGCCCGGGCCGCGGAACCCGCCGCCCATGCCCATGCCGCCGAAGCCGAGGCCCTGCCCGGCGGCGATCCTGGCCTCGATCGCGTCGGCCTGGGCGCGCGTGATCGTGCCCGCGGTGACGGCGGCCTCGATCTGATCCTTGAGCGCGGCCTTGAAGGCGTCCTGGAGTGCGGAGGGCGTGACTCCGAGGCGCCCGGCCGCGTCGTTGATGACCGCCTGGCGCTGGCCGGAGCCGCCGAAGGCGTGCGAGGCGGCGACTGCGACGCCGGCGCCGGCGACGGCGGCGAGCGCCACGGCTCCGGCGATGAGGATTCTGCGGCTGGGCTTCATGGGGTGTGCTCCTTGCAAACGTCGGGGACGCTCTCATTGCAGCAGCAGCGGCTAAGACACGCCTAAGAACGGTCTCTTAGGCGCCGTTCACGTCGAGGACGCAAACTTACGCCGTGAAGATCCTCGTGGTCGACGACGAGCCTGCGGTCCGGCGCGCGCTCGAGGGTGCGCTCTCGAGCGCAGGGTACGACGTGGCGGTGGCGGCGGACGGCGCGGAGGCGCTCGCGTTCCTGCGCGAGCGCGGCGCGGCCGACGCGGTCGTCCTCGACGTGCTGATGCCGGAGGTGGACGGGCTCGAGGCCTGCCGCCGGCTGCGCGCGGCGGGGAACGACGTGCCCGTGCTGATGCTGACCGCGCGCGACGCCGTCGGCGACCGGGTCGCCGGGCTCGACGCGGGCGCCGACGACTACCTCGTGAAGCCGTTCGCCCTCGAGGAGCTCCTCGCGCGCGTGCGCGCGCTCCTGCGCCGCGCGGCGGGCGGCGAGGTCGACTCGCTGAGCTTCGGCGACCTCTCGCTCGACCGCACCACGCGCGAGGCGCTGCGCGGCGACCGGTCGCTCGATGCTGACGCGAACCGAGTTCAACCTGCTCGAGCTGTTCCTGCTCAACCCGCGCCAGGTGCTGACGCGCTCGCTCATCTTCGAGCGGGTCTGGGGCTACGACTTCGGCTTCGGCTCGAACTCGCTCGACGTCTACATCGGGTACCTGCGCCGCAAGCTCGAGGCGGGTGGCGAGCCACGGCTGATCCAGACGGTGCGCGGCGTGGGCTACGCGCTCCGAGAGCCCGAGCAATGAGCCTCCGCGCCCGGCTCACCCTCGCGGTCGCGGTGGCGGTCGCGGCGTCGATCGCGATCGCCTGCGGCGTCGTCTACGTGATCGTGCGCAACGACCTTCGCGGCCAGGTCGACGACACGCTGCGGAATCGCGCGGCGGCGGCCCAGGAGGCCTTCAACCGGCCGGGCTTCGGGCGGTTCTTCGCGCCGCTGGGCGCGGGCGGCGGCGACACCCTGATCCAGCTCGTCCAGTCGAACGGCACGGTCGTCCGCGCGCCGTACTCGGTCTCGATCCCGGTCGACCGCCAGACGAAGCTCGTCGCCGGCGGCACCGCGAACGCGTACCTGACCAGGACTCGACCGTGGACGGCGTCCACGTCCGCGTCCTCACCGCGCCGCTCGGCCAGGGGCTCGCGGTCCAGGTGCTGCGCCCGCTGCAGGAGGTCGACCGCACGCTGAACAAGCTCGCGCTGCTGATGGTGCTCGTGGCGACGTGCGGTGTCGCGCTCGCCGTCGCCGCCGGCACGATCGTCTCGCGGGCGGCGCTCGCGCCGGTGCGCCGGCTCGGGAGACGCGACCGAGGAGGTGGCGCGGACGCACGACCTCGGCCTGCGCGTCGAGGTCGAGGGCCACGACGAGCTCGGCCGGCTGGCGGAGAGCTTCAACGAGATGCTCGGCGAGCTCGAGCAGTCCGTCGGCGCGCAGCGCCAGCTCGTCGCCGACGCCTCGCACGAGCTCCGCACGCCGCTCACCAGCCTGCGCACGAACATCGAGGTGCTCGCCCGCGGCGGCGGTCCCACGGGCGAGCGGCGCGAGCAGCTCCTGCGGGACCTCACCGAGCAGCTCGAGGAGATGTCCGCCCTCGTCAACGACCTCGTCGAGCTGGCGCGGGAGTCGGCGCAGCAGCCCGAGCCCGAGGAGCTTCGCCTCGACCTGCTCGTCGCCGACGTGGTCGAGCGGGCGCAGCGGCGCGCGCCGCAGGTGAAGATCGAGGCCCGGCTCGAGGAGTCGACCGTGAACGGCGTGCCGACGGCGCTCGAGCGGGCGGTCGGGAACCTGCTCGACAACGCGGTCAAGTGGAGCCCGCCGGGCGGCGAGATCGAGGTCACGGTCCGCGGCGGCGAGGTGACCGTGCGCGACCACGGCCGCGGGATCGACGAGGCCGACCTGCCGCTCGTGTTCGACCGCTTCTACCGCGCGCCGGCGGCGCGGGGGATGCCCGGCTCCGGGCTCGGCCTCGCGATCGTGAAGCAGGTCGCGGAGCAGCAGGGCGGCTCGGTCTCGGCCGAGGCCGCGGACGGCGGCGGCGCGCTCCTGCGCCTCAGCCTCAGCGGTAGCTGATCGTCTCGCGGCTGCCGGAGGCGGCCGAGCGGAGGATCGCGTCTGCGACCTCCGAGGCGCGGTAGCCGTCCTCGAGCGTCGATCCGTACGGGCCCACCGAGCCGTCCTCCGCGATCGCCGTGAGGAGGTGGTGCAGCTCGTGGACGAACGTGTCGCCCCAGCCGACGATGTGCCCGGGCGGCCACCAGAACTCGAGGAACGGGTGCGTGGGCTCGGTCACGAGGACCCGTTCGAAGCCGCCGCCGCCTTTCGAGACCTGGAGCTCGTTGAGGCGCTCCATGTCGAACGCGAGCGAGCCCTTGGAGCCGTTGATCTCCCACTGGAACGCGTTCTTGCGCCCGAGCGCGAAGCGGGTCGCCTCGATCGTGCCGACCGCGCCGCCCTGGAACGCGACGACCGACTCGAACGCGTCGTCGACATCTACGCGCGCGCCGCCGCGCTCGTCGACGAACGTGCGGGTGAGCGCCGAGATCGACTCGATCTCGCCGACGAGGAAGCGCGCGAGGTCGATCACGTGGGTGCCGAGGTCGCCGATCGCGCCCGTGCCGGCCTCCGCGCTGTCGAGCCGCCAGGTCTTCGGCGCCGCGGGATCGGAGAGCCAGTCCTGGAGGTACCGGCCGCGGAAGTGGCGGATCTCGCCGATCTCGCCGGCCTCGAGCAGCTGGCGCGCGAGCCGCACGGCGGGGACGAAGCGGTAGTTGAAGCCGCAGGCGTGCTTGACCCCGGTCGCCTCGACGCGCTGCCAGATCTCGTAGCTCTCGTCGGCGTTCATCCCGAGCGGCTTCTCGCAGATCACGTGCTTGCCGGCCTCGGCCGCGGCGATCGTCGGCTCGGCGTGGAGCGCGTTCGGGCCGCAGTTGTCGAACAGCCCGATCCGGTCGTCCGCGACCACTTCGTGCCAGTCGGTCGTCCACGACTCGAACCCGTAGCGCTCCGCCGCCTCGGAGACCGCCGCCTCGGAGCGGCCGGCGATGCTGACGAGCCGCGGCTCGAGCGGCGGCGGCCACGTCATGTGCCCGATCGACAGCAGCGCGTGCGAATGGGCCTTGCCCATGAACGCGTAGCCCAGCATCCCGACACCGATCTCAGCCATGGAGCGATCCTAATCGTCTAGAGTCATCCCGTGACGCTGGCACCGGATCTCGTCCGCCGCTTCGAGGACGCCCTCGGGCCGGGCGGCGTGATCAAGGAGCCGGAGCAGCTGCGCATCTACGAGTGCGACGGGCTCACCGGGCGCCGCGTCGTGCCCTCGCTCGTGATCCTGCCCGAGACGACCGAGGAGGTCGCGGCGGTGGTGCGGATCTGCAACGAGGCGCGGCGTGCCGTTCGTCGCGCGCGGCGCGGGCACCGGCCTCTCCGGCGGCGCGCTGCCGGTCGCCGAGGGGATCGTGATCTCGCTCGCGCGGATGACCCGGATCGTCTCGACGTCGACACTCGACCGCGGCCGCATCGTCGTGCGAGCCGGGCGTCACCAACCTCGACGTCACCCGCGCGGTCGCCGCGGCGGGCTTCTACTACGCGCCCGACCCGTCGAGCCAGCAGGTCTGCACGATCGGCGGCAACGTCGCCGAGAACTCCGGCGGCGCCCACTGCCTGAAGTACGGCTTCACCGTCAACCACGTGCTCGCGGCGACGGTCGTGCTGCCGGACGGCGAGCTCGTCTCGCTCGTCGCTCGGCGACGCGGGCCCCGACCTGCTCGGCGTCTTCGTCGGCTCCGAGGGGACGCTCGGGATCGCGACCGAGCTGACGCTGCGGGTGCTGCGGCGGCCGGAGGCGGTGCGGACGCTGCTCGCCGGCTTCGCCTCCACCGACGCGGCCGGCGCCGCGGTCTCGCGGCATCGATCGCGGCCGGGATCATGCCCGCGGCGATCGAGATGATGGACGCGCTCACGATCGAGGCGGCCGAGGCCGCGGTCGGCGCCGGATACCCGCCGGGCGCGGCGCGGTGCTGATCGTCGAGCTCGACGGCGTCGCCGCCGCAGGTCGAGGAGGACCTGGCCGCGGTCGAGGAGATCTGCCGCGCGAACGGCGCGCTTCGAGCTCCACATCGCCGCGGACGAGGCCGAGCGCGCGCGCGGTCTGGCGCGGGCGCAAGTCCGCCTTCGCCGCGATGGGCCGGATCAGCCCCGACTACTACGTCCAGGACGGCGTCGTGCCGCGCACGAAGCTGCCCGAGGTGCTGCGGCGGATCGACGAGCTCTCGTCCGAGTACGGCCTCCGGGTCGGCAACGTCTTCCACGCCGGCGACGGCAACCTCCACCCGCTCGTCCTCTACGACGGCGCGGTCGAGGGCGAGGCGGAGCGGGCCGAGGAGCTCGCCGAGCGAGATCCTCGAGGCGTGCATCGACGCGGGCGGCTCGCTCACCGGCGAGCACGGCGTCGGCACCGACAAGGCGTGCTCGATGCCGCTGATGTTCGGCGAGGACGACCTCGAGACGATGCAGCCGCTGCGGCGCGCGTTCGACCCGAACGGGCTCGTCGAACCCCGGCAAGGTGCTTCCCGACGCCGCGGCTGTGCGGCGAGGTCCCCGGCCCCTACCGCGCCCATCCGCTCGAGAAGGCAGGTCTTGCTGAGCGCCTTTGAGCCACGCACCGTCGCCGAGGCCTCGGCCTTCCTGCGCGACGCCGGCCGCGTCGAGATCGGCGACCTCGCTCGCGGCCGACCGGCTCGACCGGGTGCTCGAGTACGAGCCCGGCGACCTCACGTGCGATCGTCGAGGCCGGGATCCGCCTCTCGGCGCTGCAAGCGCGGCTGGCCGAGCACGGGCAGCGGCTCTCGCTCGACCCGCCCGGCGACCCGACCCTCGGCGCCTGCGTCGCGGCCGACCTCTCGGGGCCGCTGCGCCACCGCTTCGGCACGATGCGCGACCTCGTGCTCGGCGTCACCGTCGTGCTCGCGGACGGCACGCGTCGCGAACTCCGGCGGCAAGGTCGTGAAGAACGTCGCCGGCTACGACCTCGCGAAGCTCTTCTGCGGCTCGCGCGGGCGCCTCGGCCTGATCGTGCGCGTCGCGCTGCGCCTGCACCCGCTGCCCGCGGAGGCGCGCTCGCTCGCCGTGCCCGTCGCCGGCCCGGCGGAGGGGCGCAGGCTGCTGCGGGAGCTGCGGCGCTCGCAGCTCGTGCCGAGCGCCGTCGACCTGCGCGTCGCCGGCGAGCTCGCGCTGCTGTTCGAGGGCGCGCCGCGCGCGGTCGAGGCCGAGCTCGACGCCGCGCGGACGCTGGTCGGCGGCGAGGAGGCCGACCCCTGGGCCGAGGTGAGCGCGTTCCAGGCTGCCGCCCGCGGCCGCGTGCCGTTCGACGGGCTCGACGGGCCCGAGCCGCCGTTCGTCGCCCGCCGCGACACGGCGTACGTCCCGCACGAGGTGGACGCGGGCTGGCCGCCCGCTCGCCGAGCGCGTGCGCGCCGCGCTCGACCCCGAGGGCGTGCTCGCGTGAAGGCCGAGCTGATCGCCGACTGCGTCCACTGCGGCTTCTGCCTGCCGACCTGCCCGACCTACGCGCTCTGGCACGAGGAGATGGACTCGCCGCGCGGCCGCATCCAGCTGATGGAGGGCGCTCGCTCGACGGCTCGATCGTCGCTGAACGCGACCGTCGTCGAGCACTTCGACCGCTGCCTCGGCTGCATGGCCTGCGTGACCGCGTGCCCGTCCGGCGTCCAGTACGACCGGCTGATCGAGGAGACGCGCGCGGAGATCGAGGAGCGCACGTACCGCCGCCCGCTCGGCGACAGGCTCCTGCGCAGCGCCGTCTTCGCCGTCTTCCCGCACCGCAAGCGCCTCTCGCGTCGCGCTGTCGCTCGCGCCGCTCGGGCGGACGGTCGGCCCGAAGCGGTTCCGCGCGCTCGCCGAGCTCGCGCCGCGCCGCCGGGTCGCCGACTGGCCGCCCGAGCTGACCCCGGGCGACGGGCCCACCGTCGCCCTGCTCGCCGGCTGCGTCCAGAGCGTCGTGTTCGGCGACGTCAACGCGGCCACGGCGCGCGTGCTCGCCGCCGACGGCTACGACGGTCGCGTGCCCGCGGGCGCAGGGCTGCTGCGGCGCGCTTGCACGTTCACGCGCGGCCGGCTCGAGGACGGGCGTCGAGGCCGCGCGCCGGACGATCGCCGGCGCTCGCGGGCCACGACCACGTCGTCACGAACGCCGCCGGCTGCGGCTCGCACCTGAAGGACTACGGCGGCTGCTCGCCGACGACCCGCCTGGGCCGAGCGCGCGGCCGCGTTCTCGGCAGGGTCGACGTCTCGGAGCTGATCGCGGAGCCGCGCGCCGAGCGCCGCCCGCTCGAGCTGCGCGTCGCCTTCCAGGACTCCTGCCACCTGCGCCACGCGCAGGGCATCACGGCCGAGCCGCGCGCGCTGCTCGCCGCGATCCCGGGCCTCGTGCGCCTCGAGCCCGCGGAGCAGGAGCTCTGCTGCGGCAGCGCCGGGATCTACAACCTCGTCCAGCCGGAGGCGGCCACGGAGCTCGGCGACCGCAAGGCCGCGGCCGTGCTCGCGACCGGCGCCGACGCGCTACGCGAGCGCGAACCCGGGCTGCCTCGTCCAGGTCACGCCGCGCTGCGCCGGGCCGGCCGCCCGCTTCCCGCCTTCCATCCGATCGAGCTGCTCGACGCGTCGATCCGCGGCGCTCGGCCCCGACGAACTGCTCGAAGGAGGCCCGCCGATGACCGATGACGTCCTGACCGAGGAGGCCGTCGAGTTCCTGACACTGCTCCGCGCGAGCTCGGCGCGAGCGCGAGGAGCTGCTGCGCGGCGCGCACGAGCGCGCCGAGCGGCTGCGCGCGGGCGAGCTGCCCGACTTCCTCCCGGAGACCGCGGCCGTGCGCGCGGGCGACTGGCGGGTGCCGCCGGCGCCGGCCGATCTGGCCGACCGCCGCGTCGAGATCACGGGCCCGACCGACGCGAAGATGGTGATCAACGCGCTGAACTCCGGCGCGAAGGTCTTCATGGCCGACTTCGAGGACGCCAACTCGCCGACGTGGGACGAACATGATCGAGGGCCAGGCGAACCTCTCGCAGGCGATCGACCGCACGATCGCGTTCGAGAGCCCGGAGGGCAAGGCCTACCGGCTGAACGACGAGCTCGCGACGCTGCTCGTGCGCCCGCGCGGCTGGCACCTCGTCGAGCGCCACTTCGAGGTCGACGGCGCGCCGATCTCGGCGATCGCTGTTCGACTTCGGCCTGTACCTCCTGCGCAACCACGAGCGCGCTCGCCGCGGCCGGCAGCGGGCCCGTACTTCTACCTGCCGAAGCTCGAGTCGCACCGCGAGGCGCGGTCTCTGGAACCGCGTCTTCGAGCTGCGCCCAGGACGCGCTCGGGATCCCGCGCGGGACGATCCGCGCGACCGTCCTGATCGAGACGATCCTGGCCGCGTTCGAGATGGACGAGATCCTGCACGAGCTCGGCCCGCACGCGACGGGCCTGAACGCGGGCCGCTGGGACTACCTCTTCAGCGTGATCAAGAAGCTCGGCCACCGCCCGGAGTTCGTGCTCCCGGATCGCGGCGACGTGACGATGGGCGTGCCGTTCATGCGCGCCTACGCCGAGCTGCTCGTCCACACCTGCCATCGCCGCGGCGCGCACGCGATCGGCGGGATGGCGGCGTTCATCCCCTCGCGCCGCGACCCCGAGGTGAACGCGATCGCGCTCGCGAAGGTGCGCGAGGACAAGGAGCGCGAGGCGGGGCAGGGGTTCGACGGCACCTGGGTCGCGCACCCGGATCTCGTCCCCGTCGCGCTCGAGTCGTTCGACCGCGTGCTCGGCGAGCGGCCGAACCAGCTCGAGGTGCTGCGCGACGACGTCTCGCCCGATGCGGCGGCGCTGCTCGACGTCGCGGCGACGCCGGGCGAGATCACCGAGAGCGGCGTCCGCAACAACGTCTCGGTCGGCATCCAGTACCTCGCCGCCTGGCTGCGCGGCTCGGGCGCGGTCGCGATCTTCAACCTGATGGAGGACGCGGCCACCTCGGAGATCTCCCGCTCGCAGATCTGGCAGTGGCTGCGCCACGGCGAGGTGTCCCGCGAGGACGTGCTCCGCATCCAGGCCGAGGAGCTCGAGAAGCTCGGCCCGGGCTACGAGGAGGCGAGCGAGCTCTTCGACCAGGTCGCGCTCGGCGACGATTTCGTCGAGTTCCTCACGGTTCCGGCGTACGAGCACCTGAAGCCTTAAGGCTCGACGCCCTTCCTGCCGATAAATCGCAGCACGATGACCGTGTTTCGACTCGTAGGGATCGTGGTCGTGCTGATCGGGATGGCCGTGGCGGTGAAGGGCGGGCTGCTGCCGTTCGGCGGCGGCACGAACTCGGCCGGCCGCACGCCGCTACAGCAGCAGATCGACCAGGCGACCTTCGTCGGCGCCGAGGCGTCCCTCGACGCCTTCCACGCGGGCACGGCGACCTACGCCGGCGCGCCCGCGATCCAGGGCGTCACGGTCGTCCGCGCCGACGCGAACTCGTACTGCCTCCAGGCGCAGGCCGGAACGACGATCGAGCACATGAACGGCCCGGGCGGCCAGGTCCTCACCGGCCCCTGCTAGCACCGTTCGGACTCGAGCCACTACACCGCGGCGGCTACAGCCGCCGCGACCAAGGAACTGTCTTCGAGCGGGCGTAGAGTGAACAGCGCGTTGGCGCCTAACCCAAACCTTCCGAATCTCCACGACGCGATCCTCGAGAGCATCGAAGTCGACTGGCCGGACGGGACCGCAACCCTTCGCTTTCGGCCAGTGGATCCGGCTTCGCCGGTGGTTCTTTTGTTTGCCGGCCTCGCCGAAATTCACGTGCCCCACGACGAGCCCTGGGGTCCCAGCATCAGTGTGAACACCATCGAATACGTGGACTCCGGCGATCCAGACGATCTCGGACTCCGCGTTGAGATGCAAAGCGGTGACTGCATCACGCTTCGCGCGAACCGCCTGACGGTCAGCTGAGCCCTCTCTCGTGTGTCACGAACCATCGGCCCTTGTGCTCATGAGCACAAGTGATTCGGGTCACGAGCCGTTCAGAAACGCGGAGACTGCGGCGGCGGTCTCGTCGTAGGCGTCCCAGAGCACCGTGTGCCCGCCGGGGACCTTCACGACCTCCGTGTTCGCGCGCGGCTCGCCGCGGAACGGGATCCACGAGGCCTCGCCGAGAACCAGCAGCGTCGGGCACTCCGGGAGCGGCGGCGCGGGGGTCGCCATCTCGCTCCACGCGGTCACGATCGCGCTGCGGCAGTAGTGGACGCGGAGGCGGCCGCCCTCCTCCCCGGAGACGAGGTCCTCCGCGCTCTCCGCCACGACGAGCTCGCGCGGCGCGCGGAGGATCGTGCCGGACGCGTACCGGTAGTCGACGTACTCGTCGAGCGAGTCGAAGGTCGTCTCCTGCCGGATCGCCTCGGCCTGCGCGAGCGCCGTCGAGGGGTCGATGTGGAGCGCGGGATCGAGCAGCACCGCGCGCTCGACGTGCTCGGGCGCCCGCGCCGCGAGCTCGGCGACGAGGAGGCCGCCGAAGCTGTGCCCCATCCAGATCGCGGGCTCCGAGACGGTCTCGAGCAGGTCGGCGACGTGCGTCTCGACGTCCCAGGGCGGCGACCAGCCCGACTCGCCGTGGCCGCGCAGGTCGACTCCGACCACGCGGAAGCCGGGAAGCGCCTCCCGCGCGAGCCGCCGGAAGCGCGAGAGCCGGCTCGTGACGCCGTGCAGGCAGACGACGAGCTGCCCGTCGGCCGGTCCCCACTGTTCGGTGTGCAGCTGCATCGGTCAGCCCTCCACGTGGATTCGGGTCGGTGAGTCGCGCAGCGCCCGGCCCGGGCGGCCTGCCCGGGCGGCGAGCGCCTCGGCGAGGATCGCGAGCGCGGTCTCGGCCGGGGTGTCGGCGCCGAGGTCGAGCCCGGCCGGGCCGTGGATCCGCGCGAGCGCCTCCTCCGGGACACCGGCCTCGAGCAGCTTCTCGCGGCGTCCGGCCTGGGTCTTGCGCGAGCCGAGCGCGCCGACGTAGAACGCCTCGCTCGCGAGCGCGCCCTGGAGCGCCGGGATGTCGAAGCGCGCGTCGTGGTTGAGGCAGGCGACGGCGGTGTTCCGGTCGAGCTGCAGCTCCGGGCAGCGCGTCCTCGGGCCACGACCGGATGATCCGGTCGGCGCTCGGCAGGCGCTCGGGCGTCGCGAAGGTCGCGCGCGCGTCGACGACGATCGTGTCCCAGCCGACCAGCTTCGCGGCGGCGCAGAGCGCCTCGGCGGTGTCGACGGCGCCGAAGACGACGAACCGCGGCGGCGGCCCGTACACCTCGGCGTAGACCCTGTCGCCCTCGCGCTTGAGCAGGCCGTTCCGCTGGACGTCCGCGGCGAGCGAGGCCAGCTCCGGCGGCCCGTCGCCGACGGTCTCGCCCGTGTCGAGGAGGACGAGCAGCTGGGCTCCCGCGTGCTCGCCCTCGAGCACCGTGAAGCAGACCGCGCGCTCCTCGTTCGCGACGACCTCGAGCAGCCGCTCGCCCAGCGCCGGGTCGAGCCGGTCGACCCAGACGTCGATCTCGCCGCCGCAGGGGAGGCCGACCTCGAGCGCCTCGTCGTCGGAGATCCCGTAGGTGAGCAGCCTCGGCTCGCGCGCCGGCGAGCACCTCGCGCGCGTAGGTGTAGACGTCGTTCTCGACGCAGCCGCCGGACACGGAGCCCGCGAGCTCGCCGCGTCTCGGAGACGACGAACTTCGAGCCGACCGGCCGGGGCGCGGAGAGCCGCGTCGCCACGACCGTCGCGACGGCGACCTCCTTCCCCTCGCCGCGCCAGCGGTGAGGTCGGCGGAGACGTCGCGCATCATGCCGCGTGCCTCCGCTCGATCCCGGCGAGCGCGGCGGCGAGCTCCTCGAGGCTCGCGACGTCGTGGCCCGGCAGGAAGCGGTCGATGAAGGGCAGCGCCGCCTGCATCCCGCCGGCGAGCGGCTGGAACTCCGGGTGGCCCTTGAGCGGGTTGACCCACACCACCGCGAAGGCCTGCCGCGCGAGCCGGGCCATCTCGCGGCCGACGAGCGCCGCGTCGTCGCGCTCCCAGCCGTCGGAGAGGATCACGACCACCGCGCCGCGGGTGAGCGCGCGCCGGCCCCAGAGGTCGTTGAAGTGCTTGAGCGAGGCGCCGATCCGCGTCCCGCCCGACCAGTCGACGACCCGCGCCGAGGCCGCCGTCGAGCGCCGCCTCGGGGTCGCGCGACTCCAGCTCCGGCGTCAGGCGCGTGAGGCGCGTGCCGAAGGCGAACGTCTCGACGCCGCGTGCCCGAGCCGTGCGCCGCGTGCAGGAAGAGCAGCAGCGCGCGGGAGTACTTCTCCATCGAGCCCGAGACGTCGCAGATCAGGACGAGCTTGCGGTGGCGCTCGACGCGGGCGCGGTAGGGCCGCTCGAGCGGGTCGCCGCCGGTCGCGAGCGAGGCGCGCACCATCCGGCGCAGGTCGAGCCGCTCGCCGCGCGGGGCGGGGCGCAGGCGCCGCGAGCGCCGCTTCGGCCGCTCGGTCGCGATCTTCGCGATCAGCTTGCGCGCGCGGGCGAGCTCCTCGGGGGTCATCTCCGCGAAGTCCTTGTGGCGCAGCGTCTCCTCGAAGCTGAAGCCGCCGGTCTCGTCGTCGCCCGCGTCGGGCGGCTGCTCGCCGTCGGCCTGCGTCCCGGCGGGGACGGCGCGGAGCGCCTTCTGGGGCAGGTCCGAGCGCCGCCGCTCCTCGAGCCGGACGGGCGCGCCGAGGAACCAGGCGGCGAACGCGCGGTCGAATGTCTCGAGGTCGTCGGCGCGCGAGACGAGCGTCGTGCGGAGCGTCCAGTAGACGTCGTCGCGGCGCGCCAGGCCGGTCTCGTCGAGCCCGCTCAGCGCGTCGGCGAGCCGGCCCGGGCCGACCTCGAGCCCGGCCTCGCGCAGGATCCGGCCGAACGTGACGACCTGGCGGAGGACCGCATCACCCTGCACTCCGGGCCTCCGCGAGCAGCCCCTGGAGTGTCTCGTCGCGGACGGCCTCCACGTCCTCGTGGTACTTCAGCACCGAGCCGAGCGTCGCCTCCACCGTCGCGGCGTCGAGCTCGTCCTTGCCGAGCGCGGCGAGCGCGCGCGTCCAGTCGATCGTCTCGGCGACCCCGGGCGGCTTCGCGAGGTCGAGCCCGCGCAGCCCGCGCACGAACGCGGCCGCCTCGGCCGCGAGCCGCTCGGGCACGCCCGGCACGCGGAGCTGGACGATCTCGATCTCCCGCTCGAGCGAGGGGTGGCCGATCCAGTGGAAGAGGCAGCGGCGCTTGAGCGCGTCGTGCAGCTCGCGCGTCCGGTTCGAGGTGAGGATCGCGTGCGGCTTGCGCTTCGCGCGTGATCGTGCCGAGCTCGGGGATCGTGATCTGGAAGTCGGAGAGCACCTCGAGCAGGAAGGCCTCGAACTCCTCGTCGGCGCGGTCGATCTCGTCGATCAGCAGCACGACGTCCTCCTCGCACTCGACCGCCTCGAGCAGCGGCCGGCGGATCAGGTACTCGGGCCCGAAGAGCTCGGCCTCGACGACGGTGCCCTCCTGCGCGGCCCGGATGTGGAGCAGCTGGCGCGCGTAGTTCCACTCGTAGACCGCGTGCGCGACGTCGAGCCCCTCGTAGCACTGGAGCCGGATCAGGCGGGCGCCGAGCGCGGCCGCGACCGCCTTCGCCGCCTCGGTCTTGCCGACTCCGGCCTCGCCCTCGAGCAGGAGCGGCTTGTCGAGCGTGAGCGAGAGGAAGAGCGCCGTCGCGAGGCCGCGGTCCGGCAGATAGCCCTGCTCGCCGAGGGCGGCCTCGAGGCTGTCGATCGAGTCGAAGCTCACGGTTCCAGCATAGACGGGCCGACTGGTCGCCGGCTCTAGACTCACGGTTCCGCGACCGTCATCCGAGTGAAGGGGGTTTCTATGAGTGCAGCTCCTGAGGTCCTGCTTCCCTCCTCCGCGGCCGAGGCCGTGTCGCTCTTCGGCGACGGCGCGGACGTGACGGTGGTCGGTGGCGGGACGATCGTCATTCCGGAGCTCACGTACGGCCGCCTGAAGCCGTCGAAGGCGCTGATGCTCCACCGCGCCGGCCTCTCGGGGATCTCGCGCAGCGGCTCGACGGTCACCGTCGGCGCGACGACCTCGGTCTTCGAGCTCTCCGGCGAGCCCGCGCCGCTCGGCCCCTGCGCGGCGAACGTCGCCGATCTCGAGATCCGCTCCCAGGCCACCCTCGCCGGCAACATCTGCGCCGGAGAAGGGCCCGACGCGCCGCGCGGCGACCTCCAGGGCCCGCTGCTCGCGCTCGGGGCGACCGTCACCTCGGCGGGCGAGGGCGGGATCACGACCGAGCCGCTCGAGGAGTTCCTGCCGAAGCGCCGGAGCCGCCTGCTCCTGAGCGTCTCGTTCGAGGAGCCCGTCGACGGCGCGTTCGCCGCGCTCGGCCGGCCCCACACCCACGACTACACCGCGCTCGCCGTCTCCGCCGCCGTCCGGGCCGAGGACGGCGCGATCCGCCTCGCCGCGACCGGCGTCGGCTGGTGGGGCACCCGCCTCCCGTCGGCCGAGGCCGCCGCGAACGATCCCGACGGCCGCCGGCATGGCGGCGCTGAACGACGTCACCCTCCACGACGACGCGCTCGCGTCGGCGTGGTACCGGGAGCGGACGCTGCCGGTGCTCGTCCGCCGTGCCCTCGTCCAGCTCGAGGAGGCCCCATGAACCTGACCGTCAACGGCATCGAGCGCGAGGTCGAGAGCGCTCCGCTGACACCGCTCCTCTTCGTGCTGCGCGACGAGCTCGAGGTCGAGAGCCCGAAGGCCGGCTGCCAGCAGGGCGGCTGCGGCGCGTGCACCGTCCTCGTCGACGGCGAGCCCCGCCGCTCGTGCCTCACCCCGGTCGCCGCCGTCGAGGGCGCGCAGATCACCACCGTCGAGGGGCTCGGCTCGCCGGAGGACCTCGCGCCGCTGCAGCAGGCGTTCACGCACCACTACGCCGCGCAGTGCGGCTTCTGCACCGCGGGGATGATCATGGCCGCGCAGGGCTACCTCGACCACGGCGGCACCGCGGACCGCGAGGAGATCCAGTCACGCGCTCGGCGGCCACGTCTGCCGCTGCACCGGCTACGTGAAGATCGTCGACGCGATCTCGGCCGTGGCCCGCGGCGACTCGTTCGACATGACGATCACGGCGGAGAGCCACGACACGACCAACGTGGGAGGTACCAGGTGAAGGCCGTCGGCGCACGTCTACCCCGCTACGACGGGATCGGCCATGTCACCGGCCGCACCGTCTACGTCGACGACATCCGGATCCCGGGCTCGCTCTGGGTGAAGGCGCTCCGCTCCCCCTCGCACAACGCGAAGATCGTGAAGCTCGACACGGCGCCGGCCGAGGCGATGAAGGGCGTCCACGCGGTCGTGACCCACGAGGACGTGCCGCTGAACGTCTACGGCCACCTCTCCGCGCTCGGGATCCCCGGCGACGAGCCGCTGCTCGCCGAGGGCGAGGTCCGCTACCAGGGCCAGCCGATCGCGGTCGTCGCGGCGGAGACCGAGGAGCTCGCGAGCGCGGCCGTCGAGGCGATCGTGCTCGAGCTCGACGAGCAGCCCGCGCTGCTTCGACATCCGCAAGGCGTTCGACGCCGACGCGCCGCAGATCCACCAGTGGGGCAACTGGTACCCGCACTTCGAGGCCGAGATGGACCGCCGCCAGATCCGCAAGGGCGACATCGACGCCGCCTTCGACCAGGCCGACGTGATCGTCCAGGGCGTCTACCGGCCGGCCGCGATCGAGCACGTCCCGCTCGAGACGCAGGTCTGCCAGGTCGTGCCGGAGCCGAGCGGGCGCCTCACGATCTACTCGTGCACGCAGGCGCTGTACTTCTCGATGGGCGTCGTCTCGGCGCACCTGCAGCAGCCGCTGAACAAGTTCAAGTTCGTCGGCGGCACCGTCGGCGGCGGCTTCGGCGGCAAGGTCGACACGGCCACCGAGACGATGTGCTCGCTGCTGGCGCTGAAGTCCGGGCAAGCCGGTGCGGTGGCGCTGGACGCGCGAGGAGGAGTTCCTCTGCTCCTCGACGCGGGCGCCGTGGCACATGGAGATCGCGGACGCGGTCACGAAGGACGGCTGGATCCTCGGCCGCAGGATGCTGACGCTGCACGACTCCGGCGCGTACGCGCGCTTCTCGCCCTACGGGCTCACGAAGCACAGCTTCCACCACACGGGCGCGTACACGATCCCGAACCTCCACTTCGACGGCTACGTCGTGTTCACGAACCGCGTGCCGACGACCGCGATGCGCGGCTTCGGCGTCACCTCGGTGTCGTTCGCGACCGAGACGCACATGAGCCGGATCGCGGAGGTGCTCGGGATCGACCCGTTCGAGCTCCGGCTGAAGAACGCGAACCGGATCGGGGACACGTCTCCGAACGGCATCACCTACACCGACCCGTCCACCGTCCCGACGATCCAGGCGATCGCGGAGTCGATCGGCCACGAGCTGAGCGCCGACTACCGCGCGATGACGCCCGGGCAGCGCGAGGGCGCGCTGCTGCCGGAGCACCTCGTCGGGCAACTCGGCAATCCGGAGGCTCACTGATGGCCATTCACAAGGGCCGCGGGGTCTCGGCGATCGAGTACCCGACCGGCATGAACCAGAACGGCGACCCGTCGCAGGCGTGGATCAAGATCAAGCCGGACGGCAGGGTGGACGTCTTCGCGGGCACGTCCGACATCGGCAACGGCTCGAAGACGATCCAGTCGCAGATCGTCGCGGAGACGCTCGGCGTCCCGTACGACTGGGTCACCTACGACAACTCGAACACCGACTCCTCGCCGGTCTGCACCGGCACCTTCGCCTCGCGGGCGACGTTCGTCGCGGGCATGGCCGTGAAGAAGGCGGCCGAGAAGGTGCGCGAGCGGATCCTCGAGATCGCCTCGAAGGAGCTCGAGATCGACCCGGCCGACCTCGACATCGTCGACGGCGAGGTGATCGCGAAGGGCTCGCCGCAGAAGAAGATCTCCGTCCCGGACGTCGCGGCGGCGGCGACCTGGACCTACGGCGAGCTGCTCACCGGCACCGGCGCGCAGCTGAAGGAGTACGCGGCGATCGTCGACCCGGAGTCCGGCCGCGTCGACCTGCCGCCGCACTCGGCGATCTCGTACGCGGCCTGCGCGGCCGAGGTCGAGGTCGACGACGAGACCGGCGAGGTGACCGTGACGCGGCTCGTCTCCTGCTACGACGTCGGCCGCGCGATCAACCCGACGCTCGTCGAGGGTCAGATCGAGGGCGGCGCGATCCAGGGGCTCGGGCTCGGTGTGCTCGAGAACTGCTACCCGTACTACCCGAGCGTGGAGCACCGCGGCGGCCAGTTCGGCGCGTACCTCGCGCCCGGGATGGAGGACCTGCCCCAGCTCGAGACGCTGATCATCGAGAACCCGTCCTCGGACGGCCCGTACGGCGCCAAGGGGATCGGCGAGATGGCGAACAACCCGCAGCCGCCCGCGATCGCCTCCGCGGTCTACGACGCGGTCGGCGTCTGGGTGACCGAGCTGCCGATCACGCCCGAGCGGATTCTGCGGGCGCTCGAGGCGAAGGCGGAGCCGCGCCGCGAGGGCAAGCTGGTCGCCTTCGACGACGAGCTCTCCGTCAACACCGTCGGCTCGGGCTCGGTCAGGTTCGAGTGAGCGCGTTCCGGACCTGGAACGGGGTGGAGCTCTTCTCCCTGTACCCCGGGGTGACGATGCACGCGATCGGCGGCGACCAGGTGCTGATGTGCCGGGTGGACTACGAGCCCGGCACCACCGTGCCGCGGCACAGCCACGCGGCGACCGAGCAGGTGATGCTGATCACCGGCGGTTCGGTGCGGATGACGATCGGCGACGAGACGAAGGAGCTCGGCGAGGGCGACGTCGTGGTCGTGAACCGCGGGATCGAGCACGAGCTCTACTCGGAGCACGGCGTGAGCTTCATCGAGGCGCTCGCGCCGCCGCCGCTCGACCACGTGCCGGACCGGGAGCGCGACCTCGTGATCGGCGACCTCGGCGGCTCCCTCCACGTCGACGCCTAGGACCGTCCTCGTGACCGGCGCGAGCCGGGGGATCGGCGCCGCCGCCGCGGAGCGGCTGCGCGCGGACGGCTGGCGCGTCGAGACGGCCGAGCGCTCGACCGGCGTCGACCTCTCCGACCCCGAGGCGGCCCGGGCGGCCGTCGAGCGGCTCGACCGGATCGACGGGCTGGTCGCGAACGCGGGCACGACCAACCGCACGCCGGTGCTCGAGCTCGACCTCGCCGACTGGCGCCGCGTGCTCGACCTGAATCTCACCTCGGTGTTCGTGCTCTGCCAGGCCGCGGCGCGCCGGATGGTCGAGCAGGGCGGCGGCTCGATCGTGCTCGTGGCCTCGGTGCTCTCCTTCCAGGGCGGCGTCAACGCGGCCGCGTACTCGGCGTCGAAGGGCGGCGTCGCCCAGCTCGCAAAGGCGCTCTCGAACGAGCTCGCCCCTCGCGGCGTGCGGGTCAACGCCGTCGCGCCGGGCTTCACCGAGACGGAGCTGACCTCCGACATGGAGGGCTGGAAGCGCGAGGAGGTGACCGGGCGGATCCCGCTCGGCCGGTGGGCGACTCCCGAGGACATCGCCCCCGCGATCGCCTGGCTGCTCTCCGACGACGCCCGCTACGTCACCGGCGCGGTCGTGCCGGTCGACGGCGGCTACCTGGCACGCTGACGAAAGGAGCGGAAATGCCGCTGATCGAGGTCAAGCTGTTCGACTATCGCGTCACGCCGGAGGTGAGCGAGGCGCTGATCGAGAAGCTCACCGACGCGCTGTGCGAGGCCGTCCACCCGGGTCTCCGCGACCACACGTGGGTGATCGTCGAGGGCCACTCGCCGAAGAACTGGGGCGTGGGCGGCAAGCCGTGGCCGGTCGACCAGATGCCGCCGGGGCCGAGCTAGCCCGCCGACGGGTGAAAGAGCGGCACGAGCGGCCGCCAGTTCGAGCGGAGGACGGCGACGAGTGACGGCGGCGTGATCAGCTCGGCTCGCCCGCGCCGCGGCGCTCGCTCGCTGTAGCCCGCCGGCGTCCAGCGCAGGAGCTGCGCGCCGAGCGCGAGCCACGGCTCGCCGTCGCGGAGGACGAACGCGCCGTCGGGCAGCTCGTCCAGCCGGACGGACGGTCGCGGCCCGGTGCGCTCGCGGTGGAGCTGCGCGTCGATCGCGTCGGCGCCGACCAGGCCGAGGATCGCGCGGAGCCGGTCGTAGTCCTCGCGGCGGCAGAGCGCGCACGGCCGGTGCCCGGCGGCGAGCGCGGTCGCCTCGTCGAGGAAGAACAGCTCTGTGAAGCGGCCGGGCTGCAGGAGCGGGCTCCGGTGCCAGCCGCGGAAGCTGAGGCGGCAGGCGATCCAGCGCTTCCCGTCGTAACGGCGGCGGATCCGCCCCGAGGCGTCGTGGAGACAGCCCCGGTTCCCGTAGACGAGCCCGCGGGCGGGATCGGCGACGAGCTCGCCGAGCGGCGTCACCCGGTTTCGCAGCGGCACGTCAGCGATGCTCGGTCGCGAGCCGCACGCCGAACCCGATCAGCACGACGCCCGTGACACCCTCGAGCGCGCGCCGCACGCGGGGCCGGCGCAGGACGTCCCCGGCCTTCGCGACGACGACGCTGTACCCGGCCAGCCAGACCAGCGTCATCAGGCTGAAGACGAGGCCGAGGGCGAGCAGCGTGACGAACGACGCCCCGGCAGGCGCGAACTGCGGCAGGAAGCTCGTGAAGAAGACGGCGATCTTCGGATTGCCGAGGTTGCTGACGAGCCCCTGCCGGTAGAAGCGCCGCGTCCGCGTCCGCGGCAACTCGGGGCTCTCGTCCTTCCGCCAGGCGGCGCGCAGAGCCTGTGCGCCGAGAAAGACGAGATAGGTCGCGCCGACGACCTTCAAGGCCAGGAACGCCGGCTCAGACGCGCGCAGCAGAGCGGCGACTCCCGCGCTCGCCGCCAGCGACCAGATCACGAGGCCCGTGACGCCGCCGAGGGAGGTGAGGATCCCGCCCCTCGTCCCCGCGCGGAGCGCGTTCCGGGCGACGAGGGCCATGTCGGGTCCCGGCACGACGATCAGGAGCGCCGAGACGGCGAAGAACGGCAGGAGCTGCACGCGCCCATGGTGCCAGCTGTCGCCGTTGCTGTCGCTAGAGCCAGTCCTCGCCGTCGGCGTCCGCTGCGGCGATCAGCTTGTCGCGCCGCCACCAGAGGCCGGAGACGGCGACGAGCACGAACGCGAGCACAGCCGCGCTGCTGAAGGCGACCGCGAGCCAGAACGACACGGCCGCGAGGAACAGGAACGCACGCGCGACGTGGTCGTCCCACGCGGCGGCCAGCGCCCTGCGCGGCCGCAGGCGCGGCCGCGCGGGAGGCGGGGGCTCCTCGTGCACCACCGCGACGACGGCGGGCGGCGGCGGTGCGATCCGTGCCGGGCGAGGCGCGACGCGGGCGACTCTCGGCTCCTGCGGCCGGGCCGGCTGCGCAGGCGCGCGCGTGAAGAACGTCCCCAGCGCAGGCTCGCGCGGCGAGTACTCGGACGACGGCGACTTCCAGGTCACCGGGTCGAACCCGAAGATCTTCATCAGCGGTGCGTCGTCCGGCGGGCCGTCGGGCGGGTAGGCCCAGACCTTCTCCGCCCCGGCGGCGCTCGTCTCGAAGATCGCGAGGCTCGCGGTGCCGGTTCGCTCCGGATCCTCCCGGGTGAGCCATTCGACTGCGAAGTCGACCGCCTCGAGGAAGTCGCCGAGCCCGCCGGCGAGCTCCGTGGGATCCCCCTCCTCGGGGAGGAGTCGTACCGCAAAGCGTCGTTCGGTCTGCCAGGCCGCATGGCGTGTTTCATTGGCCATGCCTTCTTCCCCTCTCTCAGATCAGCATTGTCGGCCGGGGGCCGCCGGTCCTGGTCACTCGTTGGGATGATTGGGTGGCCGGCACCCGGCGCCGATCCGGAAGGTGAGGGAAGAAGGGGGTCGACGGTGGAGCGAATCGAGTTCGGGAACGGCCTTCGGTCGCACATCGCCCGTGAGCCGGAGCCCGACCTCGCCGAGGCGTCGCTCGGGCCGGTCCCGAAGCCGGAGCCCGTCGCGGAGACCGCGCCGCAGTCGACCTCGGCGGAATGGGTCCGCGACCTCCTGCGAGAGCGCGTCGGCGAGCAGGCGGAGCGGATCTGGGCCGTGTTCGACGACGCTCTGCGGGCGACCCACGCGGACGGGCGGCCCGACCACGCGCTGCGTCTCCGTGCCGCCTGGGCGCTGCTGGCCGAGGTGTACGGGCCGCCGGCGCTGAGCGCCGAGCCGCCGGAGGCATCATCCGACGAGCTCGCCGAGCTCCGGCGCGCGAAGGCCCTACCCTGAGTTGTCGACGAGCGCCGCGAGCTCCACGTACTCGACGGTCGGCCTGACCCCGTACAGCCCCGTCACGCGCTCGAGCAGCTCCTCGGTGAAGAACGCCTGCGCGGCCTCGGCCGAGTCCCAGACGTAGAAGTTGACCGCCTCGTCCCGCGCCTCGCTGACCGTGAAGAACTTGTTCCGCAGCCCGGGCATCCCCTCGAACCGCTCGCGCGCGCCCTCGGCGATCGCGGTCGACGGCGACCGGATCGACCCCGTCCTCGTAGCGGAAGGTCACGAACACGCCGATCATGCGGCGGAGTCTAGAGCAGCGCCCGAAGCACGTTCGACTCTCGCGCGCGAGCGGCTCGAGCTCACGCATGCGTGAGGTGGGCGGCGGACTGGGCCGCTCCGAGCGGAATCGTCGCCAGCGCGACCACGGCCCAGCTCAAGAACAGCTCGAGCGTCGGACTCGATTCGAAGCCGCGGCCTCCACCGGCACGCTCTAGCTTCCCGAACGGATGCTCCGTAGTTCCCCACGATGCAGGCGCCCGGGATTCGGCGGAAGACTGAGGGTGTCTTGCGGCTTCAAGGGGGGAAGGAATGAACGAGGAAGAGCTTCACATCCACCTCGAGCGCGGGCTCGCGCATCTCCAGCGTGAGTTCGCCGACACGGTTCCCGCCGAGCACGTGACTCTGATCGGCAAGGACCGCTTCGAGAAACTGATCGAGAACGCGAAGATCTGGGACTTCATCCCGCTGCTCGTGTACCGGCAGACCCGCGAGGCACTCCTCGCCTTCGAGCCCGGCGAGCCCGTCCGGGAAGGCTGGACGCCGCCGCGGCGAATCGAGGTGAACGCTCGCTCGCTCGAGTCGGCGCACGGTTAGGGCACTCTGTGCTCGATGGTCGAGCCTCTGATCCGCGCCGCCGAGCCCGAGGACACGGCGGCGCTCCGCGATCTGTTTCGCCGGTCGTCGCTCTCGAACGAGGGCGACCGGGTCGCCCTGCTCGCCCATCCCGAGGCGCTCGAGCTCGAGGCCGGCGAGGGCCGGACCCGGGTCGCCGTCGTGGACGGCCGCATCGTCGGCTTCGCGACGCTTGTCTCGGGCGAGCTGGAGGATCTGTTCGTCGACCCCGACCGGATGCGCCGCGGGATCGGGCGAGCGCTCGTGCTCGACGCCGTCGCCCTGGCGCGGGCGCAGGGGCTGGAGCGGATCGAGGTGATCGCCAACGATCACGCGCTCCGCTTCTACGAGGAAGTCGGCTTCGTGTGCGACGGCACGGTCGAGACGGCCTTCGGCCGGGGCACCCGCATGCATCTCGACTGCTAGGAGCCCCGGCCCGGACCGTTCGGTCGGGGTCAGCGCGTCTCGACGCTGACGAAGTTGAACCCCGAGTCGACGTAGACGGTGACCGGCGCGCCCGACGCGTTGACCATGTGCGCCTCGTAGGTCGCATGGCCGTCGGCGTCGGTCTCGACGCGCACGACCGTGCCGCCGGGCACCTTCGCCGTCGCGATCGCCGTCACCTTGGCCAGCGCGTCGCCGGTCAGCGGCGTCTCGTCGCTCCGCTGCGGGCCCCAGGGCTGCCCGGAGCTGGGCGGCGCCGTCGAAGCGGAGGGCGCGGCCGTCTGGAACACGCTGCTCGAGCCGGTCGTGGTGGTCGCCTTCGAGCCGGTCGCCGCGGCTGCGACGCCGTAGCTGCCGCCGACCAGCCCGAGCGCGAGTGCGCCCACGACCACCGATCTCGGCATGAACCTCTTGCGGGTCTCGTTCATCGGTACTCCTTCTCTGAGTCCAGCGTCACCCGGGATTGGGAGACACTTCGAGGATCGCCCGCCCGCATGGGAATCCCCTGGGAGGCGCATCAGAGTCCGGTCGGAGCTACGCGCGGGCGGCGAGGCGGAAGTGCTCGACCGTCGGGAACGGGGCGTAGAAGCCGTGGAGCAGCCTGCTCCACTCCTCGTAGGCCGCGGAGCGCCGAAATCCCTCTGTGTGGTCCTCGAGCCGCTCCCACGAGACGAGCAGGAGGTACCGGCTCGGGGTCTCGACGCAGCGCTGGAGCTCCAGCGACCGGAAGCCGGGCGCCGCGGCGATGATCGCCTTCGCCTCGCCGAAGGCGAGCTCGAACTCCTCCTCGAGGCCCGGCTTCACGTCGAGGAGAGCCTGTTCGACGATCGCCTCGGTCATGGCATGATTCTGCCGTGATCCCGGAGGCACCGCTCGAACCGACCGACCACGGGCTCGTCCCCGGGGGTGACGGCTGGTTCGTGCTCAACGCGCGCGAGGCCGGCTGGCGCCACGTGGACGGGCGTTCGGCCGTGGTCGACTTCGAGGGCGCGGTGCAGTTCGAGCAGCTCGGGCTCAACCTCAGCGTCCTCGAGCCGGGCGTCTCGATCGGGCTCTACCACTGGGAGGCCGACCAGGAGGACTTCCTCGTGCTCTCCGGCGAGGCGGTGCTGGTCGTCGAGGGCGAGGAGCGCCCACTCCGGCAGTGGGACTTCGTGCACTGCCCTCCCGGGACGAAGCACATGATCGTCGGGGCCGGGGATGCGCCCTGCCTCGTCCTCGCGGTTGGCGCACGCGACCGCTCGATCGGTCCGGAGTGGGGCGGCTACGTCGTCGACGAGACCGCGCGCCGGTACGGCGTGAGCGTCGAGCAGGACACGACCGACCCGGACGTCGCCTACGCGCAGTTCCCGGATCGCGAGCCGACCCGCTGCCGCGAGGGCTGGCTCCCCGACTACTAGAGGCCTGATGTGAAATGCGGCCGTGCCGGATGACGCCCCAGACGCGGCGCCGGATCAGCACGTTCGGCCGTGACGCGTAGCGCCGCTACGCGCCACGACCGCCCGCACTGCCCGGCTTGGTCTGGAGCGCCCCCGACGGCGGCCGAATTTCCCATCAACCCTCTAGTCGGCGGGGCTCGCGACCTCCTGGACGAGCCAGCCGTTGCCGTCCGGGTCGCTGAAGGAGAGAAACGAGCCGTAGTCGGCACGCTGGGGCTCCGGCCCCGGCACGCGCTTGCCCGACTCGAAGTGGTAGATCTCGCCGATGTCGACTCCGCGGCCCGCCAGCTCGTCACGGGCGGCGTCGAGGTCCGGGACGACGAGGTGCAGGCCCTGGACCGAGCCGGCGCGCGGCTGGGCCATGAGTGCGATCGAGCACGCCGACCCGGGCGGGGTGAGCTGCACGACGCGGAAGTCGTCGCCCGCGCTGAAGTCGACGTTCAGGTCGAAGCCGGCCTGCTCGGTGTAGAAGGCCTTCGCGCGGTCGACGTCGGAGACGGGAACCACGATGAGCTCGAGCTTCCAGTCCACCGGTGGATCATCCCGCGCAGGCCCTCACCTGTCGAGGCGGCCGCTCGCGTCGTACCGGGCGAGCGCGAACGTGAAGTTGCGGCCGTCGCCTCGGTAGCCGGCGGCGACGAGCTTGCCGTCCGGCTGGAGCACCAGCGCCGCCGCGCCCGCATCCTTGCCGATCGCGGTCGTCACCCTGCCGCCGTTCCCGAAGCCCGGGTCGAGCTGCCCGTTCGCGCCGTAGCGGGCGAGCGCGAACTCGTCGAGGTCGGGCTCGAAGAAGGCGGAGCCGGAAGCAACGAGCATGCCGTCCGGCTGGAGCACGAGCGCAGCCGCGCCGGCGCTGTCCCCGATCGGCGTCGTCACCGTGCCGCCGCGCCCGAAGCTCGCATCGAGCCGGCCGTTCCCGTTGTAGCGGGCGAGCACGAACGCGAACGCGTTGGGGCTCCCGCTCCGACCGGCGGCGACGAGCTTGCCGTCCGGCCGGCGCACCAGCGCCTGTGCCACGGCGTCCTTCCCGATCGCGGTCGTCGTCGTGCCCCCGTTGCCGAAGCCCGGGTCGAGGCGCCCGTTCCGGTCGTAGCGGGCGAGCGCCAGCCTACGGTTCGGGCTCGCGCCGCTGGAGCCGGCGGCGATGAGCTTCCCGTCCGGCTGGAGCAGCAGCGCCTGCGCCGCGGCGTCCTTCCCGATCGAGGTCGTCACCGTGCCGCCGCTCCCGAAGCTCGGGTCGAGGCGGCCGCTCCGGTCGTAGCGGGCGAGCGCGAAGCCCGCGCTGCTGTAACCGGCGGCGACGAGCTTCCCGTCAGGCTGGAGCACGAGCGCCTCGGCTCCGGCGCCCTTCCCGATCGCGGTCGTCACCGTGCCGCCGTTCCCGAAGCTCCGGTCGAGGCGCCCGTCCGCGCCGTAGCGGGTGAGCGCGAACCGGCTCCTCGCGCCCTTGCCGCTCGAGGCCGCGGCGACGAGCTTCCCGTTTGGCTGGCGCACCAGTGCCCAGGTGCTGGCACCGCTACCGATCGCGGCCGATACCGTGCCGCCGCTGCCGAAGGTGTCGTCGAGCCGCCCGTTCACCCCGTAGCGGGAGACGACCAGGCTGTTGTCCGTGTTCTCGCGAGGCGGCGGGCAGTGGCAGCCGGCGGCGACGAGCTTTCCGTCCGGCTGGAGCACCAGCGCGGAGGCGAACTCGTAGGAGGCGCCGGTCAGCGAACTCGCCGCCTTGCCGCCGCTCCCGAACCCGCCGCCGCGGTGACCGACGACGAGGACTACGGCGACCGCTGCTCCGGCGACTGCCACCGCAGCGACCGTCCACAGGACGAGCCTCGGTGCCACGAACGGATCTTCGCACGTACCATTCGGCCGTGAAGTCGAGGCTGTCGAGCGCACTCCGCACCCCGCTCGGGGTGGGAGTCGCGGTGGCGGTGGTCGTCGTGGTGGCGGCCGTCGCCGTGCAGCTGAGCCGGGGCGGCTCGTCGGGGTACGTCGTCCACCGGCTCGTCTCAGACGGCGGCGTCCCGGCTCTGGCGACGGACAAGGTGCTGGTCAACGGCTGGGGCCTCGCGGCCACTCCGACAGGTGTCTGGTGGACGACGAACGAGGCGAGCGGCACGAGCACGCTCTACTCCGGCACGGGCCACAAGCAGCTGCTCACGGTGAGCGTCCCCGGCGGCCCGACGGGGATCACGGCCTACGGCGGGGACGGGTTCCGCGTCTCCGGCGGCGGCGTGTCCGACCCGGCGCGGTTCATCTACGCGTGCGAGGACGGACGGATCCGCGCCTGGACGCCCACCGTCCCGCGCGGGTGGTCGACCCGGTCCGAGATCGTGGTGGACGGGGCCGGGCAGGGCGCCATCTTCCGCGGAGTGGCGATCGCGGGCGGGCGCCTCTACGCGACCGACTTCCACAACGACCGCGTCGACGTCTTCGACTCCCACTGGCGGCCCGTCCACCTCCCCGGCACCTTCGCCGACCCGGCCGTGTCGCCGTGGTTTGCGCCCGACAACATCCAGGCGTTCGGCGGCCACCTGTTCGTGACCTACGTCGGGCGAGCGCCGGTGGACGGGAACGACGCCCCGACGGGCGGCTACGTCGACGAGTTCGACCTGAACGGCCGGCTCGTGGCCACGGTCGCGCGGATGGGCATCCTGAACGAGCCGTGGGGCCTCGCGCTCGCGCCGCCCACGTTCGGCCGCTACGCCGGCGACCTCCTCGTGGCGAACTTCGGCGACGGCCACGTGAACGCTTTCCGGAAATCGGACGGCCGCTGGGCGTTCGACGGCGCGCTCGCCGGCGCCAACGGCCGGCCGATCGCCGTGAACGGGCTCTGGGGGATCGCCTTCGGCAACGGCGCCGCCGCGGGCGCGAAGGACGAGCTGTTCTTCTCGTCGGGCCCGCATCTGTGGCGCGGCCCGACCGAGCTGTCCACGCACGGCCTGTTCGGCTCGATCTCGGCCGCCTAGCGCCCGCTAGGGTTCGGCCCATGAGCGGCTACACGAAGAAGAACCTCAGGGCTGACGTCGAGAACCAGGCGCCGAGGTTCGGGATGCCGGCGGAGCTCGAGGCCCGCTTCGCCCGGACGGCGCTCGGCGGCGAGACCCTCGGCCTGAGCCTGCTGACGCTCGCGCCCGGGTTCCGGATCCCGTTCGGCCACAAGCACGAGGGGCAGGAAGAGGTCTACGTCGTGCTTCGCGGCTCGGCGAGGGTCAAGGTCGAGGACGAGATCGTCGAGCTCGGCGAGTGGGACGCGATCCGCTTCGACAAGGACACGATGCGCGCCGTCCAGGCAGGCCCCGACGGCGTCGAGTATCTCGCATTCGGCGCCGGCGACGATCCCCGCGACGCGGAGATCGTCCAGGGCTGGTGGGGCGACTAGGTCCCGAGGTGCAGGTCACGCGTCTCGATGCGGAGGGATTCGCGCGGTCGGCGGGTGATTTCCTCGCGGCGCGGGAGGCCGAGCACAACCTGCTGCTCGGGCTCACGGGGCGCCTTCGCACCAACGCGAACAGCTTCGGGGACGACGAGCCGTACTGCGCCGTCGTCGAGGACGGGGATCGCATCGTCACCGCGGCGCTGCGCACGCCGCCTCGTCACCTCGTCCTCGCTGAGACCGACGACCCGGCCGGGTACGTCGCGCTCGCAGCGGACGCGCACGCCGTGTTCGCAGAGCTTCCGGGCGTGAGCGGCCCTGCCTCGGCGATCGGTGCCTTCGTCTCCGCGTGGGGCGCGCTCACCGGCGCCGGAGCGCGGCGCGTGATGTCGCAGCGGATCTACGAGGCGACCGACGTCGTCCGGCCCGAGGGAGTCGGCGGCGCGATGCGCGAGGCCGGCGACCGGGACCGCGAGCTCCTGCTCGACTGGCTCCGCGCGTTCATGCGCGAGGCGATCCCGGAAGACCCCGAGGACGCGACGGGGTTCCTGGAGCGCAAGGCGGCGGATCCGGACGCCCGGCTCGTCCTCTGGGAGGACGGTGCGCCGGTCTCGCTCGCCGCGTGCGGGTCCGCGACACCGAACGGAATCCGGATCGGGCCCGTCTACACGCCGCCAGAGCTCCGCGGCCGGGGCTACGCGAGCGCGCTCACTGCAGAGCTGACGCGCGAGCTGCTCGCCGGCGGCCGCGACTTCTGCTTCCTCTACACCGATCTCGCCAACCCCACCTCGAACTCGATCTACCGGCGGATCGGCTACAGACCGGTCACGGACGCCGAGATGTGGAGGTTCGAGCGGTAGAGTGACGCCGCATGGATCCGACCGCCCGTTCGACTGAGTTCGTCGCGCTCGGCCACGCCGGCTCCGATCACTACGCGGGCCTCGAGACCTTCCCCAACCCGGGCGTCTCGAACGTCGAGATGGCGAGCGACGAGCTCACTGCGCTCTGCCCGATCACCGGCCAGGCCGACCTCTACAAGGTGGCGATCGAGTACCGGCCGCAGGGCCTCTGCATCGAGTCGAAGTCGCTCAAGCTCTACCTCGCCCGGTTCCGCAACGACGGTGTCTTCTGCGAGGCGCTCGCCGTCAAGATCCGGGACGACGTCGCCGGGGTGCTCGAGCTCCCCGCGGACAGGGTGCGCGTCGTCCTCACCCAGAAGCCGCGCGGCGGGATCACGATCGTCGCGACCGCCTGAGCAGCTCAGTCGGCCAGGGAGCTCCAGCGCTGCTCGATCCGGCGCGTCTTCCAGATCAGGGCCGAGGCCGCCCAGGCGAGGACGAAGAAGCCGACGATCGCGTAGCCGAGCGTGCCGAAGTCGAGCTCGTTCAGGTACCGCCAGAACTCGCCGTCTAGCCCGAGCCTCGCCGCGGCGACCTGGAGGAGCTCGACGGTGCCGATGACCAGGGCGACCGCCACCGAGAGGCTGGTGACGGTGAGGTTGTAGTAGACCTTGCGGATCGGGTTGGAGAAGGCCCAGCCGTAAGCCTGGCTCATGAAGACGCCGTCGGCGGTGTCCATCAGGCTCATGCCCGCCGCGAACAACAGCGGCAGCGAGATCACCGCCAGGAACGGCACGTGGTGTGTGGCGACGCCGGCGGCGAGCGCGAGTAGGCCGACCTCCGAGGCGGTGTCGAAGCCGAGCCCGAAAAGGATCCCGATCGGGTACATCTGCCAGCTCGCCCGGATCCGCGCAGCCTGGCGGCCGATGAAGAACCGGTTCATGAAGCCCCGGTCGAGCAGGCGCTGCTCGAGCAACTCCTTGTCGTAGGAGCCGTGCTTCATCGCGCGGAAGATGCGCACGATCTCGATCAGGACGAGCAGGTTGAGGATGCCGATGATCCAGAGGAAGGTGCCGGAGACTCCCGCGCCGAGGGTGCCGCCGTACGCCTGCAGGCCCGGGATTCTCGAGCTGACGCTCTTCGCGGCCAGGGCGAGCCCTACGGCGAGCGCGAAGACGATCGTCGAGTGGCCGAGCGAGAAGAAGAAGCCGACTCCGAGCGGGCGCTTGCCGTCCTGGAGGAGCTTGCGCGTGGTGTTGTCGATCGCCGCGATGTGGTCGGCGTCGAACGCGTGGCGCAGGCCGAAGCTGTAGGCGAGCGCGCCGAGCCCGGCCAGGGCCGGGTTGTCGCCCGAGTAGTGGAGGAACAGCCCCCAGCCCGCGGCGTGCAACAGCAGCACCGCTCCCGCGAAGCCGGACAGGCGCAGCCACTCCGGTCGCGTCATCGTCTCCCTCAAGCGGGTCACGCTCCCAGCCTCGCGGATCGAGCACCCGCCGGGATCGGCGAAGACGCGGATGCGGTTGCGGCGAAATACGCCGCCTATAGCGCCTTCCAGTAGTAGGTCGTGTCGCAGGGCCGACCGTCGGGATAGAGCGCGAAGCCGGGGACCACGCCGACCGTGTTCCAGCCCATGCGCTCGTAGAGGCGCGCCGCATCGCCGCCCGTGACTGCGTCCAGCACGAGCAGCGTCTTCCCCTCCGCCCGCGCCTCCGCCTCGGCGCCCTCCATCAGCAGCCGGGCGATGCCGCGCTTGCGCGCCGAGCGGTGGACGAGGAGCTTCGCGATCTCGCCGCGGTGCGGCTGGTTCGGCATCAGCGCGAGGATCACCTGGACCGTGCCGACGAGGTAGCCGTTGACGAACGCGCCGAGGACGAGCCGTCGGCCCTGCTCGGCCTCGGCGGCCCAGGCGTCGTAGGCCTCGCGCGCCTGCGCATGGGAGAACGGCGCCATGTAGCCGACGGACGCGCCTCCCGCGACGCAGTCGTAGAGGACAGCGGCGAGCGCGTCGAGCTGTGCGCGCACCTCGGACTTGTCGAGACGGCGAATCTCGATCTGCTCGCCCGCGGACATGGCGGACATCTTTCCATCCGTGGCCGCTAGCCTGGGGGTCGGATGCTCGAGCTCCGCCCGAACTGCGAGCTGTGCGACAGGGATCTGCCGCCCGATGCGGCGGACGCGCGGATCTGCAGCTACGAGTGCACGTTCTGCGCCGCCTGCGTCGACGAGGTCCTCCACGACGTCTGCCCGAACTGCGGCGGCGGCTTCCAGGCGCGGCCGATCCGCCCGGCGCAGACGTGGCGGGACGGCGCGGGGCTCGTCAACGACCCGCCGGGCGAGCGGCGGCGCCACACTCGCTACACCCGCGAGGAGATCGAGGCGTTCGCCGAGCCGCTGCGCGGCGTCCCGCCTGCGGAGCGCTGACTGGCACTACTACGCGGCGCGTAGTATGCTGCCCAGATGCCGACGAACGACCCGCCGCTCCTGATCCTCACCAGCCTCGCGTCCGGCCCCAAGCACGGCCACGCGCTCTTGCTCGACATCGAGTCGTTCTCGGGCACGCGGCTCGGCCCCGGGACGCTGTACGGGGCGATCACGCGCCTCGAGCGGCGCGGCCTGATCGAGCCGCTCGGCTCCGACGACCGCCGCCGCCCGTACCGGATCACCGCGGCCGGCTCCGAATCCCTCGCCGAGACGCTCGCCGAGCTTCGGCGGATCGTGGACGAAGGCACCTCGCGCACGCGCCGGGCGGCCCCGCGGCCGGTGGCGTCGTGAGCGAGCGGCTGCTCCTCTTCTACCCCCGCCCGTGGCGCGAGCGGTACGGGGAGGAGCTCCTGGCCGTCGTCGAGGCGGCTTCCGGGGGAGGCCGGGTGCCGGTTCGGATCAGGCTCGACGTGATCCGCGCGGGGCTCGCGCAGCGGCTGCGCAGCTCCGGCCTCGTCGGCGACGAGGTGCCCCCGGAGGCACGGGCGAAGGCCGGCCTCGCGCTCGTGCTGTGGGCGTGGGCGCTGTTCGTGCTCGCAGGAGTCGCTCTTCAGAAGACGTCCGAGCACTGGCAGTCGGCCGTGCCGCACGCCGACCGGGCGGTCCCCGCGGCCGCGTTCGACGGCGTCGTCGTCGCCGCGGCGATCGGGAGCGCGTTCGTCCTGCTCGGGGTCGCGCTCGCGGCGCGCCCGCTGCATGCGTTCCTCCGCTCGGGCGGCCGGCCGCGATGGCGCCCGGCCGCCCTGCTGAGCGTGCTCACGGCAGCCGTGCTGGTCGCGGTCGTCGCCTGGGCCCACCACCTGACCGCGGCGCAGCGAAACGGCGGCGACCGGTTCTACGGAGGCGCCTTCCTGCTCCTGGCGGCGTGCGCCGCCGGCTCGCTCGCGGCCTGGACGCACCTGGGGGCCACCACGGCGAGGAGGCTGAGCCTCGAGACCGGGACGCTGCGGCTCGAGGCGCGGATCGCCGCGGTGGTGACCTGGACGATGGCTGCGATGACGGGCGCGACCGTGGTCTGGTGGGCCTCGGTCGCGGGCGCGGCCGCACCGGCGTCGACGATGATCGTCGTTGCGGCGGCGATGGTCTTTGCGAGCTGCCTCGCCGGGGCCGGTACCGTGCGCGCGCTGCGCGATACGGCCTAGCCGATCTGTTGCACAATGCCCCGTGTGGCCACGAACTTCGAGCTCGCGTTCGCCGAACGGCCGGAGGTCCTCGCCGCCTGGCAGGGGCTGAACGGCGCGATCAAGGCGGGGATGGACCTGCGCCGCTACGAGCTCGCGACCCTCGCCGCCGCAAGACGGCTCCGCTCGAGCTACTGCTGCCTCGCGCACGGCACCGTCCTGCTGGAGCAGTTCGGCGAGCCCGTCCGCGAGATCGCGCTCGACCACCGGGCCGCGGGCCTCGACGAGGTCGACGTCGCCGTGATGGACCTGGCCGAGCGCGTCGTCGACGACGCGTCCTCGATCGGCGACCGGGACCTGCAGCCGCTGCGCGATCTCGGTCTCTCCGAGACCGAGATCATGGACGTCGTCCTCGCGGCCGCCGCGCGCTGCTTCTTCTCGAAGACGCTCGACGCGCTCGGTGTGCTCCCCGATGCCCGCTATCGCGAGCTGAGCCCTGACCTGCTCGACGCGCTCGTCGTCGGCCGGCCGATCGCCGACGCCGTGTGACCACCCCGAAAGGAGAAGGCATGTCTCCAGTGACGCACGTCGGCAGGGTGATGGTGCCCGTCGCCGACCAGGATGCGGCGATTGCGTTCTACACCGACACGCTCGGGTTCGAGCTCGCGGCCGACGTTCCCTTCGCCGACGGCGAGCGCTGGGTCGAGGTCGCGCCGCCGGGCGGCGGGGCCGCGCTCGCTCTCGTGCCGCCGAGCGGCGAGTACCAGACCGGGCGCATGACGGGCATCGCGCTCGCGACGGCCGACGCCCGCGCCGTGCACGAGGAGCTGAGGGCGAAGGGCGTCGACGTCGACGCGGAGACGATGGGCGGGGACGGCACGGTGCCGCTGCTGTTCTTCTTCCGCGACCGGGACGCCAACACGCTGATGGTCGTCGAGAGCATGTGACCGAGGCCTGGCTCGACGGGTTCCGCTCGCTCCTGGAGGCGCCCTCGCCCGCCGTGCTGACCACGTACCGGAGGGACGGCAGCGCGCTCGTCTCGCCGGTGTGGTTTCGCTGGCACGACGACGCTCTCGAGGTGGTGATCGCAGAAGGCGACGTCAAGCTCCGGCACCTGGTGCGGGACCCGCGGTGCGTGCTCGTCGTGTTCGAGGCGCTCCGGCCGTTCCGCGGGATCGAGGTGCGCGGCACGGCCGAGCTGGTCGAGGGCGACGTCGGCGACGCGCGGGCGGCCATCGCCGGGCGCTATCTCGGCGCGGCCGACGGCGCGCGGTTCGCCGCCGGGCGCAGCTCGAAGCCCGGTGTCCTGCTCCGGCTCGTGCCCGACGATCCGCGCGTCTGGGACCTGTCGGGGATCCTGCCGGCCTAGCCGGCCGGCCGGCCCCAGACGACGGTCGCGGTCACGTCGAGCTCGAACGTGCCGTCCGCGCCCTCCGGCACGAGCTCGCGGACGGCGGCCTCCACCTCGGCGTCGAATGCCGCGACCTCGTCGGCAGGCATCCGCTCCAGGTCGAAGCCGTTCTGGGAGTGGTGGCAGCGGAGGACCTCGTCGAGCGTCGGGCGCCAGTCGGCGGGAGCGGTCGTGTGCTCTCCCTCGCGCGCGAACAGGCCGCGGCGCTCCAGCTCGGCGACGGCGTCGAGCGGGCGGAAGTCACGGTTCGCGCCGAACCGCGCGTAGACCGGGCCGAGGCGCCGTCTCAGCTCCGGGGCCGTGAACCAGTTGCGAGAGACGACTGCGAGTCTCCCGTTCGGAGCCAGCGCCGCCGCGAAGCGGGGAATGACAACCGGCCAGTCGAACCAGTGCACGCTGTCCCCGGCGACCACGAGGTCGTAGGGGCCGTCGAGCTCGATGTCCTCGATCGCCCCGGCCAGCCAGACGAGATTCGGCGCGGCGCCGTCCGCGCGGCCCCTGCCCTCCTGGATCATGAGCGGCGAGAGATCGACCGCGTCGACGCGGCCGACGAGCGGCGCGAGCGGCCGGGCGATGTCGCCCGGGCCGCAGCCCGCGTCGAGCACGGCTCCCGGGGGCCCGGCCAGCGAGGACAGGAACGGGAACAGCGCGGCGGGGTACCCGGGCCGGAACCGGTAGTTCTCGACCATCGACGCGTCGCCGAACCACTCGGCGTACGCGCGGCTCCATCCGGGCGGCTTCGGCTCCACTAGCCCGCCGCGAGGCCGCGCATGAGCTCGAGCTCCGGCTCGTAGACGTGCGCCGACTTGGCGTGGATCACGAGGCGGCCGACCGGGACGCCGACCGCTTCGGCCACCTCGTGCTGCAGGCGCGCCAGCTCGACGAGGTTGCCGTAGGCCTTCTTGCCGAAGTCGAGGGAGTGGGCGTAGACGACCAGCTCGAGCGGCCCGTCGACGCGCCAGAAGTCGAGCATCGACACGCACGGGATGTAGCTCGTGTCGGTGAGCGGCTGCAGGGTCGTGATCGTGGCCGAGCGGGTGGCCGGGTCGGCCCGGAGGCGGTCGATCACCCAGGCGACCTGGTCGTGCCCCTCGTAGTCGCGGAGGCGCCGCGCGTACGAGCGCGCGCCCCCGAGCTCGGCGACGTCGTCGGGCTCCCCGAAGTTGCGCTCCATCCACTCGAGCCAGTCGGGGTCGGCGAGCTCCGCGATCAGCTCGTCCTCCGGGTCGGGCTCCGCGACCGCGAGTGTGAGCAGCGCGAGCTCCTTCGTGGCGATGCCGTCGTAGGTCTCGTCGGCGCCGCGGGCGAGGATCCGGCGGCAGGTCTCGAGCCAGCCGAGGCCGAGCGTCCGTTCCTCGATCAGCTCCACGGTGGCGATCCTACTCAGGGCAGCGGAACGGCTCCGCCGCCCGCGAGGCAGTCGGCGAGGTAGAGCGCCGTCCCCGGGTCGCCCGTCCACAGCGTGTAGCGGCCGCGGCCCAGCTCCGTGCGCCCGCGCTCGACCTGGGCGGCCGCATGCATCGCGAAGGCGCGGGCCCGCTCGAGCCACAGCTCGTCCGCCGTGCGCTCGAAGAGCGCGAGGAACGCGTACCCGTTGCCGGCCGTGCCGTGGCACAGGTACAGCTCGGTCAAGAGAACCCGATCACGCTCCGGATGCCGTCCTGCGCCTCCATCAGCTCGAAGCCGCGGTTCACGTCCTCGAGAGTGATCCGGTGCGAGACGAACGACTCGACGTCGATCTCGCCGGCGAGCCAGCGCTCGACGAGGAGGGGGACGCCGTCGCGGCCCTTCACGCCTCCGAACGACGAGCCGGCGATGCGACGGCCGGTGATCAGGTAGCGCGGCACGATGTCGAGGGTCTCGCCCTTTCCCGCCACGCCTGCGACGGTGCAGAGCCCCCAGCCCATCCGCGCCGACTCGACCGCCTGCCGCATCACGGCGACGTTCCCCGTCGCCTCGAACGTGTAGTCGGCGCCGAAGCCGCCGGTGAGCTCGAGGATCCGCTCGACCGCTTCGGGGCCGCCGACGAGCGTCTCGGTGGCGCCGTGTCCGATCGCGAGGCCGAGGCGCTTCTCCGAGAGATCGACGCAGACGATCCGCTCGGCACCCTGGAGGCGGCAGCCGATCACCGCGCCGAGGCCGACCATTCCCGCGCCGAAGACGACGCACGTCGAGCCGGCCTCCACCCGTGCGGTGTTCATCGCGGCGCCGAGCCCGGTCGTCAGCCCGCACGCGAAGAGGCACGCTCCCTCGAGCGGCGCCTCCGGGTCGATCTTCGCGAGCGCGATCTCCGGCATCACCGTGTACTCCGCGAACGTGGAGGTGCCCATGAAGTGGCGAATCGGCTCAGCTCCCGCTCGAGAGCCTCGTCGTCCCGTCGGGCAGATAGCCCTTGTTCTGCTGCTCGCGGATCGCGAGGCAGAGGTTCGTCCGCTCGCTGCGGCAGTGGATGCACTCGCGGCACTGCGGCGAGAAGAGCGTGACGACGTGATCGCCGGGCGCCAGCGAGCCGACGCCGTCGCCGACGCGCTCGACGACGCCCGCGCCTTCGTGCCCGAGCACCGTCGGCGCGTAGCCGGACGGGTCGGCGCCCGAGGCGGTGTAGAGGTCGGTGTGGCAGACGCCGCAGGCGACGAGCCGCACCAGCACCTCGCCGGCCCGCGGCTCGGCCAGCTCGACCTCCCGCACGACGAGCGGCGCTCCGAACTCCTCGAGGACGGCGGCCCTGATCAGCATCGAGAGCGATCCTACGCAGCCGCGGCGGCTGCGATCTCCCGCGCCTGGATCCCGAGCTCCCGGAGGTTGCCCGAGATCGGATTGGTGAAGCCGATGAAGTGGAGGCCCGGTGCGTTCGGGTGGGTGCGTGCGCCGTGGACGACGGGGCGGCCGGACGGCTCGAGCACGCCCAGGTGGCCGACGAGCGGCTCCAGGTCCCGGCGGTAGCCGGTCGCGGCGATCACGGCGTCGGCACCGACGCGCCTGCCGTCGCCGAGCACGACACAGTCGGCGTCGAACGCCTCGACGGAGGCGACGACCTCGACCGCGCGACGCTTCAGCGCCTCGACCAGCCCGACGTCGAGGATCGGGATCACGTCGCGGCGGAGATAGTCGCCGTAGGGCCGACGGCCGGCCGGAGGCATCCCGAACCGGGAGAGATCGCCGACGAACACGCGCTGCAGGAGCGCGAGCAGGCGATCGCCGACCGCGACGGGCAGATGCGGGACGCAGATCCCGATCGCCTGCGACGGCACCCCGAGCGCCTGTCTCGGGAAGATCTGCGGCGGTGTCCGCACCGAGAGGCGGACGCGGGCGGCGCCTCCCTCGACGAGGTCGACCGCGATCTCCGCGCCGGAGTTCCCCGCGCCGACCACGAGCACGTCCTTCCCGCGGTAGGGCGCCGGGTTCCTGTAGGCCGAGGCATGGACGATCTGGCCCGTGAAGTCCTCGCGTCCGCTCCACTCGGGCAGGAAGGGGCGGCGGTTGTACCCCGTCGCGACCACGACGCGATCCACCTCGATCGGCTCGCCTCGGTCGGTGCGCACGAGCCAGCCGCCGTCGCGGGGCTCGATCCGCGAGACGGCGGTCTCGAAGCGGATCTCGATCGCGTGGTGCCGCGCGTAGTCCTCGAGGTACGAGACGACGCCGTCGCGGGGAACCCAGCGCCCGTACCGGCGCGAGAACTCCAGGCCCGGGAGGTCGGAGAGCGTCCGTGCGGTGTGGAGGTGGAGTCTGTCGTAGTGACCCGCCCAGCTCGTCCCGACCCGCGGGCTCTGCTCCAGGACGACGAACGGCACACGCGCGGCCTTGAGCATCGCCGCGGCCGCGAGCCCCGCCGGGCCCGCCCCCACGACCCCAACCGCTGCTTCCGACACCGGACCCAGTCTAATAATCTGCCGCCATGGCGAAGGTCAACGTCTTCACCGCCGAGAACCTCTCGGGCAGGATCGACGTGAGCCGGATCGTCGGGTCCGCGGCGACCGCCATGTACGTCTACGACCTGGCGCCCGGGCAGAGCTCGTGCCCGTATCACTACGAGTACGAGGAGGAGTGGCTCCTCGTCGTCGACGGCGCCGTCGTGGTGCGCACACCCGACGGGGAGCTCGCCCTGGAGCGCGGCGAGATCGCGTGCTTCCCGGCCGGTCCCGCTGGGGCGCACAAGGTCATGAACCGGAGCGAGTCGCCGGCGAGGACGATCATGTTCTCGAGCACACGGGCTCCGGCCGTCTCCGTCTACCCGGACAGCGACAAGATCGGGGTCTTCCCGGGGAACGAGGCGGACGAGCTGATCTTCAAGCGGGGCACCGCTGTGCCGTGGTCGGAGGGAGAGGACGGCTGGGACAAAGCGCAATGACCCGCGACGCCGCCTGTAGCTGCGGGGAACTTCGCCTGACGGTGGAGGGAGATCCCATCCGGATCTCGATGTGCCACTGCCTCGCCTGCCAGCGACGGACCGGAAGTGCGTTCGGGATCCAGGCGCGGTTCCCATCCGACCGGGTGCGCGTCGTCGGTCGCTACAGCGACTACGTGCGGATCTCCGACGAGGGCGAGGAGAGGACCTTCCACTTCTGCCCCGACTGCGGCGGGACGGTCTTCTACACGCTCGCGATTGCGCCGGATGTGATCGCCGTGCCGATCGGCGCGTTCGCCGAGCCGTCGTTCCCCGCGCCGACCGTCTCGGTCTACGAGTCGCGACGGCATCCGTGGGTCGCCGTTCCCGCGGGGATGGAGCACTACGACTGAGGGGCCTCGAGCGCGGACTTCTCCCAGACGGAGACGTGCTTGTCGCTGTCGCCGGTGAACGGCTCCCGATTCCAACCGCCCCAGCGCTCGCGCAGCGTCATGCCGGCGAGCTGCGCCATCAGGTCGAGCTCCGACGGCCACACGTAGCGAAACGGCGGCGAGACGACGTCGACCTTGCCACCGTCGATCCAGTAGTGGTGCGAGACCAGGCCCTGGGAGGCAACGTCGTACTCGTCGAAGCCGAGGTGCGAAGGACCGACGGCGAACGGTTGGAACGTCTCGCCGGGCGGAAGCCGCTGCAGGCGCGGCACGAGCACCTCGACGACGAAGCAGCCGTTCGGCTCGAGGTGCGCCGAGGCGTTCCTGAAGCAGGCCACCTGCTCTTCCTGCGTCGTCAGGTTCATGATCGTGTTCGCGACGACGTAGGCCACGGAAAAGGTGCCCTCGACTTTGGTTCTGGCGAAGTCGCCGACGGTCACGACGACATCGTCTGCGCCGGGCTTTGCTCGCAGCCGCGAGACCATCGCCCCCGAGAGATCGATCCCGTGAACGCGCACACCGCGTTGCGAGAGCGGCAACGCGATCCGGCCGGTGCCGACGCCTAGCTCGAGCGCCGCGCCGCCGCGCGCGAGCTCCGCCAGGAACGCGACGATGGGGTCGACGACGGCAGGCTCGGCCAGATGGGCGTATCGCTCGTCGAAGCGCTCGGCCACGCGCTCGCCGAAGTGATCTTCGGGCACAGGCGCATTCTTTCAGCTCGATCCGGGAGCCCGCACCACGCTGATCTCGAGCCAGGTCTCGCGCGCCTCGCCGGGCTGGAGGATCGGCAGCCTCCCCACGGAGGCGTCGAACGTGCGCCCTCGGACCGAGCAGTTCGCCGGCTCGATGCCCAGGACTCCGCGCTCCGGCGCGACCCACTGCCAGAGGCGCGGCAGGCTCGACCGGATCTCGACGGTCAGCTCGCCGATCCGGACGCGCGAGCGCTGCGCGCCGGTGTGCTCGTAGACCCGCTCGGCGCCGGCTCCCGGGATCCGCCAGTCCTCGGCCGCCGACTCGGCGTCGCGCGGCTCGACCGCCTCGGAGTCGATGTCGACCTCTCCCAGGAGCAGGTTGCAGTGATAGAGCAGCGGCGCCGGCTGAGGCTCGCGGCCGGTGTTCGCGGTGGTGTCGGTGATGCGAAGGCGGCCGCGGTCGAGGTCGTTGACCACCTTGCGGTGCATGACGACGCCGCGAGCGTCGGCCACGGTGCCGGAGATGCGGTTTCCGTCCAGCTCGACGGAACGCGCGGGCAGGTAGTTGTACGTCCCGTGCAGCGGAAGCCCGTCGGTCGGCTCGCCGACGTTGTCCAGGCCGGCAGGTCGTCATCAGCCCGCCGCCCCATGACGCCCACCAGTCACCCGACGACCGTCGGCGCCGTCCTCGCCGAGCGGCGTGAGCCACGCGAAGGGCCGTCCCTCGAAGGACGCCGCTCCGAGGTCGAGGCCCCGATGCGGGCGGACGACGACGTCGATCGCTCCGGCGAGTTTCATCATCGCGCCGCTCGCCCGCAGCATACGCGCGGTTCAGCCGCGGTAGCAGTGGGCCGTCTCGCGGTGGCACTGGAGGGCGCGAGCGGTCGTGGCGATGCTCCATCCGCACGCCAGCAAGTGCGCGGCGAGCTCACGTTCGTGGAGCGTGAGCGGCATAGTCGGCGGATGCCTCATTGTCCCTCTCTCCGTCGGTGGTGGTGTTCATGAGCTCACCATCGACCCTGCCGCCAACGGAGTCCTCAGCCCCGACCAACCGTTCGCCAACTGGGACACTGTCACTCGTGATCGAGGTCCCCGACGTGGTACGACTGAAGGCGCTCGCAGTCGGCGCGGGCGAATGGCTGGACGACCTGCCGTCGCTCGTCGCGAGCGTCGAGCGCGAGTGGGGCATCGCGGTCGGCGGCGCGTACAGCGATTCGACCGAGGCGTTCGTCGCGAAAGCAACCTGCTCGGACGGCACCCCGGCCGTGTTGAAGCTGATCGTGCCACGCAGCGGCGATGCGGCCGAGAACGAGATCGCCGTCCTGCGACGGACGGCGGGGGAAGGATGCGTGCGACTGCTCCGCGACGACGCCGCGCGCGGCGCGCTCCTGCTCGAACGGCTCGGCCGGTCGCTCCACCAGCTCGCATTGCCGCTACGCAGACGCCACGAGATCCTCTGTGCGACGGCGGCGCGCGTATGGCGGCCCGCGCCCGGCTGTGGCCTGCCGACCGGCGCCGACAAGAGCCGCTGGCTCGCCGAGTTCATCGTGACGACCTGGGAGGAGCTGGATCGCCCGTGCTCGGAGCGCGCCGATCGATCACGCGATCGCGTGCGCAGCGCGCCGCGCCGACGCGCATCGCGACGAGCAGGCCGTCCTCGTGCACGGCGACGTTCATCAGTGGAACGCGTTGGAAGCGTCGGGCGGCTTCAAGCTCGTCGACCCCGACGGCCTCCTCGCACAGCCGGAGTACGACCTCGGGATCATCATGCGCGAGGACCCGCTCGACATCCTCGACGCGGATCCCCACGAGCGCGCCCGATGGCTCGCAGCACGCACGGGTCTCGACGCAACCGGTATCTGGGAGTGGGGCGTCGTCGAGCGCGTGTCCACCGGGTTGCTCGGCACGAAGGTAGGCTTGCAACCGGTCGCCCGGCAGATGCTCGCGGTAGCAGATCGAGTAGCGGTCTAAGCTGAGCGGACTTTGAGGAGGAACCGGTCCATCCCCTCGGCCGTCGTCATTCCGGTTCTCGTCTACCCGGACGTGCGCGAAGCCGTCGCCTGGCTGAGCGGCGCGTTTGGGTTCGTCGAGCGACTGCAGATCGGCGAGAACCACCGCTCGCAGCTCACCTTCGGGGACGGCGCGATCATCGTCGCCGACGTCCGCCATAACCGCCGGCCGCCGCGAGCAGGCGAGTCGACCCACTCGGTCGTCGTGCGGGTGGACGACGCGAACGCCCACTGTGCCCGCGCGAGAGCGTACGGGGCCGAGATCCTGATGGAGCCGAGCGACTTCGAGTACGGCGAGCGGGCGGTACAGAGGCGGCCGACCCGGCGGGACACCGGTGGACGTTCTCCGAGACCCTCGATGACGTCGACCCTGCAACCTGGGGCGGACTGCTCCTGGAATAGGGGTACCGCGGGTACCTGGATCAACAGGGTGGGTCACGCGCCGCGGCGCGCTGCTCAAGTAGCGCCGTGCGAGCACACGACGTCCTGAAGGTCCAGATCGAGCCGTCGGAGACGCCTGATGACGATGACACGACCTACCGTGATGCTGAACAACGGGGTCGAGATGCCGATCCTCGGACTCGGCGTCTTCCAGAGCCCACCGGAGGCCGCCTACCCGATTCGGGGTTAGCCAGTCACCGAGTCGTGAAGCTCGTACCATGTTTCGCGGTTCGGCGGAGTGAAGCTCGTGTCGCCGCTTTGCATGGCTGCAGCGGCCATCGGCTCGGTGATCGGGTTCAGGCGATCGGTCGTCGAACTTCTCGCCCTGTTCGCGCGTCTCCCAGACGTCGAAGATGCGAAAGACGCCGCCGTCGTGGTCGAAACCAGCGGTGTGGATCAGTAGGCCGTCCGGTGTGTCTTGGAGATTGAGCGCCGCGGCTACTGCGTCGTCGTTCGCGGTACTTTGTCGCCGTCTCGGATCTGGAACTCCTGCAGGTATGCAACTGCCACGGTCGTCTCCTTGGTTGGCGTCCTCTCGCCCGGACGCTAGGGGATCAGCGTGTCGTCATTGTCCTTGCGGTGGTCCTTGCGCCACTGCTCCTGGTAGCGCTCGGACTCCTCGAACTCCTTCTCGATCTCCTCCTGATCGGTGTCGGTCTGGCCCGGGGGTGCTGCGCGGCCTCGTCCTTCTTGCGCATCGCGTTGAACGCGATCAGGAGGATCGGCACCGCGACGACGGCGAGGATGATCCAGGGGATCACGCTCTCAACCCATTCCACGGCGCCTCGTCGGCGACCCTCGACGCGCGCGGTAGCCCTTCTTCCCGACGCACGGGCCGACCACGACGAGGATCCGCGAGATCCCGTCGCTCACGTGGAACGACGCGTGGACGACGTCTCGAGCCACGAAGAGCGACTCTCCCGGCCCGAGCTCTCGCTTCTCCTCGCCGGCCGTTGCTCGACCCGGCCCTCGAGCACGTACAGCACTTCCTCCTGTCCCGGGTGGTATGGAAGTCGTGGAACCCGCCGGGCGCGAACTCGACCTCGCCGACGACGATGTCCCTGCTGCGAACGCGGTCACGTCGGGCCTCGCCACCCAGGTCATGCGCCCCCAGTAGGGCGTCTCCCACTCCAGCTCGCCGCCGAGAAGAACCTGCCTCCCCACTGTTACCCCCTCACCGGGGCGCGCTCGGCAGGGCCCCGCTCTCGTCGTGCTTCCCGTCCGCTCGAACAGCTCGATCAGATGGCCGTCGGGGTCCAGGACGTAGACCTGGACGATCCCGTCGCCGCGCTCGAGCGGGCCCGTGAACAGACCGACGCCGTGGCTCTCGAGCCGGGCCCGCGCGCCGTGGAGGTCGTCGACCTCGAGCGCGACGTGCGGGCGAGCCCGGTCAGTGCGTATCTCCCCGGGCTCCTTCCAGCCTGCCGGTGAGGTCGTGTCCTCGGCGAGGAGCAGGTGCAGCTCCTGCCCGCCGGCGCGGAACCAGGCGCCCCGGAACGTGAACGTCTTCGGCCGGTCGAGCTCTTCCATCCCGACCGCCTCGCCGTAGAATCGCCGGGACCCGCTTCCGAGGTCCGAGACGACCCCGGGCAGAGTGCTGGATTCCGAGAACGCCCGGCCCGCCGAGCATAAACGCAAGGAGGAGCACATGCCCTGGGTCGACGTGAAGCTCTACGACACGCGTGTGAACGAGGAGTCGGTGCCGAAGATCATCGAGGCGCTGACCCAGGCGCTCCACGAGTCGAGCGGCGCCGCAGTGGAGCACATCCAGGTCGTCGTGCAGGGCGTGCCCGCGAAGCACTGGGGAATCGCCGGCAAGCCGGGCGGCCAGACGGTCACTACGACCAGCTCGACTCGACCGGCGGCGCGCCGGGCACGACCGCCTGCGTCTCACGCGCGTGGAGCAGTGTGGTGCGGACGATCATCTTCGCGCGCGAAGTTGTCGAGCTCGGTCGGCACCGGCTCGACGCGGCGCCCGAGCACGTAGCCCGCGGCGTTGCGGCCGATCGCGCGGTACGACTCGAGCGAGTAGAGCGGCGACATCCGAACAGCTCCCGAGGTTGTCGAGCGGCTGGAGGTCGGCGCGGTGGATCAGCGCCGTGCCCTTCGACTGGAGCCCGACCGCGATCCCCGAGCCGGAGAGCCGCGCGCCGTCGTGGCCGATGAACGCGACGTCCGCGACGCGGCGCACACGGATCAGGCGAGGCGCCGCGCCCGCCTCGCGGATCCCCTCGACGATCGCGGCGAGCACGTCGGCGTGGGCCAGGCCGTTGATCGTCTCGCGCAGCTCTGCACCGACGGCGGGCCCGATCGCGACCACGACCTCCGCCGGATCGTCACCCTTCGCCGCCTCGCCGCGCTCGAACAGGACCGGCGCGCCGAGGTCGCCCGCGGTGCCGAGCCGGGCGGCATCGACCTGGTGCGGGAGCGCGCGCAGGAGCTCCCAGCGCTCGCCCTCGAGCCGGTACCCGGTGCCCCGGACCCAGGTAGACGTTCAGGTAGTTGACGGCGGAGTGGACGAGCCCGGCCGGGTCGATCACGGCCGAGGTCTGGAGGTAGTCGGCGGCGACGCATCGGCGCTGCATCCCGACCACCGCCTCGGCGACGTCGCCGAAGCCGTGCCGGTCGAGCGCGAGCGCGACGTCCAGGCCGGACACGCCCCTGGCGAGCGCGGCGTCTGCTGCCTCGACATCCGAGGCGCGATCACGATCCGGCAGGTCGCGGCTGTCGTACCGGGTCGCCGCCGCCTCGACCTCCGCGTCGGTCACCGGCGGGAAGCCGAGGTCGGCGAACACGGCCTGGACCGCCATGGCTCCGCGCCGCCGCACCGCGGTGACGGTCTCGTCGGTGACCGGCTCGATCCCGCCGTCGACCTGCCAGTCGCGTTGGATCGTGAGCCACTCGTCGAGGTCGTCCGCGTCGTAGTTGCCGCCGCCGAAGGTGTTGTCGCGCCGCGGCATCACCGAGTAGCCCGAGGTGACGAAGTCGGTGCCCGGCAGGAACTGGCCCATCAGCTTCGCGGTCTTGCGGATCGAGGAGTGCGAGGCGATT
>CAVUZM010000029.1:0-78419 GCA_963746005.1 uncultured Actinomycetes bacterium | reverse complement strand
AGGCACTTTAGATGGTTGACGCCATACCTGCGCACATCTGGCTGGTGGCCCAGACACGGCGCAGGATCGCCCGGCCCGCCCTTGACCAGGCCCACCGGCCTGGCCTGCGGGCGACCCGAGCGCCCTGCTTGGTCTGAGCCATCCCCAGACGCACCCAGGCATGGCGCCAGCCATCTAGTCGAGCGGCGCAACGCGGCGAACGGCAACTCCGAGCTCGACCAGCGGACGGTGCTCGACCTGGAGTGTCGTGTGGAGGAGCCCGAAGCGGTCGGCGAGCATCTGCTCGAGCTCGTGCCGCAGCCCGTGGCAGTCGGCGTCCGACTCGACGAGCACGTGGGCCGAGAGCGCCGGGAAGCCGCTCGTCACCGTCCAGACGTGGAGATCGTGCACCTCGACCACCCCCGGCTCGGCCACGAGGGCGCGCCCAACCTCTTCGGGATCGATCCCCGCCGGCGCCCGCTCGAGGAAGACCTCGGTCGAGGCGCGGACGAGCCGCCAGCCCGACCAGAGCATCAGCCCGGCCACCCCGATGCTCGCGAGCGGGTCGAAGCGGTCCCAGCCGAACAGCAGGATCAGCGCGCCCGCGAGCGCGGTGCCTGCGAACGCGGCGAGGTCGGTCGCGACGTGGAGGAAGGCGGCGCGGACGTTCATGCTCTCGCGGCTGCCGCCCCGGAGCACGGCCGCGGCCGCGAGGTTCACCGCCACGCCCCCGAGCGCGACCACGAGCACGATCCCGCCGCGCACGGCGCTCGGGTCGATCAGGCGCAGGATCGCCTCGATGAGGATCCAGACCGCGACGATCCCGAGCAGGATCCCGTTCACCAGCGCCGCCAGCACCTCTACGCGGCGGAAGCCGAAGGTCCAGACGCCGCCCGGGGGCCGCCTCGCCAGCGAGGCGGCGACGAGCGCGAAGCCGAGCGCGAAGGCATCGGTGAGCATGTGGCCCGCGTCGGCCAGCAGCGCGAGCGAGGAGGCGACGAGGCCGAAGGCGACCTCCGCCGCCATCAGCCCCAGGATCAGCGCGAGCGCGATCCCGAGCGCGCGGCGGTCCGAGCGGAGCCGCTCGTCGAGCGCGTGGTCGTGGCCGTGGTGCTGCACGACCCGAGCCTAGCCAGCGGCCCAGGCGGTCGCGGCGGCGATCCGCTCGGGCGGGGTCGGGTGGGAGAAGAGGATCGCGTAGACCGCGCGCGGCGGGTTGAGGTCGGCCAGGTTGGCGAGCGCGAGGTCGTGGTGGATGTCGACAAAGGCCTCGAGATCGTCGGTCGCCTCGAGCGAGAAGCGGTCGGCCTGTCGCTCCCACCGCCGCGAGAGCAGCGTCTCGAACGGGAGCGCGACGAGCTCGAGCAGCGTGACGACGAGCATCACGCGCGGGGCGACGGCCGGGTCGGCGACGCCGGTGCCGAGGACTGCCCAGATCACGATCACGCCGAGCACGGCGCCCGCGATCGCGAGCACGGTCGCCTTCACGATGTGCCCGTAGCGGCGGTGACCCAGCTCGTGCGCGACGATCAGCCTCAGCCCCCGCGGCCTGCCCCGCTCGAGCAGCGTGTCGAAGAGGACGAGGCGCCGGGTGCGGCCCAGCCCCGAGACATAGGCGTTCACCTTCGTGGTGCGCCGGCTCGCGTCGGCGACGAGCACCTCCTTGATCGGCACGCCCACCCGCTCGGCCAGCGCCTGAAGATCCGCGGCGAGCTCGCGGTCCGGAAGCGGCTCGAACCTGTTGAAGATCGGCTCGAGCACGATGGGCGCGACGAAGCTCATGACCAGGATCAGCAACGCGGCAGAAACCGCGGCCGGGACGACCCACCACCCCGGGAAGGCTCGTGCGAGCGCGACGAGCCCGAGGATCGCGACCGCGCCGAGCACCCCGCCGATCGCGACGCCCTTCAGCCGGTCGATCCCCCACGCGGCCGCGGTCTCCGTCGAGAAGCCGTAGCGCCGTTCGCGCACGAACCCGCGCCAGTACGCGAGCGGCGTCCGCACGAGCGAGCCGGCCGCGACGACGAGCAGCGTCAGCAGCGGCGCCGCGACCCACCAGGGCCCCCACGTCGGCGTCCACACGAACGAGAAGAAGCAGAGCACGGCGAGCGAGAGCGCGAGATCGACCGGCAGCGCAAGGTAGAGCGGCCGGTGGTAGCCCCGCGCCCGCTCGACCTCCTCCGCGGTGAAGGTGGTCACCCCAGCATGGTGGGGGCTCAGACGAGAATGCGCAATGCGGTGTCGGCCGGGCAGCCGCGAGCGAGGAGCTCGGTCGCGCGATGCAGGTCGACGTCGAGGCTCACCGCGAGCAGGAGCGAGTCCTTGAATCCGAAGCCGGCGCGCCGAAGCTCTTCCCAGCGCCAGCGGAGGACACGCTCGAGCTCGGTCTCGGGTGCTTCGTCGGTCTCGATCGAGGCGGTCGCTGTGCTCATCGTGACTCTCCTTGGCCGGAAGGAAGAGAGTCGACCCTGCCGCCCGCGGGGCCGACCGCTTACGGGTCGACCCCCGCCGCATCGGGGCCGACCCTCGTATCTCTCGCCTGCTCCCACCGCATCGGAGCAGGCGTGATGAGTTCTACGCCCCGGGTCGAACTGCACGAATCACCCTTCGGGTGGTTCATCGCGCTACTTCACTTCCGCGTCCGCAGCAGCGCCACGGCGCCTCCGGCTCCGAGCGCGAGAGCCAGCACAGCCGCCGGATCGTCCCAGCCGGGCCGGCGGGAGACGTTCACGCTCGGCGGCGGGACGAACGACGAGCCGTAGCTGGTGAGCCCGGACAGATCGAGCGTCCTCGACTCGCGGTAGGAGTGCAGGTACACGGCCGCTGCAATGCCGAGAGCCAGCAGGGCCAGGGCGCCGACCACGCGCATCGCGACAGTAGTACCCGATCAGGGTCGCTACGGATGCCGCCGCGGCCGCTCGCAGCTAGGTTCGAGTCGAGATGGCCGCGATGGCGGATCTGTTCCGGTTCGCCCCGGGCTACGAGCACTACGTCTTCCGGGCGGGGCGCGAGCCCTTGTTCTTTCTGCTGCTCGCCTTCCTGCTCACGTTCGTGACGGCCCGCGCGTACACGCGCGTCGGACGGGCGCGCGGCTGGGGCAGCGGGTCCGTGCGAGGCGTCCATCTCCACCACCTCGTCCCCGGGATCATCGCCTGCCTCGCGGCCGGGACGGCGATCATCGCGTTCGGGCCGGGCGGCTACCCGCTGCTCGCGCTCTCGTCGCTGTTCGGAATCGGAGCCGCGCTCACCCTCGACGAGTTCGCGCTCATCCTCCACCTCGACGACGTCTACTGGACGGAGGCGGGGCGCAGCTCGATCGAGGCGACGCTGATCGGGTTCTCGCTGGCGGCGCTCTGCCTCGTGACCACGGCGCCCCTCCACGCGGACCCGGCGAAGGACACGCCGCACTGGGCCGTGGGCGGGATCATCGCGGTGAACATGGCGTTCGCGCTGATCGCGTTTCTCAAGGGCAAGCTCAAGCTCGGCACCTTCGGGATCTTCGTGCCCGGGCTTGCGATCCTCGGCGCGTGCCGGCTCGCGAAGCCGGAGTCCGTCTGGGCGCACAGCTTCTACGGGCCGGCGAAGGCCGAGCGCAGCCGCGCGCGCTCAGAGCTCCAGGCCGCCCGCTACGTGCACGTCGGCCGGATCATGGACCTGATCGGCGGCGCCCCGCACCTCGAGCACCGCCGGCGCTAGCCGGCGATTCCGAGCGTGGAGATCGCCTCGCCGTAGGCCGCCCAGGCGGCGTCGGTCGTGGTCTCCGCGAGGTACAGCGAGAATCCCACCGTCCCTGCCGCCTTCAGCATCTGCCCGTAGGCGGCGGCCGACGGAAGCCCGTGCGACGAGGGGAACGTCCCCACGGTCGGGTGGACGTCGCCCGGCGCGAAGAACCCGGCCGCGCCTGCCGCGCACGCCGCGGGAGCCGCCGCGCCGCCGAACTGGTCGACGTAGGCCTGGGGGAAGAACGCGAAGCCGGCGCCGCGCCACGCGGGCCAGTCGATGTCGTGCCTGTCGGCGCGGCAGTACGAGGAGACAGCCGCGGGGAGCTTGGGCTCGATCGCCCTGAAGGCGCTCACGAACGCAGCCGAGCGCGCGAGTCGCTGGGGGCTCTGCCCGCCCTGGTTGCTGTACTCGTACTCGAGCTCGGCATCCGCGATGTAGAAGTCGAGCCCGAGCTTGCCGATCATCGCGCCCGCCAGGCGAGCCTCCGGACCGGGCTGATCGCGCAGGACGCCCCAGCCGCCGACCGGCAAGCCGCTCGCAAGGCGGAACTGTGCGATCCAGTCCGGGTCGATCTTGTCGGCCGTCTTGCCGTCCTGGACCCGGATCGCGACCCAGCCGAAGCCGTTGGCGCGCATCTCCTGCCCGAGGTGTGTCGGATCGATCCCGTCGGTGTGCCAGACGAACGCACCCGCCGATCGCCAGGCCAGCGGGACCGCGGTCGGGGCCTGTGTCACCCCTCCCCATGGCGACGTGATCACCGGGATCGTGGTCCGCCCGCCTGTGGTGGGAGTGGCGGGCTTCGCGGCGCCCGGGTTGGCCGGCGCGGTGCCTCCCGACGGCTTGCCGCCGCCGGCGCCGCTGAGGACGTGGGCCCTGACGGGGACGCACGATCGGGCCGCGGTGGGAGCCGTGTCACCGCCGATCGGGCCGAGCGAGTCGATGCAGACCGACGCGGCCAGATCGCCTGCCGTGGCCGGTGCGAAGGCGAGCGTGATCTGGCACTGCTGTCCCTGCCCGAGCGGGCCGGACGAGGGGCAGCTGCCGGACTCGTGGACGATCCGAAGCGGGCACGTGGCCCCGAACGACCGGCAGCCGCTTCCCGTGTCGATGCCGATGCGCTTGAAGAGGCGCGGGAGGCCGCCCTGGTTCGAGACCGTGACGTCGACGCTGCCCTGCTGCCCGGCGTGGAGCCCCGGCCCGAAGTCGACCACCCGCGGCGAGAGAACGAGCGGGGCCGAGCCCGTCGGCGAGGCGCTCGCCGCGGACAGCCCGACGGAGAGGACCGCGACGAGGACAGCCGCCAGGAGGAGTTGCCGCATCACATCTGACTACATCGACAGAACCGGGCCCGGCCTCCAGCCCCAGCGGCACCGGTCGGTCAGCGGATGTCATCCCAGGGGCGTTACGTGGATCGTGACGTTGAAGCTGCCGGTCGTCCTGTTTCCGTGCGAGTCGGAGGCGTTGCACTGGATGGTCTTGAGGGTCGTCGTCGCGACCGCGATCCACGTTCCGCTCTGGATGCTGCATGTCGGGGTGACCCTGCCGTCGACGGTGTCGAATGCGGTCGGCGCCGGGTAGGTGACGTCGGCACCCAGCTCGCCGGGGTATAGATGGCCGAACACGGCCTCGACCATGAAGCTGGCCGGGAGCGAGAGTGTCGGCCCGGTTCGATCGACGACGTTCACGGTGAAGCCGGCGGTCCCGCGGTTCCCACGGGTATCTGTCGCAGAGCAGGTCACGGTGGTCTGGCCGAGCGGGAAGAGACCCGCGAGCGGGGAGCACGTCGTCACTGCGGGGCCGCTCACGATGTCGTTCGCCGAGACCGAGTACCTCACGACTGCACCCCTCGCCGAGGTGGCCTCGACCGTGAGCCCGGCCGGCACCGTGACCGTGGGCCCCGTCGTGTCGACCACGTTCACGTCGAAGTGGGCGCTGGAGCTGTTGCCGTGCGCGTCCTTTGCCGTGCAGGAGACCGTGGTGACGCCGAGCCGGAACGCCGAGTGGGGCGCCGGCGTGCAGACGGGGGTCACGTCGCCGTCCACGATGTCGGTCGCGGCCGGCTTGAAGTCGACGAGCGCGCCGTAGGACGAGATCGCCTCGGCTGTCAGGTTCGGGAGCGGCTGGATCGTCGGCGCGGTCCTGTCGACGACGACGACGTCGAAGCTCCGCGCCGATCGGTTTCCGGCAAGGTCCCGCGCCGAGCACCGGACGTGGGTCGTTCCGAGTGGGAAGGTCGAGCCGGGGGCGGGGACGCAACTCGTTGCGACCGAGCCGTCGACGCTGTCGGTCGCGGAGGCCGTGTACGCCACCGTGGCGCCGTTGCTGGACGTCGCCTCTTTGGTGATCGGGGCCGGTAGCACGAGCACGGGCGCAGTCGTGTCCGGCTGCTTCGAGAGTTTGACCGCCACGACGAACGATCCTGTTGCGCGGTTTCCGTGGGCGTCCCTCGCGACGCACGTGACGGTCGTCGTCCCGACTGCAAAGCGCGAGCCCGAGCCAGGCTTGCAGCTCGTCCGCACCCTGCCGTCCACCCGGTCGCTCGCGGTCGCGAGATACGTGAAGATCCGACCCGCCGCATCGGCTGACTTCAGCTTCTGGTCGCCGGGCAGGTCGAGCGTCGGAGGCGCGTCGTCGATCACGCGGATCTCGAAGGTGCCCGAAACCCCGGCGGCGGCGCAGTGCACGGTCGACACTCCGATCGGGAACATCGAGCCCGAGCGCGGCGCGCATGCCGCCACGACGTTCTTGCCCGAGGCGCCCGAGGCGCTCACTGTGTACGTGACCCTTGCGCCGGCGGGGCCGGTCGCGTCGGTCGGGGCCGGCTTCGGCATGATCAGCGTCACGTTCCCGAGCGCACGGTGCACGGTCACGAGAAAGCGGCGCGTGGCGCGATTGTGCTGGGAGTCCGCTGCCGAGCAGGCGACGATGGTCTTCCCGATCCGGAAGACCGAGCCCGACCGGGGCGCGCAACTGGTGACGACCGGCCCGTCGATCCCGTCGCGGGCGCTCGCACGGAACCGCACCACCGTCGGCCCGGGCGCGTAAGCGTCGATCCTGGCCGGAACGGCCAGCCGAGGCGGCGTGCGGTCCGGCCGCACGTGCCTCGCGGTGTGAGAGCCGAAGAAGGTCGTCGCGTTCCCACTGCCGATCTCGAACGCGGTGAAGAGCGCGACCGTCAGCACTGCCGAGACCGCCGCGGTCGACAGCATCGAGTAGGCGCCGACCTTGCGATCCGGTCGGGCCCGGAGCCGCGCGGCGAGGGCGCGCCCGGTCGTCCCGAGCAGAACGAGGAGCGCCGCGAGCAGGCTCAGCCAGCGCTTGCGCAGCCCCCGGAACGCGTTCTTGATCACGTCGGCCACGAGCGGCGACAGTGCGACGCCGACGTACAGCATGCTCTGCGGGAGCCCGATCGCACGCATCACGAGCGTCGTCGCGACGGCGGTGAGAACCGTCAGCGGCAGGTCCTCCGAGACCACGATCCGCTTCGCACCCGTGTCGGGCGCCTCGGCCGGCGGCGGGGCCGTGGCTGCCATCTGGCTATCCCGTTCCCCTGAGCATCTTGCCCAACGGACGGAGGCCGAGCCGGGAATCTTCCCGGGCACGACCGCGCGGAACGGGGAGTATCGTTGGGCTCCCAGATCGAGGGAGGACGATCATGGCAGTGAAGTTCCACCGTTGCGGGAATCTCTGGGTCAAGCTGGACGGTCATCCCTGCTGGCGCGTGCAGAAGGCGCTCGATGCCGCGGGGGTCGAGTACGAGATCGTCAAGGAACCGCTGATGCGCGGCAGTCGGACGAACGTGATCGAGCACACCCGCCAGAACAAGCTGCCCGCGATCGAGTTCGAGGACGGGACGTGGTACCGCGACGAGTCGAAGGCCATGGTGCTTCGGATCAGCAGCGGCGAGCTGATCCAGGCTTCGCCGTCGGCGGAACAGGACGCTTAGAGGGACCTGCCCCTCGGGTTGCCCCGCTCGCCTTTCCGCATGATTGCGGCGTTCTTCACACGCGCAGTCCATACGGGACTCGCCGCGATCCCCGCCGTTTTGGCCCGTTTCAGGCCGATTTGGGCACTAGAGCTCTGCTAGTGCCCAAACTCGAGGTGAAAGACCCCTCGGCGACCTGGCGCCGTCGGGACGAAGCCTCCGGGTGAACCCAACCCCAGCGCCTAGTAATCGGCGGGTGGCACACACGCGTCGGCCGGTGCCACCACCCAGGACGAAGCGCTTGCGAGTTGACGCTGCACGCGCTGCGGTTTCGGCCCGACGACCAGGCCGTGCGCAAGGTCGTCGTCCTTCTCGTCCCGACATACGCATTGCTCGAGCCCCCGGGCGACCTCAGCCGCGAAACTCACAAGGCAAAAATCCGGAGGGAACGATTCAAGCAGTGAAGCTGGGTCCTGCTCCTTCGCCTCGACAACGTCGCCGAGCGCGACTGACATCTCAACGTGCTGGAAAGCACCGGACATGAGTCGGACGCAGTCGCGCTCCTCGTCGCGCCGGAGGAAGTTCGGGTGCACTCGCCGATAGAGACGTGTGGCTCCGTCGATGGACGGGTCGTCCTCGCGAGACGCACTCACGTCGGATTCAGACTCTGAGACGATCGACGTAGCGTTGGAAAACCTCGAGCGCTTCCCTCTGAGATGGGTCGAACTCGAACTCGGCGTCGGCAGCGCGGTCACGGATGTAGAGGTCGGCTTCGGTCGCCTCCGGGAAGGTCGCTTCCACGTCGATCCCGTTCCGGTACCAGGCCAGTTGCACACCTCCGTCTGAGAGCGCGACAACGGTAGGCGGCACGGAGTCTTGTTCGAGCGCGGATCCTAGGAAGAGGATCGCTTTCTCGAACGAGGTCACCGTCATAGGAACGCCTCCGTAAGAGTCCCACCCGAGCGGAAGCGCCGACGCTGCGCTGAGCTGAGCCACAACCGGGTCAAACCAGGCCGACGCCCTGACTCGAGGCGGCACCGTGATTCGGAGGATCTCTCGCGGCCCGTTGCGCGTACTGATCGAGTTCTCATAGATCGCAGGCGCCGACGTAACGGCCCGCTCGCTCAACGTCGGTTGTGGAGGCTCAGTGAATACCGGCACCTGAAAGCTCCTCTCCCCATTGGGTGTGCATCTCGTCTGACGTCAACTCCGCGAACCCGCGCACTACCCAGACATGGCCTAGATCGACCGCGTCCAGAGCCGACTCAACGGTGGGTTCGAGAGCCTGGATACGAGCCGTAAGCATCAAAGTCCACACCTGTCGGAGGTCGGTGGTTCGAACTGCGGACCCAATGGTGACCGTCAATCTTCCCCGGGGTGGCCCGCTGTCGCTTGGAATGATGAACCGAAGGGCTACCTGAGCGTCCTCCTCCGACTCCGGAAGGAAGCCGCCACGGGCTGGCAGGTCGACACCGCGGAGGAGGTCCCGAAGGGGCGGTCGCTCAGCGCCGGACTCCTTCCCCCCGATGTGGTTGATGTACGTCACCTCGCACCAGTTCGGGAGCAGCGCGTGCTCGTCTTCCTCTGCAGCGAGCTCCGCAAGACGCCCGATGTGCTGGGCGAACTCACCTCGCAAGTGGGTGTACCTGGGATACGACTCCTCGAGCGGAACACCTTCAGGCGATCGTCGCCAGTTGTAGGCGATCAGGTCCGACTGCAACTGGATTAGCCTGGATCCGTCCTCAGAGAGGAGCCAAAGCCGCGGCGTACTCGGCATCGGGATCACTTGGACCTCAAACGGGGGTCTCGCGACGGGCGGCTCGAATACCTCGGACATCGGGGGGCGGGCAGGCTGCTCCTCGCGCCGCGGAAACGTGCTGCGCAGTTCCGCAACCAGACGCCCCGTCAATAGGTAGTCGAGCGCATCCGGCTCGAATTGCACAGCGAGCGCGACTTCTTCGAGGGGGGGATCACGAAAACTGGGCAGCGTCGCAGAGAGTTCGGCACCCACAGGGCGCATGGTAACCGCGTTTCCGGCGGACGCGTGCCCCAAACGGATGCCTCGACGAGCGTCACCAGTTCGGACACGCGCCCGACGCGACCCGAACCATCGGATCCAGGCCGACGAAGGCGCGACGTTACCCCTTCGCCTCCGCGAGGACGCGCTTCGTTTCTTCCCGAAGTGCATGGCCCTCAGGCAAGCCTTGTAACAGCCACCCGCCTCGGTAGCCTGGCACGCCAGGTGACGATGCGGCAGCGGGACACGAGCGTGCTCGGCGATACACAGATCGCCGTGTGGCTCTGGCTCGCGCTGGCCTTGTTCTGGATCGGGACGATCCTCGTGCTTGTCTGGTACGGAGGGCTCGCGTTCTGGCCCGGCTTGGTTGGAGGCTTCGGCGCGACCCTAGCGGCGTTCCTGCTGGCCCTTAACTTGGACCACGAGAAGGAGCGACGGCGAGCGGAGCACGACGCCACCGCGCTTCGGGATCGGCTGGTCGTAGAGGCAAAGCGCAGGCTCGAACCCGTCCGCAAAGAACTCAGCCTGAACCAGGAGAGCGTCGACTCGCTCGCAAAGGCATTCGGCCCCGGCCCCGGCGTGGGGGCCCTGGGGATCATTCTCCACCCCCAGCTCCTCGAGGGCGCGTGGGGTGCGAACGCTCCGCGCCTGAGCGAGATCCTCGCCGACTACGAACTCATAGGAAACCTCGGCTCGACGTATGGGCGAATCGAGGAGTTGCGGTGGCGACTCCGGCAGCGCACACCGCTGATCGCAACCGCACCCAACCTTGCGAACGCGCTCGACGCGATGACGAAGCCGCTCATCGACGACCTCGTCCTAGAGGTCGCCGACGTACTGGCACGCGTCGATGCCCAAATCGTCGAGCCGACCGTCGAACCCTGATCGGCAGCCGTTCGGACGCACGGGGAACGCTCCGGAGGGGACTCCCGCTCTCTGAGAGCGATTCCCCGGGATGGGCGGTGCAGGTCTCGAACCTGCGACCTCCTGCGTGTAAAGCAGGCGCTCTTCCAGCTGAGCTAACCGCCCGAACGCGGAGAGGATAGTCGCGCGATCCTCCGCCGCGCCCGACATGCGCGGGCGCGGCACACGCTACGCTGGGATGCAACGAGTCCCGCCGGAAAGTCGTCATGGCGCCGAAGGCGGCCGGACTTTCCGGCGCTACCGAGCTAGCCGCCCGAACGCGGAGAGGATAGACGTGCGCGCTGGAGAGCGGCGCGCACCTCGGCGGTGAGCAGGTCGATGTCGAAGGAGCCCTGCTGCCGTCGGCCGTTCACGAAGAACGTCGGCGTGCCGGTGACGCCGCTCTGGTCGGCGGTGTCGATGTCCTCGGCCACTCGGGCGGCGTAGACGCGGCGGCGCAGCTCGTCGGTGAAGCGGTCGACGTCGAGGCCGAGGTCGCCGGCGTACCCGACGAGGTCCATCGGCTTCAGCGCGTCCTGGTGCTCGAACAGCAGGTCGTGCATCTCCCAGAACTTGCCTTGCGCGCCAGCCGCCTCCGCGGCCTCGGCCGCGAGCTGGGCGTTCGGATGGACGTCGGCGAGCGGCAGGTGCCGGAACACGAAGCGCAGGTCCTCGCCGAACTCCGCCACGATCTCCCGCACCTGCGGCTCGGCGCGACCGCAGTACGGGACACTCGAAGTCGCCGTACTCGACCAGGGTCACCGGCCCATCGCCGGAGCCGCGGATGTGGTCGCGCTTCGGGTCGACGGGCACCGCGAGGTCGATGAGCCGCTCAGAGGTCCCCGCGCTGAACCGCGCGGGCAGGAGCCTGACGATGCGGAACGCGAGCCAGCCGAGGAGCGACGCGGCGAGCGCGGCGCTCAGCACCCCCACCTTCGCCTCCTGGAGCCGCTCGCCGTGGAAGGCGAGGCTCGCGATCAGCAGCGAGACGGTGAAGCCGATCCCCGCGACGACGCCGCTGCTCACGAGCGGAGCCCAGCCGACGGGGAGCCTCATGCCGGGCCGCAGCCGCGTCAGGATCCAGGTCGCTCCGGCGATCCCGACCGGCTTCCCGACGACGTACCCGACGAGGATCCCGAGCGTGACCGTCGAGGTGAACGAGTTCCGGAGGAGCGTGCGGCTGATCGGGATCCCCGCGTTCGCGAGCGCGAAGAGCGGCACGACCACGTAGCTCGTCCACGGGTGCCAGAGGTTCTGGAGGCGCTCGTTCGGCGAGACCGACAGCACCAGGCTCCTCCGGGCGGTGCGCGCCAGCTCCGGCGTCGGCTGCTCGCGGAACGAGCGGAACAGGTTCGTCGCGCGCTCGAGGTCGAGCCGCGTCGCGGGATAGGCGTACGTCAGCAGGCCCATCACGAGCCCGACCACCACCGGCTCCACGCCGGACTCGTAGACCGTGAGCCACATCGCCGCACCGATCGCCGCGTAGAGCGGCCCGTTGCGGAGCTCCAGCGAGCGCAGGACGAGCACCACCACGAGCAGCACCGCCGCGACGGCGAGATAGCCGTACACGACGTGGTGCGAGTAGGCGATGCCGATCACGAGCAGGGCGACGAGGTCGTCGACGACGACCACGGTGAGCATGAACACGCGCAGGCGGTCCGGGCACGAGCGCCCGACGAGCGCGAGGACGCCGAGCGCGAAGGCCGTGTCCGTCGACATCGCCGCGCCCCAGCCGGACGCGGCCGAGCCGCCCGCGTTGAACGCGAGGTAGATCAGCACCGGCACCGTGAGCCCGCCGATCCCGGCCAGCAGCGGGAGCGTCGCCCGGCCCCGCTCGCGCAGGTCGCCCACGTCGAACTCGCGCCGCGCCTCGAGCCCGATCACGAGGAAGAAGAACGTCATCAGGCCGTTGTTGACCCAGCCCCGGAGGTCCTGGGTGATCCCGTGGCTGCCGAGCCGGATCGAGAAGTCCGTGGCCCACAGGGACTGGTACGAGGACCAGTCGACGTTCGCCCACAGAAGCGCCGCGACCGTCGCGCCGAGGAGGAAGAACGAGCTGCCGACCTCGGTGCCGAGAAAGTCGCGGACGGGCAGCGCGAGGTTCCGCGCCCAGACCGTCCTGCCGGTGAGCTCCGGCGCAGCTGCTCCCGCGTCAGCCATCGTCCAATTCTTATCTAGAGGGCCAAAGTCTGGGTCGCCCGGAAGGCCTCGAGGAAGTGCCGGTCGTGCGTGACGAGCACAACTGTGCCCTCGAACTGCGCGAGCGCGGCCTCGAGCTGCTCGATCGCCTCGAGGTCGAGGTGGTTCGGTCGGCTCGTCCAAGCACGACGCGTGTCCTCACGCCGCCGCGTGAGCCGCCAGGAGCGCGACGCGTCGCGCGGCTGCGCAGCTCGCGGTGAAGCGAGCGACGTCGAGGCCGAGTCGCCGGCGTCCGCGCCGAGTCCGTCGGCCTCAGCGCGTCCTGGTGCTCGAACAGCAGGTCGTGCATCTCCCAGAACTTGCCCTGCGCGCCCGCCGCCTCCGCCGCCTCGGCCGCGAGCTGGGCGTGCGGGTGGACGTCGGCGAGCGGCAGGTGCCGGAACACGAAGCGCAGGTCGTCGCCGAACTCCGCCAGCAGCTCCCGCACCTGCGGCTCGGCGCGGCCGCAGTACGGGCACTCGAAGTCGCCGTACTCGACCAGCGTCACCGGCGCGTCGCCGGAGCCGCGGACGTGGTCGAGCTTCGGGTCGACGGGCACCGCGAGGTCGATGAGCCGTTCCGAGGTCCCCGCGCGGCAGCTCGCCCAGGAGCCGACGACGCGGAACCCGAGCCAGCCGAGGCGACCCGCCGACGCGCGCTCAGACCCCGAGCTTGCCTCCGGCAGTGCTCGCCGCAAGGGAGGCTCGGATCTTCCCGGTGAGCCGTTGCGCCCGAGGACCCGCCAGCCGGTCGCCCGGGTCAGCTCGAGGTCGACCGCGGCCGAGCCGAAGCCGCGCGCTCGACGACCACGGCCGGCGCTCCGTCAGGCTTGCCGACCCCGTCGCCGAGATCCGCGCTGATCGCGGGCGACGAGCTCCGAGCCGGAGCCGCCGTCGGCGCCCACGGCGTTCTCGACGCGCTCGAGCCCGGAGACGCTTCGTGCTCGACCACGCCTTGCCGACGTCCTTGCCGCTTCGTTCTTCTTGACGGCCCTGCCCGTACCCGCGCTCCTCCCACTGCCGCATTGCCTCGCCTGCTCCGAACGATCGGACAGGTTCGTCGCGCGCTCGAGGTCGAGCCGCGTCGCCGGATAGGCGTACGTCAGCCGGCCCATCTCGAGCCCGACCACCACCGCTCCACGCCGGACTCGTGACCGTGAGCCACCTCGCCGCGCCGTCGCCGCGTCGAGCTCCCCGTTGCGGAGCTCCAGCGAGCGCAGGACGAGCACCACCACGAGCAGCACCGCCGCGACGGCGAGCGTAGCCGTACACGACGTGGTCCGAGTAGGCGATGCCGATCACGAGCAGTGCGACGAGGTCGTCGACGACGACCACGGTGAGCATGAACACGCGCAGGCGGTCCGGGGACGAGCGCCCGACGAGCTCGAGCACGCCGAGCGCGAAGGCCGTGTCCGTCGACATCGCCGCGCCCAGCCGGACGCGGCCGAGCCGCCCGCGTTGAACGCGAGGTAGATCAGCACCGGCACCGTGAGCCCGCCGATCCCGGCCAGCAGCGAGAGCGTCGCCCGGCCCCGCTCGCGCAGGTCGCCCACGTCGAACTCGCGCCGCGCCTCGAGCCCGATCACGAGGAAGAAGAACGTCATCAGGCCGTTGTTGACCCAGCCCCGGAGGTCCTTGCCGATCCCGTTCGGCTCCGAGCCGGATCGAGAGTCCGTGGCCCACAGGGACTGGTACGAGGACCAGACGACGTTCGCCCACAGCAGCGCCGACGGTCTCGCCGACAGGAAGATCTAGCTGCCGACCTCCGTGCCGCGAAGCCGCCACGCAGCGCGGGGCTGGGCGACCAGCCGTCCAGAGCCGGAAGGACGAGGGCCGGGTATCGGGTCAGCGAACGCGCATAGGGAGGAGCTGTCGCTCCGCTCGGAAGGTTACCGCTTCCCTTGACTCCGCTCCGAAACGGTGGTCCCATGCTGCGATGACCAGGCTCCACGCCGCCGGAGCGCCGTCGTAGCGATGTCGAACTTCACCGCCCTCGAAGTCGTGATCGGGCTCGCGTTCGTCTACTTCGTGCTGAGCCTGATCTGCTCGGCCGTCGCCGAGACGATCTCGTCGCTGCAGCGGACGCGCGCCAAGATGCTCGTCGGCGCGATCGAGAACATCCTGAGCAGCAGCGACAGCGTCACGGAGGAGGGGAAGGCCCTCGCGCAGCAGTTCTGGGCGCACCCGCTCGTGCAGGCGCTCGTGAAGCCCCGGAGCGGCGGCCCGGCGGATCCCGCCGCGAGCCAGGCCGACGGGAAGGGCCCCGCCTACATCCCCGCGCGCACTTTCGTGTCGGCGCTGCTCGACGTGGGTGCGCGAAACACGCCCAAGGCCAAGGCCGCAGCGCCCGAGCACCTGAACGTGGTGCTCATCGAGACCAAGCTCCTCGACGCGATCCAGGCGATCCCGAGCGCACCGCTCCGCCAGGCTCTGCTCGCGATCTACCGCGACGCCGGCGAGGACGCCGGCGCGTTCCGCGACGCCGCCGAGAAGTGGTACGACGACTCGATGGACCGGGTCTCCGGCTGGTACAAGCGCCACATCCAGGCGATTCTCTGGGTGATCGCGATCCTCGTCGTCGTGCTCCTGAACGTCGACACGCTCCAGCTCGCGACCACGCTCTGGAAGGACCCCTCGACACGCGCCGCGCTCGTGGCCCAGGCGGACACGGCCGTCCAGCAGGGGAAGCCGCCGGCCACCGTCGGCAACGCCCTGAGCCAGCTCTCCCTGCCGCTCGGCTGGAAGCTCCACTTCGGCAAGGGGTCGCAGGAGATCCCGAACCACGCGCTCGGCGTGATCGCGAAGCTGATCGGGCTCCTCCTGACCGCGGCGGCCCTGTCGCTCGGCGCGCCCTTCTGGTTCGACCTGCTCAGCAAGTTCATGCGCGTGCGCGGCACCGGGCCGCCGCCCGCGCCCGCCTAGATGGTTGATGCCATGCCCGGGTGCGTCTGGGGATGGCTCAGACCAAGCAGGGCGTTCGGATCGACCGCAGGCCAGGCCGGTGGGCCTGGTCAAGGGCGAGCCGGGCGATCCTGCGCCGTGTCTGGGCCACCAGCCAGACGCGGGCAGGTGTGGCATCAGCCATCTATGCGCGAACCGTGACGACGACGCGCTGCGGGCTGTTGTTCGCGTAGCCGCCGACGTTCCAGCTCGACTCGGGCGGCTGCGCGTTGCCGGCCTCGTCGACGGCCCGGCAGCAGAGCGTGTAGCGGCCGTCCGTGGCGACCCACGCGTACGTCCAGGCACACCAGGCCCAGGGCGAGTCGAGCTCGCGGCTCGTCGCCGCGGCCTCCCAGGTGCCGCCGCCGTCGACGCTGACCTCGACCGCGGCGATCGGCGCGTGGCCCGACCAGGCCCTGCCCTGAAGGACGTGCTCGCCGGGAGCGAGGATCCGCTCGCGCGTGAGGAACTCCGGGATCCCGGGAGGCACCATCAGCGCTCGCGGCAGCATCCGGGTCAACGGGGTGCCCGGGTCCTGCTCGTCCGCGCGCAGCCGGTAGGAGTGGTCCTGCTGGTACCCGTCGAACGGGCGGTCGAGCACGGTCACCGTGCTCAGCCACTTCACGTTGGTCATCCCGTACCAGCCGGGGACGACCAGGCGCAGCGGGAAGCCGTGCTGCGGCAGGAGCGGCGCCCCGTTCATCTCGTGGACGAGCAGGACGTCGTCGCGCATCGCCTCGGCGACGGTCAGGCTCCGCTGGTAGCTCTGCTCCACCCCGCCCTCGACGCCGCGGTCGAGCCCGGTGAAGAGGACCTCGACGGCGCCGCCGGCGAGCCCCGCCTCCTCGAGCACGCCCCGCAGCGGGACGCCGCGCCAGCGCGCGGTTCCGACCGCCTCGAGCAGCCACGGCTGGCTCGCCGGCATCGGGTCGAAACGGGCGCGTCCGTTCCCGGCACACTCCATCGTGGAGCACACCTCGACCGCCTCTCGGCGCCGCAGGTCGGCGGCCGTGAGCGAGAGCGGGCGCTCCACCTCGCCGCCGACCTCGAGCCGCCAGCTCCCCTCGTCGACCACCGGGATGTCGTAGTGGGTCAGGAGGTAGTGGAGACCCGTCGGGGTGATCCCGTAGCGAAGGGCCTCGAGCGGCATGCCGTGATTCCGCGTCGCGAGCTGAACCGCCTCGACCGTCGAGAAGCCGGCCATCGCCGCAGCCTACTAGGCGGCCGACGGCTCGACGACGAGCCGGCCGCGCATCCTGCTCGGGCTCGGGATCCGCAGCGAGAGCGCCGCGGCGAGCAGGCAGAGCGCGCCGGCGCTCACGAACGCGTAGGTGTAGGTGCCCGTCCACTGGCGCGAGGCCCCCGCGGCCCACACGGCGAACGCGGCGCCGAACTGGTGCGCGGCGAAGATCCACCCGAACACGACCCCGACCCGCTCGGTGCCGAACGTGTCGGCGGTGAGGGCGACGGTCGGCGGGACGGTCGCGACCCAGTCGAGCCCGTAGAAGACGGCGAACGCGACGAGCGCCCAGCTCGAGCCGAACGCGACGGGCAGCGCGATCACGGCGAGGCCGCGCAGCGCGTAGTACCAGGCGAGCAGGCGGCGCGGGTCGAGCCGGTCGGTGAGGAAGCCGGAGCACGTCGTGCCGATCACGTCGAAGAGCCCCATCAGCGCGAGCAGCGACGCGCCGGCGACGGCGGTCATGTTGTGGTCGATCGCGGCCGGGATCAGGTGCGTCCCGATCAGCCCGTTCGTCGAGAGGCCGCAGATGAAGAAGGTGCCCGAGAGGAGCCAGAACGTCCGCGAGGTCAGCCCGAGACGGAGGCCGTCGAGCGCCGGCCGGAACGGCTGCGTCGAGCGAGGCGGCACGGGAACCGGCTCGGTCGCGCCGTACGGCTGCAGGCCGATCGACTGCGGGCGGTCGCGCACGAAGACGGCGACCACCGGAAACACGAGGAGCATCGCGACCGCCGCGACGGCGACGGCCGCCCAGCGCCAGCCGTACGCGGTCGCGAGCCACGCGAGCGCCGGCAGGAAGATCATCTGCCCGCTCGCGTTCGCCGCGGTGAGGATCCCGGTGACGAGGCCGCGCTTCTCCTCGAACCAGCGGGTCGCGACCGTGGCGGCGAGCGGCACCGCCACGGCGCCGGTCGCGCCGCCGACGATGAGGCCCCAGAGCACGAAGAGCTGCCACGAGGAGGTCATGAAGACGGTGAGCGTGGCGCCGGTCGCGATCGTCGCGAGCGCGACGAGCATCACCTTGCGGACGCCGAACCGCTCCATCAGCGCGGCGGAGAACGGAGAGGCGAGCCCGAACATCACGAGCCCGAGCGAGATCGCGAGCGAGATCGTGCTCCGCGACCAGCCGAACTCGTCCTGGAGCGGCACGATCAGGACTCCGGGCGTCGCGCGGAAGCCCGCCGTCGTGATCAGGGTGACGAAGGTGACGAGCACGATCAGCCAGCCGTAGTACGGCGCGCGGCGCCCCAGCGCGGCGATCATGCGAGCCCGATCCGGTCTCTCATCTCGGGAGTATTCCTGAGGCCGCCGGGGCTACGTCACCCGCCGTACGTGAGGCCGTGCCCGAGCGGATAGAGCGGTGCCTCGGAGTCGCACGGCACGTCCGACAGCTGGCTCTCGGCGGCGGCCATCGAGGAGGGGAGCTCGAACGGGAGCTTCCCGCGCGGCGAGTAGCGGCCGAACACGACGTCGAGGATCGCGTCGGGGCTGGCGCCGAACGAGCCGACGACCGCGCCGCCGGCCTCGACCAGCTCGGTCAGGATCGCGGGGCGCTCGAGATGGACGACGAAGACCGTCGGGACGGTGCGGGCCAGCTCGACCAGCCGCTCGCGCTCGTCGGCCGGGAACTCGAGGCTCCCCGCGTGGAAGACCGACTCGATGAACGTCGCGGTGCGAGGCTCGAACGGCGCGTTGCGGAACACGATCGCCGCGTCGGCGTCGGCCGGCTGCTCGACGACCTCGCCGTAGGCCGCGGCCGCCTCGGCGGGCAGCCCGTCGACGTAGATCCGTGCGCCGGCCTTCAGCGGCAGGAGCCCGTCGTTCGCGATCAGCACCATCGCGCGGCGCTGCGCCTCCGCGCCGGCCGCCCTGAAGTCGTCGCGGCCGCACAGCGCCGCCGCGGCCTCGGGATCGACGTACGGGTCGTCGAAGAGCCCGAGCCGGAACTTGTCGCGCAGGAGCCGCCGCGCCGACTCGTCGATGCGCGACTCGGAGATGCGCCCGGCCCGGACGAGCTCGACCACGACGTCGGGCAGGTTCTCGCCGCCGAACTGGTCGCAGCCGGCCTCGATGATCCTCGCGACGCGCTCCGCGGTGTCGAGCTCCTCCACGCCCCACGCCTTCGCCTCCCAGACCGAGCCGTCGGGCATCGGCAGGTCGCTGACGAGCCCCCAGTCGGTGCAGACGACGCCGTCGAAGCCGAAGCGGCCGCGCAGCATGTCGGTGACGACCTCGCGGTTGTAGCCGAAGCCGACGGGCTCGAGCTCGGTCCCGATCGGGCGGCCGTAGTACGGCATGATCTGCGCGGTTCCGGCCGCGAAGGCCGACTCGAACGGCCGCAGGTGCTCCTCGAAGCGCCCGCCCGGGTAGACCTGATCCTTGCCGTACGGGAAGTGCGGGTCCTCGCCGTCGGCCTGCGGGCCGCCGCCGGGGAAGTGCTTCGTCATGCACGCGACGCTCTCGGGGCCGAGCTCGTCGCCCTGGAAGCCCCGGATGTACGCAGCGGTGAGGCGGCCGACCAGCTCGAAGTCCTCGCCGAAGGTGCCGAGGATCCGTGCCCAGCGCGGCTCGGTGGCGACGTCGGCCATCGGGTGGAGCGCGACGTGGATGCCGACGGCGCGGTACTCCTGACGGGCGATCTCGCCGAAGCGGCGCACGAGCTCCTCGTCTCCGGTCGCGCCGAGCCCGATCGGCTCCGGCCACTGCGAGAACGAGCCGGACGCCCAGCTCGTCGCCGGGTTCTCGTCGAACGAGTGGCGCGGATCGGACGAGATCGTGACCGGGATCCCGAGCCGCGTCCCCTCGGCCAGACGCTGCAGCCGGTTGTGCCACTCGGCGGTCGTCCGCGCGTCGGGCGTGAAATAGAGGTTGAAGTGGTTGAGGTGGCGCTCGGCGACGAGCCGCGTCGTGCCGTCGCCGCCCAGGATCGACGGCTCGTCGAGCAGCTCACCCTCCGGCGGCCGATCCCGATCGGCGGATGGAACATCAGGCCCGCCTTCTCCTCGAGCGTCATGCGGGCGAGGAGGTCGTCGACCCGCTCCTCGACCGGCAGCCGTGGATCCTCGTACGGGTCGAGCTGCCCGTTCCCGTTGAGGTCGCGGGCGACCCGGCCGTCGAGCTCGAACGTCACGGTGTCGGTCGCCATCCAGCGCCGATCATACGGCGTGCGCGGCCTCGGCCTCGTACAGTCCGGTGAGATGACCGAGCCCGCGCGAACCCCGGAGCAGCGAAAGCGGGACACGCTGCACCGGCTCGAGCACGACGTCGACGCCTGGGTGGCGACCGCCGGGAGCGAGAGCGGCACCCCGTATCTGGTGCCGCTCTCCTTTCTCTGGGACGGCGCCACCGTGCTCGTGGCGACGGAGGCGTCCAGTCCGACCGGCCGGAACCTCGAGGCGTCGGGCCGAGTGCGCCTCGGGATCGGCCCGACCCGCGACGTCGTCCTGGTCGAGGGAACGGTGGAGTCGCTCGCCGTCGCCGACCTCCCTGACGAGGTCGGCGACGCCTTCGCGGCCAAGACCGGCTTCGACCCGCGCCGGCTCTCGGCGACGTACCTCTACTTCCGCATCCACCCGCGCCGGATCCAGGCGTGGCGCGAGGTCAACGAGCTCGAAGGCCGCGAGCTGATGCGCGACGGGGAGTGGCTCGTCTAGGCGGCGACCTGCCGGGCGCCGCCGGGCGCGGCGGCCTCGGCGAGCAGTTCGCGAACGCGGTCGATCTCCGCGCCGTACATCGCGAGCTCCCCCGCCTCGGCACCCTGCTTCTGGCGGACCTTGCGCACGAGCACCAGTCCCTTCAGGTGCAGGACGAGATCGTCGAGCTGGCGGAAGGCGTATTCCATCGTTCCTCCTTCTGGTCGAGTCGTGAACCTCATGCGGCCTCCTCGAGCACGGGGCTCTCGACGGGCTCCGCCGGGGCGACCGGGACGCGGGGCGGCCTGACGAACCCGGCCACGACCACGACGCCGAACAGGAGGAGCGCGGTCATCGCGTAGAGCGCGGTCTGGAAGCCGTGGTCGAGCGCCGGCGCGCTCGCAGCTCCGAGGCCGCCGTGGCTCTGGACGTAGTTGGTGGTCGAGGTGGCGGCGATCGCGCTGAAGGCGGCGATGCCGATCGCGCCGCCGATCTGGCGGCTCGTGTTGATCAGCCCGGACGCGACGCCGGCGTCGGAGCGCTCGACCCCGGTCAGGCTCGCGATCGTGACGGGAACGAACGAGAGGCCCATTCCCGCGCCGCCGAGGACGAACGCCGGGAACAGATCCCAGAAGTAGTGCCCGTCCACCGGCAGCCGCGTGAGCAGCGCGACCGAGGCGGCCGAGAGCAGCAGGCCGGCGACGAGCGTGGGCCGGACGCCCACCCGGCTCACGACGGCCTGGGCGATGTTCGAGGTGACGACGACGGTCAGCGCGAAGCCGAGGAACGCGACGCCGCTCTGCATCGCCGAGTAGTGGAGGACGTCCTGCAGGTAGAGGGTCAGCAGGAAGAACTCCGAGAACGCCACCGCGCCGACGATCGCCATCGCGCCGTTCGCCGCGGTGAGCGTGCGCGAGCGGAAGATCCGCATCGGCAGCAGCGGAGCCGGCGAGCGGAACTCGATCGCGACGAACGCGAGCTGGAGCGCCGCCGAGACGGCGAGCAGGGTCAGCGTCGAGGCCGAGCCCCAGCCGTCGGTCGTGGCGCGCGTCATCGCGTAGACGAGCAGCATCAGGCCGGAGGTGATCGTCGCCGCCCCGGCCACGTCGAAGTGGCGGTGCGGCATCTCCGCGCGGCTCTCCCGGAGGAGCATCGGCGTGAGCACGATCGCCGTGACGCCGACCGGAATGTTGATGAAGAAGATCCAGGACCAGCTCAGGTACGAGGTGAGCAGCCCGCCGAGCAGGACTCCGGCAGCAGCGCCGCTACCCGAGGCGGCGCCGTAGATCCCGAGCGCGAGGTTGCGGTCCCGGCCCTCGGCGAACGTCGTCATCAGGAGCGAGAGCGCGGCCGGGGCGAGCAGAGCGCCGCCGAGCCCCTGGAGGGCGCGGAACGCGATCAGCGACGACTCCGACCAGGCGATCCCGCAGAGGAGCGAGCTCGCCGAGAAGAGTGCGAGGCCGGAGATGAAGAGGCGCCTGCGCCCGAGCAGGTCGGCGAGCCGGCCGCCGAGCAGCAGCACGCCGCCGAACATGATCGCGTAGGCGGAGATCACCCACTGCAGGCTCGTCTGCGAGAAACCGAGGTCGGACTTGATCGACGGCAGCGCAACGTTCACGATCGCCACATCCAGGATCACCATGAACTGCGCCGTGACGATCAGCGCCAGCGCACTCCACCGCCGATTCGTTCCGATTGCTGTACTTCCCAACAAATTGACCACCCCAATCGTTGTGTAGCCCAACTATACAGCACCACAACGCTTGGTCGAGCTACGCTATTCCCGGATGACAGTCACAAACGCCGAAACTCCCCGCCCTCTTCCCCGCTACCCCGAGGAGCTGGTCGCGTCGTCCGCGTTCCTGCTCAAGCGGCTCGGCTTCATCGCCAAGGAACAGGCGATGGACGCCTACGAGAGCACGGGCCTCGGGCCCTACCACCACGCCGTCCTGATCGCGCTCGGCGAGAACTCGCACGAGACGCAGGGCGCGGTCGCCGACGCGCTCGGCTACGACCGCGGGCAGATGGTCGGCCTGCTCGACGAGCTCGAGGAGCACGGCCTCGTCGAGCGGCACCGCGACCCGAGCGACCGCCGCCGCCACATCGTCAAGCTCACCCCCGACGGCAAGAAGATGCTCGGCCGCCTCCGTGCGGTCGCCAAGCGGATCGAGGACGAGTTCTTCGCGCCGCTCGACGAGCAGGAGCGCCAGCAGCTTCACTCGCTCCTGCTGCGGCTCGCCGAGCACCACCTGCCGCGCCGCGGCCCGTTCACGCTCCCTCCGGCTCCTCACTGAGCAGGGCGGTCGTCCTTCGCGGAGGGGTCGAGGTCGAGGACCCGCTCGAGCTCGCACTTCGGTTCCTGACCGCGTATCCCGGCTACGAGGCCGGAACCTCCTCCGGCCCGGCGTCGTTCGACGAGAGCGACCTCCGGTTGGCGAACAGCGGCGGCGCCCGCATCTCGGCGGCCCAGATCGCGACGATCCTGGAGCGCCGCGGCGAGATCGAGCGCGCCCTGCGGAAGATCGCGCCCGACGCTTCGCTCACGGACGCGCCGGGCTCGATCCCCTGGGCCACACTGACGCAGCTCTTCGACGCGTTCGCGGAGATCCGCGGAGTGGGCTTCTCGAAGATGACGAAGGCGCTCCACCCGAAACGGCCGGCGCTGATCCCGATCCTCGACAGCTTCGTCCAGGCGTACCTGGCGGGCGACGAGCCCTCGGAGGGATCGTTCGGCGAGCGCGTCACCGAGCTCGTCCGCGGCTACAAACGGGACCTGGACCGCAACCGCCCGGCCCTGCGCGAGCTCGAGCAGGAACTCGTGAGCCGCGACTACCTCGTCACCGAGGTGCGGATCCTCGACCTCCTGATCTGGTCCGTCTCGGCCGCAACCTGAAACGTCGGCCTATGCCGCCTGGACCTGCGCGTGGCGCCGCGGCGCCGGTGCCAACGCGAGGTGACGCTCGGCGTCGGCGACTTCGAGCGGGCGAGCGAAGTGAAAGCCCTGTCCGAGCGCACACTCGAGCCGCCGGAGGGCGTTCGCCTGCTCCGGCCGCTCGATGCCCTCGGCGACGACGGTGAGCTGCAGGGCATTCGCGAGCCTCAGGATCGCGTCCGTGAACGTCCAGTCCTCGGAGTCGCGATCCAGGTGGTCGACGAACGACTTGGCGACCTTGAGGATGTCGATCGGGAAGTCGCGCAGGTGGCTGAGCGACGAGTAGCCGGTGCCGAAGTCGTCGAGCGCGAGGCGTACGCCGAGCCGCCGCAGGCCGTGCAACGTGGCGAGCGTGGCCGCAGGATCCGCCATCGCGCCGCTCTCCGTGATCTCGACGATCAGCGACGCCGGCGCGAGGCCTGTCTCCTGGAGCACCGCCTCGACTTCGTTGACGAGCTGGGGGTTCTGCAGCTCGCTCGGCGAGAGGTTGACCGCTACGCCGAGCGACGCGTGAGCGGGGAACTTCGTCTGCCACTCCTTGGCGCGTGAGCACGCCTCGCGCAACACCGTCTGTCCGATCCGCACCATCAGCCCCCGCTCCTCCGCAAGCGGGATGAAGCCGTCCGGGAGGACGAGGCCGCGCGTCGGGTGCTGCCAGCGTGCGAGAGCCTCGAACGCGACCGTGCGCGCGCCGGAGAGAGTGACGATCGGCTGGAAATGGACGGTGATCTCGTCGCGGTCGATCGCATGCTCCAGCGCCGCACCGAGCTCGTGCCGCCGGCGGACATGCGCGTGCATGCGCGGCTCGTAGATCGCGTAACGCTGCCTTCCGCCGCGGCCGCGCAAGCTCTGCGATCTAGGTGTCCTGCCTCGGGACGTTGTGGACGCGGCTGATTGGTGACCGGCCGCCGAGTGAGCTGTGGGGTCTGCGCTCGTTGTAGTAGCGCAGCCAGTGTGACAGCGCCTGGGCGCGGTGGTCGCTCGAGCGGTAGATCTGACCCAGTGCCCATTCACGTTTGAGGGTCTGCTGGTAGGTAGCGCTCGACCTTCCCGTTGACTTGCGGCCGACGGTAGGGGATCAGCAGGTGGCGGATGCTGTGGCGGACGAGCAGTCGGGCGAGCGCCTTGTTGGGGGTGTACGTGCAGGCGTTGTCGCTCATCAGCCGCTTCGCCTCGATCCCCTGCTCGGCGAAGTGCGCGAGGCCGCGCTCGACGAAGCCGGTCACTGTCTCGGCTTTCTCGTCACGGTGAAGCTCGCTGTAGGCGTAGCGGGAGTGGTCGTCGACGAGGGAGTGCACCCACTCGAAGCCGACGCGTTGCCGTTTCTCGGCGCCGGTGCGCTGACGATCACCCGTGACCGCGTGCCCAGGCCGTGTGAAGCGGACGAAGCGCTTGCTGTCGATATGCAGCAGATCGCCCGGACAGGGCCACTCGTAGCGGCGCGAGGGCTCGCGCGGTTGCCTCGGAACGCGAGAGATCCCCTCCCGGCGCAACGCCCGCCAGACCGTCGCGTGCGCATGCCCGGTCTCGCCGGCGATTAGCCGCGGCCCCCAACCCGTGCGGTGTCTCGCTGCGCAGATCCGCTGCTGCTCGGCCGCGGGCAAGAGCCGCGCCAGCTGGTGCGGCCGCGACGAACGATCCTCGAGACAACTCAGCGACGAGCGTTGCTCGATCGTCGCGGTCAACCAGCGACGCCACCACTTGCACGCGGTCGTCGGCGAAACGCCGCGGCGTCTCGCCGCCTCACGACACGAACAACCAGCCTCGACATCCGCGACCAGCGCCCGCCGGCCAGCCAGTCCGAGCCGAGCGTTACGGTGAAGCCCCATCCGGGTCCCTCCTTCGACTGTGAGCCTTCGCAGACCCACAGCCTCGAAGGAGGCCCGGATGACCTACTCAGCCGTCCACAACCTGTCGAGGCACGTCATCTAGGCGCGGATTGCGAGGACGAGCTTGCCTTGGACGTGTCCGGCCTCGAGCAGCCGGTGTGCTTCCACGACCTGCTCGAGTGGAAGCACGGTGCTGACGACTGGCCTGAGCTGCCCGGCTTCGATCGCGGCGCGAAGCTCGTCGAACAGGCTGCGGTCACTGTGGTCGAGCAAGACTCCATGCACCGTGATGTTCCGGTCGATCGCGAGGTCGAGGTCGCCCGTCAGCTCGACGATCGTCGCGGCGCGTCCGCCCTCACGAATCCGGGCGAGGCTGCTCGAGAGGCAGGTACCGCCGACGAAATCGGCGACGGCATCGAACTCTCCGCCGGCGTGCTGCTGCGCGGTTGCGAGCGCATCGGGGTCGCGGTAGTCGATCGCCGTGGTTGCGCCCAGCCGAAGCAGGAGTTCGTGGTGTCGCCGGCTTGCAAGCGCAATCGCCTGAGCACCGGCTGCTGCGACCAGCTGAACGGCAAAGACGCCGACCCCGCCGCCGGCACCGTGGATCAGCACCCGTTCTCCGGGCTCGACACAGAGGCGACGATTGATCACCGAGTGAGCCGTTCCGCCTGCGAGCGGCACCGCGGCCGCCTCGACGTGCGAGAGATTCGCAGGCTTGCGCGCGATCGTCTCGGAATCGGCGACATGGAACTCGGCGTAGGTGCCCTGCAGGCCCCCGCGGAAAGGGGCGGCGCCGAAAACCTCGTCGCCGCGATGCCATTCGCCGACGTTCGCTCCGACGGAGTCGATCACCCCGGAGAAGTCGGAACCGATGATCGCCGGCAGACGCAGGCCCGCCCAGGTGCCGTCGGCGCGGTTCGAAGCATCGACCGGGTTGACCGCGGCAGCATGGACAGGGATCCGAACCTCGCGCGGGCCCGGAACCGGGTCCGGAACCTCCATCATCTCCAGCACCCCGGGGCCGCCAAAGCGGCTGATCACGACCGCACGCACTGCGACATTGTGGCGCGGAGCACAACGGAAATGCCCCCAGCGGGATTCGAACCCGCGCTACGGCCTTGAAAGGGCCGTGACCTGGGCCGCTAGTCGATGGGGGCGGCTTGCATCGAGAATACCCGCCGCCCGGGTTGAGAAGGGGCGGCCGGGGAAATGCCGCAGGTCGTCAGCTTGCTTTGGCCATGGCACGACGAATTTCGATCGTCCCTGCCGTTGCATTCAGACGAAGGCGCAACCGTGGCCGCGAAGCGGATCCTCGTGACGTTTGGCTTGCCGACGAAGTACGTGAACTGACACATCGTGTCTCGCTCAAAGGCGCAGCGATCGCGAAGTTCCGATCGCGATGCACGCTGGAGACATGGGTCCCGCTGCTTCGGTGACCGAACATCACGATCGAGCCCATAGTGACGTGAGCATTGACGACGACCAGGAATGCACGAGGAACGAGGACGGTCAGGCGACCTGTATCGACGGACGCGTCGACGCAGACCGTGCCCTTCAGTGCCCTCGTCGGTCTCCATCCGCGCAGGTCGAGCACGAGTGTCCCCATCCCGAGGTGGTAGTGCGACACGTACCCACTCCGCAAAGCGTACGTCTCGCTGAGGCCTCGACCCGCCGTAGGCCGAACGTTGCGCGTGCCCGCCGGGCCCGGTATCAGAAGGAGGATGATGAACGGCAGTGCAACGGCCAAGAACGGTGCCAGTATGACCGCCGTCGTTGCGATGCTCTCCCGCGGATCAAACGGACTGACGTCGACGCGGCGGTGACCCACTCGCCTGGCGATCCCGTTACTCGCCGCCCGGGTTCTGGACATCGCCCGACTGGCCTTCCGGTGTTGTCGTCTCTGGCGGCGGCGTATCCGCCGGCTTCGCCGAGTCCGGCGTCGTAGTTGGCGTCGAAGCCGAGATCCGCGCGTTCGCCGATGCGGCAGCGCCGGCTGGAAGCAGCGCCGCGCCCGCTCCGATAATCGCAGTCCCGACAGATTGCGTATACGTAAAGATCGCGACCAGCAACCCGCCCGCAAGCACGAGCGACGCGCCGATCGCCAACTGGAAATAGATGATGCGGCGCTCGGGCCGTAAGCTTTCGAACCCGACTCGCTGAAGCGCAACCTTATTGTCGAGTGCGAGTCGCTCGCGTTCGAGCTTCACCTTCTCGATTTCTAGCTGAAGGGCGAGATCGGATTCGCTTTTCGGTTCATCCGGGGCTGGTTGTGCGGCCGCCACGGCTCCCTCCTCCGCGAGACGGTAGCTTGACCCCGATGCTGCTAAGTGTCAACTGACGAGTCTTGCGGCTCACGGGGGCTTGAGCTCCCAGTTGTCCTTGAACCGTCGCAGCACCTCGAGCAGAGAGGTGCCATACGGCTGGTAGGGGTAGTCCTGCGTGAGCGAGGTCGGGCCCGTGGCGAGCGGCGGGCCGAGCGCGGTGGGCTCGATCTGGCTGTCCTCGTTCCACTCGTTCCACGAGGTGACGGCGAGCAGGTTCAGCGAGGGGTCGACCTCGGAGCCGGCGAGCGCGAGCATCGACGCGAACAGCGACACCTGCGAGCTGCGGGGGCCGAGCTCGCGCGGCAGGACGTGCTCGTCGGCCCCGGGCCTGATCGCGCGGCTGTTGAAGCCGGGGAGCGCGTCCGGGATGAACGCGACGCCCTCCGCCTTCGCCACGCGCTGGAACTGGCGCGCCCGCCGGCCGATCGCCTGGAGGTAGCCGAGCTGAGCCGGCCAGCCGGCCGCCTGCGTGCGGCTGTACGGCGTGTAGCCGGTGATCGCGTCGAACAGCGCGATCCGGTCCGGGTCGGGCGGGAGATCCCAGTCGACCTCGTCGCCGACCAGGTACGGATTCACGCCGTAGGTCGTGAGCAGGTGCATGCGGATCGCCAGGATCGTCCCGGCGACGTCGCCGCGCAGGATCCGCGAGGCGTAGACGATCACCACCGGGCGGCCGTCGATTCGGTAGTACCCCGGCTGCTGGAAGTACGTGCGCTCCATGTAGTCGAAGTCGTCGATCATCCGCTGCGACAGCTCGGGTGTCAGCTGGATCCTGTTGTCGGGCCCGATGCCGAGCCGTTCGAGCGACTCGTACATCAGCGCGACCTGCGTCGGCCCCCGCGCGGGCGACGGGAGCAGGTCGTCGCGGATCGTGGCGTCGTCGGAGGTGCCGGGGCCGCGCCAGCTGCAGAAGAACACGTCGACTCCGTACGCCTGGGCCCAGGCGAAGTGCTGGGCGATCACCGCCGGGTCGGCGCTGTCGTACGCGCCGAGCAGCGGCTGCTCGGGCCGGTCGAGCTGCGCGCGAGGCGTGCCGAGCCTCCACTGCGCGCCGTTCGGCCCGTACCAGGCGTAGTAGTAGGCACCGACCGTCAGCGACGCCGCCCCCGCGCCGGCCGCCACCGCGAGCGCGAAGACGGCGATCAGCAAAGCAACCCCGAGTCGAATCCGTCGATCCTAGAGGAATAGGATTCGCACCCTGAACAGGCGCCTCTCCCTCCTCGTCCTGCTGTTCGCCGCCGGCGCGCTCGCCGGCGCAGCGAGGGGATCGGTCTGGATCTCGAACGGCGCCGCCCACCCGGTGCTGCGCGTCGACTCGAAGGGCGACGCGCAGGTGACCTGGTCCGGCGGCTCCGTGCTCGTGCCGCCGCGCGGCCAGCTCTACCACGGCGGCTCGCTGGCCGGGCCCGACGTCTCCAAGCCGGCGCCCGCGGCCGGGATCCCCTTCGCCGTCTCGGTCAGGCGCACGCCCGACGGACGCCTGTGGGCGCTCCAGGCCTGGCAGGTCACACCCGGCGGGCCGGTCGAGCTCCACCTCGCCCGCTGGCAGGGACAGCCGACACAGCTCGCGCTCTCCTCCGACGGGACGCACCTGACCGGCAGCCTCTCCTTCCACGGCGCGCCGGTGACCGGGACGACGTTCACGCTCGAGGGGAAGCACCCGCGCATCTACGTCTACCTCGACTGCTTCGCCTGCGGCGGCAAGGCGGGCTGGACGCGGATGATCGGCGTCGCGCCGAAGGCCGACGGGAGCTTCTCGGTGCTGATCCGCCCGGACTGGACGGGCTCGCGCTACCGGGCGACGGTGCTCGGGCCGAACCTCGGCACGACGCTCGCACCCGATGCGCAGGTGATCGTTAACAGCTGACCGCTAGCCTGGCCCGGTGCACGTCGGCCGACGACTCTCGTACGGGCTGATCGCGGCGGGGCTCGCCCTCCTCGGCGTCGTGGCCGGGGTGCTGATCTCGCGCGGTCACCAGGCGAAACAGAGCGCGCCGCCGACCACGACGACGGTCGCGCCGCCGGCCGCGCCGGCCGCGCCGGCCCTGGCGCTCACGGCCACTCCCGTCGCGCCGGGCGCGATCCGGATCGTGTGGAAGGGCGGCGGTCGCGCCTCGGTCGGCCTCGCGGGCCAGCCGCCGACGATCTGGGTCAGCGGCGGCGACGTCACTCTCGGCGGGCTCTCGTTCACGGCCTCCTACGACGTCCACGCCGGCTCGTCGACGGTCACCGTGAGCCCGTCCGAGCCGACCGGGCCGGTCACCGGCTCGGTGGCAAACGGCGCCGTGCTCCTCGACGGGCAGCCGTTCTTCCCGATCCTGCTCTGGGGCCAGTGCCCGAGCTACGACCCGCTGCTCGCGCTCGGGATCGACGTGTTCATGAACAACCCGTGCGGCGGGATCGACGCCCAGGTCGGCGCACTCGCCGGGAAGGGACTCTCGGTCGCCGAGGCGCCGGGCGCGGCCGGGTCGGGCGTGATCGGCTCGTACTACCCGGACGAGGCCGACGGGCACGGCTACACCGGTGCGAACCTTCCCGCGACGCAGGGCCTGCGGTTCCTCACGCTCACGAACCACTTCTACTCCGCCGCCGCGCCGCTCCCGGGCGGCAAGGGGATGTACCCCGGGCTCGTGGCGAAGGCCGACGTGGTCGGCTTCGACCTCTATCCGCTCCAGGTCTGGTGCCGGCGCAGCGCGCTGCCGGACGTGGCCGCCGCGCAGCGCGAGCTCGTCCGCCTCGCCGCCGGGAGGCCGACCTTCCAGTGGATCGAGACGACCCACATGCAGTGCCCCTTCGGCGACAGCGCGCTCGCCGTGACGCCCGCGACCGTGCGCGCGGAGAGCTGGCTCGCGCTCGTCGGCGGCGCCCACGGGCTCGGCTTCTTCCCGATCGGCTGGACGGGAGACGTCAGCGGCGCGCTCGGCCAGATGGGGCACGACATCCAGGCGCTCGGCCCCGCGCTCCTCGCGCCGGAGGCGCCCGTCTCGCCGCAGGCGCCCGTCGAGGCCACGGCCCGCTCGTACGGCGGAGCGTTCTACGTCTTCGCGGTCAATCCCACCTACGCGCCGGTGAAGGCGACGATCAGCGCGCCGGGGCTCGACGGGCGGTCGCTGCAGGTGCTCGGCGAGAACCGCGCCGTCACGCCGACGAACGGCGCCTTCGCCGACGACTTCGCGCCGCTCGCGGTGCACCTGTACGTCGCCGTGCCAGGGTAGATATCGTCCTGCTCGTGGAGCTGCGCACCCTCGGCCGGACCGGAGTGAAGGTCACCCCGATGTGCCTCGGGGCGATGATGTTCGGCGCCTGGGGCAACACCGACCACGACGAGTCGATCCGGATCATCCACCGGGCCCTCGACGCGGGGATCAACTTCGTCGACACGGCAGACGTGTACGCGCAGGGCGAGTCCGAGGAGATCGTGGGCAAGGCCCTCGCCGGCGGCAAGCGCGACCGGATCGTGCTCGCCACCAAGGTGCACGGCCAGATGGGCGACGACCCGAACCACCAGGGCAACTCGCGGCGCTGGATCTTCCAGGCCGTCGAGGACAGCCTCCGCCGCCTGAAGACCGACTGGATCGACCTCTACCAGATCCACCGCCCGAGCCCCGAGACCGACATCGACGAGACGCTCGGCGCGCTCACCGACCTCGTCCACCAGGGCAAGATCCGCTACCTCGGCAGCTCGACCTTCCCCGCGCACGAGATCGTCGAGGCGCAGTGGGTGGCCGAGCGGCGCGGGCGCGAGCGGTTCGCGTGCGAGCAGCCGCCGTACTCGCTGCTCGTGCGTGCGATCGAGTCCGAGGTGCTGCCGGTCTGCGCCCGCTACGGGATGGGCGTGATCACCTGGAGCCCGCTCGGCGGCGGCTGGCTCAGCGGCCGCTACCGCGAGGGCGTCGAGCTGCCGACCTCGGGGCGGGCGCTGCGGATCCCCCAACGCTTCGACATGTCGCTGCCGGGCAACCAGGCCAAGCTCGCCGCGACCGAGCAGCTCGCGAAGCTCGCCGAGGAGCTCGGGATCAGCCTCGTCCACCTCGCGCTCGCGTTCGTGCTCGAGCACCCGACGGTGACGAGCGCGATCATCGGGCCGCGCACGATGGAGCAGCTCGAGTCCCAGCTCGGCGCCGCCGAGCTCCGGCTCGACTCCGCGACCCTCGACCGGATCGACGAGATCGTCCCGCCGGGCATCAACCTCAACCATCCCGCCGACACCGGCTGGGAATCGCCCGCGCTCGCCGACCCGGCGAACCGGCGCCGCTAGTCCGCCGCGTTCGCCGTCAGCACTTCGATCGGGACGAAGTCGAGCGCCCGCGCGTGCGTGGCGCCGAGCACGACCTGCGGCGCGCAGCCCGCGTTGTACGCCTCGAGCCAGCGCGGGGCGCACACGCACCAGCGGTCACCCGGGACGAGTCCGGCGAACCCCCACTCCGGCCGCGGCGTCGAGAGGTCGTTGCCCGCGAGGCTGCTGAACTCGAGGAACTCGGCGGTCACGATCGAGCAGACCGTGTGGCTCCCGACGTCCGCCGGCTCCGTTGCGCAACATCCGTCGCGGTAGAAGCCGGTCATCGGCTCGGTCGAGCACGGGAGCAGCGTGCCGCCGACGACGTTGACGTCGGGCTCGCGGCTCATCCGGCACTCGCCCGGAAGATCTGGAAGCGGAGCGGGAACCGGCACAGCCCGGAGGGGAGCCGGAACTGCTCCAGGTGCGCCCGGAACGCGGCCTGGGCCTGATCGAGCTCGTCCGGCCGCACGCCCCTGAACGTGAGCTCTGCGTCGTCGATCGGGTCGACCGCCACGTCGCAGTCCAGCGCATACGCGGTGCGGAGGATTCCTGCGAAGCCGGCAGCCTCGAGGATCCCGGTCGTCCGTTCGGCGTCTCCGAGTGCGAACGGCCCGGCCGGGCTCTTCCCCGGCTCCGGCTCGGGGGGCGGCGGCACGAACGGAGCGAACGCCGCGGCCGGGAACCACGGGTTGCTGTCGGCGGACTGCCAGCAGACGAACGCGAGGCGCCCGTCCGCCCCGAGCAGCGTCCGGATGCTGGTGAACGCCGCAACCGGCTCGTCGAAGAACATCACGCCGAACTGGCTCATCGCCGCGTCGAACGGCGCACCGTCGACCGGATCGGTCTGGACGTCGACGACCTGGAACGCGACGTTCTCGACGCCCGCCTCGACGGCCCGCTCCCTCGCCAGCCGGCAGAGCGGCGCGGACACGTCGGCGCCGACCGCCGACCCGTCGGGCCCGACCGCGCGCGCAGCCTCGAGCGTCGCTCTGCCGCCCCCGGAGCCGACGTCGAGCACGCGCTCGCCGGGCCGCAGGGCCAGCGCGTCGAGCAGATGGCTCGTCACCTGGCCCGTGAGCCGCTCCTGCCTGGGCCACAGCGAGGCGAAGTACTCGTCGTTCCAGTGTCGCCGCTGCGCCTCGTTCGTCGTCATCAGGCGCGCATCCTGCCAGACTGGGCCGCACCTACAAAGAGGGGGATTCATGTACGCGACCATGCGGTACTACCACGGCAACAGCGCGCTCGCCGACGCACTCGTGGAGAACCAGGACGAGGTGAAGCGCGTGATCGGCGGCATCGACGGGTTCGAGGCCTACTACCTGCTGCGCATCGCCGACGGCAGCACGGTCTCGATCACCGTCTTCGCGAACGAGAGCGGCGCCGAGGAGTCGAACCGCGTCGCGGCCGAGTGGCTCGCCGAGAACGCGCCCGATGTCGCGGTGAGCCCGCCGATGATCTCCGCGGGCGAGGTCCTGATCTCGGCCTAGAGATGGTTGATGCCATGCCCGGGTGCGTCTGGGGATGGCTCAGACCAAGCAGGGCGGTCGGATCGCCCGCAGGCCAGGCCGGTTAGCCTGGACAAGGGCGAGCCGGACGATCCTGCGCCGTGTCTGGGCCACCAGCCCGACGCGGGCAGGTGTGGCATCAACCATCTACAGCTCAGCGAGCTCGGCTGCGGTGAGCTGCCAGCTTCCCGCGGCTGCGTTGGCGCGTGCCTGCTCGGGGCTCGTCGCCCCGGCGATCACCGACGCGACTCCGGGGATCGAGGCAAGCCCGCCGATCGCGAGCTCGAGCAGCGAGTGGCCGTGACCCGCCGCGAGCGCCTCGAGCTCCTCGACCCGCCCGAGCCGCTCGTCGGCGAGGCGGCCGTCGTCGGTGCCGGCGAGCCGCGACCCTTCGGGGGCCGGCTCGCCGCGCCGGTACTTGCCGGTGAGGAGCCCGCTCTCGAGCGGGAAGTACGGGATGTAGCCGATCCCGAGCTCGCGGCAGAGCGGGAGCACCTCGGCGTCGTCGTCGCGCCGGATCAGGCTGTAGTAGTTCTGCACCGCGACGATCTCGGCCACCTCGAAGGCCTCCCGGATCTGCCGAGCGTCGACGTTGGACAGCCCGAGCCACCGCACCTTTCCCTCGCCGACGAGATCCTTCATCGCGGCGACCGTCTCCGCAATCGGCGTCACGCCGTCGGGCCGGTGGTAGTAGTAGAGGTCGACCGAGTCGGCACGAAGGCGCGCGAGCGAGGCGTCGATCGCGCGCCGCACGTAGTCGCGCGAGCCGCCCGGGCCGTCGCCGTTTCCGCCCTGCATGTCGTGCCCGAACTTCGTCGCCAGCACGACGCGGTCGCGCCGGCCCGCGAGCGCCTCGCCGAGGAACCGCTCGCTGCCCCCGAAGCCGCCGTAGATGTCGGCCGTGTCGAGGAAGTCGATCCCCGCGTCGAGCGCCGCGTCGACGACCGCCCGCGTCGCGGCCGAGTCGAGCCGCGAGCCGAAGTTGTTGCACCCGAGCCCGACGCGCGAGACCTCGAGGTCGGAGCCGCCCAGACGCGAGGTCACCATCAGGCCGGGATTATGCCAACGCAGGGGTTTCGGCCCGCTCCGTCGTCTGCAGGAGGACCGCGGCGATCACCACGACGCCGCCGAGGAGCGCCGTCGGCGCCGGCTTCTCGTCGATCGAGATCCAGACCCAGAGCGGGCCGAGGACGACCTCGAGCAGCGTGATCAGGGCGACCTCGGCGGCCGGGATCAGCCGCGCGCCGATCACGAGGAAGATCAGGCCGAGGCCCATCTGCCCGACCCCGAGCAGGATCAGGAGCCCGAGATCCCGCTGCGTGATGCTTGAGGGATCGGCGAACGGCGCGGCCAGCAGGACGACGAAGACCTGGGAGAGGCAGATCGCCGGGGCCATCGACACCTCGCGGCGATGCCGCGTGATCACGAGCGCCACCGCGAAGGAGAGCGTCATCACGAGCGAGGCGCCGACACCGACGGCGCCGCCGCTTCCCGGGCCACCGACCATCAGCGCCACGCCCAGCACGGCGATCGCCATCGCCACGAGCGTCCGGCGCGTGACCGACTCGCCGAGCGCGACCCAGGCGAGCAGCGCCGCCGCGATCGGCGAGAGCGCCTGCATGAAGAGGACGTTCGCGACGTTGGCGTGGTTCAGCGCGACGATGAACGTGCCCGAAGCGATCGCCGTGCAGGCGGCGACCGCGAGGCCAGCCGTCCCGATCGAGCGGAACGCGTCCACGACCCGGCCGCGGGTTACTACCGCGACATACCCGCCGATGAAGAGGAAGGCGAACAGCGCCCGCCCCGCGAGCTGCGTCGCCGTGTCGACGGTGAGCTCCCGCTGGAGCACGCCGGCCGTCGACCACGCGACCGCCGCGAGCGCGACGAAGAGCTGTCCACGGCGACGCCGTTCCACCACGGCAGTCAATCACGGCAGACTTGCGCGATGACCGGCTGGGTGGCGCTTCTCCGAGGGATCAACGTCGGCGGCCGCAACAGGGTGCCGATGGCAGAGCTGCGCGACCTCTTCGAGCAGGCAGGCCTCGGCTCGGTGAGCAGCTACATCCAGAGCGGGAATGTGCTGTTCGCGAGCGATGCGGCCGACCGCGACGCGCTCTCGCGGCAGCTCGAGCAGGCCGTGCTGGAGATCTTCGGCGTCTCCTCGCCGGTCGTGCTGCGAACGGCCGCGGAACTGAGGCGGATCGCCGGCTCTCCCCCGTTCGGCCCCGACACGTCCCAGACGTACGTGGCCTTTCTCGATCGCGAGCCCGTCGAGCCGGGCGCGCTCGCGTCGTTCGACCCCGCGCCGGACCGGTTCGAGCTCGTCGGCACCGAGGTCTACCTCGTGTACCCGAACGGCGTCCACGGCTCGCGACTGACCGGGTCGCTCATCGAGCGCCGGCTGGGCGTCACGGCCACGCTCCGCAACTGGCGCACCGTCTCGAAGCTGGCCGAGCTGGCTGGTTCCCTCGCCTGAGGGATCGCCCGCGCCGACCCTGCGGACGAAACATCGCATGTACATGTAACGACCCACTGGAGGGGGTAATTCAGATGGCGTTCAGCTACTTGCTCGACTACGTGCGAGCGAACTGGCGCAAGGAGGAAGGCCAGACGATGGCCGAGTACGGCGTCGTGCTGGCTGTGATCGCGGTCACCGCGGTCGTCGCCTTCACCGCACTGTCCGGGGGCATCTCGTCGACGATCGGCAAGGTCACGACGCTCCTGGGCGGGTAGCTCCGAGGGGGTGAGGCGGCTACAGCGGCTGCCTCACCTCGCTCGACACCTCGATCGGCGGCGGATCCAAGAGGGTCTGCAGCACGACGCAGTAGCGCTCGGTCTTCTCGATCAGCGCCTCGAGCTGCTCCGTCGTCGCCTCCGGCGCGTCGAGGACGAACCGCACGCGGATCGACTCGCAGCCGACCCGCGCGTCGCGATCCGTGCCGAGGGTCCCCTGGAGGTCGAGGTCGCCCTCGACCTCCACCTCGACGGTTCGCACCGGGATCTCCATCGCGGCGGCGACCATCTGGCAGGTGATCTGGGCGCAGGCGGCGAGCGCGCCGAGGAGCAGGTCGCCCGAGCAGGCGCCGCTGCCCGGACCGCCGACCCCAGGGTGCGCCTCGGCGGCCTGGAGCGCGCGGCCGACCTCGACCGAGCACGCCACGGGCGTGTCGCCCTGGCCGCTGCGGGCCGAGAGGGTGATCCTCGCGCTGGCCGGATCGGCGCGGTAGCCGTCCTTGAGCGGGCGCTGGAGCTCCCGCAGGTCGATCTCGCTCATCACTTGCCTCCTTGCTGACTCGAGAGGAACGCGAGCACGGCGAGCACTCGGCGGTGATTCTCTTCCGAGGGCGGAAGGCGCAGCTTCGCGAAGATCCGGCGCACGTGCTTCTCGACGGCGCTCTCGCTGATGAAGAGCCGGGCCGCGATCGCCGCGTTCGAGCGGCCCTCCGCCATCAGCTCGAGCACCTCCCGCTCACGCGGGGTGAGGTCGTCGAGCGGCCCGGAGCGGCGAACGACGAGCTGGCGCACGACCTCGGGGTCCATCGCCATCCCGCCCTCTGCGACCCGGCGCACCGCGTCGAGGAAGTCGCGGACGTCGCCGACCCGCTCCTTCAGCAGGTAGCCGACGCCGCCGCCGCCGTCGGCGAGGAGCTCGGCGGCGTAGGTGTGCTCGACGTACTGGGAGAGGACGAGCACCGGGAGCCCCGGGATCCGGCGGCGCGCCTCGAGCGCGGCGCGCAGGCCCTCGTCGCGGAAGGAGGGCGGGAGCCGCACGTCGACGACGGCGACGTCGGGCCGCTCGGTGACGACGGCGCGCAGGAGGTCCGAGCCGTCGGCGACCGCGGCGACCACCGAGAAGCCCGCCTCCTCGAGCAGGCGCACGAGTCCCTCACGCAGCAGGGCGAGATCCTCGGCGATCACGACACGCACGGGATCTCCGCTCGCACGACGGTGGGACCGCCGGTCGGGCTCGAGACCAGCACGCGGCCGTCCAGCGCCGCCACGCGGTCGGAAAGGCCGCGCAGGCCGGTGCCCTTCGCCCGGTCGGCGCCGCCGTCCCCGTCGTCCTCGACCTCCACGACGACGAGGTCGCCCGCGCGGTCGATCCGGATCTCCGCGTGCTCGGCGTTGCTGTGCTTGCCGACGTTGGCGATCGCCTCCGCGACGACGAAGTACGCGGCGACCTCGGCCGCGGCGGGGAGGCGGCCGTCGAGGGTCACGTGGACGGTGACCGGCACGCTGCTCGACGAGGCGACGCTCGACACGGCCGCGTCGAGCCCGCGGTCGGCCAGCACCGCGGGGTAGATGCCCGCGACGAGCTCGCGGAGCTCGACGATCGCCGCCGCGGCCTCGCGGTGGGCCGACTCCACCAGCTCGCGGGCTCCCTCGGGATCCTCGTCGAACCGCTCTCGCGCGCGTCCGAGCTCCATCGTCACGGCGACGAGGCGCGCCTGGGCGCCGTCGTGGAGGTCGCGCTCGATGCGCTGCAGCTCCGCAGCCTGCACGTCGGCCGCCGCGGCCCTGGTGCGGGTGAGGTCTTCGACCCGGGCGGCGAGGCGCTGGCGATCGGACGGGGCGAGCAGCAGGCGGGCGAGGCTCACCTGCGCCCGGGAGAGGGCCGCGCAGAGCCAGGCCGTCACGATCGCGAGCGCGAGTCCGAGGCCGAGCACGGCGAAGGCGAAGTTCCAGGTGTCGAGCCGACGGCTCCCGAGCTCGGGCAATGCGCTGTGCGGGACGAACGACCAGTAGAACGGATAGACGATCGCCCACAGGGCCGAGGCCCAGAGCGAGATCGCCACGACGCCGGCGGCGAAGGTGAAGATCGAGACGAACAGGTGCCACGTGAGGTCCTTCCACGTCTGCGTGTCGGTCGCGACCGTCCTGACGAGGGGCCAGACACCGCTCTTCGCCGACCGCCGGTAGGCCGACTCCACCGTCTCGCCCATCACCTTCATCCGCTCGCGCTCGATCCAGGACATGGCCCGGTCGACGTAGGCGAGCGCGAACAGGAGCGGGATCCCGACCAGGGTGACCACCATGCTGAGGCCGGTGACGAACACCGTCCAGGCGACCGTGAAGGAGACGATGCCCATCACACCGCCGAGCAGGAGGAACGCGAACTCGCGCCAGGTCCTCGCGCGCAGCGGGCGGAGGAGCACCCTCCCGATCGGCGACATCTGATCCACGTCCCGAAGCGTAGGCCGCGCCGGATCGGAGCGCAGTAATGCAGTCACCCGAATCGCGGTGCGGCTACCACCACCCTGTAGGAATACCTCCCGTGATCGCCGTGCTGGGAGGATTCGGGGCCGCCGCCTGCTGGGCGACGGCGACGCTCTGCGCGTCGCGCTCGACGAAGATGATCGGCGCCTGGTCGGTGCTCGCCTGGGTGATGCTCGTCGGCTTCGTCGTCGTGACGCCGCTCGTCCTCGTCAGGGGGATCCCCGACGCGCTCGGCAAGCCCGAGCTCGTCTGGCTCGCCCTCAGCGGCGCGGGAAACGTCGGCGGGCTCCTGTTCGCCTACAAGGCGCTGCGCGTCGGAAAGGTCTCGATCGTCGCGCCGATCACCTCGACCGAGGGCGCGATCGCCGCCGTGCTCGCGGTCGTCACGGGAGAGACGCTCGGCGCCGGCGCCGGCCTGATGCTGGTCGTGATCGTGGTCGGCGTCGCGCTCGCGGGGATCGGACCGGGCGGCGGCTCCGGCGACACGCTCCACGCGACCCTCTTCGCCGCCTGCGCCGCCCTCTGCTTCGGCGTCAGCCTCTACGCGACCGGGCGCGCGAGCGACGTCCTGCCGCTCGTCTGGGCAGTGTTCCCCGCGCGGCTGCTCGGCGTCCTGGCCGTGGCGCTGCCGCTCGCCGTCGCCCGGCGCCTGCGGCTGACGCGGAAAGCCGTGCCGCTCGTCGTGACCTCGGGGCTGTGCGAGGTCCTGGGCTTCGCCTCGTACGCGATCGGCGCGCGGCACGGGATCGCCGTCGCCGCGGTGCTGGCCTCGCAGTTCGCCGCGCTCGCTGCCGTCGCTGCGTACTTCCTCTTCCGCGAGCGCCTCACACGGCTCCAGCTCACCGGGATCGTCGCGATCGCCGTCGGCGTCGCCGCCCTGACCGCTATACAGGCGTGATGCAGGAGCTGCACACCGGCCTGTGGCTTTGGACGGCGGAGCATCCCGCCTGGACGCCGAAGGACGGCGGGCCGGACGGCTGGCCGCAGGTCGTGTCGTGCTACGCCGTGGCACTGGGAGAGTCGCTGGTCCTGATCGACCCGCTCTCGACCTCGGCAGAGCTCGCGGGCCGCGCGACCGCCGCGGTCGTCACCTGCCCCGCGCACCGTCGCGACAGTGCGAGCCTCGGCCTGCCCGTCTACGCCGCCGGCGACCGGCTCCCGAACGGGATCGCGGCCTACCCGTCGCCGGATCCCGAGGACCCCGTGCTCTGGATCCCGGAGCATCGCGCGCTCGTGTTCGGCGACTCGCTGGTCGACCGCGGCCAGGGGCTCGAGATCCCCGCCACGTGGGCCGAGCCCGGGTTCACGCGCGACGACTGGGCAAGGGTGCTGCGGCCGCTCCTCGACCTTCCGGTCGAGCTCGCGCTGCCGACGCACGGGCCGCCGGCCGACCGCGCCGAGCTCGAGCGGGCGCTCAGTCCGTCCAGCGATCCAGCTTGACGACCTGCTCGCGCGGACGACGGCGCTCGGCCAGGCGCTTCGTCAGATCGCCGGCGCTCGAGTCCTGTGCCGACCGCCCGATCAGCACGACGCCGATCGGGACGACGTCGTCCGGGAGGCCCAGCAGCTCGCGGAGGATCGCCTCCTGGTCGGGATTGCCCACGAAGCAGGCCGCGAGCCCCTCGTCGATCGCCGCCAGCAGGATCAGCATCATCGCGGCGCCCGCGTCGACGTACCAGTAGGGGACCGGCCAGCTCACCTCGCGGCCGCCTTTGAGCTTGTCCGCCTGCGTGTAGCGCTCGTGGTAGAGCCGCTCCGAGGCGCAGACGACGATGTGGAGCGGCGCGACCCCGGCGAACGGCAGCTGGAACCGCTCGGCGATCCCGGCCCGGAGCGACGGGTCCGTGACGACGACGAGGCTCTGCCCCTGCGAGTAGCCGGCGCTCGGCGCACGCCGTGCGCTGCCCACGATCCGGCCGATCGCAGCGGGGTCGACCGGATCGGGCAGGAACGCGCGGTGCATCCGCCGCCGCGAGAGGACATCGGCGAACTCCATCGCGCGACCGTACACCTTCGCGAATACTGTCCGGCTCGTGAGCACTCACTGCCGCCACGCAAGGCGCGCCGACCTCCCGGAGCTGGTCGAGACGAAGGTCAGCGGCTTCGGCGGCGACCCGCTCTACCGTTGGCTCTACCCGGCGGAGGACGACCGCGCCGACCGGCTGCGCGAGTCCTTCGGGCTGATCCTCGCCTTCGGGCTGAGGCGCGGGCACCTCTACACGAACGCCGACCTGAGCGCCGTCGCGCTCTGGACCGCGCCGGACGTAGCCCTGATGGACGAGAGCGAGGCCGAGGCATTCCTCGGGCTGATCCGCCGTCAGATCGGCGCCCGGGCCGAGGACGTGATCGCCGGGATGGCCGCGACCGTCGCGAACCGGCCCGCCGAGCCCCACTTCACCCTGCACAGCGTCGTGGTGCGGGGCGACGCACAGGGGCGAGGCATCGGCGCCGCACTGCTTGCGCCGACCCTCGCCCGCTGCGACGAGGACGGCCTCCTCGCCTGCCTGGACTCGAGCAACATCCGCAACGTGCCGTTCTACGAGCGCCTCGGCTTCGAGGTCACCGGCGACACACGCGTCTCGAGCGGCGCCACGATGCGGTCGATGGTCAGAGTGCCGCGCTGACGCTCAGGCCGCGCCCTTCATGTGGTTGTGGACGGGCACGAAACGCGGCTCGAACGGGGCCATCCCGGCCGCTTCGCCGGCCGGAGCGATCGACGACTGGGCGTAGTCGCCGAACTCCTCCGGCGACCCCCAGATGTCGACCACGACGATGCCCCCGCTCTCGCTCACGGCGGCGGTGTGCTGGGTCGCAGGGTGGCTCGACGGGTCCGCGTGCTCCGGCATGCTCGCGAGCATCTCGTCGTAGGTGTCCGTGCCGAAGTCGTCGATCTCCGCGATCATCAGGACGCCGGAGCTCGCCCCCGCGCCCTCGATGTGGTTGTGGACGGGCAGGACGCGCGGCTCGGCCGCAGGGGCCCCGGCCGCCGCCATCGCGGGGCCGGCGCTCTCGAAGAACGCCTCCAGCTTCTCCGGCGACTCCCAGACGTCGACGATCAGGATCCCGTCGTCGGTCGGGCCGACGGCGTGGGAGATCAGCCCGTCGGGCGCGGTCTCGTCGCCGGTGATCCCGAGGGTCTCGTTCGTTTGCTCGTACTGCTCGATCGTCGCGCCGGGCAGCTCGAGCATCATCAGTACGGCCATCTCGTCCTCCTCGTCGGTGGGACCCGGAATCCTAAGCCCCTTTACGCCGCGAATGGTGGCGATCTAGTCTCAATCGATGGAGGTGCTCACGGCGCTGCTCGGCGCGACACTGGCAGCCTGGGCCGTGCTGCTCGTGCGGATGCGCGGGATGGACGCCGGGCCGGGCACCGACCTCGGCGCACTCGGCTGGTTTCTCGGCGTCTGGGTGACGATGACCGTGGCGATGATGCTCCCGTCGGCCGCGCCGATGGTGCTCGTCTACTCGAAGGTCGCGGGCGGGACGAGCCGCCGGCCGCGCAGCTCGACCGCCGGGTTCGTCGGCGGATACGCCCTCGTCTGGACGGCCTACGGGCTGGTCGCGTACGGCCTCTTCCGGCTCGTGCGCTCGTACCATCCGTCGCTGCTCGGCTGGGACCGGGCCGGCCCGCTCGTCGCCGGCGCGGCGATCGTGGCCGCGGGCCTGTACCAGCTGACGCCGTTGAAGCGCGTCTGCCTGCGCCACTGCCGCACCCCGTTCCACTGGGTGCTGCACCGCTGGCGCGAAGGGCCGCTCGGCCCGGCCCGGATGGGGCTCGAGCACGGCGGCTACTGCGTCGGCTGCTGCTGGGCGCTGATGGTGGTGCTGTTCGCGGTCGGCGTGATGAGCCTCGCGTGGATGGCCGTCGTCGCGGCGCTGATCTTCGCCGAGAAGGTGCTGCCGCTCGGCGAGCGGCTGGCCGTCGCGTTCGCCGTCGGGCTCGTCGCGCTCGGAGTCTGGGTCGCGGTCGCGCCCGCGAGCGTGCCGTTCCTGACGCAGCCCGGGATGGGGATGTGACCGACTGCTTCGTCTGCGCCACGTGCGGCACGCAGTACGCGCCGAGCGCAGAGCCTCCCGGCCGGCTGCGCGATCTGCCTCGACGAGCGGCAGTACGTCGGCGACGGCGGCCAGCGCTGGACGACGGTCACCGAGCTCGGGCCCGACTACCGGAGCGAGGTCCGCGAGCTCGAGCCCGGCCTCCTCGGGATCGGCATCGAGCCGGCCTTCGCGATCGGGCAGCGCGCGCTGTACGTCGAGGGAGGCGTGCTCTGGGACTGCGTGACGGTGCTGGACAAGACGGCGGCGGCGACGATCGAGCGGGCCGGCGGGATCCACACGATCGCGATCTCGCATCCGCACTACTACGCCGCGATGGTCGAGTGGGCCGACCGCTTCGATGCTCGGATCCTGCTGCACGAGGCCGACCGCGAGTGGGTGATGCGGCCGAGCCCGCGGATCGAGCACTGGTCGGGCGAGCGCGTGCAGGCCTCCGACGGCGTCGAGCTGATCCGCCTCGGCGGCCATTTCGCCGGCGCGACCGTGGCGCTGTGGAACGGCGCGATGCTCTCCGGCGACACCGTCCACGTCGTCCCCGACCGCGACTGGGCGAGCTTCATGTGGAGCTACCCGAACCTGATCCCGCTCCCCGCGCGCGAGATCGAGCGCATGCGCGGGGTGCTCGAGACGCTCGACTTCGACCGGGTCTACGGAGCCTGGTGGGAGCGCGTGATGCTCGGCGACGCGAAGGCCAAGGTGCTGCGCTCGGCCGACCGCTATCTCGCCGCAGTGCGGGGCTAGACTCGTTTTCAGGGCCGTTAGCTCAGCTGGTAGAGCAGGGGACTTTTAATCCCAAGGTCGCTGGTTCGAGTCCAGCACGGCCCATTTTCCGTTGCAAGAAGTACAACGTTTTGCCTGTTCAGCGCGATGTCAGGTGTACCGGTCGCTGAGGTGTCCATCAAAGCGGGGGAACTCCAGACGGGGATTCGCTCAGCGCTGGGACTCCAATCGGCGGGGCTCAGAACGACGCCTGGTCGTGAGTGAGGCGATGTGTTCGAGGATGGTGTCCAGTGCCGCCTCGAGTGGGTCGACGTCACGGTGGACCTGTGAAAGGACTAACCCGCCTTGGACGGTGGCTAACAGAGCCGTAGCCAAGCGGTCGGGATCGGCGCTCCGACGCAGGTCACCCCGCTTATACATGGTCTGCAACCCATCTCGAATCGCGCCCTCCCACCGGTCAAATCCGTCGACCAGATCCTCGCGACACTCCGGGTGTGCCTCGAACAGCTCTCCGGCGAGGCTTCCCAGGGGGCAGCCACCTTGGCATTGGATTTGACGTCGGCCCTCAACCAAGAGATCTCGCCATGCCCGCAGGGCCTCCAAACTGTCCAGGCTTGCGAGAGGAGGTTGTTGGCTCTCGAGGATCGCCCGGGTCTGATGTGCGATCACGGCCCGGACCAGCCCCTGCTTGTCACCGAAGTAGTGGTAGAGCTGCGAGGCGCTTACTCCGGCCCCGTTCTGCACGTCCTCCCAGCTGGTGCCTGCCACGCCGCCCGAATACATCAGCGTCGCCGCGGCTTCGACGATCCGTTCGCGGGTGGCTAGCCCCTTGGCTGTGAACGTTCGCTCATCGGAGCTCTCTGCATCGCTACCAGTCACCGACATCCGCATACCTGTCCTACTACATAAATTGGAGTTGACACTTCACTACAGTATGACATACTGGAGTGCACACTTCAAAACACTAGGAGATCCGAACTGCCAATGAACACACTCCCAGGAAAGACGGTACTCATCACGGGCGCCAACTCCGGCATCGGCAAGGATGTGGCCCGGCAACTGGCGTTGCGTCCCGAGATGGCGCGGATCTACCTGGCGTGCCGGAACCGAGAGCGGGCGAGAACGGCAAAGGCCGAGCTCGAAGCCGCGACCGGCCGGCGCATCTTCGACATCGTTCTCATGGATGTCGCCGATCTGGGTTCGGTGCGCGCCGGCCTGGCGGGCATCAACGGATCCCTCGACGCGCTGGTCATGAACGCCGGTGTCATTGGCCCGCAGTCGCCATGGACTTGACCGCTGACGGGGTCACCAGGGTGTTCGCGCACGAACGTCCTTGGCCACGTCGTCCTCCTCGAAGGGCTCCTGTCCGAGAATCGGCTTGGCGAGGTGGCGGTCCTCGCCGGAAGTGAAGCAGTCCGCGGAGTTCCGAAGCTGCGGATGAAACGGCCATCCTTCGTCTCAACCTCCGCCGACGAACTCGCCACCGTCATCGACGGCAGCTACTTCGCCGGCAGAAAACCTGACTTCAACCTGGCGTTCGGGCAGGCCAAGTACATCGGGGCCCTCTGGATGGCCTACCTGGCCCGCCAACACCCCGACCGCCGATTCATCACCGTGAGCCCCGGGAACACCACCGGCACCCAAGCCCCCAGCGACCTTCCCCTACCGATGCGGGTAGCCGCCAAGTACGTCATGCCCGCCCTAGGTCTCGCCCACAAACTCGACGTGGGAGCGAAGCGGCTGGTCGACGGTGTCACCGACCCGACCCTGTCCAGCGGCGTGTTCTACGCCAGCGCGGCGAACACGCTTACGGGTCCGTTGGTCAACCAAGCGGATTTCTTGCCCGATCTGGCCAACCCGTCGTTTCAGGACAACGCCAACGAGGCAATCCACCGCTTCATCAGCTGATAACAGAGATCGCGGCGTGTGGCGTTGAAAGGCTTGCTGGACCGCGAATCCGCGACCCAGTAAAATGAGTCATGAAGTAGAGCGTTTGCGAGGGCGCTACTTCGGTCCTCCGATCTGTTCAAGCAGCCGGGCGAACTCGTGAGTCGGGTTTGAAAGCTGCCCAGTTAGGACCATCCAGGAAGAACTCGTGACGGCGACGCCCAAGACTAAGCTCGTTGCTCAGGTGTCAGCCGCGAAGTCCACAGGTCTCCACATCTCGGATCTCGTCCATCGGTTCGGAGAACACATCGTGGTTGACGACCTGACGGCGGATGTCTCTGAAAGGGAGATCGTCGGGCTGGTAGGTCGTAACGGGGCCGGAAAGACAACGACGATGCGGGCGGTGATGGGCATCCTGCGCCCGACGAGCGGAGAGGTGAAGTGGGATGGCCACGTCGTCGGTCCAGACGACCGGCTGCGCTTCGGATACATGCCGGAAGAGCGTGGTCTCTACCCGCAGATGCGGGTACTGGACCAGATGCGCTACTTCGCTCGGCTACACGGGCTCGATTCGGATACGGCCGCGAGCGAGGCGCGGAGCTGGTTGTCGCGACTCGACCTGGAGGGACGCGCGCAGGATCGGGTCGTGGCCCTTTCGCACGGCAACCAGCAGCGGGTGCAGCTTGCGGTCGCGCTTGTGCATCGGCCTGAGCTGCTGGTGTTGGACGAGCCGTTTTCCGGTCTCGACCCGACTGCCGTCGACGTTCTCTCCGGCGTCCTGCGCGCAGAGGCCGAACGCGGCGCGGCCGTGCTCTTCTCGAGCCATCAGCTCGAGCTGGTCGAGCGGCTGTGCGACCGGGTGATCATCCTCGAAGAGGGGCGGGTTCTCGCCATGGGCTCGCTCGCCGAGCTCCGAGAGAGATTTCCGCAATACCTGCGTGTGAAGGTGGATACGACCGAGGACTGGACTGATTCATCTCGACGGAGCCACGGTCGTAGGGCGCGATCCATCGGGCGAGCTCATCCGCCTGAACGGCGGCACCGATCCGCAGGCGATTCTGAAGACGGCCCAGGCTGCAGGTCCCGTCGAACACTTCGGCTTTGAGTCAGCCGGTCTGGTCGACCTGTATCGACAACTGACGGAGCCTCGATGAAGCGGACCCCGACCGTGCGCTTGATCGTGAACCGCGAGGTCAGCGAGCGCTTGCAGGGCCGGCTGATCTGGGTCCTGACAGCGGTGACGGCCCTGGTGTCGTCGCGCTGATCGTCATCCCGGCTCTACTGCACAACCCGCCAGACCGACGAGAATCGGGCTGGTCGGCGCCTCCGCCCAGCGTCTCCGACCGGCACTACAGGCGACCGCGACCGCGAGCAACATCGAGATCCAACTCTCGGACATCCCGAGTGATGGGGCTGCACGCTCCTCGCTGGAGCAAGGCTCGCTCGACGTCGCTCTCGGGATCACGCCGGAGCTCGGCGACTGCCGAGGTGAAGCACACCCTCTCACCGACGATCTCCGCGCTCCTGCGCTCGACGATCAACGAGGTCCACCTCCACCAGACGCTCGCGGCGGCCGGCGTGTCTTCGTCGGCGCTCAAAGTCGCGTTGACACCGGTTGCGTTCTCGACCGAAGTGCTCTCTCCGCCGCCGCCGGACCAGGCGGCACGCGGCGTCGCGGCGATCAGCGCGGCCATCTTGCTCTACCTCGCCCTCGCCTTCTACGCGTCGGCGGTCGCCAACGGCGTCGCGCAAGAGAAGACCTCACGAACCGCTGAAGTCTTGCTCGCTGCCGTCCGACCGCGACAGCTCCTGACCGGCAAGGTCGTCGGGATCGGCCTGGTCGGGCTCGGGCAAATCGGGATCGTCGTCATCGCCGGCTTGATCGCGAACGCCGCCGTCAAGGGCGTCAAGATTCCCAACACCATCTGGGTGCTCTTGCCTTCGATTCTCCTTTTCTTCCTGCTTGGTTACGCCCTCTACTCCTTCCTGGCGGCCGCCGCCGGCTCGATGGTGGCGCGCCAGGAAGAAGTCCAGTTCGTGACCCTTCCGGTCCTACTGCCCGTCATCTTCGGGTTCTTTCTCGTCTACGCCGCGATCGCGACGCCCACCGCGTGGTGGATCCGGCTCCTCTCCTTCGTCCCACTGTTCACACCGACTTTGATGCCCGCACGCATTGCGCTCGGTCACGTCGCTAGCTGGGAGATCCCCCTCGCGGTGCTGATCATGCTCGCCTCCATCTACGGTGCAGCCCGCGTCGCATCTCGCATCTACGCCGGGGCACTGGTGCGAAGCGGCGCCCGTCTCAGCTGGCGACAGGCACTCCACCTCAGAGGGCGATAGGGCAGAGGCAGCGCGCTACGGGAGTTCGCTAGTCCGCCGGCGGGCGCCGGCCTCGCCGCAGAGCCTCGATCTCGCGGCGTGCGCGCTTCGTCGGTCGCGCGCCGAGGTCGGCGCCGAGCGGGCGGGCGAGGCGCCGCTCGAGCCGGTGCTGCTCGCGCGCGGCGAGCGACTCGGCCGTCTCCTCGTACAGCGTCGCCGCGACGGTCGCCGACCCGCGGCGCTCGGCTAGGCCCGTGACCGTGACCGTCCAGCGCAGCTCGCCGCGGCGGATCTCGAGCGTGTCGCCGACGCGGACCTCCTTCGCCGGCTTGACCCGCTCGCCGCCCACGCGGACGTGGCCGCCGAGGACCGCCTCGGTCGCCTCGCTGCGCGTCTTGAAGAAGCGCGCCGCCCAGAGCCACTTGTCGATTCGGACCCGCTCCACCCGCTCATCTTCGCAGGGAGTTCGTGGCAACGCCGCTAGGTGATCTCCCCGATGCCCGGCCAGGGCCGGCGCCCGACAATTTGCCCGAGATGAAAGAAATGCTGCTCGTCGGCCGCGGCGGTGAAGGGGTCGTTCTCGCCTCGCAGATCCTGGCCGACGCGTTCGCCCGCGCCGGGTTCTGGGTTCAGAGCTTTCCCGAGTTCAAGGCCGAGAGGCGCGGCGCGCCGATCTCGGCGTTCCTGCGCTGGGACGAGAAGCCCGTCCACCGCCGCTACAAGGTGCGCGAGTGCGACGTCCTCGTCGTCGTCTCGCCCTCGCCCCCGTCGCCGCAGGCGATCGCGAGCCTCAGGCCCGGCGGGCTGATGATCCTGAATCGCGCGACGCGGTTTCCCTGCTCCGGCCCGTTCGAGATCGCGCGCGTCCCCGCCTCGCGGATCGCGCGCGAGAACGGGATCCTCTCTCCCGAGGGCCGGCCGCTGGGCAACGTGGCCGTCCTCGGTGCCTGCATGAGGCTGCTCGCTCCGGACGGGCTGCCGATCCTGGAGCAGGCCGTCGCGTCCCGCATCGGCGGCGCGAACGTCACGGCCGCCCGAGAGGGCTACGCGCGCTGCACGAGGCAGCACAGGCTCTCCGGCGACACGCCCATCGCGGCCGTGAAGCCGGGACAGCCCCGCCGGTGGACGGTCCGGTATCCCGTCAGCACCACGGACTCGCTCCGGAACGAGACCGGCTCGTGGGCGACCGACCGGCCCGTGCTCTCGGAGGACTGCACGGCGTGCGCGGTCTGCGCGCTCTTCTGTCCGGAGGGCGTGATCACGCGCGCCGACGGCTCGATGGCGATCGACTACCGCTACTGCAAGGGCTGCGGGATCTGCGCGGCCGTCTGCCCGGTGCACGGCGCGATCGCGATGGAGGAGGTCAGAGCATGATCCAGACGATGCCGCGCGGCCGGGTCGTGCTGACCTCCGACGAGGCCGCGGCGTATGCCGTGATGCTCGCGCGCGCCCGGGCGATCGGCTGCTACCCGATCACCCCGCAGACCGTGATCGTCGAGCGGCTCGCCGACCTCGTCGCGGGCCACGAGGAGATCGAGTACGAGATGCTCGAGAGCGAGCACTCGATGTTCGGGTACGTGATCGCGGCGTCGCGCGCGGGCGTGCGGACGTTCACCGCGACCTCGTCGCAGGGGCTGCTCTACGCGCACGAGCAGCTCCACCGGGCCTCGCGGGAGCGCGTGCCGCTCGTCGCGGTCAACGTCAACCGCGCGATCCTGGCGCCGTGGAGCCTCGAGGCCGACCACTCCGACAGCATGAGCCAGCGCGACACCGGCTGGATCCAGCTCTACTGCTCCTCGGCGCAGGAGGTGCTCGACGACGTGATCTGCGGCTACCGGATCGCCGAGACGGCGATGCTGCCGGTGATGATCTGCGTCGAGGGCTTCCTGCTCTCGCACACCGCCGAGGTGCTCGACGTCCCGGAACAGGCGGCCGTCGACGCGTTCCTCCCGCCCTTCCGCGCCCCGGACGACTGGCTGCTCGACCCCGATCGGCCCCGAACCTACTCCGAGCTGCCCGAGCCGAAGGACTACGCGGCGTTCCAGCAGAACGTGGCCGACGCGATGGACGATGCGCGCGGCCTGATCGAGGGCGTGTCCTCGGAGTTCACGACCCGGTTCGGAAGGCGCAAGGTCGGCGCGCTCGAGCTCGCCGGCAACCCGGACGCGAGCAGGGCGCTGATCGCGATCGGGACGATCGGGGACACCGCGCAGGAACTGCTCGACGATGACGACGACCTCCTCGTCGTCCGCGTTCACGCCTACAGGCCGTTCCCGGCGGAGGCGCTCGCAGCCGCGCTGGCGCGGGTCTCGTACGTCTCGATCGTCGACCGCGTCGCCGCGTTCGGCTCGCTGGGCCCGCTCGGCGCCGACGTCCGGTCGCTCGGGCTGGACGCGAAGGCCGCCGTCGACTTCGTCTGCGGGGTCGGCGGAACGGACGTCACCCCGGACACGCTGCGGTGGATCCTGGCCGCGACGCGAGCGGCGACGCAAACGGAGAGCCGCGGCCCGGTCGCGGTTCCGGAAGGGATCTAGCGATGGCCGTCTGGCTCGACGACGTCGTGACGCAGGAGAGAAGGCTCCTCCCCGGCCACAGCGCGTGCGCAGGCTGCGGCCCCGCGATCAACATCGCGCACTTCCTCGGCGCCCTCGAGGCGGCCGCGCCGAAGTCGAAGACCGTCCTCGTGATCCCGGCCTCGTGCTGGACGATCATCACCGGCGTCTGGCCCGTCAACGCCTTCCGGGTCGCCGTCCACCTGACGCCGTTCGCGTCCGCGGCGGCGGAGGCGTCCGGGATCAAGGCCGCGCTGCGGCTTCAGGGCCGCGACGACACGAACGTCGTCGTCTGGGGCGGCGACGGCTCGACGTTCGACATCGGCTTCGCCGGCGTCTCGGCTGCGGCGGAGCGGAACGAGGACATCATCTACGTCCTCAACGACAACGAGGCCTACATGAACACCGGCGTCCAGAAGTCCGGCGCGACGCCGGAGGGCGCCTGGACGACGACGACACCGGTGGGTGCCCCGAGGGCCGGGCAGAAGAAGGACATCGACCGGATCATGGCGGCCCACGGGATCCCGTATCTCGCGACGCTCGCCGCCGGATCAGTGCCGATGCTCAAGGACTTCAGGGCCAAGGTCGCCAGGGCTGCGGAGGTGCGCGGCTTCCGGTTCCTGCACACGTTCGGCGCATGCCCCCCGGGCTGGCGGTACCCGACGGCCCAGACCGCCGAGGTCGTGAGGCTCGCCGTCGAGTCGTGCTACTTCCCGCTCGTCGCCTGCGACGCCGGCGAGTGGCGGATCACCTTCCGCCCGAAGCACGAGGTGCCGGTGAGCGAGTTCCTGAAGACCCAGGGCCGCTTCGCCCACCTCTCGCCCGAGGAGATCGAGACGATCCAGTCGCACGTGGAGGCGCGCTGGCGGCTCCTCGGCGGCTAGGCCGCGTAGTTCGCGAAGTAGCGGGTGACCTTGTCCCGGTCGTCGAGAAAGACGACCTCGGCCACGCGGCTCCCGGCCGCGCCGTGATAGTGGAGCACGAGGCTGTCGACGCCGACGAACAGCTCGATCGGCTCGAAGTGGAGATCGGGGTACTTCTCGAGCCCGGCGCCGAAGTACCCGCGCAACGCCTCCTTCCCGACGATCCTGCCGTCGGCGCGCCCGGCCGGCCCTGCCACGAGCGGCGCGCGCGTGGTCGAGCGCCATCGCCCTCAGTCGCCCAGGAAGCCGTCGACGAGGTCGAGGTACTCCGGCACGGGCAGCAGGAAGCTGTCGTGGCCCCACGGGCTCGCGATCTCCTCCTGCACGACCTCGCAGCCCGCCCGCTTGAGCACCTCCGCGGTCGCCCGGGAGTGCGAGGTCGGGAAGCGCCAGTCGGTGTCGAAGCTGGCGAGGAGGAAGCGGGTCGGGTTGCCGCGGAGCGCGGTGACGGCAGCGTCCTCGTCCGCGAACGGGTCGAAGTAGTCCATCACGCGGGAGAGGTAGAGGTAGCTGTTCGCGTCGAACCGCTCGAGGAACTTCGCGCCCTGGTGGTCGAGGTAGGTCTCGACCTCGAAGTCGGGGTCGAAGGTCGGGCCGCCGCCGTTCTGGCGGGTCCGCCCGAACTTCAGGGCGAGCGCCTCCTCCGAGACGTAGGTGATGTGCGCCATCATCCGCGCGACCGACAGCCCCACCTCGGGAGTCAGGCCGGTCTCGTAGTAGTCGCCGCCCGCGAAGTGCTCGTCGCGCATGATCGCCGCGCGCGCGACCGACGAGAACGCGATGTTCTGGGCCGAGAGACGGGTCGAGAGGCAGACGAGCACCGCGTGCCCGAGCTCTCCCGGGTGGTCGATCGCCCACTGGAGCACCTGCATCCCGCCGAGCGAGCCTCCGATCGCGCCGTGTGGCCGCTCGACGCCGAGGTGGGCGAGCAGCCGCCGCTGGACGGTCACGAGGTCGCGGACGGTGAACTGCGGAAAGCGGAGGCCGTAGGGCCGGCCGGTCGCGGGATCGGTCGAGGACGGGCCCGTGGTGCCGTTGCAGCCGCCGAGCAGGTTCGAGCAGACGACGAAGTAGCGCTCGGTGTCGACGGGCTTGCCCGGCCCGATCATCGTGTCCCACCAGCCGGGCTGCTCCGGATCGCCGTGATGGCCGGCCGCGTGGGCGTCGCCGGTGAGGGCGTGGCAGACGACGACCGCGTTGGAGCGGTCGTCGTTCAGCTCGCCGTAGGTCTCGTAGGCGACCTCGACCGGCGCGAGCGAGGAGCCCGTCTCGAGCACGAGCGGGTCGTCCTCCCCCCAGAGGACGACCCGCCGTGTCTCCACCGGCCCGACGCTCGAGCCGCGGGCCTCACGGAACCCGAGGGCGTCGTGCGTCACGGGCCTGCTACGCCGCCACCGGAACCGCGGCGGCGATCGCCTGCGCGAGGTCGGCCAGGATGTCGTCGATGTTCTCGATCCCGACCGAGAGCCGCACCGTGTCCTGCGTGACGCCGGACGCGGCGAGCTCCTCGTCGTTCAGCTGCGAGTGCGTGGTCGACGCGTTGTGGATCGCGAGGCTCTTCGCGTCGCCGATGTTCGCGAGGTGGCTGAAGAGCTGGAGGCTCTCGATGAACTTCCGGCCGGCCTCGATCCCACCCTCGATCCCGAAGGTGACGAGGCCGCCGTACCCGCCGGTCAGGATCCGGTCCGCCACCTCCTTGTACGGGCTCGACTCCAGCCCGGGGTAGTTGACCCACTGGACGCCGTCGTGCCCCTCGAGGTACTCGGCGACCCGCGAGCGCGTTCTGCGAGTGCCGCTCCATCCGCAGCGGCAGCGTCTCCAGGCCCTGCAGGAACAGGAACCCGTTGAACGGCGACAGCGCCGCGCCCGTGTTCCGCAGCAGGACCGTGCGCACCCGGCCGATGTAGGCCGCCGGGCCGAGCACGTCCGCCCACACCACGCCGTGGTAGGACGGGTCGGGCTTGGTGAGTCCCGGGAAGCGCTCGGCGTTCGCGGTCCAGTCGAAGCGGCCCGAGTCGACGACGAGGCCGCCGATCGAGGTGCCGTGGCCGCCGATGTACTTCGTCGCGGAGTGGACGGCCACGTCGGCGCCGTGGTCGAACGCGCGGGTCAGGATCGGCGTCGGCACCGTGTTGTCGACGATCAGCGGCAGGCCCTGCGCGTGCGCCGCGTCGGCCCACGCGCGGAGGTCGACCACGTTCAGCTTCGGGTTGCCGATCGTCTCGGCGAACACGAGGCGGGTCTTGTCGTCCACCAGCTCGGCGAGCTTCTCCGGCTCGTCCGGATCGACCCAGCGCACCTCGATGCCGTACTGCGGCAGCGTGTGCGCGAACAGGTTGTAGGTGCCGCCGTAGAGGGTCGACACCGAGACGATGTTGTCGCCCGCACGCGTCACGTTGAGCACCGAGTAGGCGACTGCGGACTGCCCCGAGGCTGTCGCCACCGACGCGATCCCGCCCTCGAGCAGCGCGACGCGCTCCTCCAGCACGGCGTTCGTCGGGTTCATGATCCGGGTGTAGATGTTGCCCGGTACCTGCAGCGCGAACAGGTCGGCCGCGTGCTGGGTGTCGTCGAACACGTAGGACGTCGTCTGGTAGATCGGGACGGCCCTCGCGTTGGTCGTCGGATCCGGCACCTGCCCCCCGTGGAGGGCGATCGTCTCCGGGTGTAGCTCGCTCACTTGACTCTCCTCTCTCGCCGCTCCCGGCGAGTCGCTTGTCCCGGAAACGACAAAGGCCCCGTTGCCCGGAGCCTTCGGTGCGCCCGCCGTAGCGGTCGCTGCGCCTTCCATCTTCCCGCTCGACGGCCCGGGACGGATCCGCTCGCGGCTGGAGTTCGCACCTGACGGGACGGATCCCCGGTTGCGGCGGTGTCGACGGGCCAGGTCCCTCGACCGCTCGTGATGGGCAACGCTTCAAAAAAGATAGCACCAGGCCGGCGCGGCGTGCAAGCCGTCACGACGGCACCGGCGGCTCTTCGATCTCGTCCTCGAACTCGTCCGGCTCGAGCCACGCCGCGATCTCCGGCTCGCTGAGCAGGACCTCCCGCAGCAACGGCTCCATTCCTGCTTCCCCTAGCTCGGTCACACCACCCCCAAACGTCGTGAACATGAGAACGTCGACCTGCGACGGCCTATTTCACGTCGGGGGACTCGACGCGTTTCGGTCTTTACGGCTCGGCCGCGCGAATCGGTTTTCGTCCCTTATCCTTCGCCTGGATGCTGACGCGGGCAGAGATCGAGCAGGCGCAGGCGCGGGCCGCCGTGGCACTCGCGGAGGCGGGCATCGTCCTCACGCCTGCCGAGCAGGGCGAGATCGAGGTGGCGGACTTCGGCCTCGCCGAGCTCGAGCTCACCGGCCTCGAGCTGGTGGTCTACGTGAACACCCCGCGCGTCTGCGCGAAGGAGCTCGTCATGTTCCCCGGCCAGACCTGCCCCGAGCACCTGCATCCGCCCTTCGACGGGACGCCGGGCAAGGAGGAGACCTTCCGCTGCCGCAAGGGCCTGGTCTACCTCTACACGGAGGGAGAGCCGACGCCCGCGCCGGCCTGCCGTCCGTCCCGCGCCGACCGGGGCGCCTACACCGTCTGGCACGAGATCGTGCTCGAGCCGGGCGACCAGTACACGATCCCGCCCGCCACGCTGCACTGGTTCCAGGCCGGGCCCGACGGGGCGATCGTCTCCGAGTTCTCGACCGAGAGCCGGGACGATCTCGACGTCTTCACCGACTCCGAGATCGGGCGCGCGACAGTCGTCGCCGATGGCTAGCGGCGACCGCGCGGCGGTCGTCTGCGCAGGGATCGTCGTCGCGGACGTGTTCGTTCCGCCCCTCGCGCGCCTGCCCGGGCCGGGAGAGCTGGTCGCGACCGAGGACTTCGTGGTCGAGACCGGCGGCTGCGCCGCCAACGCGGCGATCGCGCTCGCGCGGCTCGGCGTGCGGCCCGCCGTCGTGGCGAAGGTCGGAGACGACCTCTTCGGCGAGTTCGTCCGGCACGAGCTGAGCGCGGCGGGAGTCGACGTGACCGGAATCGGCCGCGTCGCCGGCCTCGGCACCTCGAAGTCGGTGATCGTCCCGGTGACCGGGGAGGACCGCCGCTTCATCCACACCTTCGGCGCCAACGCAGCGCTCTGCGCCGCCGACCTCGCCCCCGCGATCGCCGCCGCGCCGGACGTGATCTACGTCGGCGGCTTCCTCGTGCTCCCCGCCCTGGCGCAGGACGAGCTCGCGGCCCAGCTCCGACGGGCGACGGCGGGCCGGCGCGCGCGTCGTGTTCGACGTCGTCGCCCCGCTGGGCCGGGCGCTGTCGCTCGACGACGTCGCCGGCGTCCTGCCCGAGGTCGACTACTTCGTGCCGAACGACCACGAGGCGGCCGCGCTCACCGGCGAGAGCGACCCGCGCCGCCAGGCCGAGAGCCTGCTCGAGCTCGGCGCCGGAACCGTGATCGTGACGATGGGCGAGCGAGGGCTCGTCGCCGCGAGCCGCGACGAGACGATCGAGCTGCCGGCCCCCCGCGTCGACGTCGTCGAGCCGTCCGGTGCGGGCGACGCCTTCGCCGCCGGGCTCGTCTACGGGCTGCTCCAGGGCTGGGCGCTCCGCCGCTGCCTCGAGTTCGCCGGCGTGATCGGTGCCTCCGCCTGCACGAGGCTCGGCTGCACGGCCGGGCTCTTCACACGCGCCGAGGCCGACGACTACCTCGAGAAGTGCCCCTCGCCCCGCTGACGACCCTGCTCGCGGACGCCCGCGCGGGCGGGTACGCGCTCGGGTACTTCGAGGCGTGGGACGGCTACTCGCTCGAGGCGGTCGTCGAGGCCGCGGAGGCCGAGCGCGCGCCGGCGATCATCGGCACCGGCTGCCTGCTCGGGCACCAGCCCTGGTTCGACGCGGGCGGGATCGAGCTGCTCGGCGCCCTCGGCGGCGAGATCGCCCGCCAGGCGCGGCGTGCCGGTCGCCCTGCTCCTGAACGAGACCCACACGCTGGAGCAGTCGCTGCGGGGCCTCGACGCCGGGTTCAACGCCGTGATGATGCACACGCGCCGATCGCGGAGGTCGTCGCAGCAGCTCGCGGCCGCCGCGCACGCCCGCGGAGCGGCCGTCGAGGGCGAGCTCGGCAACCTGCCCGACGCCGTCCACGGCGGGACCTCCAGCCTCACCGATCCGGCGCAGGCGGCCGCCTTCGTCGAGGCGACGGGCGTCGACTGCCTCGCCGTCTCGGTCGGGAACGTCCACCTGCTCGCCCACGGGAGCGCGACGATCGACCTCGACCGGCTGCGGGCGATCCACGAGCAGGTCGCCGTCCCGCTCGTGATCCACGGCGCGACGGGCTTCCCGCCCGACGCGATCGCGCCTGCGATCGCCGCCGGGGTCGCGAAGTTCAACGTCGGCACCGTGCTCCGGAGCGCGTTCCTCCACGGCCTCACCGAGGCCGTCGCGGAGCTGCCCGCCGAGCCGGACGTCCACGCCGCGATCGGCTCCCACGGGCCCGACGACGTGCTCGAGACCGGCAAGGCTGCGATGGTCGAGGCGGTGCGGAACCTGATCCGGCAGTATGGCGCCAGTGGCCGCGCAGCCTGACCTCGCCGGGCTGTACCGGCAGATGCTCCTGATCCGCCGCTTCGAGGAGACGGTCTACTACCTCTTCCTCGAGGGCGAGATCCCGGGGACGCTCCACCAGTACCAGGGGCAGGAGGCGGTCGCGGTCGGGATCTGCGACGTGCTCCGGCCGACCGACTGGATCACCTCCACGCACCGGCCGCACGGGCACGCGCTCGCGAAGGGAGTGACGCCGCGGGCCGCGATGGCCGAGCTCTTCGGCAAGTCGACCGGCTGCTGCGCCGGCAAGGGCGGCTCGATGCACCTCGGCGACCCGGCGGTCGGGATGCTGCCCGCGATCGCGATCGTCGGCGGCGGCAACACCGTCGTCACCGGCCTCGGCCTCGCCTGCCAGCTGCGGCGCAGCGACCAGGTCGCCGTCTGCTTCTTCGGCGAGGGGGCGAGCAACGAGGGCGCCTTCCACGAGGGGATGAACTTCGCGGCCGTCCGCCGGCTGCCGGTCGTGTTCGTGTGCGAGAACAACCTCTACGGCGCCTCGACCCCGTTCCACGCCGTCTCGGCCCTGGTCGACGTCGCCGACCGCGCCGCCGCCTACGGCATCCCCGGCCGCGTGGTCGACGGGATGGACGTGCTGGCCGTGCGCGAGGCCGGAGCCGACGCGGTCGCCGCGGCGCGAGCCGGCGAGGGCCCGACGCTGCTCGAGTGCAAGACCTACCGCTTCGTCGGCCACAGCCGCAGCGACGCGCGCGGCTACCGGGAGGACGCGGAGGAGGCAGCCTGGAAGGAGCGCGACCCGATCCCCCGCCTCCGCGCCGCCCTCGCCGAGGAGGCCGCGGCGGCGATCGAGCGCGAGGTCGAGGCGACGGTCGAGGACGCGGTGGAGTTCGCGCGCTCCTCGCCCGACGCCGACCCGCAGGAGGCGTTCACGGATGTCTACGCCTGAGCCGCGGCGCCTGACGATCGGCGAGGCGCTGCGCGAGGCGATCGCGGAGGAGATGCGCCGCGACGAGTCCGTCTTCCTGATCGGCGAGGACATCGGGATCGAGGGCGGCTTCGGCGGCGCGTTCGGCGTCTACCTCGGCCTCCCCGAGGAGTTCGGCCACGACCGCATCGTCGACACGCCGATCAGCGAGAAGGTGATCGCCGGCGCAGCCGTCGGGGCCGCCGCGCTCGGGATGCGCCCGATCGCCGACCTGCAGTACTCCGACTTCCTGTTCGAGTGCATGGACGAGCTCGTGAACCAGGCCGCGAAGCTCCGCTACATGTCCGGCGGCAAGGTCTCGGTGCCGCTCGTGATGCGGGCGCCGGTCGGCGCGACGAACCGCGGCGCGCAGCACGGGCAGAGCCCCGAGAGCTACTTCGTCCACGTGCCCGGGCTCAAGGTCGTCTGCGTCTCCGACGCCTACCACGCGAAGGGGCTCCTGAAGAGCGCCGTCCGGGACGAGAACCCCGTCCTCGTCTTCGAGCACAAGCTCCTCTACGGCAGCAAGGGGCGCGAGCAGGCGGGCGGGCTCGACCTGACGGCGGAGGTGCCGGAGGAGGAGTACCTCGTCCCGATCGGTCAGGCGGTGGTGAAGCGGCCGGGCGCCGACGTGACGGTGGTCGCCACGCACATGGCGCTCTACCGCGCGCTGGCCGCGGCCGAGCAGCTCGCCGCCGAGGACGGGATCGAGTGCGAGGTGATCGACCCGCTGACCCTGCTTCCGCTCGACACCGAGACGATCTGGGCCTCGCTGCGCAAGACGGGGCGGCTCGTGATCGTGCACGAGGACACGCTCACCGGCGGCTGGGGCGCGGAGGTCGCCGCGCGCGCGGCCGAGGAGTGCCTGTTCGACCTCGAGGCGCCGATCCGGCGGATCGCGTCGTTCGACGTGCCGATGCCCTCGGCGCCGTCGCTCGAGGACGCCGTCGTCCCGTCGGTCGAGCGGATCAAGGCCGTGATCCGGGAGCTGCGCGACTGATGGCGCGCCCGGTGCGCATGCCCCCGCTCGGGGCGACCTCGGACGAGCTGCGGGTCGTGCAGTGGCTCAAGGAGGTCGGCTCGACCGTCGAGCAGGGCGAGATGCTGCTCGAGGTCGAGACCGACAAGGCGACGCTCGAGGTCGAGGCCGCGGTCGCCGGCACGCTGCTCGCCGTGCTGCACGGCCCGGGCGAGACCGTCACGGTCGGCGACGTGCTCGGCTGGGTCGGCTCGCCCGGCGAGGAGATCCCTTCGGCCGGAGAAGAAGCAGGCGGTGCCGGTCGCGCGCCGGCTCGCGCAGGAGCACGGGATCGACCTGGCCTCCGTCCAGGGCAGCGGCCCGGGAGGGCGCATCGAGAAGCAGGACGTGCTCGCCCTGGTCGACGCGCCGGAGGGCGAGCTCGAGCTGTCGCGGCACCGGCGAGCCGTGGCGGAGCGCCTGACGCGGTCGGTGCAGACGATCCCCCAGTTCAGCGTAGGCGTGGACGTCGAGATGACGAGTGCTGCGGCGCGGCTCGCGGCCGGCCCGCCGGGGCTCACCTACACGCATCTGCTGCTGCAGGCGACGGCGGGCGCACTGCGCGAGCATCCCGGGGTGAACCGGCTGTGGGTCGCGGAGGGGCCGCGCCTGCGCCAGCTCGAACGGGCCGACGTCGGCCTGGCCGTGGCCGGCGAGGAGACGCTGCTCGTGCCGACGATCGCCGAGCCCGACCTCCTCGACCTCCCCGAGCTCGTCGCGGTGACCGACGAGGCCGTGCGCCTCGCACGCGAGGGCAAGCTCACCGCCACGCCGGTCTCGATCACGCTCAGCAACCTCGGGATGTTCGGCGTCGACCGCTTCACGGCGATCGTCGACCCCGACCAGACCGCGATCCTCGCCGTGGGCGCGGTCAGGGAGCGGGTCGAGCTGACGCTCACCGTCGACCACCGCGTCGTCGACGGCGTCCTCGCGGCCCGGTTCCTCGGCGCGATCCGGGCCCGGCTCGAGGGCTAGGTCGGCATCGCCCGGAGCCGGGCGGCGACCCGCTCGATCTCGTCGGTGGGGATGAGCCGGGGCTCGCCGAGGAGCGTGGCCCGGTAGTAGAGCGTGGCGAGCCATTCGAGCAGCAGGCTCCGCCAGTACGCCTGCTCGAGCGAGTCGCCGAACGTGAGCGTGCCGTGGCTGCCGAGGATCACCGCGTTTCGCCCGCGGAGCGCGTCCATCGCGCTGCCCGCGAGCTCGTCGGTTCCGAAGGTCGCGTAGGGCGCGACGCGAACGGGGCCGCCGAGCTCCGCGATCATGTAGTGGATCGCCGGCAGCTCCTCGACCACGGTGGCGAGCGTGGTCGCGTACGGGGCGTGCGTGTGGACGATCGCGGCGGCGTCGGTCGCGTGGTAGACGGCGAGGTGCATCGGCAGCTCGCTCGAGGGCTCGCGCTCGGCCTCGACGATCTCGCCGTCGAGCCCGACGACGCAGACGAGGCCGGGATCGAGCGCGTCGTAGTCGACGGAGGTCGGCGTGATCGCGACGAGGTCGCCGTTGCGAATGCTGATGTTCCCGGCGGTCCCGACCACGAGCCCGTCGGGCCGAAGCAGCCGGGAGTGATGGACGATCAGCGCGCGTTCGGCCTGGAGCAGCATCCCGCGGCCGAGTCTAGTCACCGTCGTCTACGGTACTGCGGATGAAGCACCGCGAGATTCACTCGTGGCTGATGGACATGGACGGCGTGCTCGTCCACGACGACGTGGCGATCCCGGGCGCCGGTCGGTTCATCGCGCGGCTGCGCGAGCTCGAGCTGCCGTTCCTCGTGTTGACGAACAACTCGATCTACACCCGCCGCGACCTCGCCGCGCGACTGCTCAAGAGCGGCCTCGAGGTCCCGGAGGAGGCGATCTGGACCTCCGCGCTCGCGACCGCGAAGTTCCTCGAGACCCAGCGACCGGGCGGCTCGGCGTTCGTGATCGGCGAGGCCGGGCTGACGACCGCCCTCCACCAGGCGGGCTACACGCTGACCGAGCGCGAGCCCGACTACGTCGTCCTCGGCGAGACGCGGACGTACAGCTTCGAGCGGATCACGCAGGCGATCCGGCTGATCGCCGGCGGTGCCCGCTTCATCGCCACCAATCCCGATCCGACCGGCCCCACCCCCGACGGCCCGCTGCCCGCCACGGGATCCGTCGCCGCGCTCGTCAGCCGTGCGACCGGCGTCGCGCCCTACTTCGTCGGCAAGCCGAACCCGCTGATGATGCGGTCCGCCCTGAACGCGATCGACGCCCACTCCGAGACCGCCGCGATGATCGGCGACCGGATGGACACGGACATCGTCTCCGGGCTCGAGGCCGGCATGCACACGATCCTGGTGCTGACCGGCTCGACGCGCCGCGAGGAGGCCGAGCGCCACCCGTTCCGGCCCTCACGGATCGTCGACTCGATCGCCGACCTCGTCGACGACCTCGCGCCGGTGGGCTCTGCCGCCTAGTACGAGCCGGCGAGCCAGACGATCGCGGCGACGATCAGCGTGAGCAGCACGCCGAGAGCGAGGAGCGCGAGATTGGCTCCCACGAACGCGACGAACGGGGTCGCGGCATTTCGTCCGGAGGTGAACCCGCGCACGGTCTCGCGGAAGCGCCCGCCGTTTCCGCGTCCGGCATAGGCGATCGGCACGCCGAGGCCTCGGATCGAGTCGACGAGGCTGCCGTCCGGCGGGCCTCCGACGAGGAGGATCTCGTCCGCGGCGAAGCGGCGGAGGGCGTCCTCGATCGCCAGCGTCGGGTCCGCCTCCCCCGCCTCTCCCCCGACGGCCTCCTGCCCGAGGATCCACTCCGCCTCGAGGGCTCGCACGCTCGCCTCGTCACGGGCGTCCTGCTCGTCGGTCGCCAGCCAGTGCAGCGGCCCGACATGCATCGGCGCGACGACGTACACGTTCGGCGGCCCGGATCCGTCGTCGTGCTCCTCGACCGCCGACCGGAGCTCGGAGGGCGCCGCATCGCCGAGGAGTACGACGAGGAGGTTCTTGGCCACTGACCGTCAGGCTGCCCGGGTGGCCCGGGCCGATCCCTGCGCGCCGAGCGTCAGAACCGAGAGCGTCGCCGAGATCTCGTCGCGCAGCGCTGGGCCGCCGGTCGCTCCCCAGAGCGGGCCGGCGCCGTTCTGCACGAGGTCGATCACGCGCAGCATCCCGGCGGGAGTGACCGGCTCGTCGAGGTTCTCGAGCGCCCGGACGAGTGCATGGATCGACTCCCCGTGCTCCAGGACCGCGGGCAGGTACAGGGGGACGCGCCGCCCGATCGGCAGCTCGTGGGCGCTCACCTCGATCAGCAGAAGCGTCCTGGCGAGCATCCGCCGCTCTCGCGGAGCGCAGAGCTGCGCGGCGCGCCAGGCGTACGCGCGCGGGACGAACCCGCCGGTGGCGCTCCGGAGCCAGCTGTCGGCCACGCGACGGCGTCGCGCCAGTAGCCGCACGGCGATGAAGAGGCGGTAGAGGCCGAAGATCGCGACGGACACGGCCGCGATCCCGAGCCAGCGGCCGTAGGCGGCGGCGGTCCAGGCGAGGCCGCCGATCAGCGCTGCGCCCGCCATGCAGCCGACCGGCAGCGCGACCGTCCGTGCCACCCCGGGGGTTCCTCGCAACTCCATATACGTCAAGGTAGCTCGTCTATTGTGGCGCGGTGAGGATTCTGATCGTCGGCGCCGCCGGGATGCTCGGACGCAAGCTTGCGAGCCGTCTGGCGGAGGACGGCGCGCTCGGCTCCTCGCCGGTCTCGGAGCTGTCGCTGGTCGACGTCGTGTCCTCCGATCCGGCCGTCACCGCGCTGGACATCTCGGCGCCCGGCGCGGCCGAAGTGGCCCTTGCGACGCGGCCCGACGTGATCTTCCACCTCGCCGCCGTGGTCTCGGGCGAGGCGGAGGCGGACCTCGACAAGGGCTATCGGGTCAACCTCGACGGGACGCGGCGGCTGCTCGACGCCGTGCGGGCGATCGGCGGGGACTACCGGCCGCGCGTCGTGTTCTCGTCGTCGATCGCGGTGTTCGGTCCGCCGTTCCCGGAGGCGATCGAGGACGACCGGGCGACGGCGCCGCTGACGAGCTACGGGACGCAGAAGGCGATCGGCGAGCTGCTCCTCTCCGACTACTCGCGGCGCGGGGTGCTCGACGGCATCGCGATCAGGCTGCCGACGATCTGTGTCCGCCCCGGGCCGCCCAACCTCGCCGCGTCCGGGTTCTTCTCCAACATCATCCGCGAGCCGTTGAGCGGCCGCGAGGCGGTTCTGCCCGTGTCTGAGGACGTGCGCCACTGGTTCGCGTCCCCGCGGTCTGCGATCGGCTTCCTCGTCCACGCGGCCACGCTCGACACGGACGCGCTCGGCGACCGTCGCGCGCTGAACATGCCCGGCCTCTCGGCCACGGTCGCGGAGCAGATCGCGGCGCTGCGGGAGGCCGGCGGCGAGGAGGCCGTCCGGCTGATCCGGCGCGAGCCCGACCCGACGATCGCCCGGATCGTCGACGGCTGGCCGCGCAACTTCGACGCACGGCGCGCCCACGAGCTCGGGTTCCGCGCCGAGACGAGCTTCGATGAGATCATCCGCGTCTACCTCGAGGACGAACGATGACGAAGATCGCACTGGTGACAGGCGCAGGCAGCGGGATCGGCAGGGCGGTCTCGGTCGCCCTCGCGCACGACGGCTGGACCGTCGTCCTCGCGGGCCGGCGCCGCGAGCCGCTGGAGGAGGCGGCCGCCGAGGCCGGAGGCGGGGCGATCGCGGTTCCGTGCGACGTGTGCGACCCGGGCTCGGTCGAGGAGCTGTTCGCGACGATCCGGGCGCAGTACGGTCGGCTCGACCTGCTCTTCAACAACGCCGGTGTCGGCGCCCCGGCCCGCCCGCTGGAGGATCTCACCCTCGCCGAGTGGCAGGCGGTGGTCGACACCAACCTCACCGGCGCGTTCCTGTGCACGCAGGAGGCCTTCCGCATCATGAAGGAGCAGTCGCCGCGGGGCGGGCGGATCATCAACAACGGCTCGATCTCGGCGACGGCGCCGCGGCCGAACTCGGCGCCGTACACGGCGACGAAGCACGCGATCACCGGGCTGACGAAGTCGACCGCGCTCGACGGGCGGCAGTACGACATCGCCTGCGGGCAGATCGACATCGGCAACGCCGCGACCGAGCTGACCGGAGCGATGAAGACGACGGAGTCCCGCAGGCCGACGGCTCGATCGCGACCGAGCCGACCTTCGACGTCGCCCAGGTCGGCGCAGGCGGTGGTCTACATGGCCGGCCTGCCGCCGTCGACGCGAACGTGCTGTTCATGACGGTGATGGCGACGAAGATGCCGTTCGTCGGCCGCGGCTGAGCCGGCCGCCTACACTGCGGCCATGTCCTTCGGCCGCCGCGTCAAGCTGACACTGGTCGTCGGCGCCGTGCTGGCGCTCGCGGGTGGCACCGCCGCGACGTCGGCGACCGGCCGGGCCGCCGCCTCGCCCTGCCTGCCCGAGACGATCCCGTCGACGGCGCCGTCCGGAGGAAGCGCCGTCGTGACGTACCCGTCGCCGTCCGCCGCGAGACGTGACCCAGGCGTCTGCGACGCTGCTCGGGAGCACCGACACCCTCGGCGGCGAGGGCGAGGCCGCGTTCGAGTACGGAACCTCGACGGCGTACGGCTCCTGCACGCCCCCGGTCCAGCTCGCCGCGCAGAGCGGCGCCCGGCCCGAGTCCGCCTCGATCACGGGCCTCGAGCCCGGCGCGACCTATCACTTCCGCCTCGTCGTCGTCACCGACGCCGGCCAGACGCTTGGCACCGACGAGACGTTCGCGACGGCCGTCGCCCGCCTGGCGCCGGGGACGACGATCCTCGGGGTCGCCGTGGGCCGGCTGACGCCGAACGCCGCGCTCGCGAAGGTGCGCGCGGCATTCGACCGGCCGCTCCGGTTCGAGTACCGCGGCAAGCGGTGGAGGGCGACGCCGCAGCAGCTCGGCGCGCGCGCCGACGTGGCCGGAGCGGTCGAGCACGCGCTCGCCGACGCCGCGAGGCGCATTCCGGTGCACGTCACGATCGACCCCGAGAGAGTCCAGCACTACGTCGCCTACGTCGCGGGCCTGCTCGCGACGAAGCAGCAGACGGGAAGCGTCGCGCTCGTCGGCACGAGGGCGGTCGTCGTGCCGTCGCGCCCGGCGATCGCCGTCCGCCAGGCGCAGCTCGGGGCCGCGATCACCCGCGAGCTCCAGAGCGGGTCGCGGGCGCCGGTGACGGTGCCGGTCACCGAGACGGCGCCGCCGGCGACCGGCGCGCTCGCGATCGTGATCCGGCTCGGCGCCCAGTCGCTGACCCTCTACAGGGACGGGAACGTCGTGCTGAAGACTCCGGTGACGACCGGCCGGCCGGCGCTGCCGACTCCCGTCGGCGCCTACGACATCGCCTGGCGCCGCAGCCCGTACACCTTCATCTCGCCGTGGCCGAAGGGCAGCGCGTACTACTACCCGCCCGCGCCGGTCACCTGGGCGATGTTCTTCCACGACAACGACTTCCTGCACGACGACCCGGCCGAGCCCGCGAGCGCGTTCGGGACCGGCTCAAACCTCGGCCCCTATGCGAGCCACGGCTGCGTCCACGTCCCCACCGACGTGATGAGCACCCTCTACACCACCGTGCCCGATCACACGCCGGTGATCGTCGCCGACGCCTAGCTCAGCGGTCGGCGAACTGCTCGGCCCAGCGCCTCACGATCTCGACCACCTCGTCGACGCTCGAGGCGGCCGTCGTGCTCTGCTCGGGCGAGTCGAGGTCGCTCGACTCGGTCAGGCGCGCGCGCAGGCTCTGCTCATGGCCGGGCTCGACCCAGATACGAACGATCATCACGCCTGCACGCCCGTCGCCCGCAGCAGTCATCGCGCCCGTGATGATGACTCCACACCGTCACCGCCGCGTCACCAAACCGGCAAGGGCGAGACGAGCTGCTCGAGCTGCGCCGACGGAGCCAGGGCGAGCTCGTCCTCGAGCAGGTCGCGGAAGAGGCGGTACCGGCGAATCGCCTCGCGCCGGTTCCCTGCGGCGAGGTAGGCCGCGATCAGGAGGCGATGAGCCGTCTCGCGCAGCGGCTCGGCGGCGACCGCCGCATGGCCGGCCTCGATCGCCGCGGCGTAGCGCCCCGCACCGGCGAGCGTCTCGCAGAGCGAGTCGAGCGCGTGCAGCCGCAGCTGCCGGAAGCGCTCCCGCTCGATCACCACCCAGTCGTCGTACCAGCCGGGCAAGAGCTCGCCGGCGAGGCAGAGCCGGCGCAGGATCTCGGCGGTCGCCCGGTCGTCGCGGAGAACGGCTCGCGCCTGTTCCTGCACCTCGTGCAGGTCGACCGTGACCTCCGGCACGAGCCGGACGAGATTCCCGTCCGCGTCGATCAGCGCGCCGCTCCTGACGGCCGAGCCGCCAGAGCGTCGAGCGGAGGCTCGCGTTCGCGTGGTCGTCGGTCGACTCGAGCCAGAGGCTGCCGGCGACGTAGATCCGGTGGAGCGGGCGCTCGTGGAGGGCGAGGAACGCGACGAGGCGGCGGGCGCTCCGAGGCAGCGCGACGGCGGCCCCGTCCCGGCGGACCTCGAAGCCGTCGAGGAGCTGGAGCTCGATCATGCAGCATCCCCCCGCTCGGCGCGCTGCAGGTCGCCAGGCCGCAGCAACGATTTGGTGGCCCCACGCACACCGTCCCCCGTCGTTGCTCGACCAGAATCAATGCCACCCGGTGGGCCGCGCGTCAATACCGACTAGGATCGGTCCGTGCTCGCCCGGTTCGGGATCCGGATCCTCTCCTCGCTCGTCGGGATCTTCATCGGGATCGTCCTCTCGGTCGCGTTCCTGAGCGGGTTCTCGGCCAGCGCGAGAGCGATCTTCGTCGCGACGCTCCTCTTCTGGGTCGTGCACCTCCTCGTGAACTTCTTCACGCTGCGGATCCTGATCCGCCAGCCCTCGGTCGCGACGGCCGGGCTGCTCGCGCTCGTGTCGACGGTGGTCGCGCTGATCATCGTCAACCTCGTCGTCTCGGGGCTGTCGATCCACGGCGCGAGCACCTACGTGATCGCCACGCTGATCATCTGGATCGCGACCGCCCTGAGCGACATGATCGGGCGCCGCAAGATCCGGCAGCGCCGCCGCGACTAGGCCAGCAGGTGGCTGAGGACGAGCGCGAGCACGTTCATCGCGAGGATCGCGAAGCTCGCCGAGACGAGGAACGCCGTCGCCATCACGAACGCGTGGGTGTTCGGATCGATTCGCATAGCCGCAGTGGAGGGGGGACGACCCCCGCCGCATCGGGGCCGTCCCAACCGTTCGAAGTCTCCCGCCTGCTCCCGCCGCAACGGAGCAGGCGATAGGACAGTTGTAGTTGCCGGGAGGCACTTCACGGTTCCCCCCAAAGGTGGTTCATGCCGCTACTTCACTCGTCGCGCCAGGCCCGAAGCGCCTCCACGGCCTCGTCGACCGACCAGCAGATGCGGCCTGCCGCGAGGATCGCGCCCGAGACGAAGAGGTTGAGGCCGTCGCCGGGCACGGCGCCGCGGCGGCGCTCGGCGCGGAGGTCGGTGACGATGCCGACGATCCCCCTGTAGCGCGGGTCGCCGGACGCGACGAGCTGCGCGAACATGCCGATCTCGCACGCGGTGCCGTCGTCGACGGAGGTGCCGTCGAGCCAGGCGACCAGGGCGTTCGCGCCGCGCACGCCCTCGGCGTCGACGCGATAGACCGCCTCGGGGGTCAGCGGCGCGAGCTCGTCGAACTGCTCGTGCGGGACGAAGCACTCGAAGCCGTCCGCCCGCAGCCGTGCGGCGAGGCCGTCGAGCCACGTGCGCTCCGCCTCGGTGAAGAGCGGCCCTGCGAGGTAGAGGCGCATTTCCGCGATGCTACTCGGCGTGATCCGCGTCGGCACCTGCTCCTGGGCGGACGAGTCCTTCACGAAGGTCTGGTATCCGCCCTCGGTCAAGAGCGGCGAGGCGCGCCTGCGCTACTACGCCGAGCGGTTCGACACGGTGGAGGCGAACTCGACCTACTACCGGCTCCCCGACCCGGTCATGGTGGGCGGCTGGGCCGAGCGGACGCCGCCCGGCTTCGTGATGCACGTGAAGGCGTTCGGGATGATGACCAGGCACCCGGTGCGGCTCGAGCAGCTGCCGCCCGACCTGCGCGAGGCGGCGCAGACGGACGAGCGCGGCCGCGTCGACCACCCCTCCGAGGAGCTGCGCGCCGAGGTCTTCCGTCGGTTCGCCTCGGCGCTCGAGCCGCTGCGCCTGACGGGGAAGCTCGGCGGAATCGAGTTCCAGCTGCCGCCGTACATCGTCTTTCGCCCCTCGTCCCTGGCCTACCTCGAGTGGGCGCAGGCGCAGCTCGCAGGCCACGAGCTCCTCGTCGAGTTCCGCCACCCGAGCTGGCTCGCCGAGGAGAACCGCGCCGAGACGCTCTCGTTCCTCGAGCAGCGCGGGCTCACCTACGTGATCGCCGACACGCCGCCCTCGATCCTCCCCACCGTCACCGCGCTCACCTCCGACACCGGCTACGTGCGCTTCCACGGCCGCAATGCGGGGACCTGGTTCAAGCGCACGCGCAGCGCCGCCGAGCGGTTCGACTACCTCTACTCCGAGGACGAGCTGCGCGAGTGGGTGCCGCAGCTGCGCTCGCTGGCCGAGCGCGCCGAGACCGTCTACGCGATGTTCAACAACAACGGCCGCTCGCAGATGCCCGGGCCGCCCGGGCTGCTCGGCGAGCCGGAGGAGGAGACCGTCGCACAGGCGCCGACGAACGCGGCGATGCTGCAGGAGCTACTGCAGGCCTGAGAAGCGGCCGCGGTGGAAGATCAGCGGCTCGCCCTCGCCGACCGCGGCGTCGACGACCCGCCCGATGAAGATCGTGTGGTCGCCGCCCTCGTAGGTGCGCTCGAGCTCGCACTCGAGCGTGGCGAGCGCCGCCTCGAGGAGCGGCGCGCCCGTCGTCCCGAGCCGGTGCGGCACGCCCGCGAACTTGTCGTCGGCCTTGGCCGCGAACGAGCGGCAGAGCTCCACGTTCTCGTCGCCGGCGCGGATGATGTTGATCGCGAAGGTGCGGGCGGCGAGCATCCGCGGGTGCGTGTTGGCCGCGCGGTCGAGGCAGACGAGCATCAGCGGCGGCTCGAGGCTGAGGCTCGCGACCGCGTTGGCGGTGCAGCCGAAGAGCCCGTCCTCGGCGCTCGTCGTCACGATCGTGACGCCGGTGACGAAGGCGCCCGCGACCTCGCGCAGCCGCTCGGGCGAGACGCTGGGAAGCATGCGCCGATCGTACTCACTACTCTCTCCGGCGCATGGGAGAGCTCGTCCTGATCACCGGCGGCGCGGGCTTCATCGGCTCGCACCTCGCCGACACCCTGCTCGCGTCCGGATATCGCGTGCGGGCGCTCGACAACCTCACCGAGCAGGTGCACGAGGGCGGCACGCGGCCCGGCTACCTGAGCCCCGAGGTGGAGCTCGTCGTCGGCGACGTCCGCGACGCGGACACGGTGGGCCGCGCGCTGGACGGCACGCGACGCGGTCGTCCACCTCGCCGCGCGCGTCGGCGTCGGCCAGAGCATGTACGAGCCGGCCGAGTACACCTCGACCAACGAGCTCGGGACGGCGGTGCTCTGCGAGGCGCTCGCCGAGCGGCCCGTCCGCAAGCTCCTCGTCGCCTCGAGCATGAGCGTCTACGGCGAGGGCACCGGCCCGGCGCGGACGCGCGAGCAGCTCGAGCGCGGCGACTGGGAGCCGGCCGCCGGCCCCGCGCCGACGCCCGAGACGAAGCAGCCGGAGCTCGCCTCGGTCTACGCGCTCTCGAAGTTCCAGCAGGAGCGGCTCTGCCTGCTCTTCGGCTCGGCGTACGGCGTGCCCACCGTCGCCCTGCGCCTCTTCAACACCTACGGCCCGCGCCAGGCGCTGTCGAACCCGTACACCGGAGTGCTCGCGATCTTCGCCTCGCGCCTCCTGAACGGGCGGCCGCCGCTGATCTTCGAGGACGGGCTCCAGCGCCGCGACTTCGTCTCGGTCCACGACGTCGCCGAGGCGTTCGCGCTCGCGCTCGACTCCCCCGCCGCGGACGGTCGGGTGCTGAACGTCGGCAGCGGCTCGAGCGTCACCGTCCTCGAGCTCGCCGTGCGGTTGGCGGCGGTGATGGGCGTCGACATCCCCCCGGAGCCGACCGGCCGCTACCGGGTCGGCGACATCCGCCACTGCTTCGCGGACATCTCCCTCGCCCGCGAGCTCCTCGGCTACGAGCCGCGGGTCGAGCTGGAGGACGGCGTGGCCGAGCTCGTCGAGTGGCTCGCCGGACAGCCGGCCGTCGACCGGGTCGACGCCGCCGCCGAGGAGCTGTCCTCGCGCGGGCTGACGCATCTAGAGTCGCTCCGTGAGGGAGAAAGCGCGGGTCGTCGTGATCGGAGGCGGGGTCGGCGGCTGCTCGATCCTCTACTGGCTGACCAAGCTCGGCTGGACCGACGTCGTCCTCGTCGAGCGGGCCGACCTCACCTCGGGCTCGACCTTCCACTCGGCCGGGCTCGTCGGGCAGCTCCGCGGCTCGCTCTCCCTCACGAAGATGATGATGAGCTCGGTCGAGCTGTACCGGACGCTCGGCGCGGAGGTCGACCTCGAGACGGGCTGGCGCGAGGTCGGCTCGCTCCGGCTCGCGTCCTCGCCGGAGCGGCTCGAGGAGCTCTCGCGCCAGGCCGGCTGGGCGCAGACGTTCGGCCTGCCGCTCGAGCTGATCTCCGCGGAGGAGGCGCAGCGGCTCTTCCCGCCGATGTCCACCGACGGCGTGCTCGGCGCGGCCTTCCTCCCGACCGACGGCTACATCGACCCCTCGCAGCTCACCTTCGCGCTCGCCGAGGGCGCGCGGCGCGGCGGCGCCGAGATCCTCACGCACACGCGCGTGACCGGCGATCCCGGTCGAGCGCGGCCGCGTCCAGGGCGTCGTCACCGACAAGGGCACGATCGAGGCCGACGTCGTCGTCAACGCGGGCGGGATGTTCGCGCAGGAGATCGGCGCGCTCGCGGGGGTCAACGTGCCGCTCGTCCCGATGGCGCACGAGTACCTCGTCACGAAGCCGGCCGGCCTCCCGACCGACATGCCGACGATGCGCGACCCGTCGCTGCTCGTCTACTTCCGGCCCGAGTCGGGCGGCCTGATCATGGGCGGCTACGAGCGCGACCCGGCGCCGTGGTCGCTCGACGGGATCCCGCCGGACTTCAACGGCAAGCTGCTCGCCGAGGACTGGCAGCGGTTCGAGCAGCTGCTCGAGAACGCGATCCGCCGCGTCCCCGACCTCGAGGGGATGGACGTCGTGAAGCTGATCAACGGGCCCGAGGCGTTCACGCCCGACGACGAGTTCATCCTCGGCCCGACCGACGTGCGCGGGTTCTGGGTCGCGGCCGGCTTCTGCGCGCACGGGCTCGCGGGCGCGGGCGGGATGGGCAAGCTCGTCGCCGAGTGGATCGTCGAGGGCGTGCCGTCGCTCGACGTCTGGGAGATGGACTCGCGCCGCTTCGGGCGGCGTACCGCTCGCGCGCCTACACGCTCGCGCGCACGACCGAGGTCTACTCGACCTACTACGACGTGAAGTACCCGGGCCACGAGCGCGCAGGCCGGCCGGCCGCTGCGCCTCTCGCCGGCCTACGCGCGGCTCGGCGAGCTCGGCGCCGCCTTCGGCGAGAAGTCGGGCTGGGAGCGCGCGAACTGGTTCGAGCCGAACGCTGCAGCGCGGCGACGAGTCGCTCCGGCCGCACGGCTGGGCGGGCCGGCTCTGGTCGCCCGCGATCGGCGCCGAGGCACCGCGCCTGCCGCGAGACGGCGGCGCTCTTCGACGAGACGTCGTTCGCGAAGATCGAGGTCTCGGGCGAGGGCGCGGCCGCCTTCCTCGAGTCGACTGTGCGCGAACCGCGTCGCCCGCGAGGTCGGCGCGATCACCTACACGCAGATGCTCAACCGCCACGGCGGGATCGAGTGCGACTTCACGGTCACCCGTCTCGCCGAGGACCGCTTCCGGATCGTCACCGGCACCGCGTTCGGCCAGCACGACCTCGCCTGGATCCGCGCCAACGCACCCGAGGACGGCTCCGTCACCGTCGAGGACGTCACCTCGCAGTACGCCTGCTTCGGCCTCTGGGGGCCGAAGGCGCGCGAGATCCTGCAGCCGCTGACGCCGACCCCGCTCGACTTCCCGTACATGCGCGCGCGCGAGCTCGCGGTCGGGCCGGTGCCCTGCCTCGCGCTGCGCGTCACCTACGTCGGCGAGCTCGGCTGGGAGCTCTACTGCCCGACCGAGTTCGGCCTGCGCCTCTGGGACGCGCTCTGGGCAGGCGGGCTCGGGCACGGGCTCGTCGCGGGCGGCTACAAGGCGATCGACTCGCTGCGGCTCGAGAAGGGCTACCGCGTCTGGGGCGCGGACATCACGCCCGACGACACGCCCTTCGAGGCGGGGCTCGGCTTCGCGGTCAAGCTCGACAAGGGCGACTTCATCGGCCGCGAGGCGCTGCTCGGCGAGCAGGAGCCGGAGCGGCGGCTCTGCTGCCTCGTGCTCGCCGACCCGCGCGCGGTCGCGCTCGGCTCCGAGCCGGTGCGCGTCGACGGGGACGCGGTCGGGCGGGTGACGAGCGGCGGCTACGGCTACACGGTCGAGCGCTCGATCGCCTACGCGTACCTCCCCGCCGCGCGACGCGGTCCCGGGCAGGGGGTCGAGGTGGAGATCTTCGGCGAGTGGGTCGCGGGCGAGGTCGCAGCCGAGCCGCTGTTCGACCCGGCCGGCGAGCGCGTGCGGGCATGAAGGCGGTCGACGTCCTCTGGCCCGGCCGCGAGGCCCGCGTCGAGCCGCTCAGCGGCGGGATCACGAACCGCAACTTCAAGGTCGAGGTGGACGGCGAGAGCTTCGTCCTGCGGATCGGCGGCCGCGACACCGAGCTGCTCGGGATCGACCGCTACAACGAGCACGAGGCGAGCATCGCGGGGTCCCGGATCGGGATCGCGCCCGAGGTGCTCCGGTATCAGAGCGGCTACCTCGTGACCCGCTTCGTCGAGGGCGAGCCCGGTGTGGTCGACGACGTCGAGGAGGTGGCGCGGATGCTGCGCCGGCTCCACGACTCGGCGCCGATCGGCGGGCGCTTCGACGCGTTCCGCGTCGTCGAGGCGTACCGCGCGACCGCGATCGAGCACGGCGTGCCCGTGCCCGCCGACTACGAGCCGGCCCACGGGATCGCGCTCACGATCGAGCGGCGCCGCGCGAACGTGCCGAAGCGGCCGTGCCACAACGACCTGCTCGCGGCGAACTTCATCAACGACGGCTCGCGGCTCTGGATCGTCGACTGGGAGTACGCGGGGATGGGCGACCCGTACTTCGACCTGGCGAACTTCGCGGTCAACAACGGCCTGGACGAGGACGCCGAGGCGCGCTTCCTCGACGCCTACGGCGCCGACGATCCCGACGGCTTCGTGCTGATGCGGTTCATGTGCGACTTCCGCGAGGCGATGTGGGGAGTCGTCCAGCAGGCGCTCTCGGAGCTGGACGTGGACTTCGTCGCCTACGCGGCCGAGCACTTCGAGCGCCTGGCCCGGACCGCGGCGGAGCCGCGCTTCCGGACAGCGCTCGGCTAGACCTGGACCAGCACGACAGGACCCGGTGCCAGGCACCGGGACATGGCTCGTCGGGACTCGGACGGTCAGGCCTTGTCGGGCTCAGACGATGTAGGCGCAGCCGTCCCAGTACGCGGCGAGCCGCGGGCGTCGCCGGCCGTGCAGCTCGACGTGGAGCTCGTCGGGCGTGCGCGCGAGGTGGGCGTCGAGGAAGACGTCGAAGCCGTCGCCGCCGACGGCGCGGAACTCGCGCTCCGGCGCCTCGGTCGCCGCCTCGAGGAACGTCAGCTTGCCGCTGCAGCACCGGGTCGACCTCGCCCAGACGAACAGCTTCCCGCCCTCCGACTGGACGCGGTGGACGACCTCGGGAGACGCGATCACGCGCACCCCGCAAACGGTACACGGAAGGAAGAGGGCCGGCCGGAGCCGGCCCTCCGCCTCGATCATGCTCCGGCGTGCTCGCCGCGCTCGGCGCCGGTCGGCTCGAGCTCGTCGTGGAGGTGCGTCCGCAGCGGCTTGTCCGGCCGCCCGATCAGGAAGTAGATCGCGCCGACGATCGCGATGATCGCCATCACGACGAGCGTGATCCAGTCGAGGTTGAAGTAGGCGCGCGGGCTGGTCAGCCCGGTCGGCACCACCACGTTGATCAGCATCAGCGCGAGGTACGCGATCGCGATGATGATCACGGGCCAGCCCCACTTCCCGAGCGTGAACGACCCCTCCGCGACCCACCCACGCCCACGCGCGACAGCGGCTCCGATCACCGTCAGCAGGAAGGACAGGTAGATGCCGCTGACGCCGAACGACACGAGCGAGACGAGCGCGTTCGTATTCGCCGGGTAGGTGACGAACCAGACATGGTAGTTGTGAGCCGGCGCGACGTACACGAGCAGCACGAACAGCACCGTGACAAAGGCGCCCGCCAGCAGCGCGTTGACCGGCGTCCTGAAGCGCTGGTTGACCCGCGAGATCCACCCGGACCCGGGCAGCGCGCCGTCACGGGCAAAGGAGAAGGCCAACCGGCTTCCCGCTCCCTGCACGGACGTGCCGCACGAGAAGAACGCGAAGATGATCACGAGCAGCAGGCAGTCCTGCAGCCAGCTCGGCAGCGTCGAGAGGATGAACGGGACGCCTCCGCCCTTCACGGTCGCGCCCACCGGATCCGTCTTCGGCATCGCGAGCAGCAACGCCGCGATCAGGATGAACGAGGCGAGGCCGCCCCAGATCAGCGCCCAGCGCATGGCCTTCGGCACCGACCGGCCGGGATCCTTCGTCTCCTCGGAGATGTCTCCCGCCGACTCGAACCCGTAGAAGATGTAGACGGGCGCGAGCACGGCGATGAGCGCAGCGCCGGTGAGCCAGTTCCCCTTGAAGTCCAGCCCGAGCGCGTTGTGCGACGCGTGCTGCGCGTCCTGGGTCGAGAACAGGAAGCCGAGCCCGTGGTTGAAGCCGTGGATCGCGAGGATGATCGCGATCCCGAGCGTGCCGATGATCTCGACGTAGACGCCGAACTGGGCGACGCGGCCCATCACCTTTGCGCCGGTGATGTTCAGGGACGTCTGGATCGCGAGCAGGATCACGGTGATCCAGAGAATCGTGTTGTGGTCGGCAGGGTTGAGGTTCCAGCCGAACCAGTTGTGGGTCAGGCTCGTGACGTAGCCGACGACACCCGTGTCGACCGCGGCGACGGTGATCAGCAGCGCGAACCCGTAGAACCAGCCGACGAACCAGCCGTAGGCCGGGCCGACGGAGAACTTGCTGTACTGGTACAGCGCCCCGGACACCGGGTAGTGGCTCGCGAGCTCACCGAACACGAGCGCGACGAAGAGCATCCCGATCACCGGGATCCAGGTGAGCCAGACGTAGGCGGGGCCCGCGGCGGCGACGCCGAGGACGAACAGCGAGTAGATGCCCACCATGGGCGAGAGGTACGTGAACGCGACCGAGAAGTTCGCGAACAGGCCGAGCACGCGGTTGAGCTGCGGCTTGTAGCCGAGGCTCGCGAGCCGGGCGTCTTCGCTGTCGACGCCGACCGGAGCCGGGGACGCTACGTCGTGCATCGAGCCCTCCTGTCTCGTGCCGCCAGAGGCGCGAATCTATGGCGTTGTAGGACCGAGGTCAAGGAGAGAGGGCCGCTCCCCGTCGTCTGGGAGAGCGGCCCTCGGCAGCGCTAGGCGCCTTCGTACTCGGTGTCGGCCGGCAGAAGGAACTCGTCCTCCTGCTTGGCCTCGAGCTGCTCGAGCTCGTCGGCGGTGCCCATCCGCACCGGGCCCTTGAACCACTTGTTCGCGGACAGCATCCACCACCCGCCGAAGAGGATGAACGCGCCGCCCACCGTGAGCGGCGCGTAGTTGACCGCGTTCCAGGTGAAGCTGGGCCTCCACGGGATCCCGGCCGGCGAGGTCGGGAGCATGAAGATCACCGAGATGAACACCACCCAGATGATCGCGATGATGTTGATCCACTTGTAGTGCTTGCCGAGGCTCCAGGCGCCGTTCTCGAAGCTCGAGCCTGCCTTGAGGCGGAGGATCACCGGCAGGATGAACGCGATGTAGAGGCAGGTCGTCCCCACCGAGGTGCCGACGTAGTAGCCCGCGAGGTTGTTCCACCACGTCGGGATCAGGAGGGCGAAGCCGACGAACGCGCCGCCGACCGCAGCCCAGACCGGCACGCGGTGCCGGGAGACCCAGCGCCACGCCTGGTGGCCCGGGACCGCACGGTCGCGCGAGAACGCGAACAGCATTCGCGAGCCCGACGTGATGCACGCCGTCAGGCAGAAGAACTGGGCGAAGACGACGATGAAGAGGAGGAACTCGGCCCAGTGCGTCCCCATCGACGTCTGCCAGATGTAGGTCGTGATGTAGGTGAACTGCTGCTGCACCGCGATCTTGTTCGGGATCGCGAACGTGATCGCCACGAGCAGGATGAAGCCGGCGATCACCGAGACGATCACCGACCAGATCATCCCGACGGCCGCCCCGCGCGACGCCTTGTGCGTCTCCTCCGACATGTGCGCCGAGGCGTCGTACCCGGTCAGCGTGTACTGCGCCATCCCGATCGAGCCGATCACGAACACCATGAAGAAGGGCCAGACGCCCCAGCTGTGCCCCGGAAGCCCGAGTTGTTGATCGTCTGCGTGAAGACGTACGACGCGGACTGGTGATGGCTCGGCACGAAGATGCAGGCGAACACGATGATCAGCACGCCGATCACGTGCCAGTACGCCGAGATCGCGTTGATCAGCGACGTGATGCGCACGTCGAAGACGTTCACCAGCGTCGCGGCGAGCATGAACGGCGACGAAGATGATAGAAGATGTGGTGGATGTCGTTCGGGTAGCTCCAGAGCAGGTTGAAGAGCGCCGTCGCGTAGATCGCGAGGCCGTAGCCGACCGCGCCGATGATCCCGATCAGGCCGATCAGGTTGAACCACCCGGTGAACCAGCCCCAGGCGGGGCTGCCGAGCTTCGACGACCAGTAGTAGAGGCCGCCGGCCGTGGGATACGTCGAGGCGATCTCGGCCATCGAGAGCGCGACGAAGGTCGTGAAGACGCCGACGATGACCCAGCCCCAGGTGACCGCGACCGGGCCGCCCCACTGGAAGGCGAGGTAGTACGACGTCAGACAGCCCGCCAGGATCGAGATGATCGTGAAGCTGATCGCGAAGTTCCGGAACGCGCCCATCGCGCGGAAGAGCTCCTGCGCGTAGCCGAGCCGGTGGAGGATCTGCTCGTCCTCCGAGGTGTGGATCGCCCGCCAGGTGCGGGCGCTTCGCTACTCATGCTGCCGCCTCCCTGCTCGTTGACTTGTCGGATCCCGGCCTCCGCAACGGCGGGAACTCCGAGGTATTCACTCCCGATGGGCACTTCCCTGTCAAGAGGGCGCCCGGGCGGAGTGTCGTGGCCCCGCCGGACGGATATATGCTCGCTCGCATGCTGATGTACGAGGAGCTGAAGGATCTCGTCGCCCGCGGCGAGGTCGACACGGTGATCGTCGCGTTCACCGACATGCAGGGCCGGCTGATGGGCAAGCGCCTGCACGCCGAGTTCTTCGTCGAGGAGATGGACGCAGGCCACGAGGTCGAGGGCTGCAACTACCTGCTCGCGCTCGACATGGAGATGAACCCGCAGCCGGGCTACGAGATGGCGAGCTGGGAGCGCGGCTACGGCGACTTCGACCTCGAGCCGGATCCCGCCTCGCTGCGGCGCATCCCGTGGCTCGAGGGCACCGCGCTGGTCCTGTGCGACGTCGTCTGGCACGACGGCTCGCCGGTCGCGCCGTCGCCGCGGCAGGTGCTGAAGGCGCAGGTCGAGCGTGCGGCGGCGCTCGGCTTCACGCCGATGGTCGGCTCCGAGCTCGAGTTCTTCGTCTTCCAGGAGAGCTACGCCGAGGCGCACGCGAAGCACTACCGCGACCTGACGCCGTCGGTGCCGTACATCCTCGACTACCACATCCTCGCCTCGACCTACGACGAGCCGCTGATCCGCCAGATCCGCAACGGGATGCAGGCCGCCGGCATGCGGGTCGAGACCTCGAAGGGCGAGGCGTGGCCCGGCCAGCACGAGATCAACTTCCGCTACGCGGACGCGGTCACGATGGCCGACAACCACGTCGTCTACAAGAACGGCGCCAAGGAGATCGCGCACCTGAACGGGTGCTCGATCACGTTCATGGCGAAGCCGGACCACACCGGGATCGGCTCCTCGTGCCACATCCACGCTCGCTGTGGCGCGGCGACGAGAGCGTGTTCGCCGGCGAGTCGGAGACGTTCAAGCAGTTCCTCGCCGGGCAGATCGCGTGCGCGCGCGAGCTCGCGATCTTCTTCGCGCCGACGATCAACTCGTACAAGCGCTTCGCGGCCGGGAGCTGGGCGCCGACGACCCTCGCCTGGGGCCACGACAACCGCACCTGCGGCTTCCGCATCGTCGGCAAGGGCCCGGCGCTGCGGGCCGAGACGCGGATCCCGGGCGCCGACGTGAACCCGTACCTCGCGTTCGCGGCGATGATCGCCGCCGGCCTGCACGGGATCGAGCAGGAGCTGGCGCTGCCGCCGGCCTTCGAGGGGAACGCGTACGAGTCCGACGTCGAGCGGTTCCCGCACTCGCTGCGCGAGGCGATCGCGGCGCTCGAGAACGGCACGATGGCGCGGGCCGCGCTCGGCGACGACGTCGTCGACCACTACCTCAACTACGCCCGCACCGAGCAGGAGCTGTTCGACAGCGTCGTCACCTGCTACGAGCGCGAGCGCATGTTCGA
>CAVUZM010000028.1:0-17682 GCA_963746005.1 uncultured Actinomycetes bacterium | reverse complement strand
TCGGATTGAGCGCGAGCACGTACCGGCCCCGGCTCCGGCGAACGCCGCGTTGTTCGCAGCGGCGAAGCCGAGGTTGCGCTCGGACGCGATCAGCTCGGCTTCCGGGAAGCCGGTGCGCACCATCTCGACGGTCCCGTCGTTCGAGGCGTTGTCGACGACGTACACCGAGTACGGAAACACCGGGCGCGTGCTCACGCAGCGATGCGAGGCAGGCCCCGAGCAGGCGCCGGCTGCGAGACGAGACGACGACGATGTCCAGCACCGAGTCCTCGGGCCGGGCGGCTGCCGCCGGCGCGGGCGTCCTAGAAGGCGCCGCGCCCACTCACGACGGCACCGACGGTGAGCGCGAGGATGCGCAGGTCGCGCGCGACGGACAGGTTCTCGACGTAATCACGCTCGACCGCGAGGCGCTCCTCGAACGTCAGCTCGCCGCGGCCGTAGACCTGCATCGGCCCGGTCAGGCCGGGCTTCACGGTGAGCCGGAACCGATGCCCTCGGCGTAGCGCTCGACGAGCTCGACCTGCTCCGGCCGCGGGCCGACGAGGCTCATCTCGCCCCGCAGGACGTTGAGCAGCTGCGGCAGCTCGTCGAGGCTCGTCCGCCGCAGGAACCGGCCGACGCGGGTGACGCGCGGGTCGTGCCGCAGCTTGAACATCGGCGGCTCGAGCTCTCGATCGGCACGAGCTCGGTGCAGCAGTCCTCGGCGTCCACGACCATCGTCCGGAACTTGAGCATCCGGAAGGTCCGGCCGTACTGGCCCGACGCGTCTGCGCGAACAGGACCGGGCGACCGCCGTCGACGAGGATCAGCCACTGCGATCGCGGCCAGGAGTGGCGAGAGGAGCGACCAGGCGAGTCGCTGCGAACGCGATGTCGACGACACGCCTGAGCAGCATAGTCGACCGCGAGATGTCCCAGGTGTTGTACTCGAGCATCGGGGAGGTCGGCGACGTGGCTCGAGCTCAACGACCGTGCCGAACATCGCGCGCGCCGGCGGGACGACGCTGAGCTTGACTTGGCGCCGGCGGCAGAAGCCGACGAGCGCGGCGATCAGGTCTTCGTCCAGACGCGGGGTCGCGACGAGGATCCGGTCGATGCGGCTGAGAAATCGGGTAAACCGGTGAGGTCGGCGGGGATGAGGCTCCCGACCTCACCCGCCACGACAACATGGATGTCAGGGAAGAGCTCGAGCTTACGCGGGTGGCGAGCGCCAGCGGCCCCTCGCCGACGATGAGCGCGTGCTCAGGCGGCGTGATGCGCCGCCAAACAGAACGGGCGCACGCGCGAAAGATGAACGCAGCAACGCTGGCGACGCCCCCCACCCGCAGCGCCTCCCCTGCCGAAAGCTGTCCGGCTGGCGTCCACGACAGGAACAGTACGAGGCCGGCGGTCGAGGCGAGCGCCCACGTGAAGATCCGCGGCAACTCATCCACGGTCAGGTGACGAAGCGACCGCTGGTCGCGGTCGTAGAGCCCGAGGAGCTTCGCGGTAACGACCCAGGCGGGCGCCACGAGGGCCGACCAGAGCGCCTGGCCGACGTTTCCAGAACACCGACGGCGAGCGAGACACTGCCCGCGAGCGCAGCGCCGAGGTCGGCGAGAGCGAGCATTCTCCGCAGCAGCGAATCGCGCCAGGCACCCTGCCGTTCTCGAGCGAGAACGTCTGCGAGACTCGATCGTCGCGCCGGGTGACGAGGAGGGTCGTTGGTCGGCACAGCGGCGGTTTCGTCAGCTCGTGCCGCGACCGCTGCCACCTTCCGTACCTCGCTCCGTTTGCTACCGCCGAGGATAGTCGAATTGGCTGTCAGAGGTCAGCAACGTTTCCTAGCCCGCTCCGTGGAACAGCGCTGAGCGCGGGTTAAGCGACCGCGCTCGTTCGTAACTCCGGGCGGCCTCCCCGGCGAGCCCAGACTCGCGCTGGATCCGGGAGGCGATCAGCCAGACCGCCCAGTCAGTGCGATCGCGGGCTATCGCCTTGGCGACCCAGGTCCGCGCGCTCGCCAGGTCACCGCGCTGCTCGGCGACCAGCGCGAGCTGCAAGTACGGCGAGGAGCTCCACGGCTGCAGACTCTTCGCATCCAGCGCGTTCTTGGTCGCCGCCGAGAGGTCTCCGCGCCGGACGGCGGCCTGGCTGTCGGAGATCTTGGTTGCAGCCAGCCACGGAATCGCCTGCGCGCAGATCAGGGCCCAGGCGACGACGAGCACCGAGACGGCGACAGCGACCCGGCGGGAGCCCTGACGCGCGGTCCCGCGATCCGTCCCGCGGCTCTCCTCCACTGTGGCCCGGCCTGTCGCGAGCCCCAGGGCGAGAAACGCGATCACGGCGATCACTGGAAGCTGCCACACCCAGTCGATCGCCGCCGCCGCCGCGAACACGGCAAAGACGGCAGTCAGCGCCGCCAGCGTCACCCTCTCGTCACCGCGTGCCGCACGCACCCGCGACGCCGCGACGCCGAGGCCGCCGAGCATCACTCCCGCGATCAAGACGAACCCGACGATCCCCAGTTCGGCGAGCACCTCCAGGTAGAGGGAGTGCGCGTTTCGGAGGAAATACGTGAAGCTCGCGTGCTGCGCCCACCAGAACTGGTATGAGCCGGCGCCACGTCCATGGAAGGGCGAGCTCCTGAATTCGTCGACTGCCGCCGTCCAGAATTGCCAGCGCCCGCTGCCGTTGCCCGAGAGCAGATGCGCTGTTACGAAGTCGGACGGCGCCACCCGCCCCGCCGAGAGCGGCCGCTTGAACGATTCGAAACGGCCGACCGGATGGGACAGAGAGACTGCGGCGACCACGATTGCGACAGCCGCGCCGACGAGCGTCCAGCCGGCCGCCGGGCGAGGACGAAAGCGACCTCGAAGGGCGCATTCCCCCACCAACAGCAGGGCACCCGCAAGGAGGCAGCAACCGAAGATCAGCACCGCCGCGATCCGGCCCTGGCTCGCCGCGGTCGCCGTCGAGAGAGGCCCGTTGACGAGCGTCCGCCGCTCCGCGAGAACCGCGATCGCGAGAGCGGAGCCCACCGCGAGCGAGAGCAGCCCGCCCAGCGCAGCCCAGCGTCGGTCGGTGCAGGCGAAAAAGACCGCCACGCCGAGCACGGCCGTCGCGGCCCCGCCGCGCGACGAGGCCAGATAGACCACCGAGGCGAGCAGTGGCGTCGCTGCGATCGCGAGCGCACGCGTCCACCGACGGCCGCCGACGATCGCAGAGCGTAGGCAGAGCGGGAACCCGAGCCCGACGAGAACCGCAAGGCCGTTCCAGTACCCGACCGGGAAGCTGAGTCTCGTCACCGCGTAAGGAAGAAAGGCTCCAATGTCCCGACTCGACGGAAACAGCGACGGGAAAAGCCGACTCGAGAGCGAGATCACCGCCGTGACGATGACGCCGATGCACAGACCGTCGGCCCAGCGGCCGATGTCGCGGCGGGGCGCCGCCAACGAGGCGAGCGCAAACACCGCCAAGTAGAGCGAGACCCGGTTGAACTCATCGAAGGCCGCGCCCGCACTGGGCGCCCAGGCAGTCGAGGCGAGCGTCCACGCCGCCAGACCCCCGAGGAGCCCCCCGATCGCTAACCCGCCGCGCGTCACCCCGGCGCGAGGGAATAACCCGAAGGCGATGCCGATGATCATCGCCCAGAGGACGCAGACGGCGAGGATCGTCCGCGCCGTCAGGCCGTAGCCGCCGTTCTCCCACGCGATCGCGACACAGACGGTCGCGACCAGAGCGGACGGCCAGTAGCGCCAGACCCGGGCGCGCGGGCTGGCGGCGGAGGCCGGGGACGCGTGCGCGATCGTCATCAACGTGCGAGCGGGGCCGGTCGGCAAGTTCGCTACAGTACCTAGTACGTGGTTGCCATTCGTCCTCTCGCGAGCATGTCGCGCCGCCTCCGAATTCCCTTCACCGTCGTCGCCCTCGTGGCTTTGACTCTGATCGTGGCGAGCTCGAGCGCCGCGAAGAATCCCCCCAAGTCGCCGAATGACTCGGCTGTCGCGCAGTACGTGGAGGTGATCCCTGGTGCGGGCGGCGCGAAACCGAGCAGCCCGACCGGCCCGGCCGGCGCCGCCTTCGCGACCAACGGCGGCGGACTGGGCGCAGGTGCCGTCCTCGCAATCGTCCTCGGCGCGATCGCCCTCGCCTTCGCGGTTGTGTTCGTTGTCCGTCGACGCTTCGCCCGTGAGTAACCCTGGAGTTGCGCTCGAAGTCAACGGGCGAAGTTGCGCTCGAAGTCAACGGGCGAATGACGGGGGCACGCAGGCCTTGGGCTCAGACTGTGCACTGGCGCAAATCTCCGCCGCACGCGGCCGACCCGCACCGCGACCCCGGCGGCTGAGCTCAGGAACTGGGGTGATAGGACCGGTCACCGCGCAGGGTTGCGCCAGACCGATTCGAGCCCCGAAGTCGCACGCCGCAAGAAGTCGGCACGCGATCAGCCCGCGCGGTACGCCGCGACAGCTAGTAGTCGAAGTACATCGGCGAAGCGCAGCCAGGCCCCGTGCCTACAACTGGCTTTCCAGGTCTCGCGGTCACGCGGCTGAACCTCACGCTCCTCGCGGAACTCGTGTCCTCATGAGCACAAGGAGGGTCACGCGACCACCTCCCCGAGCAGCTGCGCGAGCTCCTCGACGCGTGCGCGCCGGGAGAGCCGGTCGCGCCACTCCTCGGAGAGCGGGCTGCCGTCGAGCGTCCCGGCGCGCCAGCGCTCGACGAGGCCCGTGAGCGCTCCGTAGAGCGCGTCGGCGTCGTCGGCGGGCGCGACGACCCCCGCCCCCGTCTCGCGGATCAGGTCTGCGGCGGCCCCGTCCGGCGGCACCGCGGCGAGGATCGGCCGCTCGGCCGCGAGGTACTCGAACACCTTCCCGGAGAGGACTCCCTGGCCGCGCCCGCCGGCCTCGGGAATCAGCAGCAGCAGCGCGTCGGAGTCCCGCTGGAGCTCGAGCGAGCGGCTGCGCGGCACGTAGGGGATCAGCTCGAGCCTGTCGCCGAGCGCGAGCGGGGCGGCCCATTCGCGGTCGGTGGAGCGGAAGTCGCCGACGAAGCGCGCGACGACGTCCTCCAACCCCGGCCCCGCGAGCGCGCGCAGGAACGGGCGCGGGTCGCGCTTGCCGAAGAAGCTGCCGGTGTGGGTGATGCGGAAGCGGTCGCCGCGGTGGTACTCGAGCCCGGCGAAGTCGTCGAAGTCGGAGCCGTTCGCGATCGTGACCACCCGGCCGCGCGGGCCGAGCTCGCAGGGTCTCCTGCGGTGATCGCCTCGGAGACGGTGACGATCGCGTCGGCCTGGCGCGCCACGAGCTGCGCCACGGCACGGTCGGTCCGCTCCTTGGTGCGAACGGCGAGGCTCTCGGCGCGCCGGTGCGGGTGCGCGACGATCGAGTCGCGCAGGTCGGCGACCCAGCGCACGCCGGTCATCCGCTTCGCGGCTGCGCCGACGAAGTGCACCGAGCCCGGCGGCGAGGTCGTGATCACGACGTCGATCCCCTCGCTGCGCACGAGCTTGATCGCGGCGGGGATCGCCGTCAGGTTCCAGCTGACGTTCTCGTCGGGGACGAGGAAGCGGCGCCCCATCAGCTTCGCGCGCCGAACGGCGAGGTCGACCCCGGTCGCGCCGTGGAGCTCCTCGGCCGGGAGCCGGCCCTTCGGGCCGACGTAGCGGGTGCGGTGGACCCAGGCCTGCGTCGGCACGCGGCAGGCCTGCGTCGCTGTGGATCCACTTCGGGTCGTCGGGCGCGAGCACGTGCGTCTCGATCCCGAGCGCCGGCAGGTGGGTCGCGAACTTGAGCGGCCGCTGGACGCCGCCGCCGCCCGCGGGCGGGAAGTAGAGCGAGACGAGCAGCACCTTCACTGACCGGCGATCGTACGTGGCAGCCATACTTTCGCGCGGTGCGTCCCCTCACCCTTGCGGCGACCCTCCTGGTCGCGCTCGTCTTCGCGGGTGCGGCGCAGGCCTACGGCTGGCCGGTGAAGCCCTTCGACCGGCCGCATCCGGTGCGCGGCTACTTCGACGACCCGCGCGTCGACTACGCGCCGATCGAGAACAGCCGCGCATTCCACTTCGGGATCGACATCTCGGCCCCGGACGGGACGCCGGTGTACGCCGTCGCCCCCGGGGTCGCCTTCCTGCGGCACTTCTCGGTCGCCGTGCGCGAGAAGGACGGGCGCGAGATCGGCTACTGGCACGTCGACCCGGTCGTGAAGGAGGGGCAGCGCGTCGCGCTCCACCAGCTCCTCGGCCACGTCGAGTTCGGAGCGGGCCACGTCCACCTCGCCGAGAGCCGGAACCACGTCTACGTGAACCCGCTGCGACGAGGCGGGATCGCGCCCTACTTCGACAACACGACCCCGACGATCGTCTCCGTCGAGGCCTCGGTCGACGACGTGACGATCAACCCGGCCGACGTCTCGGGCGTGGTCGATCTGGTCACCGACGCCTACGACACGCCGCCGATCCCACCTCCGCCGCCCTGGTCGCAATCCCGGGTCACACCCGCGTTCATCCGCTGGCGCCTGATCGGCACCACGCCGTGGAAGACCGCGGTGGACTTCCGCCGCTACCTGCTTCCCGAGTGGCTGTTCTCGAACGTCTACTCGCCCGAGACCCGCCAGAACCGCGCCGGGCGGCCCGGCCAGTACTACTTCTACCTCGTCCGCGGCTTCGACACCCGCGACCTCCCGAACGGCTACTACCGGCTCGAGGTGCAGGCCTCCGACACGCGCGGCAACACGGCGACCTCCGTCCTGGCCGTTCAGAATCGACAACCTGTGAGCTCGATCGGCACCGAGCGCGAGAGCGGATCCGCTTGTGGCACAAGCCGCTGCGCGGGGCGCGCGGCCGCCGGCCGTCCGCATCGGGTCGCGAAGAGCTGATGGACTCGAAGATCGGCAGGAGCTGACCGCGCCGCGCGGCGGCCGACCTCGCTCGTCGGGGTGGACTCGTCGGAGGAGGCGTCGCCGCAGCGCGGGCGGAGGGTTAGAGGCCTACGTCGTCGACGCGCAGTCGGCGGAGGCGGTGCCGTGACCGGCCGGGCGCCGGCCCACGTCGTAATCGCGGGCAGATAATCGAGCGCCCGATGCGCGCGGCGCATACCGCGTACCCAACCCGACCGGGCGCAAGGTGACGGGGACGGCCTCGAGCGCGCCGTCACGCATGCAAAGAACGCGGTGCCGTCGTGCTCGCGCAGCTGAACGCGCTCGTGCCTAACTGGTCGGACGGGCTCGCTGTGTGGGCGCGGGAGTGACGCCCGATCCTGGGAGAATCGCGAGGGAATGGCGGTCGAACCCGAGTGAAACGGCTGAACTCGAACGTCGTCCGAGACGCCGATCCGATTGTCTGGCTCTACGGCGCCCTCGCAGCGCTCTACGTTCTGCTTCGCGCCGGCAGCTGCACCTACATCGCCGATCGCGTGACGGATACCGCCGGCTACGAGCAGGTCGCCCACCTGTCGCTCTTCAGCACGGGGTTCTACACGGGCCAGCGCGGCTTCACCATCCCGCTGTTCTTCAAGGTGTTCACGACGTCCGACTCGCGGATGATCGCGCAGCTCGTGATCTCGACAATCGCCTGGCTGCTCCTCGCTGCCGCGGTCGCGCGCTCCGTCCGGACGCGGTGGCTCGGGCCGGTGGCCTTCGCCGTGGTCCTCGGGTTCAGCGCAACGACCGAGGTCGTGCTCTGGGACTCGCTCCTGCTGAGCGAGTCGTTGACGTTCGCCCTCGCCGCGTTGCTGGTCGCCGCCTGGATCATGTTGGTCCAGCACCCCGGGACGGGGCTGGGCTGCGGCGGTACTCACCATCTCCCTGCTGTGGGCATTCGCGCGCGACACCAACGCCGAGGTGCTTCTCGTCGTCGGGATCCTCGTCGCCCTCACGCTGGTCAACCCTGCTCAGCGACGGCTGAAGGTCGTGCTCGCAGTCGGCTGCATCGTGATCTTCGCCGCCGACTACGCCTCGGCCGAGGCCGGGAACCGCTGGCTCCAGCCGTTCAAGGACGTCGTGGCCCACAGGGTTCTGCCGCACGAATCGCTGCGCACGTACTTCGAGTCACGTGGTCTTCCGGCAGAGGCAACTCTCGCCCAGTCCGCGTGGATCAAGGACCACGGCCGACACGTCTACCTCGCGTATCTGCTGAGCCATCCCGAGTACGCGCTCGGCGCTCCGTTCCACGGCCGACAAGAGACTCCGGCTTCGAGCGAGCGCGCCGTCGCCTCGCTGTTGGAGCCGGAAATACTCACTTACAACGACAACGCCAGCCGGCGGTTCTTCCCGTTGCCGCGTTTTGCCGAGAAGTTCCTGTTCCTGCGGGGAGTGCCCGCCGTCTGCGCGTGGATCGCGGCGACCCTCGCGCTCGCCGTCCTCTCCGCCCTCCTCGCCGGCTGGGCGGTCGTCGAGCTCGTCCCGCTCGCCATTCTGCTGACCACGTACCCGCACTACCTGCTGGCCTGGCACCTGAGCGGTCTCGAGGTCGACCGGCATGCGATGGGAGCGGCCTTACTCATGCGGCTAAGCCTGTTCCTGCTCGCCGCGTACGCGGTCGACGCGCTCCTCGTGAAGTATCCGTTGGAGGTCGCGGGCCGGTCCCGCGCGATTGCCGCGTGGCGAGCGTCGGACAGTCGCACGAGGACCGCCGAGGCCGGCGCGGTGCTCGTCGCCGCGGCGGCCCTCGTGACCGGGCTCGTCGAGTTTCCGTCGGCCTTCCACGAGCTGCAGAGCCGTGCCGCGGCGAACGCCGCGCTGGCCCCTGAGCTCCGGCCGCTCGAGGGCGCGCGCGGCGTCGACATCTCCTCGCCGTTCATGCTCGCGGCGTCCGCCCTGATCCCCGAGAACGAGACATTCGTCGTCGCAGACCGGGCCGAACATCCAGGTCTCGACCCCGATCACCCTCACCGCGCTGGCGCCGTTCATGCAGACGTGGCTCCTGCCGCGCCGCGCGGCGGATGCGAAGGACGCGCAGTGGCTGCTCTGCTACGGCTGCGACCTCGGACAGTGGGGGCGGCGGCTGGACGTGAAGTACAACGACGGCACGGGCGCCGTGATCGCGAGGATCCAGCCGTGAGCGCGCACGGCGTGCTCGGGCTCCTGGCCCTGAACCTGCTCTTCCTCCTCGCAGGGCTCGGGCTCGTCTGGGCCGCGCGCGGATTCGCGACCTGGGGCGAGGTGCTGCGGCTCTCCGGGCTCGCGTACCTCGTCGGCACCGGCGCGACCGTCGTGCTCGCGACGGAGATCCTCGTCTTCGGCGGGCCCGTCACCGTTCCCGCCGTCGTCGTGCTCGCGCTCGCGGTCGCGGCGGGGGGTGGGGCCGTCGCAGTTCGACTCCACCGGCCGAGGCCGCACCTGGAGACGTGGAGCTCGCGGCGCGAGCCGTTGCTCCTCCTCGGTGTGCTCGCGGCCACGCTCGCCGTCCTCTGCCTCGAGGCCTTCTACCGCGTCGCCCACCTCCAGGGGCCCGAGTCGTTCGACGCGTGGGCGTTCTGGACGGCGAAGGCGAAGGCGATCTACTTCTTCGGCGGCCTCGACGAGCAGCTGTTCCGGACGCTCCCGGGCGCGACGTACCCGATCCTCCTGCCGACGCTGCACGCGATCGCCTTCCACTTCATGGGCGCGGCGGACACCGTGACCCTGCACCTCCAGTACTGGCTGCTGATGGTCGGCTTCGTCGGCGCGGTCGCCGGGCTCCTGCGGCCGCGCGTCCCGCTCGTGCTGCTCTGGCCCTTCCTGCTCGTGATGCTCGTGATGCCCGAGTTCGGCGCGCGGGCGCTCCAGCCCCAGGCCGACGTGCTGCTCGACTACTTCTTCGTCGCGTCGACCCTGGCGCTCGCGCTGTGGCTCCTGGAGCGCGAGGACTGGCTCCTCCTGCCCTACGGCGTCATGCTCGCCGCGGCGATGTCGACGAAGCGGGAAGGCCAGCTGTTCGCCGGCTGCCTCGTCGCCGCCGCGATCCTGGTCACGTGGAGGGACAAGCGCCGCGCCTGGCCGCGGGTCATCGGCGTCGCCGCGATCGCCTTCGTCTTCGAGATCCCGTGGAGGATCTGGTTCAGCTCGCGGCATCTCGGCGGCGAGACTCCGGGCGCGTCGGCCTCGCAACTGCTGCACGACGTCGGCCGGATCCCGTCCTCGGTGCGGATCGTCCTGACGCTCCTCTTCGACCCGAGCCTGTGGCTGATCGCGGTGCCGCTAGGGCTCGCCGCCGCCGCCGCGCTGCTCGTCCGGCGGTTCGACCGGCTGGCCGTCTTCTACCTGCTGCTGATGGCGTTCACGGTCGCCGGGTTCACGTGGATCCTGTGGTCGATCACCGCGCTCCCGCTCGAGACGAGCAAGCAGACGCCGATCCCGCGCGCCGTCGGCGCGGACGTGCTCGCGTCGCTCGTGCTCGCGCCGCTGCTCCTCGTCGAGGTCTTCCGCCGCAGACGAGCGGTCGAATGAGAGACCGCCTGCGGGAGCCCGACCGCGTCGTCCCAGCCGCCGTCTTCGCTCTGGCACTCCTCTGGCACTGGCTCCAGGGGCGGTGGCTACCGACGCCGGTCCTGCTCGGCGACGAGCTCCGTGCGGCCGACGGCGCGAACGTGCTGGTCGGCGGCGCGCGGGGCGGCGTGCAGAGCCTGTACTCGGTCGTCTCGGCTCCGCTCTGGCTCGGCAGCGTCGGGACCGGGTACGCGCTCGCGAAGCTCGCGGGAGCGGTGCTCGTCGCGGCTGCGAGCTGGCCTGCGTACCGCCTCGCCCGGCTCGGCGCAGGCCCCGGCCTCGCCGGAGTCGCGGCGGCGGCGGCGGTGCTCGCCCCGGGGACGCTGACGGCGTCGACGGTCGGCGGCCTCGCGCTCGCCTATCCGCTCTCGGCCCTCGCGACCCTCTGGCTCGCGCGCTACCTCGCCTCCGGCGAGGCGCGCAGCGGGGCGGCGGCGCTGGCCGGCTTCGCCCTCGCGGCGGCCGCGTGGCCGCCGCTCGTGCTGCTGCTCCTCGCCGCGGTGATCGCCGTCGCCGCCCGCTCGTTCCAGGCCCGCCGGCTCGCGCAGTGGCCGGGCGCAGCGGCCCTGATCGCCGTCCCTGCGCTCGCCTACGCCGGCTACTACGTCGCCCGCGCCGCGTCGCCGGCGTTCGCGCTGGTCGCGGACGGCGGCTGGACGAGCCTGCCGCGATCCTCCCTCGCCGGCTTCGGGGCGTTCGCGCTCGGGCTCGGCGTGCTGCCGGCGATCGCGGCGTTCGGCGCCGCCCTCGACCGGCGGCGCGCGACGCGCCCGCCGATCGGCGGCTTCTTCGTCCTGGGGAGCGTCTTGCTCGCGCTCGCGGGCGGCATCGAGGCCGCGAACGCGCCCGGCCGCGGGACGCGCGTCGTGGAGCTCACCCTGCTCCCGATCCTCCCCGCCCTCCTTGCGCTCGCCGCGAACGCGCTCACCCGCCCCTACCCCCGCCCGGCGATGCTCGCGGCCGGGGCCGTGGCGACCCTGGCCGTCGCCGCCGTGCCTCATGCCGTGAGCGGCGACGTTCGAGCCGCGCGCGCCCGGGATCGAGCTCGCCCGCCGCCTCGGCTCGGCGCCGCTCGGGTGGTGGCTCACGATCATGATCGCCCTCGCGCTCGTGACCCTGGGGCCGCGGGTCGTCGGGCTCCGGGGCGGCCGGCGGTGGCGCACCGCCGGCGTGGTGCTCCTCGTCCTCCTCGTGCTCGCGGGCGGCGAGGTCGCGGCGGGCGGCTCGGCACGAAGCGCGGCGCGGGCCTCCGCACGATCGGGCCCGCCGGTGCTGCCGACCGGATCCAGCCGGGTCGCCGTGCTCGTGGACGGGCCCGTCGACTCCCGCACCGCGACCCTGCTCTTCTGGAACCGCAACGCGGAGATCGTCGAGCCTCCTCTCCCGGCCCGCCAGATCGACCCGCTGACGGGAGCGATCGCGCCCGCGCTCCCTCGCACGGCCTACGTCTTCGACACCGAGGGCGCCCGGGTCTCCGGCGCGATTCTCGCGCGGACTCCCTGGGGGACGCTGATCCGGGCCTCGCCGCCGTCGCAGGCCGCCGAGGTCGTGGAGGGGCTCTACCCGGACGGCTGGAGCGGCGCGCAGACCACGTACAGACGGTTCTCGGTGCAGGGCCCGGGCACCGTGCGCGTCACGGCGTCCCGCCGCGCCTGGTCGGGCGCCGCTGTGCCGGGGCACGTCACGATCCTGATCGGGGCGCTCGACGGCGTGCCGCGCGTCGCCGCGCAGTTCGTCCTCGGCCGCCAGGGGGAGCGGACCGTGCTCCTGCCCGCACCGGCCCAGCCGTTCCAGGTGATCGTCCAGAGCGACACGTTCGTCCCGGCCCGGTACGGCGCGAGCGACCCCCGCACCCTCGGCGTCCAGCTGGCGTTCCGGTACCGCGCCGCTCGGTAAGCTGGGCGCGTGTTTCGGCCCGCAATCGCCGCCCTCGGGATCATGCTCGCGCTCGCGGCCTCGGGCTGCGGCTCAAAGGCGACGAGCGGCGCCGCGTCGACCGCGGCGGCGCCGGCCACGACCGCTGCGACGGCACCAGCGGTCGTGACGACCCAGCCCACCACGACCACCGCCCAGGGCGCGGACGCCTGCCAGTCGATCCCCCATCCCGGCGGGCTCAAGGCGGTGTTCGCACGGCGCTCGTCCGCCGCCGCGGCGGAGGCACTCCGGCAGCAGGCGGAGACCAAGGGGTTCAAGGGCCTCGACGTCGAGGAGAAGGGCTGCGGGAGCTTCTACGTGACCCTGCCGGGCCTCGCCGACCTGAAGCAGTTCGCCGCGTTCAAGGCGGAGGCCAAGAGTGCGGGCTTCGTCGTCACGCTCCGCTGCGAGCCTGCCGCGGACGACGACGGCGACTACGAGGCGGTGTTCGGCTTCCGGAAGACCCACGCCCAGGCCGTGAACCTGAAGGGGCTCGTCGTCCAGCGCGGCTTCGTCGGCGCCGAGATCGAGATGGACGCGTGCGACCACTGGTCGGTGGTCGTGAACGGCATCACCACGGCGGCGATGCAGAAATCGTTCGCCGCGGAAGCGAGCTCGGCGGGCTTCAAGGTCACGTTCGAGCCGAGCTGAGCGCTCAGGTGCCCGGCCAGATGCTCTCGGACGAGTGGAGGTCGAGCCTGCCGCCGGGGACGCAGTCGGGCGAGACGTACTCCTCCGGCATCGAGGGATAGCGCGCGAACGAGTACGCGACCCACGTGCGGATCTGCTGCGGGGTCGCGTGGAACTGCTCGGCGACGTAGGGCATCGTCTGCAGCGCGTAGCACTCGGCCGTCGCCTCGTCCTCGAAGCCGGCGAGGTGGTACGACTCGTGGGCGAGCACCTCGACCGCGGTCGCCGCGTTCGCGACGCTGCCGCCGGGGAGCTTCGCGAGCCAGCCGCAGACCTGGTGCTTGAGGTCGGTGTGGTCGGCCGGATGCCCCTCCGCGTCGAACTCGACCGTGCCGAGCTCGGGCCCGACGTCGAGCAGCGCGCCGGTCTCGCCCTGGCAGTGAACCCCCACCGGGCGGCGCGCGATCGCCGACGCGACCGTGCCGAGGCGATGCTCGAGCCGCTGCCCCTCGTAATGGCGGTAGCCGAGCCAGGCCGCGACGGCGACGAGCGGAACGATCAGAGCAGCTTCTTCACGTCAGGCGCATCGGCGTCCCGAGGCGCCCGGGCTGTCCCCCTTCGGGGGGATGCCTCGGCCTCGGAACGGCGCCGATACAGGCGTTATGAGCGTGGGAGCGAAGGCGGCCACCGTTCGCACCGCACGGACCCGGCCCCGGGCCGTCGCCGGACGCCCGAAGCTCGAGCCCGTCCCGAAGCCGCTGAAGGTCGCGGTCTTCACCACGTCGTATCCGCGCCACGACGACGACTTCGCCGGCCGCTTCGTCTCCGACGCGGTCCGGTGCCTGCGCGAGCGCAACGTCGAGGTCGAGGTCGTCTCCCCGGGCGTCTACAAGGAGTACGGGCTCGTCTTCGACGGCGGCGGGATCATGCACAACGTCAAGCAGCGCCCCTGGATCGCGCCGCGCCTGGCCTGGTCGATGATCCGCGCGCTGCGCCGCGCCGCCCGCGACGCCGACCTCGTCCACGCCCACTGGCTCGCCGGCGGCGTGATCGCGCTCTTCTGCGGCAAGCCGTTCGTCGTCACGCTCCACGGGACGATCTCCGGGGGCTTCCTCGACGACTTCAGGCTCTGCCGGAAGCACCCCGGGCTGGTGCGCTGGATCCTGAGCCACGCGCGCGCCGTGATCTGCGTCTCGGAGGCGCTCGGCGAGGCGGCCCGCAGCACCGGCGCCGAGCACGTCTTCGTGATCCCGAACGGGATCGCGATCCCCGAGACCGTCGTCGACGAGGCCGAGCCGCTCGAGATCTTCTACACGGGCCGCCTCTCGCCGGAGAAGGGGATCAAGCAGCTCGCCGAGGCGACGAAGGGGCTGAACCTCGTCGTCTGCGGCGACGGCCCGCTTCGCGAGCTCGTCCCCGAGCACGCTCGGCTTCGTCTCGCGCGAGGAGCTCGAGCGGCGCTACGAGCGCGCGGCAGTCGTCGTCTGCCCTTCGATCAGCGAGGGCTTCGGAGTCGTCTGCGCCGAGGCGATGGCGCACGGGAAGCCGGTCGTGGCGAGCGCGGTCGGCGGCCTCCTCGGACTGGTCGTCGACGGCGAGACCGGGCTGCTCGTCCCGCCGGGAGACACCGTCGCGCTCAGGGCGGCGATCGAGCGCCTGCTCGGCGACCGCGAGCTGCGCCACCGGCTCGGGCAGGGCGCCCGCGAGCGGATCATCGACATGTGCTCCTGGAACGAGGTCACGCGCCGCACGCTCCTGGCCTACCGCGCCGCGGTCGAGCCGGACATGGTCGAGGCACAGGCGACGGCCGGGCTATGGCCGCTGCACGAGCGCTAGCAGCACCCGACGCTAGAGTGGTCGAAGCCGTGGCCGACGCGATCGTCGTCACCTACAAGTCGCGGGACGAGATCGTTGCGTGCCTCGAGCCGCTGCTCGAGGCGGGCCTTCGCGTCCACCTCGTCGACAACGCCCCGGGCGACGGCACGGTCGACCTCGTGCGCGACCGATTTCCTGCGGTGGACGTGATCGCGAACCCGGACAACCGCGGCTTCCCGGCCGCCGTCAACCAGGGGCTCGCCGGGGTGAGCGGCGACGCCGTCCTGCTCGTCAACCCCGACTGCGTCGTCCCGCCCGCCACGGCGCGCGCGCTCGTCGAGTACCTCGAGCAGCATCCGGACGTCGGCGTCGTCGGGCCGCGCCTGCGCGCCGCGGACGACAGCGTCACGATCAGCGCGCGGCCGCTCGACTCCTTCGGCAACCTCCTCGCCAACCGCGCCCGGCGCGTGCTCCCGGTCGGCTTCAGCCGCGCGCTCGGCCAGACCGAGCGCTGGCGCAGCTACGACGTCTGCCTCGAGGGGACGGAGCCCGAGGAGGTCGGAATGATGATCGCCGCCTGCGTGGCCGTGCGCAGCTCGCTGCTCCGCCGCCTCGGCGGGCTCGACGAGGGCTACTTCATGTACTGCGAGGACATGGAGCTCTGCCTCCAGTCCTGGCAGGCGGGCGCGAAGGTCGTCTACCTCCCGACCGTCGAGGCGCACCACACCGGCGGCGCCTCGAGCGGCGACCGCTCGCACGTCTGGCCGATCCACTCGCGCAGCCTGCTCCGCTTCCACGCGCGCCACCGGCCGCGCACCTTCCAGCTCGTCCGGCTGACGCTGCTCGGGCGCGCGGTGGTCGGGATGGGCGCCGGCGCCGTGCAGGACACGGCCGCGGCGGTTCGCGGCGGGCCGCAGCGGCACAAGGGCCGCGCCTGGGCGCGCGTGGCGAGGATCACGCTGACCGAGTCGAAGCGCTCGCTCGCGGCGGGCCGGAGCCGATGACGGCGGGGCTGCGCCGCCGCCTGCGCCCCGCGCTCGCTGCGTACCGGTCGTTCGCCAGCCGCCTGCCCCCGCGGGGCAAGGCCCCCTACGCGCCCGACATCGCGAGCTCGCTGACCGAGGCCGAGTGCCGCCGGCTGGCCGAGCTCGCAGAGGGCAAGGTCGCGCTCGAGCTCGGCTCGTGGCTCGGCCGCTCGACGATCGCGCTCGGCTCGACGGCCGTCCGCGTGCACGCCGTGGACTGGCACCGCGGCGACGCACACACCGGCCCGCTCGGCACGCTCACCCCGTTCCTGCGCAACATCACCCGCTACGGCGTCCGCGACCGCGTGGTCGTCCACGTCGGCCGGCTCGAAGAGGTGGCGCCGGTGCTCGGCCGGGAGCGGTTCGACCTCGTCTTCATCGACGGCTTCCACACGACCGACGCGGTGCGCCAGGACATCGAGCTGCTCCTGCCGACCGTGCGCGACGGCGGCCTGCTCGCGTTCCACGACTACGGCCACCCAGGCTACGGGGTGACGGAGGTCGTCGACGCGCTCGACGCGAAGCCGAGCCTGACCGACTCGATCGCCGTCGTCCGGGTCACGCCGGAGCTCCGGGCTCGCTGGGCCGAGCTCTCCGCGCGCGCATGAGCTCCACCGCAGCCCACTGGTCCGCAGCACGCTCGGGCTCTCGTTCGCGCGCCTGCTCTCCGGCGGGCTGCTCGTCCTCGCGACCGTCGTGCTCGCCCGCAAGGCGGGCGCCGAAGAGCTCGGGTGGTTCGGCCTCGCCCTCACGATCGCCGTGTACGCCTCGGTGCTCGCCGACTCGGGGATCTCGCAGTTCCTGCTGCCGACCCTGGGACGCAGCCCGCGCAGCGCGTGGCCCTCGATCTGGGCCGACTGCATCCGCTTCGAGGTGCGAACGACCGTCCCGTTCGCGCTGCTCTATCTCGCGGTGGTCGCGCTCGCGGCCCACGGCGGCGCACGGCTCGCGCTCTTCGCCGTCCTGCCCTGGTGGCTCTTGATCCGCGTCAACGGCGCCGCGCGCTCGGTCTTCACCGTCGCGGAGCAGGTGGGCGCCGAGGCGACGGCCACGATCGCCGAGGCCGTCGTCTCGCTCGTCGTCCTCGTCGTCGTCGTCTCGCTCTACGGCTCGGCGTGGGCGGCGGCGCTCTGCCTCAGCACCGGAGCGGCGGTCGGCCTCGTGATCCGGCTGAACGGCCTCCGGCGCCTCGGCGTCACCGGCGGGACCGCCACGACGACGGCCCGCGCGCTCGCCCGGACGGCGGTGCACTTCAACGGCTACACGGTGCTGACGACCTTCTACCTCCGGATCGACGTCGTCTTCCTCGCCGTGCTCGCGACCCCGCTCGCGCTCGGCCTCTACCAGCCGCCGGTGCGGTTCGCGACCGCGCTGATCATCCTGCCCGACGCGCTCGCGTCCCTCCTGCTCGGCCGGGCCTCGAGACGGCCGCACGCGGCGGACGTGCGAATCCGGCAGGAGCAGCTGCTCGCGCTCGGGCTGCCGATCGGCTGCCTGCTCGTGCTCGTCGCCGCGCTCGCCGGCGGGCCGCTGCTCGCGTGGCTGTACGGGCCGACCTTCCGCCAGTCATGGCTCGCGCTCACCCTGCTGACCGCGACCGTCCCGCTCAGCATGCTGGCCTCGATGAACGGCAACGTGCTCACGGCACGCGGCCTCCAGCGGACGCGGGTGACCTGCCTCGGGCTCACCTCGTGCCTCGCCGTCGGAGCCGGGATCCCGGCGATCTGGCTGTGGAGCTTCAACGGCGCCGCCGCCGTCAGCGTCCTGAACGAGGTGCTGCTGGCCGGGAGCTATGCCGCGGCCGTGTGGCTCACCGCCGGGCGCAGCGCGATCCTGCTGCCGCGCCGGCACCGGCT
>CAVUZM010000027.1:0-92751 GCA_963746005.1 uncultured Actinomycetes bacterium | reverse complement strand
CGCCGCCGCTGGGCGATCCTGTTCGTCGCCGCCGGGTGCCGGCACTCCGAGGCGCTGGCCCGCGAGCTCGGCACGTGCGCGGCCGCCGGGCTCTCCGTCCCGCTCTTCGTCGCCGCCCGGTCGGAGGCCGAGCTCGGACTGCTCGGCGTCCCCGAGCCGCTTCGCCTGGTGGAGCGAAGCGGCGAGCTCTCACGTGCGTTCCAGACCTCGGCGACGCCGACCGCTTTCGTCCTCGGCGCGGACGGCCGCGTGGTTGCCCGCGACCGTCCGCGCTCGTTCGTCGAGCTGTCCGGGCTCCTCGGCTGACGACAGGCCTTCGCTGCCAGATGTGATTCACTCTTCGCAGTCGAGAGGAGGGTCGTGCTCCGCAGGCCGCCGCTACCCCGCTCGCTCCGTCTACCGGTCGTCGCCGCCGGAGTGGCGTTCCTCGTGCTCGGCCTCCCCACCGCGACCCGCGCGACCCCGACCGCGGCGGCACCTTGCGTTCTCCCGTCGACGGCGCCGCTCTGGATCGACTACGGCGACGCCGTGACCGACGACGTGCGCGACGTGCTCGCCCGCCCGGGCGTGATCGTGACCTCGAGCGGCAAGCCGATCTCCGCCTACTACCGCTCCCACGGCGCGGCCACCACGTACTTCGAGCTGCACCTGCCGTCGCTCGTCGGCCAGCCGTCGACGCCCGCGGACCCGGCCTCGATCCCGGCCGCGGTGACCAAGCTCCTCGGCGAGGCCGTCGCCGCGGCAGGCTGCTCGACGCCGGAGATCGCCCTCAACGAGCTTCTGGGCTCGAACATCCCGGCCCCCTGGTCGCCGTCGAACACGATCTACCACGCGGACGTGCTCGCGCTGATGCAGGGTCTCGCGGCCGGCGGCGCCACCCCCGTGCTGCTGATCCACGGGGATTACAACGTCGCAGGAGCGCAGACGGCCGCCTGGTGGCAGCAGATCGCCCAGACCGGCGCGATCGTGTACGAGGCGTACTACGACGCGCCGCACATCTACTCGCTCGGCCCGCTGATGGGCAACCGGCGGATGAGGCTCGGGATCCGCGGCGTCGTCTTCGACTTCGGTGCGATCGGGATCCCGCCGTCCCGGCTCGGCGTGATGCTCGGATTCCACACGCTCGTGCAGCCCGGGATCGGCGGGCGCGAGGGGCTCGTGCCGCGCGAGGCCTGGCTGCGGGTGGTCAAGTGGGAGGCGCTCGCCGCGCGGCAGGTCGCCTCCGAGACCGGCCTAGCGTCGGTCTGGTCGTGGGGCTGGGGAAACCTCGGCGCGCCGCTCGACCCCGACAAGGCGGGGGCAGCGTGCGTCTACCTCTGGGCTCGCGACCCGACGCTCTGCGACGGCCTCACGGCCGGTGGGCCTGCCTTCAACGCCTCGCTCGTCGAAGGGCAGATCGTGCTGCCGAGCGGGATCCAGTGCTCGCTCCCCGACCACCGGATCGCAGTGCGGTCGGTGCGGGACCTCGCCGCCGTGACCCGCAGCGAGCACGAAGCGCTGACCGCCCTCTTCGCCCGCGCGTCCCTCGAGACGGCGGCCTTCGTCGGCGAGCCGCAGGTGCTGGCGGTCGAGCGGCAGGCGATCGCGAGAGCCTTCCACGGCAGCCGGCCGGCGTACCTCGCGGCGCTCCACCGACGGCACGCGACGGTCGCGATCGCGCGGGGGATCATCACCGACGAGCTTCGCCGGCGCGCGATCGGCCAAATGCTCATGAGCACAAGCTCGCCCGAGAGCGTTCTGCAGTGGACGGACGACCGCGAGGCGGCGGACGCGGACAACGCGATCTGCCTCCACGACAGGCTGCCCGGAACGAGCAGCTTCCCGGTGAGCGACGCGCTCGAGATCGGCGTCGTGCCGCTGCCCTCGCTGCTGCCGTTCCTGTTCGCGGACCGCACCGCTCCCGCCCCTCCCGCCGCGCCGACCGCGACGCCGTCGACCGGCACGGTCGCGCTCGCCTGGGCCTATGGAAGCGCTCCCGATCTCGCCGGCTACGAGGTCTTCCGCGCCGCGGCCGCGACCGGCCCGTACACGAGGCTCGGCAAGGTCCTGCTCGACCGGCCCGCGTACAGCGACTCGACGGCTCCTGCGGGCACTCCGTCCTACTACGAGATCCGCGCCGTCGACACGTCCGGCAACGCGAGCGCGCCCTCCACACCCGTCGCGGCTGCTCCGGGCCCGTAGCGTTCGCGATACTCACACCGTGAGCACGGTCCACCCCGCCCGGCACCTGCTGCGCGCGAAGGACCTCGTCGACGCGCGCTACCGCGACCCGCTCGACGTCTCCGCGCTCGCGCGCGCCGCGCACGTCTCGCCGGCGCACTTCAGCCGCGAGTTCAAGCGCGCGTTCGGCGAGACGCCGCACCAGTACCTCCTCACCCGGCGGCTCGAGCGCGCCGCGGAGCTGCTGCGCAACACCGACCGTTCCGTGGCGGAGATCTGCTTCTCGGTCGGGCTGAGCAGCGTCGGCTCGTTCACGACGAGCTTCGGCCGCGCCTACGGCCTCTCGCCGACGGCGTACCGCGCCTCCTTCCCGCCCGCCTCCTCGCTGGTGCAGATCCCGACCTGCGTGCTCCAGGCGTACGCGCGCCCGCGTTCCAGCACGTTTCGAGAAGACAAGTCCCGGCTACCCCGCTAGCGTCGTTGCAATCAGTTCCAGGACGACGAGGAGGTCGAAGATGTTGAAGCTCACGAACGCGCAGGTCTGGGTCCACGACCAGGACGAGGCGCTCGCGTTCTACACCGAGAAGCTCGGGATGGAGGTCCGCGAGGACGTCACGGTGCCCGAGCTGGGCAACTTCCGCTGGCTCACCGTCGGCTTGCCCGGACAGGACGTCGCGATCACCCTGATGGCCGTGCCCGGCCCGCCCGTCTTCGACGAGGAGACGAGAGCCCAGATCAACGCGCTCCTGGCGAAGGGCGCCTCGGGCGGCCTGTTCTTCCAGACGGACGACTGCCAGGCGAGCTACGAGGAGCTCAAGAGCCGCGGCGTCGAGTTCTCGCAGGAGCCGACCGAGCAGCCGTACGGGATCGACGCCGGCTTCCGCGACCCGTCGGGCAACAGCTTCCGGATGGCGCAGAGGAGCTAGGCGAACCAGCGGGCGCGGCGGCTCGCGCCGAACTCGTGCTTCTCGGCGACGAGGGCTCCCGACGGCGACTGGAAGACGCCGGTCGGCTTCGGCCCCGAGAAGAAGTCGACGTCGACCCGCCCGACCCGGCCGCCGCCGAACTCGATGTAGCAGGAGCCGAGCCCGTTGTAGCCCTCGGGGCGGTCCGTGCCGCGGATCGCCCCGAGCACCGACTCGGCGACGACGCGCGCGGCGCCCTCGGCGAACACGCCCGCCTTCGGCACGCCGACCGTCGCCACGTCGCCGACCGCGTACACGCCCGGGAACCGCGTCTCGAGCGTCCGCGAGTCGACCGGCACGTAGCCGTCCTCGGTCATGCCGCTCGCGATCACGACGTCGGGCGCGCGGTGCTTCGGGACGCCGAGGAAGAGGTCGTAGGGCAGCTCGGCGCCGTCGTCGAGCACGGCGACGCTGCGTGCCGGGTCGAGCGAGGCGACTCGACGGCCGGCGACGAACTCGATCCCGCGCTCGGCGAACGCGGCGACCAGCGCCTCCGACGTCTCCGGCGAAGGCGGCACCGGCGTCGAGAACGGGATCACGATCGAGATCTCGCAGTCGCCGCGGACGCCCCGCGCAGACAGGTAGTCGTCGAGCAGCAGCGCGCACTCGCTCGGCGCCGGCGGGCACTTGAACGGCGCCCCGCAGACGCCGACGATCGCCCGGCCCCGGGAGAACGACGGCAGCAGCCCGGCCAGCTCCGCGGCGCCCGCGACGGAGTAGAACTCGTTGCCTCCCTCGGCGAGCCCGGGCGTGGCGTCGAAGTCGTAGTCGGCGCCGAGCGCGAGGACGAGGAAGTCGGCCTCGTGGACTCCGCCGTCGGTGGTCACGCGCCGCGCGCCGGGATCGATCGCGGTGACCGTCTCCTGCAGGAAGCGCACCCCGGGCTTCGCGAGGTCGCCGTACGGCAGGCGAACCGCGTCGAGCGTCGTGCGCCCGAACATCACGTCGAGCTTCGAGTAGCCGAAGACGAACGCGTCGTTCCTGTCGATCAGGGTCACGTCGACCGCGTCGCCGAGCGCCCCGGACAGGACCGTGGCGAGCTCGAGCCCGCCGAACCCCGCTCCCAGCACCAGGACCCGAGTCTTCATCGGGCGATCATAGGCGCGGGCTGGACCGTCCGGCACGCCTCATAGCCTTCACGGTGAACGGTTTCGCAACCACTCAGGGAGGTCCGGACCGGATGGACAACATCCGCAAGTACATGGCCGAGCTGCTGGGGACCTTCGTCCTCGTGTTCGGCGGCACGACCGCGATCACTGCGGCAAATGCGGCCCAGCAGAGCATGTCGTTCAACGTGATGGTCGCGTTCGCATTCGGCCTCTCGCTGCTCGCCGGCCTCTACTGGATGGCGGAAGTCTCCGGCGGCCACTTCAACCCCGCGGTCTCGCTCGCGATGCTGCTCGACCAGCGGCTGAAGCCGGCCGACATGGTCGGCTACTGGATCTTCCAGGTGATCGGCGCCGTGCTCGCGAGCCTCGCGCTGTGGGTGTTCACGAGCAGGGCGATCGTGAAGGGGACCGGCACCTATCCGGCGCTCAGCGACGGCAAGGCCTGGTTCGTCGAGTTCCTGTTCACCGCGATCTTCGTCGGCGTGATCCTGCAGGCCTCGACCAGCAAGGGCTACGCGAAGAGCGCCCTGATCTCGATCCCGCTCACGCTGGTCGCCGTCCATCTCGCGATCATCCCGTACACCGGCTCGTCGGTGAATCCGGCGCGGACGCTCGGCCCCGACATCGTCGGCGGCAAGTGGACGGGGATCTGGATCTACCTGACCGCGCCGCTCGCGGGCGCGATCCTCGCGTGGCTGATCCACAAGGCGGTCGTCAAGGGCGAGGCCCCCGGCTTCGAGGAGAGCAAGGCCTGAGCCTAGCCTCGCCGAGGTAAATGCGATGTGGGGGCCGGGCCATGCCGGCCTCCACATCCGACTCAGGCCGGCGGGCAGTCCCCCTGGGCCGACGTGACGGTCTCCTGGCCGGCGCCGCTCGCTGTGTCGCCGGGGGCCGCAGTGACGTCCGCGCCCGCCGTGTACTCACCGTACTGGTTGATGGGTATGCGGACGAAGAGCGACCCGTCGGCACCCAGCGTGAGACTCTGGTCGCCGCCGGACACGACGCCCGGGCCGCTGACGCGAAGGTGGACCTGCGCCTTTCCGCGCGGCGGGACGGTGGTCACCTTCACGCAGACCTCCGACGACCCGGGGGCGATGTGGTGGTAGGTCATCGCAACGGTCACCTGAAAGCCGGTGCCGCCCGGCGGCGCGTGCGGACGCGCTCCGGCGAAGTTCGTCAACCCGGGAACCGTCTGGCCGAGAAGCTGGCTCGCGTCGATCGCGGAGGAGCCGTCGAACGCGGAGACGAGGCCGTTCGCCAGATCGGTCGCGCCCGGCATCGTCGCCCAGGTCACAAGGCCGGAGGTGATCGCGTTCGTGAAGCCTCCCGCCTGGTAGGGGTTCGTGACGTTCAGGTTCACCGTTCCACCGGGGTTCGTGAGCACCGCGTTCGTCTGCGACACGGCCAGCCGGTTCCCGTTCGCGATGTAGCCGAACGACATCTGGTCGCTCCGGCTCGCCGCGAGGATCACCCGGAGGTTGCTCTGGTCCGACAGCTCCGCCCAGCGTCCGGAGAAGCACGAGTCGACCACGAGCTTGAAGGTGAGATTCATGTGCGCCTTCATCACCTCGCGGAGCCCGTCCGCGTCGAGCGTGGTGTGCTTGGTCACCGTCGTGATCATGAACATAGAGTTGAACTTGGTCTCGGTATGCGTCAGCGAGACCTGGGCATGCGCGCTCTCGGGGATGTTCTGTCCGGGCGCGTTCGGATGCGGGAAGTTCGAGCCGACCGCCGGATAGCCGTGGGCGTCGAGGTAGATCACGACGTCGGTGCACGCCGGAGTCGCACTCGACAGCTTCGTCACCTTCGCCTCGAGGTCGTTCCCGCTCGTGGCGTTCTCGAGCGGAATGCCGAGCTTCTTCGCCGTGGCGTCGAGCGCGTTCAGATCACCGGTGAAGATCGGGTCGACCGAGTCGCTCATCACGATGACGCAGTCGTTCGGGAAGCTCGAGGTCGCGAGCCCGCGCCACGCCTCCAGCACGGCGCTGCGGACCTGCGCAGCCGTCACGCCCCGGGTTGCGGCCGGCGCGCTCCCGGGCGTGACGCCGTGGGAGAACACGCGATACCGGTTCGAGTCGTAGCCGGACGGCGCGATGAAGGCGGGCGCCTTCCCGTTGACGAGCGGCCACCAGGCGAGCGACTGCTTCCGCACGGCCTTGCCGCTCGAGTCGACGAGAACCATCACGCTGGAATGCTCGAAGTGCGCGTATGGCGCGAGATCCATCCAGAACAGCCACGTTCCGGCCGGGAGACGCCTCTCGGTGTCGGTGAACGTCTGGACCGTTCCGATCCCGGCGGCGGTAACAGTGGTCTTCCCCCGGCCGGACGGCCCCGGCCCGGCCTCGCTGACCGCGGAGCCCTTCGGCAGCGGGCTCGGCAACCCGAACACGATCACGGGTCCCGCGACCTTGCCGGCGCCGAACGCTGCGAGCGCCGCCTTCTGCGCAGCGGGCCGCGAAACGGCGCCGGCCGGCCGGGCAAACGCAAGCCCTGCCGCCACGAACACCGCGACGAGTACGCACGCCGCCCTCAACCGCACGGGAGCACCATAGGCTCGGCCCCGGGCCTCCGCAAGCCGCGGCGCGATCAGGACGCGACGCCCGCGCCCGAAGTAGCCGCCGCGATCTGCTCGTCGATCTCCGCCTCGCCCGGCCCCTTCCGCCGTTCGTACAGCACCTCGATCGTGATGTAGGAGATCACGACCGCGACGATCACGAGCGGGGCGACCTTGATGCCTGCCGAGGAGGTCAGGAGCAGGGCGAGCACGACGGACGAGAGCGGGAGCCGGAGCACCGAGACGGTGGCGATCGCGATCAGCACGGCCACCGCCTGGGTCTCGGCGAACCCGGGCAGGTGCGCGGCGAGCAGCCCCGCGGTGGCACCGAGGAACAGCGCGGGGAACGTCGGCCCTCCGCGGAAGCTGCCGAGCGAGACGCTCCAGGCAAGGCCCTTGAACAGGAGCAGGAGCCAGAGCGTGGAGAGAGCGATGGTCGGCGCGTCCTTGAAGAGAGTCCCGAACGCCTCCTGGCCGGAGAACAGCACGGCATCCACGGACTGGCCTGTCCAGTGATGGAAGGCGATCGCGCAGACCGCGACGACGAGCCCGGCCACCGTCGTCAGGATGAACGGCCGCGGCGCGACCACCCGCCTCACGAGGCGTGCGAGCTCGAGGATCGCGAACACGACCACGGGCACCGCCAGCGCGAGCACGATCGTCCAGGCGAAGTCGCTCCCTTTGGGCCCCGAGTACGACGGCAGCGGCAGCGGAGCCAGCGCCCACGCGCTCGTCGAGAGCCCGCTCCAGTTGCCCATCCCGATGAAGACAAGCGAGCCGATTCCGGCTGCGAGCAGGCCGGGAAGCAGGATCACGGGCAGCATCGCCCCGCCGAGGCCCGCGGCCTCGATGATGATCACGGCGCCGATCACCGGCGAGCCGAAGATCGAGGAGATCGCGGCGAAGCTCCCGGCGGCCGCGAGGATCGCGAGCACCGGCTGCGGCGTGTCCTTCTTCACGAGGCGGATCGCGAAGATCGCGAGACCCGAGCCGAGCGCAATCAGCGGCCCCTCCGGGCCCAGCACGAGGCCGAGACCGAGGGTCGCGACCGCGGCGAGGAGGATCCCGGGCAGCTCGACCGGCTGCGTCGGGGCGCCGGTCTTGAGGCCTTCGGACGGCTCGTGGCCGCCGTGGCCCGGCAGCCGCACGATCGCGAATGCGGTCAGCAGGCCGGCGATGGCGAGCACCGGCAGCGGCCACCACGAGGGCGTGCTGTCGAAGCCGAGCTCGCCGGGCAGCGCGACGAACACCCAGTGCTGCAGCTCGTGCACCACCTCGAGGAACGCCCAGCACGCAAGCGAGACGAGCAGGCCGACGACGGCCGCGAGCACGAGCAGGACCCGGTAGCGCCTGCTCCTGATCAACGAGCCCGGATCGACCGGGAGCGCGGCGGGCTCGCTCATCGGCCGACCCTAACGGTTAGGCGGGCGACGCGCGCCCCAGCCCGCGGAACGGCGGCGAGTCGAAGTCCTGCAGGGGCACGGTGCCGCCGGGCTGGTAGATCGTGACGGTGACGTAGTAGCGCTTGTCGGTCATCGGCGCGGGCACCCAGACGAACCACTTCCGCCCCTCCGCATTCGTCGAGGGCGTGATCGTGACCGCCTGGTCCTGGCCGACCAGGTCGTTGGTGACCGCCTCGTTCAGCTCCCACCGCAGCGGGAGCTTCTTCCCGCGGAAGCCGTTGATCTCGTAGGCGAACTCGATCATCACGCCGCGGCGCCGGAGCTGCTCGCGGCTGAGGCTTCCCGCCGGCAGCTCGAGGTGCTGGAGGTAGCGCCCGAACGTGACAGGCCTCACGACGCGGACCTCGCCGATCGTCGCCTTGCCGACGTCCTGCGGCGTGCAGCCCGGGCGGAAGACGAAGACGAGCCCGATCACGGTGGCGGCGATCGTGACGAGCGCCCCGACCTGGGGGAGGTAGTCGAACGGGTTCCGGCTCGCGCGGCGGGCGGTGCTCATCGTGGAGCCGGGACGAGGATGCCGCGGGTGAAGGCGAGCGCCCGGCCGCCGTCGGGGTCGACCACCGTGATCCTGAGCAGGTAGGAGCCGCGCGGAGCCCGGCTCGGGACGGTCAGGTGGAGCGCGTTCGTTCCCGGCCTGACGCGGTAGCCGCCGCTCGCCACGACCTGACCACCCGAGGAGGCGAGCGCGAGCCGCGCCGTCGTCTCCCTGTTGACGCGCAGCTGCGCGGTGACGATCCGCGCGCCGCCGGCGCGTTTCACCGCGGCTCCCGCGAGGCGCGCCGCGAGCACACAGGGCTTCGTCTGTGCCGTGACGGTGGCCTTCGGAGAGCGGTTGCCGACGGCGTCGGTGGCGTCGACGGCGACGGCGTAGCTGTGGCCGCACGCGAGATCGGCGAGGGCGAATGCCGTCTGCGAGACGTCGCCTGCCGGGGAGTCGTTCAGGTAGACGCGGTAGCCGGTCACGGCGACGTTGTCGGTCGACGCCGTCCAGGCGATCGAGATACTCGTCCGCGTGGCCCCCGTGACCCTGACGCGGCCCGGTGTGGTCGGCGGGGTCGTGTCGCGCGCGAACATCGCCTTGATCGAGGTGATCGGGCCGACCGCGAACGTGCAGCTCGTCTGCGTCTTCGCGCAGACGCCGTTCCAGCCGTCGAAGGTCGAGCCCTGATCGGGCGCCTCGGTCACCGTCACCGACTTGCCGAAGCCGAACTGGGCAGAGCAGGTCGAGCCGCAGTCGACATTCGGCGCGGTGACGCGGCCGGTGCCGTTGCCGCCCTTGCCCACCCGGAGCTGCACCTTGATCGTGGTCGCGAGCTGCGGCAGCTCCTCGTCGTTCCAGGCGACGCCCGCCCAGGTGGTCTGGTCGTCGACCGTGATCGTGCAGGTCGTGGCGTTCGTCGTCTCGCAGCCCTCGAATGACTTGAAGGTGTTCGGCGAGGTCGGGGTCGCGGTCAGCGTGACCTGGGTGTGCGGCGGGAACGTCGCCTTGCACTTGGCGTCGTCCTCGGATCTGCAGTCGATCCCGGCGGGGTCGCTCGTGACGCGTCCCTCGTCGTTCCCCGAGAGCCTCACTCCGAGGGTCAAGGGGTCGAACGTGGCGACGACGGTCGTCGCGTCCTGGTCCAGCGTGACCGTGCACGGGCCGGTGCCGGGGCAGTCCGGTGTGCTCCACCCGGAGAAGCTCTTCCCGCCGGCGGCGACGGCAGCCGTGAGCTTGACCGTCGCGCCGCGATCGTAGGTCCAGGTGCAGGAGCTGTCCCCCTGGTTCTGGTCGCAGGGATTCGCGTCGAAGCCGCCCCCGACCGGCGAGACCGACACCGTGCCCGGGCCTCGCGGCGCGACCTGCAGCGTCACCGACGCCGCGGCGTGGCGCCCCGCGCCCGAGGCGAGGCCCGCGAGGAGAAGGCCGGCGATTGCCGCGCCGATGAGCGCCGCAGCAACGATCCTCGGCGCACGATGCACCCCATCCCCCTCGTTGCTTGCGCAGACGGTTGCACCGGCCGCCGGGAATGTCAAAGGCCCGACTACGCGCTGTCAGCGGTGGACGAGCGAGAAGTCGATCGGCAGCTCGACCTGCCTGCCGCGCGCGAGCGTCGCCCGGATCTCCCGCGGCGAGGACGCGGCGAGGAGCCAGTAGCCGTTCGACACCATGTGAGCCGGTCTCCAGCCGCCGCGGAGGCGTACGTCGACCCGGCGGACGTCGTCACGCGCGGCGCCTGCGATCACGCGCACGCCGGGCGCGGCTCGCGGCGGCGCCGCGACGAACAGGCCGATCGGATAGTCGTCGGTGAAGGCTTGCGTGCATGCCCGTGGCCCGCTGTCGAGCGCGATGCACACGCTCCCGTTCTTCATGGGAATCGCGTCGAGCACGATGCGGCCGTCACGCGTGCGCGCGAGGATCCGCGGCCGCAACGAGAGAGGCGCCGGAAAGAGATGGGTCATCCCGGCGAGGGCCGTCCCCATCTTCGGGGATTGCCCCGCCGCCGGCGTCTCGCTCGACGCCAGTCGATTGCCGACGAGCACGGACACGAGCACAAGCGGGAAGGCGAGGAAGAGAACGCGGCGCGAGGAGCCGTCTCCGCGCGCACTCGGTCGCGCGCGGAGACGGCTCGATGCGCGGAGCCTCATCCGGCCTAGCAGTTGTACTGGTTGGAGACCCACGAGCGTCCGCCGTCGAGCGAGCCTTGCTGCGTCGTCCACGTCCGCGCGCTGTGACCCAGAGCACAGGGGTAGCTGACCGTGTACTGGTTCTCCCAAAAGGTGCAACCCTCGGCCAGAGCGACCACGTTCGAACCGATGTAGAGCCCGACCGCGGTGAGGGTACAGCCCAGGTTGCAGAAGGTGCCGCCGTTGCCGTACACGCTGTAGGACGAGTAGGAGCCTGCGATCCATTCGCTGGCCGCGGGGCTGACGTAGCAAAGCTGGTGCGTCGAATCGGCGGCCGCTCGCTGAGGCGTGCCGACGAAGGCGACTGCCGTTGCCGCCACACAGACGGCAAACAGCATCAGTGCTCTCCTGTACATCCTTCCCTCCTTCGCGAGTCTCGTCGTCCTGGCCGGCTGCAAGCTAGGTGGGGCCGGACGCGGCGACAAGATGGCAATCGCGACCGTGGCGGCAGACGACATGTCGCGGACCGCCGGTCCTCGACGTAGTGCTAGCGTGCGCGGCGATGCCTGATCCCGTCTCCTGGTTGCAGATCGCGCAGGGCTGGAGCGTCGTCTCCTCCGACGGCGCCCCCGTCGGCACGGTCGCCCAGGTCGAGGGCGACAAGGAGGGGGACATCTTCGACGGCCTGGCGATCGAGTCCGCGCAGGCCGCCGGGCTCCGGTACGTCACGGGCGATCAGGTCGCGACGATCTATCCGGGTGAGGTGACCCTGAAGCTCGCGGCCGCGGACGCTGCCGCCCTCGAGCCGTTCCAGGCGCAGCCGCCCGAGACGAAATGGGCACCGGGCAAGCCGCCGCTCACCAAGCGGCTGTCGAACTGGCTGAGGGGCAAGGGCTAGCGGCGGCCTAGAGGATCTTCCAGAGGATCTTGACGCCCGACCGCAGTCGCTTCTGGCGAAGGAGAAGGGCAACGGCGATCAACGTGCCGAGGGCGACCGGCACGATCGATCGCACCTCGTCGTGCAGAGCGTCCAGATCGGTGGCGAGCCCCTGCCTCTCGGAGGCGATCTCCAGGCGGATCTCCTCGACAGAGCGGTCAGGCATGAGTCCGCAGCGTCTCGACCGTTCGTTCGGTCTCGTCCACCGCGTCGGAGGGAGCCGAGATCTTCTTGGCGAAGCTCCTCGCCACGAGGACGGCGATCACGGCGCAGAGCAGGAGCGCGCCTGCAACGACGAGCAGCGAGAGCCACAGCGCGAGTTCGGCGTTCAGGGCGACAGCCGCGGCGGCGAAGAGAAAGCCGATCGCATAGGCGACGAGCACCGCGGCAGCCGCGGCGAGGCCGACGGCGACGCCGAGCGCGGTCGACCTGTCGCTTCCCTTCGATCTTCGCCAGCTCGAGGTTCAGCTGGGCGAGCGCCTTCAGCCGCGCCTGCACTCGTTTCGCCTGCGATACGACGCCGAACATGCCCGCGAGCTTAGCCAAGTGCGGGAGAAACGTGAACCCACGTGCTTGCGAAGCGGGGCACGATCCGCGACCGTAGCGACCACGATGGAGTACACCCGCTTGGGAAATACCGGCTTGAAGGTGAGCCGGCTCGGGCTCGGCTGCATGAGCTACGGCGACCCGACCACCCCGAACGCCCACCCGTGGGCGCTCACCGAGGACGAGGCACAACCCTTCTTCCAGCAGGCCGTCGAGCTCGGCGTGACGTTCTGGGACACCGCGAACGTGTACCAGCTCGGCACGTCCGAAGAGGTCGTCGGCCGCGCGATCGCACGCTACTCCCGCCGTGAGGACATCGTGCTCGCGACGAAGGTGCGGGGGTGGATGCACGACGGCCCGGGTGGAGAAGGCCTGTCGCGCAAGGCGATCCTCGAGCAGCTCGACGCGTCGCTGACGCGGCTCGGCACGGACTACGTCGACCTGTATCAGATCCACCGCTTCGACCCGGACACACCGGTCGAGGAGACGATGGAGGCGCTGCACGACATCGTCAAGGCGGGGAAGGTGCGCTACATCGGCGCCTCCTCGATGTACGCCTGGCAGTTCGCGAAGCTCCAGCACGCCGCGGATCGCGGCGGGTGGACCCGGTTCGTGTCGATGCAGAATCAGTACAACCTGCTGCGACGGCACGACGAGCCGGAGCTGATGGCCATGTGCGGCGACATGGGAGTCGGTCTCGTGCCGTACTCACCGAACGGGAAAGGCCGCCTCGCGCGCCCGGCCGGCGAGCAGAGCAACCGCTCCAGCACCGACAAGGTCGTCCAGGCGTTCGACTCCCCGTACGACGAGCCCGTGATCGACGCCGTGCAGAAGCTCGCCCAAAAACGCAGCGTGAGCATGGCTCAGATCGCGCTCGCGTGGGTCCTCCGCAACCCGCTCGTCACGGCGCCGATCGTCGGCGCGACCAAGCCCTTCCACCTGCCCGAGGCAGTCGACGCACTCGGCCTCGAGCTGACGGACGACGAGGTGGAAGGACTCGAAGCGCCCTACCACCAGTACGGGCCCTCGTGGTACTGACGCACGACGGCGTAATCTGCGCGCAGGTGGAACAGCAGACGGGGTTCGTCGAGTTCGACGGCAGGCGGATCGCCTACGCCACCGTGGGCGACGGGCCGCTGCTCGTGATGCCGTCGTGGTGGGTGAGCCACCTCCTCGAAGACTGGAGGGATCCAGGCTTCCGCGAGTTCGTCGAGGCGCTCGCGCGCCGATACCGGGTCGTGCGGTACGACCGCCTCGGCACCGGGCTGTCGGACCGGGAGCGCCCCGCCGACACGCTGACCCTCGACTACGAGGTCGCGCTGCTCGAAGCGATGGTCGACGAGCTGTCGCCGAGCTCGCTCAGCCTCCTCGGCATGTCGTGCGGTGCGTGCGCGTCCGCGGTCTACGCCGTGCGGCATCCAGAGCTCGTCGACCGCGTCGTCATGTTCGGCGCGTATGCCAACGGGCGCGCGCTCGGGCCCGCCGATGCGCTCGCGGCGATGGTGGAGCTCGTTCGCTCCGCGTGGGGGCTCGGCAGCCAGCTGCTCGTCGACGTCTTCACTCCGAGCGCCCCGGCGGAGAAACGCCACGCGATGGCCGCGTACCAGCGTGCCGCGGCGACTCCGGAGACTGCGGCCGAGCTGTTGCGGCTCGTCTACGACTACGACGTGCGCGAAACGCTCTCGGCGATGAACGTTCCGACGCTCGTCGTCCATCGGGAGCGCGATCGGGCGATCCCCGTTCGGGCCGGCCAGGAGGTCGCCGGCCTCGTCTCGGGCGCCGACTTCGTCACCGTCCCGGGGGACGCGCACCTTCCGTGGCACGGGGACGTGGCCGATTCGGTCGGGAGCCGTGGCCGCTTTCCTGGGCGTGCCGCAGCCGGCTCGGGAAGCTCTGCCGGAGGGAGTCGGCGAGCTGAGCGAACGGGAGCGCGAGGTGCTCCGCCTCGTGGCCGAGGGGTTGAGCGACCCGGAGATCGCCGAGCGGCTCGTGCTCAGCCCGCACACCGTCCACCGGCATGTGGCGAACATCCGCCGCAAGCTCGGGCTTCGCTCCCGCTCGGCGGCGGCTGCAGTCGCCGCCCGCGCCGGTCTGATCTAGGCGGAGATGGCCCGTTTCGGCCATCGCAAGATGGCCGGTCAGGGCGAAGCCGAGCCCGTCCCCTGCGCGGCAGAGTGCGGCCATGCACGCACAGGCCTTTCACAACCGCAAGCTCGGCAAGGTCGTCACCGTTCGCCCGCTCGCGGGCGGCGACACGACGACCGTCGCCGCGCTGTTCGACCGGCTGAGCCCCGCCTCGCGCGAACGTCGGTACCACGCGGCGAAGCCGCGACTGACCTCCGGCGAGCTCGCCCGCCTCGCACAGGTCGGCCCCGACAGCCACGTCCTCGTCGCCCACGTGGACGGCGACCCCCTTCCGGCCGGGATGGCGAGGCTCGTACGCGACTCATCCGACCGCACCACAGGCGAGCTCGCCTTCGAGGTCGCCGACCGCTACCAGCGCCACGGGATCGGCAAGCTCCTCGTCGAGCTGCTCCTCGCCGACGCCCGCGCGGCCGGCATCCAGCGCGTCGACGCCTGGGTGCAGACCTCGAACCGCCCCGCACTCGGCCTGCTCCGCCGCGTCCTCGACCGGAGGAGCATGCGCGTCGAGGGCGCCGAGACGCTCGTCGTCGCGACGGTCGCCTAGGTCAGGGAACGCGGATGTCCCTGGCCTCGCCCGCGGCGCGCCTCTCGTCCTCGCTCAGCTCTGACCGCCTGACCGGGGTCACGAGCGACCAGTGGTTGCCGACCGGGCAGCGCTGGAATCTCCACCAGGCCAACCGAACCGACTTCAGGGACACTCCCGGAACCCAGATCGTCGTGAACAGATGGCCCTCACGACAGCGAACCACCACGTTCCCGGCCGGCCCGTAGCCGCGTCTCCTGAGCACGACCACCTCGGGAAGCACGCTCGCCGTGATCATCAGCAAACGGCGTGCCCGCGACCTCGAGCGAGAACGGCCATGCCCGCGACGAGCGTTGATCCTCATGCCCCGACGATACACCTACCCTGCCTGGCACCGGCGGACGGGGCTGTGCGAGGATGCGAACGGCGATGGAGTCTGCGTCGGCGAACCCTCGGCGATACATCGCCGGGACAATGTGCGCGTTCTTGACACTCGGATACTCCATGCCACTCAGACTAGAACGCGCATCGGCGTGTGGCGCTCGTTCGCCGCGACCGACATGCGCGGGCGCGGCTCACTGCGGCTCGGCTCCCACGCGTCCCGCCTGAAAGTCCCTTCGGACTTTCAGGCGTTTATGGAGGCGGCGGGAATCGAACCCGCGTCCGCGGACGCACCGACAAAGCGTCTACAAGCGTAGTCCGCACTTGGATCTCGTCCGGCGGCCGGAGTGCGAACGCCCAACCGACGGACCAGCCATCCTGAAGTCTTGCGCCGCCGGCGATTGGCTTTCCTTTGGCGCGAAGCCCGTTAGTTGACGCCGCTACCCGAACCACGGGCCGAATCCGGAGCGACGCGCTAGGTAACTAGGTTACGCAGCGAGTGCGAGTTCGTTATCCGCACTTACTTGGTTTCCCGGTGGATTTACGAGGCCGACCGGGGACCTCGGCTTGCAGCTCTGCCGGAGAACCGACCACGTCGAAACCAGGTCGCCCCCGTATGTGTTCCGTCGTAGTGTAGCCGGATGGCCGAGATCCGCCCCACCCGCGACGACGCCGAGCTCGAGCGCTGGCTCGCGATCCGCAACGCGGTCGTTCCCGACGACGCGATCTCGCTCGCGGAGCTCCGCCCCTGGCTGGACGCTTCGCAACAGGTCCACCTGCTCGCCTTGGAGGGCGGCGAGCTCGTTGCGGTCGGTCGCGGCGTGAGGGAGCCCTGGCGGCCCGTGCCTCGCGTCAGTCCGTTCGTCCCTCCGGAGCACCGCCGGCGCGGGCTCGGCTCGGCCCTGCTCGCCGCGCTCTCGCACTGGGCGGCTGCCGGGGGCGACGACGCCGTGCTCTCCTACGTCGAGCTCGGCGACGAGGAGAGCACCGGCTTCGCAGTCCGGCGCGGCTTCGAGGAGGTCGGCCGCGACCTGAAGGTCGCCCTCGACCTGACGGGGGAGCTGCTCTCGCTCGAGCCGCCCCCGGGCGTCGAGATCGTCACCTGGGCCGAGCAGCCGGGGCTCGTGCGCGGGCTCTACGAGGTCTACCGCGAGGGAAGCGTGGACATACCGGGCGACGAGGACGCCGAGCCCGAGGCTTTCGACGACTGGCTCGCCCATAACATGTGCGGCGCCGGCGACAGCCCCGAGTGGACGTTCGTCGCGGTCTCCGGTGACGAGGTCGTCGGCTACTCGAAGTGGTCGCTGACTATCGCCCAGCCGCACACCGCGCACCACGACCTGACCGCGGTCAAGCGCGCCTGGCGCGGGCGCGGGATCGCGGGCGCGCTCAAGAGTGCGCAGCTCGCGTGGGCGAAGGAGAACGGCTACACGCGGGCGGTCACGAACAACGAGGAGCGGAACGCGCCGATCCGGCGCCTTAACGAGCGCTTCGGCTACCAGCCCGCCGGCGGCCGCGTCCTGATGCGCGGCCCGCTCGTCACTGAACCCTGAAGACCGGGTGGTCGGCCGGGTCGGGGAGCTTCTCGAAGTACTGCTGGACCTCCTTGCCGACCTTCGCCCGGTAGGCGGCGATCACCGGCGGCCGCTCCTCGACGGGCAGCTCGACGACCTGCACCTTCTCGGCCTGGCCCTTCCGCCGGAGCTCGCCGCCGCCCGCGGCCCGCAGGTTCTTGACCCAGTCCGACTCCCCGCGCGTCGACACGATGTAGCGCGCACCCTCGTGGTCGACGGGGATCACGGGGACGGACTGCAGCTCGCCGCTCTTGCGCCGCGGCACCGTGAGCGCCTCGACGTTCCAGAAGCCGAGCTTCATCGCGAGCGGGTTGAAGACCTTCCGGGTGATCGCGCCGGGCTTGAGGTAGGCCATCTCAGCCCGCCTGTGCCTGCTCGACCGCGCGCCTCGTGAGCACGCGGGCGAGATGCTTGCGGAACTCTGCGCTCGCCGCGGTGTCGGACGGCGGCGAGGTCTCCGCCGCTGCTCCTTCCCCGGCCGCGACCGCGCCCTCCGCCAGCGCCGACTCGGCGGTCCTGGCCCTGAGCGGGGTCGGGCCCATGTTGGCGAGCGCGATCGCGCCGCCGCCGTTCTCGAGCACCACCGCCACGCCGACCGTCGCCCAGTCCTGCGCGCGGCGGCTGAACTTGACGTAGGCCGTGCCCGAGCCGCCGTGCTTCCGGACCCTGATCGCGGTGAGCATCTCCTGCGGGCCGACCGCGGTCGTGAAGATGTCCTTGAAGAACTCGGCTGCCGGGACGAACCGCTCGGTGCCGGAGCCGACGACGAGCATCTCCGCGTCGAGGGCGAGCAGGCAGGCGGGCAGGTCGGAGGCCGGGTCGCCGTGGGCGACCGAGCCGCCGATCGTGCCGCGGTGGCGCACCTGGGGGTCGCCGATCTGAGGAGCCGCGGCCGCGAGGAGCGGCGCCTCCTGGGCGACGAGCGCGTCGGTGGCGAGGTCGTGGTGGCGCGTGAGCGCGCCGATCGTGAGCGTGTCGCCGTCGTCTCGGATGTAGCTCAGCTCCGTGAGCCGGCCCACGTCGACGAGCAGCGCCGGCCGCACGACCCTGAGCTTCAGGAGCGGCAGGAGCGAGTGGCCGCCCGCGAGCAGCTTCGCGTCGTCGCGCGTGCCGAGCAGCTCCACCGCGTGCGCGACGGAGTCGGCGACCTCGTAGTCGAACGATGCCGGGATCATCTCGCCTCCTCGATCGCGCGCCAGACTCTCTCGGGCGAGGCGGGCATGTCCAGATCGGTCACGCCGTAGTGCGAGAGCGCGTCGATCACCGCGTTCATCGTCGCGGCGACCGAGGCGATCGTCCCGGTCTCTCCCACGCCCTTCACGCCCATCGGGTTGGACGGGCTCGGGCTCACCTCGCGGTCGAGCTCGAACGACGGCAGCTCGGCGGCCGACGGGACGAGGTAGCTGAGCAGATTCCCGGTCAGGAGCGTCCCCTCGTCGTCGTAGACGGCTTCCTCGTACAGCGCCTGCGCGACGCCCTGCGCGATCCCGCCGTGCACCTGCCCGTCGACGATCGTCGGGTTGATGACCGTGCCGACGTCGTCGACCGCGACGTACCGGAGCAGGCGCGTGTCGCCGGTCTCGGAGTCGACCTCGACCACCGCGAGGTGCGCACCGCCGGGCCAGCTGAAGTTGGGCGGGTCGTAGACCGCGGTCTCCTCGAGACCGGGCTCGAGCCCGTCGGGGAGGTTGTGCGCGGTCCAGGCGGCGAGCGCGGCCTCCTTCACCGACATCCCCTGGTCGGAGCCCTTGACCTGGAAGCGGCCGTTCGCGTACTCGAGGTCGTCCTCCGAGACCTCGATCTGGTGGGCGACGATCTTCCGCGCCTTCTCGATCACCTTGTCGGCGGCCTGGTAGAGCGCGACCCCGCCGACGGCGAGGCTGCGGCTGCCGTAGGTGTCCATCCCGAGCGGGATCACGGCCGTATCACCGTGGAGGACTTCCACCTCGTCGGGCGTGCAGCCGAGCCGGTCCGCGACGATCTGCGAGAACGCGGTCTCGTGGCCCTGGCCGTGCGGCGAGGTGCCGATCAGCGCCTGGACGGTGCCGGTCGGCAGGCAGCGGATCGTGGCCGCGTCCCAGCCGCCCGCGCCGTAGCGGATCGCGCCGAGGATCCGCGAGGGCGCGAGCCCGCACATCTCGTTGTAGGTCGAGAGCCCGATCCCGAGCTGCTTCGCGTCGCCCTCGGAGCGGCGCTTCGCCTGCTCGGCCCGCAGCGCGTCGTAGCCTGCGAGCTCGAGCACGCGGTCGAGCGTCTGGTCGTAGTCGCCCGAGTCGATCGTGAGGCCCGAGGCGATCGTGTGCGGGAACTCCTTGATGAAGTTGAGCCGGCGCACCTCGACCGGGTCCTTGCCGACGGCGCGGGCGAGCGCGTCGACCGTGCGCTCGATCGCGTAGGTCGCCTCGGGGCGGCCGGCGCCGCGGTAGGCGTCGGTCGGCGTCGTGTGCGTGAAGACGCCGGTGCACTCGAACCCGTAGGCGGGGATGTCGTAGGCGCCGTTGTAGATCCAGGCGCCGAGCAGCGGGATCCCCGGGGTGACGAGCTGGAGGTAGGCGCCCATCGCCGCGGTGAGGCGGACGCGGATGCCGGTGATCCGCCCCTCCTTGGTCGCGGCGAGCTCGATCTCCTGGATCACGTCGCGGCCGTGGATCGTGGCGTGGAAGCCCTCGGTGCGCTCCTCGATCCACTTGATCGGGCGGCCGAGCCGCCGCGCCAGCGCGAGTGCGAGCGCCTCCTCCGCGTAGACGTTCAGCTTCGAGCCGAAGCCGCCGCCGACGTCGGGCGCGATCACGCGCAGCTTCGCCTCGGGCATGCCGAGCACACCGGAGAGCGTCACGCGGAGGATGTGCGGCACCTGCGTCGCCGACCAGAGCGTCAGCTCGCCGGTCGCCGGGAGCGACTGCGCGAGCACGCCGCGCGGCTCGATCGCGGACGGGATCAGCCGCTGCTGGCGGTAGCGCTCGCTGACGGTCACCTCGGCGTCGGCGAACGCCTTCGCGACGTCGCCGCCCTCGAGCGGCCAGACGTAGCACTTGTTCGACGGCAGGTTGTCGTGGACGAGCGGCGCGCCCTCGTCGAGCGCGTGCGCGACGTCGGTCACGGCCGGGAGCTGCTCCCACTCGACCTGGACGAGCTCCGCGGCGTCGAGTGCCTCCGCGCGGCTGTCGGCGACGACCACGGCGACCGCATCGCCTTCGTAGCGCGCGTAGTCCGGCGCGAGCGGCCAGTGCGGCGGGATCTCGATGTCCTCGGTCACGGGCCAGGCGCACGGGAGCGAGCCGCCCCACTCCTCGGCTAGGTCGTGGCCGGAGTAGGCGGCGACGACGCCGGGCGCGCCGGCCGCGGCCCCCACGTCCACGCCGACGATGCGCGCGTGGGCGTACGGGCTGCGCACGAGCGCCATCCAGAGCATGCCCGGGAGGGTCAGGTTGTCGACGTAGGTGCCCTGTCCGGTCAGGAGCTTCCTGTCCTCGCGGCGCGGGACCGGGGCGCCGATGTACGGTCTCGGTGGCGGCCATCGTCCTCGACGCTCCCGCCGCGGCCTGGACGGCCTTGACGATGTTGTGGTACCCGGTGCAGCGGCAGAGGTTGCCCTCGAGCGCGCCGCGGATCTCGTCCTCGGTCGGGTGCGCGTTCTCCGCGAGGAGGCTCACCGTCGCCATCACCATCCCCGGCGTGCAGTAGCCGCACTGGAGGCCGTGCTGCTCGTGGAAGGCCTGCTGGACCGGATGGAGCTCGCCGTTCGACGCGAGGCCCTCGATCGTCGTCACCTCCTGCCCGTCGGCCTGGACGGCGAGCACGGTGCACGACTTGACCGACTCCCCGTTCAGGAGCACGGTGCACGCGCCGCACGAGGTGGTGTCGCAGCCGACGTTCGTCCCGGTGAGCCCGAGCTGCTCTCTGAGGGCGTAGACGAGAAGCTCCCGCGGCTCGACCTCGAGCTCGTGACGGGCGCCGTTGACGGTGAGCGAGATGCTGCGCATCGGGCGGCCTCCTGACTCGGCTGGAACCGGCTCGACTAGCCTACTCCACCGTGACTGGCGTGCAAATCCGCGAGATTCACGAGGACGAGCTCGAGCGCTGGGTGGCGGCGTCGAACGCCGCCATCGCCGCGGCCGGGCACGGTGGAGGAGTTCCTCGACTGGAAGCGGCAGGCGCCGCGAGACGATCTGGCTGCTCGCCTCCGACGGGACGCGACGACGTCGGCGTCGCGGTCGGGGTCGGCGGCTGGCACGAGCCGCCCGGGGTCGCGCGCGCCGAGCTCGAGGTCGATCGCGGCGGCGCGGGGACGCGGCGTCGGGAGCGCGCTCCTGGCGGGCCTCGGCGCCTGGGCCGCTGGCGCTCGGCTACGGCGAGCTGCTGGTCGAGGTGCAGGAGGCCGACGCGGCAAGCCTCGCCTGGGCGGAGAGGCGCGGGTACGCCGTGGTGGCCCGGCATCCGCGGCTCGTGCTCGACCTGGCCGGAGTCGAGGCGCCCGACGTGGCGCCGCCGGAGGGGATCGAGATCGTGACGTGGGCCGAGCGCCCGGAGCTCGCGCGCGGGATCTACGCCGTCGCGTGCGAGGCGTACCCCGACGTCCCGGACGGCGAGGACGAGGTGATGCCGCCGTTCGAGGAGTGGCTCTCGATGGACATGCAGGGAGCCGGCGACCGTCCCGAGGCGACCTTCGTCGCGCTCGCCGGGGACGAGGTGGTCGGCTACGCGAAGCTGCATCTTCCCGGCCGCGGCCCGAGGCTCGTGAACGCACGACATGACCGGGGTGCTGCGCGCGTGGCGGCGCCGCGGGATCGCGGGCGCGTTGAAGCGGGCCGAGATCGCCTGGGCGAAGCAGAACGGCTACGAGAAGCTCTCGACGGGAAACGAGGAGCGCAACGAGCCGATCCGCAAGCTCAACGAGCAGTACGGCTACGTGCTCGGAGCCCGGCACCGTCAACGTGCGCGGCCCGGTCTAGCGGCGCCGCGAGAGCTCGCGCTGGATCTGGCGCTCGGCGTCGCGCTTCGAGATGTCGCGGCGCTTGTCGTGCAGGTCCTTGCCCTTCGCGAGCGCGAGCTCGACCTTCGCCCGGCCGTCCTTGAAGTAGAGCCTGGTCGGCACGATCGTGAGCCCCTTCTCGCGCACCTGCGCGTAGAGCGTCTCGATCTCGCGCTGGTGGAGGAGGAGCTTGCGGTCGCGGTCCGGATCGTGGTTGGCGATGTTCCCCTGGTCGTAGACGGCGATGTGGAGCCCGACGAGCCAGACCTCGTTGCCGCGGACGTCCGCGTAGGCCTGCCGGATCTGGGCGCGGCCCTCGCGCAGCGACTTCACCTCGGTGCCGGTGAGCACCATCCCCGCCTCGACCCGGTCCAGCAGCTGGTAGTCGTGCCGCGCACGGCGGTTGTCGACGATCAGCTTCTCTCCCTTTGCACGGGCCATCGTTCAGGGATCGTACAATCGGCCGCCGTGCACGAGACCGAAGCCGAGCTGGACGCCCTGCAGGAGCTGATAGACGCGAGCATGGGCGCCGCCGGGCCTCACATGCGCGAGATCTTCACGCCGGAGCGTCGGCTCACCGCCCGGCAGCTCGCAGCGCGCCTCCAGGGCACACGGCACGTCGCGTTCGCGACCGTGAACGCCGCCGGGAAGCCGCGCGTGGCGCCGCTCGACGGGATCTTCTTCCACGCCCGCTTCTGGGTCGGCACCGGAGGAGACGCCGCGAGGCTCCGGCATCTGCGACGGAACCCCGCGGTGAGCCTCACCCACTTCGAGGGCGACGAGCTGGCCGTGATCGTCCACGGCACCGCCGTCCTGATGGGCAACGGGCACCCCGAGGTCGGCTCGATCGAGGAGCTGTGGACGCAGGTCTACGGCTCGAGCCCGTTCGACCTCGGCGAAGGCGTGACGATGATCCGGGTCGAGCCCGAGGCGGTCTACACCTTCGCGCAGGATCCTTCCCGGTTCCCCGGGGCTTGACTCGCGCAGCCCGTCAGTCGCTCGACTCCTCCCTCGTCCGGACTTCGACCCCCTCGGCGTCGAGGACCTTGTTGCTCTGTGCCGTCGCTTCCACGCGCTCGGTACGGCCGGAGACATCGACCCAGTAGCGTCGGCGACGGCCCCAGCTCCTGACGAGAACGTCGACCGTCGGCCCGCCGGCATCCCTGACCTTGGCGACCCCGTCGTGGTCGTCGGCGAGGCGTTCCACCGCCGCGAGCTGCGCCGAGGTCTGTGGCACCCAACCGTTGAGCTTGGTCGCCTCGTGCCAGGCGCTCGTCCTCGACGACAGACGCTTCACCCGCGCGTCGATCGACTCCGCATAGATCGTCGGGATCCAGCCGATGGCCATCACCGCCATGCCGGCGACGAACGGCAGAAACACATAGCCAGGTGCCACGGAGCCCTCCAGGCCCGCCGCGCCGACGATCACCGCCACCATGCACACGCCGAAGCCTCCGTACACCGTCGGGGCGCTCCAGCGGTAGCCGGGCGGCGGCCGTACCGTGTCGATCACCCGCGTGGTGCCGTCCTCGTCGACCTCGTGCCGGTACAGCCACCCGTCCCTCTCGGTCGCGACCTCGAGCACCCCGTCGGGGCGGACGCGCCAGAATGAGCGACCGCCGTGCTCCTCGGCAAGCCGCGCCGGCGCTGCGGCCTCCGCCGCCGTCCGCGAGCTCGGTAAGCGGTACTTCGTCGCCACTGGCCCCTCCCACCCGGAGGAAACCGGGGAACGGCGAGCCCCACAACCCCCAAACGGAGGTCAGCCGCGGGGATGGAGCACGGGCGAGACCTCGACCTTGCCCTCCGCGCGCTCGATCTTCTCGACCCGAACCTCGATCGGGTCGCCGAGCCGGTACCTGCCGCCGCCGCGGCGGCCCTCCAGCGCGGTGCCCGTCGCGTTCAGCTCGAAGTAGTCGCCCGGAAGCCGGCGCGCCGGCAGGAACGCCTCGAACACGTCGTCGAAGAGGACGAAGACGCCCGGAGCCGATCGCGCCGACGATCTCGCCCTCGAAGGTCGCCTCCCAGCCCGCGCTCGTACAGGCGGGACTCGAGCAGCCACGCGAGGCAGATCTCGTCGGCGAGGTACTCGACCGACGCCGACTCGCGCTCGCGCACCGAGCAGTGCTCGGCGAGCTCGGGCAGGTCCTCGGCGGGCGGGTCGTCGGAGACCCCGAGCTCGCCGAGGAGCGCGCGGTGGACGACGAGGTCCGGGTACCGGCGGATCGGCGAGGTGAAGTGGCAGTAGGCGGGGCTCGCGAGCCCGGAGTGGCCGAGGTTCGCAGGGTCGTAGCGCGCCTGCTTGAGCGCCCGCAGGACGAGCGACGGGAAACGCGTCGCGCCCACGGCCCGACGAGGCGACGTAGCCCGAGACGAGCTCCGCCGCAGCGGCGGCGACCTCGGCGGCGGTCTGCGGAGTGAGGGTCTCGGGCTCGGGCGGGGTGGGCACGTCGAGGTCGGCGAGCTTGGCGAGGAGGAGCGAGACCGACTGCGGGTCGGGGCGCTCGTGGACGCGGTAGAGCGCCTCGCGGCGGCGGCTCGAGAGCAGGCCGGCGACGCGCCTCGTTCGCGAGGATCATCAGCTCCTCGATCAGCGCGTGCGCGTGCGGCTCCGACTCGCGCCACGCGCGCGCGACGCCGCCCCGGCCGTCGAACTCGAAGCTCGTGTCGGGGCTCTCGATCCGCAGCGCGCCGCGCGCGAAGCGGCGGGAGCGCAGCGCCGGCCGAGACCTCCTGCGCCAGCCCGAGCGCCTCGGCCAGCTCGGGCTCGGCGCGCTCGCGCCCGGCGAGGATCGCCTCGGCCTGCCCGTAGGTGAGACGCGCGGCGCTGCGGATCACCGACCGGTAGAAGATCGTCTCGCCGCCGGGCCCGACCTCGACCGTCACCGTCAGCCGGTCCTGGCCCGGGCCGCAGGCTGCAGAGCGTCGTCGGCGATCTCGTGCGGCAGCATCGGCGCGACCGTGCCCCGGCACGTAGGTCGAGAGCGCCCGGCTCCGCCGCCCCGTGGTCGAGCGGCGAGCCGGCCGGGACGAACCACGAGACGTCGGCGATGTGCACCCACGCCCGGATCCCGTCGCCCTCGCGCCGGACGGAGATCGCGTCGTCGAAGTCCTTCGCCGTCTCGGGGTCGATCGTGAACGACGAGCAGCTCGCGGAGGTCGACGCGGCCCTCGAGGCTCGGCTCGGGCGGCTCGTACGGCTCGAACTCGCCGCGGAGCCCGTGCTCGACGAGCAGCCCCTCCAGCACCGTGCTCGATCGAGCTCGCCGGGCCGAGCACCCGCTCGAGCCGCGCGCGCCCGCGCCCCTTGCGCACCACGGCGAGGTCGCCGGGGCCGGCCTCGCCGAGGCCGTGGCGGTCGAGCGTGAGCGGCAGACCCGGCGTGAAGAACGGCTCGCCGACGACGAGCTTTCCCCGCCGGCCGACCTCGACGACGACGTAGGTCGGTCAGACCTTCGAGGAACCGGCGAGAGGAGTGAGACCGGAGCCGGCGGCGCCGAGCAGCAGCCCGACCGCCGATCAGGATCAGGGCGTTCAGCGTGAACGAGAGCGCCTGGACGTCGGAGCCGGCGTTGATGTGCGGCAGGATCGTCGGCATCACGAGCTCCTTGCCGAGGAGGAGCAGGATCACCGCGAAGATCGAGCCGGCCGCAGCCGCAGATCAGCCCCTCGAGCATGAACGGGCCCGCGGACGAACCAGTTCGTCGCGCCGACGAGCTTCATCACCTCGATCTCACGCCGCCGCGAGAAGATCGAGAGCCGGATCGTGTTCGCGATCAGGAGCGTCGAGGCCGCGAGCAGCACCAGCACCGCGATCAGGAAGAACGACTCGATCACCTTGCGCGACGCTGAGGATCCGGTGCGCCGTCTTCTTCCCGTACTTCACGTTGTCGACCCCCGGCGGCTTCGGCTGACAGGCTGTTCGCGATCGCCGCGGTCTGCTCGCCGTGCTTCGGCACGACCTCCAGCGAGTCGGGGAGCGGGTTCGAGGGCAGGTTCTGCACGAGCGCCGGGAACCGCTTCGTCATCTCCTTCAGCGCCTGCTCCTTCGAGATGAAGGTGACGGTCTTGACGTCCGGGTTCGCGGAGAGCCTGTTCGCGACGGCGTTCATCTGGGCCTTGGTCGAGTCCGGGCGTGAAGTAGACCTTCACGACGAGCTCCTTCTTCACGTGGTCCGACCAGGACACGACCCAGGTGCCGAGCGCGATGAACAGCCCGAGCAGGAACATCCCGATCAGCACCGTCATCGTCGCGGCGACCGTGGTGGAGAGGTTGGCGCCGAGCGAGCCGGCCGCCTCGGAGAAGACGAGCCGCAGCCTCATTCGGAGGTGTAGCCCCCGCGGCGCTCGTCGCGAGAGAGCCGGCCGTCCTCGAGCGCGATCACGCGCTTGCGCATCTTGTCGACCATCTCGCGGTCGTGGGTCACCATCAGGATCGTGGTGCCGGAGCGGTTGATCCGGTAGAGGAGCTGCATGATCCCGACCGAGGTGTCGGGGTCGAGGTTCCCCGTCGGCTCGTCGCAGATCGAGGAGCGGCGGGTGGTTCACGAAGGCGCGCGCGATCGAGACGCGCTGCTGCTCGCCGCCGGAGAGCTCGTTCGGGAGCGAGTTCATCTTGTGGGCGAGGCCGACGAGGTTGAGCACCTCGGGCACCTTGCGTGCGGATCTCAGCTTCGACTCGCCCTGCACCTTGAGCGCGTAGGCGACGTTCTCGGACGCGGAGCGGTTCGGCAGCAGCTTGAAGTCCTGGAACACGCAGCCGACGTTGCGGCGGAGCTCGGCACCTTCGAGCGCTTGAGCCGGGTGAGGTCGCGGCCGCCGACGATGATCCGCCCGTCGGTCGGCTCGATCTCCTTCAGCAGGAGCCGGATCGAGCGTCGACTTGCCCGAGCCGGACGCGCCGACGACGAAGACGAACTCGCCCTTGTCGATCAGGAACGAGACGTCGTTGAGCGCCTCGACGTTCGGCTCGTAGATCTTGGAGACGAGGTCGAACACGATCATCGCGCCCGCGCCCGAGACGGGCGGCGGTGCGAGGTCGTGGTCGGGCTCGGGATCGGCTAGCGCCGCAAGTGGGTCTGGCTGTAGGTCTACGTCAGTCACCGGTGCACAGAGTGGGGACAAAGGCAGCAGCTGGGCTGCGCCGGTTGCGTGGCGAGGGCAGAGTGTAGCTGAGCGACCGGAGGACTAGACAGTTGTCCCGGCCGCCTTCGCGAGCAGGTAGGCGTGGATGAACTCGTCCAGGTCGCCGTCGAGGACGCCCTGCGCGTTGCCGGTCTCGTGGTTCGTGCGGTGGTCCTTGACGAGCTGGTACGGATGGAGCACATAGCTGCGGATTTGGCTTCCGAAGCCGATGTCCTGCGCCGCGCCGCGCTCCCGCGCGAGCTCGGCCTCGCGCTCCTCCTCGGCCAGCTCGACGAGGCGCGAGCGGAGCATCCGCATCGCCGTCTGCTTGTTCGAGGTCTGCGAGCGCTCGTTCTGGCACTGGACGACGATCCCGGTCGGGCAGGTGCGTGATCCGCACGGCGGAGTCGGTCTTGTTGACGTGCTGGCCGCCGGCGCCGCTGCGCGCGGTAGGTGTCGATGCGAAGGTCGCCCTCGTCGATCTCGACGTCGGCGTCGTCGGGGAGGAGCGGCGCCACGATCACCTCGGCGAACGAGGTGTGACGGCGGTGCGCGGAGTCGAACGGCGAGAGGCGGACGAGCCGGTGGACGCCGCGCTCGGCCTTGAGGATCCCGTAGGCGTTCTCGCCCTTCGACCGTGAAGGTGGCGGACTTGAGACCGGCCTCCTCCCCCGGGCTCGCCTCGAGCAGCTCGGTCTGGAAGCCGCGGTCGGCCGCCCAGCGCAGGTACATGCGCAGCAGCATCTCGGTCCAGTCCTGCGCGTCGGTGCCGCCGGTGCCCGCGTGGATCGTGACGACGGCGTCGCCCGTGTCGTACTCGCCCGATGAAGAGCGCGTCCTCCTGGAGCCGGTCGAGCTCGCGGCGCAGCGGGCGCGATCGAGGCCTCGATCTCCGGCGGCCATCTCCGGGTCCATCTCGAGCAGCTCGACGGCGTCCGCGTACTCGCGCTGGAGACGCTCGTAGCGGTCGAGCCGCCGCTGCAGGCGCGCGTGCTCGGCCGAGACCGACGCGGCGTGCTGCTGGTCGTCCCAGAAGCCGGGGGCGCCGAGCTCGTCCTCGAGCTCGGCGATGCGGGTCGCTCAGCCTGATCGGGGTCAAAGGTAATCACGGACCCAGCCGAGCTGGGCCCTGATCTCCTCGAGCTGCTGGTCGAGGGTGAGTGTCTGCGGCTCGGCCATACGACGATGCTAGCTCAGAGCCCTTGTGCTCATGAGCATTAGCTTCGGTTGCGGCGTCGTTCGAATGCGGTCTCCATCTCGAGCGGGGTCGGCATGCGACCGAGCACGAGGGAATCGATCGGAGAGATGCGCGAAGTCGGGCTCCAGCTTCCCTTTTCCGCCGCGACGATGAAACGCACAGTGGAGTAGCTCGGCCGTGGCAGCTTCAGTCGGGCAGCGACAGGCCCCACCAGCCGGCGCGCTTCTGCAGCGCCGACGCCACGCCTCGCCAGTCGCGCAATAGCCCGGGCGAGCCTTGGGTCGAGCGGGCTCGGATGCGACATCCCCGAAGGATCGCGTCCGAGAGCGCACGGCTTCGAGTCAGAACACGAACAAGAACGAGCTTGTGCTCATGAGCATTTGGCCGGACGGGTCAGGCGCCGTGGCACTTCTTGAACTTCTTGCCGGTGCCGCACCAGCACGGGTCGTTGCGGCCGACGTCGGCGTGCGGGTCCTTGACGACCTGCGCCGTGGAGACCGAGGCGCCGCCGCCGATCGCAGCGGTCGCAGTCGCGCCGCCGCCGGCTGCCGCGATCGCCTCCGCGCCCGCCAGCGAGCCGTGCTCGTAGGAGAGGCCGCCGCCGTTGCCGGCCGGCGCCTCCTGCTGGAGCACCTCGTCGGCGTCCTCGGGCGTCAGCTCGGCGTGGAAGAGCGTGAGCACGACCTCCTCGCGGATCAGGCGGCCGAGCTCCTCGAACATCGCGTGCCCCTCGGCGGTGTACTCGACGAGCGGGTCCTTCTGCGCCATCGCGCGAAGGTGGACGCCCTCGCGCATGTAGTCCATGTTCTCGAGGTGCTCGCGCCAGCGCGTGTCGACGACCTGGAGGATCACGAAGCGCTCGAGCTCGCGCATCAGCTCCGAGCCCCAACTCCTCCTCCTTCGCCTTGTACTCCTCCTGCGCGTCCTCGACGAACTCCTCGGTGAGCGCCTCGCGGGTGAGCTGAACCTCCTCGCGCAGCTCGTCGGCGGTGATCTCGGTGCCGTAGAGCGACCGCATCGCCTCGACGAGCGCGTCGACATCCCACTCCTCGGCGTACTCCTCCGCGGTGTACTGCTCGACGACGCGTTCGATCACCTCGTCGACCCAGCTCTTCACCTCTTCGGAGAGATCCGCGCCCTCGAGCACCGACCGGCGCTGCTCGTAGATCACCATGCGCTGCTTGTTCATCACGTCGTCGTACTTGAGGACGTTCTTGCGCATCGACGAAGTTCTGCTCCTCGACCTTCTTCTGGGCGCCCTCGATCTGGTTGGAGAGGATCTTCGCCTCCATGGGCTGGTCGTCCGGGAGCTTGAAGCGGTTCATGATGTTGTAGATCCGGTCGCCGGCGAAGAGGCGCACGAGGTCGTCCTGGCCGGAGAGGTAGAAGCGCGTCTCGCCGGGGTCGCCCTGGCGGCCCGAGCGGCCGCGGAGCTGGTTGTCGATCCGGCGCGCCTCGTGGCGCTCGGTGCCGAGCACGTACAGGCCGCCGCGCTCGACCACGCCGTCGGCGAGCTTGATGTCGACGCCGCGGCCCGCCATGTTCGTCGCGATCGTGACCGCGCCGAGCGCGCCCGCGTTGACGATGATCTCCGCCTCGCGCTCGTGCTCCTTCGCGTTCAGGACGTTGTGCGCGATCCCGGCGCGCATCAGCAGCTGCGCCAGGTACTCGGAGGTCTCGACCGCGATCGTGCCGACGAGCACCGGCTGCCCCTTCTCGTGGCGCTCCTTGATGTCGTCGATCACCGCGTGGAACTTGGCCTCCGTCGTCTTGAAGATCAGGTCGTTCTTGTCCATGCGGACGACCGGCACGTTCGTCGGGATCTCGACGACGCTGAGGTTGTAGATCTCGACGAACTCCTTCTCCTCGGTCTTCGCCGTGCCGGTCATGCCGCCGAGCTTGTCGTAGAGGCGGAAGTAGTTCTGGAGCGTGATCGTGGCGAGCGTCAGGTGCTCCTCCTGGATCCGGACGCCCTCCTTCGCCTCGATCGCCTGGTGCAGGCCCTCGCTCCAGCGGCGGCCCTCCATGATCCGCCCGGTGAACTCGTCGACGATCTTCACCTCGCCGTCCTGGATCACGTAGTCGACGTCGCGCTGGTAGAGCGCCTGCGCCTTGAGCGCCTGGATCAGGTGGTTGACGATCTGCGAGTTGCGCGGGTCGTAGAGGTTGTCGATCCCGAGCGCGCGCTCGACGGCCTCGATCGTCGTCTGCGCCGGCGAGACCGTCTTGTGCTTCTCGTCGTAGACGAAGTCGGCGCCCGAGGTCTCGGTCTCGTCCTCGCCCTTGGTCGCCTTGCCTGTGGTGCGCTGGCCCTGGAAGGCGCGCACGATCCTGGCCATGTCGTAGTAGAGCTGGGCGGCCGTCTCCGGCTCGCCGGAGATGATCAGCGGCGTCCTCGCCTCGTCGACGAGGATCGAGTCGACCTCGTCCACGATCGCGTAGGTGTGGCCGCGCTGGACGAGCTGGTCGAGCTGCACCGCCATGTTGTCGCGCAGGTAGTCGAAGCCGAACTCCGAGTTCGTGCCGTACGTGACGTCGCACTCGTAGGCGAGCTTGCGCTCGTCGAACGGCATCATGTTCTCGATGTGGCCGCAGGTCATGCCGAGCCGCTCGAACACGCCGCGGTTCCACTCGGCGTCGCGCTTGGCCAGGTAGTCGTTGACGGTGACGAGGTGGACGCCGGTGCCCGGGAGGGCGTTCAGGTAGAGCGGCAGGGTGGCGACGAAGGTCTTGCCTTCACCGGTCTTCATCTCGGCGATGTCGCCCTCGTGGAGGACGATGCCGCCCATCACCTGCACGTCGAAGATGCGCTGGCCGGACTCGCGCTTGCGCGCCTCGCGGACGGCGGCGTAGGCCTCGAACAGGAGCTCGTCGAGCGACTCGCCGTTCTCGAGCCGCTCGCGGAAGAGTGCGGTGACGCCGCGCAGCTCGTCGTCGGACAGCGCCTCGTAGGTCGGCTCGAGCGTGGCGATGTAGGCGGCCTGCTCCGCAGCCCGCTTCAGCCGGCGTCCCTCGCCGAGGCGAAGGACCTTCTCGAACCCTCCGAATCCTGAGCTCATGTGCCTAGGTTAGCTACAGGGCCTCGACGTCGACCTGCCAGGACGTTCCCGCGAGGCGGCGGGCGCGGACGACGTAGTCCGCGCGACGGCCGCCGAGCGCGTCGAGCTCCGGGATCGCCGCGAACGACCGCATCCCGTCCACCGTCACCGTCTGCTCCCCTCCGCGCACGGCCAGCTCGATCTCGTCGCCGACGACGTGGGCGGGAAGCTCGGCCACCTCGATCCCGTTCGCGCCCACGGAGAAGAGCACGCCCTCCTTCCGCACGGCGTGGGCGCTGAAGGGCGGGTCGAGCGGGACCGCGCGGACGAGCGGCTCGGCGCCCGGATCTCCGAGCAGCGTCCCGTCGGCCAGCACGGTCAGCTCCAGCTCGTCGTCGGCGAGGGCCGGTGCCTCGGCGAGCACGACGACGTCCCACTCGCTGGGTCGCTGCAGGCCGGTGATGCCCACCGGAAGCCGGTAGCGGCCGCCGCCGGGAAAGCTCTCGGTCACGCGTCGGGCTCGATCACGCCGTAGTCGCCGTCACGGCGGCGGTAGACGACGTTCGTCTCGCCGGACTCGGCGTTCTCGAACACGAAGAAGTCGTGGCCGACCAGCTCGAGCTGGAGGCTCGCCTCCTCGGCCGACATCGGCTTCATCGCGAAGCGCTTCGTCTTCACGAGCCTCGGCTCGGGCAGGCCTGCCTCGCCGGGATCGAGCGACGCCTCGGCGCGCGTGCGGCCGTGGTTGCCGCCCTTGTGGTGCTTGTTGCGCTTCTCGCGGTAGCGCACGACCTGGCGCTCGAGCTTGTCGACGAGCTGGTCGATCGACGCCTCCCAGCCGGGGGCCGCCTCGCGGGCGCGCAGGGTCGGGCCCTTCGTCCAGATCGTCGCCTCGGCGACGTGGTTGTCCGCGATCGCCGGATTGCGCTCCATCGCGAGCTCGAGCTCGACCTGCGTGGGATCGGCGAGCTGCTTCTCGAGTTTGCCCAGCCGCTTCTCGGCGTACTCCCGGACGGACTCGCTGACCTCGACGTTCTTCCCTTTAACCTGAAGTCGCATGGAAGCCCCCTTGGTTCGCTACCTCTGAGGGTAACGAACCGCCCGCGCGAAGGTGACGACCTCGACCCTTCGCGCGCCGGCGCGGCGGAGGGCGCTCGCGGCGGCCGCGGCCGTCGAGCCGCTCGTGTAGACGTCGTCGACGAGCACGACCGTCGGCGGGACCCTGGCGCGGGGCGCGAACGCGCCGGCCACGTTTCGGCGCCGCTCCGCGAGGCCCAGCCCGCGCTGGCGCGCGAGCGGGCGGGCCCGCGCGAGTGCGGCCAGGACCTCGCAGCTCCCACCGCTCGCCGAGCTCCCGCGCGAGCTGCGCGGGTGGATCGTGGCCGCGCCGGCGGCTGCGGTCGCCGTCGGGCGGGACGAACACGAGTGCCGACGCCGCCGGGCGGGCCACCGTCTCGGCGACGAGGTCGGCGGCCAGCTCTGCGAGCCGCCGCAGGCCACGCTCCTTCCAGCTCGTGGCAAGCCTCCGCGCCGCGCCCTCGTAGGCGACCGCGGCCCGGGCCGAGGCGAAGGCGAGCCGCCGCCCGGCGCACTCGCGGCACCGCGCCACCGGCCAGGCAGTGGGCGCACCGCAGCGGTCGCAGAGCGGCGCGCGCAGGCGGGGGAGCGTCGCACGGCACCAATCGCAGAGGTGAGAGCCGGGCCGAGAGCAGCCCAGGCAGCGCTGCGGGAGCAGGAGGTCGAGCACGCCTCGAGCCTAGGCGCGCAAGACGCACGCCTCTGTGCCTACTCCGGGTCGAGTTCGTACCGCGCGACCTCGGGCAGGCCGAGGCGGCGGCGCAGGAGATTGTCGGCCGTGAGGAGCTGGTCGTGGTTGCCGATGTCGAGCCACGAGCCGTCGAACGTGTATCCGTAGACCGGCTCGCGCCGGTGCAGCCACGCCAGGAAGTTGCCCGGCGCGTCGGGGGTGCCCCCCTCGTCCAGGTAGCGGCCGACGAGTGCGACGTGGTCGCGGTGGTAGACGTAGTTCGCGGTCGCGCAGAGCGTGCTCGCGGGGTCGGACGGCTTCTCGACGAACGAGCGCACCCGGCCGTCGGGGTCGACCGAGACGACCGCGTAATGGGTCGCGAGCTCGAGGTCGCCGCAGTCGTAGAGCGCGACCGCGCTGGCGGTCCCGGCCGTCTGCCACAGCGAGACGAGATCTGCGAGCGAGAAGTCGAACAGGTTGTCGCCGGCGACGACGAGGAGGTCGTCGTAGCCGAGCCCGGCGCGCTCGACCGTGAGCCGGATGTCGCCGATCGCGCCGAGCCGGTCCTCGTTCGAGGTCGTGCCGTCGTCGTGGACGACGATCGGCAGGTGCCGCTCCGCGCCCGCGGCCCAGCGGTCGAAGTCGTGCGAGTACCGGCTGTTCGTGACGACGTGGACCGCGTCGAGCGACTCGACCTCCTCGAGCTTGTCGAGGATCCAGTCGAGCATCGGCCTGCCGCCGACGGGGAGCAGCGACTTCGCCACGTCGTCGGTGAGCGGTCGCAGGCGCGTCGCGTAGCCCGCTGCGAGGACGAGTGCGTTCACGGGAGCGACTCTACGTACGGCGGCCGATGGACGCCGACCTCGGTCACGATCGCCGCGATCAGCGAGGCCGGGGTGACGTCGAAGGCCGGGTTCAGCGCAGGGAACCGCTCGGTCACCTCCGAGCCGTCGCGCTCCTCGATCGGGATCTCCTCGCCGGTCGCGATCGACGGGTCGAGCGTCGTCGTCGGGGCGACGACGTAGAACGGGATCCCGTGGTGCGCGGCCAGTACCGCGAGCCCGTAGGTGCCGATCTTGTTGGCCGTGTCGCCGTTGCGGGCGATCCGGTCGGCGCCGGTGACGACGAGGTCGACCTCGCCGCGCGCCATCATCGAGCCGGCGGCGGAGTCGGCGATCACCGCGTGCGGGATCCCCGCGGTCTCGAGCTCCCAGGCGGTGAGCCGGGCGCCCTGGAGCAGCGGCCGCGTCTCGTCGACGAGCACGCGCTCGAGCAGACCGCGAGCGAACGCGGAGCGCAGGGCGCCGACCGCGGTGCCGTAGCCGCCCGTCGCGAGGCCGCCCGCGTTGCAGTGCGTGAGTGCACGCGTGCCTGGGGCGAAGAGCGCCGCAGCGTGCTCGCCCATGCGGTGGCAGCGCTCGACCTCGTCGGCGTGGATCTGCCGCGCCCGCTCCGGGCTGGGGTCGGGGCGCATCTGGTCGAGCGCCCACACCAGATTGACGGCCGTAGGCCGCGACTCTGCGAGCACGCGGTAGGCCTCGTCGAGGTCCTCCCCGCGCGCGGCCGCGAGTGCGTACCCGTACGCGGCCGCGACGCCGATCGCGGGCGCACCGCGCACGGCGAGCGTGCGGATCGCCTCCGCCACCTCGGCCGCAGTGCGTGCACTCGAGATCGATCTCCTCGGCCGGGAGCCGCCGCTGGTCGAGAAAGACCACGCGGTCGGCCTCCAGCCGGGCGATTCGATCCGGGGCTAGGTCCCCTCGTCCCACGAGGCCAGGTACTTGGCCTGCTCCTCGGTCAGCTGGTCGATGTCGATGCCCATCGTCGCCAGCTTGAGCCGGGCGATCTCGTTGTCGATGTCGGCCGGCACCGGGTAGACCTTGCGCTCGAGCTCGGCGGCGTTCTGCACCGCGTACTCGGCCGCGAGAGCCTGGTTGGCGAAGGACATGTCCATCACCTGGGCCGGATGGCCCTCGGCGGCAGACAGGTTGACGAGCCGGCCGTCGGCGAGCAGGTACACGCGGCGCCCGTCGGCGAGGCGTGAACTCCTCGACGAACTCCCGGGCGAGGCGCGTGTCGACGGAGAGCTGCCGCAGCGCGGGGATCTCGATCTCGACGTTGAAGTGCCCCGTGTTGGCGAGGATCGCGCCGTCCTTGAGCAGCGGGAAGTGCTGCTTGGCGATCACGGACTTGTCGCCGGTCGCGGTGACGAAGATGTCGCCGATCTTCGCGGCGGCGTCCATCGTCAGCACCTCGAAGCCGTCCATCACGGCCTCGAGCGCCCGCATCGGGTCGACCTCGGTCACGATCACGTGCGCGCCCATCCCCTTGGCCCGCATCGCGACGCCGCGGCCGCACCAGCCGTAGCCGGCGACCACGAACTTGCGCCCCGCGATCAGGACGTTCGTCGCGCGGATGATCCCGTCGATCGTCGACTGGCCGGTGCCGTAGCGGTTGTCGAACAGGTGCTTGGTCTTGGCGTCGTTGACGGCGATCACGGGGAAGCCGAGCTTGCCGTCCTTCTCGAGCGCCTTGAGGCGGATCACGCCGGTCGTCGTCTCCTCGGTGCCGGCGATGATGTCGCCGAGCTGCTCGCGCCGCGCCGAGTGGAGGACGCCGATCACGTCGGCGCCGTCGTCCATCGTCAGGTGCGGCTTGTGGTCGACCGCCGCCTCGATGTGCGAGTAGTAGGTGTCGTTGTCCTCGCCCTTGATCGCGAAGACGGAGATGTCGTACGCGTCGACCAGCGCCGCGGCGACGTCGTCCTGCGTCGAGAGCGGGTTCGAGGCGACGAGCACCACGTCGGCGCCGCCCGCCTTGAGCGTGCGCGCGAGGTTCGCCGTCTCCGTGGTGACGTGAAGGCAGGCGGAGACGCGGTAGCCGGCGAGCGGCTGCTCCTTCACGAACCGCTCCCGGATCGCGGTCAGCACCGGCATCTGCCGGTCGGCCCACTCGATCCGTCGTACGCCCTCGACGGAGAGGGCAAGGTCCTTTACGTCGTGCTTCTTGGTCGTAGCCATCTAAGCCTTCTTCCGTGTCGGTGTGATCAGGCGGCCAGCAGCCGCTCGTGCTTGCGCTGCTCCCACTCCACCCAGGCGGTGTCGTCGGCCCCGCCGAGCCAGGCGTCCACCGCAGCGCGGAGCTCCGGCTCGCGCCTGAGACGTGAAGCGAAGACGAGATCGGCGAGCTCGAGCCCGTAGCGGGAGCGCAGCTCCAGCAGCGAGCGGAGCTGGTTGAGCTCGCGGAGCCGGTAGAGGCGGTAGCCGGAGCTCGCCCGCAGCGGGACGACGAGCCCCGTGCGCTCGAGGTACCGAAGCATCCGCGCCGACCAGCCGGTCCGCGCAGCAGCCTCTCCGACCGTCAGCCCCTCCATGCCGCAACCTTAGCATAAGCGTGTCAAGCTACGGACGTGCCCTCCCTGCCGTAACGGTCCTCGAGGCGGACGACGTCGTCGAGGTCGGGAGTGGACACCTCGAGCAGGAGCGAGTCCTCGAGCGCGAGCATCCGGTGAACCGTGCCGGGCAGGAGCCGGAACGCGCGCCCCGGGCCGACCACCTCGCTCGCGAGCTCGCCGTCGCGCGGGCCGATCTGGAACTCGATCCGGCCCTGCTGCACGTAGATCGTCTCGTCCTTCGCCTCGTGGTACTGCAGCGAGAGCGCCTGGCCCTCGCGCACGAAGAGCTCCTTGCCGACGTAGCGTCGCCGAATGCGCCCAGATGACCTCGTAGCCCCAGGGCTTCTCGACCCGCCGGGGCTCGAACGCGAACTCGTCGAGACTCACGCGGGCGCCGCCTGCCAGTCCGGGTGCGCAGCGAGGAACTCCTCGGCCCGGCGCAGGTCCTTCGGCGTGTTGACGGTGAGCCAGGTGCCCTCGTGGCGGTAGGCGTAGAGCTTCCCCTCCTCCGCGAGCTCGGGGAAGGTGCTCGTCTCGTGGTCGCCGCGCTCGGGCAGCCGCGCGAGCGCCTCCTCGTCGAGCACGTAGACGCCGGAGTTGACCCAGTGCGGGAGCTTCGGCGCCTCCCGGAAGCCGGTGACGCGGTCGCCGTCGGCGAGGTCGACGACCCCGAACGGCGAGTGGACCTGCGCGACGACGACGGTCGCGGCGCACCCGTGCGAGCGGTGCGCGTCGAGCAGCGCGCGGAGGTCGACGTCGAGGATCTCGTCGCCGTTCAGCGCGAAGACGGGCCCTTCCTCGGCGCGCTGCGCGGCGGCGAAGCGCAGCCCGCCGCCGCGGCCGAGCGGCTCGGGCTCGCCGACGGCGACGATCTCGGCGCCGAGGCCGGAGAGCGTCTCGTGGAACAGCTGCTCGTGGCCGGCGCGGCAGCCGATGATCACGCGGGTGACGCCGGCGCCGACGAGCCGAAGCACCTGGTACTCGGCGAGCGGCCGGCCGCCGACGCGGACGAGCGGCTTGGGGAGCCCGCCGGCGGCGTCGCCGAGGCGCTCCGCCTTGCCTCCTGCGAGGACGAGCGCCTCCATCAGCGCCGGACCCGCGGCTCCGGCTCCTCCGTCTCGGGCAGGGCCGAGAACGGGGAGGTCGGACGCCCGACGCCTTCGTACGCGAAGCCGGCGGCGCGGACGGCGTGCGGGTCGAGCAGGTTGCGCCCGTCGACGATGAGCGGGTTGCGCATCGCCGACCGGATCTCCTCGCGTGCGAGGTCCCGCAGCTCGTCCCACTCGGTCACGATCACGGCCGCGTCTGCGCCCGTGACCGCCTCGAGCGGCGACGCGCAGAGCGAGGCGCCGCGGAGCTCGTCCCGCGGAGTCGCGACGGGATCCCAGGCCGTGACGTCGGCTCCCTCGGCGAGGAGGCGCGCGGCGAGCACGATCGAGGCCGCCTCCCGCAGGTCGTCGGTGCCGGCCTTGTAGGCGAGCCCGAGCAGCGCCACGCGCTTCCCGGCGAGCTGGCCGAGGTGCTTCTTGAGCTTGCCGACGACGCGCCGCTTCTGCAGCTCGTTGACCTCGATCACGGAGTTGAGGAGCTGGAAGTGGTAGCCGGAGTTCCCGGCGAGCTGCTTGAGAGCGGAGACGTCCTTCGGGAAGCACGAGCCGCCGTAGCCGATCCCGGCGCGCAGGAAGTGCGGGCCGATCCGCCGGTCGAGGCCCATCCCGCGCGCGACCTGCTCGACGTCGGCGCCCGTCACCTCGCAGACGTTCGCGATCTCGTTGATGAAGCTGATCCGGGTCGCGAGGAAGGCGTTCGAGGCGAGCTTGATCATCTCGGCCGAGTGGACGTCGGTCTGCACGACCTCGGTGTCGAGCCCGTCGTACAGCGCGCAGACCGCGTGCAGGTCGGCCTCGGCGAAGGCGCCGACGACGACGCGGTCGGGCTGCATGAAGTCGCGGATCGCCGTGCCCTCGGCGAGGAACTCCGGATTCGAGACGTAGGAGATGTGGCCGAGGCCGCGGGCTTCGAGCGCCGCGCGAACCTTGTCGCCGGTCCCGACGGGGACGGTCGACTTCATCACGAGCGTCGCCTGCGTCTCGGCAGGCAGCTCGTCGAGCACGGTCCAGACCGCGGAGAGGTCGGCGTCGCCCGAGTAGGTCGGCGGCGTGCCGACGCAGACGAACAGCAGCTCGGCCTGCGACGCCACCTCGTGCACGTCGAGCGTGTACGAGAGACGCTCGCGGTTGCGCTCGAGCAGCTCGGGGAGGCCCTCCTCGTAGATCGGCACGCGGCCGGCCTGGAGCGCCTCGATCTTCTCCGGGACGACGTCGCGGATCACCACGTCGTAGCCGAGGTCGGCGAAACAGGCGCCGGTGACGAGTCCAACCCATCCCGCGCCCAGGATCCCGATGCCCGCCCTTCGCTCCGTCATGCCGGGGGCCAGCTTACCCGCGGTATGTTCGGAGACCTTTAGCGATCGCGAGCATCGTCTCGTTGGACAACGAGTCCTGCAGCGTGTTGATCACCCAGTACGACGCGTTGTTCCAGCGGAGGACGACCATGTGCAGGTGCGGGCCGGAGTAGTAGAGGTCGTACGGGCGGCCCCTGAGGATGTGCGTCGAGTTCTTGCCCGCGAGGATCGGCGCATTGAGCCAGTCGGTCTCCTCGATCCCCCAGTACTCGGTGCCGCCGGTGCGGTAGACGAGGCGCAGCGCACGGTGCTTGTCGATCCAGTACACGCGGTTCGCCTCCTCCAGGTCGGGGCTGGACGAGCGCTCCATCACCGACGGCACCATCGCCCTGAACGGGAGCTTGCGCTGCGCGTCGCGGACGAGGTTCTGCGACATCGCCGGGTCGAAGACGACGTTGGCCTTGACCGGCGCCGGCGTCTCGTCGACCGGCGCGGGGGCGATCGAGCCGTGGAAGGTCTGGCCGACGACGGCTACGAGCATCGACCCGTACGAGGGGATCGTCGCCGGGAGCTGCTCGACGTCGGCGTCCCCGAACAGGTTCGCGACCGCCGTCGCCGCCGCCTTCGCCCCGGGCCGGTTCACGTCGTAGTAGACCGTCGAGTGGAAGTAGGAGAAGTTCGGCGCGTTCGCCGGCTGGCCGCTCGGCGGCACGACGATCTGGTAGCCGCGGCGGGCGAACTGGTAGCCGGCGGTCGCGGCCGACCCCGTGACGCCGTTGCCGTTGAGGACGAGCAGCGTGGTCTTCTGCGGAATCGGAGCGGCAGCCTTGACCTTCTGCCCGAGCGTGACGTCGGTGGCCTTCGTCGGCGCGGCGACGTCGGGCGTCGTGAACTCGCGGATCGCGTCCTGGAGGTTCTGGTCGGACGTCGTCACGTTGGAGTAGCCGGTGAGGCCCTGGATCTTGGCCTGGAAGAAGTGGCCCGCAGGGAGGCCGTAGGCGAAGAGCGCGTACGAGAGGACGGTCTTGCCGGTGAGGCTGTCGCCGCCGCCGACGCCGACCTCGACGTTCTTCGTGATCGCGCCGACGATCCCGGGGAGCTTGAACGGCGAGAAGTTCTGCTGGATCTGCTGCTTGAGCGCCTTCACGAACTCCTGCTGGCGGATCACCCGGTAGAAGTCGGAGTCGGTGTGCCGGAACCGCACGAAGCTGAGCGCGTCGTTGCCGTCCAGCCGCTGGTAGCCGGCGTGGAGGTCGATGTCCGCGTAGTTCGTCGCGGCGGAGCCCGTGTTCTTGTTGTAGTAGCGGCGGTCGACGTCCATCCAGACGCCGCCGAGCTTGTCGACGATCTGCTTGAAGCCGTGGAAGTTGACCGTGATCAGGTAGTTGATCGGCAGCCCGGTCAGGTCCTTCACCGTCTCGAGCGTGCCGCGGGCGCCGCACTCGCTGTAGGCGGCGTTGATCTTGCCCTCGAAGGTGGGCTTCCCGGGACAGGTGACCGGGACGATCATGTCGCGCGGGAACGAGAGCATCGAGATCGCGTTGTTCTGCGGGTCGGCGCGCAGCAGCATCACGGTGTCGGAGCGCGACGGCGTGCCCTTCGCCTCGTTCGCTCGGTAGTCGTAGCCGGCGATGAGGGCGATCGCGGGCTGACCGGGCAGCGGGATCGAGAGCCGCTTCTGCGCGATCTTCATCACGGCGGTGTGGGCCGAGACGGCCTTCACCTCCCGGTTGAAGTAGAGGTAGGCCCCGCCCGCGAGCGCGGCGCCGAGAATCAGGATCACGCCGAGCGCCCACAGCAGGATCCGGCCGGCCCAGCCGAGCTTCGTCCGCGACGGCGGGTCCGGCTGCCGGTAGCGCGACATCGGCGTGACCGCAGCCGGCGGCAGGGTCGGCGTGCCGTTGCCGTTCCCGTCGCCCGAGACTCCGCTCCGGCCGATTCCTCTTTTCAGCGTCGTCCGCATCGAAAAATGGGCGCCCGGGAAGGCGCCTGCGGAGCGGAGGATACCGGGATCGCCGGAGGGCGGTCGCGGTCCCTTCTACTTGGCGAGGCGCTGGGCGATCGCCCCGGCCAGCTTCTGCTCGAAAGCGGCCGCGTACGGCTGCCCGAGGCTGAACATGAGCGTCGCGACATTTGCGCGGTTCGCTCCGAGCATCACGAGGTCGACGTACAGCTTCACCGCCGCCGTCGCGCCCTTGGGCGTCACGCCGAGCACGAGACGATAGGCGGTCGTGCGGGGCGCGACCTTCGGGAACGCGAGCACGCCTTTTCCGAGATCCGAGATCGTCGATCCCTGCGGCGAGCTCTTCGTGATCAGCTCGGCGAAGCACTGGAGCATCGCGGGCCGAACGACGCGGCTCCAGCTTGTCTTCGCCTGCGCGACGGTCTGGAAGATGCCCACCGACGAGGCGACCTGCGAGAAGCCGTCCGGCGCCGTGAACTCGGGCGAATCGACCTTGCCGGTCTCGATGAGGTCCGACTCGTCCGGATCGAAGCTCTTGCAGGTGCTCGAGCTCGGGCTCCCGCTCGAGGTGCTCGGCTTCGCGGTCCACCCCGCGGGGAAGTCGGACCGCACGAACCCGATCGCCTTCGCCCTCGCCATGTCGGCAGCGGTGTGCTGCTGCTTCGGGTCGCCGGCGAACGCGGCCCCCGCGAGGACGGCCGCCGCAAGCGCCACGAGCATGAGCTTCCAGAGCATCGCGCTGATCGTAGACGTCATTCGGGCTCGTACGCCAGACTCGGGCGCAGCCACCGCTCGACCTCGGAGACGGCCTGGCCCTTCCGCCGCGCGTAGTCCTGCACCTGGTCGAGCCCGACGCGGCCGACCGCGAAGTACCGCGCCTGCGGATGGGCGAAGTAGAGCCCGCTGACCGACGCGGCCGGGAGCATCGCGAAGCTCTCCGTCAGCTCGACTCCGATCGACGGCGCGTCGAGCAGCTCGAAGAGCGCGCGCTTCTCGGAGTGGTCGGGACAGGCCGGGTAGCCGAAGGCCGGCCGGATCCCGCGGTAGCGCTCCTCGATCAGCTCCTGCCCGGCGACGCGGTCGCCGGTCTCGTACCAGTCGCGGCGCGCGAGCTCGTGGAGGTGCTCGGCGAAGGCCTCGGCGAGCCGGTCGGCGAGCGCCTTGACCATGATCGCGCGGTAGTCGTCGAGCTCGGCCTCGTAGCGCGCGGCGAGCTCGTCGGCGCCCAGGATCGTGACCGCGAAGGCGCCGAGGTGGTCGCCCTCGGCCGCGACGAAGTCGACGAGCGAGAGGTTCGGGCGCCCGTCCGGGTGCACCGTCTGCTGGCGCAGCATCGGCAGGCGAAGGCCCCCGTCGAGCACGACGTCGTCCCCGTCGGCCGACGCGGGCCAGAAGCCGTAGACGCCCTGCGCCTGCAGGAGCCCGCCCGCGACGATCTCGTCGAGCAGCTCGTTGGCATTTGCGTACAGCTCCCGCGCGGCCGCGCCCTTCTCGGGATCGTCGAGCAGCTTCGGGAAGCGCCCCTTCAGCTCCCAGGCGGCGAAGAAGAACGTCCAGTCGATGTACTCGCGCAGCGTCTCCAGCGCCGGCTCGACCACGCGCGTGCCGGTGAACGCGGGGACCGGCAGGTCGCCGTAGTCGAGCTGAGCCCGGTTGGCGAGCGCGTCGCGATGGAGCAGGAGCGGCCGCGCCGTCCGCTCGGCGTGCTCGGTGCGGAGACGGTCCTGCAGCGCCTCGTTCGTGCGCTCGAGGTCGGCGCGGCGCTCCGGGTCGAGCAGGTCGGAGACGACGCCGACGACGCGCGAGGCGTCGAGCACGTACACCGTGGGCGCGCTGTAGACCGGCGCGATCTTGACCGCGGTGTGCTGCCTGCGACGTCGTCGCGCCGCCGATCAGCAGCGGCAGGTCGAGCCCGCGCCGCTCCATCTCCTGGGCGACGGACGACCATCTCGTCGAGCGACGGCGTGATCAGGCCGGAGAGGCCGACGATGTCGCGCCCCCTCCTCCGCGGCGGTGTCGAGGATCCGGTCGGCGGAGACCATCACGCCGAGGTCGATCACCTCGTAGTTGTTGCAGCCGAGCACGACGCCGACGATGTTCTTGCCGATGTCGTGGACGTCGCCCTTGACGGTGGCGAGGACGATCTTCCCCTGCGCCCGCGCTGCCGGCCTTCTCGGCCTCCATGAACGGCTCGAGGTAGGCGACCGCGCGTCTTCATCGCGCGCGCGCTCTTCACCACCTGCGGCAGGAACATCTTCCCCGAGCCGAACAGGTCGCCGACGATCTTCATCCCGTCCATCAGCGGGCCCTCGATCACGTCGAGCGGCCGCTCGGCCGCCTGCCGCGCCTCCTCGGTGTCCTCCTCGATGAAGTCGACGATCCCGTGGACGAGCGCGTGCGCGAGCCGCTCCTCGACCGGGGCCTCGCGCCACGAGAGGTCGAGCTCGCGCTTCGTCCCCTCGCCCTTCACCGTCTCGGCGAACGCGACGAGCCGCTCGGTCGCGTCGGGGCGGCGGTCGAAGATCACGTCCTCGACGTGCTCGAGCAGGTCGGGCGGGATGTCCTCGTAGACGGCGAGCTGGCCGGCGTTGACGATCGCCATGTCGAGGCCGGCGGCGATCGCGTGGTAGAGGAACGCGGAGTGCATCGCCTCGCGCACGACGTTGTTGCCGCGGAACGAGAACGAGAGGTTCGAGACCCCGCCGCGAGACCTTCGAGCCGGGGCAGCGGCGCTTGATCTCGGCGCGTCGCCTCGATGAAGTTGCGCGCGTAGCGGGCGTGCTCCTCGATCCCGGTCGCGACGGCCAGGATGTTCGGGTCGAAGATGATGTCCTCGGGCGCGAAGCCCGCCTCCTCGGTCAGCAGCCGGTAGGCGCGCTCGCAGATCTCGACCTTCCGCTCGACCGTCTCGGCCTGGCCCTGCTCGTCGAAGGCCATCACGACGACGCCCGCGCCGTAGCGGCGGATGCCTCGGGCCTTCTCGCAGGAACTCCTCCTCGCCCTCCTTGAGGCTGATCGAGTTGACGATCCCCTTGCCCTGGATGCACTTGCAGGCCGGCCTCGATGCACCGACCACTTCGAGCTGTCGATCATGATCGGCAGCCGCGCGATCTCGGGCTCGGTCGCGATCAGGTTGAGGAACGTCGTCATCGCCTGCTCGGAGTCGAGCATCCCCTCGTCCATGTTGACGTCGAGGATGTTGGCGCCGCCGCGCACCTGCTCGAGCGCGACGTCGAGCGCGGTCTGGTAGTCGCCGGTCTTGATCAGGTCGCGGAAGCGCGCCGAGCCGGTCACGTTGGTGCGCTCGCCGACGATCACGAAGTTCGCTGTCGGGGCCGGATCGTGAACGGCTCGAGGCCGCTGAACGCGGGTGCTCCGCGCGCCTCGGCGGGACGCGGCGCGGGGTCAGCCCCCGGACCGCGTCCGCAATCGCCCTGGATGTGCTCGGGCGTCGTGCCGCAGCAGCCGCCGACGATGTTGACGAGCCCGGCGCCGGCGAACTCGCCCAGGAGGCTGCGCGTGGTCTTCGGCCGCCTCGTCGTAGCCGCCGAAGGCGTTCGGGAGCCCGGCGTTCGGATAGCAGCTGACGTAGGTCGGCGCGATGCGCGCGAGCTCCGCGACGTACGGGCGCATCTCGCGCGGCCCCGAGCGCGCAGTTGACCCCGACGCAGAGCGGCTCGGCGTGCTCGACCGAGAGTCCAGAACGCCTCGATCGTCTGGCCGGAGAGCGTGCGCCCGCTGCGGTCGATGATCGTGACCGAGATCCAGAGCGGCAGCTCGGGCGCCGACCTCCTTGGCGGCGAGCGATCGCGGCCTTGGCGTTGAGGGTGTCGAAGATCGTCTCGACCAGCAGCAGGTCGACGCCGCCGTCGACGCAGGCCGCGGATCTGCTCCGCGTAGGCCTCGCGCACCTCGTCGAAGCTGACCGTGCGGAACGACGGGTCGTCGACCTTGGGCGAGATCGAGAGCGTCACGTTGAGCGGGCCGACCGAGCCGGCGACGAAGCCGATCCGGCCCGAGCGCCGCCGCCTCGCGGGCGAGCCGAGCGCCCGCGACGTTCATGTCGTAGACCGCGTCCTGCAGGCCGTAGTCGGCCTGGGCGATCGAGGTCGCCGTGAACGTGTTCGTCGTCGTGATGTCGGCGCCGGCGTCGAAGTAGGCGCGGTGGATCTCGGAGACGATCTCCGGCCGCGTCAGGTTGAGCAGGTCGGGGTCGCCCTTGACCTCGCGGTCGTGACCGCTGAACCGCTCGCCGCGGAAGTCCTCCTCGCTGAGGCCGCGGCCCTGGAGCAGCACGCCCCACGCGCCGTCGAGGACGACGATGCGCTCGTCGAGCAGTGCCCTCAGTCTCGTCTCGGCCTCCGTCATCCGTGCCTCCCTCATCGCCCAGAGAGGTCCGGTGCGGCTGCACCGACGGGCTCTTTAGGCGTTTTTTCCCCTGGTCGCCAAGCTGCCTTCAAAGCTCTCCAGGTGCGGAGAGCGTACCAGGCTACCCGGCGTGGCCGGAGACCCTGAGCTGGTGCTCGGCGTGCTTGATCCGCTGCTCGAGCTGCCAGCGGTCGGCGCTCGACTCGCCCGCGAGAACCTTGTCCAGCTCGGCGGTCGCCTCGTCCAGCTGGCGCTGGGCCGCCTCGTCGTCGATCTCGCTCGCGCGGACCGCATGGTCGACGAGGGCGATCGCGCGGTCGGTCTCGACCTTGAAGAAGCCGGGGCCGGTCGCGAACTCGATCAGCTCCTCGCTCGCCCGGTCGAGGTAGACGCGCGTCGACCCGGCCTGCAGCGTCGCGACGAGCGGCGCGTGGCGCGCGAGCACGCCGATCTCCCCGGCCGCGCCCGGCACGACGATCATCTCGGCCGGCCCCTCGTACACGGCCCCTTCCGGGGTCACGAGCGAGACGTCGAAGGACTTGGTCCCGTCGGCCACTACGCGGTGACGGCCTCGGCCGTCTTGCGGCCCTTCTCGACCGCGCTCTCGATCGTCCCGACCATGTAGAACGCCTGCTCGGGCAGCTCGTCGTGCTTGCCGTCGAGGATCTCGCCGAAGCCGGCGATCGTGTCCTCGAGCTTGACGTACTCGCCGGGCGTCCCGGTGAACTGCTCGGCGACGAAGTTCGGCTGCGAGAGGAAGCGCTCGATCTTGCGCGCCCGGGTCACGACGAGCTTGTCCTCGTCGGAGAGCTCGTCGATCCCGAGGATCGCGATGATGTCCTGGAGGTCCTTGTAGCGCTGGAGCACCTCCTGCACGCGGGTCGCCGTCGTTGTAGTGGTCGTCGCCGACGATGTGCGGCTGGAGCGCGCGCGAGGTCGAGTCGAGCGGATCGACCGCCGGGTAGATCCCCTTCTCGACGATCGCGCGGGAGAGCACCGTCGTCGCGTCGAGATGCGCGAAGGTGTTCGCCGGCGCCGGGTCGGTGAGGTCGTCGGCCGGCACGTAGATCGCCTGCACCGAGGTGACCGAGCCCTTGTTCGTCGAGGTGATCCGCTCCTGCAGCTGCCCCATCTCGGTGGCGAGCGTCGGCTGGTAGCCGACGGCGCTCGGGATGCGGCCGAGCAGCGCCGACACCTCGGAGCCCGCCTGGACGAAGCGGAAGATGTTGTCGATGAAGAGCAGCACGTCCTGCCCCTCGTCGCGGAAGTACTCCGCCATCGTGAGGCCCGAGAGGCCGACCCGCAGGCGGGCCCCCGGCGGCTCGTTCATCTGGCCGTAGACGAGCGCGACCTGGCCGAAGACGCCCGACTCCTGCATCTCGAGCATCAGGTCGTTGCCCTCGCGCGTGCGCTCGCCGACGCCCGCGAACACGGACACGCCCGCGTGCTGCTTGGCGATGTTGTGGATCAGCTCCTGGATCAGCACCGTCTTGCCCACGCCGGCGCCGCCGAAGAGGCCGACCTTGCCGCCCTTGATGTACGGGGCGATCAGGTCGATCACCTTGATCCCGGTCTCGAAGATCTCGACCGTCGGCGACAGCTCGCGGAACGTCGGCGGGTCGCGGTGGATCGACATGCGCTGCACGCCCTCGAGTGCCGGCTTGTTGTCGACCGGCTCGCCGAGCACGTTCCAGATCCGGCCGAGGGTCTCCTTGCCGACCGGGACCGAGATCGGCCCGCCGGTGTCGACGACGTCGAGCCCGCGCGCGAGCCCGTCGGTCGAGTCCATCGCGACCGCGCGCACGCGATCGTCGCCGAGATGCTGCTGCACCTCCGCGATCAGCGTCGACGCCTCGCGGCCGTCGCCGCCGGGCACCTCGATCGCGAGCGCGTTGTAGATCCTCGGCAGCTCACCGGTGAAGGCGACGTCGATCACGACGCCCTTGATCTCGATCACCTTGCCGACGTTCTGACCGTTCTTCGAGTTAGGCATGCCTCTCCTGAAGGGGTGTTTCGGGCGTAGGTCGGCGGCGCTCGAGCGCCCGCCAGAGCGGCCGTATCCTATCGAAGGGCGAATGCCCGCGAACGCCGGAGCGAGCGAGGCGATGGTGCTCGAGACCGGCCGCAACGCGGTCGGCGTGGTCGAGCGCTCAGCAGTGCGAGGCGAGCGGCGGGTACATGCGACCAGCATAGTCGCGGGCCTATCGGTGAGGCGCGGCGCGTGCTACATCTTCCGGCGTGCGAGTCGGAGCTCTCGTTCTCGTCGTGGCCGCCGTCGCGGCCCTCGCAACCGGTGCAGGCGCGGCGCGCACCACGTCGGCTCTCCGTCTCCAGGTGACCTTCGCCGGAACCGCGCAGGGGACGTTCGCCGACGTGGAGCGCTGGACGTCGCTCACGACCAACCAGTGCGTGCTGCGGCGCTCGCGCAACGAGAACATCGCCGTGTCGTGGTCGTACTCGTGGCGCGACGCCCCCGGCGGCAGGCCGACCCAGGCGGCAGCGCCGACCTCACAGGGCGACGTCGCCGGGACCGAGGTGCGCGACTCGTGCGACGTCGCGCCCGACCAGCTGCCGGCCGACGCACCGGCGGACTGGCTGCGCTCGGTGACGTGCGACGACCCGCTCGAGCCCGGCGGAAACGCCACGCTCGCGCTCGTGCAGCGGGCCGCGCAGACGATCGTCCAGGTCGCCTCGCCGGAGCTCGCCGTCTCGCCCGACGCGGAGTGCACCGCCGAGCCGCGCACCGACCAGCTCCGCGCGAGCGTCCCGTTCGCGATCGCGGCGCTGAAGCGCCTCGGGCCGGGAGCCTCGCTGTCCGTCGCCGTCGGCTCGGCCGTCACGCGGTTCGGGAGCTACGTGCCACGGCTGAACTGCATGCACGCTGCGAAGCCGTACGACGGCTATCGCTCGTACGACGACTGCCTCGACCTCTTCACCTGGAGCGGGACGCTCCGGGTCACGCGGCTCTAGAGATCTGATGTGAAGCTCGGCCGCCGTCGGGGGCGCTCCAGACCAAGCCGGGCAGTGCGGGCGGTCGTGGCGCGTAGCAGCGCTACGCGGCGCGGCCGAACGTGCTGAGCCGGCGCCGCGTCTGGGGCGTCATCCGGCCCGGCCGGGTTTCAGATCAGGCCTCTAGGTCTAGAAGTCGCCCTGCGTGAGGGTGAGGCCCTTGTGGCGCACGGCGCGCACGGCGGCCGGAACCTGGGGCAGTCCGCGTGTGTCGCTGTCGTACGAGACCGGGACCGGGGTCACGATGGCCGGACCCTGCTGGAGGAGGCGAGGCGGCGACGGGGCGTGCGTGCGGCCCGAGCCGACGGCGCCGAAGAGCGAGCCGAGGCCGACCGAGGCGGCGACCAGTGCGGCGGCGGCGCCGAACTGCGCGGCCCGGCGCATCGTGCGGCGGCGCTCGGGCAGCGAGACGGGCCGCTCGAGCGGCTCGAGCTCGGCGGCGCGCAGCGCAGTCGTGAAGCCCGCCGCGTCGGCGGCGAACGCCCGGCAGGCGGCGCAGCGCACGAGGTGCGAGTCCAGCATGTAGCTCTCGAGCTCCGAGAGCTCGCCGTCGAGCCTGAGCGAGACCCAGGCGCGGGCACGATCACAGTTGCGAGGAAGCGTTTCCATCTCTATCCCGTTCTGACGGTCGTCCTGACAGATAGTTAGCGTCGTTAGTGATTGCTTAGAACAGCGTGTACCTCGGATCGGCAGCCAGGCCGATCAGGATGAGCGCGAACCCGGCCGAGACGAATACGGCGGAGAGGTTGATCGTCTCCTCGCGCTCGCTCGGCGTCGCCCAGCGGACGAGCCGGTTGCCGAGCACGAACGGCCCGGTCAGCGCCGTCTCGTCGCTCTTGACGCGCACCGGGCCGCGATTGCCGACGAAGAACCCGGAGATCAGGAAGAAGCAGCCGACGACCGTGAGCCCGAGCGAGACCGAGCGCTCGACTCCCGCTCCGAACAGGAGCCCGAGCACGAGCGAGAACGCCGAAACGACGACCACGACGCCGGCGAGGAGTACAGCGATGCGGCGGAGTGCCGCCCTGACCATGCTCTAAGGCTAGCTCGCGACCGGCTCGCCGGAGCGCTGTCGCATCTGCGCTTCCGTGAGCGGCCAGCCCTCGAGCGGGTAGTGGCAGGCGGCCGTGTGCTCGTGGCCGAAGTCGCGGACCGGCGGCATCGTCACGTCGCAGACGCCCTCGTGGAAGCGTGGGCAGCGGGGGTGGAAGCGGCACGCCGACGGCGGGTTGATCGGGCTCGGCACGTCGCCCTCGAGCACGATCCGCTTGCGCTGGCGGCCGAGCTCGGGATCGGGCACGGGCACGGCCGAGAGGAGCGCGCCGGTGTAGGGGTGCTTCGGCTCGCCGTAGAGCTCGTTGCGGCCGGCGGACTCGGCGACCGAGCCGAGGTACATCACCATCACGCGGTTGGAGATGTGCCGGACGACGTTGAGGTCGTGCGCGATGAAGACGTACGTCAGGTTGAACTCGTCCTGGAGGTCCTTGAGCAGGTTCAGGACCTGCGCCTGGACGGAGACGTCGAGCGCGGAGACGGGCTCGTCGCACACGATCAGCTTCGGGTTGACCGCGAGCGCGCGCGCGACGCCGATGCGCTGGCGCTGGCCCCCGGAGAACTCGTGCGGGAAGCGGTTGTAGTGCTCCGGGTTGAGCCCGACGATGTCGAGCAGCTCCTGGACGCGCCGCTTGATCTCGCTGCTCGAGCCCATCTTGTTGACCTCGAGCGCCTCGCCGATGATGAAGCCGACGCGCTTGCGCGGGTTCAGCGACGCGTACGGGTCCTGGAAGATCATCATCATCTCGCGCCTGATCGGGCGCATCTCCGCCTGGCTGATCGTCGTGATGTCGCGCCCGTCGAAGGTGATCTTCCCGCCGGTGGGATCGAGGAGGCGCATGATGCAGCGCGCCATCGTCGACTTGCCGCAGCCGGACTCGCCCACGACGCCGAGCGTCTCGCCGCGGTTCACGGTGAAGGAGACCCCGTCCACCGCCTTCACGGAGGCGACCTGCTTCTGGAAGATGATCCCCTGCGTGATCGGGAAGTGCTTCTTCAGGTCCTCGACGACGAGCAGCTCTTCGCCGGCCACTAGGTCGCCTCCCCTGCGTAGCTTCCCGCCTGCAGCTTGCGGTTCTCGAGCTCCTTGGTCTCGTCGTCCAGGAAGCACGCCTGGAGGTGCTGCGGGGACGCCGGTCACGGGCTCGAGCCGCGGCTCCTCCTCCTTGCAGCGGCCGAAGACGTACGCGCAGCGCGGGTTGAAGCGGCAGCCCCTCGGCGGGTTGAGCAGCGAGGGCGGCGAGCCCGGGATCTGCACCAGCCGCTCGACGTCGGCGTTGAGGCGGGGCAGCGAGCCGAGCAGGCCCCACGTGTACGGGTGGCGGGGCTGCTTGAACATGTCGTCGACGGGCGCCTGCTCGACGACCTTGGCCGCGTACATCACGACGATGTCGTCGGCGATCTCCGCGACGACGCCGAGGTCGTGCGTGATCATGATGATCGCGCTGCCGAACTCCTCCTGGAGCCGGTCCATCAGGTTCAGGATCTGCGCCTGGGTGGTCACGTCGAGCGCGGTCGTCGGCTCGTCGGCGATCAGCAGGTCCGGATCGTTGACGAGCGCCATCGCGATCATCACGCGCTGCCGCATGCCGCCCGAGAACTGGTGCGGGTAGTCGTCCAGCCGCCGCTCGGCGTGCGGGATCCCCACGGCCTTGAGCAGCTCGGTCGAGCGTGCGCGGGCCTGGCGCTTCGTCACGTCGCGGTGCAGCAGGATCGCCTCGCCGAGCTGGTCGCCGATCTTGTGCACCGGGTTCAGCGACGTCATCGGGTCCTGGAAGATCATCGCGATGTCGTTGCCGCGAATCTCGCGCAGGCGCTTCGAGTCCATCGTGAGCAGGTCCTCGCCCTTGAAGAGCGCCTCGCCGGTCGTGGTGGTGCCCTTCGCGGCGTTGAGGCCCATGATCGTCAGGCAGGTGACGCTCTTGCCGCAGCCCGACTCGCCCACGATCCCGAGGGTCTTGCCCTTCTCGATCGAGAACGACACGCCGTCCACCGCCTTGACGATCCCATCGTCGGTGCGGAAGTGCGTCTTGAGATCGCGAACCTCGAGGAGCGCCATCAGCTCAGGCGTATCCTCGGGTCGATGTAGGCGTAGAGCACGTCGACCAGCACGTTGAAGGTGATGATGCAGAGCGTCGTGAAGATCACGACCCCCTCGAGCGTCGGCAGGTCGAAGCCCTCGACGGCGGTCACCGTGAGCTTCCCGAGCCCGGGAAGGCCGAAGACCGTCTCGGTGAAGATCGCACCGCCGAGCGCGATGCCGATGTCCATCCCGAGCATCGTCACGACCGGCAGCATGGCGTTGCGGAGCACGTGGGAGCGCATCACCTGCGACTCGGGCGCGCCCTTGGCGCGCGCGGTGCGCACGTAGTCCTCGTTCATCGTGTCCATCACGTTCGCGCGGATCATCCGGACGTAGATCGCCGCGAACAGGATCGCGAAGGTCATCCAGGGCAGGATCATGTGGTAGGCCCAGTCGACCGGGCCGCCGCAGCCGCCCTGCGTGTTCAGCAGGTCACAGTAGCCGGCGTTCGGCGTCCAGCCGAGCTTGTAGCCGATGAAGTACTGGAAGATGAGCCCGATCCAGAAGACCGGGGCCGAGATCCCGATCAGGACGAAGACCATCGCCGACCTGTCTAACAGCGATCGTGGCCGCAGTGCCGAGAGGATCCCGATCGGCAGCGCGATCGCCATCCAGAGGATCACACCGCCGAGAACGAGGGAGGCCGTGACCGGCGCGGCCTGCAGGATGACCTTGTTCACGTCCTGGCGGTTGGTGAACGACCGGCCGAGCGAGTGGTGGAGCACCAGGCGCTTCATGAACAGCATGTACTGCACGGGCACGGGCTTGTCGAGGCCGAGGAAGTGGCGCGCGCGGGCGACCGTCTCCGGTGTCGCGCGCTGCCCGACCGCGAGCCGAGCCGGGTCCGCCGGGATGATGAAGAAGATGACGTAGGTGATGACCGTGACCGCGATGAACAGGACTCCTGCCCACAGCAAACGGCGGATGAGGTAGCGGAACACGGAGGTCAGATTCTATCGGAGCGCATGGTTTCCAAAACTGAAACGAAATGACGAGTGTGGCGCCGGCCTCGACCGGCGCCACACTCGTTTGAAGCCGAGCGGTGTTACTTGATGCAGATCGCCGCGAGGTCGACGGAGAAGACCGGGGTGAACGTGAAGCAACCGGTGCGAGCCGACACAAAGATCTGGTCGTTGATCGTCGCACGCGATGCCCACGGGGCCGCGTTCTTCGTGATGTCGACGTCCAGGGCGCCGTACGTGTTGTAGCGCGGGTTGCCCACGAGCCGCGAGGCCGCGAGCATCGCCTTGTTGTACTTCGGATCGTTGAAGTACGCGATGTTGTTGTTGTTCGACGCGTGCAGGCTGTCACCGGACAGGAGCACGTTGATGAAGTCGAACGGGTCCGCGTAGTCGGCGATCCAGCCCTCGGTGGTGAAGTCGAACGCCGCGCCGCGGGTTCCTTCCTTCTCGATCTGAACCGCGCGGGCGAACTGGTCGACCTCGACGTTGAGCCCGATCTGCTTCAGGTTGAACTGGTAGATCTGAGCCTGAAGCGGAGCAGCGCCGCGGTTCGAGGTGTACAGAATCGCGTTGCCGTCACCGGTGTGGCCCTTCGCCAGCGCCTGCGCCTTGGCCACGGTCGCTGCCGTGACGTTGAGCGGGTAGCACGGAGCGGGGCCGGTCTTGCACTGCCTGAAGCCGGCCATGCCGGGCGGCAGGATCTGCACGAGGCGGTCACCGGAGCCGAAGCCGCCCTGGTTGATCAGAGCGCGACGGTCGATGGCCCAGTTCACGGCCTGCCGGAGCGCAAGGTTGCCCTTGATCAGCGGCCGGTCGTTGTTCATCGCCAGATAGCGGATGCCGAGGTACGGCTTGATCCAGACGCGGCCCTTGTTCACGCCGTACTTGGCGGCGAGAGGAGCCCACGCCTGCGGGTTGAGACCCTGGGCGGCGTAGTCGGTCGAACCCGACTCGACGTCCTGCTGGATCACGTCGAGCGTGTTGCCGATCTTGTAGTCGATCTCGTTCACGTTGTGCGGGCGCGGGCCCTTGTAGAAGGTGTTCCGCTTGAGCGTGATCGACTTGTTGGCCGTGCGCGCAGCGATGTAGTACGGGCCGCAACCGGCGGGCGCGTCAACGCCGTTCGGGTCGAGGCTCGCAGCGAGCTGCGGGTTGATGGCCGAGAAGAACGGCATCGCGAGCCGCGAGAGCAGATCCGGCGACGCCTTGTCGAGCGCGATCGTGAGCTTGTTGCCGACGGCCTTGATGCCCGAGATCGAGTTGGCCTTGCCGTTGATCATGGCATTGGCACCGCTGATCACGTCCATGAAGGGCTGCGCCGGGGACTGCAGCTTCGGGTTCGCGTCACGATTGAACGCATCGACGAAGCTCTGCGCGGTCACGGGCTGCCCGGTGCTGAACTTGTAGCCGGAGCGGATCGTGAAGGTGTAGAGCTTGCCGTTGTTCGTGATCGTCGGGAAGCCGGCCGCAACCTCGGGGATGAGCTGGGAGCCCGCAGGCGCCGGCTTGTCCGGGTAGTTGAGCAGCTTGCACGTCGTCGCATACTCGAGCTCCCAGCCGCTCGACAGGTAGTCGAGGCCGGGGTCGGTGTAGTCAACGTCGGTCGAGAGCTCGACGTTGTACGTGCCTCCTGCGACAGCGTGACCGGCTTTCACCGGAGCGGTCTTGGTCGCCGTGCCGGCCGACGAGGCCGCCACGAGCAACCCGGCCCCCACGATCGCCACAGCGATGGAAAGCCAGAGCTTTTTGTGCATCGGACTCCTTTCGAATGACCGGATTCTCCGCGTTGCGCGGAGTCCCCGAGGAAAACTGCACCCTCGATCCCCTTTGACGGGCGCGCGGGGAGTTTAGTTAGCGCCGTTGGAAAAGCAAATGGGGCGGCTCTAGCGGGTCGTGCGGGGGTCGAACGCGTCCCGCAGACCGTCGCCGAGCAGGTTGAACGACGAGCACCGTCGCGATCAGCGCAAGACCGGGCCAGACAATCAGCATCGGATCGGTCGCGTAGTAGTCCTGGGCGGCAGAGAGCAGGTTCCCCCAGCTCGCGGTCGGAAGCTTGATCCCGAGGCCCAGGAACGAGAGGCCCGCCTCGGCGAGGATGAACGCCGCGACGTTCAGCGTCGAGAGCACGATCAGCGGCCCGACGAGGTGCGGCAGGATGTGCGAGCGCACGATCCGCATGTTGCTCGATCCGACCATCCGGGCCGCTTCGACGAACTCCTTCTCGCGCAGCGAGAGGACGATCCCTCTGAACACTCGCGCGGCGTAGAACCAGCTCAAGAAGCCGAAGACGAGGACCAGCGTCACCACCCCCTGGCCCAGGAAACCGAAGGTGACGGTGTCGACGCGGCTGCCCACGGTGCTCGCGACCGCGATCACGAAGAGCAGGTACGGGAAGCACATCGTGATCTCCGTGATCCGCGAGATCAGCGTGTCCGTGTAGCCGCCGTAGAAGCCGGCGAGCGAGCCCATGATCACGCCGAAGAGCATGGTCAGGAACGTCGCTCCGAACGCGACCTCGATCGAGACCTGGGCGCCGTAGATGATCCGGAGGAACTCGTCGCGGCCGAGCGACCCGTCGGAGCCGAGGATGAAGAGGGACTTCTTCAGCGTGATCGGGTCCTGCACGGTCGACATCGGGCCCTTCGGGAGCAGGTTGGCGTCGATTCCGCCGGTGCCGGGATACGGGAAGATGTCGTTGGGCCCGTGCCCCAGCAGCTTCTTCGCGATCGGCGCGCCGATGAAGGCGACGAGGATCAGGAGGATGATGAAGATGCCGCCCGCGATCGCGACCTTGTCGCGCCTGAGGCGGAACCAGACGCCCTCCCAGTACCCGCGCGCCTGAACAGGGATGCCGTCCTCGGGCACGTCCGCGAGCTCCGCAGGCGTGAGGAAGATGGCGCCTTCGGACGTGAGGTCAGGCTTTTCCTTGGTGGCCACGGGGAGGCTCCGGACTATAGCGACGGACTTGGACGAAAGCTACGACGCATGCGAGGCCGAGATGTTAGGCGGTGAGCGCGTCCGCGCCCGCGACGACCTCGAGGATCTCCTGCGTGATCTCGGACTGGCGCGCCCGGTTCATCGCGAGCGTGAGCCGGTCGATCAGCTCGCCCGCGTTGCTCGAGGCGTTCCGCATCGCGGTCATGCGGGCGCCCTGCTCGGACGCCGCCGACTCGAGCAGCGCGCGGTAGAGCTCGGTCTCGAGGTAGACGGGGAGGAGCCGCGCGAGGATCTCCTCGGGCTCGGGCTCGTAGATGAAGTCGCCGATCCGCGCCCGCTCCGCCTCCTCGGGCTCCGGCTCGGGCGCGTCCTCGCGCGCGAGAAGCTGCTGGGAGATCGGCAGGACCACCTGCTCGGTCACCCGCTGGACGAGCGGCGAGATGAAGTGGTTGTAGATCGCGATCACCTCGTCCACGTCCTCGCCCGTGTACAGCTCGGCGAGCCGGTGCCCGATCGCCTGCGCATCGCCGTACTCGGGCCGGTCGGTGAATCCCTGGAACACGCCGTCCAGCTCGTAGCGGCGGAAGCGCAGAGTCGAGGCGCCCTTCTTGCCGACGACCGCGAAGCGCACGGTCTTCCCCTCCGCCTTGCAGCCGCCGCTCGAGCGCGAACGCGTGCCGCATGATCTGCGCGTTGAACCCGCCCGCGAGCCCGCGGTCGGCGGTGAACGGGACGATCAGGACGGTCTGGACCTCGTCGCGCTGCTGCAGGAGCGGCAGGCCGCGCACCGAGGCGCTCGCGCGCGCGGTGCCGGTCATCAGCTCGAGCATCCGGTCGGCGTACGGCCGCATCGCCTCGATCCGCGTCGCCGCGCGGCGCAGCTTCGCCCCGGCGACGAGCTCCATCGCCTTCGTGATCTTGCGCGTGTTGCGAACCGAGCGGACGCGCCGCTTGATGTCCTGGACCGAGGCCATGCGTCTAGGTCACGGAGCCCGTCGCCTCGACGTTGAAGCTGCCGACGAACTTCTGCAGCTCCGCGTCGAGCTTGGCGATGGTCTCGTCGGTGAGGTCGCTCGTCTCGCGGATCGCCGCGTAGATCGTCCCCTCGGTGCGAAGGAGCTCGCGCAGCTCGTCGTGGAAGCGCGGCACCTGGGCGGTCGGGATCTCGTCGAGGTAGCCCTGCGTGCCGGCGTAGAGCGCAACCACCTGCTCCTCGATCGGCCACGGCGCGTACTGGGGCTGGTTGAGCGTCGCCACCATCCGCTCGCCGCGGGCGAGCGCGTTCTGCGTCGCCTGGTCGAGCTCGGAGCCGAACTGCGCGAACGCCTCCAGCTCGCGGAACTGGGCGAGGTCGAGGCGCAGCCGGCCGGCCACCTTCTTCATCGCCTTCGTCTGCGCGGAGCTGCCGACGCGGGAGACCGAGATGCCGACGTTCACCGCCGGGCGCACGCCCGAGTAGAAGAGATCGGACTCGAGGAAGATCTGCCCGTCGGTGATCGAGATCACGTTGGTCGGGATGTAGGCGGAGACGTCGCCCGCCTGCGTCTCGATGATCGGCAGCGCGGTGAGCGAGCCGCCGCCGAGCTCGTCGGACAGCTTGCACGACCGCTCGAGCAGCCGGGAGTGCAGGTAGAAGACGTCGCCGGGGAACGCCTCGCGGCCCGGCGGCCGGCGCAGCAGCAGCGAGAGCTGGCGGTACGCGTCGGCGTGCTTGGAGAGGTCGTCGTAGATCACGAGCGCGTGCCGGCCCTTGTAGAGGAAGTACTCCCCCATCGCGGCGCCCGCGAACGGCGCCATCCACTTGATCGGCGCGGCCTCGGACGCGGCGGCGGAGACGATGATCGTGTACTCCATCGCGCCCTCGTCCTTGAGGCGGTCGTAGACCTGGGCGACGGTCGAGCCCTTCTGGCCGATCGCGACGTAGATGCAGATCACGTCGGTGTCGCGCTGGTTCAGGATCGTGTCGATCGCGATCGCCGTCTTGCCGGTGCCGCGGTCGCCGATGATCAGCTCGCGCTGGCCGCGGCCGACGTTGGTCATCGAGTCGATCGCCTTGATCCCGGTCTGGAGCGGCTCCTTCACCGGCTGGCGCTCGATCACGCCGGGCGCCTTCCACTCGAGCGGACGGGACTCGGTCGACTCGATCGGGCCCTGGCCGTCGAGCGGGTTGCCGAGCGGGTCGACGACCCGGCCGAGCAGGCCCTCGCCGACCGGGACGCTCGCGACCTTGCCGGTGCGGCGGACGGGCTCGCCCTCCCTGACCTCCTGCCAGTGGCCGAAGAGCGCGACGCCGACGTTGTCCTCCTCGAGGTTGAACGCGAGGCCGACCACGTCGTGCTCGAGCTCGAGCATCTCGAGGGCGACCGCGTTCTCGAGGCCGTGGACGCGGGCGATTCCGTCGCCGAGCTGGAGCACCGTGCCGACCTCGGAGAGGTCGGTCGCGACGTCGTAATGCTCGATCCGCTGCTTCAGGATCGAGGTGATCTCTTCAGGGCGTAGCTTCACATCAGCTCCTTCATGCTCTTGTCACGAGGTCGTGTCGAAGTCTGTTCGAGGCGGCCGCGGACGCTCGCGTCGAGGCGATGCGAGCCGGCCTGGAGGACGATGCCGCCGACGAGGTCGGGGTCGACGCCGCGGACGGCCTCCACCGAGCGGCCGGACGCCTGCTCGATCTGCGCGACGATGTCGGCGGCCTCCTCGTCGGTGAGCTCGAACGCGGTCGTCAGCTCCACCTGCAGCACGCGGTCGAGGCGCGCCACGAGCTCGCCGAGCTCGCGCGCGATCTCGACGATCTCGGCGGTGCGGCCCTTCTCGGCCACGAGGCGGATGAAGTTGCGGACGAGCTCGTCGGCGCCGCCGAGGATGTCGTCGAGGACGGCTGCCTTCGTGTGCGTGTCGAGCTCCGGGTTGGCGAGCACGGCGCCGAGCTCGGGCACTTCCTCGACCATGGCGACGAAGTCGCCGAGCTGCTCGTGCACCTCGGCGAGCTTCCCTTCCTCCTGCGCGGCCTCGAACAGAGCCCGCGCGTACATGCGCTGCGAGACGCCCATCAGTTGTCCGAGGCCTCCAGCACCGAGAAGTCGAGGTCGGCGATCGCCTCGGAGATCAGGCGGCGCTGGTCCTCGCTGTCGAGCACCTTGCCGGTGACCTTGGCGGTGGCGACGAGCGTCAGCTCGGCGACCTCGCGCCTGATCGCCTCGAGCGCGCGCTGGGTCTCGGCGGCGATCTCGCGCCGCGTCTCCTCGAGCCGCCGCTTGCGGTCGACCTCGGCCTCCTCCTTGACGCGCTCGCGCTGCGACTCGGCGATGTGGCGGGCCTCCGCGAGGATCGCCTCGGCGTCGGTTCGAGCCTGCGCCATCAGCGCCTGTGCTCCTCGAGCAGCCGGCGCGCCTCGTCCCTCGCCTCGTCCGCCTCCTCGAGCGTCAGCATGATCCTCGCGCGCCGGTCGTCGATCGCCTTCTGGATCGGCTTGAACGCGTAGCGCCTGAGCACGAAGAAGGTCGCGCCGAACGCGACCAGGGTCCAGATCATCAGACCCGGGACGACCTTGATCAGCTGTGAGGAGGCGACGATCATCGACTCAGACGAGGACGTAGGCGAGGAGGCCGCCGATCAGGCCGTAGAAGACGACGGCCTCGGTGAGCGCGAAGCCGAGCCACTTGATGCCCTGGAGCTCGCCGCGCAGCTCCGGCTGGCGGGCGACGGCCTGGATCATCGAGCCGAAGATGTTGCCGATGCCGACGCCGGCGCCGAGCGCGCCGAGGCCGATGCCGAGCGCGAGGGCGATCGCCTTTCCGGCATCGGTGGTGCCGTTCGAGGTGGCTGCGAGAAGGGTGAGCATGAGAACGGTTCCTCCTAGTGTTGTTGCGGCTCGATCGCCGCGCCGATGTAGATGGCTGACAGGGCCGCGAAGATGAACGCCTGGATCGAGACGACGATCACGACCTCGAAGAGATAGAAGACCGTCGCGAAGCCGACCGCGAACGGGACGAGCCAGAGGGACTGGAGCACGAAGATCAGGCCGATGAAGGTCAGGATCAGCATGTGGCCGGCGAGCATGTTGGCAAAGAGACGGACGGAGAGCGAGATCAGCCGCATGAACTGGCCGAGCACCTCGAGCGGCACGATCAGCGGCAGGAGCGCCTTCGGCACCTCGGGGATCCAGCTCTTGAGGTAGCCCCAGCCGCCGTTGTTGCGGATGCCCTCGACGTGCGTGAACACGAACGTCATCAGCGCGAGCGCGAGCGTGACCGAGAGCGACGAGGTCGCCGCGTAGATCCCGAGCGTCGGCAGCTTGACGCCGAAGATCGTGAACTTCTGGTCGGAGAGCGGCAGCGGGATGAAGCCGATGCAGGTTCACGACCCAGATGAAGAGCATCAGCGAGGCCACGTACGGGAACCAGCGCCTGATCCCCTTCGTGGGCAGGCCCTGCTCGGCCACCTGGACCTGGGCGACCTCGTAGATCGTCTCGCCGATCGCCTGGCGGCGCCCCACGGCCTTGCCCGTGAACTTGAAGCGCATCAGGAAGATCCCGAGCGCCATCGTGAGCAGTGCGCCGAGCCAGAGGTAGGCGACCGCCTTCGTGACGGAGAGGTCGAGCGGGCCGAGGTGGATCGGGAGCCAGGGATGCTGGTTGAACTCCTCGGACGGGTCGAAGTGGCCCTTGGCGAAGGCCGCCTGGGGCAGCGCGAGCGCCAGCGCGCCGAAGAGGAGCGTCAGCCTCCTCACTGCGGGGGCGCTCCGAAGTACGTCAGGAGCGAGAGCCCGAGCTGGAAGGTGTAGGCGAGCGCGTACACCAACGTCGCCGCCACCGCGAGGTGGGGATTCGATACGGCCACGGCGACCAGCACGACCAGCACGCCCACCGTCTTGAAGAAGAGTCCGAACGCCTGCACGCCTGAAGACGCGAGCCTACCGCCGGTCGCGGCGGCGCGCGTCACCAGCAGGCCGATCGCCTCGACGGCCACCCAGAGCACCGCGCCGAGCGCCCAGCCGGCGAGCGGCCAGCCGGCGAGCAGGAAGATCGGCAGGGCGAGCAGGAGCACGAGCGCTGCGCCGGCCGCGGGAAGCAGCCGCCCGGGGACCGGTCTCGGCGTCGAGACGATGGCCTTCACGAGCCGGAGTCCCGGTAGACGACGAGCACCACGGCCGTGCCGAGCGGGATGCCGACGACGGCGCCCACGACGATCCCGAGCCCGACCGAGCCGGCGGCCGCGCCGATCAGCGCGCCGACCCCGATCGCCAGCACGATCGCGCTCGTGAGCAGCATGCCGGCGGACACGCCGCTGCGGCTCTTGCGGGGGGCGTGCTCCATCCGAAGGCGAGCATACCAGAGCGGAAATCGAGCTTGTGACACCGGAAATCGGGGCTGCTTGGGGGAAAATAGCCCATTTCGCCACGAGTTTGTTCCGTGGATAGGATCGCCCCGTGCCCTCGCGGCCTCGACTCGTGCTCGTCCACGGCAGCGTCCGCAACGGGCCTGCGTCGTGGACGGCCCAGGCGCCTCTCGCCGACCGGTTCGAGCTGGTGATCCTGAACAGGCCGGGCTTTCCGCCGGGCCCCCCGGCCGACTCTCTCGACTTCGAGGACCACGCCGCCTGGGTGGCGGAGCGCCTCGAGCCGGGCGACCATCTCGCCGGCCACTCCTACGGCGGGATCGTCTCGCTCTTCGCCGCCTCGTACCGCCCGGAGGCCGTGCGCTCGCTGACCGTGATCGAGCCGCCGTGCTTCGGTGTCGCCCGCGGCGAGCCCGAGATGGACGGGTGGATCGCGGAGATCGAGGCGTACCTGAAAGGCCCGCCGCGCGAGCCGCGCGAGTTCCTCGTCGGCTTCTACGAGCTCGTGTCGGGCACGCGCCCGGCACTGCCGGACCCTCTGCCGCCCGACCTCGAGCAGGGCACGCGGATGCTGATGATCGAGCGCCTCCCCACCGAGGCCGTGATCCCGTTCGACCGGCTCGAGGCGCCGTACCCGAAGCTCGTCGTGTCGGGCGGCCATCACCCGGCGTTCGAGCGCACCTGCGACGTGCTCGAGGAGCGACTCGACGCCGAGCGCCTGATCCTGCGCGGCGGCGGCCACAGCCCGCACGCCGTGCCGGGCTTCAACGAGGCCTTCGCGGGCTTCCTCGACTGGGCGGGCTAGGAACCCGTTTCAGAACGAAGCGCTGTGTCGCCGAGCCGTCTCCTGAAACGGGTTCTAGGCCGAGCGGCGGAGGCGCTCCTCCTCGAGCCGCCGGCGGCGCACGCGCGGGTTCGCGAGCTTGACGATCTCGAGCAGGTACACGATGTAGATCGAGGTGCCGAGCGCGACCAGCCCGATCGCGACGACGAGCGCCGTCCACCACGGGTGCCAGACGCCGTGGGCGCGGAACGGCACGAATCGGGTCGCGATCGCGGCGAGCGCGAGGGTGAGCGCCCAGGCATAGATCGTCAGCGCGGCGCGCCGCTGCGAGAAGCCGATGTTGACGAAGCGGTGGTGGAGGTGGCCGCGGTCGGCCGCGTAGACGGGGAGGCCGTGCTTGAGGCGGCGCGCGACGACGAACGACGTGTCGAGGATCGGCACGGCGAGCACGAGCAGCGGCAGGAACAGGGTCACGGTCGACGCCGTCTTCAGCAGGCCCTGGATCGAGACGGTCGCGAGCACGAAGCCGAGCAGCAGCGCACCGGAGTCGCCCATGAAGATCCGCGCCGGGTAGAAGTTGTGGCGCAGGAACCCGAAGGTCGCGCCGAACACCGCCGCGGAGAGGATCGCCGGGTCGATCTTCCCGACCGAGAGCGCGATCAGCGCGAACGTGAAGCCCGAGATCCCGCAGACGCCGGCGGCGAGCCCGTCCATCCCGTCGAGGAAGTTGACCATGTTCATGATCGCGACGATCCAGAGGATGCTGAGCGGCGCGCCGACCCACGGCGAGAGGTTGTTGACGCCGAGGAACGGGAAGGTGAAGTGCGAGATCCAGACCCCGAACGAGACCGGGATCGCCGCCGCGATGAACTGGCCGCCGAGCTTCTGCCACCACGCGAGGCCGCGGACGTCGTCGACGGCGCCGACGATCGTCGCGACGGCCGCGCCGATCAGGAGCCCCCGCATCTCCGGGCCGAGATGGAGGAACGCGAGCGACGGGACGAAGATCCCGAGGAAGAGCGCGAGCCCGCCGAGGCGCGGGATCGGGAGGATGTTGAGCCGCCGCCCGTCCGGCTGGTCGACCACCCCGAGGCGGCGCGCCATCCCGCCGACGGCGGGCGTCAGCAGCACGACGATCAGGAACGCGGCGATCGCCGCGTAGAGCACCTTGGGGTTATCGATCAGCGTCTGCCACACGGCCGTGCCTTACTTCGTCCCGTAGAGGCGGTCTCCCGCGTCGCCGAGACCGGGGACGATGTAGCCCTTCTCGTTCAGGCCGCGGTCGATGCCGGCCACGACGATGCGAACGTCGGGGTGGTGCTCGAGGATGTTCGCGAGCCCCTCGGGCGCCGCGATCAGCGCGATCAGGCGGATCGAGATCGCGCCCGCCTCCTTGACGCGGGCCACCGCCGCCGCGGTCGAGTTGCCGGTGGCGAGCATCGGGTCGAGCAGGATCACGTCGCGCTTGGCGATGTCGTGCGGGAGCTTCACGTAGTACTCGACCGGGTGCAGCGTCTCCTCGTCGCGGTAGAGGCCGATGAAGCCGACGCGCGCGCCGGAGATGAGCGAGAGCACGCCGTCGAGCATCCCCATCCCCGCGCGCAGGATCGGGCAGACCGCGACCTTCTTCCCCGAGATGCGGCGCACCTGGGTGCGCTCGAGCGGCGTCTCGACCTCGACGGTCTCGGTCGCGAGGTCCTTCGTCGCCTCGTAGGTCAGCAGCAGGGTCAGCTCGTTGACGAGCTGGCGGAAGAGTTGCGTGTCCGTTCCCGTGTCGCGCAGCAGGCCGAGCTTGTGCTGCACGAGCGGATGGTCGACCTGGACGACCGACCCGCTCATCGCGCCGTCCCCGCAGAGCGAGCAACTCCTTGTGCTCATGAGCACAAGGAGTACCGGCGAAGTGACGAGAGCGGGTCATGCGACGTAGGTCGGGTAGCCGCGGAAGCCCGGGTAGAGCGGGTTCGCCGCGCAGAGCGCCTCGGCGCGTGCCCGCAGCGCCGCGACGTCGGCGTCGGGGCCGAGCGCGGAGACGATGATCCTCCCCACCTCGCGGAAGTCGTCGGCGTCGAAGCCGCGCATCGTCGCCGCCGGCGTGCCGATGCGGACGCCGGAGGCGATCGTCGGCGGCTGCTCGTCGAACGGGACCGTGTTGCGGTTCACCGTCAGGCCGACCTCGTCGAGGCGCTCCTCTGCGTCCTTGCCCGTCCACGCCGTGCCGCGGAGGTCGAGCTGGAGGAGATGCGTGTCGGTGCCGCCCGTGAGCACGGAGAGCCCGCCCTCCTGGAGCGTCTCGGCCAGCGCGTCGGCGTTGTCGCGGATCTGCTGCTGGTACTCGCGGAAGGCATCGCTCGCGGCGATCCGGAAGCACGCGGCCTTGGCGGCGATCGTGTGCATCAGCGGGCCGCCCTGGAGGCCGGGGAAGATCGCGCGATCGACCGCCTGGGCGTGCTCCTCGCGGCAGAGGATGAAGCCGGAGCGCGGCCCGGCCAGGGTCTTGTGGGTGGTCGAGGTGACGAAGTCGCAGTGCTCGACCGGGTTCGGCTGGATCCCGGCGGCGACGAGCCCCGCGAAGTGGGCCATGTCGCAGAGGAGGTAGGCGCCGACCTCGTCGGCGATCTTGCGGAACTCCCAGGTCTCGACCGTGCGGGGATAGGCCGAGCCGCCGCAGACGATCAGCTTGGGCCGGTGCTCGAGCGCGAGCCGGCGCACCTCGTCGTAGTCGACGAGGCTCGTCTCCCGGTCGACGCCGTAGTGCGCGATCGTGTAGAGGCGGCCCGAGAAGTTGACCTTGAGACCGTGCGTGAGGTGGCCGCCGTGGTCGAGGCGCAGCGAGAGGATCGTGTCGCCCGGGTCGAGCACCGCCATGTAGACGGCCATGTTCGTGGCGGCGCCGGCGTTCGGCTGGACGTTCACGTGGTCTGCACCGAAGAGCTGCTTCGCGCGCTCGATCGCGAGCGTCTCGATCTCGTCCACGACCTCGCAGCCGCCGTAGTAGCGCTTGCCCGGGTAGCCCTCGGCGTACTTGTTCGTCGGCACGCCGCCGACGGCCTCGAGGATCGAGGGCCAGGTGAAGTTCTCCGAGGCGATCAGCTCGATCTGGCCGCGCTGGCGCTCGAGCTCCTTGCCGAGCAGGCCGGCGATCTCGGGGTCGACCTCGTCGAGGCCTGCGGTGCGAAGCTGGGCGAGCGTGTACTGCGCGACGGCCATCCTGTCTCCTCTCCGGGTTCCGGTGGATCGTACTTCCGCAGTCAGCCGACCGCGGCGGCCGCCCGCGCGATCGCGTCGTCGACGTCGCCCGCGCCCCTGCGCAGGACGACCGCCTCGGGGCCGGTGAAGTCGATCACGGACGACGGGATCCCCGGCAGCTCGCCGCCGTCGACCGCCGCGCATTCGGCGCGGAGCACCTCGGCCACGTCGGCGAGGAGCCGCGCCTCCTTGCCGCCGGCGAGGTTCGCGCTCGTGCCGGCGACCGCGCCGACCTGGTCGAGGAGCGTCTTCGCGATTCCCGACACGGCCGGGACGCGCACGCCGATCGCGTCCGGGTTGTCGCCCGCGAGCCACGGGAAGCGACGCGCCGGATTGGCGAGCACGAGCGTGTAGGGCCCGGGCAACACGGCGGTCGCGATCGCACCGGCCCGTCCGCGGAGCTCGGGCAGGCATACGAAGAGCGTCTCGAGATCGGCCGCGATCAGCGCCGTCGGCTGCGACGCGGCCCGGGTCTTGAGTGCGTAGAGGCGGCGCACGGGCTCCTCGCGGTACGGCGTCGTCACGAGCCCGTAGACCGTGTCGGTCGGGACGATCGCGGGAAGGCCGGCGAGGATCGCGGCCGCCGCGTCGTCAACCTCCGACAAAGCGGGCCACCTCCTCGCGGCAGCGCTCGCGCGCCTCGACGAACAGGAAGTGGCCGCAGTCCGGGACCAGCACGAGCTCCGCGCCCGGGATCCCGGCCACGATCTCCGCCGCGCAGACGGGCCCGGTGATGAAGTCGTCCTCCCCGGTGATCACGAGCGTCCGGGCCTCGATCCGTCCGAGGTCGGGACGGAGATCGAAGACGGTGACGATCTCCTCGTTGAACAGCCGCAGCGCGTCGCGGTTCGGCCGCTCGGCTTTCAGCGTCTCGACGTAGGCCCGCTCGGGGTCCCCGTAGCGCGAGAAGTAGAAGGGGTACTCGCGTTGGACGAGCTCGGCGAGCACCTCGTCGGAGTCGAACTCGCCGGCCTGCTCTGCGTCGAGCGCCGCCCGCGCGTCCTCGTACCAGGGCTCGCCCGCCTTCGCCAGCATCGCGGCCTCCATCGCGCCGACCTGCTCCGCCTGGAACCGGGGTAAAGTGCTCATGAGCACAAGGCGGCGGACGCGCGCGGGGTGCGCGGCGGCGTAGGCCATCGCGACGACACCGCCGTGGGAGTGGCCGAGCAGGTCGAGGCGCTCGAGACCGAGGTGGCCGCGAAGCTCCTCGAGGTCGGCGACGTAGTCGGAGGTCTCGTACGCGCGCGGGTCGGCCGGACGGTCGGAGCCCTCCGTGCCGCGCGGATCGAGCTTGACGAGCGTGAACGACTCTCCGAGGCCGGCGAGATCGCCGAAGTAGCGCGACGAGAAGCCGGGACCGCCGGGGTGGCAGACGAGCGGCGGGCCGTCGCCTTCGCGCTCGTACGAGAGCAGCCGGCCGTCCGCAGTGGTGAACGACTGCCTCACCCGATCCTCCCCTCGACGATGCGCTCGCGCCCGTTCAGGTCGGCCGTGATCGTAACGTCGCGATAGCCGAGCTCCCCGAGTGCAGCGGCCACAGCGGCCGCCTGGCCGTCGCCGACCTCGAGCGCGAGCGCGCCGCCGGGCTCGAGCACGGGCACGGCGGCGCGGGCGACCTCGACCGGCCCGTCCTCGGAGACGAGTGCCTCCCTGGGCTCCCACTCTCGAACCTCGGGCTCGAGGGTCTCGATCTCCGCCGGCTTCACGTAGGGCGGGTTCGAGACGACGAGGTCGTACTGCCCGCCCGGCAGGCCCGTGCGGTAGTCGCCTTCGCGCAGCGTCACCTCGAGCCGGTTCGCCTCTGCGTTCTCGCGGGCGAGCTCGAGCGCGCCCGACGAGATGTCGAGCGCGGTCACGCGTGCGTCGGGCCGCTCGAGGGCGAGCGAGAGCGCGACGGCGCCGGTGCCGGTGCCGACGTCGAGCACCGCGGGCCGCTCGACGCCCTCGAGCAGCGCGAGCGCGCGCTCGACGAGCACCTCGGTCTCGGGCCGGGGCACGAGCGCACGGCTGTCGCAGTGGAGGGTCAGCCTGCGGAAGCCCCACTCGCCGAGGACGTAGGCAAGCGGCTCGCGCCGTCCACGCCGTTCCACGAGCGTCCGGCACCGGTCGAGCTCCGCCTCGGTCAGCGACCGGTCGTGCTCGAGGTAGAGGTCGAGCCGTGCGAGCCCGAGCGCGTGCGCGAGGATGAACTCGGCATCGAGCCGCGGTGAGGCGACTCCGCGCTCCGAGAGGAACCCGGTCGAGAGCTTGAGGACCTCGCCGAGAGTCAAGCCGAAGCGGTTTCGAGGGCGCGGCGGCGCTCCTCGGCGGCGAGCGCCTCGGTGAACTCCTCGAGCTCGCCCTGGAGCACCTGGTCGAGGCGGTGCACGGTCAGCTTGATCCGGTGGTCGGTGACGCGGCTCTCGGCGAAGTTGTAGGTGCGGATCTTCTCGGCCCGCTCGCCGCTGCCGATCTGCGCGCGCCGCGTCGCCGACTGCTCGGCCTGCTGGCGCTCGCGCTCGAGCTCGTAGATCCGCGCGCGCAGCACGCGCATCGCCTTGACCTTGTTCTGGAGCTGCGACTTCTCGTCCTGCATCGCCACCACGACGCCGGTCGGCACGTGCGTGATGCGAACCGCGGAGTCGGTCGTGTTGACGCTCTGGCCGCCCGGCCCGGTCGAGCGGTAGACGTCGATCTTGAGGTCGTTCTGGTCGATCTCGACCTCGACCTCCTCCGCCTCCGGCATCACGGCGACGGTCGCGGTCGAGGTGTGGATGCGCCCCTGCGACTCGGTCTCGGGGACGCGCTGCACGCGGTGCGTGCCCGCCTCCCACTTGAAGACCGAGTACGCGCCGTCGCCCTTGACGGCGAACACGGCCTCCTTGATCCCGCCGGCCTCGTTCGCATTGACCGAGAGCTGCTCCCACTTGAAGCCGCGGCGCTCGGCGTACCGGGTGAGCATGCGAACGACGTCGGCGGCCCAGAGCGCAGCCTCGTCGCCGCCGACTCCCTGGCGCACCTCGACGATGGTGTCCTTCCTGTCGACCGGGTCGGCCTCGACGAGCGAGAGCCGCAGCTCCTCCTCGAGCTCTGCGTGGCGCTGCTCGAGCTCGGGAACGAGCTCCTTCAGGTCGCCGTCGGCGCGGGCCGCCTCGAGGTCCTCGTCGATCTGGCGCCACTCCATCGCGAGCCTGTACGGCCCCTCGAGCTCCTTGAGGCGCCGTCCTGCGTCCGCCCCCTCGCGGCGGTCGTTGTAGACCGCGGGGTCGCTCATGCGGTCGCGGGCCTCGAGGTACGAGCGCTCGAGCTCCTCGACGAGCTGTTCTGTCCCGGCCATACCGGGATCTAGCCTAGCTCGCGGGCTGGAGAGTCGCGCTCACCGAGACGGTGGCGCCGGCGTTCTTCAGAAGCGTGGAGAACGGGCAGCCCGCATCGGCCGCCTCGACCAGTCCGTCGAAGGCCGACGGATCGAGGCCGGGCACGATCGCGACCGCCTCGATCTCCGAGCCGACGATCTGGTGGCCCTGCCCCTCGACCTCGTCCATGACGATCGTGCAGGTCACGTCGAGCTTCTCGGGAGGCGCCTCTGCGCCGGTGAGCTCGGACGCGAGCCCCATCGCGAAGCAGCCGGCGTGCGCGGCCGCGAGCAGCTCCTCGGGGCTCGTCTTCCCCTCGGCCGCGCCGATGCGCGTCGGCAGCGAGTACGGGAGGCCGGAGAACGCGCCGCTGCCGGCCGAGATCGAGCCGTTGCCGCGCGCGACGTTGCCTTCCCAGGTCACCTCGGCGGTGCGCGTGATGCGGGGCACTAGGCCATCACCTCCACTCTCTCCTCGGCCGACGTCAGCGGGCCTTCGGTGTTCAGGACCTCCTTCAGGGCGCGGATCGACACCTCGAGCTGGTCGAGGCTCGGCTCGCGCGTCGTCAGCCGCTGCAGCCAGAGGCCGGGCGCGAGCAGGGTCCTCAGCACCCGGTTGTCGGCGTGCTTGCCGGCGAAGCGGATCAGCTCGTAGGCGAGGCCGGCGATCACCGGCAACAGCAGGATCCGGCTCACGATCAGCCAGTACCAGGCCGGGCGCCCGACGAATGCGAAGACGAAGATCGCGATCACCATCACCCAGAGCAGGAACGCGGTGCCGCACCTCGGGTGGATGAGGCTGAACCGCTGCACGCGCTCCGGGGTCAGCTCCTCGCCGGCCTCGTAGGCGTTGATCGCCTTGTGCTCGGCCCCGTGGTACTGGAACACGCGCTTCAGGTCGGGCAGCATCGAGATCAGCACGAGGTAGGCGATGAAGATCGAGACGCGGATCGCGCCCTCGACGACGACGAACCAGATCGTGCTCGAAATCGGCAGCAGGTCGGTGAGCACCACGGGCGTCACCTTGAACAGCGCGAGCGCGAAGCCGATCGCGACCGTGAACGCGATCACCATCTGCATGCGCGAGATCTCGCCCTTGACCTCCGCGATCTCCTCGGCCTGCGCGGCGTCCTCGGGATCGCCGGCGGCGGCGTAGTTGGCCGAGATCGCGAGCGCGCGGAACCCGATCGCGAGCGACTCGCCGAGCGCGACGACGCCGCGGATCACGGGGAGGCGCAGCACACGGTGGCGCGCCATCGTCGACTCGAGCACGCGGCAGACGTTGGCGATCTCCCCGTCGGGCTTGCGGACGGCGACGGCCCAGTTCTTGGGCCCTCGCATCATCACGCCCTCGAGGACCGCCTGGCCTCCTACGGGACTGGACAATGTGGGCCGCTAGCCGCGGCGCTCGCCGCCGGCCTTCTCGAGGCGGCGCTGGAAGCGCTCGACGCGGCCGCCGGTGTCGACGAGCTTCTGCTTGCCCGTGTAGAACGGATGACACTGGGAGCAGACCTCGACGTGGATCTCCGGCTTCGTCGATCGGGTCTCGAACGACGCCCCGCACGCGCAGTGCACCGTGGAGGCGACGTAATCGGGATGAATGTCGGTCTTCATGCGGAGGCCAGGATAGCAGAGGCGGTTTGGGGAGCTACGTTGCCTCCGCTGACGACGGCCGCGACCGTCGTGCCAGGCTCGAGCTCGACACGGCCCGAGAGCAGCGCGGCCGCGGTGGCCGCTCCGGCGACCTCGCACGCGAGCTTCATCCGCCCGTACATGAAGCGGAAGGCCTCCCTCAGCTCGTCCTCGCGTCACGAGCACCGACTCGACGCCGAGCTCGAGGCAGAGCTCGACGCAGTTCGGTCCCGCATACGGCCCGTTCAGGCCGTCGGCGATCGACTTGGGCTCGACCGTCACGGTGTGCCCGGCCTTCATGCTCTCCGCGAGCGCGCACGAGAGCTCGGGCTCGACCGCGACCACGCGCGCGCCCGGCTTCATCCCCTTGACTGCCGCGGCGATGCCGGAGACGAGCCCGCCTCCGCCGACCGGGACGAGCACGATGTCGGCCTCGGGCAAGTCCTCGAGCATCTCGAGCCCGACCGTTCCCTGGCCGGCCATCACGTACGGGTCGTCGTACGGGTGGACGAGCGTCCGCCCGGTCTCCTCGGTCAGCCGCTCGAGGTGCTCGAACGCCGCTGGGATGTCCGGCGGGCTGTCGTCGACCGTCGCGCCGTAGGCACGAGCCGCGGCGATCTTCATCGGGCTGGCCGTCTGCCACATCACGACGAGCGCGTCGATCCCCTCGACCGCCGACGCGAACGCGAGCGCCTGGGCGTGGTTGCCGGCGGAGATCGAGATCACGCCGCGGGCCTTCTCCTCGTCGGTCAACGTGGCGAGCCTGTTGAGCACGCCGCGCGGCTTGAACGCGCCGGTGCGCTGGAAGAGCTCGGCCTTGAACACGACCTCGGCGCCGGTCTGCTCGGAGAGCGTCCGCGAGCCGAGCATCGGGGTGCGGTGCAGGCGCCCGGCGATCCGCTCGCGCGCCCGGTAGACGTCGTCGAGCGTGACGAGGCCGGCCATCCGCTGATCGTAGCCGTAGGGGCTCACGACCCAGCGCTCCTACCAGATTCACGCGTCAGACCCGGGAGACCCCCACCTCCCGCCCCGATGGCTCGACCCTAACGCGGGTCGGCGCGCGGATGGGTGACGGGACCGTGCCGGAACCGTGACGGCGAGTGCGGCGCGCTGCCTGGTCTACGTGCGCTGGTACTCGGGGCCCGAGCCGCCCTCGGGCAGTGTGAGGCGCCCGCCCTTCGCGGTGATCGCGCCGCACTGGACGCAGTTCGACGGCGCCATCTTCACGGTCACCATCCCGTCTGACGTCTCCTCGCCGACCTCGTAGACCTGCGCGGGACACATGTGCACCCAGAGATCGGCGACGTCGCGCGGCACCGGCTCGGCGATCCGGATGTGGTTCGGCTGGTCGTCGCGCGTCTTGTTCCCGGAGAGGAAGACCGACGAGAGCTTGTCGAAGGTGAGCTGCCCGTCCGGCGCGGGGTAGCTCTCCGCTCTGCCGCTGCGAAGCAGGGGCTGCTCCGCGTCGGGCTCGGTCGGGCGGGCGCCGCCGGGAATTCGGCCCTTCGTGACCGTCATCGCCGAGGCGAGCGCGCCGCCGACGAAGAACCCCTTGCCGAACGCCTGGCGCTGGTTGCGCACCTCCTCGAGGTCGCCCCAGATGAAGCTCTGCCGCACCGCCTCGTCGTAGCTGCCGAGCGCGCCGACCCGGCTCGGGGTCTCGCCGGGCTGCAGCGCGGCGAAGGCGGCCTCGGCCGCGAGCCTCCCCGACTCGAGCGCGTAGTGGACTCCCTTCAGCGCCGGCACGTTGACCATCCCGGCCCCGTCTCCGCAGATGAGCAGCCCGGGCGCGTGCAGCTGCCGCGGGAGCGAGAGGAAGCCGCCTTCGGGGATCGTCTTCGCCCCCCACTCGAGCCGCTCGCCGCCCGCGAGGATCTTCCGCACGAGCTTGTGGGTCTTCAGCTCCTGCAGGAGATCGTGCGCGGAGAGCTCGAGGTCCCGGTAGTCGAGGCCGACGACGAACCCGAGCGAGACCATGTCCTCGCCGAGCGGATAGATCCACGAGCCGCCGAACTCCCGGTAGCGGGCGCTCGTGCGCAGCGGCCAGCCCATCGTGTGGATCACGCGGTCCAGCGGCTTCGCGACCTTCCAGACCTCCTTGACCCCGAGCGCGTACACCTGCGGGTTCTGGCCCGCGAGGCCGAACTGGTCGACCGCGGCGCCGGTGAGGTAGCCCTGCGTCCCCTCGGCGAGCACCGTGACCCTGGCGACGATGTCGGAGCCGGGCTCGAAGTTGCCGAGCTCCTGGCCCTCGCGGCCGCGGCCGCGGTCGCCGGTGCGGACGCCGCGGACGGTGCCGTGGTCGACGAGCAGCTTCGTGGCGGCGGTCTCGGGCAGGATCGTCGCGCCGACCTCCTCGGCCTGCTCGCCCAGCCACCGGCCGAGCTGCGAGAGCGAGACCACGACGTTGCCGTGGTTTCGCATCGTCGGCGGCGGCGGGATCCTGAGGGCGCTCGAGCGCGAGAGCACGTAGACCGCCTCGCCGTGAACCTCGCCGAAGCTCGGAAACTCGTCGGCCTGCGGGCGCCCGCGGAAGAGGCGGCGGAGGCCACGCGGGTTGATCACCGCGCCCGAGAGGAGATGGGAGCCCGGCTGCTTCCCCTTCTCCAGCACCGCGAGCGGCACCTCGCCGAGCCGCTCGGCCAGCTCCGGCGCCTCCTCGAGCAGCTGCCCGAAGCGGATCGCGCAGGCGAGCCCGGCCGGGCCGGCGCCGACGACCGCGACGCCCACCTCGATCCGCTCGTCGGCGGGGTCGGTCGGAGGCCCGATCGCCTCGGCGGCTGCGAACGGCGGCGGGTAGTCGGCCGGGCGAACCGTCATCCGGCGCTGCGTGCCCTCACGAGCTCGGTGAGCTTCGGCACCACCGAGTGCAGGTCGCCGACGACGCCGAGGTCGCAGAACTCGAAGATCGGCGCGTTCGGATCCTTGTTGATCGCGACGATCACCCCCGAAGCCTGCATCCCGACCTTGTGCTGGATCGCGCCCGAGATGCCGCAGGCGATGTAGAGCTTCGGCGAGACGGTCTTCCCGGTCTGCCCGACCTGGGTCGAGTACGGGTACCAGCCCGCGTCGACGACGGCACGCGTCGCCGCGACCGCGCCGCCGAGCGCCGCGGCAAGCTCCTCGATCACCGTGAAGCTCTCCGGCCCGCCGAGTCCGCGCCCGCCCGCGACGATGATCTCGGCCTCCTCGATCGACGGGCCGGTCGCCTCCTCCTGGAGCTGCTCGACCATGTGCGCGGCGAGCGAGAAGTCCTCGAACGAGACCGCCACCGGCTCGACGGCGGCCTGCCCGCCGGTCTCGACCGGATCGAATGCGCCCGAGCGGAAGAGCGCGAGCCGCGGCGCCTGCGTCCAGCCCACGTCGACGATCACCGAGTCGCCGAGCGCCGGCTGGCGGCCGACGAGCTCGCCGCCCTCGACGACGAGATCGGTCAGCTGCCAGTTGAGCCCGGTCTCGAGCCGTGCCGCGAGCGCGGCGGCGATGTCGGAGGCGAGCACCGACTGCGCGAAGAGAACATTCTCCACCCCGTGGTCCCGGACGATCTGCGCGAGCGCGTCCACCCGCGGCTGCGGCAGCGGCGCCTCGAGCGCCGGATCGTCGACCACGTACACCTTCGCCGCACCGAAGCGGCCGGCCTCCGCGGCGAGCCCGGCGACGCCCGAGCCGAGCACGACCGCGTGCGCCTCGCCGAGCGAGGCCGCCTTCGCGAGCACGCCGAGCGATCCGTTCAGGAGCTCGCCGCCGTGATGCTCGAGGAAGACCAGCGTCGTCACAGCAGCCGCTTCTCCTCGAGGTAGGCGACGATCTCGCCGGCGGCGCTGCCGTCGTCCTCGATCGTGCGACGAGTCGCCTCGCGGCGCGGGGGCGCCGAGCGCAAGCACCTTCGTGCGCGACCGGCCTCGCCCGCACGCGCGGGGTCGACCCCGAGGTCGCCCAGCGCGAGGACGTCCTGCGGCTTCTTCTTGGCACCCATGATCCCCTTGAGCGAGGGGTAGCGCGGCTCGTTGATCGCGTCCGAGACGGCGACGACCGCCGGCAGCGGCGCCTCGATCACGTCGTAGCCGAACTCGGTCTGCCGCTTGCCGCGAACGCTGCCGGCCTCGATCGAGAGATCCGCGAGCTGCGAGATCAGCGGCCGTGCGCAGCCGGTCGGCGACCGCGGCCCAGAGCACCGCGCCGTCCGAGTCGGCGGCCTGCTGGCCGAAGAGGACCAGGTCGGCGCCCTCGCGCTCGAGCGCCGCGGCCAGCACATAGCTCGTCGCGACGAGGTCGGAGCCGGCGCGCCGCGTCGTCGGAGACGAGCACGGAGCGGTCGGCGCCCATCGCGAGCGCCTTGCGGATCGCGTCGAGCGCCGAGGCCGGGCCGAGGGAGACGAGCACGACCTCGCCCTCGCCGGAGCCCTCCTTGAGCCGGAGCGCCTCCTCGACGGCGTTCGCGTCGTAGGCGTTCAGAGCACCCTCGCCGGAGCGGTCGAGCCGCTTCGTGGCGGGGTCGATCCGCTTCGTGCCCTCCGGCACCTGCTTCACGCAGACGGCGATCTTCATCCCGGGAGGACTCTAACGAGGCGACGGCGCTACCGGCCGGTGAACCGCGGCTCGCGCTTCTCGACGAAGGCGGTCATCCCCTCCTTCGCGTCCTCGCTCTCGAAGAGAACGCTGAAGGTGTCGGCCTCGGCGGCGAGGTTCGCGCCGTGGTCGCCCTGGAGCGCTCGGTTGCACGCGGCCTTCGCGGCGGCGAGCGCGACCGGGCTCTTCGACGCGATCAGGCGTGCGGTCTCGAGCGCCCTCGGCAGCAGCTCCTCAGGCTCGACGACGGCGTCGACCAGGCCGCGGCGGAGCGCCTCGTCCGCGTCGACGAGCCGGCCGGTGAAGATCAGCTCCTTCGCGAAGCCGAGCGTGGTCGCGCGGGCGAGCCGCTGCGTGCCGCCCCAACCCGGGATGATGCCGAGGTTGATCTCCGGCTGGCCGAGCTTCGCGCGCGTCGAGGCGAAGCGGATGTCGCAGGCCAGCGCCAGCTCGCAGCCGCCGCCGAGCGCGAAGCCGTTGACGGCCGCGATCGTCGCCTTCGGCATCGTCTCGAGCAGCCGCCCGGCCTCGTGGCCGAGCGCGCCCCACTCCTTCGCCTGCTCGATGTCGAGGCCGCTCATGTACTTGATGTCCGCGCCGGCGGCGAACGCCTTCTCCCCGGCGCCGGTGAGCACGACCGCGCGCACCCCGGAGTCGGCCGCGAGCTCGGCGAGCCGGTCGCGGAGCGCGGTCAGCGTCGCGACATCGAGCGCGTTCAGAGCCTCAGGGCGGTCGATGGTGACGACCGCGACCGCGTCCTCGCGCGCGACGACGACGCTCACGCGGCGACGGTCGCGCGGAGGAAGTCGACGATCTCCGACGTCGGCGCGCCCGGGGTGAACACTCCCGCGACGCCCTGCGCCTTCAGCTCCTCGGCGTCGTCGCCGGGGATCGTGCCGCCGACGATGACCAGCACGTCGTCCGCGCCGGCCTCCCGGAGCCCGTCGAGGATGCGCGGCACGAGCGTCATGTGCGCTCCCGAGAGGATCGAGATCCCGACCGCGTCCGCATCCTCCTGGATCGCCGTCTCGACGATCTGCTCCGGGGTCTGGTGGAGTCCCGTGTAGATCACCTCCATGCCCGCGTCGCGCAGAGCGCGCGCGATGATCTTGGCGCCGCGGTCGTGCCCGTCGAGGCCGGGCTTCGCGATCACGACTCGGATCTTGCGCGCCATGGCGCGGCCAGTCTAACCCTGAGTCGAGCGGCGGTGCGCCCGCTCCGCGCGGGCTCCGTGCATGCGCTCGCGCACGACGAGGAACAACGGCAGCATCAGGAGCGCTCCCAGCAGGAGAGAGGCCGGCAGCAGCAGCCAGCGGGTCGAGAGCGAGGGCGGCGCCGGGATCGGGCCCTGGTTCTTCCCCGCCTCGGCCAGCGACGCCTCCGAAACACCCTGTGGCGCCCACGATGCGACGAGCCAGCGATGGTGGCGCGTCGGTGCCGGACCGCTTCAGCTCGATCATGAACGACTTGGGCGGCTGGCCGCTGCCGGGCGTGGGAGCGAGCACGATGTCGAGAGCGACGTCGTTGCGGTACGACCAGTCGATCGAGAGCTGCCTGATCCCCGCCGCCGGGTACGGGACGACGGGAATCGCGCCCTTCGCCCACTCACGCCGGGTGAAGCCCTGCTTCAGGCTCGGGTCGGTCATGTCCCAGGACCTGTCGACGTGGACGCGGCGGACTGCGGTCTTGATGAAGTTCGAGGCGGCGAACACGACCTCGGCCCTGCCGGTGCGATCGAGCGGAACGGAGTGCGGCGACTTGTAGACCGCCGGCGGCGCCTTCGTGAAGACCTCGTGCTTCGGCTTGCTGCTGGGAAGCAGCACGACCGCGAGTGCGGTCAAACCGGCGAGGAGCCCGACGGCCGAGAGCCAGGACAGACGGCGGCGGAAGCGCGGCGAGGAGAGCCGCTTCCCCATTGGGCGCCTCCTAGTTGTTGGCGTTGTCGCTCGGGACCATCGGTGCCACGTGAGGCACCCACGACGTGACGACCCAGTGCGCCTTCGAGCCCGTGCCCGACCTTCTTCGCGCCCATGTAGAAGTCGGTCGGGCGGATCTTGGCCGTTCGCCTTGGGCAGCAGCATCACTTCGATCAGCGCCTCGCGCGGGTACGCGTAGTCGATCCGGAACGGCGCGACTTCGATGTCACCGGCCGGGTACGGGACCACCGCGATCTTGCCGGTCATCCACTGCTTGAGCGTCTGCCCCTGCTTGATCTCCGGGCCGACGAGCGTGTACGCGTGCGCGAGGTTCTTCCGCGCGACCGCGGTCTCGATGAAGTCGCGCGCGAGCGTCTTCACCGCCGGGTCGAGCTTCGTGCTCTTCGGTACCTGCGAGACGTCCTTGACCGGCTTGTTCGAGAACACCTCGACCTTCTTGGTCGCGTGGAACGCGTACGCCTGGATCGCCACGATGATCCCGGCGAAGAGGACGAGCCCGGCGACCCACGGGAGCGCGCGCTGCCAGAAAGGCGTCTTCCGACGGCCCGGCTTCGTGCCGCTGTTCGCCATGCTGCTCATCCCGCCGGAAAGATTAGACGACGATTCCTCGACAGGGTTAGGCGGATTCTCAGAAGACCGGGGTCTCCCGCCAGGTGCCCCAGATCTCGCGCAGCGCGTCGCAGATCTCGCCCATAGTTACGTACGCGCGCGAGGCATCGACGAGCAGCGGCATCAGGTTCACGCCCTCGACCGCTGCGGCGCGCTTGAGCTCGCCGAGTGCCGCCTCGGCCGCGGCCCCGTCCCGGCGCGCGCGGAGCGCCTGTACCCGCTCGATCTGGCCGCGCTCGAGGGCCGGGTCGATCTTGAGGATCTCGACCGGCTGCTCCGCGTCGAGCTGGTAGCGGTTGACGCCGACGACGATCCGCTGCCCCGGCTCGACCTCCTGCTGGTAGCGGAACGACGCCTCGGCGATCTCGCGCTGGAAGAAGTTCTCCTTGATCGCCGCGACGACGCCGCCGAGCTTCTCGATCCGGTCGAAGTACTCGTAGGCCTCGGCCTCGAGCCGGTTCGTCAGCGCCTCGACGTAGTAGGAGCCGCCGAGCGGGTCGATCGTGTTCACGACTCCGGTCTCGTGCGCGATCACCTGCTGGGTGCGGAGCGCGAGGCGGACCGCGTCCTCGGTCGGCAGCGCGAGCGCCTCGTCGAACGAGTTCGTGTGCAGGATCTGCGTGCCGCCGAGCACCGCCGCGAGCGCCTCGAGCGCCGTGCGGACGATGTTCACCTCGGGCTGCTGCGCGGTCAGCGAGACGCCCGCGGTCTGGGTGTGGAACCGCATCAGCCACGAGCGCGGATCCTTCGCGCCGTACCGGTCGCGCAGCTCGCGCGCCCAGATCCGCCGCGCGGCGCGGTACTTGGCGATCTCCTCGAAGAAGTCGAGGTGCGCGTTGAAGAAGAACGAGAGGCGCGGCGCGAACTCGTCGACGTCGAGCCCGCGCTCGAGCGCCCAGTCCACGTACGTGAACCCGTCGGCGAGCGTGAACGCGAGCTCCTGCGCCGCCGTCGAGCCGGCCTCGCGGATGTGGTAGCCGGTGATCGAGATCGGGTGCCAGAGCGGCATCTCCCTCGCGCAGAACTCGACCATGTCGGTCACGAGCCGCATCGACGGGCTCGGGCGGGAAGATGTACTCCTTCTGCGCGATGTACTCCTTGAGGATGTCGGTCTGGATCGTGCCGCGGAGCTCCGCGCGCGGCACCCCCTGCTGCTCGCCGACGCAGAGGTAGTACGCGAGCAGGATCGCGGCGGGCGAGTTGATCGTCATCGAGGTCGAGACCTCGCCGAGCGGGATCCCGGCGAACAGCGTCTCCATGTCGGCGAGCGAGTCGATCGCGACGCCCTCGCGGCCGACCTCGCCGAGCGAGCGCGGGTGGTCGGAGTCGTAGCCCATCAGCGTCGGCATGTCGAAGGCCGTCGAGAGCCCCGTCTGGCCGTGCTCGAGCAGGTAGCGGAAGCGGCCGTTCGTCTCCTCGGCCGTCCCGAAGCCGGCGAACTGCCGCATCGTCCAGAGCCGTCCGCGGTACATGGTCGGATAGACGCCGCGCGTGAACGGGTACTCGCCCGGCGCGCCGAGGTCGCGCTCGTAGTCGAGCTCGACCAGCTCGGGCGTGTAGACCGGTTCGTTCGCGACTCCCGAGATCGAGGAGAACAGCAGCTCGGCCTCGCGCTCCATCGCCGCCATTGTAAGACGGCGCGCTCCGTCCGGCTCCGACGCGGACATGCGCGAGCGATATCTAACGCTCGACCTGAGCTCTAGTCCCTGGATCGAGTGGTCGGTCCGTGCCGGCGACCGCGTCGTCAGGATCCCGTGGCGCGACACCGTGCCGACAGGCCCTCCAAATGGGTGATTTCGTCTTGCTTTTCTAACTTCTGGAGCATAAACGGCTTCAGAAGAGGGGAATGCGCGGCCGATGACAGAACTACAGCGCGCGAAGGGTGTCACGCGCTGAACGATCTATGGCGAGCTACCGAAACCTGCGGCTTTGGAGCGCGCGCGTGCCGCGCGCGTTGTCGGCGTTCGTCGCCGGCCTCGCCCTGACTGCACTGATCCTCCTCGCAAGCGTCCTCCTGCAGCCCACCCGGGTCGTCCCCGCGTTCGTCACCCACGAGCTCGGCGCGGCCCAGTCAAGCGGGAAGCAGCCCCAGTCGCTCGCCAGCTCGGGGCTCCACGCAACGGTCAGCAGGCAGGGCTTCACGGCCTCCGACGGACGCTCGAAGTGGCTCACCCTGACGAACGCCTCGGCACCCTCCGCGGCCTGGTCGTACTTCGAGCACGGCGTCGCCCGGCAGACGTCGTTCGGCACCCAGACGATCGCCGTCACTCCGGGGAGCGTCGAGGAGTTCGACACCGTCGTCGCCCACCACGGCGTCAAGACCTGGCAGTGGCACCTCGGCTCGCCGAACCTCAACCCGTACTTGAGCCCTGACGGGAGCGTGAGCTTCCGCAGCGGCGGCAAGCGGGTCGGCCTCCACGTCCTCCCGGCGCAGGTCTTCGACGCCTCGGGCAACGCCGTCACACCCTCCGGCGCCCGCTGGTCGCTCCGCCGCGCGAAGGACGGCTGGCTGCTCGAGCTCCGACTCGACGACTCGACGCTGCCGGTGCCGTACACGATCGACCCGTCGGTCTCGGCCGTCACCTTCACCGGCTCGCCGCAGACCGGCCCTCGCCCGCTCGACGTGGACGGTCGGCTTCACGACGAGCTCGACCGGGACGCTCGCCGCCGGCTCGACGATCACCGTCGTCTTCAACCCCGGCTTCACCGTGCCGGCCAGCCCGGCGGTCACCCTCGGCCCGGCGTTCGCGAACTGCACCGCCGGGGCAGCGGCCGCGGCACAGACGGTGACAGTCACGCTCGCCGGCGCCTCGTGCGCCGTCGCGCCGAGCACCCCGGCCACGCTCCAGCTCGCCGGACTGACGAACCCGGCGGCCGGCTCGCTCGCCGCCAACACCTTCAGCGTCAAGACCTCGGTCGACTCGACGAGCGCGATCAACCCGGGCTCACCCGTCGTGATCGCCGCGGCGACGACCCCGACCGCGGTCACGTTCGCCTCGACCACGCTCGCGGCCGCCGCGCGCGGGACCTGGACGGTCGGGTTCAGCTCGACCTCGACCGGCGCGCTCCACGCCGGCGACACGGTGACCGTGGTCTTCCCGAACGCGACCTCTGTGTTCTCCGTCCCGGCGACGCCGACGGTGCTCCTGACGAAGGGCTTCGCCAACTGCTCGGCGGCCGCGACGGGTGCCGGGCAGACCGTGACGATCACCCTGGCCGACAACGGCGGCACCTGCTCCCTCCCGAACAGCGCCGCCGCCGCCCTGCAGATCCTCGGCGTCACCGCCGGCGCCGCCGGCACCCCGGCCGCCAACCTCTGGAAGGTCAGCACGAGCGCCGACACGACCGTCGCCAACCCCGCCGCGATCACGATCACCGCCGCGACTCAGCCGACCGCCGTCACGTTCGATACGAGCACGACACACGCCAACGCGCGCGGGACCTGGACCGTCGGCTTCACCTCGACGGCGACCGGCTCGCTCCGCAACGGCGACACGATCACCGTGACCTTCCCGAACGCCACCTCGATCTTCTCCGTCCCGGCGACACCGACGATCCTGCCGACCAAGGGCTTCAACAACTGCTCCCTGAGCGCGATCGGTGCCGGGCAGACGGTCACGATCACGCTCGCAGACAACGGCGGAACCTGCTCGGTCCCCGACAGCACCGCCGCCACCTTCCAGATCCTCGGAGTCACCGCCGGTGCCGCAGGGACTCCCGCCGCCAACCTGTGGCAGGTCAAGCACGAGCGCCGACACGACGCCCGGCAACCCGGCCGCGATCACGATCGCGGCGGCGACGTCGGTGTCCAACGTGACGTTCAGCTCGACGACGCTGGCCGCCAACGCCCGCGCGACCTGGACCGTCAACTTCGCCCTGAGCGGTCGGGCAACCTGCGCAGCGGCGACACGATCACGATCACGTTCCCGAACGCGACGTCGGTCTTCAGCGTCCCGGCGACGCCGACGATCATCCCGATCAGCGGCTTCAGCCAGCTGCGCGGCGACCGCGACGGGCTCCGGTCAGACCGTCACGATCACGCTGGCCGACAGCACGAGCTCCTGCTTCATCGCCAACAACACCCCCAACGTCTCCGTGCAGATTCTCGGCGTCACCTCCGGCGCTGCCGGAGCCCCCGCCGACAACCTCTGGCAGGTCAGCACCAGCAACGACACGACGGTGGCCAACCCCGCTGCCGCGCCCACGATCGGTGCCGCGACCTCGCCGACCGGCGTCACCTTTGGCTCCACGACGACGGCCGCCAACGCGCGCGGGAGCTGGACGGTCGGCTTCACGTCGACGGCGAGCGGCTACCTGCGGCCGGCGACACGTCACGATCGCCTTCCCGAGCCGCACCTCGATCTTCACCGTCCCGGCGACCCCGACCGTGCTCCTTAAACGGGCTTCAACAACTGCGCGGTCGGCAACCCGACCAGCGTCGGCACGGTGGTCACGATCACCCTCGCCGACAACGGCGGCACCTGCGCCCTGCCGAACGGCACCCCGGCTACCGTCGAGATCCCCGGGAATCACGACCGGCGCCGCCGGCTCCCCGACGGCCGCGAACTGGACAGTCAAGACGACTGTCGACACCACTGCCGCGAACGTCGGCGTCGCGCCACGTATCGGCGCAGCGACCACCCCGACCGCCGTCACCTTTGGCGCCACGACACTCGCCGCCAACGCTCGGGCGACCTGGACCGTCGGCTTCACCACCAGCGCCAGCGGCTCGCTCCACGCCGGCGACACGATCACGATCGCGTTCCCGACGCGTCACCTCCGATCTTCACCGTCCCGGCAAGCCCGACCGTCCTTCTGACGAAGGGCTTCTACCAACTGCGCGATCGCCCCGCGACCGGGACGCACGATGGTCACGATCACGCTCGCGGACAGCGGCGGGATCTGCTCGGTGTCCGGCGGCACCGCTGCGACGCGTTCAGATCCTCGGGGATCAGAGCGGCGCCGCCGGTGCCCCGGCGGCCGCGAACTGGACCGTCAAGACGAGCGCCGACACCGTACCGCGGCGAACGTCGGCGTCGCGCCGATGATCGCTGCCGCCACCACCCCGGCACCACCGTCAGCTTCGGCGCCACCGACTCTCGCCGCGAACGCGCGCGGGACCTGGACGGTCGGCTTCACCGCCGAGCGCGACCGGCGCGCTCCGCACGGGCGACACGATCACGATCGCGTTCCCGAACGCGACCTCGATCTTCACCGTCCCCGCCAGCCCGACCGTGCTGCTGACCGAGCGGCTTCACCAACTGCTCGGTCGCGAACGCCTCGACCGTCGCCACCACCGTCACGATCACCCTCGCCGACAGCGGCGGCACCTGCTCGCTGCCGAACGGCACGGCCGCGCACGGTTCAGATCCTCGGGATCACGAGCGGCGCCGCCGGCGCCCCGGCCGCCGCGAACTGGACGGTCGAGACGAGCGCCGACACCACCGCCCGCAACGTCGGCGCCGCGCCGGTGATCGGCGCCGCGACCACGCCCACCGCCGTCACGCTTCACCGCGACGACGCTCGCCGCCAACGCCCGCGCGACCTGGACCGTCGGCTTCACCACCGAGCGCGACCGGCGCGCTCCAGCACCGGCGACACGATCACGATCGTCTTCCCGAACGCGACCTCGATCTTCACCGTCCCGGCGAGCCCGACCGTGCTCCTGACGAACGGCTTCAACAACTGCTCGATCGGCTCCGCGACCGGCGCGTCCACACCGTCACGATCACCCTCGCCGACAACGGCGGCGTCTGCACCCTGGCCGACAGCGCCGTCGCCCACGATCCAGGTGCTCGGCGTCACCGCCGGCGCCGCCGGTGCGCCGGCCGCGGCCAACTGGACAGGTCAAGCACCAGCGCCGACACCGCCGCCGCCAACGTCGGCGTCGCCCCGGTGATCTCGGCGGCGACGACTCCGACGGCGGTCACCGTCGGCGCCAGCACGCTGATCGCGAGCCGCGTCGCCACCTGGACGGCCAACTTCACGACGAGCGCGACGGGCTCGCTTCAGACGGGCGACACGATCACGGTCGCGTTCTCCGCGGGCTTCAACACCGCGACCGCGACGACGCGTGCACGCTCCTGAGCGGCTTCAGCAACTGCTCGGCCGTCGTCTCCGGCGTCGGCACCGTCGCGACGATCACGCTCGCCGACAACGGCGGCACGTGCGACGTCGGGGACAGCGCGGCCGCGACCTCACGATCGCCGGCATCACGAACACGGCCACGACGGGCCGCTCGACCGAGACGGTCAAGACGAGCGCCGACACGACGGCCACCAACGCGGCCGCCGTCACGATCGCTGGCCGCCGGGACGCCGACCGCGGTCACCGTCAGCGCGACGACGCTGGTTGCGTACGCCGCGCGCGACCTGGACCGTGAACTTCACCCCGACCGCGACCGGCGGGCTGCGCGCCGGCGACCAGATCACCGCCACCTTCACCACGGGCTTCTCCATGCCGGCGATGCCCGACCGTCACCCTCGTCGCCGGCTTCTCGAACTGCTCGGCCGACCGCGACGGGAGGCATCGGAGCCGTCGCGACGATCACCCTCGTCGACAACGGCGGCACGTGCGTCGTGTCGCCGAGCACACGCCGCGTCGCTGACGATCGCGGGCGTCACGAACACCTCGCCCGGCGCGTCGTCGAGACCGTCAAGACGACCGCCGACACGACCGCCGGCAACGCCGCCTCGGTCACGATCGTCGCGGCCTCCGGCCCGACCGCCGTCTCGTTCGCCGGCTCGCCCCAGACCGGCGGCGCCCGCTCGACCTGGACGGTCGGCTTCACGGCGACGAGCGCGCTGCTGAACGGCGACACGATCACCGCGGTCTTCCCGACCGGCTTCTCGCTTCCGCCGCGCCGACGATCACCTCACCGGCGCCGGCTACTCGAGCTGCTCGGCGACCGGTGCTGCGTCGGGCACGACGCTCACCGTCACGCTCTCCGGCGCCTCGTGCGCCTCACCGCCGGCCAGTCCGGCGCGTTCACCGTCGCCGGCGTCGTCAACCCGCCCGCCGCCACGTTCACGAACACGACCTTCACCGTCCAGACGAGCGACGACACGGCCGCGGCCAGCCCCGCCGGCAACGTCGATGATCGCCGCCGCCACCACCCGACCGGCGTCAGCTTCGCCGGCACGCCGCAGACCGGCGAGCGCCCGCTCGACCTGGGCGGTCGGCTTCACGTCGAGCGCGACCGGCGCGCTCCGGGTCGGCGACACGATCACGGTCGGGCTCGCCGCCGGCTTCTCGGCGCCGAGCCAATCCGACGATCACGCTGACCGGCGCGGGCTACACGAGCTGCGGCGCCACCGCCGCCGACGAGCAACACCAACGGCTCGGCGACCGGCCCGACGATCACGATCACGCTGCACCGGCGCCTCGTGCTCGCTCGCGAACAGCGGCAACGGTGCGTTCACGATCACCGGGCTCGTCAACCCGCCGGCCCAGACGATCACCGCCGCCAACATGACCGTCGCCACGAGCGCCGACACGGCCGCCGGCGTCGCCCGGGGGCAACGTCGTGATCGCCGCCGCCACCGTCCGCGAGCGCCGTCACCTTCACCGGCTCGCCGCAGACCGACCGCGCCCGCTCGACCTGGACGATCGGCTTCACCACGAGCGCGACCGGCGCGCTGCACGGCCGGCGACACGATCACCGTCGGCTACTCGGCCCGCTTCGCGATCCCGGCCACGCCGACGATCGCGCTCACCGGCGCCTACGTGAACTGCTCGGCCACCGCGACGACGTGCTCAACACCACCAGCACGACCGGCCTCGAACGACGGCCCCGACCGTCGTGATCACGCTGGCCAACAACGGCGGCACCTGCGCGCTCGCCGAACAGCGCCTCGCGGCGCGCTGACGATCGCCGGTGATACAGAACGTGATCGCCACCACGATCACGACCGACCAGCTGATCGTCCTGACGAGCACCGACACCGTCGCAGGCGAACCCCGGCGCCACCGTCACGATCGCCGCCGGCACCAGCCCGACGGCCGTCACGCTTCGCGGGCTCGCCGCAGAGGACGGCACCCGCTCGACCTGGACGGTCGGCTTCACCTCGAGCGGCACCGGCGTGCTGCGGGCAGGCGACACGATCACGATTGCCTTCGCGAGTGGCTTCACGGTTCCCGTCACGCCGACGATCACGCTGGCCGGCGCGTACACGAACTGCTCGGCCACCGGGTCGACCGCCTCGACGAGCGGCTCGGGCACCGGCCCGACGCTGACGGTCACGCTCGCCGACAACGGCGGCACCTGCGCGCTCGCGACCAGCGCGAGCGGCGCGCTGACGATCGCCGGGTTCACAACCCGCCCGCACAGACGATCACGACCGCCAACCTGACGCTCATGACCAGCACCGACACTGTCCCCGCGAGCCCTGGCGCCAACGTCATGATCGCCGCCGCCACCGCTCCGACCGCCGTCTCCTTCACCGGCGCGCCCGCAGAGCCGGCGAACGCCCGGTCGACCTGGACGATCGGCTACACCGCGAGCGCGACCGGCTCGCTGCAGGTCGGCGACACGATCTCGGTCGTCTTCGCGGCCGGCTTCACGGTCCCGGCGACCCCACCGTCACGCTCACCGGCGCCGGCTACACGAACTGTGCCGCGACCGCGGTCACCACCGGCACCGCAGGCTCGGCGACCGGGCCCACCGTCACGCTGACGCTCGCCAACAACGGCGGCAACTGCGCTCTCGCCAACAGCGGTAACGGCGCCTTCACGATCGTCGGGATCACGAACCCGCCCGCGCAGACGATCACGGCCGCGAACCTGACCCTCGCCACGAGCGCCGACACCGTCCCCGGCGCCCCGCCGGCGAACGTCGTGCATCGGCGCCGCGACCGCGCCGACCGCCGTCTCCTTCACCGGCGTCCCGCAGAGCAGGCTGCGCCCGCTCGACCTGGACGATCGGCTTCACGGCGAGCGCCGAGCGGCGCGCTCAAGCCCGGCGACACGATCGCGATCGCCTTCGCCACGGCTTCTCGATCCCGGCCACCCCGACCATCACGCTCACGGGCGCCGGCTACACGAACTGCTCGGCGACCGCGTCACCACGGGCACGACTGGACCATCGTCCGGGCCCACCGTCACGGTCACCCTCGCCAACAACGGCGGCAACTGCGCCCTGGCCGCAGCGCGACGGCGCGTTGACGTCGCCGGGATCGCCAACCCGCCGGCTCAGACGATCACGCCCGCCAACCTGACGGTCGCCACGAGCGCCGACACGACGCCCGCGAGCCCGCCCGGCAACGTCGTGATCGCCGCCGCCACCGCCCCGGCGGCGTGTCGTTCACCGGCGCGCCGCAGACCGGCAACTCCCGCGCGACCTGGACGGTCGGGTACACCGCCTCCGCCAGCGGCGCGCTCAAGACCGGCGACACGATCACGATCGGCTTCGCCGCCGGCTACTCGATCCCGACGATCCCAACGATCGCGCTCACCGGCGCCTACGCGGGCTGCACCGCCACCGCCGTCACGACCACGACGAGCGGCTCCAGCACCGGGCCCACGGTCACCGTCACGCTGGGCGGCGCCGGCTGCGTGCTCGCCAACGGCGCCAACGGCGCGCTCACGATCGCGGGGATCATCAACCCGCCTGCCGGGACCATCACCGCCTCGAATTTCACGGTCACGACGAGCGCCGACACCGCCACCGCCAGCCCGGCCTCCAACGTCGTGATCGCCCCGGCCACGAGCCCGAGCGCCGTCTCCTTCACCGGTGCGCCGCAGACCGGCTCTGCGCGTGGCACGTGGACGGTCGGCTACACGGCAAGCGCCAGCGGCGCACTCAAGGCGGGCGACACGATCGTGATCAACTTCGCGGCCGGCTTCTCGATCCCGTCCAACCCGACGATCGCGCTCACCGGCGCCGGCTACTCGGGCTGCACCGCCACTGCGACGGCTGCCGACACGAGCGGCTCCTCGACCGGTCCGACAGTGACGATCACCCTCGCCGGCGCCGGGTGCGTGCTTGCCGCGAGCGGCAACGGCGCGCTCGCGATCGCGGGCGTCACGAACCCGCCGGCGCAGACGATCACCGCTGCGAACATGTCAGTCGTCACGAGCGCCGACACGGTTCCGGGCAGCCCCGCAGCGAATGTCGTCATCGCTCCGGCCACCGCACCGACCGCCGTCACGTTTACAGCGACGACCCGCGCCGCGCTCGCCCTCGGCGTGACCTGGACGGCAGCGTTCACCACGACCGCCGGCGCTCCGCTCGCGGCGGGCGACACGATCACGGTCGCGTTCCCCTACCGCGTTCACGATCACGGCCGCACCGACGATCACCCTCACCGGCGCCGGCTACACGAGCTGCACGGCCACCGGTGCCACCAACGGGACGACGGTCACGATCACGCTTGCGGGCGCCTCTTGCGCACTCGCGGCGTCGAGCGCCGGGACACTGACGATCGGCGGCGTCACGAACCCGGTCGCCGCCACGTACGCCGCGGCCGGATTCAGCGTCGCGACGATCAAGGACACCGCGCCGGGAAGCCCCGCGGCGAACATCGACATCTTTGGCCTGGCGACCGCGCTCACGCTCGTGCCCGCATCGGGGACGCCTGCAGCCGGTGCCGCCGACACCCTGACGCTCACCGCGGTGGACGCCGGCGGCCGCACCGTCACCACGTACACGGGCGACAAGAGCCTGACCTTCAGCGGCGCCAACAACTCGACCAACCCGGTCACCACGCCCGACTGTGACCGACAAGACGGCCGCGCCGGTCAACTTCGGCACGGCGACCACGATCACGTTCACCAACGGCGTCGCGACCACCGGCGGCGTGATGAAGCTCTACAAGGTCGAGAGCCCGACCGTCTCGGTCAGCGACGGCACGCTGTCCGGCAACTCGTCGCTGACGGTCGGCCCCGCGGCCGCCACCCGCCTCAAGGTGACCGGCTCGGCCAGCCAGGTCGCGGGTGCCGCCCAGACGGTGACGGTGACGGCGACCGATCCGTATGGCAATACGGATACGAGCTATTCGGGTTCGAAGAACCTGACGTTCAGTGGTGCGAACAGCAGCGCCAATCCGGTGACTGCGCCGACGGTGACCAACAACGGCGCCGCGGCGACGAACTTCGGAACCGCGACCGACCAACACCTTCACCGCGGGTGTTTCGAACACCGCCGGTGGGGTCGGCTCGATGAAGCTGTACAAGGTCGAGACCGCGAACGTCGCGGTCACCGACGGCACGATCGCAGCGAGCAGCGGCACCGACCGGCTCACCGTGAATGTGACTCCTGCGGCGGCGTCTCGGCTGGTCGTGACCGGCTCGGCGAGCCAGGTTGCGGGTGCCGCCCAGACGGTGACCGTGACCGCGACCGACCCCTACGGCAACACCGACACCAGCTATGCGGGCTCGAAGAACCTGACCTATTCGGGTGCCAACAGCTCGACCAACCCGGTCACCGCACCGACGGTCACGAACAACGCTGCGGCGGCGACGAACTTCGGGACTGCGACCACCAACACCTTCACCGCCGGTGTCTCCAACACCGCCGGTGGGGTCGGGTCGATGAAGCTGTACAAGGTCGAGACCGCCAACATCGCCGTCACCGACGGCACGATCGCAGCAAGCAGCGGCACCGACCGGCTCACCGTCACTGTCACCCCTGCTGCGGCGACCCGCCTGGTCGTCACCGGCTCGGGGAGCCAGGTCGCGGGTGCCAGCCAGGCGCTCGCGATCACGGCAACCGATCCCTACGGCAACACCGACACGAGCTACACCGGCGCCCACAACCTCACCTTCAGCGGCGCCAACAGCTCCACCAACCCCGTCACCGCCCCCACCGCGACCAACAACGCCGCCAGCCCGATCGCGTTCGGCTCCTCAACCGCCGTCACCTTCGCAGGCGGGCTCTCCACTACCGGTGGCGTGATGAAGCTGTACAAGGTCGAGTCGGCCACGATCGCTGTCACCGACGGCACCCTCAGCGCCGCCGGCAGCGACCGCCTCACCGTCTCGGTCGCCCCCGCCGCCGCGACCCGCCTGAAGGTCACCGGCTCCGGCAGCCAGACCGCCGGCGCAGCGCAGACGGTCACCGTGACCGCGACCGACCCCTACGGCAACACCGACACCAATTACGCCGGCTCCAAGAACCTCACCTACTCGGGCGCCAACAGCTCCACGAACCCAGTCACCGCGCCCACGGTCACAAACAACGGCGCCGCCGCAACGAACTTCGGAACCGCGACCACCAACACCTTCACCAACGGTGTCTCCAACACCACCGGCGGCGTCGGCTCGATGAAGCTCTACAAGGTCGAGACCGCCAACATCGCCGTCACCGACGGCACGATCGCAGCAAGCAGCGGCGCCGACCGCCTCACCGTCACCGTCACCCCCGCCGCCGCCACCCGCCTCGTCGTCACCGGCTCCGCCAGCCAGACCGCCGGTGCGGCCCAGACAGTCACCGTGACGGCGACGGATCCCTACGGCAACACCGACACAAGCTATGCCGGCTCCAAGAACCTCACCTACTCGGGTGCCAACAGCTCGACCAGCCCCGTCACCGCACCCACCGTCACAAACAACGCCGCCGCCGCAACGAACTTCGGCAGCGCGACCACCAACACGTTCACCGCGGGTGTCTCCAACACCACCGGCGGGGTCGGCTCGATGAAGCTCTACAAGGTCGAATCGGCCACGATCGCCGTCAGCGACGGCACCCTCAGCGCCGCCGGCACGGACCGCCTCACCGTCAACGTCACCCCCGCCGCCGCCACCCGCCTCGTCGTCACCGGCTCCGCCAGCCAGACCGCCGGCGCAGCCCAGACGGTGACCGTGACCGCGACCGATCCCTACGGCAACACCGACACCAGTTATGCGGGTTCGAAGAGCTTGACGTTCTCGGGTGCCAACAGCAGTGCGAATCCGGTGACGGCGCCGTCGGTGACGAACAACGCCGTGGCGGCGACGAACTTCGGGACTGCGACGACGAACACGTTTACGGCTGGTGTTTCCAACACTGCGGGTGGGGTCGGCTCGATGAAGCTGTACAAGGTCGAGACGGCGAACATCGCCGTCAGCGACGGCACGATCGCGGCGAGCAGCGGCACCGATCGGCTCACCGTCACTGTCACTCCGGCTGCCGCGACGCGTCTGGTCGTGACCGGCTCGGCGAGCCAGGTCGCGGGTGCTGCCCAGACGGTGATCGTGACCGCGACCGATCCGTACGGCAACACCGACACGAGCTATGCGGGCTCGAAGAACCTGACCTACTCAGGTGCCAACAGCTCGACCAGCCCCGTCACCGCACCGACGGTGACGAACAACGGTGCGGCAGCGACGAACTTCGGGACTGCGACCACCAACACCTTCACCGCGGGTGTCTCGAACACCGCCGGCGGGGTCGGCTCCATGAAGCTGTACAAGGTCGAGACCGCGAACGTCGCGGTCACCGACGGCACGATCGCAGCGAGCAGCGGCACCGACCGCCTCACCGTGTCGGTCACCCCGGCTGCCGCGACCCGCCTGGTCGTGTCCGGCTCGGCGAGCCAGGTCGCCGGTGCAGCCCAGACGGTGACCGTTACTGCGACCGACCCCTACGGCAACACCGATACGAGCTATGCCGGCTCCAAGAACCTCACCTACAGCGGCGCCAACAGCTCCACCAACCCCGTCACCGCACCGACCGTCACCAACAACGCTGCCGCGGCGACGAACTTCGGGACTGCGACCACCAACACCTTCACCGCCGGTGTCTCGAACACCGCCGGTGGGGTCGGCTCGATGAAGCTGTACAAGGTCGAGTCGGCCACGATCGCCGTCAGCGACGGCACCCTCAGCGCCGCCGGCACAGACCGCCTCACCGTCAACGTCACCCCCGCCGCCGCGACCCGCCTGAAGGTGACCGGCTCCGGCAGCCAGACCGCCGGCGCAGCGCAGACGGTCACCGTGACCGCGACCGACCCCTACGGCAACACCGACACCAACTACGCCGGCTCCAAGAACCTCACCTACAGCGGCGCCAACAGCTCCACGAACCCGGTCACGGCGCCCACGGTCACGAACAACGGCGCCGCCGCGACGAACTTCGGTAGCACGACTACCAACACCTTCACCAACGGTGTCTCCAACACCGCCGGCGGGGTCGGCTCGATGAAGCTGTACAAGGTCGAGACGGCGAACGTCGCGGTCACCGACGGCACGATCGCAGCGAGCAGCGGCACCGACCGCCTCACCGTGTCGGTCACCCCCGCCGCCGCCACCCGCCTCGTCGTCACCGGCTCCGGCTCACAGACCGCCGGTGCCGCCCAGACGGTGACCGTCACCGCCACGGACCCCTACGGCAACACCGACACGAGCTATGCGGGCTCGAAGAACCTGACCTACTCAGGTGCCAACAGCTCGACCAGCCCCGTCACCGCACCGACGGTGACAAACAACGGTGCGGCGGCGACGAACTTCGGGACTGCGACCACCAACACCTTCACCGCGGGTGTCTCGAACACCGCCGGCGGGGTCGGCTCGATGAAGCTGTACAAGGTCGAGACCGCCAACATCGCCGTCACCGACGGCACGATCGCAGCGAGCAGCGGCACCGACCGCCTCACCGTCACCGTCACCCCCGCCGCCGCCACCCGCCTCGTCGTCACCGGCTCGGGCTCGCAGACCGCGGGTACGAGCCAGGCGCTCGCGATCACGGCAACCGATCCCTACGGCAACACCGACACGAGCTACACCGGCGCCCACAGCCTCACCTTCAGCGGCGCCAACAGCAGCACCAACCCCGTCACCGCCCCCACCGCGACCAACAACGCCGCCAGCCCGATCGCGTTCGGCTCCGCGACCAACGTCACTTTCGCGGGCGGGCTCTCCACGACGGGTGGCGTGATGAAGCTGTACAAGGTCGAGTCGGCCACGATCGCCGTCACCGACGGCACCCTCAGCGCCGCCGGCAGCGACCGACTCTCGGTCAACGTCACCCCCGCGGCCGCGACCCGCCTCGTCGTCACCGGCTCCGGCTCGCAGACCGCCGGCGCCGCCCAGACGGTGACCGTGACTGCGACCGATCCTTACGGCAACACCGACACGAGCTATGCCGGCTCCAAGAACCTCACCTACAGCGGCGCCAACAGCTCCACGAACCCGGTCACGGCGCCCACGGTCACGAACAACGGCGCCGCCGCGACGAACTTCGGTAGCACGACCACCAACACCTTCACCAACGGTGTCTCCAACACCGCCGGCGGGGTCGGCTCGATGAAGCTGTACAAGGTCGAGACCGCGAACGTCGCCGTCACCGACGGCACAATCGCGGCAAGCAGCGGCACCGACCGGCTCACCGTCACCGTCACCCCCGCCGCCGCCACCCGCCTCGTCGTCACCGGCTCGGCCAGCCAGACGGCCGGTGCCGCCCAGGCGCTCACGATCACCGCGACCGACCCCTACGGCAACACCGACACCGGCTACACCGGCGCCCACAGCCTCACCTTCAGCGGCGCCAACAGCTCGACCAACCCGGTCACCGCGCCGACGGTCACCAACAACGCTGCGGCGGCGATCGCGTTCGGCTCCGCCACCTCGATCACCTTCACCAACGGCGTCAGCACCGAGCGGCGGCTCGATGAAGCTCTACAAGGCCGAGGCGGCCACGATCGCGGTCACCGACGGCACCCTCAGCGCCGCCGGCGGCGACCGCCTCGGCGTCACCGTCAACCCGGCCGCCGCCACCCGCCTCGTCGTCACCGGCTCGGCCAGCCAGACTGCCGGTGCTGCCCAGACGCTCACGATCACCGCGACCGATCCGTACGGCAACACCGACACCGGCTACACCGGCGCCCACAGCCTCACCTTCAGCGGCGCCTCGAGCTCCACCAACCCGGTCACCGCACCGATACCTGGAGAACGCCACCAACGTCCTGCTCATCGGCCCGCCGGGCCTGGGCGAGACCCACCTCGCCGTGGGCCTGGCCCGCAAGGCCGCCGAGGCCGCCGGCGACCGCGCCTACTTCACCACCGCCGCCGACCTCGCCGCCCGCTGCCACCGCGCCGCCATCGAAGGACGCTGGGCCACCACGCATGCGGGTCTCGAACGGACCCTGCTCCTCGCCGGTGATCGACTGATGCTCGA
>CAVUZM010000026.1:0-151231 GCA_963746005.1 uncultured Actinomycetes bacterium | reverse complement strand
GCGATCAGCGCGACGTAGGCGATCGTCTTGCCGCTGCCGAAGGTGGCCGGGACCGCCACCCAGTGGCCGACCAGCCGGCCGACCGCGTCCGAGCCCTGCGTGGCCCCGGCCGTCCACGACGGGTGGATCGCATGCGCGATCTCGCGCACGACGACGCCGAAGGCCAGCGTGCCGACCAGCACGATCGCGAGCCACTTCCACGGCCGCAGGAAGGCGAACAGCGCCGCCAGCACGGCGGCGTAGAAGACCCAGCGCGAGTGCTGTGGCGAGCGCAGCACCTCCAGCATCACGTTGACGAGGATCGCGCCGAGCACGACGCCCGCCTGGCTCCCCCCGCGCCGCCGAGGATCACCATCGCGTAGATCGTGATCAGGAGCGGTAGCGCGAAGCTCGCGGGAAGACGCCCGCGTTGAGCGAGGCGAAGAGACACCCGGTGAGGCCGGCCGTGGCCGCGCCGAACGCGAAGGCCATCAGCTTGAGCTTGTTGACCGGCATGCTCATCAGCTCGGCCGCGAGCGGGTCCTCGCGCAGCGCGCGCCAGGCGCGACCGGTGCGCGAGTCGTTCACGAACCGCAGCGCGACGAGGACGACGACGAAGAACGCGAGCGCGACGTAGAGGTACCAGACGTTGAACACGCCGAGGTGCGCGACCGGCAGGTGGTGGCCGAAGAGGCTGAGCGGGTCGACCTGCGCGATCCCGTTCGCGCCGTTCGTGAGGTTGACCCCGAAGATCGATTCGCCGTTGATCATGATCGTGAGGAACGCCTGCAGGAAGAACAGCGTCACGATCGCCAGGTAGTCGCCCGATAACCGGCGCGAGGGCAGGCCGACGAGGAAGCGAGGAACGCCGTCGCCGCAACGACGAGCGGGATCGCGATCAGCGACGGCAGGTGGACGTGGAACTGGTTCGAGTCCAGCCACGCGTACAGGTACGCGCCGAAGCCGTAGAAGGCGACGTAGCCGAGGTCGAGCAGCCCGCCCCAGCCGACGACGACGTTCAGGCCGAGCGCGAGCAGGACGTAGAGCAGCGTGTCGAACGAGACGCGGCGGACATAGCCGCTCGTAGACACGAGCGGGACCAACGCCACGAACGCGACGAAGAGGCCCCACCGCACCCACCAGGGCAGCCGCATGAACATGTCGGAGCCGGGGCCGAAGAAGCCCTTGCGCTGCGTCCGCTCGCCGGAGCGGGCGACCCACTCGTCGCGCCCGATGCCAGGTTCGGTGCTCATACCTTGCGGATGTCCGCCTTTCCGAGCAGCCCGGTGGGCCGCACGATCATCATCACGATCAGGATCGCGAACACGAAGAGGTCCGACCACTGGCCGCTGAGGTAGCCCTGGGTCAGCGACTCGAACAGGCCGAGCAGCAGGCCGCCGAGCATCGCGCCCGGGATGCTCCCGATCCCGCCGATCACCGCGGCGGTGAAGCCCTTGAGGCCGGCGTTGAAGCCCATCAGCGGCGAGGCGTCGGCGCGCAGCGCGAACATCACGCCGGCCGCGCCCGCGAGCGCCGAGCCGATGATGAACGTGATCACGATGATCCGGTCGACGTCGATGCCCATCATCGCGGCGGCCTCGTGGTCGTAGGACGTCGCCCGCATCGCCTTGCCGATCTGCGTCCTGTTCACGAGCAGCGTGAGCGCGATCATCAGCAGGAACGCGGAGGAGATGATCACGATCCGCAGCAGCGAGATGTGCAGCGGCCCCCAGGTGATCCCCTTGAAGAAGAGGGCCCCGCCGCCGAAGGCGAACGCGTTGTACTGGCGATGCGAGGCGCCGAACAGGAGCTGCGCGCTGTATTCGAGGAAGAACGAGACGCCGAGCGCCGAGATCAGGGGCGCGATTCGAGGCGCCGTTCGGAGCGGCCGGTAGGCGAACCGCTCGATCGCGACGCCGAGCCCGGCGCAGCCGACCATCGCGGCGATGAACATCACCAACAGCACGATCCAGATCGAGATCACGGGGTTCGTCGCGCCGCCGAACGCCGTCAGGATGCCGAAGCCGATGTAGGCGCCGATCATGTACACGTCGCCGTGCGCGAAGTTCAGGAGCTTCAGGATCCCGTAGACCATCGAGTAGCCCAGTGCGACGAGCGCGTAGACGCTCCCGAGCGTCAGGCCGTCGACGAGGAACTGGACGAGTTTGTCGATGCTCATTTTGCGAAGCGGGATTCTGTCACGAACGACGTGCGGCCCGACTCACTGCCGGGCCGCACGTCGTCATTCCGTTCCGTTGAATCAGCCGACGAGCTGATAGCTCCCGTTCGACTCGATCTTGAAGATGTAGAACTCGGCCCCCACCGGGTCATGGGTGGCGGCGAAGCCGCCCCACGAGCCGCCGAGGATCCACTGCTTGATCCGCACCTTCGGGATCTGTGCCATGACCGCGGCACGCGTCACCTTGCCGTTGACGCAGGCCTGCTTGATCGCCTGCATCGCGATCTGCGTGGCGCCGTAGGACGGCGGGCCGAAGCTGCCGACCTTCTGGCCCGGATTGGCCTTGAGCCAGCCGGCGACGAGGAGCTTGTCGCCGGGGATGCCCGTGATGTCCGGCGCGAAGTTCGACACGTACGCACCCGCGAACGTGAACTTGCTCGGGTCGTTCGTGCCGTCGGAGCCGAAGATCTTGGCCTTCTTGCCCTGCTCGGCCATCTGCTGCGCGAAGGTCTGAGCCTCCGGCGGCTGCTGCCACGGGATGAACACGACGTCGGTGTCGCCCGGGATCTTCGTCACCATCGACGAGAAGTCGGTCACCGACTGGCTCACCGAGTCACGGATCACCGTGACGCCGTGCGCCTTGAGGTACGCACCCGCCGCATCGGCAAGGCCGGTGGAGTAGGTCTCCTCGTCGTCGATGATGTAGACCTTCTTCGCCTTCAGCTGCGAGATCATGTACTTGGCGTCGCTCGGGCCCTGGATCGCGTCGTTGGGCACGTCCCGGAAGAAGAACTTGCCGACGGTCTGCGAGCCGATCGTCAGCGTCGTCCGGGTGGCGGAGGGCGAGATCGCCGCGAGGCCTGCCGCCTGGAACGTCGGGCCGGTCGCCACGACGGCGCCAGAGGTCGACGGCCCGATGATCACCATCGTCTTCGGATCCGAGACGTACTTCTGGGCGAGCGTCGACGCGAGCGCCGGGTCGAGCTGCGTGTCGCCCTGGTACAGGCCGACCTTCAGGCCGAGCAGCTTGTTCTGAACGGCCACGGCGTACTTGACCCAGCTCAGCTGCTCGACGCCGAGGAAGCCGGCGTCACCGGTCAGCGGGGCCATGATCGCAATCTTGGCGCTGTTGCAGGGAACCGCGGCCGCAGCGGACCGAACGGCCACGGCGGGAGCGGCCTTCTTGGCCGGACTCGCATAGGCCGCGGCCACGACCGCGAGCGCCGCAACCGCAGTCAGCAGCGCAAATAGACCTGTCCTTCGCTTCATCGAACCCTCCTTGATGATGGATCTAGCAAGAGCACCTGTATGAGACGAGTGCCGCGCACGGTTAGTTGCCCGCGGCCGCGTCGTAGCTGCGCGAAGCCGGGCTTCCCGACGGATGGAAGACACCCATGATCCGCATCACCGCCGGGCCCGTGTTCTCGATGCAGTGCACCTCCTCGGGAGGAAGATGGAAGCAGGAGCCGGGGCCGATCGGCGTCTGCTTCCCCGCGATGTGCGCGATTCCCTCGCCCTCGACGATGTAGCCCACCTCGTCGTAGGGGTGGCTGTGGTCGGGGGCGCGGTAGGGCTGGACGATGCCGATGAACTGGGTCACGTCGAAGCAGCCCGCGTCCTCGTTCACGAGGAGGCGGAAGGTGCGGTGGTCGTCCGCGCGCTGTTCGGGCTGGTCGTCGAAGCGGACGGTGACGCGCCGCTCGGCGCGGGCGGGCTCGCGGTCCTCGGGTGCGCGGACGGCGACGAGGACGAGCGGCCCGGGGCCCGGGTTGTCGATCGCGCAGGTCTCGCCCGCGACGAGGTAGACGCCGGTTCCCGGCTCGAGCTCGTGCGACTCGCCGTCGACGTCGAGCGTGGCCTGTCCCGAGACGACGTAGAAGACCTCCTGCCGGCCGTCCTGCACGACCTGCGGCAGCGAGCGCCCAGGCGCGTAGGTGAGCACGGCCTGCTCCAGCCGCTCGCAGCCGTTCGAGCGGTCGAAGACGCGCCGCACCTCGGCGGTGTCGCCCTCCACCGGCCGCGGCGGAAGCGTGTTGGAGTCGATGACGTAGTCCACAGGCGATTTGATCAAAAGCGCGAAGGGGGGAAGTTTCCTGCGCGCAAGCGGCAAAGTCAATTCGACTAGCCTTGCCGCATGGAGACGGGACTCGCGGGCACGAGCGTGCTCGTCACCGGCGCCTCGGGCGGGATCGGGGCGGCGTGCGCCCGCGCGTTCGCGGCGGAGGGCGCGAAGGTCGTCGTCCACTACCACCTCGGGCGGGAGCGCGCGGAGGCGCTCGCCGCCGAGCTCGGCGGGGCGCCGGTCGTCGGCGCCGACCTGACCGACGAGGCGCAGGTCGACGCGCTCTTCGAGGCGGCGGGGCCGTTGCGCGCGTGCGCCGCGGTCGCGGGCGTGTGGCCGCGCGAGGACGTGCCCGTCTGGGAGCTCCCGCTGGCCCGGTGGGAGGAGACGCTGCGCGCGAACCTGACCGCGACCTTCCTGACCGCCCGGGGGTTCCTTCGCCAGGGCGGACGGAGCCTCGTGCTCGTCGGCTCGACCGCCGGCCTCTTCGGCGAGGCCGGCCACGCGGACTACGCGGCCGCGAAGGCGGCGATCCTCCACGGCCTGCTGCCGAGCCTCAAGAACGAGGCGGCGCGCCTCGCGCCCGACGCGCGCGTCAACGCCGTCGCGCCGGGCTGGACCGAGTCGCCGATGACCCGCGGGCTCGTCGACCCGGAGGCCGTGCGCCTGGTGAGCCGGACGATGGCGCTGCGGAAGATCGCGCGACCGGAGGACGTCGCGGCGCAGGTCGTCGCGCTGACCTCGGAGACGATCTCGGGCCACGTCACCGGCCAGATCGTCACGGTCGCCGGCGGGATGGAGGGACGCGTCCTCCACGAATAGCCCCGGATAGCCGAAACGGCGGGCACAAAGCCCGCCGCTCCGAGTTACCCCGTACCGCAGGAAAGATTGCCGTCAGTCCCGGGCGAGGAGTACGCCAAACTCATCGACGCTCCGGCGCTTCGACTTGAGCCGGAACGCCAGGACGGGGCCGCCGCCCGGCCCCGTCCGGCGGTCTCCCTAGGGAGGCCCGCTTGGCCGAGTGCCCCGCCGCATGGGGCCTCGGCTAGCTATTTCCGAGAGGGCCCCCGCCGCATCGGGGCCCGCTCTCGGTGTGGCCAAAGTATCGGGGATCTGTTGCCAGTTGATCCATCACCCGAACTCGGTTGACTGCGATGGTTGACTTTCCGGGCGATAGCCTGGGCGGATGAGCAAGTTTCTCGAGCGCCTGGCGAGCGGCCCCGTGATCGTCGGCGACGGCGGGATGGGCGCGCTGCTCTCGAGCGCGGTGCCGCGCCTGCGCTGCCCCGAGGAGGCGAACGTCCGCGCGCCCGAGAGCGTCGTCGCCGCCCATCTGAGCTTCATCCGGGCGGGGGCCGAGCTGATCGAGACGAACACGTTCGGCGCGAACCGGCGCAAGCTGGCCGGGCTCTACCTCGAGGACGAGTTCGAGGCGATCGTCGGCGCGGGCGTGAAGTGCGCGCGCGACGCGCGCGAGGTCTCCGGGAGGGACGTGTTCGTCGCGGGCTCGATCGGGCCGCTGCCCGAGCGCGGCGCCGACGACGCGGAGGTCTTCGCAGAGCAGGCGACGGTGCTCGACGGCCGCGGCGTCGACCTGCTCACCGTCGAGACGTTCGTCGACCTCGACCAGCTCGTCGACCGCGATCGAGGCGGTCCGCTCGGTCTCATCGCTGCCGGTCGTCGCGCTGCTCACCTTCGACGACGAGGACGCCGAGACGCTCGCCGGCGTGACCGCGCGCGATGCTGCCGAGCGCCTGCGCGAGCTCGACGTCGCGGCCTTCGGCGCGAACTACGGCGCGGGCCCGGCGGCCGCGCTCGCGGCGCTCGAGCAGATGGCCGGCGACCGGCCGCGTCGCTCGCGACGGCTGCCGAACATCGGCCTCGCGAGCCTGCTCCGGCGGCCAGGGTCGATCTACCCGCACGCGACACCCGAGTACTTCGCCGAGTTCGCCGCGCACGCCCGCGACGCTCGGCGCACGGATCATCGGCGGCTGCTGCGGCACGACCCCGGCGGAGATCGCCGCGATCCGCCGCGGCGATCGACGCGCGAGCGCCGCCGCGGCACGCCGTGCTCGACGAGCGCGACCTCGCTCGCCGCCGCGCCCTCGGCGAGGAGCAGCGCGAGACCGGGCTCGCCCGGGCACTGCGCGAGGGCGAGTTCGTCGTCTCGGTCGCAGCTCGACCCGCCGCTCGGCGGCTCCACCGAGGCGCTGCTCGCCGTCGCGCGGCGAGCTCGCCGAGTCGGGGCACGTCGGCTTCGTCGACGTCAACGACAACGCCGACGGCCCGGGCGCGGATGAGCGCGCTGATGGTCGTCGTGCGCGATCGAGCGCGCCACCGGCCTCGAGACGATCCCGCACCTCACCACGCGCGACTCGACCGTGATCGGGCATCGAGTCGATGCTGCTCGGCGCGCACGCCGAGGGCGTCCGCAACGTGCTCGCGATCACCGGCGACCCGCCCGACCGTCGGCGACTACCCCGGCTCGCAGGGCGTCTACGAGATCGACTCGATCGGGCTCACCGCCCTGCTCGCCCGGCTCAACGCGGGCGAGAGCTGGTCGGGCAAGCCGATCGACGCCCCGACGTCGTTCTTCGTCGGCGTCGCCGTCAATCCGACGGCGGACGACCTCGAGCTCGAGCTGGAGCGCTTCGAGCGCAAGGTCGAGGCGGGTGCGCGGTTCGCGATGACCCAGACGCTCTTCGAGCTCGACTCGCTCGACGAGCTCCTCCGGCGGCTCGGCGGCAGCTCGCCGATCCCGCTGCTCGTCGGGATCTGGCCGCTCCGCAGCCACCGGCTCGCGCTGCGCCTCCACAACGAGGTGCCCGGGATCGTCGTCCCCGATCACGTCCAGGAGGCGCTGCGCGAGGCCGGGCCGAACGCGCCGGAGGTCGGCCTCGAGCTCGCACGCGCCCTCTACGCCGAGTGCCGCGAGAAGGCCGCGGGCGTGTATGTGATCCCGCCGTTCAAGCAACCCGAAGCCGCACTCGACCTGCTCGGCTAGAATCGTCCGGCGCCCGGGGGCGTAGTTCAGCTGGTTAGAACGCCGGCCTGTCACGCCGGAGGTCGCGGGTTCGAGTCCCGTCGCTCCCGCCTTTGTCACCCCGCCGGTGTTTGCGCTGGCGGTTGACTCGTTCAGCCGATCCATTCTGGGCAAGGCGCCCGAGAGGAAAGGGATTTCCGCCAACGCTGGCTACGGTGGCGGAAGCGACGCTGACGGGCCGAAGAAGCAGCGCGACAGGGCCTCAGGGCGGCGCGCGCTGCGCACGCGAAGAGGACGTCGGCGCCGGCTGCGGCGAGCGCGATGCCTGGGCTCATCGCGTTCTCATTCAGGGCCCGGACACTGGGCGCCTGAAGCGAGGCACAACACAATCCCTACCAAGGAGAACCACATGAAGAAAGGCCTGGGTCTGCTCGTTCTCTCGGCCGTCGCGGCCGTTGCCGTTTCGGCCGCCGCGGCTTCACCCGCCCGACTCGCAGCGGGCCCGCCGACCGTGACGCTGAGCGCTCTGAAGAACGGTGCGGGTTACGACAAGAAGACACTCACCGCGCCGGCTGGCAAAGAGTTCCTCCTCGTGTTCAGCAATCCATCGACAAAGCAGCACAACGTGAGCCTCGAGCTCGGAGAGCTCGAATACGGTGCGACCCTGACGATCGGGAAGGCCTCGACGGCCACGATCTTCACCCTGAAGAAGGGCGTCTACCACTTCTACTCTTCAGTCGGCAAGGACGAGACCCACGGCATGTCCGGCACGCTGACCGTCAAGTAGACCCCTCACGCATCCGGTATCCGGGTTGGCGAAGACCGCCCCGGGACTCTTGCCCGCAGGCCGGCCCGCGGTCCACACGGACCAACGGCCGGCCGGCGTGAGGACAACGAAGGGCAGCACACCGCATCGTCTCGGACTGTCTGGGATCGAGTCGGTGTGTAAGGATCGTCCTCTCGTGGGGCGCTCTGCACTCGTATGCGCGATCGCGCTCATGTTTGCGGGCTCCCAGGTCGCGCATGCGCTCGCCTATCGGCTCGCCTATCCGGAGCTTCACGTTCGCGTCCGGATGCTCGCGCTCAGCGGTCACGGCTACATGGGCTACATGCCGCTTGTGCTGGGACTCGCCGGGGCCGTGATCGCCGTGTTGCTCGTCTGGACCACGATAGACAGCGCGCGCGGCGGTGAGCCTCGGCCTGTGCCGGCGGCTCTATTCGCTGTGCTTCCCGTGCTCGGCTTCACCTTCCAGGAGTTCATCGAGCGCTACCTCCATGGCGCCGGCTTCGCGTGGTGGATGGTGCTCCAGCCGACCTTCCGGATCGGCGTGCTACTTCAACTTCCCTTCGGGCTTGCCGCCTACCTCGTCGCCCGCTTCCTGCTTCGAATCGCCGAGCGGCTCGGCGCCGCACTCGCCGCTCGCGCGCATCCTTCTCGACGTCGGGTCGTTTCTGTCCGGCGTCAGCGCCCGGTCGAGGAGCCGCCCCGCCGGCTCGGGGCCTTGACGGTCCCAGGCGCCGGGCGGGCGCCGCCGACTCTCCTCTCGGCCCTCTAGCGAGGGCGGGCGCTCGAGCTCGAGCGCTTGACCGAGACCGATCGGGAAGAGCCGGATCAGGTGGATGTTCGCGCTGGTCGGCCGGTCTTTGGCATCGCGAACGTAGAGCACCTCGTGGGCATCAGCGCAACGAGCGGCGGCCGTCGACGGCGGCTCGCTTGCGTGGGTGCTCTACGACGAGAGAAGGAGTCGTGAAAAGTGGTGGATCTCGATCAGGCATCCGAAAGACCGGACGGTGGAGACGTCGCATCCCGGCGTCGCGCTGCCGCCTGGCTTTTCGCTCTGCTCGTGACCAGCAGTTCGCGGGACTCGTGATGATGAGCGAGCAGCTGCTCTCGCTCGGCACCTGCGTGCTGGTCCTGCTGTTGCCGATGCTCCGCCACGGCGCGGGTCAGCGTCGCTTTCCGGTCACGCGCGAGAGGCCGGCATGAGACGCGAGACCCGGCTTTCGACCGTGCACCAAGACCGACCGAAAGGTCGTGCCGATCCCTCCGAGAAAGGAGCCTGCTTCGTGAGCATCGAGGAGCTGCCGCGCAACGACGAGGCGCGGGCAAACGACGAGCTGGAGCGGAACGCGAGCGCGTACCCGGCGCTGTATGCGCACTGGGAGCGACATCAGTGGTCCGCGCTGGCGCTCGACTTCACCGCCGACGCCGCGACCTTCCGGGAGCTCGACCCCATCGAGAGGGAGAGCCTGGTCTGGATCTTCGCGAACCGATTCCACGCCGAGTTCAACGTCGCGCGGCTCCTGGCGCCGTTCCTGCTCGCAGCACCCGACTACGGCATGCAGCTCCTGCTGGCCACCCAGGTGGCGGACGAGCACCGACACCTGCAGGTCGTGTTGCGTATCTACGAGGAGGTGTTCGGCATTGCGGGCGGAATCGACGCCGTGCGCGAGCGCGCCGATCGTGACCTCGACCCCGTCTCGAAGACGCTCCTGTACGACAAGCTCGAACAGTGGGTGCTGCCGCTGACCGAGCGTCACGACGCCGACACGTTCCTGCAGGCGGTGCTCGTCTACCACGTGCTCGGGGAGGGAGTGATCGCGCGTACCGGCCAGAACCTCGCCGCCGGACAGTACGAGCGCCTGCGCGGCTTTCCCGGACTCGTCGAGGGCCAGCGTCTGGTCGCCCGCGACGAGGCCCGCCACATCGGCATCGGCGTCTCCCATCTACGCGGACGGATGCAGACCGATCCCGAGCGCACACGCCGCCTGGTCGGCGAGGTGATCGACGACATGCTCGCCGTCGCGACCGAGCTGCTGGCGACCGCCAAGGACAGCATGTCCGACCTCGTGATCTCGGGTTACGGCGTCGATCCGGAAGGCTTCTACGCGGAGGTCATGCGCCTGGTCGACCTCCGCCTGCGCTCGATCGGGTTCATCGGCGAATGAAGGTCGGGATCGTCGTTCCGTACAGCTTCTCGTTCTGGGGCGGCGTCGTGGAGCACGCGGAGGAGCAAGCACGCGCTCTGCGGGATCTGGGGATCGAGGCGCGGATCCTGATCGGACACGATCCGCCCGGCCGCCTCTCTCGCGCCCTTCATCCCGGCGGCGGGCGCTTCGAGAAGCCACCCGCCCACGTGCTCCCGCTCGGACGATCGGTGATCACCCCCGCCAACCACTCGCTCGCCAACATCGTGATCAGTCCGGCGGCGGTCGTCCGACTCAGACGCGCGCTCGCCCGCGAGCCAGAGCCACTACGCGAGCACGCCGGCGATGTCCTCGCGCTCAAGACCGGCGAAGCCGAGCTGAGGCCCGTCCCGCTCCGGTGCCGGCGCAGGGCGCCGTCGTAGACGTAGTGCGGCGCTTCGACGACCAGATCCAAGCCCTCTTCGGGATGGTCAACATCATGGGCAGCGCGGACGAGGCCGTCTCCTAGGTCGCCGCCTGGATCCGGGCCTGAGTGGGAGAGCACCGAGCGTTACGCGATGGACGCCGGCACCCTGCTACTCCCGGATCTCGATGGCGTGTCTTTCGCGGGTTCGAGTCCCGTCGCTCCCGCTATTGACACCCCGCCTGTTCTTGCGCTGGCGGTTGACTCGTTCAGCCGTCTTGAAGTAGCGCACGAATGGCGGGCGCGGCTTGACGGCGACGATCAGGCCGCCGTCTTGCCAGATCCGGTCGAAGAGGCTTGCGAGCAGTCTTCGCCGGAGCTTCCGTGGATTCTCGGTCTCCTCTCAGCAAGATCACATGCGCTTCTCATGTGCCGCGGCGACGATGATGGTGCGCTGCGTAACTGCGTGCGGCGCACGAAACGAGAAAGGAAGCAGCCGATGGATCGTCACGAGATGGCCTGGAATGCATCACATCACGGGCCCGGGCCGCTGACCTGGGTGCTTCTCATCCTGTTCCTCGTCGGCGTCGTCGCGTTCGCTGTGATCGCAGTTCGGTGGCTGCTCGGCGAACGGGCGGCCCGCAACGCCGTCCCGGTCTCGCCGCCTGCGGGCGGCGCCGAGGATGCGCTGCAGGTCGCGCGCCTGCGCTATGCGCGCGGCGAGGTGGACAGGGAGGAGTTCCTCCGGCTCTGGGAGGACCTCGCCGGGCCGGCTCCGCCGACCCCACCGCCCGGCCCGATCACCGCAGGATGAGCGAGGCGGCGCCGCTCACCGACGGCGCCGCCTCCACCTCTGCTCCGCGGCTCCCGAGGGCGACCGCCTCGCTTCCGTGATTCTCAGGTTGCTCCCAGGTTTCTCTCGCATAATGGGGGCGTGCGCGCTGATGCCTCCAAGGGCCGTGTCCTGGTTGTCGATGACGAGCGGAACATCGTCGAGCTGATCTCGACCGCTCTGGGCTACGAGGGGTTCGAGGTGCGTACGGCGGCCGACGGAGCAGCAGGCGCTCGCGGCCGTTCGCGACTTTGCGCCCGATCTCGTCGTGCTCGACGTGATGCTCCCGGACACGGACGGGTTCGAGCTGCAAGCCCGGATCCGCCGCGACGGGCAGCAGGTGCCGGTGCTGTTCCTGACCGCGCGCGACGCCGTCGAGGACAGGGTTCGCGGCCTGACCCTGGGTGCGGACGACTACATGACCAAGCCGTTCAGCCTCGAGGAGCTCGTCGCCCGTGTGAACGCGGTGCTCCGCCGGACGTCCGGCACGGCTGCCGTCTCGCATCGCCTCTCGTTCTCGGACCTCGAGCTCGACGAGGAGACCAGAGAGGTGCGGCGGGGTGCGCGTCGCATCGACCTCAGCCCGACCGAGTTCTCGCTCCTGCGCTACCTGCTCCTCAACGCGCGCAAGGTGCTCTCGAAGGCGCAGATCCTCGACCACGTCTGGCAGTACGACTTCGGCGGCGACGGCCGGATCGTCGAGACCTACATCAGCTACCTGCGCAAGAAGGTCGATGCCGATGGGCCGCCGTTGATCCACACCCTGCGCGGGGTCGGCTACACGCTGCGGCTGCCGGAGTAGGAGCGATGTCGATTCGCTCACGCGTCACGCTGGCGACGGTCGTGCTTGCGGCCCTCGCCGTCGGCACCGTCGACGTCTCGACGTATCCTGCTGCTGAGGCGCGACGTGCACGCGCGCGCTGCGGCGAGCGTTCAGAACGTCGCACTGACGGCGGTCGAGGCACTCAGGCAGCACGAGAAGTTGAGTCTCGCCGACTTCGCAGGCGCAGACCGTCCCGTGCTCATCGAAGTTCGAAGCGCACAGGGCAAGGTGATCTCGCGGGTCGGCACATCGGAGGCAGCCCAGGTCCGGCTGCCGGCGGACCTGCTCGCGCACCCGGGGCACTCGCAGGAGATCAGTCTTCCGGACAGCAGCCGGCCCGCGTTTCGCGTGATCGCCGTCCCCTCCCCGGGCGGAACCGTGATCGCAGCGATCTCGCTCAAGAGCGAGGTGAGCACGCTCGCTCACCTCGTTCGCTTCAACTTCATCGTGGGAGCGGTAGTGCTGGCGATTCTGGCCGATCGTGGCGGCAGTCGTGCTCACCCGCAGCCTGCGCCCTCTGCGGCGAATCGCGACGACGGCAGATGCGATCGTCGCGGGCGACCTCACGGCGCGCGTGCCGGAGGCGCCCAAGCGAAGCGAGATCGGGCGCGTGGCGAGGGCGCTGAACCGGATGCTCGACGAGAACGAGGCCGCCTTCGCGCAACGCGACGCGACCGAGGACAAGCTGCGCCAGTTCCTGGCCGATGCGTCACACGAGTTGCGCACGCCGTTGACGTCGATCCGTGGCTATGCGGAGCTCTTTCGCCGCGGCGCGAGCCAGCGCCCCGAGGATCTCGCCAAGGCGATGCGCGCGATCGAGGACGAGGCGGCGCGGATGGGCATCCTCGTCGAGGACCTGCTGCTGGTGGCCCGCCTGGACGAGGGGCGTCCGCTCGAGCGAAGACCGGTCGCTCTGGACGACCTGGCCGAGGCTGCGGTCGACTCCGCGCGCGCGGTCGAGCCGGACCGCAGCCTTTCGTTCGAGTTCGCCGAGCGCCCGCTTCTCGTCTCGGGCGACAGGGACACGCTGCGGCAGGCGCTCGACAACCTGCTCGCGAACATCCGGGAACACACACCGCCCGGCGCCCCGGCCTTCCTTTCCCTGAGCGCGGCCGGCGACCAGGTCGTGCTGACCGTCGAGGACACCGGGCCGGGAGTACCGGAAGCAGACCGCGAACGCGTTTTCGACCGTTTCTTCCGACCCGACACCCAGAGAGACGGTTCGCAAAGCGGCGCCGGCCTGGGGCTCGCGATCGTCCGCTCGATCGTCACGGCCCACGACGGCGAGATCAGCGTCCGGCCGGCCCGACCACACGGCTCGATCTTCGAGATCCGCCTCCCCCGCATCGCCGCAGACTCTCGGGTAACTCCCAGCCGGCGCTGAGGCTCGTTTCAGGCTCCCCTGCTTCAGTGGTCAGTAGGCGCGGATCGCGCCACCGGACGAAGGAGAACCTGATGTTCGAGACGGCGGAGCGCGAGCTCCTGCTCTCCTGCACGGTCGCCGAGGCGCACGCGCTCGCCGAGGTACAGGAATACGCCTATCTCCGGCTGGACGAGTCCCCGCCGCTCGCGAGCGAGAACGAGACGGTCGGGATCGAAGACGCGCTGGCGCTTCCGTCACAGCGGTGCGGCTCGCTCCAGGCCGAGATGTGGGCCTTCGAGCCGCGCGTGCACGTCACCTACGACCGCATCGCGCGCGGCGAGGTGGAGGTGCGCTACCTGAGCGAGGTCACGAGCGCCGACGGCGAGCGGTTCGGGCGCCTCGCCGGCCTGATCGTCGACGACCAGGGAACGATCACCCAGGTGGTCCTCGAGCGGGGCCGCCTCTGGCGCCATCGCCGCATCACGGTCCCAGCCGAAGCGGTGAACCGCTTCAAGATGGATCACGTGACGCTCGGGCTCTCGAAGTCCGAGCTCGAGGCCTACGTGCCCGTCGCCGCCGACTCTCGGGTAACTCCCAGCCGGCGCTCGGGCTCGCCCCAGGCTTCGCTGCTTCTCTAGGACCAGACGCAAATCGCGTCCTCGGACGAAGGAGAACCTGATGATCGAGGTACGGAACCTCACCAAGCGCTACGGCGAGACGACGGCGGTCAACGACCTGACGTTCACGGTCAAGCCGGGTGTCGTCACCGGCTTCCTCGGGCCGAACGGCTCGGGGAAATCGACGACGATGCGACTGATCGTCGGGCTCGACGCCCCGTCCGGTGGCGACGTCACCGTCAACGGGAAGCACTACGCGCAGTACGCCGCCCCGCTGCACGAGGTCGGCACCCTGCTCGAGGCGCGCTCGACCCACACCGGCCGCTCGGCCTACAACCATCTGCTCGCGCATGGCGCAGACGCACGGGATACCGCGCCGCCGTGTCGACGAGCTGGTCGAGCTCGTCGGCCTCGAGTCGGTCGCCAAGAAGCGCGTCGGCCAGTTCTCGCTCGGCATGGGCCAGCGCCTCGGAATCGCCTCCGCGCTCCTGGGCGATCCCGCGGTCGTGATGCTCGACGAGCCGGTCAACGGGCTCGACCCCGAAGGGATTCGCTGGATCCGCGACCTGATGAAGACCCTCGCGGCCGAGGGGCGCACGGTGTTCCTCTCGTCCCACCTGATGAGCGAGATGGCGCTCACCGCCGACCACCTGATCGTGATCGGCCGCGGCCGCCTGATCGCCGACGTCGCAGTCGACGAGTTCATCCGCCGGCATTCGCGCCACCTCGTGCGCGTCCGCTCGCCGCAGGCGGCTGCGCCTCGCCGAGCTGGTCGCCGCTCCCGTTCGTCTCGGTCGAGGCGATCGAGCACGGGCTGATCGAGATCGAAGGCCTCACCGCCGAGCAGATCGGCGCGGAGGGCCGCCTCGAACGGCGTCGTCCTCTACGAGCTCACCCCGCAGACCGCATCGCTCGAAGAAGCGTTCATGAGCCTCACCCACGACGAGGTCGAGTTCCACGCCATCGCTGCCCTCTGAGACCGAGCTGGAAGGAGCACTCGCAGCATGAGCGCCATCACTGCACCCGCAACCCTCACGCGCCGGACGAACGTGCTCCGGGTCACCCAGGCCCGGGTCGCGCTCTCCGAGTGGACGAAGCTCCGCACGCCTGCGCTCGACGCGCTACGCGCTCCTGGCCGGCTTCGCGATGACGATCGTATTCGCCGTCCTCCCCGCCCTCGTCAACGCCAGCCGCTGGCATCGGATGAGCCTCGTCGAGAAGCTGGGCTTCCACCCGCTCGAGACGAGCCTGATCGGCGTCACCTTCGCCCAGCTCGCGATCGGCGTGCTCGGCGTGCTCATCGATCAGCGGCGAGTACTCGACGGGCATGATCCGCTCCACCTTCACCGCCGTCCCGAAACGGCTGCCCGTGCTCTGGGCGAAGGCCGGAGTCTTCGGTGTCGTCACCCTCGCGCTCGCCGTCCCGGCGACCCTGATCGCGTTCTTCGCCGCCCAGGCGATCCTCACGGGACACAGCGTCAACGGTCACGACATCGCACTCTCGATCTCCGACCCCGGCGTCGCACGCGCGGTCGTCGGCGGCGCGCTCTACCTCACCCTGGTCGGACTGTTCGGCCTCGGCCTCGGCGCGATCATCCGCAACACCGCGGGCGGCATCTCGGCGCTCGTCGCCGTGCTCTTCGTCCTCCCGCCCCTGATGAACGTGCTGCCCGTCGAGCTGGAACAACGCAATCTCGCCCTACCTGCCGAGCAACGCCGGCCGGGCGATCATGTCGCTCACCCAGCACACCGGCACGCTCTCCCCGTGGACGGGCCTCGCCCTCTTCGCCGGCTACATCGCCGCCACGATCGGAATCGCCGCAGTACTCCTACGCCACCGCGACGCCTGAAGGAACCCCATGCCGTCGACCCTCACGCCCCGGCGCCACGGCCACGAGATGGCCACACCGACGCACCAGCAGGCCCTGATCGACAATCTGCTCGCGCGCATCACCGGCCTCGTTCGCGCCCGCAACCTCCTCCAACAACGCGACGCGAACGAGGCCGGCCTCACCGCCGAGATCGGCCGGCTGCAATGGCGACTCGCACGGATCGTGCGAGAGAACCAACGGATCGCGCAGGAGAACCAAAGCCTCACCAGGGCCGCCTGAGACAAGCGGCGCCAGCAACCGAGAGGAGCGGACATGACCACCGAAGAACGCAAGCTCGAAGAACTGCTGCTTCACCTCCGCGGACTCGTCTTCGTCCGCGCGATCCTCGAGCAGCGCGACGCAACCACAGCCGAACTCGAACGACACGACTCCGAGATCACCCAGGTGCGGGCACGAATCGCAAGGGAACGGCGCAGATCGTGGACCGCCTACAACGAGGCCGCCTGACATCCGCCGCCCCGGCCGCCCGGAGTATCCGCCTCACTTCGCAGAACCCCAAGACGCCTGGACCAGATTGACGGCCGGACAACTCGGGAATCCTGCCCCGACTACTCCCGGATCTCGATGGGGTGTCTTTCGCGGGTTCGAGTCCCGTCGCTCCCGCTCTCTACCTCGGAGCTTGCCGCTCGCCCGGATCCTGGACTCGCGTCAGCGGGTGACGGCCGGGCTCGAACGAGCTGCCGTCCCAGACGTCGTGGATCGACGCGAGGAGTTGCCCGATCCCGCGCTTCACCGGGCCGAGCCCGAGCCGGCGGCGCGCCGGTCGAGCTAGCTGGGCGGTCGTCGTGTGAGCAGCCATCGCACGAACGAGACGCGCGGGACCGCCGGCTTCTTCCCTTCAGCGGCGCGTCACGCCGAGCCGACGGCCCCCTTGATCGCGGCGATCGCGGCGGCCTCGTCGTCCTTGACCCCGCCCTTCGCCTCGGCGACGGCCTCGGCGACGCCGACCACGAGCCGGCGGTAGGGCTCCACCTCGTCCGGCGCCTTGACGGCGAGGGTCGCCACCGCGGAGCTCAGGGCCTCGAGCGTCTCCTCCTCGACCTTGTGCGCCGAGGCGGTCAGCCCGAAGCCGCTCCCGTGGACATGGCTGAGCTCGCGGGTGAGCTCGGTCTCGCCCTTCTGGCTCTGATCGGCGAGGTAATGCGCGAGCGCGCTCGCCTCGCCGAAGCTGTCGGTGAAGTCGGCGTCGCTCACCGAGACGAGCATCCCCGCCCCGGTCACGCCCTTCTGCAACGCGCTCCACTCGTCCTCGGTGAAGTCGGCCTTGGTCGCCATCGTTCCTCCCTCTCGTCTCTGCTTTACAGGTCCTTGCGGTGCCAGCGGGCGGTGGTGCCCGCGGGGCAGCCTTCGATCATGCCCACGGTCTCGTAGCCGAGCCGCTCGTAGAACCCGGGTGCGAGGAGGTCGTAGGCGCGGCCGTGGACGAACGTGCAGCCCCGGCGGCGGGCTTCGTCCTCCGCCGCAGCCATGAGCGCGCTCGCCAGGCCGCGGCCGCGGAGCGGCTCGTCGACCCACAGCGCCTGGATCTCGCAGGAGCCGCCCCAGACGATGCCGGAGACGCCCGCGACGACCCGGTCGCCGTCGCGGACGAAGATCCCGAACTCCTCGTCGTCGCCCAGGCCGGCGGCGGCGATCGCGGCCTGGGCGACCTTCTCCTCGAGCAGCGCCAGGTCGGCCGGGTCCGGCGAGTCCTCCACGACGAGGCGATGCGAGGGACTCACCTACGGGGCGAGCATCTGCTCCAGGAACGCCGCGTTGTCGAAATAGAGCCGGAACGCGGAGATCTTGTCCCCGTCGAAGTCCGCCATGAACGCAGCGCCGAGCACGAGCTCGTGGCCGTTCGGCTCGATCACGGTCTCGTCGTCGATCACGAACGGCCCCGAGAAGGTCGCATCGACGCGAAACTCGGCATACCCCTTGTTGCCGAGGACGTCGGCGGTATGGACCTCCAGCGAGACGTTCGAGAGGCTCGCGTCGCGCTCGGCGACGACCTCCTCCAGCTCGGCCCTCGAGGTGACCAGGATGTTCGGCGACCAGCCGCTCACGTCCTCGACGAACAGCTCCGGCACAGCATCGACCTCGCCGTGTAGGCAGGCCTCGATGGCGCGCTCCAGCACGCCGGCACGACCACTTCGAGCCATGACCACTCCTCCTTCAAACAACGTTTGCGATTTAGATGCCGAGGATCTTGGCCTTGGCGGCCGAGAACTCCTCGTCGGTCAGCGCGCCCGAGGTGTGGAGCTCGGCGAGGTGCTGGATCTGCTCCATGTCGTCCGGCGCGCTGGACGGAGCCGGAGGCGGCGGCGCGGGCGGCGGCGCCTCCTCCTCGTACCCGTCGTCCTGCTGCTGATTCCGCCCCCCGGCCCTGCCCGCCGCGTACGCGGCTCCACCCACGACCAGGGCCGTCCGGCGGCGTGTTCGGCGACGAACCATTCCCATTTTCGGCCTCCCGTTCGGATCTTCGGATCAGTCCCAGGATCGTATAACGGATGCGGAGCGGATCACCTCATCCCATCGGGATGATCTCGCAGGTGAGCCCGTCCGCCACGTCACGCGCTCTTCGCGTGTACCCCACCCGCAGCGCGGTCCCCTCTCGGAGCTCGAGCGGCTCGGGGAGCACCCACACCGACGTCGCCCAGCTCGAGGTCGGCCACGTCCAGGGATCGAGGGTGTGCTCGATCGCCCCGTGGAGGGCGGCGGTGAAGGTGACGGCGACCGCGTTCACCGTGCCCGGGTCGTCGACGGCGAGATCGGCGCAGCCGCGCACCGAGGCGTCCGAGAACGTCGACAGATCGACCTCGTGGAGGACGGCCGGCGGCCCGACGGGCGGCCAGGCCGCGACCACCTCGGCCTCGGTCGGCATGTTGACCGGGCCGGGGAGCGCGGCGTCGAGCAGCGGCTGGAACTCCATCCCGTACAGGCCCCGCCAGCGCTCGACGGCTGCACTTCCGATCGCACGCTGCCTCGCTTCGCCCTCCGGCAGGCGGAGCGGCCGCGCGAGCAGGGTCAGCCGGTACGGGACGAGCCGAGCGTCGGGCTTCAGCAGGCGGCGGCGGGCGTCGAGCGTGGTCTCGAGGATCTCCTCCTCGAGCGGCTCGTTCCCGATGAGCTCCGCGACCAGCAGGTCGGCCCGCTCGGGCAGCTCGATCTCACGCGACCAGCCCGGAACGAGCGTGACCGTGTCCGTCACCCCGTTCGCGGCGAAGACCCGCTCCGCGACCTCCGCGATGTCGCTGGCCTCGACCGCGTAGACGCGGCGGGCGCCCGCACGGGCCGCAGCGATTGCGAGCACCCCGCTCCCCGTGCCGATGTCGAGCACGACGTCACCCGGCCGGATCGCCGCGGCGAGCGCGGCGAGGTAGTCGCCGGTCCGGCGGTCGTCGTGGAGCATGCGGGCGTGCTCGACCGGATCGGCCCAGCCGCTGGCCGGCCCCGGCCCGGCGCCCGGCCGCACGAGTGCGCCCTCCTCGATCAGCATGTTGAGGACGTGCATCGAAGGGGCGAAGTCGGTCGCGGGCGCCTCCCGCTCGAGCCGGTCGATCGCCTCGCCGAGCGCGAGCGGCCGCACGAACAGCGACAGCGTCGCGTATCCGCGAGGCCCGAGGTCGACGACCGTCCCGTCCGGCGCGTCGAGCAGGACGTGCCCGGCAGCGTCGAAGCGCGTTCGCACTCCGGGCGCGACCTGAAGGAGCGTCTCCGGTGAGAGGTCGGCGTCGGGCACGGCCCCGGATTCTTCCAGGGTCAGCTCGACGTGGAGCAGCTCACGGACGCGGCGGTCGACTCGGCCGTCGAGACGAGGGACTGGGCCGACGACGAGATGCTGTTCAGAGCGTCAGACACCGAGGCGTCGTTCGGCACGTTCTTCACCGCCGACTCGAAGCTGTCCCAGGCGCTGTCGAGGGAGCCCATCTGCGCGCTCTGAACGTCCTGGGCGTCGCTCTTGACGGTGGCCCAGTCGTCCTGGACAGCCTGGACGTCGGTCTGGTACTCGGTCTTCGTCGCGGTGCTCGGGTCGAGGCCCGTGAGCGTCTTCACCGACGCTTCGAGGTTCTTCAGGCTCCCGCACAGGCTCGAGACGGCGTCGCCCTTCGACGGCTCGTTGCGTGTGCCGAGCACGCCGATCGCAATCGCAGCGGCGATGCCGACGCCGACGAGGATCACGATCCACCACATCCGGCTCATGACCGCGCCAGCCTCGGGGTGGCTGCGAGCCCGTAGATCACGAGCACGCCGACCGTGATCGACGCCGCGCCGTACCAGGGCGCGATGTTGATGACGGTGAAGCCCTGTACTAGCACGAGCACGCCGAAGATGTAGCCGACGACCCGCCCGAACTCGCCGCCGGCGAGGATCGAGAGGCCGGCGAGGATCGCGGCGGCCGCGATCAGGAGGTCCCAGACCCCCCAGCCCCAGGTGTGGCTGCTGAAGAGCCCGTTCGTCAGGTCGTTGACCTTGTGGCTGTCGGCGAAGTAGCCGATCGCCGAGATGATCCGGAAGAACCCGACCGCGAACAGCATGACTGCGGTGAACTGCAGCCAGCCTCTGCCGCGGTCGTCGTACGCCTGCGTCGACATCACTGGCCTCCTTGGGTGAGCAGCGTCATCGCGAAGACACTCGCACCCCTCCTGCTCGTATATCGTCGGCCGAAATGGGCGATATTCGCGCAATGGTCGTCGAGAGCCAGGAGTCCCCCGGGCGCTGCGGAATTCCCGCGTGGGAGGGTGGCTGACGCGGAGGTCCGACCGTCGGCGCCCACGGCGCTGCTCGGGCCCCTGCTTCGAGCGTCGAAGCTCAACCCGCCGCGTGGACGGTCGTGGACGCTCGAGCGCGAGCGGCTGATCCGAACCCTCGAGCGTTCGGGTGACGCGTCGATCGTCGTCGTGTCCGCGTCGGCCGGCTACGGCAAGTCAACGCTCGCGTCGGCGTGGAGCCGAAGGCGGAAGCAGCCGGTCGCCTGGGTCAACGTCGACCGCGGTGACAACGATCCGATCGTCTTCCTCAACGCGATCGCCTATGCCCTCGACGGGATCGACGCCGTCTCGCCCGAACTGCTCGCCGAGCTCTCGTCACCGAGGCCGCGGGTCGACGAGTTCGTCCTGCCGACGCTGGCCGCAGAGCTCGCCCGGCTCGCGCCACTCACGCTCGTCCTCGACGACGCCCACGAGCTGACCCAGCCGCGCAGCCTCTCTGCGCTCGCTTTTCTGCTCGCGGAGATTCCTGCGAAGTCCCAGCTCGCTCTGGTCACCAGAGAGGACTTCGACCACCTGCACCTGGCCAGCCGGCGCGCGGCGGGCGAGCTGGTCGAGATCCGGGCCGAAGCACTCGCGTTCGACCACGACGAGACACGCGCGCTCGCGTCGAGCCTCGAGGTCTCACTCTCGGACGAGGCGCTCGAGCGCCTCGTCGACCGGACGGAAGGCTGGCCGGCGGGAATCGCGCTCGCGCTCCACGCCATGCGCGAGCACGCCGAGTCGGTCGACGACCTGATCAACGGCGACCAGCGCGAGATCGCCGACTACCTCGTCGAGGTCGTCCTGTCGCAGACGCCCGAGGAGCAGCAGCGGTTCCTGCTCGCAACGTCGATCCTGAAGCGAATGTCGGCGCCGGTCTGCGACGCGGTCCTCGAGACGAGCGACTCCGCCAACCAGCTGCGCGAGCTCGAGCGCTCGAACTCATTCGTGATCGCGCTCGACGAGACGCGGAGCTGGTATCGATACCACCACCTCTTCGGCGAGCTCCTGCGCGCCGAGCTCGACCGCCGGAACCCCGAGCTCGCGTCCGTGTACCTCGCCCGCGCGGCGGAGTGGCACGAGCAGGACGGCGGCGACCCCGGCGAGGCCTTCCGCTGTGCGCGCGAGTGCGGTGACTTCGAGCGGGCCGGGCGGATCGCGCTGGGCCGCGTCGATCGCCTCTCGAGCCTCGGTCAGACCGAGACCGTGCACCTGTGGCTGCTCGACTGCTCCGACGACGAGATCGCCTCCGATTCCCAGCTCTCGCTCGCGGCGGGCTGGGTCTACGGCCTCCTCGGCGAGCCCGATCTGGCTCAGCGGTTCGTCGCTGCCGCCGAACAGGGCGAGCTCGACGGCCCTTCCGCGGACGGAGCAACGTCCGTCCGGGTGTCGCTCGCGAACGTGCGGTCGGCGCTCGGCATCGGCGGGATCGGCCGGATGCTCGCCGACTCCGAGTTCGTGTACGCAGCGGAGAAGAAGGCCAGGACCCGCTGGTTCCTCGGCGGCGCCCGAGGGCGCGGGATCGCGCTCCTGCTCCTGGGCCGCCCGGAAGAGGCGATCGAGCCGCTTCGCGAGGCGCTGGTGCTCACCGGGGCAGGACCCGAACTCGCGCACGTCAGGCTCTTCATGGCCAGCTACCTCGCGCTGGCCCTCGCGGACGCCGGGCGCTGGCCCGAGGCCCGCAAGACGGCACAGGAGGCCAGGGCGCTCGCGATGGAAGCCCGGTTCGAGCGCACGATGGATGCCGCTCTCGCACACACCGCGGGTGCGACCGTGCTCGTCCACGACGGCGACTTCGACCGAGCCGCCGCCGAGCTCGCGACCGCCATGCTCAACGAGCGCCTTGTTCGCGGCGCGCTCTGGTTGAGCGCAGACATGAGCCTCCGCTGGGGCGAGATCGGCTTCGACCTGGGCCAGCGGCCCGCAGCCAGGGAGCACGCCGGCCATGCGCGGGCCGTGCTCGAGGGGTATCCCGATCCCGGCGCGATGGTGACGCGGCTCGAGGCGCTCGAGCAGCGGATCCGGAGCGCGTCCGGACCTGGGCCTGACACCGGCCGAGATCCGGATGCTGCCGTTCCTCCCGACGCACCTCACGACACAGGAGATCGCAGCCCGCGTCTTCCTCTCCCGCGCGACGGTGAAGACTCATCTCTCCTCGATCTACGGCAAGCTCGACGCGACGACGCGGTCGGAGGCCGTCGAGCGGATGGAGCAGCTCGGCCTCGCATAGTGCCCCGCCTCGGAATACCGGCCATTTTGGCCGAGGAAATCGCGAGCCGCCCCGTGAAAGGCTCCCGTGCTGTGACGGTCAAGGAATACCTGACACCGGCCGAGTCGCAAGTACTCGCCTACCTGCCCACGCACCTGACGATCGAGGAGATCGGAGTCCGCCTCGGCAGGAGCCGGAGCACGGTCAAGACGCACATCGCCGGTATCTACGAAAAGCTCGGTGCCGGCAAGCGCTCCGAGGCGGTCGATCGCGCCCGAGAGCTCGGGCTGCTCGCCGGGCCGCGGGAATAGACGTTTCGCAGACGCGGCATCGCGGGATGCCGCAGACGATCTTCGACTCGAACGGAGGGACACGAGTGAACGCCGAGAAACCGAAGGTGCTGATCGTGTACTTCACGCTCACCAAGCAGGTCGGACGGGTCGCGGACGCGATGGCACAGGCCTTCGAAGCACGCGGCTGCGACGCCACCAAGGCGCAGCTCGAGTTCACCGACGAACGATGGGTGCAGCACCTCAAGCAGTTCCCGATGAAACATCCGATCCGGCAGCTCGTGACGATCCTCCCCGCGCAAGCCCGCCACAAGACCGGCGAGATCGAGATTCCACCGAAGGCGCAGTCCGGCGACTACGACCTGGTCGTGCTCGCCTCTCCCACCTGGTGGTTCCAGACGAGCATGCCCATGCGCTCGTACCTCGGGTCGCCCGGCGCGAAGGCGGTGCTGAACGGAAAGCCGTTCGCCTGCGTGTCGGTCTCGCGCCGCTACTTCAGGTTCAACCTCGGGCAGCAGAAGGCACTCGCCGAGAAGAACGGCGGGCGGTGGATCGACAAGACGCACTTCGTCTCCGCGGGCGGGCAGGCCAAGTCGATGCTCGCCTGGCTCGGGTACATGAAGCACGGCGAGCCTCAGGCCCGCGTCATGGGGCTGACGATGTATCAGCCGAACCTGAACGTCGGCTTCGAGGAGCAGGCGCAGACGTTCGTCGACGGCGTCGCCGACAAGGTGTTCGGGCCTGCGGCTGCCTAACCCGGCTTGGGGAGCCCGAGCTCGCGCGCGAGCGCCTTGTCCCTCGCACGGTCGGGGAGCGCCGCCACGACCGCGACCTCCCTGCCGCCGTGGCCTGCCAGGTACCGGGTCTTCGGCTTCTCGGAGGTGAGCGCGTCGAAGACCGCCTTCGCGATCACCACGGGCGGATCGGCGGTCGCCGCCGCCTTCTCGGTGGCCTTCCTGACCGCCGCTACCTGGTCCTCGTACAGCGCGTAGCCCGCCTCGCCGAGCCTCTGCGGGAGCGCGTCGAGCTCGGCATAGGTCTTCCCGAAGATCGCCGTCTCCACGGGGGCGACCTCGATCAGCGACACGCGGATGTTCCACTGGCGGAGCTCGAGCCGCAGCGCGTCGGTGACGGCCCTGATCCCGAACTTCGAGGCGCTGTAGGCACCGTTGAGCGGAAGCACGAGCAGGCCTCCGATGGAGCCGACATTCACGATCCGGCCGCCGCCCTGCCGGATCAGCGGCAGGAACGCCTGGGCCATCGCGACGGGGCCGAACAGGTTGACCTCGAGCTGCGTCCGGAAGTCGGCCATCGGCTGGAACTCGATCGGTGCCGGCTTGGCGATGCCCGCGTTGTTGACGAGGCCGGCGATGCCGCGGTCGCCGACGGCCTCCGTGACGGTCGCCACGGCCGCCGAGATCGAGGCCTCGTCGGTGACGTCGAGGATCAGCGGGGTCAGCTCGCCCGAGGCCTGCGCCTTGAGCGCCTCGCCGTCCGCCTGCTTGCGCACCCCAGCGAAGACCCGGAATCCCTTCCTGGCGAGATGGAGCGCCGTGGCGGCGCCGATTCCCGTCGACGTGCCGGTGACGACGACGGAGCCTGGATCATTGTCGGACACGGGTGAGCCTCCTTTGTTTGTCGGTGATCCTACGACGCCGGTTCTCCCTATCCGCTCGGCCCGCCGATTCCCTGGCGGTCGGAGACGATCGCGCGGTCGAGGTCGGCGGAGTCGACCCACACTCTCTCGACGGTCACGGCGAGCCGCGCGAGCTCGTCCTCGACGGCCGGACGATACTCCGGCCGCACCGCCTCGAGCAGCTCCTCGAGCAGCGCGCGCAGGCGCCGGCCCACCTGGATCCCCGTTGCTCCGTAGTCGCGGATCTCGGTCACGCCCAGCGAGAGGAAGTCCTCCCAGCGCCGCGCGTGCATCACCACGCTTCCCGGGCCCGGCTCTCCGCGGGCCTTCGACTGCCCGGCCAGGTCGGTCGTACCGATCAGGCGAAGGGTCTCGCCGAGGTGGTCGAGCACCTGGACCGCCGTGGTGGGGTCGTTCACCGCCGGCGAGAGGGCGAGGTTCGCGATGTCGACCATGATCCGGATCGCGAACGCCGGATCCTGCTCGATCGTCCGCTCGACGCCGAGCGCCACCATTCCCGCGAAGCTTCCGCTCCGAGCCGGCCGGGCGGCTCGCCGTACACCTCGATCAGCGTCGACCCGATGGGCAGGAAGTCGCCCACCGGATGGGGCAGGACGAGCAGGCACCGGTGCTTGCGGGCCCAGCGGACGAGGCCCGAGCTGTCGATCGCCTGGATCGAACCGGCCTGGGTGCTCGGCACACGGAGAGCGGGCTCGCTGCTCGGCCTGAAGCGCCCCGCCACGAAGTCGGGCGCGTCGGGCCTGGCCGCCCACCGCCTCGCGGTCTCGAACGCCTCCCGGCCGTCCTCGCCGACGAGCGCCGCGACGGCGACCGGCCGCATCCGATGAAGGACGCGGTCGAGGTAGAGCATGAACAGGATCAGGCCGACGAGGAGCAGGAGCCCGGCGATCGTCACGCCGAGGTCCGGGACGTTGCTCCCGAGATGGCGAAGGAGCTGGAAGGCGAACGCCAGCGTCCCGATCAGCACCGCGAGCACGGCCTTCAGCATCCGGTCCCGGTACCAGAGGCGCATGTAGCGCGCCGAGAACGTGCCGGTCGCCATCTGCACGACGAGGACGGTCACGGTCACGACGAACCCGATCAGCGCGGCCGTCGAGCCGACGATCGATGAGAGCACGGTGCTCGCCGTGGACGGGGAGTAATGCCAGTAGGCGGGGACGCTGACGTGCTCGTCGACGACGATTCCCAGGCTGCCCAGCAGGACACCCAGCACCGCACCGAGCAGCGGCACGACCCAGATGCTCCCCCTCAGGTACTGGCGGGCACGGAAGCGGGAGCTCCAGGTCATCTCGAATGTGGGCAGGCCTCCCCCGCGCCTGCGGAAGAGGCCCGTCCCGTTGTTCCTACCGCCGGCGCGCCGTGCGCCGTGAGGTGCGGCGAACCACTCTGCGAGCCATCATCTCTCTACCACCTCCGTTGACGTCGAGAACTCAGACCGGGGTCTCGGTCGGATGCATCGCGCCGAGCTCCTCGGCCTCTGCCGCGGTGGCGACGCCGATCGCGACCAGGTCGGCCGGATGGATGAACCCGTCGGCGAGGCCGACGCCGCCCGTGCGAATGATCGCGTCGCGCAGCGGCACCGCCCAGTGGTGCTCGATCAGGATCAGCGCCGCCGCGGAGTCGTTGGGGATCTCCTCGAGGATGTCCCACGCCTCCTCGTCCGAGAACGCGTGGATCCCCTCGGCCCCCATCTCCGCGCCGACCTCGGCGCCCTGCTCCATGCCCTCCTCGCCCTCGATGCCGAGGCCGATCAGGGCGGCCACCTTGCTGCCGAACTCGATCGCCTCGTCCTTGCTGAGGTTGCTGAGGTGCATCACCTCCATCTCGCCCTCGGCGTCCTTGTACACCGCGAGCGCGTCGATCACGCGCACGGTGTCGCTCTCGCGGAGCTTCTCCAGCTCCTCGATGATCTCGCCGTGGAACTCCGGATGCTGGAACCCCAGCACCAGCAGCTGAACCGGTCCGATTGCCATCTCTCTCCTCCTTGCGTTGGTCAACTGGTCAGGGGCGGAATGCCCTTGGCGATCAAGTCGACGCCGAAGACGACGAACAGCACCGCCATCACCGCGGCGTTGTGCAAAGCGAGCCGGCCCTTCAACGAGTCGAGCTCGGCCTTCGCATGCGCGCCGCCTACCAGGTAGTAGACGACCGGCCCGGCGATCGTCAGGCTCGCGACGACGACGAACACGATCAGCGAGACCACGGCGTCGCTCGTCGGGAGCCCGAGCTCGGCCAGACCGACAGCTGCTCCGACAGTCAGGAGCAGGTTCTTCGGGTTCACCCCCGCGAGCAGCAGGCCCAGCACCAGCGCCTTGACGGGCGAGAACGAGTCGATGCCCGCCATCCACTTCGGCATTTCCGGCTCGACTCCGGGTGCCGGCCTGCTCCGCCACTGCCGGACTGCGAGCAGTAGGAGCAGGACGCCGAACACGATGTTCCCCCACGCGACCGTGTCCGAGGCGCTGCTGCTCGTGGCGACATCCCCCTGGTCGGCGAGGACGTAGGCGACCCCGCCGACGACCGCCAGCGCGAGCACCCAGCCGAGGAGGAACAGCGGCCCGTTCACCCGCGCCCGCTGCGAGAACAGCATCAGGATCACCGCGATGATCGGCACGGGGCTGATCGCCACGCCGACCGCGAACGTCAGAACGGCACTGATTCCCTGTCCCATCGCTCAATCCCCGTCATGCTCGACGCCGGCGCCCGAGCTCTCGGCGACCGCGTCGAGCACGCGGTTGAGGGTGTGCTTCGACGCGAGCGAGACCGCCCAGCCGGTGCCCGGAACGACCGGCCGGAACCGAGCACGCCAGGAGACCAGCGTGCCGCCGTCGGGTGACTCCTCGAGCGACACGCTGCTCCTGTAGTCGCGCACCGGAGCGCCCTTGATCATCCGATACCGGATCAGGTGGCCCGGGCCGACGTCGGTGATCTCCTCGTGGGCCGTCACCAAGCCGACCTTCACGACCCGGCAGAGGCCGCTGCCGTCGGCCGCTCCCGGCTGCTCCACGCGCACGTCCACGCCCCGGCCGGGCGATGCGCCTGGGTTTCCGATGATCTCCCAGACGCGGTCGACCGGGGCGTTCAGCGACCTCGTGATCGTGAAATGGTTCACGCGGGTTCTTTTCGCTCCTATGCGCCCACGCCGTGCGCGACGGCGTGGATGCTCTCGTGCTCGTGCAGCGCCTTCTGGTCCTCGTGTGTCCCGGGCTTGAGGTCGAAGACGACGTTCTTGACCTTCCCGGTGAAGGGGTACGGCGCCTTGTCCTCGTAGTCCAGGTCGACGACGAGCCCGTTATCGCGGCTCACGTCCATGCCTGCGTACGACGTGAGCATCATCGCCGCGGTCTTCTCGACGCGGCCTTCGCCGATCTGCTTGTCGTTAGCCCAGAGCGTGACGTTGCCTCCGGAGCCCGGCTTCGGCTCGTCGGACTCGAACAGCATCTTCACCGTGACCTCGCCGGTCGGGATCTTCTCGGTGGACGTCTGCCGGTAGCTCTCCACGCCCAGGAACGAGTAGGTGTGGTTGAGCTTGCCGTCGCCGTCGACCCAGAGCCCGTATCCGCCGATGAAATCGGCGTTGGCGAAGATGACGCCCTCGGCGCCGCCCTCGGGGATCTCGAGCTGCGCCTCGATCGCGTACGAGCGCCCCGCAACCCGCGGGACGAGACCCTTCTGCACGTTCTGGACGTCGCCTGCGAACGTGTAGCGGGTGATCGTGGGCAGCGGCGGCAGGATGCCGAAGAAGACGCAGATGGAGCCGAGCAACGGCAGTGCCCGGTTGCGCTCGGCCTCCTCCCAGAACAGCGCCTTCAGCTCCTCGAGCTTCTCGGGGTTCTTGGCCGCCAGGTCGTTCGCCTGGGTGAAGTCGTCCGGCAAGTAGTACAGCTCCCACTTGTCCTGCTCGGGGTCCCACTTGCCCGGGGCGAACGGGGCGAGCGCCGCCGGCGAGAAGTCCCACGGGGCCTTGTCGAGGCGGGCGCACGCCCACCAGCCGTCCTTGTACATCGCCCGCGAGCCGATCACCTCGAAGTACTGCTGCGTGTGCCTCTCCTCGGCGGCCGGGTCGTCGAACGTGTAGAGGAAGCTCGTGCCGTCCATCGGCTCCTGCTCGATCCCGTCGACCACCTTCGGCTCCGGGATCCCGGCCGCCTCGAGGATGGTCGGGCCGATGTCGGTGCAGTGCGTGAACTGCGAGCGCAGGTCACCGCCCGCCTTGATCTTGTCGGGCCACGCGATGACCATCGGGTTGCGCGTCCCGCCCAGGTGGCTCGCCATCTGCTTGCCCCACTGGAACGGGGTGTTCCCCGCCCACGCCCAGGCAGCCGCGATGTGGGGAGCGGTGTGGTCACCGCCCCACCCTTCGATGCCGCCGTACTTGTCGATCAGCTCGAGTTGCTGCGCGGGATCGATCGCCAGGCCGTTCAGGAACGTCATCTCGTTGAACGAGCCGGTCGTCGTCCCCTCGAGGCTGGCGCCGTTGTCGCCCCAGATGTAGAAGATCAACGTGTTGTCGAGGTCGCCCATCTCCTCGACCGCGTCCAGGAGGCGGCCGACGTTCCAGTCGGCGTTCTCCATGAACCCTGCATAGACCTCCATCTGACGCGCGTAGAGCTTCTTCGAGGCGTCGTCGAGCGAGTCCCATGCGTCGAAGAGATCGGGCCGCTCGGTCAGCTGCGCGTCCTGCGGGACGACACCGAGCTTCTTCTGGCGCTCGAAGACCTCCTCGCGGACCTTGTCCCAGCCCTGGTCGAACTTGCCCTTGTACTTGTCGGCCCACTCCTTCGAGACATGGTGCGGCGCGTGGGCGCAGCCGGTCGAGTAGTACAGGAGCCACGGCTTCTGGGCGTCCTGCGCACGCACCGAGTGCAGCCACTCGATCGACTTGTCCGTCAGGTCGTCCGGGAAGTAGTACGGCTTGCCGTCGGTGCCCTCGGGCACGCCGATGGTCGTGCTGTCCTGCGAGATCATCGGATCCCACTGGCCTGCGGCGCCGCTGAGGAAGCCCCAGAAGTGATCGAAGCCCCAGCCCTGCGGCCAGTGGCCGAACGGGCCCGCGGGGCCCTGCTCGCGGTCCGGCGTCAGGTGCCACTTGCCGAACCCTCCGGTCACGTAGCCGTTCTCCCGCAGGATGCGCGGGAACGGCACGCAGGTCCGCGGGACGGCGCCCGTGTAGCCCGGGAACGGCCCGGGGAACTCGGCGACCGAGCCCATGCCCACGCGGTGCTGGTTCCGGCCGGTGAGCGTTGCCGCCCTGGTGGGGGAGCACAGCGCGACCACGTGGTAGCGGTTGTAGTAGAGGCCCATCTGGCCGACGCGGGTGAGGTTCGGTGTGCTGACCGGCCCGCCGAAGGTGTCCGGCTGGCCGAACCCGGCGTCGTCGATCAGGACGAGCAGCACGTTGGGCGCGCCGTCGGGCGCCTTCGGCCCGGGGATGATCGACCAGTCGGCGGCCGACCCGTCGATCGTGTGGCCCATCGACCCGCCGAAGTTCTTGTCAGGGATCGGGAGCACGGTGCGGTCGGGCACGAACTTGCCCATCGCCTCCGCGAGACCGTCCTGAAGCGCCTTCAGGCCCTTCTTGTCCGTCTGGACGATCGACTTCGCCAGCGCGCCCGGCAGCGCCTGCTCGACGCCGAGCCGCTGCGAGTCGTCGAATGCCGCGATGATCCCGGCCGTCCCGGGCGGCAGGTTCTCGCCGATCTTGTCGTGCATCTGCGTCTCGACCCGGTGGTCGACGAACCGCCCGATCAGACCGCCGGCGACCGCGCCGACGGCCGTCGCCGCCAGCAGCGGCGGCGCGGCGAGACCGACGAGGACACCCACCGCCCCGCCCCACTCGACGCCCTTGCGGCCGCGATGATCGGCCGTCTGCTGCACGGTCACGGTGCCGTCCTCGGCGTGCGTGATCAGTATCGCGGCCTCCATCTTCACCTGCTTGCCCTCGACGGCCTTGGCCAGGGCGTCGAAGTCGTTCGTCGCTGCGTCGATGTCCGGGTATGCCCCCACCAGGACATCGGTCGGTGTGTCAGCCATCAGTTCTCTCCTGTCTGTGTCGCGGGCTCTGCCCCTACCACGACCGGCGAATCTTCACCCGGGACGAGCAGACCGAGGTCGCGGAGCTCTCGTTGTGACTTTCCCTTCAGCTTGCGGCCGAGCATCGGCCGCCCGTCGGAGTGCTTGTAGACGCCCTTCGGCTCGTTCGCCAGCGGCTCCTCCCACGCGTACCAGAGAGCCGCCACGCGCACCCCGTAGCCGGCGCAGAACGCGACGGCGAGAGCGACCCAAGTGTTGCCGGTCGCCCAGTAGACGAGGATCCAGACGAGCCCCGTGAACGCCGCGATCGTGACGAACCACTCGCCGCGGATGAACTGCTTCGGGGTGACGCCGCTCGACACGTCGATGTACCAGCGGCCGGCCGTCGGGCCGACGACTGCGAGCAAGATGCACCCGAGGATCGGAATCCCCTGCCCGACGCCCTTCTGCGCACCCACGATCGCATACCAGGGGAGCGAGAACGAGGTCATGAACTGGAACAGTCCCTCGCGGAACAGCTGGCCGCCCTTGTACGCGACGGAGTAGCCGATCAGGCCGAAGAGCAACGCGAGCGTGATGTAGGCCGGATTCGTCAACGCCGACGGGACGTCGCCCAGCAGGATGTCTCTCGTGATCCCGCCGCCGAGCCCGCCGAGGAGCGCCATCCCGAGAATCCCCACGATGGTGAAGTTCTTGAAGTGATCGGGACGCCGCGCCAGGAGCGCGCCGTTCAGCGCGTTCGTCGAGGCGGCGACGAGGTCGACGAACGTGTAGTTGCCGGTGAAGTCCCAGCCCTTGAAGAACGTGACCGTCCCGCTCGACGCCAGGAGTGAGTGCATGACTGTCATTCGAGCTCCTTGGGCGACGAGACGTGTCCCGGGACGACGGCCGGGCCGGTGCCGGGAGCGGGGACCTGCACCTCGTCGGCCGGCGCGCCGCCCGGCCCGGCTCCCGTGTCCGTGGCGTGGTACTCGGCCCGCAGCGCGTTCTCGGCGTCCTTCTTCGGGAAGAAGCGGAAGACGAGCCCCATCCCGATCAGGATCGCGATCATCGCCGCCAGGTAGGCCCACTGATCGCCCTTGATGAACGACGACTGGGCGGCCGCGGTGATCTGGCTCGCGTAGTGCGGATGCTGGGCGGCGAGGTCCTCCGCGCTTGAGTAGGAGAGCTGGAGCGTCGCCTGGGTGCTCTGGGTCGTGGAGGAGTCGACCCCCGCCATCGCCGTCGCGTACCCGGCGGTGAGGAGCGCGCCGAAGATCGAGGTCATCAGCGCCCCGCCCAGGTCGCGCTGCAGGTCCGCCGTGCCGGAGGCCATCCCGACGCGCGTCACGGGAACCGATCCCGTCAGCGAGTTGGAGGACGGCGTGCCGGCGAGGCCCACCCCGATCCCGAGGAAGATGTACGGGATCGCGACCTCCCAGTACGGGATGTTCTCCTTCCAGATCAACAGCATCAGCAAGAAGGCGACGAAGAGGAACGCCTGCCCGGAGAGGAGCGTCCGCCGCGACCCGAACTGCCCGACGAGCTTGGCCGAGCGCGGCGCGACGGCCACCATGAACAGGCCGGCGGGGATGATCGCGGCGCCCGCGTCGAGGGTCGAGTAGCCGAGCACGTTCTGCAGGAACTGCTGGCTGATGTACGCGGCGCCCATCAGCGAGCCGAACACGATGATCCCAGCGCAGGCCGCGACCCAGAAGGTCGGCCGGGCGGCGATCTGAAGGTCGTAGAGCGGGTTGGCGGCGCGGCGCTGCCGGACGTAGAACAGGATCCCGGCGATGACCGCGATCACGAGCAGCACGATCGCGACCGTCTGCTCGGTCGGGACCGGCAGGAAGTTGATCGAGACGATCAGCGCGCCGACGAGCACCGCCGAGAGCATGCCGCCGAGGTTGTCGACCGGCTCGGTGCCCTCGTTCACGTGGCTCGGCACGAAGAAGAACGCCATCGGCAGCGCGACCGCGACCAGCGGCAGCGTGACGAGGAACACCGAGCCCCAGGAAAAGTGCTCCAGCAGCCACCCGGAGATCAGCGGCCCGAGCAGCGCGATCCCGCCGCCGAGGGCGGACCAGAGCGCGATGGCCTTCGTCCGCCCAGGCCCCGACCACAGCGCGGTGATCAGCGCCAGCGTGGTCGGATAGGCCATGCCCGCGGCCAGCCCACCGAGGACGCGCGCGGCGAAGAGGACACCCGACGACGGCGCGAAGCCCGCGAGCAGGCACGCCGGGATCGTCAGCGACATCCCGAGGATGATCATCAGCTTGCGCCCGTACCGGTCGCCCAGCGCCCCGAACCAGAGCACGGACGCAGCCAGCCCGAGCGAGTAGCCCACGGCGATCAGGTCGAGCATCGTCTGCGACGCGTCGAACGACTTACCGATGTCGGGCAGCGCGACGTTCGCGACCGACAGGTTCAGGTTCGCAACCCCCGCGACCAGGATCAGGGTGCCGAGCACAAGGCCGGCGCGTGCCGGTGCAGCGGACGTGCCGGTTCCGTCAGTTCGGGAGCTCATGACCGCTGTCGATTCTCCGGCTCGGGATCCGAACTTTCATCGGCCGAATCGGGTGAAATCGATGGGCTCACAGCCCGGCCTGCACCTCGATCCGGCCCGAGTCGGCGGCCGCCTTCAAGGCGGCGTAATCCCGCTCGTTCTGGTCGGCATACGTCTCGGCGAAGGTCGCGAGCGCCCGGTCGAACGCGTCGCCCGAGCCGAGGTAGCTCGAGATCGCGACCGCGTCGCCGGAACGGGCGTGGGCGCGCGCGATCGTCTGCCCGCAGAGCGTCGCGTACACCTCCATCGTCCTGGGCTCCATCACGTCGATCAGCGCGGATCCCTTCGAGTCCCAGAGCTGGCGGAGGTAGAAGTCGCGCTCGACGCCGTCGATGCCCGTCGTGTGGATCCAGCCGAGCATCGTGTCGCTCGCGGCCTGCATCAGCCGCTGCCCCTCGACCACCCGCTGGCCGTGATTGGCGAGCCCGCTCCTGCCGAGGAACGGCTCGAGCACCGACGCCTCCGCCTCCTTCATCTGGAGGAACAGCGGATCTTCGCCGTCGTGCCCGAGGAAGAGCAGGATGAACGCCCTCGTCCCCACGCTGCCGACCCCCACGACCTTCCGGGCCGCATCGACGAGCCTGAAGCGCTCGAGCAGGTGACGGCGGTCGGCGATCAGGGTTCGCCGGTACGCTCGGATCAGGACTCGTGCGCCCTCGATCGTCTGTTCGCCTTCGAAGAGCTCCGAGACCGGGACGATCAGCGGCGGGTCGCTCGCGATCCGCGCCTCGCCGTCGACGACGCGCGTCAGCTTCTTGAACGCGGCGAGGCTGTCCCTGGTGCGGGCCTTCGCCTCGTTGCGCTCCGCCCGCTTGACCACCTTCGCGCTCACCTGCGACGACAGACGCGCGAAGGCGTCCTCGACGTCGATGCGCGAGTACCAGAGGTCGAGCGTCCGCATCGACGCGAACCGGGTCATCGCCTCGCGGTAGGAGCGGCCGACAGCGAGATTGATCGCGCGCCGCCGGCCCTCACCGAAGCCGCGGTCGCGGCCGGCGACCGCGAAGCTCGCGACGAGGCGCTTGAGATCCCACTCGAACGGCCCCGGCAGCGTCTCGTCGAAGTCGTTCGTGTCGAACACGAGACGCCGGTCGGGGGCCGCGTAGACGCCGAAGTTCGAGAGGTGCGCGTCGCCGCACAGCTGCACGTGCAGCCCCGTCCGCGGCAGGCCTGCGAGGTCGGCGGCCATGACGTACGCGGCCCCGCGGTAGAACGTGAACGGCGACACCAGCATTCGCCCGTACCGGATCGGCACGAGCTCGGGGACGCGCGTCTTCGCCTGGTCCTCGAGCAGCTCGACCGGGTCCGCGCGAACGGGCGGCGGCTCCCACGCGGCGTGGGCGCTACGCGGCACATCGGCGCGGGCCGCCTTCCCCCTCGCGGCGCGCTCGGCGACTGTGAAGTGCGCGACCGGCTCGATCGGCGGCCTGGTTGCGCTCTCGCCGCTCGCACCGGTGTCCGTCTTCGTCGAAGTCACTACCTCGCCCCTCTCCGCAACTTATGGGTGCCACGCGGGGACAAGCGCAACGGGCCGATCGTCCCTCGATCGAGGGACGATTCCATCCGGAACTTACACCGGAGCGGATGCGGCCGACTACGGAGCCGGACGACCCCGGGGACTTCTCGGTCGGGGCGGAACCTGCGATCCTGTCGGTGCGGCCCAACTTCGTCATTCGAGAAGGAGGTTCGCAATGGCTCCGCATCCCGCCCGCCGCTTTGCGATCGCCGCCGCCCTCGTGGCCGTCGCGCTCGCAGTCTCCGGCGGAGCCGCCGCGTCGCACGGGCCTGGAAACCAGGCCCCCGACTTCGGCCCGAACGTGATGATCTTCGATCCGAGCATGTCGACGAGCCAGATCCAGGCTGCAGTCGACTCGATCTCGAGCCAGCAGCTCTCGAACGAGTTCGGGACGCAGCGCTACGCGCTGCTCTTCATGCCCGGCACCTACGGCACCGCCGCCGCGCCGCTCAACTTCCAGGTCGGCTACTACACCGAGGTGGCCGGGCTCGGCGCCTCGCCGAACGACGTCACGATCAACGGCACGATCGACTCGTACAACCAGTGCTTCGGGCCGGGCAACTGCACCGCGCTCGTGAACTTCTGGCGCTCCGTGTCGAACCTGACGATCGACGTCGCGGGCAAGAGCGGGTGCCAGGTCGGGGAGTTCTGGGCGACCTCGCAGGCCTCGCCGATGCGGCGCGTCCAGGTCAACGGCCTGACGACGCTCATGGACTACTGCACGGGCCCGTCGTTCGCCAGCGGCGGCTTCATCGCCGACTCGCAGTTCACGGGCAGCACCGTGATCAACGGCTCGCAGCAGCGTCGAACGGGCGTCTTCAACGAGGGTGCGGGGGTCGTGCTCGGGGAACCCGGTCACGATCAACAACGGGTCTTTGAACTTCACCGGTGGTGGTGGCGCGTCGAGCTTTGTGATCAGCAGTGTCGGCGAGCAGCGTGGCGACGGGCAGCACCTCTGCCAGTGAGAGCGTCGAGCTCGTCTCGGCGGGGGTCTCCTGGGGCGGGCCGTTCACCAACGCCGGCACGATCTCGATCGCGGGCAGCGGCTCGTTCCTGAACGTACCCGGCGGCGTGTTCGACCAACGCCGGCCTGATCCTGGACCGAGGCCGGCCCTGGGGATCAGCAGCCTCACCGCCAACATCTCGAGCTCGGGCTCGATCGTCGTCGACAGCGCACTCACGCTTTCGAGCAGCTTGTCGCTGACCAACACCGGCTCGATCTCGGTCGGCTCGGGCATACCCCTGAGCTACGGCGGCGCGATCACAAACGGTGCCGGCGGCTCGATCACAAACAGCGGCAGCATCAGCGTCAACAGCAACGGCGTCTTCAACGAGGGTGCGGGGGTCGTGTCGGGGAACCCGGTCACGATCAACAACGGGTTTTTGAACTTCACCGGTGGTGGTGGCGCGTCGAGCTTTGTGATCAGCAGTGTCGGCAGCAGCGTGGTGACGGGCAGCACCTCTGCCAGTGAGAGCGTCGAGCTCGTCTCGGCGGGGGTCTCCTGGGGCGGGCCGTTCACCAACGCCGGCACGATCTCGATCGCGGGCAGCGGCTCGTTCCTGAACGTACCCGGCGGCGTGTTCACCAACACCGGCCTGATCCGGACCGAGGCCGGCCCTGGGATCAGCAGCCTCACCGCCAACATCTCGAGCTCGGGCTCGATCGTCGTCGACAGCGCACTCACGCTTTCGAGCAGCTTGTCGCTGACCAACACCGGCTCGATCTCGGTCGGCTCGGGGATACCCCTGAGCTACGGCGGCACGATCACAAACGGTGCCGGCGGCTCGATCACAAACAGCGGCAGCATCAGCGTCAACAGCAACGGCGTCTTCAACGAGGGTGCGGGGGTCGTGTCGGGGAACCCGGTCACGATCAACAACGGGTTTTTGAACTTCACCGGTGGTGGTGGCGCGTCGAGCTTTGTGATCAGCAGTGTCGGCAGCAGCGTGGTGACGGGCAGCACCTCTGCCAGTGAGAGCGTCGAGCTCGTCTCGGCGGGGGTCTCCTGGGGCGGGCCGTTCACCAACGCCGGCACGATCTCGATCGCGGGCAGCGGCTCGTTCCTGAACGTACCCGGCGGCGTGTTCACCAACACCGGCCTGATCGACTCCCTGTCGGGCGCCGGCGGAGCCACGATCGCAGGCACCGTCGTCAACAACGGCACCCTCCACGCCGGGACGGGCCACACCACGACGATCAACGGCAGCTACACCCAGGGCAGCGGCGGGACGCTCGCGGTGGATCTCGGCGACGCGACCAGCTTCGGCAGGCTCGCGATCTCGGGAACGGCAGCGCTCGACGGCCAGCTGAACGTGACCACGACCGGGTTCACCCCGAATCCGGGCGACACGTTCGCGATCCTCCACAGCACCGGCGCCCGCACCGGCCAGTTCGCCGGCTACACGTTCACGGGCTACACGTACTCGGCGCAGTACCCGGCCAACGGGGTCACGCTCGGCACGGCCGTCCCGCTCGCGATCACCACGACGTCGCTGCCCTCCGGCCTCGCCGGGACGCCCTACTCCGGGGCGACGCTCGCATCCTCCGGCGGCACCGGCGCGGTGACGTGGAGCGTGCCTCCGGGCTCGCTGCCCCCGGGGCTCTCGCTGGGCGGCGGCACCGGGGCGATCACCGGGACGCCCACCACCGGCGGCACGACGACCTTCACGGTGACGGCCACCGATTCGGGCTCGCCCGCCCAGGTGGCCACGAAGTCGCTCTCGATCACGATCGCCTCGCCGCCGACGCTGACCTCGATCGCGGTCACGCCCGCGAGCCCGACGATCCCGAACGGCACGAGCCAGCAGTTCACGGCCACGGGCACATACTCGGACAGCTCGACCGCCGACATCACCTCGTCGGTCACGTGGGCCTCGGACACTCCCGCGGTCGCGACGATCAGCGCCGCCGGGCTCGCTCACGGCGTGAGCCCCGGCACGAGCACGATCAGCGCGACCCTCGGATCGGTGAGCGGGAACACGCTGCTCACGGTGGCCTCGACGAACCACCCGCCGACGGTCTCGGCCGGCGGCCCGTACACCGTCGCCGAGGGCGGCACCGTGACCCTCACGGCGACCGGCAGCGATCCCGACGGCGACACACTTACCTATGCCTGGGACCTCGACGGCAACGGCACGTTCGAGACCAGCGGCCAGAGCCCGACGTTCACCGCCGGCGACGGGCCGGCGACGACGACCGTCACCGTGCGCGTGACCGACCCGTCCGGCGCGAGCGCGACGGCGAGCGCGGTCGTGACGACGACCAACGTCGCGCCGACCGCCACCTTCAACGCCCCCGGCACGGCGACCCAGGGGAGCACCTTCACGCTCTCCCTGACGAGCCCGAGCGACCCCTCCGCCGCGGACACCGCCGCAGGGTTCCAGTACGCGTTCGACTGCGGCAGCGGCTACGGCGCCTTCTCGGCGGCGAGCACCACGACCTGCACGGCCGGGACGGCGAGCACGCTCTCGGTCGGCGGCAAGATCCGCGACAAGGACGGCGGCGTCACGGTGTACAGCGGCTCGATCGCGACGACCGACGCCTACGACCACGTCTGCGCGCTCGCCCGTGCCTACTCGACGAAGCCCCGCGTGGCCGACGCCGTCTGCGACGACCTCGCAAGGGCGCGACAGGAGGCCGCGCACGGCCACCTGCTGCTCAAGCAGATCGACCTCGTGCTCGCCCAGCTCACGATCGCGCTCGAGTCGGGCCACGCCTTCACCCACGCGCAGGCAGTGCAGCTCATCAAGCTGATCGAGGCGCTTTAGCTAGACGCGGATCGTCTTCGAGCGGCGCAGCTCGTTGCCCGCCTCGTCCAGGGCGGCGACCGCCGCGTAGCGGCTTCCCCTCGGGATCGGGAGCCGCGTCTCGAACCCGCCTCGCGGCTTCGTCAGGGCCTCCTGCAGAAGACCCGGGGCCGCCCCCGTGAGGAGCTGCCACGAGGCCACCTCGGTCGCGCCGTTCCAGCTCGCATAGCCGACCCGGCCGGACGGGCTCGGCCAGGCGACGAGCAGCGGCGGCACACTTGGCGTGCCGACCCACGGGAACCGGAGCGCACGGTAGGTCTGCCCGCCTCTCGGCAGCCGCGCGTCGAAGCGGACGGCGCCGTTCGGGGCGAACTCGGTGAAGTACCGCTCGCTGCCCCAGCCGACGAGCATGTTGCCGTTCGGCTGGAGCTGGGCGCTGCCCGTGTGCGTCGCGAGCAGCGCGGGGCGATGCGTGTACTTGCGCGTGAGGCGTGCGCGCATCCGCCCGGTGTCGAGAGTGAGCATGAGCGCGCGCGACTCCGGCTCGGCCTTGGGGTCGGCGCCGTCGTCGAACAAGCTGATCAGCCTGGCCGTGCTCGTGGAACCGCGCGTCGTGCTGCCACGCGAAGACCGTACCGGGGCCCATCTCGAAGTCGCTCTTCTTCCCGCCGAGCCGCCAGATCACCTCGCCGGTCTTCCTGCCCACCTTGTAGACGGCCCAGGTGTTTCGCGCCGAGATCAGCAGGTTGCCCTGGCCGTCGATGTCGATCGAGTTCGCGTGGAAGTAGTCGAACTGCGGCCCGATCGTCTGGTGCGACTCGTCGAGCGCGACGTGGTCGAGGCTGTGCCAGGCGAAGAGCACCCGGCCGCTCGGGATCGCGAGCTCGTGGATCACGCTGCCGACCACGGGCCAGCTCGCCGGCCCGCCGACGCTCGTGAGGTCCATCGTCCGCATCTCGTTGCTCGTGACGAGCGCGGTGTCGTGCGGGGTGATCAGGAACTCGTGCAGGTCGGCGGGCTGTCGGCCCGCCTTGAAGCGCGCGATCTCGCGGTAGGACTGGTCGGCGATCACGCAGTGGCCGGCGCCGAGGCCCTGCAGCGCCTTGCCTTCCCACCACGTCACGACCGGCTTGCCCCTGTAGGTCTGGGCGCGGAAGTTCAGCGCCGCGATCCCGTTCGGAACCGGGCGGAAGAAGACGACGTTGCCACGGTCGTCCAGCATCTGCACCCCACGCTGGCCCGGCCCGGAGAGCGGCGTGATGAAGAGGTAGCCGTCGGCGGTCCCCTGCGCCGGGTGGACGACCTCGACGATCGGCGGCCTGAGGTCGGGGCGGGTACGGAAGTTGTGCACACCCGGCGACGGCGGGGCGGCCTCCGCCGGGCCGGCCTCGAGCAGCTCGTAGGCGAACGAGCCGCCGCCGGCGAGCAGGAAGGCGCCGGCGCCGGTGCCGGCAGCCTGCCTGAGGAACTCCGCACGCGTCCACGACTCCGGCACGCGGCGATTCTCTCACCCGCGCGCGAACGGGGCTAGGGCCGCGCGACATGCTTCCGAAGGAGGCGTAGTCTCCGCGGGTGAGCTCCGGGCTGGATCAGTCACGGGTTCGTCTCGCGGAGCTCGTCGCCGCGCTCTCGCTCGGGATCGATCTCGGTTTCGGGCAGCCGATGGAGCACGTGCTGCGCCAGTGCCTGATCGCGCTGCGGCTCGCCGAGCGGGTCGGCCTCGACGAGGAGACGCGCGTCGCCGTCTACTACACGGCGCTGCTCGTCAACGTCGGCTGCCACACGGACGCGCACGAGCAGGCGAAGTGGTTCGGCGACGACATCGCGATGAAGTCGGACAAGTACGACCACGAGTTCAAGAGCCTCGGCGCTGCGGCCGCCGGGCTGCGGCGGCTCGGCGCCGGGAAGCCGCCGCTGCACCGCTTCCGGATCGGCCTCGAGTTCGTGGTCTCCGGGCACCGGGACTTCGACGGCATGATCGACGAGCACGCGGCGCGCGCCCGGGCGCTCGGCGAGCAGCTCGGGTTGCCGGACGACGTGCTCGATGCCCTCGCCGCCTCGTACGAGACGTGGGACGGGCGCGGCTGGCCGGGGGAGCTGAAGGGCGACCGGATCCCGATCGCCTCGAGGATCGCGCAGCTCGCGGAGTTCGTCGAGGTGGCGAACCGGGTCGGCGGGATCGAGGCCGCGACCGCGATGGCGCGGAAGCGCGCCGGCAAGCAGTTCGACCCGGCGCTCGCGGCGCTCCTGTGCGCGAACGCGGACGAGATCCTCGGCGGCCTCGACTCGATCGTGACCTGGGACGCCGTGATCGGGGCCGAGCCGGCGCTCGGGGTCTCGCTCTCCGGCGACGGCTTCGACTCCGCCCTCCAGGCGATCGCGAGCTTCGTCGACCTCAAGTCGCCGTACACGCTCGGCCACTCCCTCGCCGTCGCGGACCTCGCCTCCCAGGCGGCGGCGCAGCTCGGGCTGCCCGCTGCGGAGGTGCTCACGCTCCGCCGGGCGGGGCTCGTGCACGACTTCGGGCGGCTCGGGGTCTCCAACGCGATCTGGGACAAGCAAGGGCCGCTCGGCGCGGGCGAGTGGGAGCGCGTCCGCACCAGCCCCTACCTGACGGAGCGCATGCTCCACGGGTCGGAGGCGCTGGCTCCGCTCGGCGCGATCGCCGTCCAGCACTGCGAGCGGCTGGACGGCTCGGGCTACCCGCGGGGGCTCTCCGGCAACGCGATCTCGCGCAGCGCGCGGATCCTCGGCGCGGCCGACGTCTACCAGGCGATGCGCGAGCCGCGCCCGTACCGTCCGCAGCGATCCGCCGACGAGGCTGCCGCCGAGCTCCGCGCCGAGGTCAGGGCCGGCCGCCTCGACCCCGAGGCCGCCGACGCCGTGCTCGCCGCTGCGGGCCACCGGGTGCCGCGGCGCCGCGAGGGGCCTGCCGGGCTCACCCCGCGCGAGGTGGAGGTGCTGCGCCTGCTCGCCCAGGGGCTCTCGAACAAGGAGATCGCCGAGCGGCTCACGATCTCGCCGAAGACCGCCGGCAACCACGTCGAGCACATCTACGCGAAGATCGACGCCTCGAGCCGGGCGACCGCGAGCCTGTTCGCGATGCAGCACGGCCTCCTCCCGGAGGAGCAGTTCGCAGCCGCCGAAAGATGAGGCGAACGCCCCATGCGCGGGAGCGCCGCCGCTCGTAGCCTCGGGTGCATCGACCGAGGAGGCAGAACGATGAACGCAGCAGCACTCGCGGAGCTCGCGAAGCTCAAGCAGGGAGCCCGTTGCGCCTGGGCCGCCGGCGACTACCCGGCGATCGCTCGGCGCCAGCTCTGGCAGGTCGGGCCGCGGATCGTTGACGCCGTCGGCGTCCGCCCCGGCGAGGACGTGCTCGACGTCGCGTGCGGGACCGGCAACGCCGCGCTCCGGGCCGCCCAGGCGGGCGGCACCGTGGTGGGCGTCGACCTGACGCCGGAGCTGTTCGAAGAGGGCCGGCGGCTGGCCGCCGAGGCCCAGGTCGCGATCGACTGGGTTCAGGGCGACGCGGAGGAGCTGCCGTTCGAGGACGAGAGCTTCGACGTCGTCCTCTCGACCTTCGGCTGCATGTTCGCGCCGCGCCACGCCGTCACGGCCCACGAGCTCGCGCGCGTGCTGCGCCCGGGCGGCCGCCTCGCGATCACGACCTGGACGCCGGAGGGCGGGACCGGGCTGCTCTTCAGGACCGTCGGCGAGTATCTGCCGAGCCCGTCCCCGCTCGCCGAGCCGCCGCTCCTGTGGGGGTCGGAGCGCCACGTGGAGGAGCTGTTCGACGGCACCGGGGTCGAGCTCGAGTTCGAGCGCGACACCGTCGCGCAGACGCCGTTCGAGTCGACCGACGAGGCGATCGACTTCATGGCGACCAAGTTCGGGCCGCTGATCATGGCGCGCCAGCTCGCCGAGGCCTCCGGGCAGTGGACGGAGCTGCGCGGGAAGCTCGCCGAGCTCTACGAGCGCGAGGAGCCGCTCGAGTACCTCGTCACCCTGGGACGGAAGGAGGAGCAATGAGCCTCGGAGACCGGATCTTCGCCGCGATGTACGACCGGATGAGCAAGGGCACCGAGGAGGCGGGCCTCGGGGCCCACCGCCGGTCGCTCCTGTCGCAGGCCTCGGGCCGCGTGCTCGAGATCGGCGCCGGGACGGGCCGGAACCTGCCGTTCTACGGCGAGGACGTCGAGCTCACGCTCGTCGAGCCCGGCGAGCCGATGGCGCGCAGGCTCGAACAGCGGCTCGAGGAGCACGGACGGCCGGTCGAGCTGGTGCGCGCGCCCGCCGAGGCGCTGCCGTTCGAGGACGGCACGTTCGACGTCGTCGTCTCGACGCTCGTCCTCTGCGCCGTCGACGACCAGGCACGGGCGCTCGCCGAGGCCCGCCGGGTGCTCAAGCCGGGCGGGACGCTGCTCTTCATCGAGCACCTGCGCTCCGACGAGCCGAAGCTCGCCCGCCGGCAGGACCGGATGAACCGCGTCAACCGGCTGGTCGCGCGTTGCGACTGCAACCGCTCGACGCTCGACGCGATCCGCGCGGCCGGGTTCACGATCGACGAGATCGAGCACGACGAGCTGCAGAAGGTGCCGACGTTCGTGCGTCCCCTGGCGGTGGGAGCCGCCACTCCGGGGTAGGCCGTCTGACACCCGCCGTATCGTCAGTCGCCTGAAGCTCTACCCGGACGTTCCCGCCAAGCGCAGGTCGACGATCATCCGCGACCTGATCCTGCTCGCCCTCGTCGTGCTCTTCGCCTGGATGGGCATCAAGGTGCACGACGTGGTCAACGAGCTGGCGGTGCTCGGCTCGGGCGTGAAGGAGGCGGGCCTCTCGGTCCAGAGCGGCTTCAACTCGGCGGCGGGCGCGGTCGGCGGCATCCCGTTCGTCGGCGGCAAGCTCTCGGGCGCGCTCGAGAGCGCGGGGCAGGGAAGCGGCGGGAACGTGGCGTCTCTCGGCCAGTCGGGAATCGACAAGGTGCACCAGCTGGCCCTGCTGCTCGGGTTCATCGTGTTCGCGCTCCCGACGGCGATCGTGCTGCTGGTGATGCTCCCGCCGCGCATCCGCCAGATCCGCCAGCTCGGCGCCGCGAACGCCGCGCTCGTCGACACGCACGACCCGGAGCGGCGTCGCCTGCTCGCGATGCGCGCGGCGTTCGGGCTCTCGTACCTGACGCTGCTCGGCTACACGAAGGACCCGATCGGAGACCTGGCCGCCGGCCGCTACGACCCGCTCGTCGCGGCGGCGCTCGACGACGTCGGGATCCGGCGGCCGCCGCCCGCGCCGCGCGTAGGCTTCGTGCCGTGATCGCGAAGGCCCCCTTCGGCAGCACCGGGCACGAGAGCAGCCGCACGATCTTCGGCGCCGCGGCGGTCGGCGAGGTCTCCCACGCCGACTCCGGCCGGACGCTCGAGCTCCTGCTCGAGCACGGCGTCAACCACATCGACACCGCCGCCTCCTACGGCGACTCCGAGCTGCGCATCGCCTCGTGGCTGAAGCGCGAGCCGGACCGCTTCTTCGTCGCCACCAAGACCGGGCAGCGCGACTACGCGGGCGCGAAGGAGGAGATCCACCGCTCGCTCGACCGGCTCGGCGTCGACCACGTCGACCTGATCCAGCTGCACAACCTCGTCGACGTGATCGACTGGGAGATCGCGCTGGCGGCGGGCGGCGCGCTCGAAGCGGCGGTCGAGGCGCGCGAGGAGGGGCTCGTCCGCTTCATCGGCGTCACCGGCCACGGCGTCTCGGTCGCGGCGATGCACCGGCGCAGCCTCGAGCGCTTCCCGTTCGACTCCGTGCTGCTCCCGTGCAACATCCGCCAGCTGCAGGATCCCCGCTACGCGGAGGAGTTCGCGGCGCTCGCGCAGACCTGCGCGGAGCGCGGCGTCGCGATGCAGACGATCAAGGCGATCGCGCTCGCGCCGTGGGAGGGCCGGCCGAAGACCGCCTCGACCTGGTACGAGCCGCTCACCGACCCGGCGGACATCGAGGTCGCCGTCGACTGGGTGCTCTCCCGGCCGCAGGTCTTCCTCAACACCGTCGGCAGCGTGGAGCTGCTGCCGCACGTGCTCGCGGCCGCGGAGCGGTTCGACGGCGCTCCGCCCTCCGACGAGGACGTCGAGGCGCTGCTCGGGCGCAACGCCTTCGCGCCGCTCTTCGTCTAGACGATCAGCTCGGCTGCGGCACGATCCGGATGTACGGCTTGGGCTCCTCCCAGCCGTCCGGATACGTCTCCTTCGCCTCGTCGTTCGAGACCGAGCCCGCGATGATCACGTCGTCGCCCTGCTGCCAGTTCACCGGCGTCGCGACCTTGTGCTTCGCGGTGAGCTGCAGCGAGTCGATCACGCGCAGCACCTCGTCGAAGTTGCGGCCGGTCGTCATCGGGTAGACGAGCACGAGCTTGATCTTCTTGTCGGGGCCGATCACGAACACGTTGCGCACGGTCTGGTTGTCGGCCGGCGTGCGGTCGGCCGGGTCGCCCGAGACGTCGGCGGGGAGCATCCCGTACAGCTTCGAGACGTTGAAGTCGCTGTCGCCGATGATCGGGTAGTTGGGCGCGTAGCCCTGCGTCTCCTCGATGTCCTTCGCCCAGTCCTCGTGCTTGCCGACCGGGTCGACGGAGAGGCCGATCACCTTCACGCCGCGGCGGTCGAACTCCGGCTTGATCTTCGCCATGTAGCCGAGCTCGGTGGTGCAGATCGGGGTGAAGTCCTTCGGGTGCGAGAAGAGGACGGCCCACGAGTCGCCCATCCAGTCGTAGAAGCTGATCGGGCCTTCCGAGGTCTCAGCCTGGAAGTCCGGCGCGGTGTCACCGATCGTCAGAGCCATTGGTTATTCCTCCTATTAGCAGTCGCTGCAATAAATATAGCGTTACAGCGAACGGTCGACCGCGGCGGCGCAACGGCGGCCCTCGTTGATCGCCCACACGATCAGCGACTGGCCGCGGCGCGCGTCGCCGGCGGCGAACACGCCGTCGACCGACGTCTCGAACTCCGCCGCGTCGGCGTTGCCGCGCGCGTCGCGCTCGACGCCGAACTGCTCGAGCAGCGCCGCCTCCGGCCCGAGGAACCCCATCGCGAGCAGCACGAGCTCGGCGGGATGCGTCTCCTCCGTCCCCGGCACCGCGCTCGAACGGCGGCACGCCGGTGTTCTGCGTCCAGTGGATCTGCTCGACGCGCCCGTTGCCGGAGAAGTGCGTGGTCGAGATCGCGAAGTCGCGCTCGCCGCCCTCCTTCAGCGCGTACGGACTGCGCAGCTTCATCGGCCAGCGCGGCCAGGGCGTGACCTCGTCGGGGCGCGAGGGCGGCGGCTCGCCGACCAGCTCGATCTGGGTGACCGAGGCGGCGCCCTCGCGGTGGGCGTTGCCGACGCAGTCGGCGCCGGTGTCGCCGCCGCCGATCACGATCACGTGCTTGCCGGCCGCGGAGATCGCCTTCTCGGGCGCGGGCGCGCCCGCGACGAAGCGGTTGCGCTGGTAGAGGTACTCCATCGCGAAGTGGACGCCGTCGAGCTCGCGCCCGGGCACGGGCAGGTCGCGCGGGACGCGCGAGCCGGTCGCGATCACGACCGCGTCGTGGCCCGCGCGCAGCTCCGCCGCCTCGACGTCGACGCCGACGTCGACGCCGAAGCGGAACTCGACGCCCTCGCTCGACGAGCTGCTGCACGCGCCGCTCGACGAGCCACTTCTCGATCTTGAAGTCCGGGACGCCGAAGCGCACGAGCCCGCCCGCCGCCTCGTCGCGCTCGAACACGGTGACCGTGTGGCCGCGCGCGGTCGAGCTGCTGCGCGCACGCGAGGCCGGCCGGGCCGGAGCCGATCACGGCGACCGTCCTGCCGGTGCGCGTCTGCGGCGGCCGCGGCACGATCCAGCCCTCCTCCCAGGCGCGGTTCACGATCGCGAGCTCGATCTGCTTGATCGTGACCGCGTTCCCCTCGTCGATCTCGAGCACGCAGGCCGCCTCGCACGGCGCGGGGCAGAGCCGGCCGGTGAACTCGGGGAAGTTGTTCGTGCGGTGGAGCTGCTCGATCGCCTCGGCGAAGTTGTCGCGGTAGACGAGGTCGTTCCAGTCGGGGATCAGGTTGCCGAGCGGGCAGCCCGTGTTGCAGAACGGGACGCCGCACTCCATGCAGCGCGCGCCCTGGGCCCGCAGCTCGACGAGCGGCAGCGAGCCGACGAACTCGCGGTAGTCGTGGACGCGCTCGGCCGGGTCGCGCTCGGAGGCGGTGGCCCGGTCGAGCTTGAGGAAGGCGCGGAGCTTGCCCATCAGCGCAGCGGGCCCTCTCGGTCTCGACGGTGACGAAGCCGTCGCCGCCGCTCGAGACCGTGTGCTCGTCGACGTCGGCGAGCGCGGCCTTGTAGTCGCGCGGCATCACCTTCACGAACAGCGGCAGCGTCAGCTCCCAGTCGTCGAGCACGCGCCCGGCGAGCGCCGAGCCGGTGAGCTCGAGGTGCTCCTCGACGAGCGCGCGCACCGTCTCGACGTCGTCGGCCTCGAGCGGCTCGAGCTCGACGAGCTCGAGGTTGCAGCGCGAGGCGAAGGTCGCCGTCCGGGTCGAGCACGTAGGCGATCCCGCCGCTCATCCCGGCCGCGAAGTTGCGGCCGGTCGGGCCGAGCACGACGACGCGGCCGCCGGTCATGTACTCGCAGCCGTGGTCGCCGACGCCCTCGACGACGGCGCTCGCGCCCGAGTTGCGCACGGCGAAGCGCTCGCCCGCGAGGCCGCGGAAGAACGCGCGTGCCCGCGGTCGCGCCGTAGAGGACGGTGTTGCCGACGATCACGTTCTCCTCGGCGACGAAGCCCGCGCCGCAGCGGCGGCCGCACGGTGATCACGCCGCCGGAGAGCCCCTTGCCGGCGTAGTCGTTCGCGTCGCCGAACAGCGTCAGCTCGACCCCGGGCGCGAGCCAGGCGCCGAACGACTGGCCCGGCCGAGCCGTGCAGCGCGAAGCGGATCGTCCGCGGCGGCAGGCCCTTCGCGCCGTGCCGCTTCGTCAGCTCGTGCGAGAGCAGCCCGCCGACGGTGCGGTTCACGTTGCGGACCGGAAACTCGCCGGTGACCGGCGCCCCGACTCGAGCGCCTGCCCGGCGGCCTCGATCAGCTGCCAGTCGAGCGCGTCGGCGAGCGGCGAGTCCTGCGCGCGCGTGCGGCGGAGCGGCGTCCCGGACGGGTTCTCCGGCGCCCGCAGGATCCGCGAGAGGTCGATCCCGCGCTCCTTCCAGTGCTCGATCGCCGTCGTCGGCCTCGAGCAGGTCGACGCGGCCGATGAGCTCCTCGAAGCGCGCGATCCCGAGCGGGCCATGATCCGGCGCACCTCCTCGGCGACGAAGAAGAAGAAGTTGACGACGTGCTCGGGCTGGCCCTTGAAGCGGCGCGCGCAGCTCCGGGATCCTGGGTCGCGATCCCGACCGGGCACGTGTTCAGGTGGCAGGCGCGCATCATCACGCAGCCGGTCGCGATCAGCGGCGCGGTCGCGAAGCCCATCTCGTCGGCGCCGAGCAGCGCGGCGATGACGACGTCGCGGCCGGTCTTGAGCTGCCCGTCGGTCTGCACCCAGATCCGCGAGCGGAGGTCGTTCAGCACGAGCGTCTGCTGCGTCTCGGCGAGGCCGATCTCCCACGGGATCCCGGCGTACAGGATCGACGAGAGCGGCGAGGCGCCGGTGCCGCCGTCGTGCCCGGAGATCAGCACGTGGTCGGCGTTGCCTTCGCGACGCCCGCGGCGACGGTGCCGACGCCGACCTCGGCGACGAGCTTCACCGAGATCACGCGCCTTCGGGTTCGCGCAGCGCAGGTCGTAGATCAGCTGCTTCAGGTCCTCGATCGAGTAGATGTCGTGGTGCGGCGGCGGCGAGATCAGGCCGACGCCCGGAGTCGTGAGGCGCACGCCCGCGATGTAGCGGTCGACCTTGTGGCCGGGCAGCTGGCCGCCCTCGCCGGGCTTCGCGCCCTGCGCCATCTTGATCTGGAGCTCGTCGGCGTTCGTCAGGTAGTTGATGTTGACGCCGAAGCGGCCGGAGGCGACCTGCTTGATCGCCGAGCGGCGCGAGTCGCCGTTCGCGTCGGGGATGTAGCGCGCCGGATCCTCGCCGCCCTCGCCGGTGTTCGAGCGGCCGCCGATCCGGTTCATCGCGATCGCGAGCGTCTCGTGCGCCTCGCGGGAGAGCGAGCCGAGCGACATCGCGCCGGTCGAGAAGCGCTTCACGATCTCGGACGCGGGCTCGACCTCCTCGAGCGGGATCCCGCCGTCCTCGGCGAACCGGAACGCGAGCAGGCCGCGCAGCGTGCGCCGGCGCGCGTTCTCGTCGTTGACGAGCGCGCGAGTACTCCTCGTAGGTCTCCGCAGCCGCCGTGGCGCACGGCGTGCTGCAGCAGCGCGATCGTCTCGGGGTTCCACTGGTGGTGCTCGCCGTCGCGCCGCCAGGCGTAGATGCCGACGACGGGCAGCAGCTCGTCGGGCGAGCCCGGGTAGGCGCGCGCGTGGCGGGCGAGCGTCTCCTCGGCGAGCGTCGCGATCCCGATCCCGCCGATGCGCGACGCGGTGCCGGTGAAGTGCCGGTCGACGAGCTCGGGCGCGAGCCCGACCGCCTCGAAGATCTGCGCGCCGCAGTACGACGCGATCGTCGAGATGCCCATCTTGGACATCGTCTTGAGCAGGCCCTTGGCGATCCCCTTGACCGCGCGGTGCTGCGCCTCGTCCGCGCGTCATCTCCTTCGGCAGCCGGCCCTGGTCGACGAGCTCGGCGAGCGTCTCGAGCATCAGGTACGGGTTGACCGCGGCGGCGCCGTAGCCGATCAGCACGGCGACGCTGTGCACGCTGCGCGGCTCGCCCGACTCGACCACGAGCCCGGCCTGCAGGCGCGTGCCCTCGCGGACGAGGTGGTGGTGGACCGCGGCGACCGCGAGCAGCGACGGGATCGCGACGCGCTCCGGCCCGACGTCGCGGTCGGAGAGGATCAGGATGTTCGCGCCGCCGGCGAGCGCCGCGTCCGCCTCGTCGAAGATGCGCTCGAGCGCGGACTCCATCCCGCCGGGCCCTCGGCGACCGGCCAGGTGATGTCGAGCGTGTGCGCCTTGAAGATCGCCGAGCGCACCTGGCGGAGCTGCTCGAGCTCCGCGTCGAGCAGGATCGGGTTGTCGATCACGAGCTGGCGCGCGTGCTCCGGCGTCTCGTCGAGCAGGTTCCGCTCCGAGCCGACGCTCGCCTGCGACGCTCATCACGACCGCCTCGCGGATCGAGTCGATCGGCGGGTTCGTCACCTGCGCGAAGAGCTGCTTGAAGTAGGAGTAGAGGAGCGGCTTGCGGTCGGAGAGGACGGCGAGCGACGAGTCGTTCCCCATCGAGCCGATCGGCTCCTCGGCGTTCCGCGCGAGCGGCGCGAGGATCACCTTCATGTCCTCCTGCGTGTAGCCGAACGCGAGCTGGCGCTGGCGCAGCGGCTCCGAGGGCCCCGCCTGCGGCTCGGGCTCGGGCAGGTCGGCGAGCCGCACGACCTCCTCCTCGAACCACTCGCCGTACGGCTTGCGGCCCGCGACCTCGCGCCTTGAGCTCCGCGTCGTCGACGATCCGGCCCGCGCTCGAGGTCGACGAGGAAGAGCTTGCCGGGCTGCAGGCGGCCCTTGCGGAGGATGTTCTCGGGCGGCTCGTCGAGCACGCCGGCCTCCGAGGCGAGCACGACCCAGCCGTCCTTCGTCTCGAACCAGCGGCCCGGGCGCAGGCCGTTGCGGTCGAGCGTCGCGCCGATCACGCGCGCCGTCGGTGAACGCGATCGCGGCCGGCCCGTCCCAGGCCTCCATCAGGCACTGGTGGAACTGGTAGAAGCCGCGCAGCTCGTCGGGCACGTCGGCGCGGCCCTGGTAGGCCTCGGGGATCATCATCATCATCGCGTGCGGCAGCGAGCGGCCGGCGAGCACGAGCAGCTCGAGCACGTTGTCGAAGACGGCCGAGTCCGAGCCGGCCGGCCGGACGACGGGCAGCACCTTCTGCAGGTCGTCGCCGAAGAGCTCCGAGGCGAGCTGCGACTCGCGCGCCCGCATCCAGTTGACGTTGCCGCGCAGCGTGTTGATCTCGCCGTTGTGCGCGATCAGCCGGTACGGATGGGCGAGCTCCCAGCTCGGGAACGTGTTGGTCGAGAAGCGCGAGTGGACGAGCGCGAGCGCGCTCGCGAGCCGCGGGTCGCGAAGGTCGGTGAAGTAGCGCGGCGAGCTGCGGCGCCGATCAGCATCCCCTTGTAGACGACCCGGTACGACGAGAAGCTCGGGATGACGAGGTCGGGGCCGGCGGCGAGCTCGGCGCGGCGGCGGATCACGTAGAGCTTGCGCTCGAAGGCGTCCTGGTCGTCCGCGTGCCCGGGCCCCGCGGCGACGAAGAGCTGCCGGATCCGCGGCGCGACCGCGCCCGCCGTCCTGCCGACGTGCGCCGCGTCGACCGGCACGTCGCGCCAGCCGACGACGCGCTGCCCCTCGGCGGCGACGGTGTCGGCGAGCAGCTGCTCGAGCTCGGCCCGGCGCGCCTCGTCGTGCGGCAGGAAGCAGACCGCGACGCCGTAGCGGCCGAGCGGCGGCAGCTCCGCGTCGAGCACGCCGCGGAAGAACGCGTCGGGAAGCTGGATCAGGATCCCCGCGCCGTCGCCGGTCAGGCCGTCGGCGCCGGCCGCGCCGCGGTGCTCGAGGTTCGCGAGCGCGGTGAGCGCGCGCTCGATCGTCTCGTGCGACGGCACCGCGTCGAGACGGGCGACGAACGCGACACCGCACGCGTCGTGCTCGTACGCAGGGTCGTACAGGCCGACGCCGCTGTTCACTCGAGCCCCCCGCCGGTGGGATGTGCGCTAGTCGGGTGAGGCGGGAGCGAGGAGCCGACTAGCGTGGTGTCGGGCGCGCGATCTTGGCGGCGATAAACGCCGAAACGGAGATGGACTTCACGCGCGAGCCGGGCACGCTTCAAAGACTAAAGCAACCGGCGCCGGTGGGCAAGAAATCCGTCAGTCGGCGCCGACGGCGGGCTCGGTCGACCGGTGCACCGTGGTGCGCAGCGGCACTTCCTTGAGGAACCACGAGAGCGCGAACGGGATCACGGCGATCGCCAGCCCCCAGATGAAGACGCCGTTCAGCGCATGGGAGAAGGCGCCGAGGAACTGGGCGTGCACCTCCGGCGGGAGCCGCTTCGCCTGCTGGGGGTTGAGGTGGAGCCCGGCGAGGACCTTGCCCGAGCTCGCGGGAAGGAGCTTGAGCTGGTCGGCGAGCCGCGATGCGAAGATCGCGCCGAACAGGGCGACGCCGAACGAGCCGCCGACCGAGCGGAAGAACGTCGCGGTCGCGGTGGCGACGCCCATGTCCTGCGGCCGGGCGTCGTTCTGGACGACGAGCACGAGCACCTGCATCACGAGGCCGATCCCGACGCCGACGACGACCATGTACGCCGAGGCGAGCCAGGGCGCAGTGCCGACGCCGAGCCGCGAGAGCAGGAACATCCCGACGATCAGGAGCGCGGTGCCGGCGATCGGGAACGCCTTGTAGCGGCCGATCCGGCTGATCGTCCGGCCCGACCAGATCGAGGCGACGAGCAGGCCGGCCATCAGCGGGATCATCGCGAGGCCGGACTTCGTCGCGCTGTAGCCGTAGACGAGCTGGAGGAAGAGCGGGATGAAGACGATCGCGCCGAACATCGCCATCCCGATCGTGAAGCCCATCGCGCTCGCCACGTCGAAGACGCGGGACTGGAACAGCTTGAGCGGCATGATCGGCTCGGCGGCGCGGGTCTCGCGCCAGACGAACGCCGCGAGCAGCACGACGCCGGTGATCGCCATCGCGTAGATCGGCTTCGACCGCCACGCGAACTCGTTGCCGCCCCAGCTCGTGAGCAGGATCAGCGCGCCGACGCCGCCGCTGAGCAGGAGGGCGCCGAGGTAGTCGATGCGGTGGCTCGTCCGCCGCGACGGCAGATGGAGCCGCGTCGCGACGATCACGAGCGCGAGCGCGCCGATCGGGCAGGTTGACGTAGAAGACCCAGCGCCACGAGAGGTTGTCGACGAAGAAGCCGCCGAGCAGCGGCCCGGCGACGGAGGCGACCGCGAACACGGAGCCGATCAGGCCCATGTAGCGGCCGCGCTCCCGCGGCGGGACGATGTCGCCGATGATCGCCTGCGCGCCGACCATCAGCCCGCCGGCGCCGATGCCCTGGAGCGCGCGGAAGCCGATCAGCTCGGTCATCGTCTGGCTGAGCCCGGCGAGCATCGAGCCGACCAGGAAGATGACGATCGCGGCCTGGAACACGCGCTTGCGCCCGTACATGTCGCCGAGCTTCCCGTAGAGCGGCGTCGAGACGGTCGAGGCGAGCAGGTAGGCGGTGACGACCCAGGAGAGGTGGTTGAGGCCGCCGAGGTCGCCGACGATCGTCGGCAGCGCGGTCGAGACGATCGTCTGGTCGAGCGCAGCGAGGAACATGCCGAGCATGAGCGCGGCGAAGACGGTCCGGAGCGCCCTCCCGGTCAGCGGCGCGTCGGTCGGGTTCAACTCGCCCTCCGTCCGGCCGCGCGGTCGAGCTGGGCGCGCGTGAGCGCGGGACGGCTCAGCGGCGTCGCCGCGTCGGCGCGCAGGCCGTCGAGCAGGAGCCCGAGGTAGCGCCGCCAGAGGTCGGGCGCGACCTGCGAGGTGGTCTCGATCACGCGCCCGGCGGTCCAGAAGACGACGGGCACGTCCTCGGGGGTGAAGTCGGCGCGGAGCGAGCCCTGCTCCTGCGCGTGCTCGACCAGGCGGCGGATCAGCGGCCCCAGGCGCGCGCGCATCGCCTGTGTGCGCGCGAGGCCGTGCTCGCTCGAGGCGACGAGGTCCTTGAGGCCGCGGTCGGCGCCGTGCAGGGCGAGCGAGCGCTCGAGGAAACCGGTGAAGCCGGCCCACGCGTCCTCCTCGGCCAGGGCCTCCTCGGCCACGTGGACGAACCGCCCGAACGCGTCCTCGAGCACCGCGTCGACCAGGTCCTCCTTCGTCGGGAAGCGGCGATAGAGGGTGCCCATCCCGACTCCGGCCCGGCGCGCGATCTCCTCGACCGTCGCCTCGATCCCGCGCGCCGCGAAGACGGCGCGGGCCGCGGCGACGATCCGCTCGCGGTTCGCCTGCGCGTCGCGGCGCAGCGGCCGCTCGATGACTCTCTCGGCTGGCATCTCGACAGTATGCCAGAAAGCGGAGCGCTCGCTCCGCTTCTTACTCTGCGATCGAGACGACGACCTTCCCGCGCTTGCCGCGTGAGAACTCCTCGACCGCGGCCGGGACTTCCTCGAGCGGCCGGATCGAGTCGATCACGACCGTCAGCTCGCCGGTCGCGGCGCTCTCCGCGAGGCGCGCGAGCCCGGCCGGGCCGGGCTGCGACGCCATCACGTTCGTGCCGGTGATCTGGCGCGCGGCGAGCTCGTCGGCGTTCGCTGCGCCGAGCGGCGATGCGGCGCGACCGCCGGCCTGGACGAGGCTCGCCCCCGGCGCGAAGCCGTCGCCGTGGTTCACCAGGTCGATCACGCTCCTCATGCCGTCAGGGTGGCGCTCGCGCACCGCCGCGACGAGATCCTGGGCGGTGTAGTCGATCGTCTCGGCGGCGCCGAGGTCGAGCAGGCGCTGTTCGTCGCCAGGCTTGGCGGTGGCGATCACCGTCGCGCCGCGCTGGGCCGCGAGCTGGACGGCGAAGCTGCCGACGCCCCCGCCTGCACCGATCACGAGCACGGGGTCGCCGGGGTGGGGATCGACCGCATCGACGGCCGCGAGCGCGGTGAGCGCGGCGATGGGCAGGGCGGCCGCCGTCGCGAAGTCGAGCGCGTCGGGCTTCGCCACGACGAAGCCCTCCACGCGAACAGTCAGGTAGTCGGCCCAGGCGCCGTCGTGCAGGACCGGCTTCGTGAGGAAGCCGAGCACGGCGTCACCGACCTTGGAGCCGACGACCTCGGATCCGACAGCCTCGACGACGCCGGCGAAGTCGCGGCCCGGCACGTACGGGAAGTCGTACTCCATCATCCCCTTGAGCGCTCCGGCTGCGGCCATCACGTCGATCGGGTTGATCGATGACGCGTGGACCCGGACGAGGAGCTCGTCCGCGGCGGGCTCGGGCTTCGGCAGGTCGTGGAGTGCGAGCCCGCTGTCGAAATCGGTCATGGCGATCGCGCGCATCGGGCGCCTCCTGCGGCTGGAAGAGGAATAGGCCCCCCGGCCCCTTCCGGGGCCGGGGGACACCTGCATTGTTACCTACTGCGGCGCCTTGAACGCATTCGCCTGAACCGTCGCGCCCGAGTCCAGCGCGATCAGCTCGGCGAGGGAGTGCTGGTAGGTGATCCCGTAGAGCTGCTGGATCGCCCTCAGCGCCGGGTCGTTCAGGTAGAAGAACCGGTCTCCGTCGCGGAGCGCCGTGAACTGCTGCTTCCACATCGCGAGCTGCAGCTCTCCGAACTCCGTCCCGGGGACGTGCTGCTCGGAGACCATCCCGACGAACGCGTCGACCTTGTCGACCGACCCGTAGACCGCCTTCAGCCGAGCGGCGAGCGTCGACCTGCGGATCCCGACCACCGCGTCGTCCTGCGCCTGCGGACTGCCGAGCGGGATCACGTTCCCCTGGTCGTCCAGGAGCTGGGTGAAGTCGAGGCTGTGCGGGTCGTTCGGGCCGAGCCCGGCCGGGAACCGATCGGTGCTCTCGCCCGTGATGTCGGTGAACGACCGCGCAGGCCGGAGCCCGAAGGCCCGCCGGAGCTGGTTGTACGACGGCATCCCGTGGTCGCGGCCACGCTGGACGTCGATCGCGCCGAGGTCCGAGACGTCCGAGAAGCAGTCCGGATTGACGAGCGGCTCGCCGCACACCGCCGGATCCGGGATGCCGGGCTTCGGCACCTGGAAGAGGACGCTGCGCATCGAGTTGTCGATCTGCTCGTCGTTCTTGTACTCCCGCTCGCTCGCGAGCGCGGCGAGCATCGGCCCCTCGCCCACGGCCTCGAGCAGGTCCGGGTTGCCGAACGCGAGATCCAGCGGGATCACCAGGGTCACCTGGCCGGCGTCCTGCTCGATCGTGATCCCCTCGGCGGAGAACGCAGCGAGCTGCGCGTCCGAGTACGTGCCGGCGGGCACCGTCGGCTCGAGCTCCCCGTGCACGGCGCTGTGGAGCCGGTAGCCCACCACGGCGAACTCGTTCGAGATCCCCGCGTTGACGCCCGGGTCGTAGCCACGGTACGGACGCAGGCTCACGCCCATCGCCGGGAGGAACTCGTTGTAGGTGATGTACTGCTCCTCGGCGCCGACGACCCGGCGGGCCAGCTGGAACCTGGTCTCGTCCGGGAGCGACTTCGGAAGCAGGCCGACGATCCGGTTGTGCTCTCTCGCGAACAGCGTCTGGATCGCCGTGAGGGCGACGTTCTCGTTCGCCCGCACGTCACCCGCCACCGCGGCCCTGGTCGGAGTCCCCTGCAGCGCGCCCATCAGGTCCATGGGCGGGGCCGAGGCCGGGTTGCCCCGCGCATCCTCCCGCGGCAGGTAGCCGCCGGAGGTCAGCATCAGGGTCGCCTTGTTGTTCGAGAGCCTGCCGTCGACGGGACCGTCGCGCAGCCACTCCTCACGCGAGCTGGTCACCCCGTAGACGTTCGAGCCGTCGATGTAGCTCGAGAGCGTGTTCACCTGCTGTCGCGGTGAGCTCACGCCGGTCCCGGGCGCCGCCGGCGTCCGGGAGAAGTCGATCGCGCCGAGGTCGTTCGTGAACTGCTCGAGCGGATCGCTCGCGTCGAACGGAATCGGGTCGCTCTCCGCGGGCGTCTCGTCCCTGAGGCCGATGTCGTGATCGATGAACTGACCCCAGGCCCAGCCCCACTGCGAGACGTCGTTCTCGGAGAACAGGTTCTGGCCGACGTCGTTGAAGATGCGGTTGCTGATCAGCCGCGCCGACGGGCCCGCAACCTCCTTCGCGATGCCGTCGGCGTAGTTCGGTGCGGCGACGCGCAGATACAGCGTGCCCGCTTGCCCCCAGTCGTCGTGCCTCGGGTTGTTTCCACTTCCGTCCAGCGAACGGGGCTGCAGCGGCGCGATTGCCGCCGCCCCCGACGGGACGAACGTGGCTAGCAAGAGCATGCCGACGATGATCAGCCGATACATGCGTGCCTCCCCTCTCACGGCGAAGAGGACGGGCCGCGCGCCAGACGCCGTACGTCGATTCCAGCCGGGCCCCTCCCGGCCGGCTTGAGCCCTTATCGACCGGTGGGCCCCGTTTCCTGTAAGTCCCCGGTAAGAGGGTCGTAAAAAGGGCGGTTTCGAATCGTAAAGTTCACTCGTCCGAGCGAGCCATGGGAACTGATCCCGGAAATCGGCGTCTCAGCTTTCGTGGAGATCGAAGACGTGAACTTCGACGACCTGCGCAGCTCCCAGGAGCGCGAGGTCGCGACCAGCCATGCGCTCACCGGGGCCGAGTACGCGCTCGGCTTCGAGGCCTACGTGATCGGCCGCGTGTTCGCGCGCGCCGGGATCGGGTTCGACCCCCAGACGTTCATCTCGCTGCGGATCATCGAGGCGACCCTCGACGGGCCGGCCGACCCGGTCGACGCGCTCGCGACGCTGACCGACTGCGGCACGGTCGACCGCGCGGTGATCCTGGCGAACGGGATGCTCGCCGACGGCGAGCTACTCGCCGGCGGCGCCTAGCCGGGGGTCGTGCCCGCGGCGTGCTCCTCCTCGAGCAGCAGCCAGAGGAAGTAGGCGAGCGCGGCGAGGAAGACGGCGGTCTGCTCGACGTTCATCAGGATCCCGCCGAGGTTCTGATCCTTCGCGGGCGAGAGCCCCCAGAGCCGCGGCGCCCGCTCGTAGAAGCCGTAGAACGGGCTCGTCGAGAAGATGAACGCGAGCCCGAGGAACGCGCTCGTCACGAACGCGGCGCCGAGGTAGGCGATCTTGACCGGGACGGTGAGCCGCCTCGGCTCGTCCGACAGCACCGGCCACCAGAAGAGGAGGCCGATCCCGACGAGGATCAGGTGCTCGACGTTCAGCGCCGCGTGGTGGCGGAGCGCGAAGTCGTAGAAGACGCCCCAGTGGATCGCATACCAGCCGACGAGCCACACCGGCAGCGAGACGACGGGCCGCGTGAGCGCCGCGAACGGCCGCCCGCCCACCCGCGCGACGGCGGCCCGCATCGCCGGGGTCAGCCCGAGGATCAGGAGCGGCGGCGCCCAGTCGGAGAGCATCACGTTCTGCAGCAGGTGGATCAGCAGCAGCCGCTCCGTCGCGATCGTCTCGAGCGGCGAGTTGACCGGGACGACGACGAGCGCGAGCCCCACGCAGAACAGCACGATCCGCCACCAGGGCGCGGGCCGCGCGCGGAGATAGAGGACGAGCGCGACGACCCCGAGGACGAGGAAGAGCGGCTCGAAGGAGAACGCGTACGGGCTGCTCATATCCGGAGCACGGCGGCCCCGCGCAGCGCGCCCGAGCGGAGCCGCGCGAGCGCCTCGTTCGCGGCCTCCAGCGGGTGCTCCTCCACCTCGGTGCGCACCGGCACCTGCGGCGCGATCGCGAGGAACTCCTCCCCGTCGCGCCGCGTCAGGTTCGCGACCGAGCGCACCACCCGCTCACCCCAGAGCAGCTCGTAGGGGAACGAGGGGATGTCGCTCATGTGGATCCCGCGCGCACACGACCGAGCCGCCCTTCGCGAGCGCGGCGAGCGCGGCGGGGACGAGCTCGCCGGCCGGCGCGAAGACGATCGCCGCGTCGAGCTCCTCCGGCGGCGCGCCGGAGCCCGCCCACTCGGCGCCGAGCGAGCGCGCGAACGCCTGGCCCTCCTCGTCGCCCGGGCGCGTGAAGGCGAACACGCGCCGCCCCTGCCAGCGGGCGACCTGGCAGACGATGTGCGCCGAGGCGCCGAACCCGTAGAGCCCGAGCCGCTCCGCGTCGCCGGCGAGCGAGAGCGAGCGCCAGCCGATCAGCCCGGCGCAGAGGAGCGGCGCCGCCTGGACGTCGGGGTAGCCCTCGGGGATCGGGAAGCAGAAGCGCTCGTCCGCGACGGCGTACTCGGCGTAGCCGCCGTCGATGTCGTAGCCGGTGAACCGCGCCCGGTCGCAGAGGTTCTCGCGCCCCGAGCGGCAGTAGCGGCACTCGCCGTCCGTCCAGCCGAGCCACGGCACCCCGACGCGCTCGCCGCTGCCCTCGACGGTGCCGACGATCTGGTGCCCGAGCACGAGCGGGAGCTTCGGGTGGGCAAGCTCGCCGTCGACGACGTGGAGGTCGGTCCGGCAGACGCCGCAGGCGTGGACGCGGATCAGCAGCTGCCCCGGCCCGGGCTCGGGGACCGGCAGCTCGGCGGGGACGAGCGGCCGGCCGGCGGCCTCGAGGAGCATCGCGCGCACCCCTGTAGATTTGCAGGGTGGAGACCTACCCGTGGGCCTGGTACACCGACCCCGAGGTCTTTCGGCGGGAGGACGAGCGGATCTTCCGGCGCTCGTGGCAGTACGTCGCGCACGCGGGCGAGCTGCCGGAGCCGGGCACGTTCGTCACCGGCCGCGCCGGGCTCACGCCCGTCGTGCTGACGCGCGGGCGCGACGGCGAGCTGAACGCGTTCCTCAACGTCTGCCGCCACCGCGGCTTCCCGGTCGCACAGGGCTCGGGCCGCCGCGAGACGCTCCAGTGCGGCTACCACGGCTGGACGTACGGCCTCGACGGCTCGCTTCGCGCCGCGCCGCGCTCCGACCGCGAGCCCGGCTTCGACAAGGAGGAGCTCTGCCTCCGTCCCGTTCAGGTCGACGGCTGGGGGCCGTTCCTCTTCGTCAACCCGTCGCCCGACGCGCCGCCGCTCGCCGACACGCTGCTCGACCTGCCCGAGCGGGTCGCCGCGGCCGGGGTCGACGTCGACGGGCTCGAGTTCCGTCTCAGGTCGGAGTGGGAGAGCGAGGCGAACTGGAAGATCGCGTGCGAGAACTTCCTCGAGTGCTACCACTGCCAGATCGCGCATCCCGGCTTCAGCGCGATGATGGACGTCTCGCCCGACGCGTACCTGCTCGAGGCGGGGCCGACCTACTCGACCCAGCTCGCCCCGCTGCGCCCCGACGGCGTCAACGCCTACGACCCGGAGGGCGAGGTCGAGCGGGGCCAGTTCCACTTCGTCTGGCCCGGGCTCGCGATCAACATCGTCCCCGGCAAGCCCAACCTCTCGATCGGACCGGTGCTGCCCGTCGCGCCGAACAGGACGAGGCGCTTCCTCGACTACTTCTTCGCCCCCGGCGCCGACGACGCGTGGGTCGACGACCTGCTCGCCTTCGACAACCAGGTGGGCGCCGAGGACAGCGTGCTCGTCGAAGGCGTGCAGCGCGGGGTCTCCTCCGGCGGGCTCGAGCGCGGCGCTCTCCTGCCGCGGAGCGAGGTGCTGATCGCGGACTTCCAGCAGCGGGTCGCCGCTGCGCTTCAGGCGTAAGATTCGCGGCTCACCCCCGCGGTCTCACACAGGAGGAGTCCCCCATGAAGCGTCTCATCGCTCTGCTCGCCGTCGCGGCGCTCGCGTCGGCGGCGGCGGTCTCGGCCCGGACGACGGCACCGCCGACTCATGACCCCCGGCACGCTGGTCGTCGCGTTCGGCGACCCCGCGGTCGGCTTCGCCGACGGCACCGTCCGCGGCAGCACGATCACGAACCCGCGCGGCTACGAGGTCGACCTCGCCCGGGCGATCGCCGCCCAGCTCGGGATCAAGACCATCAAGTGGGTCTACACGCCGTGGACCGGGCTCTTCTCGCCGGGCACGAAGAAGTTCGACATCTCCTTCCAGGAGGCGACGATCACCGACGCCCGCAAGAAGACGGTCGACTTCTCGAGCTCGTACTTCAACGCCAACCAGGGCGTGCTGATCCGGAAGGGGCTCACCCCGCCGAAGAGCCAGGCCGACCTGAAGAAGCTCCAGACCTGCGCCCAGGCGAACACGACCGGGCTCGACTGGATCAAGACCCGCCTGCACCCGGACAAGCAGCCGCTGATCTACCAGACGACGACCGCCGCGTTCACGGCCGTGCAGATCGGCCGCTGCGACGCGATCGTCCTCGACGTGCCGATCGTCGCCTCCGAGCGGAAGGCCCGCCCGACCCGCTACGGCCCGGTCGCCGGCCAGATCGTCACCAACGAGCAGTACGGCGCCGTGTTCCAGAAGGGCTCGGCGCTCGTCAAGCCGGTCAACGTCGCGATCGCGAAGCTCTGGGCGAACGGGACGATCGCGAAGCTGCAGAAGAAGTGGTTCGCGATCGACTTCGCGAAGGTGCCGGTCCTGAAGTAGCCGGCGCGACGGGAAGACGATGAACGCGATCCAGAAGTTCCTGGAGTCCTTCTTCAGCCCGTACTACTTCCGGCTGTCGCTGCCGGACGTCTGGGCCGGGTTCCAGCTCAACGTGAAGATGATGATCGTCGCCGAGATCCTCGTCCTCATCTTCGCGCTCGCGGTCGCGATCGTCCGTGGACTGCCGGGCCGCGCAGCAGCGCCGCTGCGCGGCCTGGCGATCGCCTACACCGACTTCTTCCGCGGCACGCCGCTGATCCTCGTCGTGTTCCTGGTCGGCTTCGGGCTGCCCTCGCTCCAGCTCGGCCTGATCTCGAGCCGCACCAACTTCTTCTACGGCGTGATGGCGCTCACGCTGGTCTACACGGCGTACGTGACCGAGGTGTACCGCGCAGGGATCGAGTCGGTGCACCCGAGCCAGCGGATGGCGGCCCGCTCGCTCGGCCTCAACTACATGCAGGCGATGCGGTACGTCGTCGTGCCGCAGGCGGTGCGGCGCGTGGTGCCGCCGCTCCTGAACGACTTCGTCGGCCTCCAGAAGGACACGGCGCTCGTGACCGTGATCGGCGTCGCCGAGGCGGCGCAGCAGGCGCAGAACTTCTCGACCACGTACTTCAACTTCACGTCGTACGTCGTCGCGGCCACGTTCTTCATCCTGCTCACGATCCCGCTCGCACGCTTCACCGACCACCTGATCAAGCGGCGCGAGAGCAAGGAGCGTGCGACCGCCGGATGAGCGAGAACGGGAACGGCGACGCCTTCGTCTCGATCGAGGACGTGAGCAAGTCCTTCGGCGAGCTCCAGGTGCTGAAGCACATCAGCCTGAGCGTCGGCCTGCACCACGTCGTCTGCCTGATCGGCGCGTCCGGGTCGGGGAAGTCCACGCTCCTGCGGTGCGTCAACGTGCTCGAGCAGGTCGACGAGGGACGGATCGTGGTCGACGGCGAGACCGTCACGAACGGCCAGGTCGACGTGAACGCGCTGCGCCGCAAGATCGGGATCGTCTTCCAGGCCTACAACCTGTTCCCGCACATGACCGTGCTCCAGAACGTGACGCTCGCGCCGCGCAAGAGCCGCGGCTTCTCGAAGTCGCAGGCCGAGGCGCGGGCGCGCGAGCTCCTCGAGCGGATCGGCCTGAGCGACAAGGCGAACGAGTACCCGGACCGGCTCTCGGGCGGGCAGCAGCAGCGCGTCGCGATCGCGCGCGCGCTCGCGATGGAGCCGAAGCTGATGCTGCTCGACGAGATCACGAGCGCGCTCGACCCGCAGCTCGTCTCGGAGGTGCTCGAGCTCGTCCGCGAGCTCGCGAAGAGCGGGATGACGATGATCATCGCCACCCACGAGATGAGCTTCGCGCGCGAGGTGGCCGACCGCGTGTGCTTCCTCGACGCGGGCGTGATCCTCGAGGAGGGGCCGCCCGAGCAGATCTTCTCGTCGCCCGCCGAGCCCCGCACCCGCGAGTTCCTCGCGCGCGTGATCGAGGCGGGGCGGCTCTAATGCGCAAGCGGTGGAGCCGGTACGGCCGGGCCCCGTTCTTCGTCGCGCTGCTGCTGTCCGTGCCGGTCTTCTTCTCGCGCGCTGATGGGGTTCTCGCTCTGGCTCGAGAAGCCCGCGGTGCAGACCTTCACGCGGAACGGCCACTCGGTCACGGTCTACCACCAGGCGGCCGCCAGCGATGGAGGCGCGCATCTGGATCGCCGCCGCCCTGGACGGGTCGCTCCTGATCCTGATCGGCGTGCTCGCGAACCTCTACCGGCGCGGGATCTACGTCTCCGCGGCCGGCGGCGATCGTGGTCGCGCTCGCGACCGTGCACCGGCTCGACCACTGGACGGCGGGCCACTCGCTCCGCTACCCGCTCGGGATGGACCTGATCCGCGAGTCGAGCACCTCGAACACGCTCAGCAAGGGCCAGTGGGAGGCGACGGCGCGCATCACCTCGCTGAGCTTCGCGCACTGGACGATCGTGATCGCGAGCGCCGTGATCGTGATCTCGCTCGTGCTCGAGCTGCGCCACCGCCGGAGCCGGCCGGCGCCTGCCCTGCCGACCGAGTCGACACCGCAACCCCCGGGGCTGGCACTCTAGGGCGATGACGCCAAGCGCGATCGCCGTCGCGCTCGCGGCGCTGGGCCTCGTAGGGGCGGCCCCCGTTTCGCATGCAGGCAGCGCCGGGGTCACGGTCTCGCTCCCGCAGGGCTGGCATTCGATCGCCCAGACGGCCCCCACGGGCGCGCACGCGAACGACCCGGTGACGCGGATCGTGGTCGCCTCGGCGCCGATCCGCGTCGGCGGAAGCGGCTGCGATATCGCCGCGTACGCGTTCCCGAGCACCGCCGTCGCCGTCGTCGTGGTGGAGTGGACGACCCGGCTCTCGAAGTCGGCCCGCTGGGCGCCTCGCCCGGCACGCTTCACGGCCGCGACCTTGCCCGTCCAGGCGCCGCCCGCGATCGAATGCTTCGCAGGCGCGGGAGGGAGCGTGGAGTTCGCCGACCACGGCCGCCACTTCGGTGCGTACCTCCTGCTCGGGACGCGCGCGTCGCCCGCGCTGGCCGACCGCGCCCGCGGAGTGCTCGACACGCTCACAGTCGCGGCGGCGCCGCCGTACATCATCGTGAGCGGCCCGAAGCTCGCGAAGCCGGTGCTCCTCTCCAACTGGGAGGAGAACCTCACGCTCCTCACGGCGGCCGAGGCCTCGCCTCGCGCGAAGGCGAGCGAGCTCCGGACGGTGAGCACGAGGCCGCGGCTCGATCTCGCGCTCTTCTGGGGCTGGCCGCTCGCCTCGCCACCTCCGACGAAGGCGAGCGACGCGAGCGCCCACGGCTCGCTGTACCCGACCTACAGGGGCCATCCCGCGCTGATCCGGCTGACGATGAACGGCGTCAGCACCACGCGCGTCGCCTCGCCCAAAGTGCTCCAGATCTTCGCGAAGCACGGCGTCCCGACCCGGATGTAGGCCTGATCTCCCCCCTCCGGGTGACGTGGAGGAAGGGCGATCCGCCGATGCCACATCCGAGAGCGCCCGCTCTCGAAATCTGCGGAACCAAGACAGGAAGGAACCACACGTGTCAGACATCTTCGACGGGGGTGGCGTCGGAGCCACAGCTCCCTCCGAGCAGTTCGGCGGGCTGCTGTCGCAGCCGCCCCTCAGCCCGGCCGTCGAGCGGCCCGCGCCGCTCCCGACGGCCAGCGAGCCGGAGCCCGAGCCCGCGCCCGCGGCTGCGCCCGCCCCGGCGGAGCCCGTCGCCGCCGAGCCCGACCCGAACGCTCCCGGGATGCTCGAGCGCAAGCTTCTCCAGTTCGGCCTGGTCACGATGGACCAGCTCGGCGAGGCGATGCGCGAGGAGGCCGCAACCGGTCGCCCCGTCGCGGGGATCCTGATCGACCGCGGCTGGGTCTCGCAGGAGCAGATCACCCAGCTCTTCGAGCCGGTCGCGCCGCTCGCTCGCGGAGCCCGTCGCCGCCCCGGCCCCGGTCGTCGTCGCGGAGGTCCCGCCCGAGCCGACGCCCGAGCCCTCGTTCCTCGACGAGATCCCGGCCGACCCCGTTCCCGTCCCCGCGCCCGCGCCTGCCCCGGTCGCGCCGCCGGCGCCCGAGCCGGTCGCCGAGGTCGTCCATCCGGAGCCCGTCCACGCCGCGCGGCCCACGATCCGGCCCCGCACGCGAAGGCGCCGAGCCCCTCGTCGCTCGCGTTCCACCTCTACATCCGGCTCTCCACCGGCGAGCGGATCGACGCCAACGTCTTCGACGACCTCAACGACGCCCGGGCGCACGCGGAGGACCTCGTCAAGAAGCTCTCGAGCAACAGCCACGTCTGGCCTCACTTCGGCGGCCGCTACATCCGGCCCGAGGCGATCATCTCGATCGACGTGGAGGCGGCTCCGGTCTGATCGAGGGCTCTGGCGGTTCGCTGTAGCTGCTGCTATAGTTAACCGTGTTAATGAGTAACGACGTTATCAAGGGCGCGGACGCAATCGAGATCGCAGATCGGTTGCGTCCCGTCCTGCTGACGATGGGCAGGGAGCTGCGGCGGGAGGTCGCGTCGCTCGGAGTCACCGGCGGCCAGGCGAGCCTTCTCGCGTCGATCCACCACAGGCCCGGGATCGGCGTGCGCGACCTCGCGGACGCTCGAGCGCACCTCTGCGCCGGGCATGTCCGCGAACCTGAGCCGGCTCGAGCGGATGGGCTACGTGATCCGCACGCGCGGCACCGGTGGCGACCGCCGCCGCGTCGGGCTCACGCTCAGCCCCGACGGCGAGCAGATGCTGCAGAGGATCCGCTCGCTGCGCACGCGCTGGCTCGCAGAGCGGCTCGAGGGCCTCTCGCCCGCCGAGCTCGCCGCGGTCGACGCTGCGATCGAGCCGCTCAGCCATCTGCTGCGGAGGGCTCGTTGACGGCAGCACTCGGCCGTCTGAACCGGCGCACCTTCGCAAGCCTTCAGCAGTACCCGAATTACCGGCTCTTCTTCGGCGGCCAGGTGATCTCGGTCACCGGCTCGTGGATGCAGAACATCGCGAGCGGCTGGCTGATCGTCACCTTGACCCACTCGCCCGTCGCGGTCGGCGTGCTCGCGCTGGCGCAGTTCCTCCCGTTCACGATCTTCGGCCTCTTCGCCGGCGTGATCGTCGACCGCTTCGACAACCGCAAGCTGATCATCGGCACCCAGGCGGTGCAGATGGTGCTCGCGGCGGCCCTCGCGGCGATCGCGCTCGGCGGCGTCGCGGTGCCGTGGATGGTCTACGTGATCGCGTTCATGCGCGGCACCGTGCTCGTGCTCGACGTGCCGGCGCGCCAGTCGTTCACCTACCGGATGGTCGGCCCGGCCGAGCTGCCGAACGCGATCGCGCTCAACTCGAGCCTCTTCAACGCCTCGCGGGTGATCGGCCCGGCGCTGGGCGGCCTCGTGATCGCCGCGATCGGCCTCGGCTTCTGCTTCGTCTCGAACGCGATCAGCTTCCTCGCGGTGCTCGCGAGCCTGCTCCTGATGGACGAGCGCAAGCTGTTCCCGATCCGGCGCCCGGACGTGATGCCGACGATCTGGCGCGGCACGCGCGAGGGCCTCGCCTTCGTGCGCCGGAACCGGCGGGTGTGGGTCACGCTCCTGATCGTCGCCGTCATCTCGACGCTGAGCTTCAACCTCAACGTGATCCTGCCGGTGATGGCCTCGACCACGCTGCACGCCGGCCCGCAGACGTTCGGGATCATCTCCGCGGCCTTCGGCGCCGGCGCTTTGATCGGCGCACTCGTGTCGGCCTCGATCGGCCGCGCGAACTGGAAGATCCTCGCCGCCGGTACCGGCCTGTTCGGGCTCGCCGAGCTCCTGCTCGCGCCCCAGAGGTCGGTGTGGTCGGCCTGCCTGCTCCTGATCGTGCTCGGCGCCGCCTTCACGACGTGGACGTCCAACGCGAACTCCGGCGTCCAGCTCGAGGCGCCCGACCACCTGCGCGGCCGCGTCGTCGGCCTCTACTTCTACGCCTTCAACGGCGCCGCGCCGCTCGGCGGGCTGCTCGTCGGCTGGCTGAGCGCGCAGGGCGGAACCGAGCTCGCGCTCGCGGTCGGCGGGATCGCGGCGCTCGCGATGACTCTCTTCGGCGTCGTCGCCCTCCGCGGCGAGCCCGCGCGGCCCGAGCCGCTCGCACGCATCGAGCCCACCGCGCTCGCCGCCTGACGTTTTACGGAGCGCTTGCACGGCGCTGATCGCCGTCAGACGAAGCGCGCCTTCTGTGAGACGACTGCGATCCCCTCTCCAGGAGGTTTCACCCATGAAGGTCAAGCTCCTCATCCTCGCCCTCCTCGCGGCCCTCGTCGTCGGCGTCACCGCCGCGGCGGCGGCCACGATCGTGGGCACGAACGGCCCCGACCGGCTCCAGGGCACCGCGTTCGCCGACCGGATCGACGGCAAGGCCGGCGACGACGTGATCTTCGGTCACGCCGGCGACGACGTGCTGATCGGCGGCCCCGGCAACGACACGATCTGGACCGGCGTCGGCCGCGACTACGCAAGCGGCGGCCCCGGCGACGACACGCTGTACGCGCTCGCCAACGACAACCGGCTCGACACGCTCGACTGCGGCCCCGGCAACGACACCGCGTACCTGAACGCGGACGAGCGGGCCCGCACCATCGGCTGCGAGCACGTGGTCGTCCTGTCCGCCGCGGACGCTGCGGCGACCTCCGCCGCCAACGGCGACAACTAGTCCCCCTCCCGCGCACCGGGCCGTCGCCGCGTCACCCGCGCGGCGGCGGCCCGGCTCCCGTTGTGCTGTAGTTCGCCGCGTGATCGCCGCCGCGCTCGCCCTCGCGCTCGTCCTGCCGAGTCACGCCTCCGCCGCCTGCAAGACGATCGTCGTCACCAAGGCCGCGGTCTCCTACCCGCACGCGACGACGATCCAGGCCGGAGTGAACCGCGCGAAGCCCTGCGACTGGGTGCTCGTCGCGCCCGGGCGCTACCCCGAGAAGGTCGTGATCCGGACGCCGCACCTCCACCTGCGCGGGATGAACCGGAACACGGTGATCGTCGACGGCGCCCATCGCGTCGGCCAGGGCATCGTCGTCGACAAGGCGAGCGACGTCTGGATCGAGAACCTCACCGTCCGCAACTGGGACCGCAAGAGCCGCGACGACGAGGACTCCGGCGGCAACGAGATCTGGTTCAACGGCGGCGACGAGACCGGCAAGATCGGCGCGAGCGGCTGGCACGGGAACTGGCTCACCGCCTACGACACGGGCCTGCTCGGCGGCTACGGGATCTTCACCTCGAACTCGGTCGAACGGCGAGTTCGACCACGTCTACGCGAGCGGGTTCAACGACTCGGGCGTCTACGTCGGCGCCTGCCCCGACTGCCACGCGACGGTCTCGCACGCGCTGGTCGAGCGGAACGCGCTCGGCTTCTCGGGGACGAACGCGGGCGGGCACCTGATCGTGCAGGACTCGGTTTTCCGCCTGAACGCGGTCGGCGTCGGCCCGAACTCGCTGCCGAACGACATCCCGCCGCCGCAGCTCGGCACCTGCGACTCGGCGACGAACACCTCGCCGACGCCGACGATCACGACCACGAAGCTCGACCGCTGCACGATCTTCCGCCGCAACACGATCACGAACAACAACAACCTCACGACGCCGGCGAACGGGACCTCGGGCCAGCTGCCGTGGGGCGTCGGGCTCGAGCCGGTCGGCACCTACGGCGACCTGTTCACCGACAACACGATCTCGGGGAACAGGAACTTCGGGATCCTCGGCGTCGAGAACCCGGTGCCGTTCCCGCCGACCGCCGACACGATCTACTTCCAGCTCGCCGGCAACGCGTTCACGAACAACAAGGTGAGCGGCGGCGGCTACGCGGACATCGCGCTCGCGGGCGGGCTCTTCGGGGCGAAGCAGTCGGTGGACAACTGCTTCGACGAACAACGTCTACAAGACCTCGCTGCCGGCCGACCTCTCGCCGTGGTCGTGCTCGCTCGACCAGACGCCGAACCCGGACCCGGTCGCCGCGGGCCAGCTGCTCGGGATCGTGATCAAGCTGCAGGGCGAGTCGCTGGCGCGCAAGGCCGTGGGCCAGCCGGCCCCGCCCGCGCAGCCGACGATGCCGAACCCGTGCGCCGGCGCGCCGAAGAACCCGCTCTGCCGCTAGCTCACCAGCGCTGGTGGACGAGCGGCGCGATCCGCTCGTCGTAGAGCTCGGCGATCCGCCGCATCGTCTCGTCGGAGAGCGGCGGCAGGTCGGCGGCGGCGGCGTTCGCGCGCGCCTGCTCCGGGTTCTTCGCGCCGGGGATCACCGTCGAGACCGCGTCGAACATCAGGATCCAGCGCAGCGCGAGCTGGGCGAGGGTCGCGCCCTCGGGCACGAGCGCGCGCAGCTCCTCGACCGCGTCGAGCCCGGTCTCGAAGTCGACGCCCGAGAAGGTCTCGCCCATGTCGAACTGCTCGCCGTGGCGATTGAAGTGGCGGTGGTCGTCGGCGCCGAAGCTCGACTCGCGCGTGAACTTGCCGGTGAGGAGGCCGGACGCGAGCGGCACGCGCACGATCACGCCGACGTCGCGCGAGCGCGCCTGCTCGAAGAAGAGCGCGGCCGGCCGCTGGCGGAAGACGTTGAAGATGATCTGCACGGTCGCGACGCCCGGGTACTCGATCGCCTTCAGCGCCTCCTCGACCTTCTCGACGCTGACCCCGTAGGCGCGCAAGCAGGCCCTCCTCCTTGAGCCGCTCGCAGGCCTCGAACACGGACGGCGTGTAGTACGCGTCCCACGGCGGGCAGTGGAGCTGGACGAGGTCGGCCGCCTCGACCTCGAGGTTCGCGAGCGAGCGCTCGAGCCAGCCGCGGAGGTTCTCGTAGGTGTAGTTCTCGACCTCCTGCGCCGCGCGGCGGCCGAACTTCGTCGCGACGACGAGCGGCTCGTCGCGCTCGCGCAGGAGCTGCGCGATCAGCCGCTCGGAGCGCCCGTCGCCGTAGACGTCGGCCGTGTCGAAGAAGGTGACGCCTGCGTCGACCGCCGCGTTCATCGCAGCGAGCGAGGTCGCGTCGTCGGTCTCGCCCCAGCTACCGCCGATCGCCCAGGCGCCGAAGCCGATCTCCGAGACCTGGTAACCCGTCTTGCCGAGGCGCCGCGCCAGCACCTACGAGATGACCCAGGTGTCGCCGGAGTGGAGCAGGGTCTCGAGGTCGCCCTCGCCCTTCGCCTCCACGGCGTGGTCGAGCTGCTCGGCCATCAGCTCGTCGTAGACCGGCCGCTGCACGTCGCGGAAGACGCCGACCGGCACCGCGCCCGCCGACGCGTTCGTCAGCCGCGAGAGCGCGAAGGCCTGGCTCGGCTGCTTGTGGTGGGCGTCGTGCACCATCAGCGCGTCCTCGCCCACGTCGGCGACCGGAACGACCTCGGCGGAGCCGTCCGGCAGCAGCCGCACGCCCTTCTCGCCGTCGGCGCCGAAGCGGATCGGCTTGCCGTGCTCGAGGTAGATCCTGTTCGTCTCGTCGTCGCGCACGTAGTCGAACGCGCCGTCGTTGAAGATGTTGCAGTTCTGGTAGATCTCGACGAAGGCCGCGCCCCGGTGGGCGGCGGCCGCGCGGAGCACCTCGGTCAGGTGCTTGCGGTCGGTGTCGATCGCGCGCGCGACGAAGTCCGCCTCGGCGCCGATCGCGACCGAGAGCGGGTTGAACGGCCAGTCGAGCGAGCCCATCGGCGTCGACTTCGTCACCTTGCCGAGCTCGGAGGTGGGCGAGTACTGGCCCTTCGTGAGCCCGTAGATCTGGTTGTTGAAGAGCAGGATCTTCAGGTTGACGTTGCGGCGCAGCGCGTGGATCAGGTGGTTGCCGCCGATCGAGAGCGCGTCGCCGTCGCCGGTCGCGACCCACACGGACAGATCCGGCCGGGACGTGGACAGACCCGTCGCGATCGCGGGCGCGCGCCCGTGGATCGAGTGCATCCCGTAGGTCTGCATGTAGTACGGGAACCGCGCCGCGCAGCCGATCCCGGAGATGAACACGATCTTCTCGCGCGGGATCCCGAGCTCGGGCATCAGGCTCTGCATCGAGGCGAGGATCGCGTAGTCGCCGCAGCCCGGGCACCAGCGCACTTCCTGGTCGGTCTTGAAGTCCTTCGCGGTCAGCGCGCCGTTGCCGTTGCCCTCGCTCATTCGAGCACCGCGTTGATCGCGTCGGCGATCTCGACCCACTTGAACGGGGAGCCGCTGACGCGGTTGTAGCCGACGGCGTCGACGAGGAACTCGGCGCGCACGAGCTTGAGCAGCTGGCCGAGGTTCATCTCGGGGATCAGCACCCGGTCGTAGGAGCGCAGCACCTCGCCGGTGTTGCGCGGGAACGGGTTGAGGTAGTGCAGGTGGGCGTGGTCGACCTTGCCGCCGGCCTTGCGCACCTTGCGCACCGCGGCGGCGATCGGGCCGTACGTGCCGCCCCAGCCGAGCACGAGCGTGGTCGCGCCGTCCTGGTGGTCGACCTCGAGCTCGGGGATGTCGGCCGCGATCCCGGCGACCTTGAGCGCGCGCAGTCGCGTCATCAGGTCGTGGTTCTCGGGGTCGTACGAGATGTCGCCGGTGAGGTCGGCCTTCTCGAGCCCGCCGATCCGGTGCTCGAGCCCGGGCGTGCCCGGCACCGCCCACGGGCGGGCGAGCGTCTCCGGGTCGCGCATGTAGGGCAGGAAGCCCTCGGCGGAGTTCGGCTCGGTCGTGAACTCGGGCGAGATGTCCGGCAGCGAGGCGACGTCGGGCAGGAGCCACGGCTCCGAGCCGTTGGCGAGGTAGGCGTCCGACATCAGGTAGACGGGCGTGCGGTACTTGAGCGCGATCCGCGCGGCCTCGATCGCCGCGTCGAAGCACTGTGCGGGAGTCGAGGCGGCGACCACGGGCACCGGCGACTCGCCGTTGCGGCCGAACAGCACCATCAGCAGGTCGCCCTGCTCGGGCTTGGTCGGCATCCCGGTCGACGGCCCGGCGCGCTGCACGTCGAGGATCACGAGCGGCAGCTCGAGCATGATCGCGAGCCCGATCGTCTCGCTCTTCAGCACGACGCCCGGCCCGCAGAGGTCGTGACGCCGAGCGCGCCGCCGAACGAGGCGCCGAGCGCCGCGCCCGCGGCAGCGATCTCGTCCTCGGCCTGGAAGGTCCGCACGCCGAAGTGCTTGTAGCCGGCCAGCTGCTCGAGGACCGCGGAGGCGGGAGTGATCGGGTAGGCGCCGAGGAAGAGCGGCAGCCCGGAGAGCTTGGAGGCGGCGACGAGGCCCATCGCCATCGCCTGGTTCCCGGTGATGTTGCGGTAGGTGCCCGGCTTCAGCTTCGCCGGCTTCACCTCGTAGGAGACGGCGAAGGTCTCGGTCGTCTCGCCGAACGCGTAGCCGGCCTGGAAGGCCTTCACGTTCGCCTCGGCGATCTCGGGCTTGGTCGAGAACTTGTCGCGGATGAACGCGACCGTGCCCTCGGTCGGGCGGTGGTAGAGCCACGCCATCAGGCCGAGCGCGAACATGTTCTTCGCGCGCTCCGCCTCGCGCTTCGAGATGCCCGCGTCCTTGAGCGCCTCGAGCGTCATCGACGAGAGCGGCACCGCCTGCAGCTGGTACTCGTCGAGCGAGCCGTCCTCGAGCGGGTTCGTCTCGTAGCCCGCCTTCTCGAGGTTCCGGTCGACGAAGGCGTCGGAGTTGACGATCAGCGTGCCGCCCTTGACCAGGTCGTCGACGTTCGTCTTCAGCGCCGCCGGGTTCATCGCCACGAGCACGTTCGGCGCGTCGCCGGGGGTGAGGATGTCGTGGTCGGCGAAGTGGACCTGGAAGCCGGAGACCCCCGGCAGCGAGCCGGCCGGCGCGCGGATCTCGGCCGGGAAGTCGGGGAACGTCGAGAGGTCGTTGCCGAAGAGGGCGGTCTCGCTCGCGAAGCGGTCGCCGGTGAGCTGCATCCCGTCGCCGGAGTCTCCGGCGAAGCGGACGGTCACGCTCTCGATCTGCTCGACTGGCTTCGACTTGGCCATGCCTGCCTAGTTGTAGCGGAAGGGGAAAACGGAGCGCGTCGGTACCGGCTACGGAACGCGCTCGCGGACGACCGTGATTCCCCACGCCTCGCCCGAGGCGAACAGCGCGTCGGGATCGACCTCGTCCGCCCAGCCGAGGAAGTGGCGCTCCGGCTTCGCCCCGGTCGAGCCGTACACGGCGGCGCGCTCCTCCTGCGCCTCGTCCCGCTCTCCCCGCTCGAGCGCCTCGAGCCGCCGCTCGGCCTCTTCGGCCGCCGGCCCCTCTGCATAGCCCTTGGGCATGCGGGGAGCCTAGTCCCCGGCCACGTCCCGCCGCAGGAAGACGAGGTACGCCGCGAAGAGCGGCACGACGGTGTAGAGCGCGCAGACCCACACGGCGCGCGTGACCGGCGCGAAGTCGGCCGGCACGCGGAGGAAGCCGTGCCAGGCGTCGAACTGCGTGCCGAGGAGGTACGGGCGGAAGCTCTCGGTCCCGGGCAGCACCCCGAGCAGCTGCATCAGCAACGCGAACATCAGCGTCCCCACCACGGAGGCGGCGCTGTTGCGGGTCACGGTCGAGAGCATCAGCCCGAACGCGGCGACCCCGGCGAGCGGCAGCACGTAGACGCCGAGGCTCGCGCCGAGCAGCACGAGGCCGTGCCAGGCGGAGACCTTCGTCCCCGAGAGCGAGGTCAGCGGATGGAACCCGAACGCGAGGCTCCCCGCGACGAAGCCGACGAATCCCATCGCGAAGACCACCGCGATCACGTAGCTGAACGAGGCGAGCACCTTCGCCGCGAAGATCTGGCCGCGCTCGCGCGAGCGCGTGAGGATCGTCTTCAAGCGTGCCGTTGTGGCTCTCCGAGGCGACGATGTCGCCCGCGACGAGCGCGGTGATCAGCGGCAGGCCCCAGATCGACATGAAGAAGAGGACGAGGAACGGCGCGACGAGCCCGGTCTCGCGGACGTACCGGCCGAGCGGCACGTCGTTCGGCCCGCCGGACTGGAGCAGCAGCACGACCACGAAGATCACCGGCACGATCATCGCCGCGCCGAGCCCGAGGTACGTCCGCTTCTGCGCGAGGAGCTTGAAGATCTCCCAGCGGTAGACCTTCACGACGGCGCTCATCAGGCCACCGCCTCTTCCGCGTCGGCGTCCGGCTCGCCCTCGGTCAGCGCGAGGAACAGCTCCTCGAGGCTCGCCGTCTCGGGGACGAGCGCCGTGACCCCGATCCGCGCCTGGCCGAGCGCGACGGACAGCGCCGCCACGGCCTCCTCGTCGGCCTGGAAGCGAAGCTCCCCCGCGACGAGCTCGACGCCTTCGATCCCCGGCTGCGAGAGACAGAGCATCCGTGCCCGCTCGGGCTCGGTCGCGCGCAGGCGATAACCCGTGGAGGCGCGCGCGAGCAGGTCGGCGAGGGCGCCCTCGTAGACGATCGCGCCCTTGCTCACGATCGCGACGCGGTTGCAGAGCTCCTCGACCTCCCCGAGCAGGTGGCTCGAGAGGAGGACGGTGATCCCCTCACCCGCGAGGCGCCGCACGAAGTCGCGCATGTCGCGCATCCCCGCCGGGTCGAGGCCTGTGGTGGGCTCGTCGAGGAGGAGCAGGCGCGGCTGCCGGAGCAGCGCGGAGGCGATCCCGAGACGCTGGCGCATCCCGTGCGAGTAGCCGCCGACGCGGTCCTTCGCGCGGTCGGCGAGGTCGACGAGCTCGAGCACCTCGCCGATCCGCGAGCGCGAGTCGGGCTCGTCGTAGGCGGCCAGCAGCTCGAGGTTCCTGCGGCCGGAGAGGTACGGGTAGAAGCGCGGGCCCTCGACGAAGCCGGCGACGCCGTCGAGCGCCTTGGCGCCGTCGATCGAGCGGGTCGCGGCCGAACAGCTCGACCGAGCCCTCGGTCGGCCGGATCAGCCCGAGCATCATCCGCAGCGACGTGGTCTTGCCGGCGCCGTTCGGGCCGAGGTAGCCGAACACGTCGCCGGGCTCGACGGTCAGGTCGACGGAGTCGACCGCGACGATCTCGCCGTAGCGCTTGACCAGCCCGCGGGCCGCGATCGGCAGCCCGCTCACTTCAGCGTCCGCGCCGCAGCCTCCGCCGCCGCCGAGGGAAGCGAGCCGGCCAGGACGTAGTCGACCCCGCCGCTCTGCCACTCGATCACGGTGCCGAGCTGTGTCGCGAGCTCGTGCGCCGTGACGCCGTCGAGCGAGACCGTCGGCAGCGCGGAGAGCGAGCCGCCCTGCGGCGCCGAGGCGTCCGGCTGGCGCTCGAGCACGGCGATCGCGCCGAGGCCCTGGCCGTAGACCACGAGCACCGACTTCCCGCCGACGAGCCGCACGTCCTTGAGCGGCAGCCCGACGAGCGAGTCCGGCGCCGCGACCGGGAAGCCGGCCGCCGCCTGCACGGCGCCGAGACCGGTGACCGGCGCGCCGCCCTTGTCGCCCGTGGAGCCGGAGGCCTGGCCCGAGCCGAGGTCGACGACCTTGGCGCCCGCGGGCGGCGTCACGTCGACGTCGCTCGCCGAGACCGCTCCGTACGAGACGTCGGTGACGGCCAGCTCGAGCACGGGCGAGGAGGCGCCCTGCGCGTAGACCGCCGCGCGCAGCGGCACGCCGTTCGCGGCGTCCCAGGCGAGCTCGACCGAGCCGAGCAGCCCGCCGTCGTGCTTCGGGGCGACGGTCACGCTGTAGGCCGCGCGCCCGGCGACGTCGACCGGATTGGCGTCCGAGACGCTCACGTCCGCGCCCGCCTTGGTGAGGAAGTCGCTGATCTGCGCGACCGTCGGGAGCGCGCCCTGGTCGGGCGTCGTGCCGCTCTTCGCGGGCAGGGCCGCCTTGTAGACCGTGTTCGAGGAGGCGTCGTACACCGTGACCTCGGTCGGGCTCCAGACGATCTGCGCGTCACCGGCGTCCGACTGCAGCTCGATCCGGCCGTGACCGTCGGCGGTCACCCAGAGGCGGCCCGGAGGCGCCGGACATCAGCGACGAGCCGGCCTGGCCGACCAGCGCGCCCGACGGGAAGAGCTTGTTCGTGAAGGTGATCCGGGCGGTGATCCCGTCCGGCGCCGGCGCGGCCACGGCGTCGTGCAGCGCCTGCGCCAGCGGCTCCGGCGGCGGGGTCGGGCCGCTGCCGCCGCTCGCGACTGCGAGCGCGGCGCCTCCGGCCGAGACGACGAGGAGAGCGAAGACGAGGAGGAGCAGGCGGGTGGTCGGCAGTGTGCGAAGGCGCTTCACGACAGTCCTTTCGGAGACTCTTCCTCCGTTGTAGCCGCGGACTCTGAGAGATCCGTGAGAGCGGGCAGCTCGATCGTGAAGCGCGAGCCCTCGACGTAGGCGCGGCCGCCGTGGCGCTCGGCGGTGGCGCGCACGATCGCGAGGCCGAGGCCCGAGCCCGTGTCCGCGCGCCGGGGCCGCGCCGGAAGCGCTCGAACGCGCGCTCCGCCTCGTCCGGCTCGAGGCCCGGGCCGTCGTCGCTGACGCTCAGGCGGGCGACGCCGTCGGCTGCGCTCGGCGGTCGACCGTGATCTCGCCGCCGGCGGGCCCGTGGAGGCGGGCGTTCTGGACGAGGTTCGCGAGCGCGCGCTCGAGCGCGGCCCGGTCGCCGCGCACGCGAACGGGCTCCGGCGCCTCGACCTCGACCCCGCCGTCGGCGCCCGCGGCGCGGGCGAGCTCGTCGAGGCGCACCTCCTCGCGGGGCGGCTCGGCCGCCTCCTCCCGGGAGAGCGCGAGCAGGTCGTCGGCGAGCCGCACGAGCCGCTCCGCGTCCTGCTCGAGGTCGGCGACGAGCTCGGGCGTCGCGCCGTGACGGGCGAGGTAGGTGACGTTTCCGCGCAGCGCGGTGAGAGGCGTCCGGAGCTCGTGCGAGGCGTCGGCCAGGAAGCGCCGCTCGGACTCGCGCGCCCGTTCGAGGCTCGCGAGCATCGCGTTGAGCGTCGCGGCGAGGCGCGCGACCTCGTCGGCCGAGTCGGGCTCGGGGAGCCGGCGGGCCGGGTCTCCGGTGCGCTCGATCTCGGCGGCCGCGTCGACGAGCCGGCCGAGCGGCCGCAGCGCCCGCCGCATCAGCACCGCGAGGGCGAGCGCGGCGAGCCCGGCGGCGGCGAGCGCCGACACCAGCAGGAAGGCGTGGAGACTCGCGAGCGTCGAGCGCAGGTCCTGCGTCGAGGCCGCCACGACGACGGCGCCGCCCGCCGCCGCGCCGCCGAAGTTCGCGAGCGGCGCCGCGTACAGGCGCAGGTGCTCGTCGCCGAGCGTCGCGTTCGCGTAGCCGGGCCGCCCCTGCGCGATCGCCGCGCCGACGAGCGGGCCTGCCGGCAGGACGCGCCCGCCGAGCGAGAGCGAGCGCGCGACGATGCGACCGCGCCGGTCCACCACCTGGACCGTCACGTGCGTCCCGCCGAGCGGCGAGTCGAGCGAGCCCGGCGCCGTCACGAGCGCGGGCGCCGACGCGCTCAGCTGCGCGACCTCGACCGCGCGCTGCCGCAGCGTGGCGTCGAGCGACCTGCCGCAGGTGCCGCCCGACGAGGACGTCGACCCCGATCCCGACGACGACGAGCGCGATCAGCACCGCCAGCGCCGCCGCGAGCACCGACCGGACCTGCAGCGAGCGGATCCTCATCGCCTCAGCGCGAAGCCGACGCCCCGCAGCGTCTCGATCAGCGGCGGCTCGCCGAGCTTGCGCCGGAGGTAGGAGACGTAGCGGTCGACGGAGTTCTGGGTCGCCGCCGCCTTGCCGCCCCACACGTGCTCGAGGGCCATCTCGCGCGTCACGATGCGCCGCGGGTTCAGCAGGAAGAGCTCGAGCAGGTCGGTCTCGCGGACGCTCAGCGCGACCTCCCGACCGGCCCGGCGCACGGTGCGCGAGCCGACGTCCAGGGCGACGTCCGCGAACGCGAGCACCTGCGCCGGCTGCTCGCCCCGGCGGAGCAGCGCGCGCACGCGCGCGAGGAGCTCCTCCGGTGCGAACGGCTTGACGAGGTAGTCGTCGGCGCCCGCCTCGAGCCCTGCGACGCGGTCGGGGACGGAGTCGCGCGCGGTGAGGAGCAGGATCGGGAGCGCGAGCCCCTTCGCGCGGATCCGGCGGCAGACGGCGAGCCCGTCCAGGCCCGGCATGGTGACGTCGAGGACGAGCAGGTCGGGCGCCGAGCGCTCGACGCACGCCAGCGCCTCGCCTCCGTCCGCAGCGAGCCCGACGTCGTAGCCCCCGGCCGCGAGCGTCCGCTCGAGCATGCGCCGGATCGGCGCATCGTCGTCGACGACGAGGATCGCGGCATCGGCCACGACCTCAGGGTAGCCCTCCGCTCCGCAGTTCTCCCGGATGTGCGTCGCGCCCGGACGCGCTTCGCTATTGGTGGAGAAAGGAGGTATCGATGGCAACCGACTTCCTCGTCGCATACGCGACGAAGCACGGCTCCACCGGGGAGGTCGCCGAGACGGTCGCCGAGGAGCTGAAGGGCCTCGGGCTCGAGGTCGAGCTCCGCGAGCTGCGCAAGGTGCGGAACCTCGACGGGTACCGCGCGGTGGTGATCGGCGCGCCGCTCTACATGGGGCGCTGGCAGAAGGACGCGCGGAAGTTCCTGAAGCGCCACGGCAAGGAGCTCGCCGGGCACCCGGTCGCGGTCTTCGCGCTCGGCCCGCTCAAGCTCACCGAGGAGGACGTCGCCGGCTCGCGCAAGCAGCTCGACCGCGCGCTCGCACTCGCGCCCGACCTGCGGCCCGCGACGGTCGAGGTCTTCGGCGGGGCGATCGATCCCGCGAAGCTGCGCTTCCCGTTCAGCAAGATGGAGGCGGGCGACGCGCGCGACTGGGACGCGATCCGCGCCTGGGCCCGGTCGCTGCCCGGAGAGCTGCTAGGAGGGCCGCTCGGCCAGCGTGACGGTGACCGTTCGAGCATGGCCGTTTCGGACAACTGAGAGCTTGACCTCGTCGCCGGGCTTGCGCCCGTCGATCAGCGTCCGGAGCTGATCGGCCCTGGTCACGCTGGTCCCGTCCACGGCCGTGATCACGTCACCGCCGCTCGGATAGGTCGCGCTCCCGCGGTCTTCCTGCCGGTCGCCGCCTTCAGGTGCGCCTTGGCGGCGGGCGTCCCGGCCTGGACGCTCACGATCGCGACTCCCGGCGCGCTCTTGAGAGTCGCGGCCACACCCGTCGGGATCGTCTCGACCTGGACGCCGAGGAACGCGTGCACGACCTTCCCGTTCGCGAGGAGCTGCGGCACGACCTGGCGGATCGTCTCGGAGGGGACCGCGAAGCCGACGCCGTTGTTGCCGCCCGACGAGCTCTCGATCTGCGCGTTCACCCCGACCACCTGCGCGGCCATGTTCAGGAGCGGCCCGCCCGAGTTGCCGCTGTTGATCGGCGCGTCGGTCTGGATCGCGTCGGTGATCGTCGCCTGGTTCGGCGCCGTGATCTCGCGATGGAGCGCGCTCACGATCCCGGAGGTGACCGTCTCCTCGAGCCCGAACGGACTGCCGATCGCGACCACCTCGTCGCCGACCTGGAGCACCGTCGAGTCGCCGAGGGGGATCGGCTCGAGCACGCTCGCCGGAGCGTCGACCTGGAGCACGGCGAGGTCGGTCGAGGTGTCCGAGCCGACGAGCGTCGCCTTGTACCGCGACCCGTTCGGGAAGCGGATCGACATCGAGGTCGCACCGTCGATCACGTGCTCGCTCGTGACGATGTGCCCGCTCGTGTCGTAGACGAAGCCGGAGCCCTGCGCCTCCTGCGTCTGCGTCGAGCCGCCGAAGCCGAAGTTCGACGAGCCGCTCGTCGTCGTCGCGGTGATCTCGACGACGCCGTTCCGGACCTTCCGGTAGACGGCCCCGACGCTGGACTTCGTCGTGGTGACGGCGGTCGGCTGTCCCGTCGTGACGACGTCGTGGACGACGGTCGTCGTCTTGCCGCCGAGCCCCGCGTACGTGAGTGCCCCGACCGCTGCTCCGAGGAGCACCGAGCCGAGTATCACGACTATGAGAAGACCAGTACGACGGGGCATCGTGCTCCCATTCGAGCAGAGGCGGCTAAGAATTCACTGTGGACGCAACCGGTGCTTCGGCAAGCAGCGACCGCAGGTCAAGCGGCGCCGTCACCATCTCGAGCGAGCCGTCCGCGGCGCGCGGCCACTCCTCGCGCGGCCGGTCGCGGTAGAGCTCGACCCCGTTCCCGTCGGGGTCGCGGAGGTAGAGCGCCTCGCTGACGCCGTGGTCGCTCGCGCCGTCGAGGCGGACTCCCGCCTCGCGCAGCCGCCGGAGCGCGTCGGCCAGCGAGGCCCGGTCGGGGTAGCGGATCGCCGCGTGGAAGAGGCCGGTCGTCCCGGGGGGCGGCGGCGAGCCTCCCTTGCTCTCCCACGTGTTGAGCCCGATGTGGTGGTGGTAGCCGCCGGCGCTCAGGAACGCGGCCTGGTCGCCGTAGCGCTGCATCTCCTCGAACCCGAGCACGTCGCGCCAGAACGCGAGCGCGCGATCGAGATCGGCCACCTTCAGGTGGACGTGGCCGATGTCAACTCGCGGGTCGATGCTCATCTCTCTCCACGGTAGCGAACAGCATCCCGCCCGCGAGGCCCCACACGCAGTAGGCGACCCACGGGTCGCCGATCACGTCGGTCTGCACCGCGAGCGCGAGCACCGCCGCGAACGCGCCGGCCATCCCCGCCACGGTGGCGCTGCCCCCGGACCGCGCCGTCGCGACGAGGCCGACCAGCACCGCGAGCCCCCACGCGAGCCAGAGCAAGGCGCCGAGCACCCCGGTCTCGGCGCCGATCTCGGTGTAGTTCGACTCCCCCGCCTTCAGCGGCGTCCCGGTGCGCGACGCGGTCTGGCCCGCGTTGCCGAGCCCGTAGCCCTGCGGATGGTGGATGACCGTGCGGATCCCCTCCCTCAGGTTCGTCAGGTGGCTGCGGATCGACGGCTCGCGGTCGGAGAGCGCGCTCCCCGAGGCGGGGCCCTTCTGCTGCGAGACCTGGTGCTGGTAGACGAGGTCGGCCTTCGTCCAGTGCCCGGTCGGCGCGATCTTCGGGAAGACGGACGCCCAGCCGATCCCGATCGCGACGACGGCCACGGCCACCGCGACCGGCACGTACGTGCGGCGCGCGATCGCGACGACCACGAGCCCCGCGGCGAGGGCGAGGAGCGACGAGCGCGAGAACGTGAACAGGAGCCCCGCGAACGCGACGGCTCCGAGCGGCACGGCGAGCCAGCGGCGCGGCGCGAGCAGCAGCGCGACCACCATCAGGTAGGCGGTGGCGAGCGGGCTGAGGAAGACCGAGACGAGCCGGCGCAGGAAGTGCGCCTCGGAGCCGGTGTTGTAGATGAAGTTCTCGGGCAGCCCGCCGGTTCCGTGATAGTCGTACCCGAGCTGCTTGTGGAAGTAGTCCGCGACGCCGTTCCCCCGCCACCAGGAGATCGGCACCGCGTAGACCTCGACGAGCCCGATCGCGGCGACCGCGGCCGCGGTGCCCAGCACCGTCCAGGCGAGCCGCCGCCGCTCGGCCCGGTCGAGGCCGAGCGCGCGGAAGAGCAGGAAGACGACGACCGGCGCCCCGTCGTGGCGCAGTCCGTAGAGGACGGTCTTGTGGCTCGCGAGCCCGCCGAGGGTGCTCTGCGGGATCAGCGTGTAGACGACGAGGAGCGCACCGAAGGCAACGGCGAGCCAGTCGACGAGCCGCGGCCGGAACGGCAGCCTGCGCGCCCGCACCGCGTCGAGCGCCACGCGCGCCACGGCGACGGCGAGCAGGATCTCCTTCCACGCCTGGATCGCGGTCAGCGCGCTCCCGCGCACGCCGCCCGCGTAGAGCGAGGCCATCACCGCGTTGTGCGCGGCCAGCCCGACGACGAATGCGTAGAGCGCGACGGTCGGGCGCCGCCACACGACGAGCGCGGCGCCGGCCAGCAGCACGGCGTAGACGGCGAGCGCGAGCGCGTCGGGCACGGGCCGCAGAGTAGATGGTTGGTGCCATGCCCGGGTGCGTCTGGGGATGGCTCAGGCCAAGCAGGGCGTTCGGATCGCCCGCAGGCCAGGCTGGTTAGCCTGGTCAAGGGCGAGCCGGACGATCCTGCGCCGTGTCTGGGCCACCAGCCAGACGCGGGCAGGTGTGGCACCAGCCATCTGGAGCGGGCGGAGACGCGCCCGCGCCCCCGCCCGCCTGCCTAGGGGACTACGGGCCCCACGGGCCGGAGCCGTTGAGTGCCGCGAACACGACTGCGGCGACAACGGCGACGACTGCCAGCACGAGACGGATCCGGTGACGGAGCATGCCCTCCTCCTTTCCTCTCCGACGGGGACGCCCGGATGGCCCAGAGCGCTACCCGGAGACCAACCATAAGCGACTTTTGTGCTCAAGATCACTCGGTTCAGCGTTGACGCCGTCCGCGGTAGCGGCAAAGATGGAGCTGGTGACGCGGATGGACGACCGGCCAGGCCCGGAGACGATCGGGCAGCGGCTGCGGCGGTTGCGCCTCGAGCGCAGTCTCTCGCAGCGTGCTCTAGCCTCCCCCGGGGTCTCCTACGCGTACATCTCGCGCATCGAGGCCGGGACGCGGCAGCCGTCGGTCAAGGCCGTTCGCATGCTGGCCCGCAAGCTCGGTGTCTCGCCCGTCTACCTCGAGACCGGCTCCGAGGTCGATCCGACCGAGGAGCGCGAGCTCAGGCTCGCCGCCGCCGAGCTCGTCCTGCGGCTCTCCGACGACCCGACCGGAGTCGACCGGGCCCTTCGCGCCATCGTCGAGGAGGCCGTACAGGCCGGCGACCTCGCCGCCGCGGCGCGCGCCGAGACGATCCTCGGCCTGATCGCCTTCCGCGACGGCGAGCTCCCGGCGGCGATCGAGCTGCTCGAGCGCGCACTCACGCGCGTCGACCCCTCGCCGTCCGCGCAGCCCGACCTGTTCGCGACGCTCGGCCGCGCGTACTCGATGCACGGAGAGCCGGACAAGGCCGTCTCGCTGTTCCGCGCCTGCCTCGAGCGGCTCGCCGACGAGGAGCCCGACAACACCGTCGCCTACGTCCGCTTCGCGACCTACCTCAGCTTTGCGCTCTCCGACCAGAACGACGTCCCCGGCGCGCAGGCCGCGGTGCGGGACGCTCTCGCGCGGGTGCCCGAGGGCTCGGATCCGTACACGCGCGTGCGGCTCTACTGGGCGCAGGCGCGCCTGGCCGAGACGCGCGGGCGCGGCCTCGAGGCGCTCGACAACGCGCGGCGCGCGATCGCCCTGCTCGAGGCGACCGAGGACACGCTCCACCTGGCCCGCGCGCACCTGCTCTGCGCGAGCATCCTGATCCTGCCCGGCGGCGACCCCGACCAGGCGCACGACCAGCTGGAGCAGGCCGAGGAGCTCTTCGGCCCCCGCGCCGCACCGGGCGACCTCGGCCACCTGCGCACCGTGCAAGCGCGTCTCGCCGCCTCAACGGGCGCGAACGCGATCGCGCTCACGCTCGCCCACCAGGCACTCGAGCTGCTCGGCGACGACGACTACTCCAACCGCGGTCAGGCGTGGTGGGCGATCGCCGAGGCGGAGGCCAACGAGGGCCGCATCGACGCGGCGAACGACGCGTTCGAGCGTGCAGCCCGGGAGCTCGACGAGCAGAGCCACATGCGGGAGCGGATCGAGCTGCACAGCACCTGGGGACGCGTCCTGCGCAAGGCGGGCCGCGAGCCCGAGGCACTCGACGTGCTGGAGCGCGCGGCGGACCTCGCCGTGCAGGCCGGCCACGCCGACGTCCGCAGCGAGCGGTGACGCTCGAGCTCGACGTCCGACCGCGCGGCCCCTACTCACTCGCCCTCACCGCCCGCTTCGCCTCCGACGCGACCCGGCGCTTCGCCGGCGGCCGGCTGGACGCGCTCCTCCCTGAGCCCGCATCGGCGTCCCAGCTGCCCGACGGGACCGTGCGACTCCGCGCGGAGAGCGAGGCGGGCCTCGAACAGCTGCGGTTCGTGCTCGCGATCGACGACGACCACTCCGAGCTCCTGCGCCGCTTCGCCGACGACGCGATGCTCGGCCCGTCGCTGCGCCGTTTCCGCGGCATGCGCGTGCTGCGGGTCCCGACCGTCGCCCAGTCGCTGCTCCGCGCGCTCTGCGGCCAGCTCGTCACCTCACGGGAGGCCCGTGCGCTCGAGCGGCGGATCCTGCGAGCGACGATGGAGCGAGGCCCTGGCGGGCTCTGCGTGCCGCCGACCCGGGAGGCGCTCGGCGACCTCTCCCCGCTGCGCCTGAGGACGCTCGGCCTCGCCGAGCGGCGCGCCGCGGCGCTCGTCCGGGTCTGCCGCGGCCTCGACCTCGAGCGGCTCCGCGACGTGCCGACCGAGGCGGCCGCGACCCGGCTCGAGCGAGAGCGGACGCTGGGCCCGTGGTCGGCCGGCGTCGTCTGCCTGCAGGGCCTCGGCCGCAGCGAGCGCGGGCTCGTCGGCGACCTCGGGCTCGTGAAGCTGCTCCGGGAGCTGCGGGGCCGCCCGGTCGAGGGGTGGGAGACGCAGGAGCTCCTCGAGCCCTACGGCGAGTGGGCCGGGCTCGCGAGCGTGTACCTGCTCGCCGGGATGGGCGCAGGGCTCGTCCCCGGCGCGCCTGCCCGCCGCCACGCCGCCTGAATACACTGAGCACATGACTGTGGACGCTCGGCGGGTGGCGATCATCGGGTGCGGCAAGATCGGCGAGTCGCTGCTGCGCGGCCTGCTCTCGTCCGACTGGCGATCGCCCGGCGAGATCGTCGTCACGGCGCGCCGTGAGGAGCGCGTGCGCGAGCTCGCCGACCACTACGGCGTCGAGGGTGCGCTGTCGAACACCGAGGCGGTCGCCGGCGCCGCGCTGATCGTGATCGCCGTGAAGCCGCAGGACTTCGACGCGCTGCTGGGCGAGATCGGCGGCCTCCTCACCGAGGAGCAGACGGTGCTCTCGGTCGCGGCCGCGATCCCGACCTCCTACATCGAGAAGCGGATCGCGCCGCGGGTGCCCGTCGTGCGCGCGATGCCGAACGCGCCGGCGGTCGTCCACGAGGGGATCGCTGGAGTCTGCGCGGGCGCGCACGCCGACGACGCGCACCTCGCGCTCGCCGAGGAGGTGCTCGGCCACCTCGGCTACTCGGTGCGCGTGCCCGAGAAGGCGATGGACGCGGTCACGGCCGTGTCCGGCTCGGGCCCGGCGTACTTCGCGCTGCTCGCCGAGGCGATGATCGAGGCCGGGATCCTGCTCGGGCTGACGCGCGAGACCTCGACCCAGCTCGTCGTGCAGACGATGTTCGGCACCGCGAAGCTGCTGCGCGACGAAGAGATGCACCCGGTCGTGCTCCGCGAGGCGGTCACCTCGCCCGGCGGGACGACGACGCGGGCGATCCACGAGCTCGAGCAGGCGGGCGTGCGGGCCGCGTTCATGAACGCGATCCAGGCCGCGATGGAGCGCTCCCGCGAGCTGGCCGCGGGCGAGCCGTAGAATCGAGACGATGGCGCGAGAGCGACGCGAGGTCGTCTTCGTCGACGGTGTGCGCACCGCCTTCGGGAAGGCGGGGCCGAAGGGCCTCTTCTGGAAGACGCGCGCAGACGACATGGCCGTGAAGGTCGTGCGCGAGGTGCTGCGCCGAAACCCGCAGCTCCCGCCCGAGCGGATCGGCGACGTCGTGATGGCGGCCACGGCGCAGGTCGGCGACCAGGGCCTCACGCTCGGGCGCGACGTCGCGCTGCTCGCGGGCATCCCCGCGTCCGTTCCCGGAATGGCCGTCGACCGCATGTGCTCGGGCGCGCTCACCGCGGTCACGACCGGCGCGGGCGAGATCGCGATGGGCGCCGCGGACGTGATCCTCGCCGGCGGCGTCGAGCACATGGGCCACCATCCGATGGGCGAGGACGTCGACTTCAACCCGCGGTTCGTCGCCGAGCGCCTGATCGACGAGTCGGCCGCGGTGATGGGCGCGACCGCCGAGAACCTGCACGACCGCTTCCCGGAGCTGACGCGCGAGGACGCGGATCGCTTCGCCGCCGAGTCGCAGCGCAAGGCCGCGGCGGCCTGGGAGAACGGCGTGATGCGCGCGACCGTGGTGCCGATGGCCGTCTTCGGCGACGAGGGCTGGCGCGTCGCCGACCGCGACGAGTTCCTGCGCCCCGACACGACCGTCGAGGCGCTCGCCGGGCTGAAGACGCCGTTCCGCGCGGGCGGCCGCGTGAGCGCGGGCAACTCCGCCGGGCTCACCGACGGCGCGACCGCGTGCCTGCTCGCCGCCGCCGAGACCGCAGAGGAGCTCGGGCTCGAGGCGAAGATGCGGCTCGTCGGCTTCGCCTACGCGGGCGTCGAGCCGGAGGTGATGGGGATCGGGCCGGTGCCCGCGACGAAGCGCGTGCTCGAGCAGGCGGGCCTGACGATCGACGAGATCGGCCTGTTCGAGCTCAACGAGCCCTTCGCCGTGCAGGTGCTGACCTGGTGCGAGGGGATGGGCGTCGCGCCCGACGACCCGCGCCTGAACCCCTACGGCGGCGCGATCGCCTGCGGCCATCCGCTCGCCGCCACCGGCGTCCGGCTGATGGCCCAGCTCGCCTACGGCTTCGAGCAGCGCCCCGACGTTCAGTACGGCCTGACCGCGCTCTGCATCGGCCTCGGGATGGGCGCCGCGCTGCTCTGGGAGAACCTCAATGGCTGAGACGCAGTTCTTCCTCCAGCGCGTCGAGACGCGGCTCGGCCCGCTCGCGCTCGTGACGATCGACAACGGCGAGGACTACACCAAGCCGACGGTCTTCTCGCGCGGCGCGATCGAGTCGGCGCAGCGGGTCGTCGGCGAGCTCGAGTCGGGCGACTGGGTCGCGATGGTGCTGACGGGGAAGCCGTTCGTGTTCGCGGCGGGGGCCGACATCACGGAGTTCCCGAAGGTGCGCGACCGCGAGACGGCGATCGAGGGGAGCCGCGCGGGCCACGACCTCTTCGGCCGCATCCGCGCGCTGCCCTATCCCACCGTCGCCGCGATCAACGGCGCCTGCCTCGGCGGCGGGCTCGAGATCTCGCTCCACTGCTCGGCGCGCACGATCTCGACCTCGGTGCGCCACTTCGGCTTCCCCGAGGTCTTCCTCGGGATCATCCCCGGCTGGGGCGGCACCCAGCTCGCGCCGCAGCTGATCGGGCCCGCGCAGGCGGTGAAGCTGATCGTCGAGAACCCGCTCCGCCAGAACCGGATGCTCGACGGCGCGAAGGCGTTCGAGCTGGGCCTCGCCGACCGGCTGCTCGAGCCGGTCGAGTTCGTCGACGAGTCGATCGCGTTCGCGCTGGAGCTCGTCGAGGGCGGGCTGCCCGAGCGGGCCGAGCCGGACTGGTCCGAGCTCGAGACCGTGCTGCGGCGCGCGCGGAACGCCGTCGACGACGCCGTCCACGGCGCCGCTCCCGCGCCGTACGTCGCGCTCGACCTGATCGAGGGCGCGGGAAGCTGGACGATCGAGGAGGGCTACCGGCGCGAGGAGGAGGCGATCGCCGACCTGATCCTCTCGCGGCAGGCGCAGGCATCCCTCTACGCGTTCGACCTCGTCGAGCGCCGCGTGAAGCGCGGCGTCGGGATCCCCGAGGCGAAGCCCGTCTCCGTGCAGAAGGTCGGGATCGTCGGCGCCGGCCTGATGGCGACCCAGCTCGCGACCCTGTTCCTGCGGCGCCTCGAGGTGCCGATCGTGATGCGCGACATCGATGCGGCGCGCGTCGAGTCGGGCCTGGAGGCCGTGCGCGACGGGCTGCCCGCGAACCGCTACGACGAGGGCAAGCGCCGCTTCCTCGGCTCGCTCGTCACCGGCTCGACCGAGCTGGACGCGTTCGAGGGCTGCGACTTCGTGCTCGAGGCGGTGTTCGAGGAGATGGCCGTGAAGAAGCAGGTCTTCGGCGAGCTCGAGGCGATCGTCTCGCCCGAGTGCATCTTCGCCACGAACACCTCGTCGCTCTCGGTGACCGAGATGGGCTCGGGCCTCGCGCATCCCGAGCGGCTCGTCGGGATGCACTTCTTCAACCCGGTCGCGATGATGCCGCTGCTCGAGCTGATCCGCACGCCGGAGACCGACGACACGACGCTCGCGACCGCGTGGGCGCTCTCGAAGAAGCTCGGCAAGCGCGGCGTGCTCGTCGAGGACGCGCCCGCCTTCGTGGTCAACCGGGTGCTGACGCGGATGACCCGCGTGCTGATGGACGCGCTCGAGCACGGCTCCTCCGTCGAGGACACCGACGAGGCGATCCTCCGGCTCGGGATGCCGATGGCGCCGTCGGTGCTGCTGCAGATGGTCGGCCCGCGCGTCGCGAACCACGTGCTCGAGACGCTGCACGAGGCCTTCCCGGACCGTTTCCCGCTCTCGCCCATGCTGGCCGCGCTCGCCGACGGGCACGAGGAGCCCGTGATCGTCGAGAATGCGCCCTGGTCGACCGAGGAGATCCAGGAGCGCGCAATGGACGCAGTCGCAGACGAGATCCAGCACATGCTCGCCGAGGGCGTCGTCGCCGAGGCGGCGGACGTCGACACGTGCCTGCTGCTCGGTGCCGGCTGGCCGTTCTTCATGGGCGGCGCGACGAGGTACCTCGACCAGACCGGTGTCTCCGAGCGGCTGTTCGGCAGGCCGTTCGCCGAGGCCGGCGCCGGGGCGGTCGCCTGATGGCCTCCGACGACTTCCGCGTCAGGATCACCTGCGAGGACGCCGAGGGCCTGCTCGAGAACCTGCACCTCTCGGCGACGTCGGCCGAGGAGCTCGCCGACGAGCTGAAGGGCCAGCGGCTCGCGGTGACCAGGGACGACGACACCGTGTTCGTCTACACGGACACCCGCGCGCAGGCCGAGGCGGTGCTGCCGTTCGTCGAGGGGCACGGTCAGGTCGTGATCGAGCACTGGCTCGCCGACGAGGAGCGCTGGGACGACGAGCCGACGCATCCGAGCAGCGACGAGGATCTGATCGAGCGGGGCTACGCGCCGTGGGAGGTGCACGTCGAGTGCGAGTCGGCCGACGCCGCCCGGAAGCTCGAGGCCGAGCTGACGGACGAGGGGTACTCCGCGAAGCGCAGCTTCAAGTTCGTGATCGCCGGCACCGAGACGCGCGAGGAGGCCGTGGCGCTCGCGGAGCGGTTCCACGGCGAGGCCGAGCCCGGCGGCGAGCTCGTCTGGGAGGTCGCGCCGCAGAACCCGTTCGCACGGATCTTCGGCGGCCTCGGCAGCAGCGGCACCCCCATCTAGACCGCTTCCCGTCTGGGGCCACCCCGTGCCACCACCCGCCGGCGATCGTAGTGCGGAAAAACGCACGCGTCTGTGACAGAAGCGTGACAAGAAACGCGGTCACCGGACCGCCCAAACTTCCGGTATGCTGCGAATGCGGCGCGGCCCGGCTGGCTCAGCGGTAGCGCCCGCCCTCTGTTTCAAGCCTGCAGCACACGAGATGTGCTGCGCACATGCAGAAAATCACCGAGAATCCGACGACCATGCCGGAGACGGCGGACGGCCTTGTGGCAGCCGCGCTCCGAGCCGAGGGCTGGGCCGGCGAGCCCTTCCTCCACCCGGGCGAGGACCCGGCGCTCGCGCTCGGACCTGGAGCCGCACGCCGGCTCGCGCTCGACGAGGCGCTCCGCGAGATCGACGCAGGTCGCCGCAAGCCGTCGCCCAGCTGGAAGGTGCGGTTCGGCCTGATGCTGGGCCTCGAGCGCGTCCTCTCCGACCCTGCGCCTCACCTCGCCTCCGGCACCGAGCTCCGCCGCCACCAGATCGACGCGCTGGCCGGGATGCTGGCCGAGCTGATCGCCGCCAACGAGCTCGCGGCCGAGGCGAACGGGAACGGGGTCGCGGTCGCCGAGGAAGCGCCGGTCGAGGACGACGACGAGGACGACGACGTGATCGACGTGGAGGCCGAAGAGGAAGAGGACGACGACGAGGAGCCCGAGCTTCCGGCGGACGCCGACCCGGGCGCGGTGCGCCGGTTCCGCTTCCGCCACCCGACCGCGTCCGGCAAGACGATCGCCGCCGCCGGCTTCGTCGAGGCGGCGCGCAGCCTCGGCGTCCTGATCCTGACCCACCGCCGCCTGCTCGTCTCGCAGTTCGAGCGCGACCTCACCACCGAGGGCTACGGCGACCGGTTCGCGCCGGCGGTCGAGGCGGGCACCGAGCCGCTTCGCGGGAACCCGCTCACGATCCAGACCTACGCCTGGTTCGCGAGGCACGTCGGCTCGCTCTCGCGCGACGCGTACCAGCTCGTGATCGCCGACGAGGCGCACACCGCGCTCGGCGAGAAGACGAGCGCCGCGATCCGGAGCTTCCCGGAGCCCATCTACATCGGCATGACCGCGACCGAGCAGCTGATCGCCAAGCAGGTCTCGGACGTGTTCCCCGCCTCCGTCGACGACCTGCCGCTCGCCGACGCGGCGCGGCGCGGGCTGATCGCGCCGCTGCGCTCCCTGCGGGTCCCGCCGGCCGCGGCGATCCACTCCGTCCCGATCGTCGGCGGCGACTTCGACGAAGGCGCCCTGGCCGCCGCCCTCGACCACCAGGCGCTGAACCAGGCCGCCGCGAGCCTGTACCGCGACCGCTTCGACAACACTCCCGGGATCGTCTACGCCGCCGGGGTCGAGCACGCCTACAACCTCGCGCAGGAGTTCCGCGCCGCCGGGATCAAGGCCGAGGCCGTGAGCGGACGCACGCCGCCCGTCAAGCTCGCCGAGACGCTCGCCGCCTACGAGCGCGGCGAGATCAACGTGCTGATCAACGCGATGCTGCTCGCGGAGGGCTGGAACTCGCCGCGCGCGACCGTGGTCATGCACCTCGCGCCGACCGCGTCGAAGCGCGTCTACCAGCAGCGGATCGGCCGCATCATGCGCACGCACCCGCGCAAGGAGGCCGGCATCGTCGTCGACTTCGTGCCGAAGAACGCGACGCACAACGAGCGGGTCGTCTCGCTCCACTCGCTGCTCGACTCGGACTTCTACCGCGAGGGCGCCCGCGTCACGCCCGCCCCGCGGCGCCGCGTGCAGCGGCGCGCCCGCCGCCGGCTCACCCCGGCGCCGTGGCTCGTGCCGGTCACCCCGGACGTGCGCCGCCGGCTCGCGGTGATCCAGCGCGAGTGGCAGCGCGTCGACCCGCGCTTCCTCGACGAGGACGAGCAGCGCTACTGGGCGACGATCGCCGCGCGCCAGGTTCGCTACGAGGATCGCGCCGACTTCGTCAAGAAGCTCACCGACAGCCGGGCCTCGAAGGCCTGCCTCGAGCAGTTCCTCGCCACGTGCGCCGCCGAGAACCCGAACCGGCGGCTGCGGATGACCGCCCTCGCCGACCGGGTCTCGATGATCGTCGAGCGCGCCGACTTCGACGACCTCGTCACGCTCGTCACCTCGGCGCCGCCCTGGGAGAAAGACCGCATGCAGGGGATCAGGATCCTGCTGCGCGCGATCGCCGACGGGCACGCCAACGCGCCCGAGCAGATCCAGGCGCGCTGGACCTGGAAGCTCGCCCGGGCGAGCCGGAAGGTGCAGGACCGGCGCGCGAGCGCCGAGTATCCCGAGGCGAAGCGCCTGCTCGGCGCGCTCGCGAACTCACGCGGCCACCGGCACGAGGAGAACGCGGGGCGACTCGTCGCCGAGGCGATGAAGCTGCCGCTGCCGGTCGGCGTCGCGCTGCTCGCCTCTGCCGAGGCCTACACGCCGCGCGCGTCCAAGCTGCTCGACGCCGCCCGCGAGGACATCGCACCGATTCGCCGAGATCGCGGCCGCGCTCGCCGAGAACCTGCCCGCGCCGAAGGCGACCCCGGGCCGCTCGCGCCGCCGCCGCCGCAAGAAGAAGGCTCCGCAGGCTCAGGGCGCGGCCGCCCAGACCGGCGAGAACGGCGCCCAGCCCTCGCCCGAGGGCAACGCGCCGACGCGCCCGAAGCGGCGGCGCCGCAAGCCGCGCGCCCGCACGGCGCCGGCGACAGAGGCCCCCGCGGCCGTCGAGCCGCAGCCCGCCGCGGCCGAGCAGGCTTAGGCCTCACGACATTACGGCGGTCTTAACTCTCTCAACCGCCGACGCCCCCTCGGCTACCCTGCCAGCGCGATGATTCTGCTGCTCGGGATCGGCTTCTTGGCCGGGATCATCACCGCCCTCTCCCCGTGCGTGCTGCCGGTGCTGCCGATCCTGCTCGCCGGCGGCGCGACGGGTGGCCGACGCCGGCCCTATGCGATCGTCGCGGGGATCGTCCTCAGCTTCACGGTCTTCACCCTCGCCGCCGCCTGGCTCCTCGACCTGCTCGGGCTGCCGGACGACGTGCTGCGCAACCTGGCGATCGCGCTCCTCTTCGTGCTCGCGGCGACGCTGATCTTCCCCCGCTTCGGCCTGCTGCTCGAGCGGCCGCTCGCGCGCCTGACCAGGCGCCGCGGCGGCGATCTCGGCGGCGGCTTCCTGCTCGGCGCGAGCCTCGGGCTCGTCTTCGTGCCGTGCGCGGGGCCCGTGCTCGCGACGATCTCGGTGCTCGCTGCACAGCACAAGGTCGGCTTCGAGGCAGTGCTGCTCACGTTCTTCTACGCGCTCGGCGCGGCCGTGCCGATGCTCCTCGTGGCGATCGGCGGCCAGCGCGCCGCAGGCCGCCTCCGCGCGCACGGGCTGGCGCTCCGCCGGACGATGGGCGTCGTCGTCGCGCTCGCGGCGCTCGCACTCGTGTTCAACACCGAGCAGAGCCTCCAGGTCGCCCTGGGCGGCTACACGAGCGCGCTCCAGCGGCACACCGAGGCGACCGGCTCGGCGGAGGCGCGCCTCGCGAAGCTCCAGCACGCGCAGCACAAGCCGCGCGAGCTCCAACTACCGCGCCGCCCCCGAGTTCAAGGACATCGCGCACTGGCTCAACACGCCCGGCGACCGGCCGCTCACGATCGCCGGCCTGCGCGGCAAGGTCGTGCTCGTCGACTTCTGGACGTACTCCTGCATCAACTGCATCCGCACCCTGCCCCACCTCCGCGCCTGGTACGCGCGCCTACCACCCGGACGGGCTCGAGATCGTGGGCGTCCACACGCCCGAGTTCGCCTTCGAGCACGTGCTCGGAAACGTCCGCCAGGCGACGCACGACCTCCACGTCACGTGGCCCGTCGCGCTCGACAACAAGTACGGGACCTGGAACGCGTACTCGAACGAGTACTGGCCCGCCGAGTACCTGATCGACCGCTCGGGCCATGTCCGTCACGTCCACTTCGGCGAGGGCGACTACGGCGGCTCCGAGCGGGAGATCCGCGCGCTGCTCGCCGAGGGCGCCAAGCCGCTGCCGGCGCGGCTGACGAGCGTCGCCGACCGCACCCCGACCGAGGCCTCGACGCCCGAGTCGTACCTCGGCTACGAGCGCCTGCAGCGCTACGCCGGCTCGAAGATCGTGCCCAACCAGGCCGTGTCGTACCGCTTCCCGTTCGGCCTCGGCGACGACGAGCTCGCCTACGCCGGCGTCTGGAACGTCGGGCCGCAGGCGATCGTCGCAGGCCTCGGCGCGCGGCTGCGCCTCCACTTCCAGGCCCAGGACGTGTACCTCGTCCTCGGCGGGAAGGGCCACGTCCAGAAGCTGGTCGCCGGCAAGCCCGCCGGGACGGTCGACGTGAACGGCTACCGCCTCTACACGATCCTGAGCGGCCCGGCCGCCCGGAACGGGATCCTCGAGCTGCGCTTCGACCCGGGCGTGAAGGCCTACGCCTTCACCTTCGGCTAGCCGTTACTGCTCGCGGGCGGCGTCGTCCTCGCCGTCCTCCTCGTCGCGCTCACGGAGGAACTCCGTCAGCTCGGCCGCGAGCGACTCGCCCGACGGGAGATCCTCGACGGCGTCGATCGCGTCGGTGCGCTGCTCGAGCTCCTCGACGTAGGCCTGGGTCTCGGCGTCCGTCGAGACCGCCTCGGTCACCTGCTCGGCGTACTGGTCCGCCGCTTCCTGGAGCTCGGCGGTGTCGATCTCGGCGCTGAGCAGCTCGCCGAGCTTGTCGCAGAGCGCGAGTGCCGCGCGCGGGCTGGGTGCGAGCGAGACGTAGTGCGGGACGGCCGCCCAGATCGAGACCGACGCGATCCCGGCCCGGCGAAGCGCGTCGTGGAGCGTGCCGACGATCCCCGTCGGGCCTTCGTACCGCGACGGCTGCAGGTCGAGCGGCCTCGATCAGCTGCGGATCGCTCGCGCTCGCAGTCACGGGCGAGGGCCGCGTGTGCGGGACGTCCGCGAGCAGCGAGCCCATCGTCACCGCGAGCTCGACCTGGAGCTCCTTCGCGAGGCCCGACGACGAGATCCGAGAAGGTGCGCCACCGCAGGTTCGGCTCGATCCCGAGCAGCAGCACGGCGTCGCGGTCGGTCCCGGGCACGCGCGAGTAGTAGAAGGCGTTCTCCGGCCAGTCGATCCGCCGGGTGAGGCCCTCCTCGAGCGAGACGTGCGGCCGCGTCGCCTGGAAGTCGTAGAACTCCTCGGGGTCGATCTCCGCGAAACGGGTCGCGTCCCAGGCACGGGCGAGGTAGCCGCCGGCGAGCGAGGCGCCCTGGCCGCCGTCGTTCCAGCCGCGGAAGGCCGTGATCAGAACGGGCCGCTCGAGGGACGGCCGCTCGAAGATGCGAAGCTCGTCCGGCATCTCCTCAGTCTACGGGTGCGGCCGCAGCCAGGCGATCGGCCGATAGAGGAGGGTGACGAGCCCCACGATCGAGGCCCACACCAGGGCGGCGAGGAACACGTGTACGAGCACGAGGCCCCACGGGAGGTGGGTGCGGTACTGGATCTCGCCGATCGCGATCTGCACCGCGAGCAGCCCGGCGAGCACGAGCGCGAGGCGGAACAGCCTCGGCGAGCGCTCCCGCCGCGACCAGAGGGAGACGAGCAGCCAGGCGAATGCGGCGCTGAACGCCGCGACGATGTAGGCGTGAACCTGGAGCGAGGTCCAGAAGGTGCCGAAGCGCTTGACGTCCTGGCCGCCCGAGTGCGGCCCCGCAGCGGTGGCGAACGTGCCGCTCACCACGAGCACGAACGCGGCGCCGGCGAACGCGAGCCCGATCCGCTGCAGCCGCTGCGGGACGAGCGGCGGTATCGCGCCCAGCTCGAGCCGGAGCGCCTCGACCAGCAGCACGACCCCGCCCGCGAGCACGACCGCCGAGAGCAGGAGGTGCGTCATCACGATCAGCGGATGGAGGTGGAGCTTGACCGTGATCAGCCCGAGCGGCGCCTGGGCGAGCGTGCCGAGGAAGACCCAGAGTGCCAGCAGCCGCGCGCCGCGGAGCAGGCCGGGCGTTCGCCGCGCGGCGAGCCACGCGACCAGCGTCACCACGATCGTGATGAAGGCGACGACGCGGTTCGAGAACTCGATGAACGAGTGGTAGCCGTTCGACGGGAACGGATCGCCCGCGGTGCAGCCGGGCCAGTGCTGGCAGCCGAGGCCCGAGCCGGTGAGTCGCACGGCCGCGCCGGTGCCGACGATCAGCCAGAGCATCACCGCCGACGCGAGCGCGACACGCCTGAACGCGGTCGGCGAGAGCGAGAGGCCGCGGACACGGGCGAGCTGCGTCGACTCGACGTGCACGCGCTCAGGCTAGCGTGACGCCCGCGCCCGCGCCGACGGTGCCGATCCGCCGCAGGAACAGCCCGCGCGATGCGAACGCCCCCTGAAGCGTGACCGAGCGGTCGGCGGGGAGCGAGACGAGCAGACCGCCCGCCGTCTGCGGGTCGTAGCCGAGCGCGAGGAGCTCGTCCGACGTGTCGCCCGCCTCGACGTGCGCCGCGGCGAACTCGCGGTTGCGCGGGTCGCCGCCCGTCCGCTCTCCGGCGCGCGCGACCTCGAGCGCGCCGTCGAGCGCGGGCCACCGCGCCGGCTCGAGGATCAGCTCGACGCCGCTCCGCTCCGCCATCTCGTGCGCGTGGCCGAGCAGGCCGAAGCCGGTCACGTCGGTGACCGCGCTCGGCTCGAACGGCCGCAGCGCGTCCGCCGCGTCGCGGTTGAGCGTCCGCATCCAGGCGACCGCACCCGCGAGCGCCTCGGGGCCGGCCAGGCCCCGCTTGACCCCGTGGAGGACGAGCCCGGTGCCGAGCGGCTTCGTGAGGAAGAGCGCGTCCCCGGGCTGCGCGCCGTTCTTCGGCCAGATCCCGGAAGGATGGACGGTGCCGACCACGGCGAGCCCGTACTTCGGCTCGGGATCGCGGATCGTGTGGCCGCCGGCGAGGAGGCCCCCGGCCGCGCGCACCTGGAGGTCGGCGGCCGCGAAGACGGCGGCCAGCGTCTCGACCGGCAGCTCCTCGGGGAAGGCGGCGATCGAGAGCGCGAGCAGCGGCGAGCCGCCCATCGCGAACACGTCGTTCAGCGCATTCGTCGCCGCGATCGCGCCGAAGTCGCCCGGATCGTCGACGAGCGGCGGGAAGAAGTCGAGCGTGAAGATGAGCGCGCGCTCGTCGTCGAGCTTGTACACGGCGGCGTCGTCGGCGGGCGCGAGCCCGACGAGCAAGTTCTCGGCCTCGACCGGGACGAAGCCCGCGAGGAGCGTCTCGAGCCGTGCCGCGGAGTACTTCGCGGCGCAGCCGCCGGCCGTCGTCAGATCGGTGAGCCTAACCGCGCCCGCTTCCACCCGTCCCATGCTACGGGAGGTTCAACCGGCGGCGCGGCGGCCGAGGCCGCCGGCGCCGCCGGGGGGAGAGGAGGAGCCTTCACGGGTCCTCCGCCCACAAGTTTGCCACGTCGGCCACTTGACCTTCACGCGGGAAGCCCGTAGAGAGGCATCGTGCAAAAGGCGGCACTCGTCACCGGCGGCTCATCCGGGATCGGCCTCGCGCTCGCGCGGATGCTGCGCGACGAGGACTATGCGCTCACGCTCGTCTCGCGCACGGCCGCGAAGGTCGAGGCGGCGGCGGCCGAGCTCGGCGCGATCGCGGTCGCGGCGGACGTCTCCCGTGAGGAGGACTGCGAGCGGGCGCTCGCCGCGCACACCGAGCGTCACGGCCGTCTCGACGTGCTCGTCAACTCGGCCGGGCTCGGGATCGGCGGCCGCGTCGAGGACATGACCGCGAAGCAGTGGGATCTCCAGTTCGGGGTCAACCTTCGTGGTCTCTTCCTGCTCACCCGAGGTGCGATCCCGCTGCTGCGCGAGACCCGCGGGCACATCGTCAACCTGGCCTCGATCGCGGGCACGCTCCCGACTCCGGGGCTCGCCGCCTACGGGGCGACGAAGGCGGCCGTGATCTCGTTCACTCGTTCCCTCAACGCGGAGCTCGAGGGTGACGGCGTGCGCGCGCTCGCGCTCTGCCCGGCCTTCGTGGACACGCCCATGGCGGCCTGGGCGCCGATTCCGGGCGAGGAGATGATCCGGCCGGAGGACTGCGCGGAGCTCGTCCGTGCCGTGCTCCGTCTCAGCCCGTACGCGCGCGTGCCGCAGATCGTGATCGAGCGGCTCGGCGCGGACGACCTGCCGGGCTAGGGCCCCGGCTTGCGGCGCTGCCGCGCGAGGAGCTCGATCGAGCGCAGCCCGGGGGACGAAGAGCCCGTTGCCGACGCGAACGCCCTCCAGCTTCCCCTCGTGGATCAGGCGCCGGACGGTCTGCGGGTGCACGCCGAGGAGCTCCGCGACCTCGCGGACGCTGGCCGGCCGATCCGGATCCGACGCGCTCACACCTGAACCATCGCACGGGGCGACCGGGGGCTCGGCGAGCCCTATCGTCTCTACGCCGCGGAGACCTCACGCGTCGTCCCCGGAGTCTGGTGAGACTCGGTCCACGTGCTACCCGTGTGGACGGGGGCCTCCCAGCCGGGAGGATCGATGCGTGACGAGTGTTCCCCGCAGTGCGGGCGTCCACGGGCCTCCTTGACGCCTGAGCCCGGGACGCGCGTCCCGAATCTAGCTGTCGCCGCTTGCGAAACCGCTGTCGCCACTCGCGAAACCTGCGACATGGCTGAGGGCCGGAGTCCTCACAACCGACGCCAGGTAGAACGCAAACACGGATGCGATCACCAGAAGGTAGATGAGACGAGCCTTCGACATATGAAACACCTCCTCTCGTGTCTCTCGGGTTAGAAGCGGAAGTCCTGAAGTGCCTCGGCGGCGGTCCGGTACAGCCGCGACGCCGTGCGGTCGTCGCCGCGGGCCGCCGCCAGATCGCCCTGGGCAACCCATGCGGCCGCCTTGTGGCTGGCCGATGAGAGCTGGTCGAAGCTGGAGGCTGCGTCACGGAACGCCTCGTCGGCCTCGTCGAGCCGGCCGACCTCGAGCAACGCGCGGCCGAGGACGAGCTGCGCATTGCCGATCTCGTCGAGATAGTCCTCGCGGCCGTCGAGCAGCTGCAGCGCGTGCCGCGCCTGCTCCTCGGCCAGCTCGTTGTCGCCCATGCGCAGGTGCACCTGAGCGAGCGAGGAGACCGCGCGGGCCGCGTCGGCATCGTTGCCGACCTCGAGCGCGACGCGGAACGAATCCTTGAGCAGCGCCTCCGCGTCCTCCGGCTTGCCGAGGAGGAGGTTGAGGCCGCCGAGGTTGTTCAGGAGCCGGCCGACGCTCTCGAGGCTCGAGAGCTCCTCGTACTGGGCCTTCGCGCGCTCGGCGTACGTGCGCGCGAGCACCCAGTGGCCCTGGCGCTCGGCGACGATCGAGGCCTGGAAGTTCGCGTTCGCCAGCGCACGGCGGTCGTCGAGCGCCTCGGCGAGCTCGAGCGCGCGCTCGACGTCCTCGCGGGCCGCCTCGAAGTCGCGCATCTGCCTGTACCCGCGCGAGCGCCAGCTCAGGATGTCGGACCGGAGCCGGTCGCACGGAAGGCCTGCGCCGTCGGCGAGCGTGAGCGCCTGCGTGAGGAGCCCGATCGAGGTCTGGATCGACGAGAGCTTGAAGCGGCAGACGCCGAACATGAACAGCACCTCGGCGCGCTCGACGTCGGAGAAGGGCGGTCCCTCGACGATCGCGCGGACGCGCGCGAGCACATCGAGGGCCTCGCGCACCTCGCCGAGCCGCGCCTTCACCTTGGCGTCGTTCAGGAGGACGCGTGCCTCGAGCTCGACCACGCCGGTCGCGCGCACGGCCGTGCGGACGTTCTCGATCTCCTCGGCCGCCTCGGCGACCTGGTCGGACTCGAGCAGCGCCTCGACGCGCGCAAGCGCCGACTCGACCCGGCCCCGCTCGTCGGTGGAGACGCCGTTCGCCAGGAAGCCCGAGTCGACCCCGAGCCTTGCCGCGAGCCACTCGACGGTCTCGTCGGTCGGGCGCGTCTTGCCGCGCTCGATCTGGCTCACGTACTCCTTCGAGAACCGCTCGCCGGCGAGCTCGGTCTGCGTGAGCCCCGCGGAGACGCGAAGCTGACGGAGACGCTCGCCAAGCCGGATCGAGCCCGGCTGGGCGGCAGTTGTGCGGGTGCGGTTGCGGATTTCGGAATTCACTGCGGCGGCAGGTGTGTAGTGAACCTGTTAGTTCACCTAAGAGCAAGTTGGCCCGTTGGGGCATCACCCAAAAGGGGCATTTGCGCAGGGAAAACCCGGTGAAGCCGCCATTTTCAAAATCACTTGACCGAGCTACTTGACGGACCTGGACAGCGGCGCCTATAGTGAGCCCACTTGCAGCCGGGCCGGACGCCAGGTCAGGATGCAGGGGGAGCGCCGCAGTCGGGCGACAGAAGATCCGGAGGCGTGGCTGGGCCGCAGAGCCACAACCGCCGGATCGTCACCCAAAGTGTGGCGATCCTCTTCGAAGGATCGACCCCCGGGGCCGCAGCCGGGGGTCTCCTTCGTGGTCCGGCGGTCAGGCGGCGTCGAGGCCGAGCATCCACTCGACCCGGGACGAGCGGATGCGGTCGAGGTCGCCGGGCCCGAGCAGTCCGCCGAGCCGTCCGGCCACCGTCCGCAGCAGCCCCACCGAGACGAAGATCCACGCCTCCGCTTCGGGATCGCGCGCGTCCACCACTCCGCCCGCGGCCTGCGAGCGGCGGATGAGGCCGGCGACGTAGTCGTGCACCTCTCGCATCTGCGCCGAGAGCGCAGCGCCGATCACCGGGTCCTCGGTCGACACCGAGAGCGCCTGCACCCAGAGGTCGGCGAGCACAGCCGGGCACGTGCGGACCTCGAACGCCTCGACCGCGATGGCGGGTATCCACCGCCCGGGATCCGGCTCGGCCGCGACGCGCTCGTCCCAGCGGGCGCGCGTGTCGTTCCAGGCGGTCTCGAGGCACGCGAGGTAGAGCTCGCGCTTCGAAGCGAAGTGCCGGTAGAGGATCGGCTCGGAGACGCCGCTCTCGCGGGCGATCTCGGCCGTAGTGGTGCCCCGGTAGCTCCCCTCGGAGAAGATCCGGCAGGCGGCGTCGAGCACCGCCTGGCGACGCTCGGGCGCCGAGAGACGGGCCGTCGTCATGCCGCGACGGCCTCGATGCCCTCGGGGGCCGGAGCCGAGACCCGCTGCTTGCGGATGGTCACCGCGGCCACGAGCGCGGCGGCGAAGGCGATCCCGGCGCTGGTGTAGAGCGAGTGGTGCAGCCCGTTCACGAACTCGTCGGCGAACTGCGGGCTCTGCGGCGGCACCGAGACGTACGACGCGAGAATCGCCCCTCCGATCGCGATCCCGAGCGAGCCGCCGACCTGGCGGAAGGTGTTCAGCACACCGGATGCGACGCCTGCCTTGTCCACCGACACCGCCGAGAGCGTCGCGGAGGTCATCGGCGACATCGTCATCGCCATCCCGACGCCGCCGATCAGGAGGCCGGGCAGGATGTTCCAGAAGCCGGAGCTCTGGTCGAGCTGCGCGAAGACCACGAGCGACCCCGCGACGAGCGTCATCCCGGCCGTCATCAGCCAGCGCGAGCCGAGCCGGTCGGACAGCGCGCCCGCGAGCGGAGCGACCAGGATGATCAGGATCGTCATCGGCAGGAAGGTCGCGCCCGCCTTGATCGCGGAGTAGTGGAGGATGTTCTGCATGAACAGCGAGATGAAGAAGAAGACGCCGAACATCGCGAGCGAGACCATCAGCGCGATCGTGTTGGCGCCGGCGAAGGTGCCGTTCCTGAACAGCCCGAGGTCGAGCATCGGCGCCTTCTGGTGGGTCTCGAGCAGGACGAATGCGAGCAGCGCGACGGCGAACAGCACGAACAGGCCGAGGATCCGCGCCGAGGTCCAGCCGTACGTGTTCGCCTCGATCAGCGCGTAGGTCAGCGCGAACACCGCGACCGCGGAGGTGATCAGGCCCGGGAGGTCGAGCCGCTGCACCGCGCTCGTGTCGCGGGACTCCGGCACGAGGATGAACGCCGCGACGATGCCGAGGATGCCGACGGGGACGTTGACGTAGAAGATCCAGTTCCAGTTGACCTTCTCGGTCAGCAGGCCGCCGATCAGCGGGCCGATCGCGAGCGCCATCGCGGAGACGCCGGCCCAGATCCCGATCGCCGTTCCCCGCTCGCGCGCCGGGAACACCGCCGAGATGATCGAGAGGGTCGCCGGCATCATCAGCGCCGCGCCGACGCCCTGGACCGCGCGCGCGCCGATCAGCATCCCGGCACTGCCGGCGAGCCCGCACGCGAGCGACGAGAGGGTGAAGGTGACGAGCCCGATCAGGAACACGCGGCGACGGCCGAAGCGGTCGGCGAGCTTGCCGCCCGTGAGCAGGAACACGGCGAACGAGAGCGCGTAGGCGGTCACGATCCACTCGAGCTCGGAGATGCCGATCCCGAGGTCGCGCTGGATCGACGGGAGCGCGACGTTCACGACCGTGTTGTCGAGCATGATCATGAAGAGCGCGAACGAGAGCGCTGCGAGCGTCCACCACTTGCGGTTCTCGGGCGCGAGAATGCGTGCCTTCATCGGGCCTGTCCTCTCCGTCTCGGAAGTTAGCAACCACTAAGTTACCGGTCCGCCGGCCTCGCGCGTCGAGTAATCTGGCCGGAGCCTTGGGGGACTACGTCTGGGAGCCGAGCGCCGAGGTCGTCGAGCACGCGAACGTGACGCGGCTGATGCGCCGCCTCGGCTGCGCCGACTTCCACGCACTCCACCGCGTCTCTGTAGACGAGCCGGAGCGGTTCTGGCCGGCGGTGGTCGAGGATCTCGGGCTCGAGTTCTCGCATCCGTGGGAGGCCGTGCTCGACGAGTCGCGCGGCCCCGAGTGGGCTCGCTGGTTCGTGGGCGGCAGGCTCAACCTCGCGTGGAACTGCGTCCATCGCTGGGCGGGGCTCGAGGGCGAGGCCGCCGTCTGGCAGCCCGAGGACGGCGGACGGCGCGCGCTCTCGTGGGCCGAGCTCTCGCGCGAGGTGTACCTGCTGGCGGAAGGTCTGGCCGCGCTCGGGATCGGCGAGGGAGACGTCGTCGGCACGTTCCTGCCGATGGCGCCCGAGGTCGCGATCGCCTCGCACGCACTGGCGCATCTCGGTGCCGTGCAGGTGCCGATCTTCTCCGGTTTCGCGGCCCACGCGATCGCAGCGCGGCTCGCCGATGCGGGCGCGACCGCGCTGATCACGGCGGACGGCTCGCTGCGCCGCGGCCAGGTCGTGGCGATGAAGGAGATCGCCGACGAGGCGCTCCTCACGGCGCCGTCGGTGGAGCGCGTGGTCGTGTGGCGGCGGCTCGGCTCGGACGCTCCGATGTCGGCCGGTCGGGACGTCTTCTGGGACGAGCTCGTCGCGGGCCGCACGGGCGCCGTCGAGCCGGTGCAGGTCGACTCGGAGGCGCCGTATCTGCTGGCGTACACCTCGGGCACGACCGGCCGCCCGAAGGGCGTGCTCCACGTCCATGGCGGCTTCCTGGTCTCGATCGCCCGCGAAGCCGCGTACCAGTCGGACATCGGCCCGGGCGACCGCGTGCACTTCTCGACGGACATGGGCTGGATCATGGGGCCGTGGACCGTGGTCGGCGCGGGTGCGGCCGGGGCGACGGTCGTCTATGCGGAGGGCGCGCCCGGACTGGCCCGACGACCGGCTCTGGCGGCTCGTCGAGTCGGAGCGCGTGACGATGCTCGGCGTCTCGCCCACGCTGGTGCGGGCGCTGATCCCGAAGGGCGAGCCGGCTGCGGACCTCTCCTCGCTGCGCGCGATCACGACGACCGGCGAGCCGTGGAACCTCGGCCCCTACCTCTGGCTCGCCGAGCACGTCGGCGGCGGCCGCGTCCCGATCGTCAACATCTCCGGGGGCACCGAGGTCGGTGCCTGCTTCCTCTCGACCTGCATCGTGGAGCCGATCAAGCCGGTCGCGCTCGGGTTCCCCGCGCTCGGGGCGGCGATGGACGTGTTCGACGCCGACGGCCGGCCCGTGCGCAGCGAGGTCGGCGAGCTCGTGTGCAGGCGGCCCTGGCCGGGGATGACGCGCGGGATCTGGCGCGATCCGGAGCGCTATCTCGACACCTACTGGCGCCGCTTCCCCGGGGTCTGGTGCCACGGCGACTGGGCCTCCGTCGACGAGGACGGCTACTGGTACCTGCACGGCCGCTCGGACGACACGTTGAACATCGCCGGCAAGCGGATCGGGCCCGCGGAGCTCGAGTCGGCGGCGGTGTCGCACCCGGACGTGGCCGAGGCGGCGGCGATCGGCGTGCCGCACGAGGTGAAGGGAGAGGTCGTCTGGCTCTTCTGCGTGCCCGCGCCGGGCCGCGAGCCGGATCCGGCCGGGATCCGCGCGGTCGTCGCGGCGGAGCTGGGCAAGGCGTTCGCGCCCGGAGCGAGTCGTGCTGGTGGCGGCGCTGCCGAAGACGCGATCGGCGAAGATCGTGCGGCGCGCGGTTCGCGCAACGGCGCTCGGACTGGATCCCGGCGACATGTCGTCGGTGGAGAACCCGGAATCGCTCGACGAGATCAAGGAGGCTGTCGATGGCTGACGCACTGAGCGGAACGGCTCTCGTCACCGGCGGAGGCCGCGGGATCGGTGCGAACATCGCCCGCGAGCTGGCCGGGGCCGGAATGGACGTTGCCGTCACCGGTCGGACGAGCGAGCAGGTCGAGGCCGTCGCGGAGGAGATCGGCGGGCGCGCGCTCGTCGGCGACGTCTCGCGGCGGGAGGACGTCGAGCGCTGGATCTCGGGGCTCGGCGCGCTCGACCTGCTGGTCAACAACGCGGGCATCTCCGGCGAGCAGCGCGTCGCCTGGGAGGAGGATCCCGATGCGTGGTGGCACGTGTTCGAGGTGAACGTCCGCGGTGCGTTCCTCTGCTGCCGCGCGGTGCTCCCGGAGATGATCGGGCGGGGCCACGGGCGGATCGTGAACGTCAGCTCGGGGGCGGCGTACCTGCCGATCGACCCCGACATGGGCCTCGGCACCGCCTACGGCGCGAGCAAGGCGGCGCTCAGCCGCTTCACCGAGGCCCTCGATGCGCAGTCGCGGGGGCACGGCGTGCGCGCGTTCCACATCTCGCCGGGGCTGGTGCAGACGGAGATGACGGCACCCGTGTTCGGCGACGACGCGCCGTGGACGTCGCCGGAGCGCGCGCCCGCGCTCGTTCGGGTGCTCGCCTCGGGCCGCGCGGACGCGCTCGGCGGCCGCTACCTCCACGCCGAGCACGACGACGTCGAGGAGCTGATCGTGCGGGCGGACGAGGTCGTCGCGGAGGACCTGAACTCGATCCGGCTGCGGCGCACCTCTTAGGTCCGGTCCCATCCCAAACCCCCACCCACCCACGGGGCTGGAGACGGTAGCGGCCGCCGGCGCGCGGCACTGTGCCGGAAGCGTGACGATTTCGTCGCGACGGTCACCGGTATTCTCGCAAGTGGGATGCGGCTCGCCCTGGCTCAGATCAACACGGTCGTCGGCGACCTCGAGGGCAACCGCGACCGGATCCTCGCCCGGCTCGAGGAGGCGCGCGACGCCGAGGCCGATCTCGTCCTCTTCCCAGAGCTGGCGGTCACCGGCTACCCGCCGGAGGACCTCCTCCTGCGGCCGGGGTTCGTCCGGGCCGCCGAGCGGACGCTGCGCGAGATCGCGGCCGCAGTCCACGGCACGGCCGCGCTGGTCGGCTTCCCCCACTTCGACCGCGACCTCTTCAACGCCTGCGCGGTGTGCGCCGACGGCGAGGTCAAGGCCGTCTACCGGAAGCGCTTCCTGCCCAACTACGGCGTCTTCGACGAGGACCGCTACTTCGCCGCGGGCCGCAACCTCGTCCTGCTCCAGCTCGGCTCGGCGCTCGTCGGGCCGACGGTCTGCGAGGACATCTGGCAGCCGGGGCCGCCTGCAACCGACCTCGCGCTCGCGGGCGCGCACCTGATCGCGAACATCTCCGCTTCGCCGTTCCACGTCGGCAAGGACCGCGAGCGGGAGGAGATGCTCGTCACCCGCGCCCGCGACAACACGTGCTTCCTCGCCTTCTGCAACGCCGTCGGCGGCCAGGACGAGCTGATCTTCGACGGCCACTCCGTCGTGCTCGACGACGAGGGCGAGGTGATCGCTCGGGCGCCCGGCTTCGTCGAGTGCCTGCTCGTCGCCGACGTCGAGCCCGAGGCGGTCGTCGCCCGCCGCCTGCGCGACGTCCGCCGCCGCGCTCTCGCGCGCGAGCTCGAGGCCGAGCCCGAGCCGCAGCTCGTCCCGCTCGCGGAGCCGGGCCCCAAGCGCGCGCCCGCGAAGGCGACCGTCGCCCCGCTCGTCGACGACCTCGAGCAGATGCGGCTCGCGCTCGAGCTCGGCCTCGGCGACTACGTGGCGAAGAACCGCTTCACGGAAGTCGTGGTCGGTGTCTCCGGCGGGATCGACTCCGCCCTCGTCGCCGCCCTCGCCGCCGAGACCCTCGGGCCCGAGCGCGTCCACTGCGTCTCGATGCCGTCTCGCTACTCGTCCGCCGAGACGCAGTCCGACGCCCGGGCGCTCGCCGAGAGCCTCGGCTGCCCGTTTCTCGAGCTTCCGATCCTGCCCGTCGTGGACGCGTTCACCGAGACTCTCGCCGGGCCGTTCGAGGGCCACGACCCCGATCTGGCCGAGGAGAACGTCCAGGCTCGCGCGCGCGGCGTGCTGCTGATGGCGCTCTCCAACAAGTTCGGCTGGCTGCTCGTCGCGACCGGCAACAAGTCGGAGCTCTCGGTCGGCTACGCAACGCTCTACGGGGACATGGCCGGAGGCTTCGCGCTTCTCAAGGACGTCTACAAGACGGACGTGTTCCGCCTCGCCCGCCACCTGAACGAGCGGGCAGGGCGCGAGCTGATCCCGGTCTCGATCATCGAACGGGCGCCGAGCGCCGAGCTGCGCCCCGACCAGCGCGACGAGGACTCGCTGCCACCCTACGCGGCGCTCGACCCCGTGCTCGAGGCCTACGTCGAGCTCGACCGAACGCGCGACGAGCTGCTCGCGGACGGGTTCGACCCCGACGTCGTCGAGCGCGCGCTGCGGATGATCGACCGGGCCGAGTACAAGCGCCGCCAGGCGCCGCCGGGAGTGAAGCTGCACCCCAAGGCCTTCGGACGAGACCGGCGCACACCGATCACGAACCGGTGGATGGACTAGAAAGGAATCCTGTGGAGGGCCGGGCGGTGGGCGCGAGCGTGGCGTCTCGCTTGGGGGCACCGTAGCCCGCGCTGGGTGACCCTTCCTCCCCCATCCGGGGGGAGAGAACGCAGATCACTCGATCGAGGCACGGAAGGCACGGAACCACCGCAGCCGCTCGTCCCACGGCACGGCCGCGTTCGCCGGCGAGGTGGACGGGAGCACGAAGAGCCTCGTCTCCCCGAGCCTGCGCTCCTGGAGCCCGAGCTCGGGGCGCTCGCCGAAGGCGCCGCGGTAGGCCTCCTTGCCGACGAAGCCGATCGCGCCCGGCCGGAGCTCGTCGGCGAGCCGCTCGAGCCGCTCCGCGGAGCCGGCGAAGTCGGCCCGGCGCAGGTCGCCCGAGCCCGGCGTCGTGCGGTAGGCCGCGTTCGTGATCCCGTAGCCGTACCGAAGCAGCGAGTGCTGCTCCGACGGCTCGAGCAGCCGCGGCGTGAACCCGGCCGCGTGGAGCAGCCGCCAGAAGTCGTTGCGCGGATTCGCGAAGTGAGCCGCCGCGGCGGCGGAGACGCGGCCCGGGTTGATGCCGCAGAAGACCGCCGAGAGCCCCGGCGCGAGGACGTCAGGGACGGCGCTAGACGGTGACGACCGGGTAGCCACGCTCGAGCCAGTCGACGATCCCGCCGGTCACGAGCCTCGCGTCCCTGCCCTCGCGCTGCAGCATCGAGGCGACCGCCGCGCTGCGGATCTGGTCGTCGCAGATCACCGCGATCGGCCGGTCGGACTCGATCTCCTGCGCCCGCTCCCAGGCCTGCTCCGTCGGCAGGTGCACCGAGCCCTCGACGTGGCCGTTGCGATACTCGAAGCCCTCGCGCACGTCGAGGACGAGGTAGTCCGCCGTGCGCTCGTGGAGCTCGGTCACGCTCATCAGCGGAAGTGAGGCGAACGGCTCGCCGGCGACCTGCCACGCGGCGAGCCCGCCCTCCAGGTGGCCGAGCACGTGGAAGCCGGCCTCGCGCAGCAGGTCGACCGCGGTCCGAGCCTCCGCGTCCGGCTCGTCCTGCACGACGAGCTCCTGGCCGTGCGGGAGGATCAGCTCGGCCCGGTCGGCGAGATCCGCCCGGTTGAACTGCATCGTGACCGCCCCGGGCACGTGCGCCGCCGCAAAGCGCGCCGGGGGGCGTAGATCGAGCACGATCGCCCCTGCCGCGACTGCGTCCCTGACCTGCTCCGCGTTCATCTCAGGTCGCCGCGATCACGAGGACGACGGTGAGGACTCCGAGAGCCGCGCCGAACACCGCCAGCACGAGCACCGCGCGGGGGTCGGGCCGCTCGAACTCGCCGCGCTCGATCGCTCCGTCCACCGCCTTCTGGCGCCGGTATCCGTAGGCGATGAAGCCGATCCCGAGCACTGCGTACAGGACTCCGAGGATCACCCACGGCCAGCGCGCTCCGCCCGTGATGCCCGGCACGATCTTGCCGGCGCCGAGGCTGACGGCCAGGGCGGTGAGCCCGGTCCGCCACCACGCGAGGTAGGTGCGCTCGTTCGCGAGCCGGGTGCGCCGCGTCGCGTCGCCGGCCTCGTCGAAGCGGGGGGCCGGCTCATGATCGATGGTCCCACCGCCGGACACGCGCTGACTATAGACCCGCTACGCCGCTTCGGCCGTCTCGGCGGGCTCGTCCGGCGCGCGCGCGTCGAGCTTCACCTCGAGCTGGCGCCTCAGCTCCTCGCCTGTCACGTCGAGCTCGTAACGCGGGCGGCGCGGCTCGAGCCGGACGATCTTGACGGTCGGCTCCCAGCCGCCGTAGCAGCGGGCATAGCACTCTTCCTCGCTGAGGGGCCGAAGCCTCACCGATTCGCACCATAGGCGCAGGACCGGACGGACCGGACCGGCTAGAGGGTCTCGACGGACTCGATCCGCAGCAGGCCGCCCGCCGCGTCGATCAGCGCCTGCGCGTCGAACGCCTCGGTTGGCGCGAGCGGCCCGGTCCGGCGCGGCTCGAGGCGGGCTCCCGCGACCAGGAGGCGGGCGGTGAGGAGGTAGGGGTCCGAGCCGGCGAGCGTGACCCGGCGGCCGCCCTGCGGGCCGCGCGCCTCGGCGACGACGACGAAGCGCGTCGCGGCGCGCTTCCGGTCGTCCGGCCCGATCCCGCGAAGACCGGCGGCGACCCGGATCACCGGCGCGAGGAACCCGGCCGCCCGTGCGGCCTTCACCGCCGGCTTCGCGAGACGCATGTACGAGCGCACGCTGCGGACGTCGGTGTGGCGCGGCACCGTCAGCGGCTCCGCACCGCCGAACTCCGCGACCTCGCGGGCGCCGAACGGGAACACCACCGTCCGGGTCGTCGCGCCGAGCCTCGACTCCACGAGTCGGCCCTCGTGCCAGGCAACGACCGGCTGCGACAGGATCTCGCCCACTGTCCGCCGTGTGCCGCGGCTCGTGGCGGCGGCAGACGCCGAATAGGCGACCACGATCTCGTCGAGCGGCTCGAGCCCCTCCGCGGCGAGGCGGGCAGCGACGTCGCCCGGAACGTAGTCGAAGCCGAAGCACGGCAGCACCGCGGTCTCCGCCTCGCGGAACCGCTCGAAGAGAAGCCGGGCCCAGGCCTGCTCGCCGCTCGAGTCGAGGTAGTCGGCGCCTGCGGCCACCGCGGCCGCGACGGGCGCGGGCCCGATGCGCAGGAACGGGCCTGCGCACGAGATCACCGCCGCGCAGCCGGCGAACGCGTCGCCCGGCGCCGGGGCGTCTGCGACGCTAATCTCCTCGCCCGCGAGCGCGAGCTCCTCGAGTGCCTCGCGCCGGCGCCCCACCAGCCTGAGCGGTACGCCTGCCGCTCGCGCCTCCGCGAGCACGAGCCGGCCCGTGAAGCCGGTCGGGCCCAGGACGGCGATGCGCGGCTCGTCCACGGGCCGATCCTGTCAAATAGGCTGCCGGGATGACCGCCGAGGACTACCGGTTCGAATACCGCGCCTCGCTCGACCCTGCGGGCGCGGCCCTCGCGGAAGGCGGCTCGCCGCTCGAGCTCAGCAAGGCCTGGACGCCGGAGCACCTCGTGCTCGCAGGGCTCGTGGCCTGCTCGATCAAGAGCCTGAAGTACCACGCCCGCCGGGCAGAGATCCACGTCACGGCCGGCGGCTCCGCCCACGGCACGGTCGCCCGCCGGGACGAGGACGACCGCTTTGCGTTCGTCGAGGTCGACGTCCGGATCGAGGCCGAGCTGGACCCGCCTCCGGCGAGTCTCGACGAGTTGCTCGCGAAGGCCGAGCGCGACTGCTTCATCGGCGCCTCGCTGACCGTGAAGCCGAGCTACGAATGGGTGGTCAACGCGTGAGCGCCGTCACCCTCGACGTCGAGACGGTCCGCGCGCTCTTCCCCTCGCTCCGCCAGCCGCTCGTCTTCTTCGACGGGCCGGGCGGGACGCAGGTGCCCGACTCGGTGATCGAGGCGATCGCGGGCTATCTGCGCGAGTCGAACGCGAACAGCGGCGGCGACTTCGCGACGAGCCGCCGCACCGACGAGCTGATCGGGACCGCCAGGGCCGCCGCGGCGCGCTTCCTCGGCTGCGGCGCCGACGAGGTCGCCTTCGGGCCGAGCATGACGAACCTCAACTTCGCGCTCACGCGCGCACTCGGCCGGGAGCTCCGGCCCGGGGACGAGATCCTCGCCACGAAGCTCGACCACGACGCCAACGTCTCGCCGTGGCTCGAGCTGGCGCGCGACCGGGACCTCGTAGTGCGCCTCGTCGAAGTCGCAGACGATTGCACCCTCGACATCGACGACCTGCAGCGGCTGCTCTCCGACCGGACCCGCGTGGTCGCGTTCCCGGTCGCCTCGAACGCCGTCGGCACCGTGAACGACGCGCGGCGGATCGCGGAGCTCGCGCACGAGGCGGGCGCGCTCGCGTGGGCCGACGCCGTCCACTACGCGCCGCACGGGCCGATCGACGTCGCGGCCTGGGGCGTGGACGTGCTGATCTGCTCGCCGTACAAGTTCTTCGGCCCGCACCAGGGGCTCGCGTTCGGGCGGCGAGAGCTGCTCGAGTCGTGGCGGCCGTACAAGGTGCGGCCCGCGCCGCTCGAGCCGGCCGGCCACCGCTTCGACACCGGCACGATGCAGCACGAGCTGCTCGCGGGGACCGTCGCCGCGATCGAGCACGTCGAGTCGCTCGGCTGGGACGCGATCCGAGCGCACGAGCGCGGGCTGGGCGAGCGCTTCCTCGAGGGCCTGCCGGCGAACGTGACGCTGTACGGCCTGCCGACGATGGAAGGCCGCGTGCCGACGTTCGCCTTCAACGTGACGGGCCGAAGCCCGGCCGAGGTCTCGGCCCTGCTCGGCGAGCGCGGCTTCGCGGTCTGGCACGGGAACTACTACGCGGTCGAGATCATGGAGCGGCTCGGCCTGCCGGACGGCGCCGTACGGGTGGGCTTCGTCCACTACAACACGGCCGGGGAGGTCGACAGGCTACTCGCGGAGCTCGACGCGCTGTGAGGCTCCTGCTCCTCGGCGGGACGAAGTTCCTCGGGAAGCACGTCGCCGCCTCGGCGCTCGCCTCCGGCCACGAGGTGACGCTCTTCACGCGCGGCGAGACGAACCCCGGGCTCTTCCCCGAGGCGGAGCACCTCCGCGGCGATCGCGACGGGAACCTGGCCGCGCTCGAGGGGCGCCAGTGGGACGCCGTCGTCGACACCTCCGGCTACGTGCCGCGCATCGTGGGGGCCTCGGCGGAACTCCTGGCCGACGCGGTCGACCGCTACGTGTTCGTCTCCTCGGTCTCCGCCTACGCGAGCTTCGCCGAGCCGCCGACCGAGGACTCGCCGCTCGCCGTGCTCGACGATCACGGAAGCGAGGACGTCCAGCGGCACTACGGTGCGCTGAAGACGCTCTGCGAGGCTGAGGTGGAGCGCGCGCTCCGTGGGCTGGCGCTCGTAGTGCGGCCCGGGCTGATCGTAGGCCCTGACGATCCGACCGACCGCTTCACCTATTGGCCGCAACGGGCACGTCGCGGCGGCGAGATCCTTGCGCCGGCCCCGCGCGACCGGCCCGTGCAGTTCATCGACGTTCGCGACCTCGCCGAGTGGATCGTTCGGATGGTCGAGGCGGGGGCGACCGGCGTCTTCAACGCCACGGGCCGACCCCGAGAGCTGACGTTCGAAGCGCTCCTCGAGGCGTGCGGGGCGGAGCGGGTGACCTGGGTCGACGATGCGTTCCTTGTCGAGCACGAGGTCGGCGAGTTCGCGGAGCTGCCGCTCTGGATCGCCGAAGGCAACGACGAGGAGCGGAGCTTCCATCTCGTCGACGTCTCGCGCGCGCTCGCCGCGGGGCTGACGTTCCGGCCGTTGGCCGAGACGGTGCGCGACGTTCCAGAGTGGACGGGCCAGGGCGCTCCGCGGCAGGGCAGAGCCGGGCTCGCCCCGGAGCGCGAGGCCGAGCTGCTCGCGGCCTGGCATGCCCGCTAGGGACTACTCCGGCACTCCCCTGGGGACGAAGCTCGGCGCCAGGCCGGGGGCACCGAGGTGCTCGTCCTCTTCACGACGAGCAGGGCAGAGCTCGAGCGGCGCTTCGCCGCGCTGAAGGCGACGCTCTCGCCCCGGGACGGGCTGTGGGTCGCGTGGCCGAAGAAGGCGTCCCGGATCGAGACCGACCTCGACTTCGAGACCGTCCAGGCGATCGGCCTCGCCAACGGCCTCGTCGACAACAAGAGCGCGGCGATCGACGAGAGCTGGCAGGCGCTGCGGTTCGTCTACCGCCTCGAGGACCGGCCCTAGGCCGCGTTGTCGGCCTTGCCGGCCGCGGCCGCGCTGGCCCAGCGCTCGTCGTCGCGGTGGATCCGGTCCGGGTCGACGCCGCGCAGCTCGGCCAGCGCGACGGTCAGCTTCTGGAACGGGACGATGTCGACAGCGGGATGGCGCGTCGGCACGAGGCTCACGTCGCAGCCGAGCTCGCGGAGAGCAGCGGCAGCCGACGCCGCGCGGTCCGCCGCCCGGCCCTCGCCCTCGAGCACGAAGGCGCGCACCGACTCGTCCACCGCGGCCAGGAAGCCGTGGAGGAGCTGCTCGGTCTCGTAGGCCTCCGCGGCGACGAAGGCGCCCTCGCGCAGCTTCAGCACCGCCTCCTGCGCGGTCGGCCAGTCGCGCCCGGCTCCCGCGACGAGGAAGCGCTCGTGTGCGGAGGCGGGGAAGCCCTCCGCCGCGGCCGCCGCGTCGCCGAGCCAGCCGATCTCGTTGCCGGCGAGCGCGTCGATCGCCGCGACCGCGCAGGTGTAGCTCGCGGTGTGGCACCAGCTCTGCTCGATCTCCGGCGTGCAGACGATCACCTCGTCGCAGAGCGCCGCGAGCGGGCTCTCGGCCTTCCCCGTCACGAGCCAGCGGGGCCCGCGCCAGGCCTGGGCCGCCTCGAGCGTCAGCGGCGTGTCGCCCTCGTGGCTGACGACGACGAGCAGCTCGGCGTCGCGCTCGGGCCGGAGCACGAGCTCGAGCGCCTGCGCCGCGTCGCCGCCGGTCTGCGCCGCGTGGAAGGAGGTGCCGCAGCCGGTGAAGAGCCGGCGCACGCCGTCCGGGAAGCGAAGGCCGGTCGGCACCGCGCGCAGCCAGTCCGGCTGGGCGGCGATCGCGGCACGGGTCAAGTCACCTGACATCCGGTGGGTAGCATGCCTCCTCGTGAGCGCGTTCGAGCGACAGACCCTCGGCAACGGCCTGCGCGTCGTCACCGCGCCGATGCCGCAGGCCCAGTCGGTGACCGTCTCCGTGATGCTCGCGGCCGGCTCGCGCTACGAGACCCCCGAGACGAACGGGATCGCGCACTTCGCCGAGCACATGTTCTTCAAGGGCACCAAGCGGCGCCCGACCGCGCGCGACATCGCCGGCGAGATCGACTCGATCGGCGGCGAGTTCAACGCCTTCACCGGCAAGGAGTACACCGGCTACTACGTCAAGTGCGCGGCCGAGCACCGCGACGTCGCGCTCGACGTGCTCGACCGACATGCTCCGCAACTCGAAGTTCGAGGTCGACGAGATCGAGCGCGAGAAGGGCGTGATCGTCGAGGAGATGAACATGTACTTCGACACGCCGCGCGACTTCATCGGCGGCGTCTACGACGAGCTGCTCTACGGCGACCAGCCGCTCGGCTGGGACATCATCGGCCGCAAGGAGACGGTCCGCGGCGCGAAGCGCGAGACCTTCTTCGGCTACCTCGACCGCTGGTACAAGCCCTCGCGGATGGTCGTCGGCGTCGGCGGCAGGATCGAGGGCGACCTCCTCGGCGAGATCGAGCGCCGGCTCGGCGACCTCGAGCCGGCCGAGACGGGCGAGGTCGCCCCGGTCGAGCTCCCGCCCGAGAACGGCTCGCAGGTGAAGGTGTTCACGAAGCAGTCCGACCAGGCGCACATCTGCGTCGGCGTCCGCAGCTACCCGCTCGAGCATCCCGACCGCTTCGCGCTGCAGATGGTCGCCAACGTGCTCGGCGGCGGCATGTCGTCGCGCCTCTTCACGGAGGTGCGCGAGCGCCGCGGGCTCGCCTACTACGTCTTCGGCGTCAACCACAGCTACACCGACGCGGGCTCGCTCTACTCCCAGGCCGGCGTCGACATCAACCGGATCGAGGACGCGGTCACGACGATCGTGGCGGAGTTCGAGCGGATCGCGGCCGAGCCCGTCCCCTCCGACGAGCTCGAGAAGGCGCGCAGCTTCGCGAAGGGCCGCTTCGTCCTCTCGCTCGAGAGCCCGCAGGGGCTGATCATGTACGGCCTCCGCCGCGAGGTGCTCGAGGGCGGCGCGGTCGATCCGCAGGAGGTGCTCGACGCGCTCGACGAGGTCACCGGCGAGGACGTGCAGCGGGTCGCGCGCGACCTGATCGAGGACCGCGGGATCAAGCTCGCGCTGATCGGCCCGTTCGACGACGCCGAGCGGTTCGAGAAGCTGCTTCCCTAGAGCGCGGCCATGAAGCGCAGCACGCGCGCCCACGACGAGACCTGAGCGGCGGCGTTGGCAGCGGGCGTCCCGCCGAGGTCCAACTCGTCGAAGATCCCCGGTGCCACCTGGATCTTCGCGGTCTCGAACGGCGGCGTGTTCGGCACGGAGGAGAGGCCGTGTCCGGCCAGGGGGTACTCGACTCCGACGATGTCCGTGCGCCCGTGGGCGTGGGCGCGGGCGACGATGCTCTTGACCGCGTCGAACGAATCCCAGACCTGGTCCTGGCCGCCGCCGAAGGCGAGCACCGGCCCACCGATCTTCTCCACGGGGATCGGACCGTACGGGATCGGCCGGCCGCCGAGCGTCCAGGCAAAGCCGGAGGTGTCGGGGAACGACGGAACGACCTGATCGCTCGGCACGTCCGCGATCACCGCGTGCACGAGGTCGGGGTACGTCGAGCCGATCAGCAGGGCGCCCTCGCCGCCGCGCGAGCCGCCCAGCAGCACCACCCGCTTCGGGTCGACGCCGGGCTGCGCCGCGAGCCAGCGCAGAGCGGTGGCGAAGTACTCGAGCGGGATGTCCTTCAGCGTCTGCGGCAGCCCCGGCTCGTCGAAATACGCGAGGGAGAGCGACGGGTAGCCGTGCGACGCGAGCAGGGCAGCCGGGTACGGGCCGTAGCCGCCCTCCGAGCCGCCGATCGCGAGGACTGCCGGACCCGGCGCTGCACCCACGGGCGGCGCGAAGTACGCGCCGACGAAGCCCTGCGCCGCGAGCGTCGTATCGGTCTGAACGACGTCGGCCGCGACGCCGCTGCGCGAGAGCACGGCCTCCCCTGCGACGCGGCCGGAGCGAACGACATCGATGTCGACGTCCGTCGGCCCGAGCGGCAACCCGAAGCCGCACGTGGGCACGCCGCTCGCGCACTGCATCGACCAGAAGAGCCGCATGTTCCGGTTCGTGTCGTAGACGCCGTGCGCGTCGGCCTGCACTGCGAGCCGGCTGCGCCAGAGCTTGCCGAGATAGTCCTTCGTCGTCGCCTGCAGCGTCACGCTCGCGCGCGGCGCGAGCCCGGTGACGCGGACGTCGACCGGCGCGTCGACCAGCACCGCCGACGGGGTCACGGCAACGCGGACGGCGGCGTGCGCGGCGCCCACCGGCACCAGTGCCGCGACGAGCGCAATGACGAGACGAGCCCTCATGCCAGGAGAGTGACACAAGGAAACGAAACGTAACGGCGGCTACTCCTCCGACTTCTCGGAGTCCGCGCGCTCCTTCAGCTCGGTGACGACCGCCGGATCGGCCAGCGTCGTCGTGTCGCCGAGCGGCCGGTTCTCCGCCACGTCGCGCAGGAGCCGGCGCATGATCTTGCCGCTGCGGGTCTTCGGCAGCTCGGGCGTGAAGACGATGTTGGCCGGCTTCGCGATCGCGCCGATCTTCTTGCCGACGTGGTTGCGGAGCTCCTCGAGCATCTCGACCGACGGCTCCTGGCCGCCCTTCAGCGTCACGAAGGCGACGATCGCCTGGCCGGTGATCGCGTCGGCGCGCCCGCACGACCGCGGCCTCCGCGACCGACGGGATGGTCGACGAGCGCCGACTCGACCTCGATCGTCGAGATGCGGTGGCCGGAGACGTTCATCACGTCGTCGACCCGGCCGAGCAGCCAGTAGTCGCCGTCCTCGTCGATGCGGGCGCCGTCGCCGGCGAAGTAGATGTTCTCCATCCGCGACCAGTACGTCTGCCGGTACCTGGCGTCGTCGCCGAAGATCCCGCGCAGCATCGCCGGCCACGGCCGCTTCAGCACGAGGTAGCCGCCGCCGCCCGGGCCGACCTCCTCGCCGATCTCGTTCACGACCGCGGCCGCGACGCCGGGGAAGGGCTTCGTCGCCGAGCCCGGCTTCGTCGTCGTCACGCCCGGGAGCGGCGTGATCAGGATCATCCCGGTCTCGGTCTGCCACCAGGTGTCGACGATCGGGCAGCGGTCGCCGCCGATGTGCTCGCGGTACCACATCCACGCCTCGGGGTTGATCGGCTCGCCGACCGAGCCGAGCAGCCGCAGCGACGAGAGGTCGTGGCGCGCGGCGAACTCCGGCCCCCACTTCATGTGGGTGCGGATCGCGGTCGGCGCGGTGTAGAGGATCGTGACGCCGTAGCGCTCGACGATCTCCCACCAGCGGTCCTTGTCGGGATAGTCGGGCGTCCCCTCGTAGATCACGCTCGTCGCGCCGTTGCAGAGCGGCCCGTAGACGATGTAGCTGTGGCCGGTGATCCAGCCGATGTCGGCCGCGCACCAGTAGACGTCGGTCTCGGGCTTGAGGTCGAAGATGTAGTGGTGCGTCGTCGCGACGCCGACGAGGTAGCCGCCGGTCGTGTGCGCGATCCCCTTCGGCTTCGCGGTCGTGCCGCTCGTGTACATCAGGAAGAGGAGGTCCTCGGCGTCCATCGGCTCGCACGGGCAGGTCGCGGCGTCGTCGCTCTCGGCGGCGGTGAGCTCGGCCCAGTGCGGTCGCGTCCCTCGGTCATCGGCACCTCGCCGCCGGTGTGCTCGAGCACGACGACCGTGTGCACCTTCGGCGCGACCGCGACGGCCTCGTCGGCGATCTTCTTCAGCGGCACGATCGAGCCGCGCCGCCACGCCTCGTCCTGGGTGATCAGCACCTCGCAGCCCATGTCGACCATGCGGTCGGAGAGCGAGTCGGCGGAGAAGCCGCCGAAGACGACGGTGTGCGGGGCGCCGAGGCGCGTGCAGGCGAGCATCGCCACCGGCAGCTCCGGCACCATCCCCATGTAGATCGCGACCGGGGTGCCCTTGCGGACGCCGAGCGAGCGGAGCGCGTTCGCGAAGCGGACGACGTCGCGCTGGAGGTCGGCGTAGCTGATCGTGCGCCGGTCGTCCTCGGGCTCGCCCTCCCAGTGGTAGGCGACCCTGTCGCCGCGGCCGGCCTCGACGTGGCGGTCGACGCAGTTGAAGCAGACGTTGAGCTTGCCGCCGAGGTACCACTTCGCGTACGGCGGCTCCCACTCGTAGAGCTTCGTGAACGGCTCGAACCAGGTCACGCGCTCGCGCGCCTCGGTCGTCCAGAGCTCGTCGAAGTCGCGCTCGTAGATCCCCGGCTGCGCGTTCGCCTGCGCCGCGAACTCCGGCGACGGCGGATACCGGCGGTCCTCCTGGAGCAGGTTGGAGATCGAGGTCACGGCTGGAGCTCGTAGGAGAAGCGGGTCAGGTTCTCGTAGCCGTCGTCCGTCACGAGGACGAGGTCCTCGAGCCGGCAGCCGCCGGTGCCCGGCCGGTAGAGGCCCGGCTCGACGGTGACGACGTCGCCCGACTGCAGCACGTCGTTCCCGGAGATCCCCAGCCCCGGCGCCTCGTGCACCTCCAGCCCGACGCCGTGGCCGAGCCCGTGGAAGAAGCCGTGGTCGAGCGCGGTGCCCGGCTCCTTCGTCCGCTGGGTCGCGTAGCCGGCGGCCTCGAAGACCTCGCAGGCGGCGTCGTAGACGGCACGGCCGCGAGCTCCGGGCCGGATCAGCTCGAGCGAGCGGTCGAGCGCCTCCTTCACGAGCCGCTGCCACTCGACGAGCTCGTCGGTCGGCTCGCCGACGACGAAGGTGCGCGTCATGTCCGCGAAGCACGCCGACTCGCGGTCACGCGGCCAGATGTCGATCACGATCGGCTCGCCCGGGAAGGATCGGGCCGGCGCCCATGTGGTGCCCGACCGCCGACTGCGCGCCGTGCGAGACGATGAACTCGTCGCAGCTGCAGCCGTTGGCCATGAACGCGGCGTCGATCGCAGCCTTGACCTCCTCGGACGTGAGCGGCCCGGCGCCGCGGAGGAGCTCGGCGGCGGCGCTCATCCCGGCCTCGGCCGCGGCCTGCGCGCGGCGGATCCCCGCGAGCTCGGCCGGCGTCTTGCTCCGGCGCCGGAGGTCGAACAGCTCGCGCTGCGGCTCGAGCTCGATCTCCCTCCGCGCGGAGCCGGTCGGCGACGTGGAGCGGGAACATCGCGGGAACGGCTGCGCGCTCGACGCCGAGCGCAGTGCTCGCGCGCGCGGCGACCTCGAGCAGCACGGCCTCGCGGGTCAGGCCCGAGCGGATCAGCTCGTCGCTGCCGAACTCCTCGAGCGGATGGACCTCGAGCCCGTCGAGCTCCTGGACGCGCGGGATCTCGAGCGAGCCGATCACGACGTGGCGGACACCGTCGCGCTCGACGTAGAGGAACGGGTCGGCGATCCCGATCGGCAGCTCGTGCCGCAGCTCCGGCGAGCGCTCCGTCGAGTCCCAGATGAGGACGTCCGCCATCGCGACGGCATCGTAATCCGAATCCGTACAGTGAGGCCATGCCGCTGTTCCGCGCCGACGAGGAGCAGGCCGTCCGGGAGCTCTTCGCCCGGCTCGACCGCGACGTCGAGCTCGTGCTCGTGAACGGGCCGGAGCAGACGCCGCTCGCCGGAGCCGGCGACATCGACTTCGGCGCCAGGGCGCAGGCGACGCTCGAGGCGCTGGCCGGGCTCGGCGAGCGGGTGACGCTGCGCGTGACCGACGTGCCCGAGCTCGACGTCGAGCGCTTTCCCGCGATCTGCGTGCTCGCGGACGGAGAGGACACGCGCATCCGCTACTACGGGCTCCCCTGGGGCTTCGAGGTGGCCTCGATCGTCGGCGCCGTGCTCGAGGCCGGCCGCGCCGAGTCGAGCCTCTCGCCGGAGACCCTCGCGCTGCTCGGCTCGCTCGAGCGAGACGTCGCGCTCGAGGTGTTCGTCACGCCGACGTGCCCGCACTGCCCGCCTGCCGTGCTGCTGGCCTACCGGGCCGCGCTCGCGAGCCCGCACGTCCGCGCGGCGGCGATCGAGTCGACGGAGTTCCCGCAGCTCGCCGAGGAGCACGGGGTCTACGCGGTCCCCGCGATCGTGATCGACGGAGAGCACCGCTACGCGGGCGCCGTTCCCGAGCGCGTGTTCGTCGAGCGGCTCCTGTCCGCCGCGAACTAGTCCGCTGAAGACACGTCCCGAGGGGCCAATTGACAGGCTCGGACGACGTGCGGACAGTGTCCGTCATGGCTCATCCCCCGGTCGGCCATGGCCGCATGTGCGAATTGACAGCGCCCGCGCGCGTGCCACACTTTTGTTGTCCAGATAGACAACAAAGGAGATCGGATGAAGACATTGCTCGTCGCGGCGCTCCTGGCCTTCGCATCGGCGTCGGCGGCTCCGGCCCTCGCGGCCAAGCCGGCGCCACCACACGCCTCGCCACAGTGCTTCGTGGACGACAACGGCCAGTGCATCAGGCCGACGCCGGCGCCGCCACCCCCACCACCACCGCCGCCTCCTCCACCTCCACCCCCGCCGCCTCCGCCCCCGCCGCCTCCGCCGCCACCACCCCCGCCGCCTCCCCCGGCGGACTTCCTGGTGGACCTGACCACCGACACGGCGGTGACCGATGACCTCGTGCCCGCGGGGACCGACCTCGCAGCATGCCGGACGGTTCAGGTCATTCGGAGACAGAACGCCCTCATCGGAATCCAGCAGTGGGCGATGGAGCTCGACGTCCACTGGTGCTGGGCCTTCGGGATCGTGAGAGTGATCTCGCGCGACAAGGGAATCCAGTGCTGCGGACCGGCCTGGGCCTTCGACCGCTGGATCGCGACCGACTTCCCACCGGCGGGAGGCTCGTCGGTCTCGTCGTTCGTCCAGGCGCAGTTCAAGTACTCGCTTGCCTGGTTCCAGGGCGCCAAGGCACCCTGGATCAGGATCAACGTCTACGGAGACGGCAGCTACGACTGGGCCTGGGGATGACCTGCAAGCGACTCGCGATCGTCCTGCTCGTGCTGGTCGCCCTGTTCATCCTGTACTTCGTGCTCACGTACTTCGGCACGCCGTCCGTCCAGACCAAGACGGTGCCCGGCTGAACCGATGCACGCGCGGCGACGGCCCGAGCTTCCGGGCCGTCGCCGCGCCCGTAGACTCCGAACCGTGGAAGAGGCGCTGGCACGTTCGGCCGAGTTGATGGCCTTCTGGGACGGGGAGCTACGCAAGATGCTGCCCGACGGAGCGGAGATCTTCGACGCGCACGTCCACCTCGGCCACGACATCGACGGCATGGTCGGGCTCTACGAGCAGCTCGAAGGGCGCCTCGACGAGTACGACATCTCGCGCTGCTTCATGTTCTGCATGGACGAGCACGACCGGCACCCCGCCTTCCGCGTGCCGAACGACCGCACGCTCGCCGCCGCGGAGCGCTCGAACGGGCGGATGGTGCCGTTCGTCCGCCTCGACCTGAACGAGGACCCGATCGAGGAGGCCGTCCGCTGCCTCGACCGGGGCGCGAAAGGGATCAAGCTCCATCCGCGCGCACAGCGGTTCGCCCTCAACGACGAGCGCCTTGCGCCGGTGTTCGAGCTGGCCGCCGACCGGAAGGTGCCGATCCTCATCCACGGTGGCCGGGGGTTGCCGCCGATCGCCGACAACCTCGCGCACCTCGTCGACCGGTATCCGGTACAGCTGATCATCGCCCACGCGGGTATCGCCGACCTCGCCGCGCTCGCCCGGGTCTTCGCCGGCCGCGAGGGCGTCTTCTTCGACACCTCCGTCTGGAGCCCGATCGACCTGCTCGACTTCTTCCGCCAGTTCTCGCCCGAACAGGTCGTCTACGCCTCCGACTACCCGTACGGGCAGCAGCCGACCTCGCTCCTGATCGCGCTCCGGACCGCACGCCTCAGCGGCTTCGACGACGAGCAGGTCCGCGCGATGCTCGGCGGGACCGCGACGCGGATTGCGAACGGCGAGCCGCAGCTTCGACCGACGCCGGCGACCGGTCCGGACACCTTCATGCAGCCCATCGTGCTCGCGCGCATCCACCAGTACCTCTCGATGGCGACGCCGATGCTCTGGACGCGGCAGGGCGACACGGTCGGCGCGCTCGGGCTCGCGCTGAACGCCTGCGACGAGCACAGCCGCACCCACGACGTCGAGCTCGAGCAGATCCGCGAGCTGCTCCTGCCGGCCCGAGAGCTGTGGCGGGCGATGGCCGAGCTCGAGGACGAGACCGACCGCCGCGACGTCGCCCGCGTCACCTTCCGCCTGATCCACCTGGCCGACATCGTGGCCGTGACCACCGGCCTCTGAGCCGGACCCGGTGGCCCTCGACATCGAAGCGCGTTAGCATCACGATCCGGTCATGCGGCGACGACTCTTTGCCCTGCTCCTGATCTCGATCGTCTCCGGGCTCGCTGCCGCGGGTGTCAGCGACGCGCGCTCACCGAAGGCGGCCGCGGCCCCCGCGCGGATCCCGGCGCTGCCGCTCGTCGCCCAGACGACCACCGCCAAGCGCCAGTGGCACGCTTCGGCCTGCCCGATCCCGGCCGCCTGGCGGCCCGCCTTCGAGCGGGCGTCGCGCGACGTCGGCCTGCCGCTCGCCATGCTCGTCGCGGTCGCCCAGGTCGAGTCGCGCTTCGAGCCGGGAGCGCGTTCCGACGCCGGAGCGACCGGACTGATGCAGGTGATGCCCTCGACCGCGCGCTCGCTCTCGCTCACGGCCGACGAGCCCGACTCGAACGTGCTCGCGGGGGCGCGGTTCCTACGCCAGATGCTCGACCGGTTCCGCTCGTCGGATCTCGCGCTCGCCGCCTACAACGCCGGCCCGACCGCGGTCGAGACCGCGGGCGGTGCACCCACCGGCGTGAGTATGGCGTACGTCGAGAACGTGACCTCGCTCTGGCGCGAGTTCAACGGCTGCACTTGATCCCTTGATCGCCGCAGTCGTGCTCGCCGCCGGGGCCTCGACGCGGTTCGGATCGCCGAAGCAGCGGCTCCTCCTGGGCGAGGTGCTCGTGCGTGTCCGCGCTGCCCGTTCGGTCGACGAGATCGTCGTCGTGCTCGGCGCGCACGAGGTGGAGACCGACGCCCGCAAGGTCAGATGCGACGAGTGGGAACAGGGCGCCGGCGCGTCGCTCCGCTGCGGGCTCGCCGCGCTCGGCGCCGAGGTGGAGTCCGCAGTGGTCATCCTGGCCGACGGGCCCGACCTCGCGCCCGCGGCGATCGACCGCGTCGTCGAAGCGTGGCGGCAGGGGCTCGGCGAGGTGCTGGCGGCGTCGTACGGCGGCGTTCGCGGCCATCCCGTCGTCCTCGACCGCGCCGCGTGGAGCCGGATTCCGGACGAAGGGGCCCGCGCGCTCGAGCCCATCCTGGTCGCCTGCGACGATCTCGGCTCTCCAGGAGACGTCGATTTTGCCGATGACCTCCCAGGAAGGCTGCAGCCCGACGACGGAGAACAGAAGTGAGGCATATGGAGCTCGTCCAACCGCTCGATCCCGCCGGCGACACCTCGCCCCTCGCGGCCGCGCGCCTGCACAAGGGCCTCACGGTGGAGGAGGCCGCGCGCAGGACCGGGCTCTCGGCCGACGAGGTCGAGTGGCTCGAGGCCGGCCGGGTCTACCGCTTCCCCTCGACGGACGCGGCGATCGTGGCGACGCTGCTCTACGCGACCGGGCTCGGGCTCGACCACCGCGAAGCGCGGATCGTCGCCGGGCTGCCTGTGCCTCCGCGTCCCGTCGAGGTCGCCCGCAAGGGCCGGATCATCGTGCTCGTCGCGGTCGCCGCGACGCTCGGCGCGCTCGTATCCGCGGTCGTGATGCCCCACGGGCACACCGCCACGGCTCCGCCGGCGTCGGCTGCGAGTCAGCTCGCGCCGCCGTGGAAGATCGCGGTGGACGTCCTGAACGGCGGCGGCGACATCAACTACACCCGCCGGGTCGCGAGCCGGATCGGCGCCCTCGGGTACCACATCGGGCACGTCCGCCGCGCGAACCGCTTCGACTACCCCCAGACGGCCGTCTACTTCGAGCCGGGCGGCGAGGCGATCGGCCTGCGGCTCGCACGCCAGCTCGGCGTGCCGCTGAAGCCGCTCCCGGGCGGGACCAACCCGTTGCGCGCCGTGGTGATCGTCGGGCCGCCACGGGTCAGCGGGACGTAGAGCCCTAGGTGTAGTTCCTGAGCACGTTGGTTCATCCGGGCCTCCCTGGAGGCTGAGCGCTGTCAAGGCAGCTCGGCTCAAGGAGGCACCGGATGAAGCTTCACGGTAACGCGGCTCTCAGTTGGCATGGTCGGCGTCGGCTTGTGCAGCGGGTCGTTGTTGAGGGTTGGACGCTGACGGCGGCGGCCGAGGGCGCCGGTGTCAGCGTGCGCTGTGCGCGTAAGTGGGTGGGTCGCTATCGGCTGGAAGGCGAGGACGGTCTGGTTGATCGTTCATCGGCACCGCGGCGGGTTGCTAACCGGACCGCGCCGGAGCGGCTGGAGGCGATCGCGAAGCTGCGTGGGCTGCGCTTCACGGCGGCCGAGATCGCGGAGACGTTGGGGATGGCGCTCTCGACGGTCTCTGGGATCCTGACCCGATCGGGGATGGGCAGGCTCGGCCGGCTTGGCCTCGAGCCCGTCGTCCGCTACGAACGCTCGCGGCCGGGGGAGCTCGTGCATGTTGATGTCAAGAAGCTAGGCCGGATCGTCGGCGGGGCCGGTTGGCGCGTCCGGGGCGGGGCCCAGCACTACAACCGCACCTACACCGACAACGAGGGGCATCGCCGCAACACCGTCGGTTGGGAGTTCGTGCACATCGCTGTCGACGACTACAGCCGCCTGGCCTACGCCGAGGTGCTCAGCGACGAGAAGGCGGCCACGGCTGTCGGCTTCCTTCGGCGCGCCGTCGCCTTCTATGCCCGACACGGAATCCGGGTCGAGTCCGTGCTCAGCGACAACGGCTCCGCCTACAGGGCAACAATCCATGCCGTCGCCTGCAAAGCGCTGCGCATCCGCCACCTCCGCACACGGCCATACCGGCCTCAGACAAACGGAAAAGCAGAGCGCTTCATCCGCACCCTGCTCACCGGATGGGCCTACGGCGCCGTCTACCGCTCAAGCAGCGAACGCACCCTCGCCCTTGACGGCTGGCTCTGGCACTACAACCATCGACGCCGACACTCAGCCCTCAACCACCAACCGCCCATCAGCAGAACCAACCTGCTCGGGTCCTACACCTAGATCAGCGGCGTGCGAAGCGCCGCGAGGCGCTCTTTGAGCTCGGGCGGCATCGGCTCCTCGACCGCCGCCTGCCGCACGTAGACACGCAGGGTCTCCTCGAAGCGATATCGCTTCCTGCAGTACGAGCAGTCGTCGAGGTGCGCCTCGGCCTCGACCCGCTGCGCCTCTGTGAGCGCCTTGTCGAGGTAAGGCTGCATCATCTGCTCGCACCCGTCACAGTCACACATCAGTCGGCCTCCATTGCCGTCTCGGCCAACTCGCGCTTCAGCACACGGCGCCCGCGATGCAGGCGCGACATAACTGTACCGATTGGGATGTCGAGAATCTGCGCCGCGTCCTGGTAGCTGAAGTCGCCGAGGTCGACCAGGACGATCACGTCGCGGAAGTCGTGGGGCACCGCGGCAAGGGCGCTGACGATGTCGTCCTGCGAGAGGCGCTCGATCACCTGCTCCTCAGCGGCCGGTCCGCCGCCGTCTCCGACCGCCTCCTCGAGGCGGTTGTAGAGGAAGTAGTCGCCTTCCTCGAGCGGCTGCGTCTCGGGCGTGCGCTGCTGCTTGCGGCCGCGATCGATGTTCAGGTTGGTGAGGATCCGCAGCAGCCAGGCGCGCAGGTTCGTGCCCGCCTGGAACGTCCGCCAGCTCCGAAACGCGCGGGCGTACGTCTCCTGGACGAGATCCTCGGCCTCCTCGCGGGAGCCGACCATGTGGCGCGCGACGCGATACACCTGGTCGGAGAGCGCGAGTGCGTCCTCCTCGAAGCGAACGCGGTCACGTGCCTCCGAAGCGACCCGGCGCGCAGCGGTATCCGAGCCTGTGTCGCTCATTGTCGGCGAGACTAGCAGTGCCGTTCCCACAGGTGCGGAAACGCCGTCCCGGGGCGGGCTATTCCCCCTGAGGAAGCTCCCGAAACCCGCCGCGGCCCATCTCGGCGAGGATCGAGTCGCGGGTCGTGCGCTCGTCGTCCCACTCGAGGAGGACCTGCCCGACGAGGTTCGCGTGGGCGAGCTCGAGCCCCTCGTGACCCTCGAGCACGTGCCCGAGGCGCATCACGCAGCGCTCGCAGCGGATCCCGCTCACCTGCACCGTCTCGGTCTGGATCGCCATCTCGGCTCGATGCTAGCGCGCCCGCACGCCGTGGACGGGGCGACCTGCCGCCTCCCACGCGTAGTACGAGGCACTCGGGCCGAACGAGGTCTCGTAGGCGACGATCTTCGGGTTGCGGCCGACCTCCTTCGCGCGCTGCGCGTGGCGCAGCAGGTTCGGGTCGTCGCGCTGCTCCCAGACGAGGATCAGGTGCGCCGCGGTCATGAACTCGGCGACGAAGGTGCACCCCGCCGCCGGGCACGGGAACGGATTGGTGCTCACACACGACCACCCGGTGTGGTCGTCGCCGCCCTCGTCGATCCAGAGCTCCTCCTCCTCGACGAGGTCGACGTCCTCGAGGAGAACGCGGCCGGGCTGGATGCGCTGCTCCTCCAGCGGGCTCACTCCCGGACGAGCAGCGCGCGCGCCGGCGCGCCCTCGGTGCCGGCGACCTTCAGCGGCAGGCAGAAGAGGGTGTACGGGCCGGGCTCGATCCGCGCGCAGGTCGAGCCCCTCGAGTGGGACGACTCCGGCTCCGAGCAGCACGTGGTGGGCGTCCTCGTCGCCGATCGTGAGGTAGTCGATCCCAGCGAGGCGGACGCCGAGGGCGAGGAGCGCCTCCGCCCCGTCGCCGGTGAACGCGACCCAGTCGGAGGCGAAGCTCTCGCGCTCCCAGAGCGCGCCGTTCCGCGTCTTGAAGAGGAGGCGCTCTGTGATCGGCGGCAGCTCCAGGCCGGCGACCGCAGCGGCGTCGAGCTGGCCCGGGGCGGCGGTGGCGTCGACGACGTGACACGGGCCGACCAGCGTCTCGAGCGGGATCGAGTCCACCGTCGCGCCGCCGTCGACGAAGTGGAGCGGCGCGTCGATGTGGGTCCCGGTGTGGGTGCCGAGATCGAGCCGCGTGGCGTTGTAGCCGTCGCCCGCCGCGACCGTGGCGACCTGGTCGATTCGGAAGGGCGGGTCGCCTTCCCAGACGTGCATCCCGGGCCGCACGGGAACGCTGATGTCGATCAGCTCCACGACGGGAGACTAGCCCGGTGCGGAGCGCCTCCGCCGGAAAGAGAAGTTGAGCCGGAGCCCCGGGCAGGCGGTCGGGGCTCCGGCTCCTGTGACGCTTCCACCGGCCACGCTGGCGACTAGGCCTTCTGGCGGAAGCAGGCCCCTGTTAGGGGATAGGGGCCATCTTTGGACGGCTATCCCTGGGGAGAGGCAGGCTGCCGTCCAAGCTTGACTACGACTGTCATCTTCTTCGTGCCTCGGATGATCCTGAGCTTGATGGTGTCTCCCGGCTGCTTCGCCGCGACGGCGTCGCGCAACGCCGCGATCGAGGCGACCGGGACGCCGTCGGCCGCGACGACGATGTCGCCGCCGAGCGGCCAGGTGTCGCCCTGGACGGTCACCTGCGAGGTGCTTCCGTGCAGGCCCGCCGTGGCGGCGCCGGTGCCCGACTGCACGCCCTGCACGAGCAGGCCGTGGGCGGTCGGGAGGTGGAACTGCTGAACGACGCTCGGCTCGATCGGCTTTGCGCTGATCCCGATGTAGGCGTGCTGCGCGTGTCCGCTGCGGACGATCTGCGCGACGACGGTCTTGACGGTGTTGATCGGGATCGCGAAGCCGACGCCGACGTTGCCGTCGGTGGTGCCGCCGGTCTGGATCTGCGAGTTGACGCCGATCACCTGGCCCTGCGCGTTCAGCAGCGGGCCGCCGGAGTTGCCGTGGTTGAGCGCGGCGTCGGTCTGGATCACGTGGTCGATCTCGTAGTTGTTCGGGGCCGTGATCCCGCGCTGCAGCGCGCTCACGATCCCGGAGGTGATCGAGCGGTCGAGCCCGAACGGGTTGCCGATCGCGACCACCTCGTCGCCGACCTGGATCTGATCCGAGTTCCCGAGCGGCAGCGGCGTGAGCGCCCGCGAGTGGGCGTCGACCTGGAGCACGGCGATGTCGGTGGACGGGTCGACTCCGACGATCCTGGCCTTCAGCGACTCGTTGTCGTTGAAGCTGACCTCGACGGACTTCGCGCCCTGGACGACGTGGTAGTTCGTGATGATGTGACCGGCCTTGTCGATCACGAACCCGGAGCCGAGCGCCTGGGTCTGCGTCTGGGGCTGGCTGAACGGGTTGCCGAAGAACGAGCTGCTGGGAGCGGACGTGACCGAGGTCGAGGTGACCTGGACGACCCCGGGGGCGCTGCGCGCATAGACCTGGGCGATCGTGAGCTTCTTGCCCTGCGCGAACGCGGTCGGCTCGGTCGAGCCTGTCGCGGCGGCGAGCTCGCGGACGGTGGTCGTGCCGCCGCCGACTCCGCCGAGGAGTGCTGCGCCGCCGAGCGCGACCGCGCCACCGATGACGGCGGCGGCGACCAGCCCGACGGCGCCGGAGAGGGGGAGGGTGCTCCGATGCACGTCTCCCGTTATAAACCCGCGGTCTTAACCGCCCGTTGGGCCATTGTTAAGCAGTGTTACGGCCGCATTCGTCATAGATCTGACGACAGCCTGAACGTTGTCTTAAACGACTGCGCGAGCCCTGGCGGGCGCTCTCGGCCGTGGTCTACAACGGACGCGACCCAGCGACCGAAGGAGATCGAATGAGACTGCTTGCCACCCTCGCCCTCGTGCTCGCCGCCGCCGCGGCGCTCGGCGCGCAGGCGTTCGCCGCACCGGCCGACGCGAACCCCGTCGTCAAGGTGAACGCGCCGAAGTTCGGGGCGATCATCGCCACCCAGGGCCACCTCGCGCTCTACACGTGGAACAAGGAGAAGGACAAGAAGGTGCACTGCACCGGCGCGTGTGCGACGACCTGGCCTCCGCTCACCGTCGCGGCGCACACCATGGTCGAGAAGCACATCGCCGGCGTGATGGGCACCTTCGGCACGATCGTGCGCCCCGACGGCAAGACCCAGGTCACCTGGGACGGGCGGCCGCTCTACACCTTCCACGGCGACACACCGACGAAGATCCTCTGCAACGGCGTCGACGGCTGGTACGTGGTCAAGGCGTAGTTCAGGGTTTCGTAATTCCCCGCGGCAGCCGATGCGGCTACCGTGAATTCCATGGAGCACCGCGACGAGCGGGCCTACGGCCGACGCACCTTCCTCGGGGTGACGGCCGTCGGCCTCTCGTCGCTGCTCTGGGGGCGACCGGTCTGGAGCGCGCTCTCGGGCGCGGCCCAGCCGTTCAAGGACGTCGCTCCCGGCCTCTTCCCGGGCTGGCGGATCTACACCGTCGCCTCGTCGATGCCGCGGTTCGACCCGCTGACCTGGCGCCTTCGGATCGACGGGCTGGTGGAGCAACCGGTCTCGCTGAACATCGAGCAGCTGCGCGCGCTGCCCCGCGCCGAGCAGGTCTCGACGTTCCACTGCGTGACCGGCTGGACCGTGCACGACGTCCACTGGGCCGGAGTCCGCTTCGACGACCTCCTCGCCCTCGCGCGGCCGACCTCCGCCGGGACGGCGCTGACGTTCACCTCGGCCGAGAAGCCGTACACCGACTCGCTCACGCTCTCCCAGGCCGAGCTGAAGGACGCGATGCTCGCGTACTCGATGAACGAGAAGCCGCTCTCGCGCGCGCACGGCGCCCCGGTCCGCGTCGTGATCCCCGACATGTACGGCTACAAGAACGTGAAGTGGGTGGAGCGCATCACCGTCACCAGCGCGCCCGAGACGGGCTACTGGGAGGAACGGGGCTACGACGTCGACGCCTGGGTGGGCCGCTCGAATGGCTTCTGAGCGCGCGGGCTACGTCCGCCGGTTCTCGGTCACGGAGCGGGCGATCCACTGGATCCACGCCTCCGCGTTCTTCGTCCTGCTCGGCTCGGGGCTCGTCCTCTACCTGCCGTCGCTGAGCGAGCGCGTCAGCCGGCGCCCGATGGTGAAGGCCGTCCACATCTACACGGCGATCGCGTGGGCGATCGCGCTCGTCCTCGTCGTCGCCCTCGGCGACCGCAAGGGCCTGCGCCGGACGCTGCGAGACCTCGACCTCTTCGACGAGGACGACCGCCTCTGGCTGCGGCGGATCCCGCGGCCGCAGGGACGCTTCAACGCCGGCCAGAAGCTGAACGCCGCGCTGACGGCGTCGTTCGCGGTGCTGTTCGCCGTGTCGGGGTTCTTCCTCTGGCTGGGCGAGCGCGACCACTCCTACCAGTGGGCGAGCACGATCCTGCTCCACGACGGGCTGATGTACGTCTCCGTCCTGCTGCTCGTCGGGCACCTCTACCTCGCGCTGATCTATCCGGCGACGCGGCACTCGCTGCGGGGGATGACGGAAGGCTCGGTGCGGCGCGACTGGGCCTGGCGGCACCACCGCAAGTGGGTCGAGACGGATGCGGAAGAATGAGCGCGATGACCACCGTGCTGATCGTCGACGACGAGCCGATCGTCCGCGACGTGGTCGCGCGCTACCTCAAGCGTGAGGGCTACGAAACGCTCGAGGCCGGCGACGGCGAGGCCGCCCGGGCCCTGATCGAGAGCGACGCGCCGAACCTGGTCGTGCTCGACGTGATGCTGCCGGGCACCGACGGGCTCGCGCTCTGCCGCTGGATCAGGACCAAGGGCGACCTGCCGGTGATCATGCTCACCGCGCGCGGCGAGGAGGCCGACCGCATCGTCGGCCTCGAGCTCGGCGCCGACGACTACGTCACCAAGCCGTTCTCGCCGCGCGAGCTCGCGGCCCGCGTCCGCACCGTGCTTCGCCGCACGGCCCTCGCGCCCGTCTCCGTGGAGCGGCTCGCCTTCGACGACCTCACGCTCGACGCCGGCACGCGCGAGGTGGAGCTGGACGGCCGCAGGCTCCGGCTCACGGCCAAGGAGTTCGACCTGCTCTTCTTCCTCGCCTCGAACCCCGGCCACGTCTTCTCGCGCGACCAGCTGATGCACAGCGTCTGGGGGTACTCGTCGGCGCTGGACACGGGCACGGTGACGGTGCACGTCCGCCGCCTGCGCTCGAAGATCGAGCGGGACCCGGCCAACCCGGCCCACCTCGAGACCGTCTGGGGCGTCGGCTACCGGTTCGTGCCGTGATCGCGCTCGCCCTCATCGTCGCCGGAGCGACGCTCGCGGCCGGCCTCGCGGCGACCTTCCTGCTGCGCCTGCTCCCCACCGTCCGGCTCCAGCTCGCGGGGCTCGCGCTGCTGGCGGTCGCGCTGCCGCTCGCGGCGGTGCTCCTGTCCGGCTGGGTGATGTTCCACATGGGCGACGACGTGAAGATCCTCGCGGTCGCGGCCGCGTCGGCGCTCGTCGCCGTCGCCGCCGCGCTCGCGCTCGGAACCTCGATCGCGCGGCGGATCGACCGGCTCCGCACGGCGTCCGGCGCGCTCGCGGCCGGCGACCTCAGCGCCCGCGCCCCGGACAGCGGCCCCCGGGAGCTGGCGGAGCTCGGCCGTTCCTTCAACGAGATGGCGGCCAACCTCGAGGAGCTCTTCGACGCCCGCCGCGAGCTGGTCGCGGCCGCGAGCCACGACCTGCGCACGCCGATCGCCTCGATCACCGCGATGCTCGAGGCGATCGAGGACGGCCTCGCCGACGCCTGAGGAGTACCTGGCGCCGCTCCAGAGCCAGGCTCGCCGCCTCTCGGCGCTCGTCGAGGACCTGTTCGAGCTGGCCCGGATCGACGCGGGCGCGCTCGCGCACGAGCTGCGCGCGATCTCGCTCGCGCCGCTCGTGGAGTCGTGCGTGCGCGGCTTCGAGGCCGAGGCGCGGGCACGAAACGTCACGCTCGAGCAGCGGATCGCGGAGACGCCCGAGGCGCGCTGCGCGCCGGAGGAGGTCGAGCGCGTCCTCCTCAACCTGCTCACGAACGCGCTCCGCCACACACCCTCCGACGGAACGGTCGCGGTGATCCTCGCCCCGGCCGACGACGAGGTGCAGGTCACCGTCGAGGACACCGGCGAGGGGCTGACCCCCGAGGCCGCGCGCCGCATGTTCGACCGCTTCTGGCGCGGCGACACGGCCCGGACGGGCGAGACCGGCGGCGCGGGCCTCGGGCTCGCGATCGCGCGCGGCCTCGTCGAGGGCCAGGGCGGCCGGATCTGGGCCGAGCCGCGCGAGACGGGCGGCGCGAGGGTGTCGTTCACGCTGCCGGCCGCCCGCGCCTGAGAGCCTTTACCGAATCCTGGCGCGCCCTTGGCGATTCCTTCCCGGCCCGTGTCCCACCCGTTGCCGGCGGGGGCGTAGACCTGAGGCCACATGAACGAGCCCACCGCCTCCACCGATTCCGTCTCTCGCGCGTCGCACGGCGAGCGCCCTCCGCTCCGCCAACCCGTCCAATCGAGCGACACGCGATCTCGAGACGTCGAGTCCCATTCCCGGGAGGCGCACATCTTCCGGTGCCGGGGTCTCCCTTCCCCCGGCACCGGCCGGAGAGGAGCAGGCCATGAACCACCGACTCAGCTTCGACCACACGCCGAAGGAGCTCGCGTCGCGGCACTCCGGCACCACGGAGGTCGCCCTGCTCTGGAGCAGGCGCAGGCATCGCGCGGCCGTCGCCGTTCTCGACGAGGCGACCGGCGACTACTTCGAGCTGCCGATCGGCGAGCTGGACGACCCGCTCGACCTCTTCGAGCACCCCTTCGCCTACGCGGCCGCCAGGGGTCTCGAGACCGACAGCACCGCGCCTGCGAAGCGCGCGGCCTGAGCGGGAGTCAGCGAGCCCGCCGGCAGCTCGACCACGAAGGCGGACTTCCCCGGCAGCGTCGCGTTCTCCCACGTGGTCACGCTGCCGGGATACCGTGGCAGCGCGACGAACGGCAGCCGCACGAGCCGGGCGAAGCGTCGCTCGAGCGCCGTGTTTCCGCCCGCGCCGTCCACGAGGGCCAGGTGCTGGTGGAACCAGATCGAGACCGCCGGCCGCAGCCGCAGGATCAGCCGGTAGGCGATGCGGCTCTCGGGCTCCGACAGCGGCCGCGCGCCGGAGTCGAACACGCCGCCGAGCCGCTGCCAGCCGGTCGGGAAGTTGCGGTTGAGGTCGACGCCGCGCGCGTTGACGCGCGTGCCCGCCGCGCGCCCGTCCGGGTTCAGGCTCTCGACCAGCCAGAGATCGACGCCCTTCGGCGGCGCCGATCTGCTCGAGCCGCCGCACGATCGCCACCCCGGCGCACTCGTTCCCGTGGATGCAGCCGACGACGAGTACCTTCCGTGGCCGCGGCGGGGTCGCCGAGCTCGACCGCCTCGATCGCGCGGCCCTGCGCCGAGTTGCCGAGCCACACCCGGTTCGGCCCTGCGCTGCCGGCGGCCGACGGCACGAGCACGAGGACGGCAAGCGCGGCTAGGGCGACCCGCGTCATCGCCGCAGGCTAGCGTTACCGTCGATGCAGGCGAGCTGGACCGACTGGCGCCTCGCCGCCCGCGGTGGCAACGGCTTGCGATCGCCACGGCATCGAGCGTGGCGGCGGTGATCGTGGTCACGGTGGTGATCGCGGTCGTGAAGCGGTGGGTCCCCGTCCTGAGCCTCGGCGTGCTCTACGTGTTCGCCGTGCTCCCGATCGCGGTGCTGTGGGGCCTCTGGTTCGCGCTGCCCGTCTCGATCGCCAGCATGCTCGCCTTCAACTGGTTCTTCCTGCCGCCCGCTGCACACGTTCACGCTCGCGAACAGCGAGAACTGGTTCGCGCTCGCCGTCTACCTCTGCACCGCGGTGGTCGTGAGCGACCTCGCGGCCCGGGCCCGGCGGCGAGCCGCCGCCGCGGAGCAGCGCGAGCGCGAGTCGGCGCTCCTCGCGGAGCTCGCCACCGAGCTGCTCGGAGGACGCGACCTCGAGGACGAGCTCGGCGAGGTCGCGAGCCGCGCCGCGGACGTCCTCGGCGTCGATCACGCGGAGATCGAGCTCGGCCGGTCCCGCCGCCCGCCCTCCGGGCAGGCACCGTACCCGCTCGAGGTCGGCCGTCGCCCCGTCGGGACGATCTACACCTCGGAGGGATCCGAGCCGAACGTCGCCGTCCGCAGCCGGTTCCTGCCGGCGCTCGCGGCGCTGCTGGCCGTCGCCGTCGAGCGCGACGAGCTCGAGCGAGAGGCCCTCGAGGCCGAGACGCTCAGACGCAGCGACCTCGTCAAGACCGCGCTGCTCCGCGCCGTCTCGCACGACCTCCGCTCGCCGCTCACGGGGATCGCGACCGCCGTCGGCGCGCTCCGGAACCGGACGCTGCACCTCACCGCGGAGGATCGCGACGAGCTGCTCGAGACGATCGACCTGGAGTCTGGGCGCCTGAACCGGCTCGTCGCGGATCTCCTCGACCTCTCGCGGCTGGAGGCGGGAGCCGCGGCGCCGGAGCCGGAGGTCTGGGCGCTCGACGACCTCGTCCGCCAGTCGATCACCTCGCTCGGGGCGGGAGAGAAGGTCGAGCTCGTCGGCAACGAGTCGCCGCTCGTGAACGTCGACGCGACCCAGGTCCAGCGCGTGCTCGCGAACCTGATCGAGAACGCGCTCAAGTTCTCGCCGCCGGACGCGCCGGTCCACGTGCGGATCACCGCGACCCGGAGCGAGGCGATCGTCCGCGTCGTCGACCAGGGGCCGGGACTGCGCGAGGACGAGCTCGAGCGCGTGTTCGACGCCTTCCACCGCGGCAGCGGCGGGACCGGCGGCGGCGCCGGGCTCGGCCTCGCGATCGCCCGAGGGTTCGCAGAGGCGAACGGCGGGCGCGTGTGGGCCGAGTCGCGGCCGGGACAGGGCGCGACGTTCGCACTGGCGCTGCCGACCGCCGAGGTTCCAGCGGAGCTGCCGGCGTGAGAGTCCGGATCGACCCCATTGCTCGCGCGTTCCTCGGGCGTCGCTGGCGGTGCGTGGCCGGAGGTCACAGTGTGAGTAACACGGGGCCGGAGAGCACCGTGCCGTCAGCGGCGCCAGGCGGCGGCGGAGCCGGGCTCCGCCCGGCGGGAGCTGCCGCCGGCGAGGGATGCGCGTGAGCGGGCAGCGGATCCTCGTGGTCGACGACGAGCCGCAGATCCTCCGCGCGCTCGGAACGACTCTCCGGGGCGCCGGCTACACGGTCGAGACCGCGGAGACCGCCGAGCAGGCCCTCACGGCCGCGGCGGCGCACCCACCGGAAGCGGTGATCCTCGACCTCGTCCTCCCGGACGGGAGCGGCATCGACGTCTGCCGCGAGCTGCGCCGGTGGAGCGAGGCGCCGGTGATCGTGCTCTCGGCCGTCGGCGAGGAGCGGGAGAAGGTCGCCGCGCTCGACGCGGGCGCCGACGACTACGTGACCAAGCCGTTCGGGGTCGACGAGCTGCTGGCCCGGCTCCGGGCCGCCCTGCGGCGGGTCGCGATCTCGTCCGATCCGGTGATCGAGATCGACGGCCTCCGGATCGACGTCGCCGAGCGGATCGTCACCGCCGGCGGGAAGCGCGTGAAGCTGAGCCCCCACGAGTTCGACCTCCTGCGCGTGCTCGCGCAGAACCAGGGCAAGCTCCTCACGCACAAGATGCTGTTGCGCGAGGTCTGGGGCCCCTCCTACCAGGTCGAGGCGCACTACCTCCACGTCTACGTCTCGCACCTGAGGCGCAAGATCGAGCCGGATCCGGCGAATCCGCGCTACCTCCTGACCGAGCCCGGCGCGGGCTATCGCCTCGTCGATCCGGCCGCAGACGGGTCTTGAGAAGACTTTAAGAACGGCCCCGGAAACCCTGAGCCGTCGTTGAGGCGGCCGGTCGTACGGTCGCGCCATGCACACTGCACTGCAGTTCAAGTGGCGCGCGGCCGAGCCGACCTCGACCCGCGAGCGCAGACGGCTCGCCCGGTTCCTGCGGCGAATCGTGCGCGAGCTCGGGTCTCCTCCCATGCGGCGGAGCACGGTGCCGCTGAACCGCAAGGCGCTGCGGCCGCACGCCGACGAGCTCATCGCGCTCGCCGCGCGGCTCGACGACCTCGAGCGGCCCGTCGCCCCCGCCGGGATCCTCGAGCTCCAGCGCCTGCTCACGAGCCCCGGCAGCCCGCTCCATCTCTTCGGCGCGGAGACAGACCTGCCCGCGGCTCTCGCCGCCGTCCACCACGAGCTGGAGGCCTGCTGATGTACGACCTCGCTGCAATCGCCATCGGGGCCGCGTGCTTCGCGTTCGCCTTTGGCATCCTCTTCCTCCTCGAGCGCGTCTGATGACGCCGAGCGACATCTTCGGTCTCACCGTCGCGATCGCGGTCTTCGTCTACCTGCTCTACGCGCTCTTCCGTGGGGAGAGGTTCTAGGTGAGCGGCCAGGGCATCGCTCAGATCCTCTTCTACACGGTCGTGCTGATCGCGCTGTCGTACCCGCTCGGCCTCTGGATGGCGCGGGTCTACAACGACGAGCAGTTCCTCATGCGCGGCCGGTTCCGCTTCCTCGGCGCGATGGAGAACGGGTTCCTGCGCCTGCTCCGCGTCGACGTCAGGCGCGAGCAGGACTGGAAGAGCTACGCGAAGACGGTGCTGATCTTCAGCGCGGTCTTCTCGGTGCCGCTCTACGTGCTGATGCGGCTCCAGGGCCACCTGCCGCTGAATCCGGACCACCTCCCGGGCGTCTCGGCGCACATCGCGCTGAACACCACCGCGAGCTTCATCACCAACACGAACTGGCAGTACTACGGCGGCGAGTACACGATGTCGTACCTGTCGCAGATGGCCGGGCTCGCCGTCCAGAACTGGGTCTCGGCCGCAGTCGGGATGGCGGTGCTCGCGGCGGTCGTGCGTGGGTTCTCCCACCGCTCGACGTCCGAACCTCGGCAACTTCTGGCGCGACCTCTACCGCGGGATCGTCTACATCCTGTTCCCGCTGGCGCTCGTGCTCGCCGTCGTCCTGATCTCGCAGGGCGTCGTCCAGACCTTCGCCGCGCACGCGACCGCGACCACGCTCCAGGGCGCGCACCAGACGATCGCGCGCGGCCCGGCCGCCTCGCAGATCGCGATCAAGCAGCTCGGCACGAACGGCGGCGGCTTCTACAACTCGAACTCCGCCGTCCCCTTCGAGAACCCGACCGGGCTCTCGAACTTCCTCGAGGTGCTCGCGATCCTGCTGATCCCGGCGGCGCAGGTGGTCATGTTCGGGAAGATGGTCGGCGCCCTGCGCCAGGGCTACGTGCTGCTCGCGGCGATGTTCGCGATGTTCGCGATCGGCGTCGCGATCGCGCTCCCGGCCGAGCAGCACGGCTCCGCGGTGCTGCGCAACTCCGGCGTGAACATCACGCAGGGCAACGGCCAGAGCGGCGGCAACATGTCGGACAAGGAAACCCGATTCGGGATCGCCAACTCCGTCCTCTGGTCGGTGCCGACGACCGACGCCTCGAACGGCTCGGTGAACAGCGGCCACGACGCGTACACGCCCGCCGGCGGCGCCGTCCTCCTCGTCAACATCTTCGTCGGCGAGGTGATCTTCGGCGGCGTCGGCTCGGGCCTCTACGGGATGTTCTTCTACGTCGTGATCGCGGTGTTCGTGGCCGGGCTGATGATCGGCCGCACCCCGGAGTACCTCGGCAAGAAGATCGAGGCGCGCGAGATCAAGTACGCCGCCGTCGGCGCGCTCTTCGTGCCGACGATGGTGCTGATCACGGCCGGCGTCTCGGTGGTGACGCAAGGTCGGGCTCGCCTCGATCTTCAATCCCGGCGCGCACGGCTTCACCGAGGCCCTCTACGCCTACACCTCGCAGTCGAACAACAACGGCAGCGCCTTCGCCGGCTACGGCGCGACCAACTTCTCCGCCGAGTTCGGCACGGTCTGCCTCTACCTCGGCCGCTGGGTGCCGCTGATCGCGGCGCTCGCGCTGGCCGGCTCGCTCGCGGGCAAGAAGACGGCGCCCGTCTCGGTCGGGACGTTCCGCACCGACGGCCCGATCTTCGTCGTCCTGCTCGTGGGCGTGATCGCACTCACCGCCGGGCTGATGATCTTCCCGGCTCTGACGCTCGGCCCGATCGTGGAAGGACTGTCCCACTGATGCGCGCCTTCGTCAGCTCCGTGATCGCCGTCAGTCGTGATCACCCTCGTGCTCGGCGTCGCCTACCCGGTCGTGATGACCGGCTTCGCCTCCGTCGCATTCCCGTCGAAGGCGGCCGGCAGCCTGATCAAGCAGGGCGGCACCGTGGTCGGCTCGAGCCTGGCCGCGCAGGGGTTCACGGCGACGAAGTACTTCCACGAGCGCCCGTCGGCCACGTCGCCCGCCTACAACGCCGGCGCGACCACCTTCGCCAACCTCGGGCCGACGAACCCGCAGCTCGCCAAGAACGTCGACGCGGCGGCCGCGGCGATCCTCGAGCTCGAGGGGCCGTACAACCCCGGCCTGACCAAGGCGGGCATCCCGGTCGACGCGGTCACGACCTCCGCCTCCGGGATCGACCCCGACATCTCGCCGGCCTACGCGCAGCTGCAGGCGCACCGGATCGCCTCGGTCCGCCACATGCCGCTCTCGACCGTCCAGTCGCTGATCTCGCAGAACACCGACGGCCGCAGCATCGGCTTCTTCGGAGAGCCCGGCGTCAACGTCCTGAAACTCAACCTCGCACTCGACAAGGAGACCGGTCAGTAATGGCGCGCACCTCGTCCAGCATCTTCTCCCGCGAGCTGACGCTCGCCGCGATCAAGGACTCGTTCCCGAAGCTCGACCCGCGCCTTCAGGTCAAGAACCCGGTGATGTTCATCGTCGAGCTCGGCAGCGTGATCACGACCGGGATCTTCATCCTCGAGCTCGTGCGCGGCCACACCGACAGCCTCGCCTTCGTCGGGGTGATCACCTTCTGGCTCTGGCTCACCGTGCTCTTCGCCAACTTCGCCGAGGCGATCGCCGAGGGACGCGGCAAGGCCCAGGCGGCAACGCTCCGCGCGACGCGCACCACGACGCTCGCGCGGCTCCAGGACGGCCGCGAGCTGCCCGCCGCGGAGCTCCAGCGCGGCGACGTCGTGATCGTCGAGGCCGGCGAGGTGATCCCCGCCGACGGCGACGTGATCGAGGGCGTCGGCTCGGTCGACGAGTCGGCGATCACCGGCGAGTCCGCGCCCGTGATCCGCGAGTCCGGCGGCGACCGCTCGGCCGTCACCGGCGGCACGAAGCTCCTCTCCGACCGGCTCGTCGTGCAGGTCACCCAGGAGCCCGGCCGGTCGTTCCTCGACCGCATGATCGCCCTCGTCGAGGGCGCCGAGCGGCGCAAGACGCCGAACGAGATCGCGCTGAACATCCTGCTCGCGGGCCTGACCATCACCTTCGTCGCGGCGGTCGTGACCCTGCGCCCGTTCGCGATCTACGCCAAGACGCCGACCTCGCAGACCGATCCTGATCGCACTGCTCGTCGCGCTGATCCCGACCACGATCGGCGCGCTCCTGTCCGCGATCGGGATCGCCGGGATGGACCGCCTCGTGCAGCGCAACGTGCTCGCGATGTCGGGCCGCGCCGTCGAGGCCTCCGGCGACGTCGACGTGCTCCTGCTCGACAAGACCGGCACGATCACCCTCGGCAACCGCCAGGCCACCGAGTTCCTGCCCGTCCCGGGCGTCGAGGAGCGCGAGCTCGCCGAGGTGGCCCAGCTCGCCTCGCTCGCCGACGAGACGCCCGAGGGCCGCTCGATCGTCGTGCTCGCGAAGGAGCGCTTCGACGTGCGCGAGCGCGAGCTCGGCGAGCACAGCTTCGTCCCCTTCACCGCGCAGACGCGGATGAGCGGGATCGACATGAACGGCACCGAGATCCGCAAGGGCGCGGCCGACGCCGTCAAGAAGTTCATCGAGGAGCACGGCGGCCGCGCGCCGGCCGAGCTCGACCAGATCGTCCAGAGCGTGGCCGAGCAGGGCGGGACGCCTCTGGTGGTCGCGAGGGACAACTGGGCGCTCGGCGTGATCCACCTCAAGGACATCGTCAAGGGCGGCATGAACGAGCGCTTCGACGAGCTCCGCAAGATGGGCATCCGCACCGTGATGATCACCGGCGACAACCGCGTCACGGCCGCCGTGATCGCCCAGGAGGCGGGCGTCGACGACTTCCTCGCCGAGGCGACTCCCGAGGCGAAGATGGCCCTGATCAAGGAGGAGCAGTCGCGGGGACGGATGGTCGCGATGACCGGCGACGGCACGAACGACGCGCCCGCGCTCGCGCAGGCCGACGTCGGAGTGGCGATGAACACCGGCACCACCGCGGCGAAGGAGGCCGGCAACATGGTCGACCTCGACTCGAACCCGACGAAGCTGATCGAGATCGTCGAGGTCGGCAAGCAGCTCCTGATCACGCGAGGCTCGCTCACCACGTTCTCGATCGCGAACGACGTCGCCAAGTACTTCGCGATCCTGCCGGCGATGTTCGCCTACACCTACGCCACGCACCCCGGCCAGAAGGGGCCGCTGAACGCGCTCAACGTCATGCATCTCGGCTCACCGAAGAGTGCGATCATCTCGGCGATCATCTTCAACGCCCTGGTCATCCCCGCACTCGTCCCGCTGGCGCTCCGCGGCGTCCGCTACCGCGCGATCGGCGCCTCCGCCCTGCTGCGGCGCAATCTCTTGATCTACGGGCTCGGCGGCGTGATCCTGCCGTTCGTGGGGATCAAGCTGATCGACCTGATCGTCTACAACGTCTTCGGCGCCTAGCGCTTGCGCGGCCACTACCGGATCCTCCTGGGCATGGCTGCCGGAGTGGGAAAGACCTACCGGATGCTCCAGGAGGGCCGGCAGGCCCAGGCGGAGGGCCGCGACGTGGTGATCGGCTACCTCGAGCCGCACGACCGCCCCGAGACCGCCGCCCTCGCCGAGGGGATCGAGGTCGTCCCGCGCCTCCGCGCACAGCACGGCTCGCTCGAGCTCGCGGAGATGGACGTCGACGCGGTGATCCGGCGCTCCGCCGAGCTGACCCTGATCGACGAGCTGGCGCACACGAACGCGCCGGGAATGCGCAACGAGAAGCGCTACCAGGACATCGACGAGGTGCTGGGCGCGGGCATCGACGTGATCTCGACCGTGAACGTCCAGCACCTCGAGAGCCTCAACGACTCGATCGCCGAGCTGACCGACATCCGCGTCCGCGAGACGTTCCCCGACCGGATCCTCGAGGAGGCGGACGAGGTCGTGCTCGTCGACCTCACCCCCGAGGCGCTCCAGAAGCGGATGCTCGAGGGCAAGGTCTACTCGAAGGACCGCGCCGAGGTCGCGCTGCAGAACTTCTTCCGGGTCGAGAAGCTCTCGGCCCTGCGCGAGCTCGCGCTGCGCGAGGTGGCGGAGGACGTCGGCCAGCGCGCCCGGAGGCAGTCCACGGTGCTCGACCCGCTCTCGACCCAGGCAGTCGCCGAGCGCATGCTGGTGCTCGTCACGCCTGAGCCTCGCTCGCAGCGGCTGCTGCGCCGTGCCTGGCGCTCGGCCGAGCGGCTCGGCGCCGAGCTCGACGCGCTCTGGGTCCACAAGCCCGGCAAGGCGCTCACCGAGCAGGAGCAGGTCTCGCTCGCGGCTCTCCGCCGCCTCGCGATCATCCTCGGCGCGCACTTCGTCGAAGAGGAGGACGGCGACCTCGTCGGGACCGTGCGACGGGTCGTCTACGAGCGCGGGTCGACCTATGTGTTCCTGGGGACGCCCGACGAGCGGCGCTGGATCGAGATCGTGCGCGGCTCGCTCGTCTCCGCGCTCGTGCGCGAGCTGCCGGGGATCGACATCCGCGTCGTCGCGAACCGCGCCGACCGCGAGGAGCTCCGGCCGTGAGCGCCGCGGTCGTCCTCCTCGTCGTCCTCGTCGTCGCGCTCGCGGCGGCGCTCCTGGTGGTCTATGCGCGCCGCTCGAGGCGCCCGCGCCGGCTCCCGGTGGACGGCAGCGCCCGTCGCGTGCTCGTGGCGTTCTCCGGCAGGCTCGATGCAACGGTCGTCGACGCTGCGATTCGCATCGCGAAGGCCGACGAGGCCGTACTCGTCCCGGCGTATCTCCTCGTGGTGCCGCTCCGCTACGCGGAGGACTCGCCGCTGCGCGACGAGGTGGAGCTGGCGATGCCGCTCCTCGAGGCGGTCGAGCACGCCGCGCTGCGCGCCGGGGTTCCGGTCGACGCCAGGATCGAGAAGGGCCGCACGCTCACCCACGCACTCAAGCGCCTCTGGGAGGTCGAGAGCTTCGACCGGATCATCGCGCCCGCGCCCACGAACGGCCACGGCGGCTTCACCGAGAAGGAGCTCGCGTGGGTGCTCACGCACGCGCCTTCCGAGACGGTGGTGCTGAAGCCGATGCCGAGCGCGGCCTAGATACCCCGTACGGGAATGCACTGACCCGAAAGGGCGGCATCTCCGCAGCCAGGTTCAGCAGCCGCCCCGATTGCCCGGGCGCACCCTGCCCGCAGAGTTGACTCATCGGTACGTAACTCGAAGGGAGCAGAAGAGATGCGCAAGGCACTAGAAATCGGAGGGTATGTCGCAGCAGCCGTCTTGATCGCGTTCGGCGTCGCGGCGATCTACATGGGCGTCTCGGGGCGCTCGACGGTCAGCGACAGCATCAAGAACGAGAAGATCGTCGGCTCGGCAGACATGACGCCGGCCGGGATCACCGCCGAGGCGAAGGCCGCCGGCCTGACGAACGTCACGATTCCGTCCTGCAGCGTCGCCAACAAGGCGATCGCGTCCGGCACCGACGCGCGGTGCTTCGCCGAGTACATGCGGATCCACGCGCTCGAGGCGAGCGGTGGGCTGACGTACTCGCAGATGCCGCGCTACGCGACCGCCGACGGCAAGGGCACGAACGACGCGGCCGCCGCGCTCAAGGTGAACGGCCAGCCGCAGGACAACGCAGCTCGCAACATCTGGGTCACGGAGACAGCGCTCTCCACGGCCCTCAACACCTCGTACCTGGCCACCCAGATCGCGCTCTTCGGGATCGTGGTCGGGGTCGCACTGCTGCTGACGGGGGTCGGGTTCCTGATCCTCACGCTCGGCGGCGCACTCCGCGGCAGGGACTCCGTCATCCTCAAGTCGAAGGTGACCGAAGAGAAGGCGGCGACCACCACGCCGGTCTCTGCGTAGCAGCTTCTGCTCCCGCGGAAGAGGCGAAGGGCCGTCCGAGAGGGCGGCCCTTTGTCGTCTCGCCTATCGCCTTCCGGCCAGCGCGGCGTGCGTGTTCGCGCGCACGCCGTCGAAAGGCAGCCCGCCGGCCACGAGCACGCGGCACGGCGCGTGCTTGAGGATGTACTCGACGATCTCGCTGAACACCATCATCCGCCGGCGCCGGAGGTTCCGCTCGGCGCCGACGACGATGATCTCGGAGTGGCGGTTCCGCGCCTCCTCGACCACGGCACGGCCGAAGCTGCGCGCACGGATCAGGCGCGGCACCACGCGCACGCCGTACGACTCGCCGATCGCGCGCGCCTCGTCGAGCAGCGCGTTCGCGACCCTGAGGTCCTCGGGCATGGCGGCGTCGAGCGGCAGCTCGAGCGGCACCTCGATCACCGTCACGACGACCATCCGCGCACGGCGCTCCGCCGCGAGGTGGGCGGCGTAGACCAGCGCGACCTCCGACTCCGGGTCGTCGCCGACCGGGACGAGGATGTTCAGGTACTCGAGCTCCGCGGCCGGCCCGCTCACCGCCGGCGCGACGACCGTCTTCGTGAGCGGCACGTGGATCACCCTCGTGCGGTAGACGATGTAGGTGGCGAACCCGATCGCGAGCCAGGCGAAGCCGACGTACCGGGTCACGGGCCGCTGCACGACGACGACGAGCCACGCCGAGGCCGTGCCCGCGAGGCCGAGGATCGCGAAGAGCGGCCAGTCCACCTTCCCGATCCTCAGGTTCGGTCGGCCCTTCACCTGGAGCTCCGCGTCGGGGAAGCGGTAGCGCAGCGCGATGATCGACGCGTTCGCGATCGCGAACGAGAGCATCGCGCCGAAGCTGTACATCGTCCCGAGGAAGTCGATCTTGCCCGGCAGCAGGGTCAGGATCGAGAGCAGGCCGGAGAAGAAGATCAGCGAGATGTACGGCGTCTTGAACCGCGGGTGCAGGCGCCGCAGCCGCTCCGGCAGCTGGCGGTGGGTCGCGAGGGAGTAGGTGATCCGTGAGGAGCCGATCACGCCCGCGTTCGCGGCGATGATCAGGATCGTCCCGGCCAGGATGCCGACGTAGTAGCGCAACGCCGTGAGCTGGAAGCCGTGCAGGCCGATGTTGTTGACGATCCCCAGCACCGGGTCGTTCGCGTAGCCGAGCGGCGGGTTCTTGCCGAGGAGAGTGTCGTAGCCCCCGCCCGGGACGCGATGCACCGGCAGTGCCATCAGCGCGATCGACGGCAGCGTCAGGTAGATCGCGAACACCGCGCCGGCGACGTACTTGTAGGCGAGCGGCACGTCGCGGGGAGGGTCGCGGGTCTCCTCCGCCAGGTTGGAGATCGTCTCCATCCCGGTGTAGGCGATCATCCCGATCGGGATCGCGAGGAAGAACTGGCTCCAGGCCGGCGCGACGCCGAGGTGGATCCCGGCGATCAGGATGTGCGGGTTGAAGATCAGGGCCGCGCCGAGCCCGACGAGCAGCACCTGCGTCGAGAAGTCGATCACGGCGAGGATCACGTTCAGCCGCACCGCCTCCTTGACTCCGAACACGTTGAGGGAGACGAGCAGGCAGATCACGACCGCGCCGCCGACGATGTCCCACGGGTTCTGCCGCAGCGGCCCCCAGAACACGGACAGGTAGTGGGGGACGAAGAACGCCGAGATCGAGATCGTGACCACGTAGTTGAGGAGCTGGGCCCAGCCGGCCCCGAACGAGAACACCTCGTTGAAGGCGTGCCGCGCGAAGCTCGACGAGCCGCCCGCCTCCGGGTAGCGGACGGTGCCCTCCGCGTAGGTGATCGCCGTGGTGATGAAGAAGATCCCGGCGATCACGAAGACCACCGGCGTGAGCCCGAGCGCGAAGGACGCGGTCAGGCCGAGCGCGTAGTAGATCGAGGAGCCGACGTCGCCGTAGGCGGTCGCGAAGAGCGCCGGGGTGCCGAGCACGCGCTCGAGGGTGTTCTGCTGCTGGCGGCGCGAGCGCCACGACCGGCGCGGCGGAGCGCCGGTGCCGTCCGCCAGGTGCTCGGGGCTGAGCGACGGCTCGTCGGCCACGACGTGAGGCTAGCCGATGCTCACGACGCGCGCGCCCCCCGTAGCCGGCGGCGCAGGCCCGGCACGAAGACGAGGATCAGCAGCGCGATCAGCACGACGGCGATCACGATCACGATCCGGTCGCGCCCCGTGTTGCTCGTCCTGTGCGCGGGCTTCGGCAGCTTGTGGCCGGACGCCGCCGCAAGGGCCCGCACCGCCGCCGCGGCGGTTGCCGTCGACCCGTCCGCGCCCTGCCCGATCGGGACTCCCTCGAGAAGCTTCCGCTCGGCCGCCGTGCCGCGGTTGAGCCCGAAGCCGTTCGGCATCACGATCAGCAGCCTGCCCTTGTAGAGGAACTCCAGCTCCGAGCCGAGGAACTTCGAGTAGAGCTGCGGCTTCTGCCAGAGCGCGCGGACGGAGCCGAGGTCGTACGGCGACGTGATCACGGCGACCTTGATCGGATAGCCGGCCTTCCACGCCGCGGCCACCGTCTGCTGCAGGTCGAGCTGCTTCTGCCCCGAGATCTTGACCTCGAACGGGAGGAAGATCTTGCCGTTGTAGAGGACGTCGCTCGCCGGGTCGCCGTCGGCGCGCGCGGCCGCCGGGACGAGCGCGAGCGCGCCGAACGCGAGCAGGAGCAGGAGCGTGCGGCGGCCGGCCATCGTCAGGCGAGCACTGTGTGGATCACGTCGATCGCGATCACGACAGCGGCCGCGCCGGCGGCGAGAGCGACGAGGGAGGCGAACAGGCGGAGTCTCATCCGGTGGCGTGGTCGACGACGAGGACGGTGAACGGCTCGCCGCCCTTCGGGGTGATCGTGTAGGTGAGGCCCCAGTGGCCGACCATCACGAGCGCCGGCGCGGGCCGCGTGTAGATGCCCGGGGCGGTCTCGGCGAGCTGGTACTCCTGATTCGCCATCTGCATGTCGAGCATCGCGAACTGGAGGGTAACGTCGGCGCCTCGCACCGGCGCGCCGCCCCTGGTCAGCTGGAGCGCGAAGCTGTTCGGCACCGCGGCGCGGTTCGGGGAGACGAGCACCTTGATCGTGTAGCCGTTCTTGTGCGATCACCTGCACGACCTTGCCCGGGCCGACGTGCGCCACGGCCGACCCGACCTCGGCGAGTGCCTTGGGGGGTGGGGCGAGGCTGGACAGGAGCGCGGCGGCGAAGACCGCGCACGGCGACGATCACGGCCTCCCCGGTCACGAGCCTGCGCAGCATCGAGGCGGCCGGCGGGCCGAGCTCCGGCCGCTCCGCCGCGACCTCGAGGTGCGGCTTCGTGCGGAGGAGGTTGAACGCGGCGAGGAGCATCGCCCCGAGCAGCAGGGCGACCTTGACGAGGATCGTCTTGCCGTACGAGGTCTGCCAGAGCGAGGCGACGGTCGGCATGTGGATGATCGTCGCGCCGACGCCCGTGCCGATCAGGACGAGCACGGAGACGAACGCGACGTTCGAGAAGCGCGGGCACCGTCACGGCGAGCCCCGCGACGCGGCTTCCGGCCGAGAGGCTCGCCCAGACGACCAGCAGGCCGACGAGCCCGCCGAGCCAGAGCGAGCCCGAGACGAGGTGGAGCCAGTCGAGCAGGAGCGAGACCCCGCGCGGCGCGGTCTGACCGGCGTGCCCGGAGGTACCCGGGAGGACGAGCACCGCGGCGGCGGCGGCAAGCGCGCCCCCGGTTGCCATCAGCTCTGCGATCGAGCGGTGCTCCCGCCGCGGCCGGTCGACCCACAAGGCGATCCAGGACGCGACGCAGAACAACGCAAAGCAGAGCTCCATGTCCGTGTAGCCCCGTCCGAACGCGGTCACGCGGAACAGCGGGACGAGCGCCCCGACCGCGAAGGCCGACCGCAGGGAGTCGATCGAGGTCGCGATATCGAGGTAGACGGGGATCGCGATCAGGCCGAGCACCGAGAAGATCACCGTCGCGATCGAGACGGAGCGGAGGCTCGTGCCCTCGACCCGCCTCACGAGCGGACGCGCGATCGCGAACCGCATCACGAACAGGCCGATCGCGATCATCACGGTGAGGAACATCGCCCAGCGGGCGACCAGGAGCCTGTGCGTCGTCGCCGTCCCCGCGATGGAGGGCACCCGGAACTGCGGCTGCGGGCCCTCGTTCGGGCCGATCGCGAAGGTGAACGCGCCCTGCACCGGGTGCCCGTCGACGGAGATCGCCCGCCAGTAGACGAGGTACCAGCCCTCCGGAAGGTGCGGGCGGAGCGGCACCACGAGCGTGTCGGGATTCGCCGGCGAGCGCCGCGGCGGGCCGGTCGCCTCCTGGCGGCCGGCCGCGTTCGTGACCGAGACGATCGCGAAGCGCGGCTCGACCGCCTCGTCGAAGGTGAGAGCGACGACCGGGGGCGAGACGTTGAGCGTGGTGCTCGGCGAGGGCACGGTCCTGACCAGGTAGGCGTGCGCGGACGCCACACCCGGCATGGCCAGAGCCAACGCGGCGAGCGCCGCGCCCAGAGCGCCTCGCCCCCGCAACGTCATGCGAGCTCCCGCTTCCCCCTCCTCCGCCGCCGCCGCGCGACAGAGCGAGCGCGCCGAGGATCACGCCGACGGCCCCGAGGACGATCGCGACGATCATCGCCACCGAGAGAGCCACCTCCGCCGAGCGAGGCCTTCGCCTCGATCGTCGGAGCCGGGTTGTCGGACGACTCCGAGCCCGACCAGTTGACGATCGAGCCGTCCGAGTAGGTCTGCAAGACCTGGAAGGTGTACTTCCCGCTCTTGGCCGGCTGGGCGAGGAACTGGAAGAGCGAGTCCTCGCCGGTCGGGGTGCTCCCTCCTGTCCAGGTCACCTTCTGGATCACGGCGCTGTCGCCGGTCCCGGTCTGCTGCACCACGCGCCGCCAGCCCGGGCTCGGCACGAACGAGTCGATCCCGAACCCGCTCGGGCACCGTCAGGACGATCCTCGTCGTGGTCAGGTTCGTCCTTCTCCGTCGGTACCGCGAGGCTGTACAGCTGGAGCTGCTTGGAGAGCGAGACGGCGGGCTGACACGCGCGTGCGCGAACGCGCCGGACGCGAACGCGAGCGCGGCGACGATCGCGACCGTGGTCGCAGCCAGCGTGCGAGACAGATTGCGCATAGTGCTCCTTCGGTTCGGAGGAATCGAGCGACTCACGGAATGTCCGCGCACGTCATCGGCCGTGCGTTGCTCGACGTGGCGATGTTGGGGCCGTAATGGACCATCACGTGGATCGCGCCGAACTTGACCACGGGCGCGTTGCGGATCGTGAACGTCTGCTTCATCTGCCCGCTTCCGTCGGCGGTGTGCACACCGAGCGGCACCAGAATCGGGCCCATCGTCGGAGACGGCATCCCGCCCATGGCCATCTTCTCGCACATCAGACCCTTGTGGACGTGCATCACGTGGGGGCTGTTCGGCTTGAAGCCGGCGAGGTTCAGGGTCACCGTCAGCGTGTGGGCCGTGACGTTCTGCGTGAGGCTGATCGTTCCCTTCACCTTGAACGGCGCGACCGGGTAGGCCTTGCCCGTGTGAGGCGCCGGCGCTGCAGCGGCCACGGCGGCCGCGAGCAGGCCGACGGTCATGATCATCACGAGCGCACGAAACCTGTTACGCATCGGACTCCTTCGACTGGTAGGGAAACGGCGTCGGTCCGACGGCCCGCCTCCTCCACCAGTCTCCTCAGCGGCAGAGAGCGACGGTCGCCGGACGGGCCGCACGCGGCGGCCCGCGGCCCGCGTGCCCGTCGGCGAGGGTGCGAGGGCGCGGCGGCCAGGCCGCGAGCGCAGCCCACCGGGGCACGAGCCCGACGCGCGGCGGCCGCTCGACCTTTCCGCGCAGGACCGACGCAACGCGATCCGCGGCTCTCACGAGCAGCCGCGCGACCAGGAACGCCGCGAGCGCGAACGGGAGCTGGAGCAGCAGGCCGATCCGGAACGTCGGCTGCAACACCATCCACCACGGGTACGACGCACCGGCGAGCCACCGCTCCAGGAACTCCTGCAGGGCGAAGCCGAGCGGCGGCAACAACGCGAACGCCCACGGCGACACCGCCGCACGCCCGCGCCGCCGAACGCCGCCGGCGACCAACGACCCGAATGCGACCAGCTCCAGCGCCGCGCCGATCCCGAGCAGGAGCGGCATGTAGCCCATGTAGCTGTGACCCGTCGCCAGCAGCTCGCGCAGGCGCACCTGGGACTCGGGGTAGACGAGCCGATACGCGAGCACGTGAGCCAGCTGCGACCCCGCCAGCATCAACGGCAGCATCAGGAGCCAGGCTGCGGCGCGGCGGCGGCTCATCGGCACATTGAACAGCACCGGGTCACCGGACGACCAGCGTGAACGGCGCGGTCAGGATGTGCCCGTTCACCTTGCACTGGAGGAAGAGGCGCCAGGTGCCGGCGACGGGCACGAGCACGCCGACCGTGAGCTTGCCCGGCGTGGTCGAGCTTCCCGTCACCTTCGTCGCGCCGAGCACGCTCGTGCAGCCGACCGCGCCCGCGGCGCAGACGTGCGTGTGGAAGTAGTCCAGCGAGCCCCTGCGGAAGAAGATCGCGTGCGCGAGCGCGCCGTACCACGGGGTGAACTCGGCCGGCTTCCCGTTCGGGTCGCGCACGGTGATCGTGAGGAACGCAGGCTGGATCGCGTGGAGCGGCGGGTGGGGGTGCAGCGTGAACGTGTAGCCGCCGGTCGTCACGTCCTGCCGGGTCGGCGGCAGCGGCTGCGGGTGGTAGGCGCCGCTGACGGTGATCCTGTCGAAGAGCTGGAAGTTCGTCTGTCCGGTCGGCGTGCTCGCCGGATAGGCGTCGATCACGACGCGGTACGGGCCCGAGGTCGGCAGCACGACCGCCTGGCGGATCCGCCCGCCGGCGCCGACCGGCGGATGAACGTGGACGATCGTCGAGAGGTCGGCCTTGACGATGATCAGGTGGACGCCCGTGTGCGGGCCCGGGCCGCGCTTGAAGTCGGTGAGCGGCGTGCCGTCGGGCTGCGTGATCGTGAACGCGACGACAGTGGGCTTCCCCGGCGTGACCGGCACGGCGGGACGGAAGCCCGTCAGCTCGTAGGTGCGCGCCGCGCCGACGGTGATCTGCTCGGAGCCGGACGAGCCGCCGCACCCCGCGGCGAGAAGCACGAGCGCCGACGAGGGCCATCCACCTCATCTAGAGCCCCTTCCTGAACAGAAAGAACGCATGCGGCGGCACGTACCCGCCGAGCTCGAGCACGATCTCGGCGTGCAGGCGGAGCGGGATCGCGCGCGGGTCGCCCGTGAAGCGGCGTCCGTCGACGAACGCGAGGATCGGTGACCGCGAGGCGAAGCCCACGAGGCGGTTCTTCGACAGCGGCTGCCCCCACACCTGGAACAGCGTCCCGAGCGTCGCGGTCGCGCCGCGCTCGACCTCGACCACGCCGGTCGGCTCGCGCGTTCGGAGCGGGTACGAGCAGCGCCCGCCGAGCACGTAGGCACCCTGGCGGCGCTGCGGCGGGGCGATCCCGATCCCGGCGGGGACGATCACGACCTGCCGGTCGGCGAACAGCTCGAGGTGCACGCCGAACCGCGGCACCCCGGCGCTCGTGCAGCGGAGCCCGGCGACCGGGACCGTCCCAGCGGCCGGGTGATACCGGGCCCCGACGCCGATCGGCGTGGGGATCGGGCCCGCGGCAGCGGCCGCTCCCGCAAGGGCGGCGGCAAGCGCGCAGGCGACCGCAGCGAGCCGGAGACCCCGGGCGGGACGCGCAGGCATCGCTCGCAAGCGTGAGTACGACCACAGGGCGGTGTCAAGTTGGAACCGACTCGCCGCGCCGTCCTCTGGCACGATGATCCGGTGAAACTCGGTCTCGCGTGCGTCGGTGCCGCCGCCTGCCTGCTCGCCGCCGGCTGCGGCGGCTCCACACCGAAGGCCGCCGTGCAGGGCCCGGCCCCATCGCCGTACCGCGGCATCACGGTCGCCGAGCCGGTCGCCGCGCCGAACTTCGCGCTGCGCGACCAGGCGGGAAAGCTCGTGACGATGTCGAGCCGGCGCGGCCGCTACACCCTCGTCACGTTTCTCTACACCCATTGCCCCGACGTCTGCCCGCTGATCGCCGAGCACGTGAACACGGCGCTGCGGCGGCTCGGCGCGGAGAGGAACGACGTCAGCGTCCTCGCCGTCAGCGTCGATCCGAAGGGCGACACCCCCGCCGCGGTGAAGCAGTTCGTCGCCGTCCACCGCCTGCTGCCCCAGTTCCGCTACCTCACCGGGACGGCGGCCCAGCTGAGGCCGGTCTGGAAGGCCTACAACGTCGCAGCCGACCCCGACAGCGGCACGACCGCGGTGACTCACTCCGCGTTCGTCCTCCTCGTCGACAGGCAGGGGGTAGAGAGACTTCTGTACGACTCCAACGTCAAACCTGGTGACATCGTTCACGACATCGACGCCCTGAAGGAGAAGTAAGCAATGGGAAAGGCAAGCCGGATCAAGGCCGAGAAGCAGAAGACCCCGCCTCCCGTCGGCAAGCAGCAGGGGGTCTCGCAGCGCACGATCCTCTACGTCACAATCGGCGTGATCGTCGTGATCGTGGCCGGAGCCGTCGCCTACTCGCAGCTCAAGTCCTCGCCGAAGGCGCCGCCGCCCGCCGCCGCCTCGGCCGCGGACAAGAGCGCGCCGGCCTCGCTGGTGACGGCGGCGAACGCGATCGGCTTCACGCCGAGGACCGAGGCCGGGGTGGGCCAGATCGAGAGCCAGCCCGCATCCGCGGCACAGGCCCCGTCGAACCCGAACCTCCTCCCGGTCGGCTCGAAGGCCCCCGCCTTCACCCTGAAGACTCCGGCGGGGCAGACCGTCAGCCTCTCCGACTCCCTCGGCAAGGCGACGCTGCTCGAGTTCTTCGCGACCTGGTGCCCGCACTGCGACGCGGAGGCGCCCAACCTGAAGAAGACCCTCGCGGCACTGCCCCGCAGCAAGTACGCGTGGATCTCGATCAACGCCGACGGCGAGACCGCGCCGAGCGTCTACGCCTACCACCGCTACTTCGGGCTCAAGGACCCGGCGCTGGTCGACCCGAGCAGCCAGCCAGGGAGCTGGACGCAGCAGGGCGCACCCGGCAAGGTCACCACCGCCTACCAGGTTCAGGCCTTCCCGACCTTCTACATCCTCGACCCGAACGGCAAGATCACGTGGGCCTCCGACGGCGAGCAGCCGAACGCGCTGATCCTGCAGCAGCTCAAGAAGGCGGCGGGTGCGTAAGGCCCAGGCCGTCCCGTGGATCGGTGTCGCGATCCGAGTCCTCGCGGCGGGGATCTGGCTCGCCGCGGGGATCGCGAAGCTGCCCGACCTCGCGCACTTCCACGACCAGGTGGCGGCCTACGACGTCCTGCCCCACGCGCTCGTCGGGCCGTTCGCCTACGCCCTGCCGTTCGTCGAGATCGTCGTCGGCCTCTACCTGCTGGTCGGGCTGTGGATCCGGCCGGTCGCGATCGTCGCCTGCGTGCTGATGCTCGTCTTCATCGTCGCCCAGTCGCAGGCGTGGTACCGAGGGCTCGTGCTCGACTGCGTTCACTTCC
>CAVUZM010000025.1:0-9783 GCA_963746005.1 uncultured Actinomycetes bacterium | reverse complement strand
TAGCCGCCGCGCCTCCCGAATCCGGCGTCCGGGGTTTGTCCGCGCGTCTCGCTCGCGCGTCTTGACACGAGCTCCCGGACGAGAGATAAAACGACACCTGAATCGGGTGTCATGTCGGCACCCGCTGTGAACCTGGAGGGCTCACATGAGAGATCGCTGGACGCGCAGTGCGCTCCTGCTGGCGGGACTGGCCCTCGTCGCAACGGTGCTCGCGGGCGCCGCGGCGGCGCGGGTCGACGCCGGCTTCGGCCGGACCGCCTCCAAGAGCGTCAACGTCGCCTTCATCTACCCGAAGACCGGAGGCCTCGCCGCCTTCGGCGCGGAGGAGTACGACGGCTTCCAGGCTGGCCTCGACTACACGAAGGGGCAGTGCGGCGGCTACACCATCAACCCGACGTACATCGACGACGCGACGGATGCCGCGACCGCGATCAACGCGTTCAAGAGCGAGGTCGGCCAGGGCGTGAAGATCGTCGCCGGCACCGGCTCGTCCGGCATCGCGCTCCAGCTCGGTCCGCTGGCCGCGCAGAACAACGTCCTCTACATCTCGGGCGCGGCGGCCGCCGACGCGATCACCGGGCTCAACCGCAACACCTTCCGCGCCGGCCGGCAGACGCTGCAGGACGTGCTCGACGCGGCGAACATCTTCCCGCCGGGGTCGACGGGCAAGAAGATCGTCGTCTTCGCGGAGGACACGGCATTCGGAGCCGGCAACGTCGCGGCGGTCCAGGCGGTCTTCGGCAGCAAGGGCCACACGGTCTCCAAGATCCTCTCCCCGTTCGGCACGGCCGACCTGACGCCGTACGCGCAGCAGCTGAAGAACTCCGGTGCCGACGCCGCCTTCGTCGCGTGGGCGAACACGACGAACGCGGCCGCGATGTGGCAGGCGCTCCAGCAGCAGGGCGTGCCGAAGCAGATGACGATCGTCACGGGCCTGGCGAACCGCGGGAGCTACGACGCGATCGGCCCGCTCGTCCAGGGCGTCACCCTGCTCTCGCACTACGTCTACCGGGCGCCGAAGAACCCGGCGAACACGTACCTGATCAAGTGGATCGCGAAGAACCGCCACAGCGTTCCGGACCTGTTCACGCCGGACGGCTTCGTGACCGCGCAGATGATCTGCCACGCGCTCGCCAAGGGCGGCACGGACACCTCGAAGCAGATCAGTGCGCTCGAGGGCTGGCAGTTCATGGCCCCGAAGGGCAAGCAGCGCATCCGCCCGCAGGATCATGCGATGCTGCAGCCGATGTTCCAGGTGCAGCTCGTCCCTGCGAGCGGCGGCCACTTCGCCGTCAAGGTCGTGAAGACGGTGTCGCCGGGCGACGTCCAGCCCCCGGTCACGCCCTTCAAGAACGGGTGAGCTCTCCGGTCCTCGCGACCCGCAACCTCGGGCTCGACATCGGCGGCGCGAAGATCGTCGCCGATGTCAGCCTCGAGGTCGCGGAGGGGGAGCTGCTCGGGATCATCGGCCCGAACGGCGCCGGGAAGACGTCGCTGTTCAACCTGCTGTCGGGGCTCTACCGGCCGACCTCGGGGTCGATCCACCTCGAGGGGAAGGACATCACGAGCCAGCCGACGTTCCTGCGCACGCGCGAGGGGATCGGGCGCACCTTCCAGGTCTCGAGCGTGTTCCCGCTCCTGACGGTGCAGGAGAACGTCCGGCTCGCCGCCCAGGCGTCGATCGGCGGGACGCTGCGCCTCTGGCAGCGCGCTCTCAGCGTGAAGCCGGCGGTGGAACGGGCGCGGGCGGCGATCGCGCGCGTCGGCCTCGAGCGCCGCTCGCTCGTCCCGGCCGGCGCGCTCGCCCACGGCGACAAGAGGCGGCTCGAGCTCGCGATGCTGCTCGCGGCCGACAAGCCGGTCTTCCTGCTCGACGAGCCGATGGCGGGGGTCTCGGCCGAGAACGTCCCCGAGCTCGTCGAGCTGATCCGGTCCGTCCACGAGCAGGAGCGCAAGACCGTGCTGATGGTCGAGCACCACATCGAGGTCGTCGTCGGGATCGCGCAGCGGATCGCCGTCATGCACCACGGCGCGCTGCTCGCCTGCGACACGCCCGCCGCGGTGATGGCGAACGAGACGGTTCAGTCGGCCTACCTGGGGGAGGAGCTGTGAGCGCGGTCGCGACGAGGACGCTGCTCTCGCTCCGCGACCTGCACGTCTACCTCGGGCAGTCGCACGTGCTCCAGGGCGTGACCTTCGACGTGCCCGAGGGCGGCGTCACCGCGCTGCTCGGCCGCAACGGCGTCGGCAAGACGACGACGCTCCGCGCGATCCTCGGCCTCGTCGAGCGCCACGGCTCCGTCAAGCTCGGGGACGAGGAGCTCTCCGGGATGCCGACGCACCGGATCGTCCGCCGGCGCGTCGGCTACGTGCCCGAGGACCGCGACGTCTTCACGGGGCTCACCGTGGCCGAGAACCTCCGGCTCGCCGAGCGGGACGCGGAGCCGCGCTACGACCTCGTCTACGAGCTGTTCCCCGAGCTCGAGGCGCGGGCCGCGCAGCGCGCGGGCACGCTCTCCGGCGGCCAGCTGCAGATGGTCGCGATCGCCCGCGCGCTGCTGAACGACAACCGCCTGCTGCTCGTCGACGAGCCGACGAAGGGCCTCGCGCCGGCGCTCGTCGTCGAGGTCGCGCAGGTGCTCGAGCGGCTCGCGGAGCTGACGACCGTGCTGCTCGTCGAGCAGAACCTGGGCGTCGTGCGCCGGATCGCTCGCGACGTGATCGTGCTCGATCAGGGCCGCGTCGTGCACACGGGCGACGCGAAGGAGCTCGTCGCGCAGCCCGAGCTCGTCAGACGGCTGCTCAGCGTGGGTGCCGCATGAGCACGTTCGTGCTACTCACGATCACCGGCCTCGGCCTCGGCGCGATGTACTTCCTGATCGCCGCCGGGCTCTCGCTCATCTACGGGCTGATGGGCGTCCTCAACTTCGCGCACGGCGCGTTCATCACGGTCGGCAGCTACGGGACGTGGTGGGCGTCGACTCACGTCTTCGACGGCGTCGGCTCGGTGCTCTGGCGCTTCCTGCTCAGCGCGGCCTTCGGCCTCGTGATGGGCGTGATCGTCGCCGCGCTCGTCGAGCTCGTCCTGATCCGTCCGCTCTACTCGAGGCACATCGAGCAGGTGCTCGTCACCGTCGGGTTCCAGCTCGCCTTCATCGCGCTGATCACGGGCGTCTTCGGGTCGGACCCGAAGGTGTTCCTGGTGCCGCCGTGGCTCCACCAGACGACGGACGTCGCCGGCGCGCAGATCCCGAACGACCGCTGGATCGAGATCCTCGTCGCCGCCGTCGTGCTGGGGCTCCTCCAGCTCTTCCTGCGGCGCACGCGCTACGGCCTGATCATCCGCGCCGGCGTCGAGAACCGCGCGATGGTGCAGGCGCTCGGCATCGACGTCCGCAAGGCGTTCACGCTCGTCTTCGCGATCGGCGGCGTCGCGGCCGCGATCGCCGGCGTGCTCAGCGGCGTGTACTTCAACGTGATCGGGCCCGAGCAGGGGACGAGCCTGCTGATCTTCGCGTTCATCGTGGTCGTGATCGGCGGCCTCGGCTCGATCGGCGGCTCGGCGGTCGCCGCGGTCGTCGTCGCGCTCGTCCAGCAGTACACGAACTACTACGGCTCGGCCGGGATGGGCGACCTGGTCGTCGTTCTCCTGCTCGGCGTCGTGCTCCTCGCCCGCCCGCGCGGCTTCGCCGGCGCGGTCGTCGGAGGCCGCGCGTGACGCGGCGCCGCCTTCTCGCCGACTGGGTCTGGCCGCTCGTCGTCTTCGGCCTGCTCGCCCTCGTGCCCGTGCTGCACGTCTCGATCCCGAAGCTGTTCGACCAGCCGATCTCGTCGCCCGGGACGCTCGCAGCTGCTCGCCTCGTGCCTGATCTGGGGGGCGCTCGCGCTCACGTACGACATCCAGTTCGGCTACACGGGCCTGCTCTCGTTCGGGCACGCGCTCTACATCGCGATCGGCGTCTACCTCGCGAACATCGCGATCACCGACTGGCACTGGAGCCTCTGGGAGGCGATCGTCTTCACGATGGTCGTCGCCCTCGCCGTCGCGAACGTCCTCGGCTTCGTCAGCCTGCGCGTGAGCGGGATCGCCTTCGCGATGGTCACGCTCGCGTTCGCGCAGGCGGGCGCGGTGCTCGCGCTCAAGGACCCGCACCACTGGACGCACGGCGAGGAGGGCCTCGGCGCCGACTACACGAAGCTGCCGCACGCGTTCGTCGGCGTCTTCAACACGAAGAACCTCTACTGGCTCACGCTCGCCTTCCTCGCCTTCGTGTTCTTCGCCGTCCGCTGGGCGGTCGAGTCGTCGCCCGGGCGCGTCTGGCAGGCGATCCGCGAGAACGAGCAGCGCGTCGAGGTGCTCGGGATGCGGCCGCGCACCTACAAGCTGCAGGCCTTCGTGCTCTCGTCGACGCTCGCCGCCGCGGGCGGCATCGTCTACATGCTCCTCTACAGCGGCTCGACGCTCGCGGTCACGCCAGCCGAACTTCACGCTCACGCTGCTGCTGATGGTGGTGATCGGTGGCGCCGGCTCGCGCTGGGGCGCCGTGCTGGGCGGGATCCTCTACACGTACCTCAACGACCGCCTGATCGCGATCGGCAACTCGTCGACGGTCGACGGCCTGCCGCACGCGCTGCGCATCCCCCTCGAGCAGCCGCTCTTCCTGCTCGGGGTGACCTTCATCCTGATCGTCGTCTTCCTGCCGGGTGGGCTGGCGGGGCTCGTGAGCCGGGGCCGGCCGACAGGCCTGCGGCGGCTCGAGGAGGCGATCCGTCCGGGCGGCTCCGACGGAGGCGCCCCCGAAGCTCAGGAGACCGCATGATCGCCGACTCGCAGGGGGTGCGGATCGCGTACGACGTCCACGGTGACGGCGACCCGCTCGTGCTGATAATGGGCCTCGGCTACGGCCGCTGGGGCTGGGAGCCCGTCGTCGAGCCGCTCGCCGCCCGCTACCGCGTGATCACCTTCGACAACCGCGGCTACGGCGACAGCGACGCGCCGCCCGGCCCGTACACGGCCGCGCAGCTGGCGGGCGACACGCTCGCGGTGCTCGATGCGGTCGGGGTCGACAGCGCGCACGTCGTCGGCGCGAGCCTCGGCGGCGCCGTCGCGCAGGAGCTCGCCCTGCGCCACGGCGGCCGCATCGAGAAGCTCGTCCTGACGGCGACGATGTCCGGCGCGTCCAACATGCACCCGATCCCGGCCCCGACCCTGGCGCTGATGGCGGAGGCGCCGACGCTCGACCCCGCCGTCGCGATCCGCCGCTTCGTCGAGAACGCGCTCGAGCCCGAGCCCGATGCGCCGCTCGTCGACCGGATCGTCGCGATCCGGGTCGCGAAGCCCGCCCGACCCGGCGGGCTGGGCGGCGCAGGCGGCGATCTGGGCCACGTTCGACGCCTGGGAGGAGCTGCCGCGCATCGAGGCGCCGACGCTCGTCGTCCAGGGCGAGGGAGACGTCGTCGTCGACCCGCGCAACGCGGCGCTCCTGGCGGAACGGATCCCCGGCGCGGAGCTGCGCATGGTCCCCGGCGGCCACCTCTTCTTCTGGAACCGCCCCGACGCCCTCGTCTCCGCGCTGACGGAGTTCCTCGGGTGAGCGGGCGGCACACGATCGGGCGGATGCTCCGCGACCGCGCGCGTGCGACCCCGCAGCGGGTCGCGGTCGACTTCCACGACGGCCTCACCACCTACGCGGAGCTCGACGACGCCTCGGAGCGGCTCGCCGCCTCGTTCCTCGCGCGCGGCCTCGTCCGGGGCGACCGGGTCGCGACACTGGCCGACGAACTGCCCGGAGAACATCGTCGTCCTCTTCGCCTGCGCCAAGGCCGGCCTGGTGATGCTCCCGCTCAACTGGCGCCTCGCGCCGCCGGAGCTCGCCTACCAGCTCGAGGACTCCGAGCCCGCGCTCTTCCTCGTCCAGGCGGCGCAGGGCTCGACGGCGGACGCGGTCGGCCTTCCGTACGAGCCGCTCGCGCTCGAGGCGCCGGAAGGAGACGTGCGCGGGGCGGAGGTCGGCGACGACGACCCACTGCTCCTCGTCTACACGTCCGGGACGACCGGGAAGCCGAAGGGCGCGCTCCTCACCCACGCGAACTGCTTCTGGACGAACCTCGGCTTCGATCTCGCGTCGGGAGTCTCCGGCGAGGACGTCGTGCTCCAGGTGCTGCCGCAGTTCCACGTCGGCGGCTGGAACGTGCAGACGCTTCTGGCCTGGTGGAAGGGGGCGACCGTCGTCCTCGAGCAGGCCTTCGACCCCGGCCGCTGTCTCGCGCTGGTCGCGGAGAAGCGCCTGACGACGCTGATGGGCGTGCCCGCGATGTACCTGTTCATGGCGCAGGATCCCGCGTTCGAGCGGGCCGACCTGTCGAGCCTCCGCCTGGCGATCGTCGGCGGCGCGCCGATGCCGGAGGCGCTCCTCGAGACCTGGCAGCGGCGGGGGATCGAGATCGTCCAGGGCTACGGGCTCACCGAGGCTGCGCCGAACGTGCTCTGCCTGCCGCCCGAGGAGGCGGTCCGCAAGCAGGGCTACGCCGGCCGGCCGTATCCCTTCGTCGACGTCCGCCTCTCCGCGGAGGGCGAGCTGCTCGTCAAGGGGCCGAACGTGTTCGCCGGCTACTGGCGGAACGAGGAAGCGACGCGCGCGGCGTTCACCGACGACGGCTGGCTCCGCACCGGCGACATCGCCGAGTGCGACGAGGAGGGCGTTCTACCGGATCAAGGGCCGCCTCAAGGACATGTACATCTCGGGCGGCGAGAACGTCTATCCGGCCGAGGTGGAGAGCGTGCTCTGCGAGCACGAGGCCGTCGCGGACGCGGCCGTCGTCGGGGTGCCCGACGAGAGCTGGGGCGAGGCGGGAGTCGCGTTCGTCGTCCTGGCCGACGGCTCGCAGGCCTCCGAGGCCGAGCTGCTCGACCATTGCCTCGTCCGCCTCGCGAAGTACAAGGTCCCACGCGCGGTGCGGTTCGTCGACGGGCTGCCGCGCTCGGCGATGAACAAGGTGCTGAAGAGCGAGCTCATGGCGGAGCTCGATCGGGAGGTGGGCGTGTGACCGAGACTGTTCCAGCCATGACGGGGGCCGACGGGCGCCTGCTCTCCGCGCGCGGCGCCGCGACGCGCCGGCGGCTGCTCGAGGCCGCCGAGGCGATCTTCGCCGAGCTCGGCTACCACGAGGCCTCGATCGTGAAGATCACCGAGGCCGCCGGGGTCGCGATGGGCACCTTCTACCTCTACTTCGGCAGCAAGCAGGAGTGCTTCGACGAGCTCGTGCGCGACCTGAACCGCCGCGTGCGCCACGCGATGAAGGAGGGCTCGTCGCAGGGCGAGACGCGGCTCGAGCAGGAGCTGCTCGGCTTCCAGGCCTACTTCCGGTTCACCGCCGAGCACAACGTGCTCTACCGGATCATCCGCCAGGCCGAGTTCGTCTCGCCGGAGATGTTCCGCTACCACTACGACACGCTCGGCGAGAGCTACGTGGAGGGCTTGCGCGAGGCGGTCGCGCGCGGCGAGGTCGGCGAGATCGATCCCGAGGTCACCGCCTGGGCGCTGATGGCGATGGGCGAGCTGCTCGGCAGGCGCTGGATCCTCTGGGAGGGGAACTCCGAGCTGCCCGCGGACGTCTTCCGCGAGCTCGAGCGGATCATCGGCCGCATCCTGGAGACCGAGAGGTGAGCCCGAGAGTCGGGATCGCCGCCACCGCGTCGTACCTGCCCGAGCGGTGGCAGACCGCCGGCGAGATCGCGGAGGCGAGTGGGATCCCCGAGCCCGTGATCGTCGAGAAGTTCGGCCTCAGGGGCAAGCACATCGCCGCCGCCGACGAGCACGTCACCGACCTGGCGGTCGCGGCCGCCCGGCTCCTGCTCGACGAGCAGGGCGTCGACCCTGCCGAGATCGACGCGGTCATGTACTACGGCTCGACGTGGAAGGACTACGCGGTCTGGCAGGCCGCGCCGTGGATCGCCCACCGGCTCGGGTGCGTCAACGCGTTCGCGATCGAGTACGACAACGTCTCCTGCGGGACGCCGGTCGCGCTGCGCGCCTGCCGGGACCTGCTCATCGCCGAGCCGGACGTCCGCAACGTGCTCGCGGTCGCCGCGGCGCGCGAGTCGTACCTCCTCGACTACGGGAACGACCGCTCCCGGTTCATGTTCAACTTCGGCGACGGCGCGGTCGCGGGCCTGCTCGTCGCCGACGGCGAGAGGAACGAGCTGCTCGCGTCGCACGCGATCACGGACGGCTCGCTCTCGCTCCACGTCAAGGTTCCGGCGGCGGGCAGCGTCGACTGGAACGGCGGCTATCGCTTCCTCGACGTCGACGATCCGGCCGCGATGAAGGCACGGCTCGACGAGGTCAGCCTCGCCAACTTCGTGGCCGCGGCGGAAGGTGCGCTCACGCGCTCGGGGCTCACGCTCGCGGACGCCTCGTACCTCTGCGGCATCCACATGAAGCGCTCGATGCACGAGGAGATCGCGGCCGCGCTCGGGATCGAGTCGTCGCGCACGGCGTACCTCGACGACACGGGGCACATGAGCGGCGTCGACCCGCTCCTCGCGCTCGACCGTGCCGCCCGCACCGGCGAGCTCGCCGACGGCGACGTCGTCGTGCTCCTGGCCGCGGGCACCGGCTACACGTGGGCGGCGAGCGTCGTGCGCTGGGGCCCGATCCGATGATCGAGGCCGGCACCGACCTCGGCACGAGCGCCTGGCTCGAGGTGACGCAGGAGCGGATCGACGCCTTCGCCGAGTGCACCGAGGACCGCCAGTCGATCCACACCGATCCGGAGCTGGCCGCGGCGGGCCCGTTCGGGACGACCGTCGCGCACGGCTTCCTGACGCTCTCGCTCCTCGTGCGCCTCTACCGTGACGTCGCGGAGCCCTACGACGGGATCACCGTGAACTACGGGCTCAACAGGGTGCGCTTCCCGGCGCCGGTACCGAGCGGGAGCCGCATCCGGGCGCACTTCCGGGTCGAGAGCGTCGAGCCGGTCGCCGGTGGCGACGCAGGCGACGGTCGCAGCGACGGTCGAGCGCGAGGGCCACGAGAAGCCCGTCTGCGTGGCCGAGCTGCTGATGCGCTTCCTCGGATGAGGGCGGCGCTCGTGACCGGTGCCGCGGGCGGGATCGGCGCCGCGGTCACACGCGCGCTGGAGAGGGACGGCTGGTCGGTGCACGCGGTCGACGTGGCCGACGGCGACCTCGCGACGCGCGAGGGGAACCGCGCCGTCGTCGACGCGGCGCTCGAGCGGTTCGGCCGGCTCGACGCGGTCGTCGCGAACGCCGGCTTCCAGCACGTCGCCCCGGTCGAGGAGTTCCCCGAGGACCGCTGGGACGCGCTGATCGCGGTCCTCCTCACGAGCCCGTTCCTGCTCGCGAAGTACGCGTGGCCCGCGCTCGCGGAGTCGGGCGACGGCCGCTTCATCGCGATCGCCTCCGTGCACGGGCTCGTCGCCTCGCCCTTCAAGGCGGGCTACGTGGCCGCGAAGCACGGCGTGCTCGGGCTCGTCAAGACGCTGGCGCTCGAGGGGGCCGAGCGGGGGATCTGCGCGACCGCCGTCTGCCCGGGCTTCGTCCGCACCCCGCTCGTCGAGGCGCAGCTCGAGGCGCAGGCGGCGGCGCACGGGCTGCCGCCGGAGCAGGTGCTCGACGAGGTGATCCTCGCGCCGCAGGCGGTCAAGCGCCTGCTCGACCCGGAGGAGGTCGCAAACGTCGTCGCCTTCCTCGCCGGGCCCGGCGGCAGGGCCTTCACCGGCGCGCCGGTGACGATGGACCTCGGCTGGACAGCCCGCTAG
>CAVUZM010000024.1:0-98628 GCA_963746005.1 uncultured Actinomycetes bacterium | reverse complement strand
AATAAGCAGTACCCGAGCAGCGGAGCGGCCCCATGGAACTGAAGATCCCCCATCAAGAGGCTCTTCCAAGGCCCTCTTACCGGACCCAGGGCATCGTGGAGAGGAAGACCACCATGCCGGTCCTGGTGAACGTGTTGCTCGAGGCCAAGAAGGAGACCGGCCTCACCGTCTCCGCCTTCGATCTCGAGATCGGGCTCATCGGCCAGCACCGCTGCGAGGTCATCAAGGAAGGCGCGGTGGCGCTGCCGGCCCGGCACCTCTACGACATCGTCCGATCGCTCCCCGAGGCCACGGTCTCTCTCAAGCGGGCCGCGAACGGGCAGATGGAGATCCACTCCGGCTCGGCGCGGTTCAAGATCGTGGCGACCCCGGCCGAGGACTTTCCAGCCCTGCCGAAGCCCGAGGGCGTGGCCAACCTGGGCATCGACGCCGACGTCCTGGCCCAGATGATCGAGCGGACGGCCTTCGCCATTTCCACGGACGAGACCCGCTACAACCTGGGCGGCGTCTACCTGGAGCAGGTCGAGAAGGGCTGAATGCGCATGGTGGCCACCGACGGCCACCGGCTCTCCTGCGTCGACAAGCCGGTGGGAGGCCCGGCCCAAGCTCGAGAAGGGCGTCCTGATCCCCAAGAAGGGGCTCATGGAGCTGCGCCGCCCTGCTGGGCGAGGACGGCGGCGGCTGTCACCTGGGCTTCACCAAGGGCAGCGCCATCTTCAAGCGCGACGGCGTGGTGATGGTCATGCGCTTGCTCGACGGCCAGTTTCCCGATTACCGGCAGGTCATCCCCAAGGAGAGCGAGAAGTCCGTCACGGTCGGTCGGCACCCGCCCTCATGGACACCCTGCGCCGCGTGTCTCGCTGATCGCGAGCGACAAGACCTTCGGCGTCCGCGTCATGAATCTCGGCGACGGCCACGTCACGTTGACCAGCCAGAACCCCAATACTGGGCGAAGCGCAGGAAGAGCTGCCCGCCGAGGTCAAGGGCACCGGGTTCAAGATCGGCTTCAACGCGCGCTACCTCATCGAGGCGCTCTCGGTGCTCTCCTGCGACAAGGTGCAACTGGAGGAGCTGGCCGACGAGCTCTCTCCGGCGTGGTCCGGCCGGTGGGCGAAGAGGGCTACCTGGCCGTCGTGATGCCCATGCGCATCTAGCGCGGGCGCGGGACCTTGAAGCTCCTCGAATTCTCGCTGACGGACTTCCGCAACCTGGCGGAGGTTCGCGTGGCGCCCCACCCCGCAGTTCACGGTGATCGCCGGCGAGAACGGCCAGGGCAAGACCAACCTCCTGGAGGGCATCTACTACCTGCTCTGCCTGAAGCCGCTGCGCCCGGCCAAGCCGGTGGACCTAGTGCGGCTCGGGCAGGCGCAGGCCCGCCTGGGGGCCAAGCTCGAGCGGGGCGGGGTCCTGGAGCAGCTGGCGGTGTCCCTGAGCCGCGAAGGGGGCCGGGAGGGCCGCAGCGTCGTCCTGAACGGCAAGCCGGTGCAGGAGCTCGGCCGCTACTTCGAGGGCGGGGCGGTCGTCGGCCTTCACCCCCGACGATCTGGGGCTGGTGCGCGGCGGCCCCGACCGCCGCCGCCGCTTCATCGACCGCGCCGTCTTCAACCGCTGGCCGGCCTACCTCGAGGAGTCGCGCAAGTACCAGCGGCTGCTGCGCTCCCGCAACCGCCTGCTGCTCGAGCGCGCGCCCGCGGAGCTGCGCGAGAGCTTCGAGGGAGCGATGCGTGGGTGCTGCCCTGTTGCTCGTTCGCGTATTGCTCCCTCGAAGCTCTCGCGCAGCTCCGCGGGCGCGCGCTCGAGCAGCAGGCGGTTGCGGGAGCGCAGCAGCCGCTGGTACTCGCGCGACTCCTCGAGGTAGGCCGGCCAGCGGTTGAAGACGGCGCGGTCGATGAAGCGGCGGCGGCGGTCGGGGCCGCCGCGCACCAGCCCCAGATCGTCGGGGGTGAAGGCGACGACCGCCCCGCCCTCGAAGTAGCGGCCGAGCTCCTGCACCGGCTTGCCGTTCAGGACGACGCTGCGGCCCTCCCGGCCCCCTTCGCGGCTCAGGGACACCGCCAGCTGCTCCAGGACCCCGCCGCGCTCGAGCTTGGCCCCCAGGCGGGCCTGCGCCTGCCCGAGCCGCACGAGGTCCACCGGCTTGGCCGGGCGCAGCGGCTTCAGGCAGAGCAGGTAGTAGATGCCCTCCAGGAGGTTGGTCTTGCCCTGGCCGTTCTCGCCGGCGATCACCGTGAACTGCGGGTGGGGCGCGACGCGAACCTCCGCCAGGTTGCGGAAGTCCGTCAGCGAGAATTCGAGGAGCTTCAAGGTCCCGCGCCCGCGCTAGATGCGCATGGGCATCACGACGGCCAGGTAGCCCTCTTCGCCCACCGGCCGGACCACGCCTGGAGAGAGCTCGTCGGCCAGCTCGAGTCGCACCTTGTCGCAGGAGAGCACCGAGAGCGCCTCGATGAGGTAGCGCGCGTTGAAGCCGATCTTGAGCCCGGTGCCCTTGACCTCGGCGGCCAGCTCTTCCTGCGCTTCGCCCAGATCGGGGTTCTGGCTGGTCAACGTGACGTGGCCGTCGCCGAGATCGATGCGGACGCCGAAGGTCTTGTCGCTCGCGATCAGCGACACGCGGCGCAGGGTGTCCATGAGGGCGGTGCGACCGACCGTGACGGACTTCTCGCTCTCCTTGGGGATGACCTGCCGGTAATCGGGAAACTGGCCGTCGAGCAAGCGCATGACCATCACCACGCCGTCGCGCTTGAAGATGGCGCTGCCCTTGGTGAAGCCCAGGTGACAGCCGCCGCCGTCCTCGCCCAGCAGGCGGCGCAGCTCCATCAGCCCCTTCTTGGGGATCAGGACGCCCTTCTCGAGCTTGGCCGTGCCTCCCACCGGCTTGTCGACGCAGGAGAGCCGGTGGCCGTCGGTGGCCACCATGCGGATCGAGCCCTTCTCGACCTGCTCCAGGTAGACGCCGCCCAGGTTGTAGCGGGTCTCGTCCGTGGAGATGGCGAAGGCCGTCCGCTCGATCATCTGGGCCAGGACGTCGGCGTCGATGTCGAGGTTGGCCACGCCCTCGGGCTTCGGCAGGGCTGGAAAGTCCTCGGCCGGGGTCGCCACGATCTTGAACCGCGCCGAGCCGGAGTGGATCTCCATCTGCCCGTTCGCGGCCCGCTTGAGAGAGACCGTGGCCTCGGGGAGCGATCGGACGATGTCGTAGAGGTGCCGGGCCGGCAGCGCCACCGCGCCTTCCTTGATGACCTCGCAGCGGTGCTGGCCGATGAGCCCGATCTCGAGATCGAAGGCGGAGACGGTGAGGCCGGTCTCCTTCTTGGCCTCGAGCAACACGTTCACCAGGACCGGCATGGTGGTCTTCCTCTCCACGATGCCCTGGGTCCGGTAGAGGGCCTTGGAGAGCTCTTCGACGGGGATCTTCAGTTCCATGGGGCCGCTCCGCTGCTCGGGTACTGCTTATTAGAGAAGAGTCTTCCTATTCAAACAGCAGTCAACCGCAGTGCGCGCCCTTTTGGTGGACAACTCAATCAACCCCGCGGAAGCCATCTCGGAATGACTGGGTAGAGCGCTTGCAGCCAACTGTGGAGAGGCATCTAACATTGTGGAGGGCGCGCGCGCAACGGTCGGCTGTTCACAGAAAAGCGGGCGAAGCGAGTGGGGTGTCGCCAGGAACGCGACAGGAAACCGACGGGCTGTTCACAGCCCTGGTGACAGAATCTCCACCGGCTCTCAACTCGTGAGGCGGGAGCGGATCTCGGCGACCTCTCGCCTCACGGCCGGGTCCTTCTCGACGAGGGCCTCGATCTTCCGGCAGGCGTACATCACGGTCGCGTGGTCCTTCTCGAACTTGGTACCGATCTCCGGAAAGCTCGAGCTCGTGAGCGATCGGCAGAGGAACATGGTGACCGCGCGGGCGTGGGCGACCCGCTTCTGGCGGCCGCCGCGGATCAGCCGATCGACGGGCAGCCCGTAGTAGCGGGAGGCCTCCTCGAGGATGGTCTCGAGGTTCACCATCTGCGGGGGAGGCAGGATGTTGCGCAGCGCCTGCTGGGCCATCTCGAGGGTGATCGGCACGCGCGTGAGGTCGTGCACGGCGATGAGCCGGTTCAGGGCGCCCTCGAGCTCCCGCACGTTCTTGCGCACGCGCTCGGCCACGAAGGAGGCCACGTCGTCGGGCAGCTCGATCTTCCGCACGGCGGCCTTCTTCTGGAGGATCCCGAGGCGGGTCTCGTAGGCCGGAGGCTGGATGTCGGCGAGCAAGCCGTGGTGGAAGCGCGTCTTCAAGCGCTCCTCGATGTCCGGCAGATCCGAGGGTGGCCGGTCGCTCGTGATGACGATCTGCTTGTGGGCCTCGTAGAGCTCGTTGAACGTCAGGAAGAACTCGTGCCGCGTCTCGACGGCGCTCCCTCTCCAGAGCTGGATGTCGTCGAGCAGGAGGACGTCGCAGTCCTTGCGGTACTTGTGCCGAAACTCCTCCCGCTTCTCCAGCGTCCGGTTCCCCGCGTGGGTGACGGCGATGTACTCGTTCATGAACTGCTCGCCGTTGATCAGGCGCACGTGGACCTGCGGCCGTTGCCGGAGGATCTCGTTGCCGATGGCGTGCAGGACGTGGGTCTTGCCCAGGCCGCTGTCGCCGTAGATGAACAGCGGGTTGTTGCCCTCGCCGGGGTGCTTGCAGACGCCCTGCGCCGCCGAAAAGACCAGCTCGTTCGACTTGCCGAGGACGAAGTTGCCGAAGGTGTAAGTGGGGTTGAGCCCGACCGGAAGGCTCGCCGCGGCGGGGACAGCCGCAGCCGCCGTCCGCTTCCCGTCCGCCGGCGCCGGCTCGGCGAGGAGATCGAGCGTACAGGGCCCGCCGGCGCAGCTCGCGAGCAGGTCGGCCAGCGTCGCGCCGTAGTTGTCCTCGATCCAGTCGCGGATGAAGGGGTTGGGCGCGACCAAGGTCAGCCGCCCGGGCTCCGAAGAGGCGGGCCGAAGCTGCCCGAGCAACCCCTGGAGATGGGTGGAGACCCCGCGCGTCCGCAGCTCGTCGAGGACGCGCTGCCACAGCAGGGAGCGCTCGGGGAGCGACTGTGCCGTGCTCATGGGCGACGGCCCCCTGGACGCCGAGGGGCGTAGAATCCGCGCGAGTCGATGATCACCGGTTCCCCCGCGTGCAGCAAACCAGATGGCAAAGCAAAGAGACCCCTCCCGGTCCGTAGAAAGCGGTTCCAGGGAACGAGAAATTATTCGGAGTGAGTGACACCGTGGTAGCAAAGGTCGAAATAGCGATCAAGAATCAAACTCCGAGCGGCAGGAAACGACTTGGGATTTTTCTTTGAGGGTGACGGCTTTGCAACGGGCGCGCGGCAATCGTGAATAACTCGACCGCACCGGAGTCGCGGGAATCCGCTTGACTTTGCCGCGTCGGATTGGTTCACTCCCCGCCTTTCGAGAAGCGACGCGCGGCGCGCGGGAACGGCAGGAGGCTCGAAGTGAAGCGGACATACCAGCCCAAGAAAGTTCGGCGCAACCGGACTCACGGCTTTCGCAAACGCATGAGCAGCAGAGGCGGGCAAGCGGTCTTGAAGCGCCGCCGAGCGAAGGGGCGCAAGCGCCTGGCCGTGTCGGCGGCCCACAAGTAAGCCGGGTGGTGCCCGCTGGCCCCGCCGTCCGAAGCCAGGCCTTTCCCAAGAAAGCGCGGGTGACCTGCCGCGCCGAATTCGAGGCGATGCAGTCGAGTGCGCGTAAGACTTCCCGAGGCAACGTGCTCGCGCTCTGGACGGCGGCAGGTCGAGCGAGCCTCCGCGGCTGGGGATCACCGCAAGCCGCAAAGTGGGAAACGCGGTGGTGCGCAACACGGCCAAACGGTGGATTCGCGAGTGGTTCCGGAAGACCAAAGACAACGTTGCCGCAGGGGCTGACGCTTGGTGGTCGTGGTGCGCCGCGGGGCCGTCGAGGCCGGGCACGCCGCGATGGATCGGGATCTCGCGTCCGTGGCGCGATCGTTTTCGGCGGCCGCGACCGCGCCTCCCAAAGCCTGAGCCGATGACGCGTCTTCTCGCCAGGGTCCTCGAGGCCTACCACGCCTGGCTCTCGCCGTTCCTGCCGGGCGCGTGCCGATTTCACCCGACCTGCTCCATGTACGCCGCCGAGAGTCTGCGGCGGCACGGGCTCGTGGCGTGGAAGCTTGTCTGGCCATCCGCCGCTTGCTGCGCTGCCATCCCTTCTCGGCGGGCGGGCTGGATCCGGTCCCGGCGCTCCCCTCCCACGCGCACCCGGATCCGGCTGCGCTGGAGCTGCGTCATGAGTGACGATCGCCGGTTGCTGCTCGCCGTGGTGCTCTGCCTCGGTATCTATGCGGGCTGGTCCTGGATCGTCATGGGGGGGCGGCGCGCGCAGCTCGCGAAGCAACCACCGACCTCGGCCCAGACGGCGGCCGGGACCCCCGTGGTCCCCGGGCCCGCGCCGGCGGCGCCCACCGCGAGCGCCCCGGTGGCCGCGCCCGCAGCCGCAGCCGCACCCGCAATGCCCGCGGCAGCGCCCACAACCGTCCGGCTCCCCGAGAAGCTGGTGTCGCTCGACACGCCCGAGCTGCACCTCGTCTTCTCGACGCGCGGCGGCACGCTCGCCCACGCCACGCTCCTGAAGCCGCAGTACCGGCGCCAAGTCGACGGGAAAGACCTCCCGGTGGATCTGGTGCGCGGCCCGGGGCCCGAAGCGCGGGATCTCCAAATCCAGTTCCAGGGGGCCAGCTGGGCCGACGATCCGCTCGCCGACTACGAGGCCTCGGTCGAGGCCGGAGGCCGGGCCGTCACCTTTCGTCGCATCGTCGGCCCGACCGCGGTGACCAAGCGCTATGAGACCGTTTCGCCGTACCTGCTCTCGCTCCACGTCGGCGTCAGCGGGGGGACCGCGCAGGCGTTGACGATCAGCTATGGCGCGGAGCAGCCTCCTGCGGCCCCCGCTGCCACGGGGTTGCTCGGCCATGTGCTCCGCTCCTACCCCAACGTGGCCACGTCGCTCTGCCGCGTCGATGCCGCGAACAAGTCGGGCTCGAGCGACAAGGACGCCTCGCTGACGCTGCCGGCCGGCGGCTCCGGCACCGTCCAGTTCGGCGCGCTCGATGAGCGTTTCTTCGTCTCGGCGATCGCGCCCAGGGAGACCGGCGCGGGAGCTGCACCCTCTCCAGCACGAAGTCCGGCGCGGTCCGGACCGAAATCCAGCTTCCCCTGCAACCGGGCCAGCCGGTCGAGCGCGGCTTCGGCCTCTTCCTCGGGCCCAAGGACCTCAATCTGCTGCAGCACTCGAGCGTCCTGCCTGGACAGCTCGACGACGCCGAGCTCGGCAGCGCGGTCGGATTCGGCTTCTGGACCGCCCTGTGCGTCCCGATGCTGCGCGTGATGCAGTTCTTCCATCGCACAATCCCCAACTGGGGCGTGGCGATCCTCGTGCTCACGGTCTTGATGAAGCTCCTGCTCTGGCCCGTCACTCACGCCCAGTACAAGTCGATGGAGAAGATGAAGGCGCTCCAGCCGCACATGGCCGAGCTCAAGAAGAAGCACGGCGAGGACAAGGAGCGGCTGAATCTGGAGATGATGAAGCTCTACAGCGAGCACAAGGTGAACCCGTTGGGCGGCTGCCTGCCGATGATCCTGCAGCTGCCGATCTGGTGGGCCCTCTACCGGCTGCTCGGCACGACCATCCAGCTCTATCACGAGCCCTTCATCTCCGGCTGGATCAACGACCTCACGGCACCGGATCCGTACTTCGTGCTTCCGATCAGCATGGGGGTCACGATGCTGGTGACCCAGCTGCTGTCGCCGCAGATGGCCGATGGCGCGCAGCAGAAGATGATGATGTGGATGATGCCCCTGATGATGATGTTCTTCTTCCTGAACCTTCCCGCTGGCTTGAACCTCTACATCGTGGCCAGCAACCTCTTGAGCATCGCGCAGCAAGCCTGGGTCCGCGGTCGGACCCAACCACCCGCTGGGGCGATCGCCACGGCAGGAGCCTGATCCCATGGACGCAGAAATCAAAGAGATCCCCCCGGCCGCACCCGCTCCAGTCCCCGCACCCACCGTCGTCCCCGGGGAACGGGGGGGCAAGGCGAAGGCGCTCCTGGGCTCGCTGCTCGGCCACCTCGGCGTCTCCGCCGAGATTGAGCCGTTCGAGACCGGTGACGCGATCACCTTGAAGGTCAAGGTCACCGGCGGCGGCGAGACGGTGGGGCTGGTCGATCCTCGGGCGCCCCTCTGGGAGCCGATCGCCTACCTCATCGGGAAGATGATGACCCGGGATCCGGAGCGGCGCTGCTCGGTGTCGCTGGACACGGGGGGGCCCGCTGCCATCGGGGCGCCCCCGCCTGCGTCCTCCGCGACAGAGGAGCCCGACGAAGAGCTCTTGAAAATGGGACGCTTCGTCGCCGAGCGGGCCAAGCAGGTGGGAAAGGTGCTCGTGGTCGGGCCGATGGGGTCGCGTGAGCGGAAGGCCATCCACCTCGCGGTGAAGGAGGTCGGCGGCGTCACCAGCCGGAGCGAGGGCGAGGGCGCCGCGCGTCGGCTTCTGGTCGTGCCGGACAAGCTGGCGGCGCCACCGACCCAACCCGACGGAGCCTAGCGGAACCGTGGCGCCCGAGCGCGGTTCCCCGGGTCTGCGCCCGCTCGTTGCGGCGATCGCCACCGGAGCGGGCCCCGCCGGGCTGGGCGTGCTTCGCCTCTCCGGGCCCGGCGCGTTGCGCGCCGCGCGTCTGCGCCTGCCTGGTTTTCCCGAGAGACCGTTGGCCCGTCGGCTCCATCGCAGCCAACTGCATGATTCCGCCGGCGAGCCCCTCGACGACGTGTTGGCGGTGCACTTCCCGGCGCCCCACTCGTACACGGGCGAAGAGGTGGTGGAGATCCACTGCCACGGCGGCACCGCCCTGCTGCAAGCCGCGCTGGCGGCCCTGCTCTCCGCCGGGGCGCAGCCCGCACCCGCGGGAGAGTTCACGCGTCGGGCGGTCGCCAACGGGCGAATGGATCTGCTGGAAGCCGAGGCTCTCGCGGCGCTGCTCGAGGCCGACGAAGCGGCCGCGCTCGCCGCTGCGCGGCGCGCCCTGCGCGAGACCGCCCCTGCGGTGCGCACGCTGCGCGAGGGGGCCACCCGCGCCCTGGCCGAAGTGCTGGGGTCGCACGACCACCCGTTGGCGACGCTGGGCGAGCCCCTCCGCTGGCCGCTCGCGTGCCGGCATCTCGCCGCGGAGGCCGCAGCGCTGACCGCCGGCGGCGGCATCCTGGAGGCCCGCGCTCTAGAGGGCGCGCGGGTCGTGCTGCTGGGCCCGCCAAACGCTGGGAAATCAAGTCTTCTCAACGCCTTGCTCGGATTCGAGCGGGCGCTCGTCGATGAGGCGCCGGGCACCACCCGAGACGTGGTCGTCGCCCCGCTCTGGCTCCAGGGGCGCCGGTTCACGCTCTGCGACAGCGCCGGCATCCGACTCGCGACGGGCGTGGAGGCCGCTGGAGTCGCGAGGGCGCTGGAGGTCGCGGCCGGGGCCGACGTCGTCGTCTGGGTGGAAGACCAGGCGGTCGCCCCGGCGGAGCCGCCGCACGGGATTCCCGTCGATCTGCGCGTCCTCACGAAGTGGGATCTATCGCGCCACCCGTCCCGCGAGGGAGAAACCCGGCGCGTCAGTGCCCGAACCGGTGAAGGCCTGGCGGCTCTCCGCGAGGAGATCGCGAGGTTGGCGCCCTCCGGGGCCGCGGCGATCAGCGCCCGGCAGCAGGGGCTGCTCGGCACCGCCGCCGCCCACCTCGAGCTCGCCGGACGGGAGGGCCCCGAGGATCTTCGCGCCGCCGAGCTCGCGTTGGCGGTGCAGGCGCTCAACTCGCTGTGCGGCGCCGGGTCGGGCGCGGCCGAGGCGGAGGAGCTGGTCTTCCAGCGCTTCTGTATCGGCAAGTGAGCGCGCGCTTCGACCTCGTGGTCGTCGGCCTCGGTCATGCGGGCACCGAGGCGGCGCTTGCGGCCGCGCGGATGGGCTGCCGGGTGGTCGGCGTCACCTTGTCCCCTGGAAAGGCCGGCCTGATGAGCTGCAACCCCGCGATCGGCGGGCCCGGGAAGAGCCAGCTGGTCGCGGAGATCGACGCGCTCGGTGGCGTCATGGCAGAGGCCGGGGACGAGGCGGGACTGCAGTTCCGCGTGCTCAATCGCAGCAAGGGGCCGGCCATTCGGGCCACCCGAGCCCAGGTCGACCGCGTGCGCTATGCGGTCGCAATCCGGCGCCGGCTCGAGGCGCAGCCGGGTCTCGAGCTGATCGAAGGGGCTGTGATCGGGCTGCGGCTGGAGGCGGGCGCCCTCGCCGGCACTTCGGCTCTCCGATGGCAGCGAGCTGGCCTGCTCCGTCGCGGTGCTCACGACGGGGACGTTCCTGATGGCCCGGATGCACGTCGGGGACAAGTCGGAGGCGGGAGGCCGGGTCGGGGACCCCTCCGCGGTCGGCCTCTCCGACGATCTGCGACGTTGCGGCCTCACCCTGGGCAGGTTCAAGACCGGCACCCCGCCGCGGCTGGATGGCCGGACCATCGACTGGAGCGTCTGCGAAGAGCAGCCGAGCGAGCCAGACGCGGGACCCCTCTCGATCCGCACCGACCGGGCGGCACACCCCGCGCTGGCGCAGCGCAGCTGCTTCGCGACGCGCACCAACCCGGCAACTCACGCCCTGGTCGCCGCCAACCTCCACCACTCGCCCCTTTTTACGGGCGCGATCGGCGCACGAGGCCCCCGCTACTGCCCGTCGCTGGAGCACAAGGTCTCGGCCTTTCCAGACCGCGAGGGGCACGCGGTCTACCTGGAACCTGATGGGCTCGACACGCCCGTCGTCTACCCCGCCGGTCTTTCGACCAGCTTGCCCGTCGAAATCCAGAGGGCGCTGCTGCGCACCATTCCGGGCCTGGCCGAGGTCGAGCTGATCCAGCCAGGCTACGCGGTGGAGTACGATTATGTCCCGGCGCGTCAGCTTGACGGTGGGCTGCAGACGCGGGCGTGCCGCGGGTTGTTTCTGGCCGGCCGAGATCAACGGCACCTCCGGCTACGAGGAAGCCGCAGCCCAGGGGCTCGTCGCGGGGATCAACGCGGCCCTCCAGCTGCAGGGCCGGCCGGCCTGGCATCCACCCCGCGAGGAATCCTTCTTGGGCGTGCTCTGCGGTGATCTGACGACCCGCGGCTTCGACGAGCCCTACCGCATGCTCCCCGCGCGGGCCGCTCGGCTCTCGCTGAGGGAGGACAACGCGGGGCTGCGTCTCTGGTCGCGCGCTCGCGATTTAGGCCTCGCCCCGCCGGGTCAGACAGACCGGCACCGAAACCTCGAGGCCGAGGTTCAAGCGCTTCAGCGGCGTCTCTCCGAGGTCGACCGTACTTGGATTCGCAGGCCCGAGACAGACCTCGACGCGCTCGCGAAGCAGCCCGGGCTTGTCGGCTCCTCGCCGGAAGCGCGTCGCCAGCTGTACCTCAAGCTCCGATACGAACCCTACGAGCAGCAGCGTCGCCTCGCCGCCCGCCGTCTGCGTGAGCTGGGGCCTTGGTCGATCCCCAGCGATCTCCGGTTCGAATCGGTGGTCGGCTTGTCGGGAGAAGCGCTCGCCGCGCTCCGGGCGGGCATGCCTGTCACCCTGGCGGAGGCCGAACGGCTCCCCGGGATGACCTCGGCGGCGCTCGCTGTCCTGGCCGCTCACGTGCGCCGCCGCGCCCCAGCCACGCGGCCCGAAGCCTAGGATTGTTCCACGTGGAACATTCGTCCCCAGCCCTCGTCGCCGCCGCCGCAGCCTTGGGCGTCCAACTGGATGCCGGACAGGCCGAGCGGCTTTTGGCGCACCTCGAGCTCCTGGATCGGTGGAACAGGATCCACAACCTGGTCGGGCCCGGCTCCCGGATGGAGTGGCTCGAGCGCCACACCCTCGATTCGCTGGCCGCCGCCCCTCTTTTGCCGAGTGGGAGGGGGCTCGACGTGGGCAGCGGTGCGGGTTTCCCCGGGATCCCGCTCGCGATCGCTCGGCCCGATTGCCACCTCACCCTGGTTGAACCCCGCGAGAAGCGCGCGGCCTTCATCGTGAACGCGGTGGCCGTGCTGCGCCTCCAGAACGCCACCGTCCTGCGGGAGCACCTCGAGCCGGCCGACTTGCCCCGCGAGGCCGGTTTCGCCGTCTCGAGGGCGACCCTGCCGCTTCCGGCCTGGCTCGAGCTGGCCCGGAGCCTGCTGGCCCCCGGTGGGCAGGCGGTCGCTTTCCTGGGAATGGAGAGCTGGGAGCCGGCGCGCATCGATGCCGAGGCCGCCAAGGCCGGCCTGGTCGACGCCCAGCTTCACGCGTACGAGATCCCCGGACAGCCCCGGCGCACGCTGGCCCTCTTGCGCCACCCCTGACCGGGCCGGGAGGCGCGATGTTCCACGTGGAACATATCGGCGCACGCCGAAAGCTTGACACCCGCCACAGCGCGTGCGATCCGAGGCGGGTCCCCGAGGCGGATCCGATGACGCGCATCCTTGCGATCGCAAACCAGAAAGGCGGCGTCGGGAAGACCACCACGGCGGTCAATCTGGCGGCCTCACTGGCGGCCGGTGAGCAGCGGACGCTCCTGATCGATCTGGACCCGCAGGGCAATGCCGGCAGTGGGCTGGGCATCCCGCGCGGCACGACGCCGTCGGTCTACGACGCGATCCTCGGCGGCGTCCCGGGCAGCGTGTTGTTCTGCCACGAGATCGCGCTGCCCGCAAGCTGGGGCATCGGGTGATACGGCAACCCGGACACACGAGCGAACACCTTCTCGATCCGCCGATCACCGCCCGAGGCCCAAACCATGTCCAGATGCTGATGGAACCAGACCGTCAGATGCGGATGCAGCCGCAGGATCAGCGCCCGCGCGATCCGAGCCTCGCGCTCCGACAACGGCCGCGGGCCCGACTCATACACACCGCCCATCGGCCGCCACTGCCACGGGAAGTTACGGTTGAGGTCAACGCCATGCGCGTTCCCGCGCGTGCCCCCGGCCACGCCGTCGGGGTTGAGCACCGGGACGATCCAGAGGTCGAGACCACGCGGCGACAGGCGCTCGAGAGCATCCGCGATCGCGATACCGCCGGTCTCGTCGCCATGGATGCAACCGACCACGAGCACCGGCGTCCCCGACGGGTCGCCGACCTCGACCGCCACGATCGGCCTCCCCTGCCAGGAGCGGCCGAGCAAGACCGAGCGCGCGGACCCGCCGGCGGGCAACGCACCGACTGCCGCGAGCAACGAGACGAGCGCGAACGTCCTCATACAACAAGCATGGCGCACCCGCAGATCGCGACGCGCCGAACCTCGTCGGAATGTCTAGCCATCTGCGGGAAGCCTTCGAAGCGGACGAGGATCCTTGTTGTCCCTGCGGCGTGTATCTGGACGATCAGGCGCGGCCCACCGTACGTGTGCAGCCGCGGTTGCGGGAGCGGGGTCACGATGTAGCGCCCGCTGGAAGGCGCAAGGCGAAGCGACCCTGCGCGTCGGAGAGGACGAAACGGGCTGTGCCGGGGGCTGGGTTGCCGCCGGCTGGGCCGGCTGCGACCGAGAAGCGGGCGTGCCCGAGCGGGCGCCAGGGGTTGCACGAGGGTATCCCTTCGCGCACGGGGCAGGGGCATCCGAACGAGATCTGCGTCGTCCCGGTCAGCAGGCCGGTGATCGAGCGGGCGGCCTGCCAAGGCCGGTGATCGAGCCGAGGCCCCCTACCACTACCGCCACGACCACGACGACCGGCGGCGGCTACGGCTACGGCGGCTAGTCCGACTTCGGGTAGCCAGGGGTTCTTGAATCTGGTCGGGGCTCAGGCGGCGTCGGCTGTATGTCCCCGCCTGAGCCCGGACGCGGTCGGGCCTAGGTCGGGGCGGGCGCGGATGAGTCGTTTTGCCAGAGGCCGAACTCGTTTCCCTGGGGGTCTTGGCAGGTTGCGAACCAGCCCATGCCCGGAACAGGCCGCGGCTCGTCTGCCTGGCCGCCGAGCTCGTTCACCCGCGCGGCGCCGGCGTTGATCTCGTCGACGGCGAAGTACGCGCGCGTCCCCTTCTTGCCAGGCTCCATGTTGGTGATCGCTCCGCCGGTCTGGTCGCTGATCCGGGTCAGGTGGTACTCGAAGGGGCCGGGCATCGACTCGAACTCCCACCCGAACAGCGAGCTCCAGAACTCGACCCCTTTCCCGGTGTCGTCGGCCGGGATCTCGAAATGCACAATCTGCGTTGGCATGAGCTTCTCCTTTCGCTTGCCTGGCTAGCCGCCGCTGATCGCGGCGATGATGTCCACGCGAGAACTCGTCCCGAGAGGAGCGTCGAGCGTGGAGCGCTCCCGGTCGACGTAGACGTGGATGTGACGGTGGAGGACCGGGCCGGGCTGGCAGAGCCGGTCCCGGAGCCCCGGCCAGTCCCCATCGAGCTTCTCGATCGCCTCGGCGACGGTGGCCGCGTCGACGTCGAGGCGGTGCGGCAGGCCCTCGAAGAGCGCGGTCAGCGTCGTCGGCAGGTGCAGGTCGGCCATCGCCCTACTCGATCACCGCGACTTCGACCGACCAGATCGGCGGGAGATAGCCGGCGATCTCGCTCCAGCTCTCGCCTTCGTCTGTGCTTGCGAACACCTGGCCGGTGCTCGTCCCGAAGTAGAGGCCTGGTACGTCGTACTCGTCGATCGCCATCGCCGCGCGGAGCACGCCGAGGTGGGCGTCGCGTTGCGGGAGGCCGCGGTCGAGCCGTTGCCAGCTCTCGCCGGCGTCACTCGTGCGCCACACGGCCGCTTGCCCTTCGGGCATGCAGCGGGCGTGGCCCGGGTCGAGCGGGATCACGTAGAATGTGTCGCGGTCGTGGGGGTGCGCGGCCGCGGCGAAGCCGAACTCGCTCGGCAGCCCGTCGGTGATCTCGAGCCACGAGTGGCCGCCGTCGTCGCTTCGATGCACCCCGACATGGTTCTGCTGGTACATCCGGCCGGGATCGGACGGTGAGCGGACGAGCCGGTGGACGCAGAAGCCGACCTCCTCGTGCTCTCGCGGCCAGTCGGCCCGCAGTCCCTTGTTGCGCGGCGTCCACGTCGTACCGCCGTCGCCCGTCTCGAACAGGCCGATCCCCTGCACGATCGTCCAGAAATGCGACGTGTCGTCGCCGTCCGGCATGATCGCGGAGATGCCGAGATGCCCCGGCGGCTGGTTGGCCGGGTCGTCCCAGGCTTCGCTGCCGGGCTGGCCCGCGAGCGTCGTCAGCAGCGACCAGCTCTCGCCGCCGTCGCGGCTCTCGAAGATGCCCGGCGCTTCGACGCCGACGAGGATGCGCCCGCCCGTCACGGCGAGCGTCGATACCTTCGAGACCTTGCGGGGCCCATCCGCCTCGTAGGCGAGGCCCTCGCTGGAGAAGGCCCAGCTCTCACCGAGGTCGGTGCTGCGCCAGACGGCCGACCCGTGCCATTCGCTCGCGGCGGCGGCGTAGATCGCACCCGACGCCCGATCGTGAACGGCGTGGTAGACCGGCCAGCTCTCGCAGAAGGGCCCGCGCAGCTTCCAGTCCTGGCGGTCGTTCTCGCTCTCGAGCAGGAAACAACCCTTGCGGGTTCCGAGTAGGAGCAGTGTCCGTGGCATCGTCACCTCCGGTCGAGATCTGGCTTCAGGTTAAAAGACGGTCGAGCTGCACGGAACTCATCGGTGACCGGCCGATGAATTCTCGGACGCCCCACGGTCTTAGCTGCCGACGAGTCGCACCCCGCGATTCTCTCTCGCAAGGAGGCACCGGAATGAGCACGGAGACCGTGACCGAAGTGGCGACGCAGACCTATCGGGTCTGGATCAACGCATCGCCGGAGGCGGTCTGGGCGGCGTTGACCGAGCCCGCGCAGCTGGCGCGATACGGCTACGGGAGCCGGATCGAGCTCGAGCTGCGGCCGGGCGGCGTGTACCGGGCGAACTCGACCGAGGAGATGCTCGCGTTCGGCGCCCCCGAGGTGATGGTCGAGGGCGAGGTGCTCGAGGCAGAGGCGCCGCGCCGGCTCGTCCTGGCGTGGCATGCGCTGTTCGGCCCGGAGGTCGCGAGCGAGCCCGCCTCGAAGCTCACGTACGAGGTCGAGCCCGCGGTGGGCGGCGTCACGAAGCTGACGGTCACCCACGAGCTCGACGGCGCCCCGACGACCGCGGCGATCGTTGGTGGAGCCGTCGCAGAGGCCGGGGGCGGCTGGGGCTGGATCCTGAGCGACCTGAAGACACTCCTCGAGACGGGTGCGCCGCTCGCCACTCAGATGACGGCGTGAACTCGTGGGGCCTGGCGGCGTAAAATGGTCGCGGTGAGCGGATCCCCTGTTGCGATCACGTCCGGGTTCGGGGAGCTCGAGCAGCACCGTCGTGAGCTGACGGGGTACTGCTACCGGATGCTCGGCTCCCCGTTCGATGCGGAGGACGCCGTCCAGGACACGCTGCTACGAGCGTGGCGGGCGCTCGACCGCTTCGAGGGGCGCGCGGCCCTGCGCTCGTGGCTCTACCGGATCGCGACGAACGTCTGCCTCGACATGCTCAGCGGCAGGGAGCGCCGCGCCCGCCCGATGGACCTCGGGCCGGCGCGGGCTCCGGTCGTCGAGAACCTCGACACGCTGCCGGAGGTCACCTGGCTCGAGCCGGTGCCCGACGGGCTCGTCGCGCCCGAGGGCGATCCCGCGGAGGTCGTGGTTTCTCGCGAGACGCTTCGGCTCGCATTCGTCGCGGCGCTCCAGCACCTGCCGCCGCGCCAGCGCGCAGTCCTGATCCTCTTCGAGGTGCTCGGCTGGAAGGCGGCGGAGGTGGCCGAGCTGCTGGACACGAGCGACGCGTCGGTGAACAGCGCCCTTCAGCGGGCGCGGGCGACTCTCCAGGCGAAGGGCCCGACGGTCGCCGAGCCCGCCGGGCCGCTCCAGGGGCCCGATAGTGAGCTGCTCGCCCGTTACGTCGAGGCATTCGAGCGGTACGACATGGAGGCGCTGACGTCTCTCATCCACGAAGACGCAACCCAGTCGATGCCGCCGTACTCGCTCTGGCTGCGCGGCCGCGAAGACATCTTCACCTGGTGGCTCGGGCCGGGGATCGGCTGTCGAGGCTCGCGCATGATCCCGGCTGGGGGCGCCAACGACTCACCGGCCTTCGGCCAGTACAAGCCGAGCCCGACCGGCGACGGCTACGAGCCATGGGCGCTGCAGGTACTCGAGGTCGAGCACGGCCGGATCGTCGAGCTCACGTTCTTCCTCGCCACCGAAACGCTCTTCCCGCTCTTCGGCCTCCCGCCGAGGCTTCCGGCGTAACGTCCTCCTCGGCGGGCAGCGCGTCGTCGAGCCCCATGAGCGCGACGAGATCGCGCAGCTCGCGCGACGCGCTCCGCAGCCGGAGGCGACAGCCGGCCCGCCGGGCGGCGAGCTGGAGGCGCCCGAGCGCGTCAACCGTCACCGCGTCGGGTTCCGCGGCCCTCACGTCGCAGATGACGAGATCGGCGCCGCTCCGCTCCAGTAACCGGCCGATGTTTGTGCACAGGTCGACCAGGTCGCCGCGGTCGACCGGACCGGCGATCGCGAAGACGATGCTCCTTGGCGAGGCCGCCATCGAGAGAAAGACTGCGGTTGGCCCCTGAAGTCATCGCGAGGGGCGCATCGGCGATGAATTCAGGCGACGGCCGTGGTCATACCCACGACGGCACACGAACCCGGGGAGGACAACGATGCGCAGGATCAAGCTGGCCATATACGTCTCACTCGACGGCGTAGTCGAGAACCCGGCGTGGACAGGCCCGTTCTGGAACGACGAGCTCTCGAATCTCCAGAAGGACTACCTGCTCAGCAGCGAAGCGCTCCTTCTGGGGCGGGTCACATACGAGGGCTTTGCCGCCGCGTGGCCGACGATGGAGGGAACGGGCGAGTTCGGCGAGAGGATGAACGCATGCCCAAGTACGTCGCCTCGAGGACCCTGGGCGAAGCCGAATGGAACGCCACGATTCTCGAGGGCGATCTCGTCACCGAAGTCGCCAGGCTGAAGGAACAGCCCGGACAGGACCTGCTCTACCGTCCAGAAGCGTCCGAGGCGCTTGATGTCGACGTGGACGAGCTCGCCCGGCCGCTCGCGCTCGTAGCGGACGACCGGCCCGCGTGCCGGTCGAGGCAACCTGGAGACACCGTAGCGGCGGAGCACCTTCCAGACCGTTGAAGCTGGCAGGCCGAGCTGGCCAGCCACGATCAGCGGCCCCGCCTTCGCGTACTCGCGCGCCGCCAAGATCCGCTGCTCGAGCTCCCACGACAGCCGCCGCGGCTGACGCCTCGGCACCGGCGGGCGGTCCGCCAGCGCCGCCCAGCCGCCCTCCTGGAAGCGGCGCCAGAGCCGATAGCCGGTCGCCCGGCTCGCACCGCAGGCAGCCGCGGCTGCCTGCGGACTCTCACCAGCAAGAACCAGAGAAACAACTCGGCAACGCGACTCGAACGAGAACCTCATCCGTCGCGGCGGCTGCGTAGCGTTCAACATTCCGGGCCTCCAAAGCGAACTGGGGTATCGACAACCACCAGCCTCGCCGGAGGCCCGGACACAATCAGCCGTCTCGCAGGTGTGTAGGCAACAGAGCTAGCCGGACTGCTGCTGCTCTTTCGCCGCGCGCTCCTCGGCGAGCTTCCGCTCGTGATAGGCGATGCGATCGAGGAGGCGCTGCTGCGTTCGTTCGTGGCGAGCAATCTCCTCAGCCGTCCTCTTCGGCCTCTTCTTCACCTTCGTCCTCCAGTAGAAGGGCGAGAACCCTGTACACGTTCGCGTTGATGTCAAAGAGCGTCCCCATGATAGTCGTCACGTCTTCGCGATCGATGGGCAGCTCCACTGACGCATGGTGCCGCCGCGACCGCGGCACGGCAAGATGTCCGCGCCGGACTCGGCGCTAGCGGTCGATCATCACCGAGGTCGCCTTGACGACCGCGGCCGCGCTCATGCCCGGCTTGAGCCCGAGCTCCTCGGCCGACTCGCGCGTGATCACGGCGACCAGGCGCGACGGCTCGGTGACGTCGAGCTCGACCTGGGCGAGCAGCCCCTCGAGCTTGACCTCGCGCACGACACCGCGGAAGCGGTTGCGCGCTGAGAGCCCGTGCCGCTCGCGGCCGAGCAGCCGCTCGACCTCGGCGGCAGGGACGAGCCGCCGGTTCGCGGAGTCCCGCTCGACGCGGATCCGCCCCTGGCGGTCCCATCGCCGCAGCGTGTCGAGGCTGATCCCGAGCGCGCGGGCGGCCTCGCCGGCGGAGAGGGCTCGGTCGTTCATCGTGCCCGAGTATCGCATAGGTGCTGCCTATGCCCGACCTCTCTTGGTGTCCAGTGCTTGTCTAGTTTATGATTCACGGCCGTAGGCCAGGCATGTCGCGCACTGCGCGAAGACCTATCCCAGAGCGGGGGCTCCGGGATTGGAAAGTGGGGGGCTCCGGTAGGGGACACCGGAGACCCCCACTATTTCTCTCGAGTCGAGAGGCCGGGCTGCGCGCTACCCTTCCCGCACCGGGGTGCCCGAACGGGCTGAGAACACACCCGCCGAACCTGATCTGGGTCATGCCAGCGAAGGGAGCCGCGTGAGCGAGAAGACGCCCGCCTGGGGGATCGAGCCGGTACCGGATCGCCTCCGCGTGCTCGGCGGAGTCGACACCTTCCTGCTCTGGTTCAACCTCTCGGTCTCGCTGCTCGTGATCGTCGCGGGGACGCTGCTCGTGCCGGCGCTGTCACTCCGGGACGCGCTGCTCGCGATCCTCGTCGCCGCGATCGCGGGAAATCTGATGCTGGGCCTCGCAGGCCTGATCGGCGCCGACGCGCGCGTGCCGTCGATGGTGCTCCTGCGCGCGCCGCTCGGGCAGCGGGGCTCGTATGCGCCGACGGCGCTCAACATCGCCCAGTGCCTCGGCTGGTCGGTGTTCGAGCTCCTGATCATCGCCACCGCCGCCTCGGCGCTCTCCCAGCGGCTGTTCGGCTTCGAGGCGCGCTGGCTCTGGACGCTCGCCTTCGGCGCGCTCACCGTCGTGCTCGCGTTCCTCGGCCCCGTCGGCTTCGTCCGCCGCTACGTGCGGAAGTTCGCCGGCTGGGTGGTGCTCGGCTCGCTCCTGTACCTGACCTGGTGGACGCTCCACGGAGCGCACCTCCACGGGCTCTGGGCCCGCCACGGCCAGGGTGGGCTTCCGTTCTGGGCCGCGGTCGACCTCGTGCTGGCGAGCATCGTCTCCTGGACGCCGCTCGCGGCCGACTACACGCGCTTCTCGCGGAGCCGCCGCAGCGCGTTCTGGGGCGTCGGGCTGGGGTACCTCGTCCCGACGCTCTGGCTCTTCCCGATGGGAGCGCTCCTCCTGCTCTCGCGGAACCTCTCGGATCCGGCCGCGTTGCCGGCCGCCGTCGCCGCGGGCGGGCTCGCGTCGGTGCTCGCGCTCGGAGCACTCACCGTCGACGAGTCGGACGAGGCGTTCGCGAACGTCTACTCGACCGCCGTCTCGATCCAGAACCTCCTCCCGCGCGTCTCGCAGCGGCTCCTGATCGTGATCGTCGCGGCCGTCGCGACCGTGGGAGCGCTGGCGATCAACCTCCGTGACTACCAGCCGTTCCTGTTCCTGCTCGGATCGTTCTTCGTGCCGCTGTTCGGCGTCCTACTCGCCGACTGGACCCTCGCCGGACGGCACTACGGGCGGGACGAAGTGTTCGACGGGCCTCCGGTGCGGCCCGGCGGGATCGTGGCCTGGCTGGCGGGCTTCGCCCTGTACCAGTGGATCGAGCCGGTCGGGCCGGGCTGGTGGACCTCGATCGTCGCCCATGCGCACCCGGGCGGGCTGCACACCGGCGCGTCGCTGCCGTCCTTCGCCGCCGCGTTCGCGCTCACCGTCGCGTTCACGCTGCTCGAGCGGGTCGTCGCGGGCCGCGAGGCGATGGCCGACTAGGCTCTGCCGATGCGTCCGACCGCAGTCGTCGGCAACCTCGCCATCGACGTCGTCGAGGGCGGGCCGGAACGCGTCGGCGGCGGCGCCTTCCACGCAGGCCGCGCGCTGCGGCTTCTCCACACGCCTGCCCGCCTGGTGACGAAGTGCTCCACCGCCGACCGCGCCCGCCTGCTCCCGTCGGTTGCCGCCCTCGGGCTCCCGGTCTCCTCGCACGGAGGCGACTCGACCGTCGCCTTCGGCATGCACTACGACGGCGACACACGCACGATGGAGGTGCTCGCGCTGGGCGACCCGTGGACGCCCGAGGAGGCGCGCGGCTGGGTCAAGGACGCGCTCGCCCGCGTCGAGTGGGTGCACATCGCTCCCCTCCTGCGCAGCGACTTCCCCGCAGAGACGCTGCGGGAGCTCGCTCGGGGGCGACGCCTCTCCTACGACGGGCAGGGGCTCGTGCGCCCCGCGCGGACCGGGCCGCTCGTGCTGGACGGCGACTTCGACCCCGAGGTGCTCCGGCACGTCTCCGTGCTCAAGCTCGCCGACGACGAGGCCGCAGCGCTGTTCGGCGGCGAGCCGAGCGAGGCCGACCTCGAGGAGCTCGGCGTGCCGGAGGTGATCGTCACGTTGGGCTCGCGCGGGGTGCTCGTCTTCGCCGGCGGACGGATCCAGCACGTGCCGGCCAGCCCGCTCACGGGTGCGGTCGACCCGACCGGAGCCGGCGACGCCTTCGCCGCGGCGTACCTCTCCGCGCGAAACGGCGGCCACGCGCCGGTCTCGTCGGCGCGGCGCGCGGGCGCGCTCGTCGCGCGGCTGATCGCGGTCCCGGAAGCGGATGAGGGCTGAGCTCCAGACCGAGCACGGCGTCTACACCGTCGACCTCGAGACCGACGAGGTGCTCGAGCTCGACGAGGGCGCCGAGCTGCCCGAGCCGCCCGAGCTCGAGCTCTCGCTCCCGCTCCTGCTCGCGGCGGCGGCGTCCGGGCCGACCGTCGTCGCCCTGCTCGACCGGCGCCCTCCGCTCGCCGTCTCGCACGACGGCGGACACACCTGGCGCGAGGCCGGCGCAGGGCTCCCCCGCGGCGTCGCCGTCGCGGTCTCGGACGACGATCCCGACTACGTGGTCTACGCGGCGCGAAACCGCGTCTACCGCTCCCTCGACGGCGGCCGCTTCTGGCAGGCGCTCACGGTCGAGCTGCCCGAGATCACCGCGGTGCGCCTTGTCTAGTTCGGCTTCGGCTTCGGCTTCGGCTTGCGCTTGGCCAGCGCGAGCGCGTCCCAGGTCGGCTGACCGACCTTGCCCGTCGGCTGGATCCCGTGCGCCTTCTGGAATGCCTTCACGGCGGCCGTCGTCGCCGCGTCGAAGCACGGGTTGGCGCCCTGGAGGCCGAGCAGCGCCCTGAGCCGGAGCACGTCCGGGCTGTACACGCCCTCGGTGAGCGCGGAGCCCTTCGCCGCGGCCGCCTTTTCGAGCGCCTGCACGAGCCCGCTGAACCGGTCCCAGCCGTTGAGGCCGCCGTTCTCACGCCGCGGCGCACGCCCTCCCAGTCGCCCTTCCGCGCGACGGCCGCGAGGCCGTGATCCTTGAAGTACAGCGCGAGAACCCCCGCGGCGAAACTCGCGGTCAGCGCCAGGTGGGGGTCGTCCTCGAGCGGGACGCCGAGCAGCTGGCCGTACTTCGCGTAGTTCGCCCGGCCGGTGAGCTGGATGAAGCCGCGCCCGTGGTAGCGCGCGCCGTCGCCCGGACGGGTGTTGCCGAGATCCTTCCGGCCTCGTACATCGTCGTGAAGTACGCGGTGCCGCCGAACTCGTTGATCGGCGCGAACGAGGAGACCTCGGTCCCGATCGTGGCGACGACGGCGATCATCGTCGGGCAGTCGGTGAGGCCGTTGCCTGGCGCACGACGCGTAGACCGCGGGCCAGTTCTGCTGCACGTTCGCGGGCGGGCTCCCGAGCAGCCCGGCGATGTCGGACGCGCTGAGGTTGAAGCACTGCGTCACGAGGGCAGTCGAACCTCGCCTCGCGCGACGATCACCGCGGAGCCGCCCACCTCGACGCGCTCGATCGAGTCCGCGGAGCCTTCCGCCCTGGAGTAGAGCTTCGAGGGCCGGCCGATCTCGACGCCCTGCGTGAGCTCGATCTCGTCGCCGAAGGCGATCAGCCCGTGCCGCGCGAGGTGACACGCGATCGGCCCGGCCGCCGAGCCGGTCGCCGGGTCCTCGTCGACGCCCTGAGCAGGGGCGAACATCCGTGTCTTCCATGTCAGCCCCGAGCCGGCGAAGCAGTTGATCCCGACGACGTCGAAGCGCTTCAGCGCGCCGAAGTCGGGCTCGAGCGCCGCGACCTCCTCCGGGCTGCCGAGCAGGACGAGGACGTGCGGCACGCCGTTGTCGTACAGCTCGACCGGCGCCCGCGCCTCGACCCCGCCGAGCGCCGCGAGCACCTCGCGCGGCGTGCGCGAACGGCTCGATCGTCGGGATCGGCTGGCTCATGCGGCCGAACTCGAGCCGCCCTCCGTCCCCGCGCTCGAGCACGATCGGCACGATTCCCTGCTTCGTCTCGAGCCAGATCTCCGGAAGCTGCATCGGCGTGCCGAGCACGAACGCGGTGCCGAGGACCGGGTGGCCCGCGAACGGCAGCTCCGACGCGGGCGTGAAGATCCGGATCCGCGCGTGGCCCTCGGCCTCCGGCGGGTACACGAAGACCGTCTCGCTGAACGCCATCTCCCTGGCGAGCGGCTGGAGCCGGTGCTCCGGGATCTCGCGCGCGTCGGTGAAGACCGCGAGCTGGTTCCCCTCGAGCGGGTTGCTCGTGAACACGTCCGCGACGACGTACCGGAAGGACGGCACTAGAACGCGCCGCCTTCCTGCTTGCCGGGCATGTAGTAGCTCGGCGTGATGAAGCGGAAGGCGTGCGCGACGTGCTGCGAGCGCTCGAGCTCCGCCTCCGACTTCGCGTGCTCCGCCGCGAGCTCGGGGCCGAACACCTCGCCGAAGTACTCGTCGGCGGCGGCCTGGCGCGCGTCGTCGCTCGGAAACTCCTCGCGGATCGCCCGCAGCTCGCCCGCGTCGAGCCAGATCCCGCCGCACTCCGGGCACTCGTCGATCGTCACCTTGCGCTCGACGCTCGTGAAGTGGCGCATCATCACGACCCCGTCCGTGCACTTCGGGCACTCCCGCCGCCGGTCGAGGTCGACCTGGAGCGTGGGATCGCGGTCGACGTCGAGCAGCCCCTCGCCGGCCGGCTCCGTCGCCTCGTCCACCTTGGCGAGCTCGTAGTGGTCGAACCAGATCCCGCCGCAGCCGCCGTCGCACACGTCCACCTCGAGCACGGGCGACGTCCACCGGGTCAGCTCGCGGTCGCAGGCCGGGCAGTTCACGCCCCGAAGCGTACGCCTATGCTGGGCACCGACGTGCGCATCTACCTCGTCCGCCACGCGAAGGCCGCCCCGGGGGACCCCGACCAGCTCCGTCCGCTCACCGCGCAGGGCCGGGAGGAGGCGCGGCTGCTCGCCGAGCGGCTCGCCGCCGAGCAGCCCGACGCGGTCGTGACGAGCCCGCTCCTGCGCGCGCGGGAGACCGCGGAGGCGCTCGCCCGCGCCTGCGGCCTCGAGGCGGTTCCCGACGAGCGGCTCGCCCCGGGCGCCACCTCCCTCGACGCCAGGCACGCGGCGGCGGATCGCGGCGAGCGGGTCGTCCTCGTCGGTCACCAGCCCGACCTCGGGCGGATCGCGGCGGCCCTCACCGGCGGCGAGGAGCCTCCGTTCCCGCCGGCCGGCATGGCCGTGATTGACTTGCCCTAGTGGGCGCAGCGATCGAGGTCACGGAGCTCCGCAAGTCCTACGGCGCGCACGAGGTGCTGCGCGGGATCAGCTTCTCGATCGCCGAGGGCGAGGTGTTCGGGCTGCTCGGCCCGAACGGCGCGGGCAAGACCACGACGGTGGAGATCCTCGAGGGCTACCGCGCCCGGGACGCGGGCTCGGTCGACGGTGCTCGGGATCGACCCGGACCGGGCCACGACGGCATGGCGCGAGCGGGTCGGCGTCGTGCTCCAGTCCTCGTCGCTGTACCCGAACCTCAGCGTGCGCGAGAGCCTCGCCCTCTTCGCCGGCTACTACGCGGCGCCGCGGCCCGTGGACGACGTGGTCGAGATCATCGGCCTCGGCGAGAAGCGCGACGCCCGCGTGCGCACGCTCTCGGGCGGCCAGCAGCGGCGGCTCGACCTCGGCCTCGCGCTGGTCGGCGACCCGGAGCTGATCTTCCTCGACGAGCCGACGACCGGCTTCGACCCGAGCGCCCGCCGCGCCGCGTGGGAGACGATCCGCGGGCTCCGCTCGCTCGGCAAGACGATCCTCCTCACCACGCACTACCTCGACGAGGCGGCGCAGCTCGCCGACCGCGTCGCCGTGCTCGCCAGGGGCGAGATCCTCACGATCGGCTCGCCGGCCGAGCTCACCTCGGTGCGGCCCGAGGCGCAGATCCGCTACCGCCGCGGCGGCGAGGAGGTCATGCTCACCACCGAGGAGCCCGGCCGCGTCCTGCACGACCTCTACGAGGCCGAGGGCGAGCCCGAGGGCCTCGAGGTCCGCCGGGCGACGCTCGAGGAGATCTACCTCGACCTCACCGAGGGCGAGGAGTAGTGCGGCTGTTCCTCCACGAGCTGCGGGGCGCGCAGCGGCTGTTCTGGCGCAACCGCGAGGCCGCGTTCTTCACCTTCATGCTGCCGGTGATCTTCTTCCTGATCTTCGGCGCGATCTACGGCAGCGACCGGATCGGGATCTACAAGGGCTCCGACTTCCTCGAGGCCGGGATGATCGGCTACGGCGTCGCCGCGACGGCCTTCGCCGGGCTCGCGATCACGATGGTGATCCGGCGCGAGTCGGGGGTGCTGAAGCGGATCCGCTCGACGCCGCTCCCGCCCGTCGACCTACATCGCCGCGGTGCTGGGCTCGACGCTGATCGTGTTCGCGCTCCAGACCGCCGTGCTGGTCGTGCTCGGGCGCGTGCTGTTCTCGGTGCCGTTTCCCGCGCGGTGGATCTCGCTCGTCGTCACCTGCCTGCTCGGCGCAGCCGCGTTCGCCGCGATGGGGCTCGCGATCACCTCGCTCGTGCACTCGGCCGAGGGCTCCTCGGCGGTCGTGAACGCGATCTACCTGCCGATGGCGATCATCTCGGGCACGTTCTTCTCGCCGCACAGCTATCCCCCGTTCCTGCGCGCGGTCGCCGACGTGCTGCCGCTCACGTACTTCACGCGGCTGACCCGCGCCGTGCTCCTCGACGGGAAGCAGGTCTGGCAGGAGCCGCGCGCGGTCGCGGTGATCCTCGGGTGGGGGCTCGTCGGGCTCGTCGTGGCCCTCCGCCGCTTCCGCTGGGAGCCGACCCAGACCTAGACGGCGGCGAGCGCAGGGGCCTCGGCGCGAGGCTCCGGCGCTGCGACCTCGAGGCCCCGGCGGATCTCGGCGAAGATCGCTTCGGCGAGCTCGAGGCTCCCGCGGCTCCCCGTCCGCCGGCCGAGCTCCTGCAGGGTCATCGCCTCGTCGTTGCGCGCACCGAGCTTCCTCGAGCACACCAGGCTCCTCTCCCACCACCTCATCGCGCGCCTCTCCTTCCCGCAGAGCCACCAGTAGGTGCCCATCAGGCGATACGCGCCCGGCTGCCCGGTCGTGTCGAGTCACCGGCCCTGCCACCGCGCACTGCGGAGAGCGCGGCGCGGGGTGCCGAAGAAGCCCCTGTCGAGCGGGGTGCCGTCGCGCTCGGCCTGCGCGAGCCAGGCCTCGGCGGTTGCGTTGAGGACCGGCGTGCACGAGAAGCCGCGCAGCATGTGCTTCGCGATCCTCGCGCGCGCGTCCTCGAGCTCCTCGAGCGCCCTGTCGACCTCGCCGAGCTCGAGCCAGGACTGCGCCAGGTCGCCCTTCGCCATCACGGCGGCCCGGTGGTCGGGCACCTCCTCCAGGATCGGGATGCACTCCTCGATGCACGCCTGCGCCTCGGCCGGCTCGCCCGCCCGCAGGAGCGCAAATCCGAGTCCCTGCAGGCCCCAGCCGAGCACCTGCTTGTGGCCCGTGTCCCGCGCCTCGCGGACGATCTCGCGCGCGACCGAGACGCTTCGGGCGAGCTCGCCCCGGCACGCGAGGTAGCCGCAGAGCATGCGCCGGGCCACGCCGGAGCCGCGGAGGTCGCCGGCGTCGCCGAACTTCACGGCGGCCAGCTCCGCGTGCTCGACCGCGAGGCCCCACTCGCCGAGCACGTACTGCTCGTGCGCGCAGAGGCCGAGCTGCGCGAGCCCGACCGCGGCAGGCGTGTCGATCTCCTTCGCCGCCCTGACGGCGCGGGCGTGGTAGCGGCCCGCGACCCGCCTGAGCGGGATCACGTCGCAGATGATGCCGAGGCCGTCGTAGCCGCGGGCCATGCCGAGGGCGTAGCCGCTCCGCTCGGAGGCGTTCAGCTGGAGCACCGCGTCGAGGCACATCCTCTCGCGGTCGGTGAAGTAGTGCATCCAGGACATGCTGTGGTAGTCGGCCGTGCGCTCCTCGACGATCGGGTCGACCGCCGCCGTCGGCTTCCGCACCAGAAGCGGGGCCAGCAGCCGGTGCCCGATCTGGCAGAGCAGCGCCCGTGCGAGCGCGAGGCGGATGGGCGTCCGCGAGCCGGGAGCCGGCTTCGGATACGGGGCGCCGAGCTCGAGCAGCGACCGCTGGAAGTGGACCTCGGCGTCGGCGTGTTCCGACCGGCGCGAGAAGGCCTCCCCCATCTTCCGCTCGAGCCGCGCGCGCTCGACCGGCTGCCAGCCCGCGCCGAACCCGCGCAGGAACTCGTCGTTCGCCTGGCGATAGTGCGCCAGGGCCTCGGTGTCGGACGCCATCGCGGCGGCGAGGTCGCCGGCCGCGAGCAGGTAGTCGAGCGCCCGCTCGCCGTCCTTCGCCTGGGCGAAGTGGTACGCGAGCAGGCTGTAGACCTCCTCGAGGCGCCCGGCGAAGAGCGACTCGATGCGGGTGCCGACCCGGCCGTGCAGCTCGGCGCGGCGGCTGAGCAGGATGCTCTCGTAGACGACGTCGCGGATCACCGCGTGCTTGAACGCGTACTCGCGCTCGCGGGCGCCGCTCGACTCCTCGATCAGGTCGAGGTCGCGGAGCTCGTCCAGGACCCTGTCGAGCGCGCCGTTCTTGCCGGCGACCGCGCGCAGGACCCGGTCGTAGAAGGTGCGGCCGATCACCGCGGCGATGCGCAGCACCTCCGTCTGCTCCTCGTCGAGGCGGTCGACGCGCGCCATCACCGCGCCGACGAGCGTGTCGGGCAGGGCGATCTCCGCCACCGGGACCGCTGCAGCCCAGGCGCCGGTCGCGCTGTCGCGGACGATCGCGCCGATCTCGATCAGCGTCCGCACGATCTCCTCGATGAAGAACGGATTTCCCTCGGTTCTCGCGTAGAGCGCCTCGCGAAGAGGAGCCGACAGTGCATCGAGCTCGAGCAGGTTGCAGACGAGCCGGGACGTGTCGGCCGTCGAGAGCCGCGTGAGGTCGACCCTGGTGGTCGACCCGGGCCACGGCTCCGCCTTCTGCGCGTCCCAGGGGGAGGAGCTCTCGTGCCCCGTCCGGACCACGCAGCAGATCAAGAGCGGCGCGCGCTCGACGAGCGGGAAGAGGTGCTCGAGCAGCGCGATCGAGGACGCGTCGGCCCAGTGCCAGTCCTCGAAGACGAGCACGAGCGGCTGCTCGGCCGCGAGCCGCTCGAACAGGCGCAGTGAGGCACGGAAGATCTCGCCGCCGAGCGCGTCGCTCTCCTGATGGCGGACACGGTCCGCGAACTCGTCGCGGCGGCCGAGCGAGAGCGAGCCGAGGTAGGGCAGCACCCTGTCCGCGTCGCCGGGGAAGAGGCCGAAGACGCGGCGCTCGAGCTTGCGCCAGCTCTCGTCCTCGCCGTCCTCCTCGCTGATCCCCGCGTCGCGCCTGACGATCTCGACGAACGGCCAGTAACTGATCGCGCTGCCGAACGGGATCGCGCGGCCCTCGAGCAGGCGCACGTTGCGACCGGCCGTGCGCCTCCGCAGCTCGGCGATCAGTCGCGACTTGCCGAGACCGGGCGCGCCCGAGACGACGGCGACGCCGCCCCCGCCCCGTTCCAGGCGATCGACGCAGCTCTCGAGGACGGCGAGCTCGCGGTGGCGGCCGACGAGCGGCGACACGATCCCACCCTCCGCGGGGCGTCGTCCGACCGGCTCGAACGCGTTGAGCGGCTCATGCTTGCCCTTCGCCCTGAAGGCCGGCCGCTCCTCGTAGTCGAACATCCTCCGGGTCGCGCGATGGGTCGCCTCGCTGACGAGGATCCGCCCCGGCGCGGCAGCCTCCTGGAACCGCTTGGCGGTGTTGACCGCGTCGCCGTTGACCCACAGGTCGCGGTCCGTGACGCGCGCCTCCGCGGCGGCGACGGGCGACCCCATCACGACGAGGCCCGTGTCGACGCCGATGCGGAGTTCGAGCTCGGGGAGGCCGTCGCGGCGCTGCTCCTGTGCGGTCGACCGCATCTGCTCCTGCATCGCGAGCGCGGCGCGGACGGCCCGGGCGGGATCGTCCTCGTGAGCGCGCGGCGCCCCGAACACGGCGAGGATCGCGTCGCCGATGTGCTTCTCGACCCAGCCGCCCTCGTGCTCCGCCCGCTCGATCAGCCGCCCGAAGTACTTCTCGATGTGCCGTCTGACGTCCTCGGGGTCGTGCTGCGCGCTCAGCGCGGTGAAGCCGGCGATGTCGGCGAAGAGCACGGTGACGACGCGCCGGTCGGCGAGCCGCGGCTCCGACCGCACGCCGTTCCCTCCCCTGGCTGGGCGCTGGACGATCATCGCTCCACTGGACGGCGGCGGCCGCCGTCTTCTTCCCCGAGCTCAGCGGCTCATGTAGACGCGCCACAGCTGCCCGAGGAAGAAGGCCTGGAACCTGACGATGTAGCCGATCCCGGCGAGCATCCCCCGCACCGTGTTGGGTCGGCCCCAGGCCCGGAAGGTCAGGAGCTGGCGGAGCAGCCCCGGCAGGCTGATGTGGATCGCCCCGGCACCGACCGGCTCGTCGTTCGGCCCGCGCGTGAGCCGCGTGTAGAGCGTGGTCGTCTGGTGCCACGCGTGCCCGCGGCCGTCCTTCGTGACGAGCTTCTCGCCGTGCAGCGCCAGCGGGTGGCCGGCCCCGTCCCGGAAGTCGATCCGGTAGATCATCTTCCGCAGCCCCGGGTAGCTGGCGACGGGGAAGAGGTTGATCGTGCCGTCCTCGACCCGGAGCTCGCCGCCGAGAGCGTCGCTGTAGACGGTGCCGGTGAGCCTCCCTTTGTGGGCCCGGTCGGCGAGGAAGCGGCGGACGCCGTCGAGGTGCACCGTGAGGCTCACCCGGAGCTCGGCTCCGGTCGCCTTCCCCTGCTCCTCGCCCGCCCGCGGGTCGTCGGCGGCGAATGCGAAGTGCCCACTCATCGTCTCGGTGAAGCGCAGCGTCGAGGGATCCGGCGGCGGCTCCGCCCCGAGCTCCTTCAGCTTGATGCCGTTCTTCCTGCACCAGTCCCGCGCCACCTGGACTCCGAGCTCGACCGCCTCGTGCAGCGGCTTCGAGCGGAACACGAGCATGTAGTCGATCGGCACCTCGTGGCAGAGGAGCTTGACCTTCACCTGGTGTGGGAACTCCCCGTCCTTCCCGTCGTCGATCAGCGCGTTGCTCTTCTTGATCCGGGCCCTGACGTCGTCGAGGCGCGAGTTGGCGGCCGCCTCGACGGCGCTGAAGTACTGATGGAAGGGGCCGTTCCGCCGGCGGCCCGTCCTGCTCACCGTCCAGATCACCCAGAGCTCCGTCGCGCCGCCGCGGATCGCCGCCTCGAGGTTCGCGTCGGTGTAGTAGACCGCGTCGATGTAGTCGTCGCCGTCGATCTTCGTCGGCTCGAACCAGGTCGGGAGGGAGACGCAGGCGATCAGCTCCTGCTCGGACATCTCGCTCGCCTGGAAGATCCGCGGCTCGCCCCTGGTGAAGTTGTAGGCGTTGAAGGTCGCCGGCTTCGATGAGGCGTTGATCGCCTTCCAGTCGAGCTTCCACGTCTTCTTCAGGACGTTCCTGCGGAAGCGGCCGAACGTGAGGAACGAGCGCCAGAACCTGGGGTTCAGCCCGATCAGGCTCAGCGGCCGCGTCCTGCGCCAGGCGTCGGCGATCTCGGTGCCCGTCATTCCCTGGCACCACATCGCGAGGTTGAAGACGCCGCCGCTCGCCCCGTCGGCCAGCTGGAAGTCGAGGGGCTTCTCGATCTCGTCGAGCCACACCTGGAGCACGCCGGCCTGGAAGGCGACCTTGAGCCCGCCGCCGGCGAGGATGAGCGCGCGCTTGCGCTCCGGGGCCTTCGCCTTCTTCCGGCTCACGCCAGCCCCTCCAGCTCGAGGATCCCGTCGGCGAAGCGGTCGGCGACCGCGGCGATCGTGAGGCTGGGGTTCGTGCCAACGGGGCCGGGCATCACGGAGCCGTCGGCGACGTGGAGGCCGGGATAGCCGTGCACCTCGCCCGTGCGCGGATCGACGACGCCTTCCTCGGCGCTCGGCCCCATCGGGCAGCCCCCGAGCGGATGGGCGGTGATCACCTGATTGAGCTTCCAGAGGATGTCGTCGTGGAAGGTCCCGCCCAGCTCGTGCGCGACCCCTTCCATCACCCCGCGCATGCGGTCGTAGTAGGGCTTCGCCAGCTCGAACGACCACTCGACGTCGAGCCTGCCGCCGTCGTCGAGCCGCATCGTCCCCTGCGGGATCTCACGCCCCATCCCGAGCAGCGGCAGCGTCCCGGCCGCGAGCTCGCGGTCGCCCGCGATCCCCGCGATCTCGTCGCCGAGGTCGCGCTCCGGGTTGCGGGTCACGATCCTCCAGAGCGCCTTCGCGATCGCGCGCTTGTCCGCCCAGAAGAAGCGCGGGAGGTCGATGAACTCCTGGATCCAGGCGACGAAGGCCGGGTAGCCCCCGTCCTCGAGGTAGAAGCCCGGGCCCGTGCCGCCGTCGGCGGTGTCCGGGATGCGCGCGGCCATCGTGATCACCGGGCCCTTCGTCGGCTCGATCTCCCGCAGCACCGGCTCCCCGTTCACGATCCTGGTGCAGTGCGAGGCGAAGGTGATCAGGTCGCCGTTGCCCGAGAACCGGGTGCCGAGCCGCTTCGAGAGGTTCGGGAGCGCGCTGCGGTTGGCGAGCAGGAGGTAGGTCGAGCCGAGCGACCCGGCCGAGAGGATCAGCCGCCTGGCGAAGATCACCCTGCGCTCGGGCTCGCCGCCCTCGTCGAGCGGCCTGTAGTCGACCGCCTCGATCCGGAAGAGCCCGCCCTTCTCCGCGGGCGGCGCGAAGGACTTCACCTCGTTGCGGGCGTCGATCGAGGCGCCGAGGTACTCGGCCTCGGTGATGTAGTTGAAGTCGAGCGAGTTCTTGCTGCCGTAGTTGCAGCCCGCGTCGCACTCGCCCACGAGGCGGCAGGTGTAGCGCGGGACCCCGTGGATGTTCGGCCGGTCCTCCTTGATCCGGACGCCGAGGGGCTCGTGGCCGCGCGAGAACGTGATCGCGAGCTTCGGGTAGAACGGCTTCAGCTTCCGGGCCTCGGCCGCCTCGCGGAAGGCCACGGTCTTCGGCGTCGTGTCCCGGTAGGCCACGGGGTACTTGGCCGGGTTGATCATCCGCCTGACCGCCTTGTAGTGCCGCTCGAGGTCGGCGTAGTCGATCGGCCACGGGCGGACGCCGTCCGGCCCCCCGTCGACGAACCAGCGCTCGTCCTTCTCGAGGAAGACGTTCGCGTAGATGAGCGAGCCGCCGCCGACCCCGGCCGAGACGAGCGCTCCCATCTCCTTGAACTGCCACAGGTTGAAGAACCCGTGGAGCCCCTGCTTCGGGTCCCAGACGGCCCGCTTGAGCGCGAGCGGCGAGCGCGGGAACGAGCCGGGCGGCCAGAGCTTGCCCCGCTCGAGCAGGCAGACCTTCAGTCCCGCCCCGGCGAGGCGGTACGCCATCACGGATCCACCGAAGCCGGAGCCGACGATGACGGCGTCGAACGTGCTCTCGTCTCTGTGGTTGCCCATTGTCGTGACTCGACCCGGCCAGTCTACGACGGCGCCTCGGAGCGCGTCAGCGCGACGACGGCGAGGACCGCGACCGCGAGCCCCGCCACGGCGACGGCGAAGGTGCCGCTGCCGTGGCTGAGCGTCTCCTCGAACACGACGGCGCCGAGGACGACCGAGACGATCATGTTCGCGACGTTGGTGGAGGCCATCGCCGGCGCGAGCACGGCCGTCTTCAGCGCGGACTGCTGCAGCACGAAGCCGAGGAGCGCCGAGACGATCAGCGCATAGGTCGACCACGACGAGAGGATCGCCGAGAGGCCGCCGCCGACCACGCCGACGAAGACCTTCGTCGCCGCCGCCTGGAAGCCGAAGCAGACACCGGACGCCGTGCCGAAGAGCACCGCGGTGACGGAGGCCTTGGGGCGGCGCACGTGCCGGACGATCATGAGCGCCGCAACGATCCCGAGCACGACCAGCGTCGAGACGACCCACGCCGTCGTGCTGCCGGTCTGCGTCCCTTCCGCGGGGTTCCCGACCGCGACGAACACGGAGAGCCCGACCACCGCGGCCGCGGCGGCGAGCCACTCCCGCCGACCGACCCGCTGGTTTGTGAGCCAGACGCCGAACGGCAGCGCGATCACGAGGCTGAGCATGACGATCGGCTGGACGAGGACGAGCGGGCCGAGGTCGAGGGCGATCGCCTGCATGATCCACCCCACCACCATCAGCCCGCCGCCGAGCAGCCAGACCGGGGTGCGCAGGAGGCCGGCGAAGAACCGCGGGTCGTCCGAGGGCAGCGTCACCTCGAGCGTGCCCTTCTGCTGGAGGACCGTGGCGACCCCGAACGCGCACGCCGCGAGGAGAGCGACGAGACCGGCCACTAGTGGACCCGCGTGGCTGCGCGGGTCGCGAAGCCGAGGGTCGCGCGGGGGATGCGTTCCGCCTTCTGGATCGCCTGCTCGAGGGCCTCGGCGAACCACTCGACGTCCGACTCGGTCACGACGAGCGGCGGGATCGCCTTGATCACGTTCATGTGGTGCCCGGCGACCTGGGTGAGCACGTGGTGCTTGGAGAAGAGCGGCCCGATCACGAGCTGCGAGAAGAAGCCCGGCTGGATCCGCTCGAGCAGCCGCCACGAGCGCTGCCGCGACGCCGGCTCGGCGAACTCGATCGCCCAGAGCAGGCCGAGCCCGCGTACCTCCTTCACCGCCTCGTAGCGCTCGGTGAGCGGCCGCGTGAGCTCGAGCAGCAGCTCGCCCATCCGGGCGGTGTGCTCGACGAGGCCCTTGTCGGCGAGCTCGTGCAGGGTCGCGAGGCCCGCCGCCATCGCGAGGTCGTTCGGCGCGAAGGTGGAGCCGTGCGCGGTCCCGTTCTCGAGCGAGTCGAACACGGCCTCGTGCACCTTGCGGCGGAGCAGCAGCGCACCCGAGGGGACGTAGCCGCCCGAGAGCGACTTCGCGGTCGTGACGAGGTCCGGCTCGAGCCCCCAGTGCTCGAGCGCGAACAGCTTCCCGGTCCGCCCGAAGCCCGTCTGCACCTCGTCGACGCAGAACAGCGTGCCGTAGCGGCGGCAGAGCTCCTGCGCTCCCTCGAGGTAGCCGGGCTCGGCGAGGTGGACGCCGTGGCCCTGCACCGGCTCGACGACGAAGAGCGCGACGTCCTCGCCGCGGAGCTCGGCCTCGAGCGCTTCGAGGTCGTTGAAGGGAACGAGGGCGACGCCCGGGAGCAAGGGCTCGAACCGCTCGCGGAAGACCGGCGCGCCGTTGATCGAGAGCGCGCCGAGCGTGAGCCCGTGGAAGCCGCCCAGGTTCGCCACGATCCGCGTGCGCCCGGTCGCGGTCCGCCCGAGCTTGATCGCGGCCTCGATCGACTCCGCGCCGGAGTTCGTGAAGAGGACGCGGTCGGTCGAGGCCGGCGCGACCGCGCAGAGCGCCTCGGCGAGCAGCCCGGGCAGGTCGGAGAGGCCGAGCTGCGGCAGGTTCGGGGTGCCGAGCGCGAGCGCCTCCTCGAGCGCCCGGCGCACGGTCGGGTTGTTGCGCCCGACGTTGAACATCCCGAAGCCGCCGAGCATGTCGAGAAAGCGCGTCCCGTCCCTGTCGAAGAGGTATGCGCCCTCGGCCGAGGCCCAGTCGCGGTCGAAGCCGATGATCTTGAGCATCCGGACGAACACCGGGTTCGAGTGGCGCGCGTAGAGCTTGTAGCCCTGCCCCGCGTGCTCCTCCAGCAGCTCTCCAAGCCGGAACTCGCTCACCCGTCAAGCCTACGCCACAAAACTGCGCTTCCCCACCTCGCGATTACCGCGCCCGCACCCAGGACCATCGACCCATCCACTACGAGAGACCCCTCACGGGGCCCCTCAGACCTGCGTAACCCGGCGTCGTCAGACGTCGTCGAAGCGACCGAGTTGTGCATCACGCACCAGATGTCGATCCGGGCCTCCGCTTGTCACCGTTCGGCCACCGCGTCGTTACCCACGCGCGAGGCGCGGGTCGAGAGGATGCAACTGTCAACGATCGCCGTCGAACTAAGGGGGGGTTCTCATGCATTCACGCCGCCTGGGCATACTGAGCGCCTTTGCGCTCGTCTGCCTGAGCGTCGCCGTGGCCACGGCCGCGGCGACCACGTCCGCGCCCGCGTCGAAGGCCGCCTTGCAGACATCGGCAGGGGGCTGCCGCCTCAACTCGGCCAAGGGCCAGATCAAGCACGTCGTCGAGATCCAGTTCGACAACACCCATTTCATGCGGGACAACCCGAACGTCCCGTGGCACCGGGCCGAGCGGCGACATCATGAAGGTGTTCGGCACCGGCTCGCCGCAGTTCGCCGAGGCGGCTGCCTCGAACGCCGCGCCGTCGGGCTCCGCGGCACGAGCGCTGGCGCAGACCGACTTCGTCGGCTTCGCGATCCACTGCGCCGCCGGCAACGCACTCTGCGCGTCGGGCCAGCCCGACTCGCTTCCCGCGGAGCCGGGCGGCTACACCGGCTTCAACGGGCTGTTCGGGGCGCAGGAGGTCGATCCGGTCCTGACAGGCCAGCCCGCGAGCGTGCCGCTGACCGACCTGCTCGGACAGCCGGCACGGACCCGTTCGGCCAGCCGGGCTTCCCGGGCTTCGACGGGATGTCGGCAGCCGTGTCGCTCTCGTACATGGCAGCGATGCAGGAGCACGGCGTGCCGATCACGTTCGCGTACATCTCCGACGCGCACGATTTCCACGGCGTCTCGGGGAACGCGCATAGCGCCTACGGCCCCGGCTCCGCCGGCTACGTGGCCCAGCTCAAGTCGTACAACGACGCCTTCGCGGCGTTCTTCCAGCGGCTTCAGAGCGACGGGATCACGAAGGCCAACACGCTGTTCGTCTTCACGGTCGACGAGGGCGACCACTTCGTCGGCGTCACCCAGACGAACTGCGACGGCGTCAACACGCCGTGCAACTACGGCCCGAACCAGATCGGCGAGCTGAGCGCGAACATCGACACGCTGGTGCAGAACCAGTTCCCGTCGCTCGCGTCCCAGTTCCTCGGCTCGACCGCGGCGAACTCGTTCACCGTCCACGGTGACGACGCGCCGCCGTTCTATCTCACCCAGAAGAGCGCGACCGGAGGCGCGCTCGGCCAGACCGACCCGCTGACGCGAACCTTCGAGCGGGACATCTCGGGCCTGACCGCGCTCAATCCGTACACGGGCAACACCGACGTGCTGACCGATCGCATGGCAGACCAGGCCGGGATGAAGGCGCTGCACATGGTGACCACAGGCGACCCGGGGCGGAATGCCCAGTTCGTGCTGTTCGCGAACCCGGACTACTTCCTGACGGATTTCCCGTCCAGCACGTGCCTGACCTGCATCAACCCGGCGTTCGCCTGGAACCACGGCGACATCCAGCCCGAGATCGCGACCACGTGGGTCGGCTACGTCGGGCCGGGCGTACGGAACCTCGGCCAGTCGGACGACTGGACCGACCACGCCGACGTGAGGCCGACGATACTGAGCCTGCTCGGGCTCAGCGACGACTACGTCCACGACGGCGTGGTCGTCCCGACGTACCTCGAGGACTGGGCCGTGCCGCAGTCGCTGCGGGCGCACCGGGCGACGCTGCTCCTGCTCGACGCCGCCTACAAGCAGCTGGACGCGCCGTTCGGGCAGTTCGGCAAGGACATCCTCAAGGCGTCGACACCCGCGCTCGCGAGCGGGAGCTCGACGAGCGACTCGAAGTACACGGCGACCGAGAGCAAGATCTCGGCGCTGACGGCCCAGCGAGACGACCTGGCCGGACAGATCCAGGGCGTCCTCGACGGGGCCGAGTTCGGCGGGCAGGCGCTGAGCGAGCGGCAGGCGCTGTCGCTCTCGGTACAGGCCGGCGCACTGATCGTCAGGGCATCGCTGCTCGCCGCGGCGAGCTAGCGCTTCATCGTGACGGGCGCCCGGCCGCGAGGAGCCGGAGCCGGGCGCCTGTCACAACCGCGGGTCGCCCTCGACCATGCCGTGCGGCTCGCCGTAGGCGGCGAGCAGCTCGAGGAACGGCTTCGGCGGGAACGCCTCGGGGCCGAGCACGCCCACGCCGCTCCAGGCGCCGGTGGCGACCAGCTCGAGGGCGACGATCGGATTCAGGGCGGTCTGGAGCACGACGGCCTGGTGGCCGTACTCGCGCATCGTCCGCTCGTTGTCGGCGACGTGGTAGAGGTAGACCGCCCGCGGCGCGCCGTCCTTCCCGGTCCCGGTCACGAGCGTGCCGGCGCACGTCTTCCCCCGCATCCGGTCGCCGAGCGTGGCCGGATCGGGCAGGCACGCGGCGACGACGTCGCGCGGCGCGACCTCCACCCCGCGCACCGAGACCGGCTCGACCGAGTCGAGGCCCAGCTTGTGCAGCGTCCGCAGCACCTCGATGAACTCGCTGCCGAGGCCGTACTTGAACGTGACGCGCCGGCAGTCGAGCTCGCGCGGCACCAGCACGACCTCCTCGTGCTCGACGTTGACGCACTCGATCGGGCCGATCCCCTCGGGGAAGTCGAACACCTCCGGCTCGGAGAACGGCTCGGTCGTGTAGAAGCCTCGCCCGCGCTCCCAGACGAGCGGCGGGTTGAGGCACTCCTCGATCGTCGTCCAGATCGAGAAGGTCGGCGCGAAGTCGTAGCCCTCGACCTCGAGGTTGGCGCCGTCCCTGACCCCGACCTCGTCGAGTTCGGAGAACAGCTCGTCCGCGGCGTAGCGGGCGAACACGTCGGCGAGGCCGGGCTCGACGCCCATCCCGACGAGCGCGAGCAGCCCCGCATCGAGCCAGCGCTCGTGCGCGGCGAACTGGAGCTCGCCGAGCATCACGCCCGGCCCCGAGAGCGTCGCCGCCATGTCGACGTAGGTACAACCGGCCTCGAGTGCGGCGGCGAAGATCGGCGGGTTGAAGCGCGGATCGGTCGCGTTCAGGACCGCGTCCGCGTCGCGCATCAGCGCGGCGAGCGCGGCCCGGTCGGAGGCGTCGGCCTGCGCCGCGGAGAAGCGCGCGTCGTCGAGCCCCGCCACGACCGCGCGAGGCCGCTCCGGATCCAGGTCGGCGAGCGTGACCGACTCGAAGAAGTCCCGCCGGGCAGCGACGGTCGCGGCGGCCGCCCCGACTCCGCCCGTCCCGACGACGAGGATCCTCACTCAGGGAGGCCTGATGTGAAATGCGGCCGAGCCGAATTTCCCATCAACCCTCTGCCGGGTTCGGCACGACCAGCACCGGCACGGGCGAGACGTACAGCAGCTTGTGCGGAACGGAGCCGAGCACGACGCCCTTGATCGGATGCTCCCCGTTCGTGCCGATCACGATCATGCTCGCGCCCGTCTTCTCCGCGACGTCGACGAGCCCCTGAACCGGCCGCTCTGCCACGAGCTCGATCCCGTAGTCGACCCCCGCCTCCTCGAGGAGCGGCACCGCCGCGGCCGTCGTCTCCTCGGCGAGCTCGCGGACCGCGCGGCGATAGTCACCCGTCTCGCCGCCGTAGGCGGCCGGGATCTCGTAGGCGAACACGACGGCGATCCGGGCGCCCTCGAGCTTCGCCAGCTCGACGGCCTTCTCCAGCGCGTTTTGGGCGCCGGGGGAGCCGTCGTAGCCGAGCACGATCGTTCTAGCCATGGGATGCCTCCAGCACTGCGGGGTCGGCGACCTCGGTCTTCCAGCGGAAGAACGGCTCCGGCGCGACGATTCGCTGCGCGACCAGGATCACGATCCCGATCGCGAGCCCGAGGAGCGCCATCGCAAGGGGCGGCGAGATGCCGAGCCACGAGCTGCCCGTCGCCGAGTTGGCGGGATTCCACGCCTCGTAGCCGCTGTCGCCGAGGACTGCGAAGAGGATGAGGCCGCCGAGGAGCGGCAGCAACCCGACGAGGAAGAAGTTGCGGGCGCTCTTGAACAGCTCGCGCCGGAAGAACCAGGTGCACGCGAGCCCCGTCAGCCCGTAGTAGAACGCGATCCCGAAGCCCGTGGCCGTGACCGAGTCCTCGAGGATGTTGCTCGAGACGGTGTTGAGCAGGACGAAGACGACGACCGAGACCGCGCACATCCAGATCGTCCCGACGCCCGGGGTCAGGTAGCGCGGCTGGATCTTCGCGAACGCCTTCGGCAGAGCGCCGTGGCTCGCCATCGAGAGCGTCGCGCGGGTCGTCGGCAGGATCGTGGTCTGCGTCGAGGCCGACGCGGAGGTCAGCACCGCGATGATCAGCAGCTTGTCCCACGGCGACCCGAGCACGTCCTTGCCGAGCGCGCCCAGCACGTCGCCGGAGTTGTTGTTGAGGTAGTTCACGCCGTGGAAGGCCTGCGCGGCGACCGAGACGACGACGTAGATCGCGAGCAGGACGAAGGTGCTGGCGACCGCCGCCCGGCCCGGTGTCTCGGTCGCGTCCTCGGTCTCCTCGTTGACCGAGACGGACGTGTCCCAGCCCCAGTAGATGAAGATCGCGAGCAGGAGCCCGCTGCTCATCGCGCCGAACGACTTGATGTCGAACGGGTTGAGCCAGCTCCACGAGGGGTTGACACTGCCCGGGGCATGTCCCGTCCAGACCTTGACCAGCGCGACGACCGAGAACAGGACGAGGATCACGATCTCCGCCCCGAGCAGGCCCCACTGGGTGCGCGCCGACGCCTCGATCCCGACGTAGCAGATCAGCCCCATCAGCACGATCCAGATCACGCCGGCCACGCCGACCCAGAGCTTGCTGTTCGCGAGGTTCGTCCAGCCGAAGAGGTCGAAGGTGTACGCGCCCGCGATCTGGGCCAGGCTCGCCATCACGAGCACGTCGGCGAAGATCAGACCCCAGCCGCCGAGCCAGCCGGTGATCGGCCCGAACGCCCTGGCGCACCAGGTGAACGTCGTGCCGCAGTCCGGGTCTGCCTGGTTCAGGTACTTGAAGCCGAGCGCGACGAACAGCATCGGCACGAACGCGATCACCATGATGATCGGCGCCTGGAACCCGATCCCGACCACCGCCGTGACGCGCGCCGAGCGTCGCCGCGAGGCTGTAGGCGGGCGCCGTCGAGGCGACGCCGATCACGACGCTCGACATGAACCCGAGCGCGCCGGCCTTCAGGCCCTTGTCGAGCGGCTCGGAGTGATCGACCGGAACGGCGACGTCCATCGCCCGGGAACGATCTCAGATCAACGTAAAGCGCGTCGCGGCTAGGCGATGCCCAGGTGCTTGTCGCGCTCGGGCGAGCGGCGCGGGCCCTCGTCGGGCGTGAGCGAGGGGACCCAGTCGAGCCAGCGCGGCAGGTACCAGTTCGCCTCGCCGAGCAGCTTCATCGTCGCCGGGAGCAGGACGCCGCGGATCACCGTGGCGTCGATCAGGATCGCGAGCGCGAGCCCGACGCCGAGCTCCTTCATCTGGACCATGTGCAGGGTGCCGAAGATCGCGAAGACGGCGACCATGATGATCGCCGCGCTCGTGACCGTGCCCGCGGTGCGCCGGATCCCGCGCGAGACGGCCTCGTCGGTCGCGGCGCCGTTGTCACGGAGCTCCTTGATCCGGCTGAGGATGAAGACGTGGTAGTCCATCGAGAGCCCGAACAGGACGACGAAGAGGAACATCGGCAGCCAGGAGACGATCGCGCCGTTCGAGGTGAAGCCGAGCAGGCCCTCCGCCCAGGTGTGCTGGAAGATCAGCACGAGCAGCCCGTAGGCGGCGCCGACCGACAGCAGGTTGAGGCAGATCGCGGTGATCGGGATCACGATCGAGCGGAACGTGGCGAGCAGGAGGACGAACGCCAGCCCGAGCACGAACGCGATCACGAATCCCATCCGCTGCTTCATCAGGTCGTTGAAGTCCTTCGTGCCCGCGGTCTCGCCCGTGACCGCGTACTGGACTCCGTCGAGGCGGCCGAGCGTGGCCGGCAGCACCGTCCGCCGCAGCACCCTGAGCGCCGCGAGCGACTTCGGGTTGTCGCCGTTCCCGGCGAGCGGGATCGAGACGTTCGCGACGGTGTGGTCGGGGCTCTTCGTGACGATGATCGGCTTGAACATCACGCCGCTCGCAAGCGCCGCACCCTCGAGGCGCTTGATCCCCGCGGCCACGGCCGGACTGCGGACGTCGTCGGCGCGGAGCACGACCTCGGCCGGGGTCGGCGCGCCCGGGAACGCCGTGATCACGCGCTTGTAGGTCTTGACGATCGGCAGGTCGCTGCGCATGTCGGTGAAGCTCGGCAGCTTCGTGTGCATGCTCAGGACCGGGGACGCGGCGAGGAGCAGGAGGCTCCCGGCGATCACCACCGAGATCCCCGGGCGGCGCAGCACACGGCTCAGCACGAACCCCCAGAAACGCGAGTCGCCCGCGGCCTGCTTCTTGCGCCCGATGTAGGGGACGCGGCCGCGGTCGATCCGGTCGCCGAGCTTGGCCATCGCCGCCGGCAGCACGGTCAGGGAGCCGACGATCGCGCAGAGCACGACGAGCATCGTGCCGAGCGCGATCGAAGTGAAGATCTTGTTGCCCGCGATCAGCATCCCCGCCATCGCGACGAGCACGGTCAGGCCGGAGATCAGCACGGCCTGGCCCGACGTCGACGCCGCACGGAGCAGCGAGGGACGCGGCTCGCGGCCGCCCGCCCGCTCCTCGCGCTCGCGGCGGATGTAGAACAGCGAGTAGTCCACCCCGACCGCCATCCCGATCAGCAGGATCACCGAGGAGGTCGTCTGGTAGTCGCCGCTGTAGGCGTTCGTGACCAGCGCGTAGAGGCCCAGCGAGGCGAGCACCGCGGAGAACGCGAGCACGACGGGCAGGGTGGCGGCCACGAGCGACCCGAACGCCGCGAGCAGGATCAGCAGCGTGAGCGGGAGCGTCATCTTCTCGGCGGTCGCGAAGTCCTTGGTGAAGCTCTTGTCGAGCACGTAGGTCGCGCTCGCGGTGCCGACCTCCTCGACCCGCAGGCTCGGGAAGGCCGTCTGCGTGCCGGCGACCGCGTCCATGACCGGCTTGACCTTGTCCATCGCCTTGTCGGGGTCGCCCTTGATGTCGAACTGGACGAGGACGGAGTGCCCGTCCTGCGAGACCCCGCCGCCCCGGGTCGGATCGACCAGCGGGTTGCGGAGGTTCGTGACGTCCTTCTGCTGCTGCAGCGTCTGCACGACGCTGCTCACGGCCGAGAGGAAGACCGGGTTGCGGAGGGTGTCGTTCCGCGACTGGATCAGGACGGCCTCCGAGGCCGGTTGCTTGAAGTTCGCGCGCTCGAGCATCGTCAGCGCCCGCGCCGCCTCGCCCGAAGCGGCCTGCGAGTCGGCCATCTGGACGTGACCGACCACGTTCCCGAGCACCATGGCGCCGACGGCGAACGCGAGCCAGCCGAACACGGCCTTCTTCCAGTTCTCCGCGCTCCAGCGCCCGGCGCGGCCCGCCAGGTTCATCTCGGCCCCCCGGAGTCCGTGGCTTTCCAACCGTGACCTTGCAGGAGAGACGTGGTTACAACATCCGCGGCGCGCCGGACCGGCGTCCGCGCAAACTACGGAGCCGGGCTAGCCGTGGCCGTAGTGCGAGTCCTGCCCGTGGTCGCCGCCGTGGCACTGCTGGGCCGAGCCGCCGTCGTCGTGGTGCTGATCGTCGTGGCCGCCGTAGCGGTCGTGGTCCCCGACCGGCGGAGGCGCAGGCGTCGGGATCGGATCCGTGGTCGGCGGGGGACCCGCCGGGGTGAGCACGGGCGGTGTCGGTGTCGGAGCGGGCGGCGGGCTCGCCGCGGGGACCCGGTCCGGCGGCGGCGAGGCGGCGGCCGGCGGGGCCGGCGTCGGTGCGGGCGTGGGAGCCGGAGCGGGGGTCGGCGTCGGTGCGGGCGTGGGAGCCGGAACGGGCGTCGGAGCCGGAGTGGGAGCCGGGGCCGGCGTCGGCGTCGGCGCGGGAGTCGGCGTCGGCGCGGGCACAGCCGGCTCGGGCCGGTGACCCTCCACGGGCGGCGACACGCGGTGGGTGACCGCGGCCACCGGCACCACCACCGACTGCGAGATGAGCACCGGCGAGCCCTGAGTCACCGAGCGAACGGGCACGCTCGGCGCGACGGCCCGCGGCTTCGACTTGCTCACAACCCTCGGGCGGGTCGCGGGCGCCGCGAGCTGCGGCGCCGCGGGCAGCGACCGGGGGGCCCGCGAGGCGACCTGCGCGAGCTGCGGCTGGAGCGCCTGCCCCCAGAGGAAAGCGCTCGTGGCCGCGGTGACTACGAAGAGCGCGGCCTTCCTCCAGGAAAGACGAAACATCATCGCTTACCGCCGTTCGATGCCACGCGGTTCTTCCCTTCGGACTTCGCCCGGTAGAGCGCGAGATCCGCGGCGCGCAGAAGGCCCTCCGCGGTCTTCGTCTCCGGGTACGCGGCGATGCCGAGACTGGCCGTGATCGATACCTCGCGGCCGTCCGGAAGCTCGATCGCCAGCCCTGCGAGATCGCTCCGGATTCTCTCGGCGAGACCGTAGGCGCCCGCCTGGTCGCTCGAGGGCAGGAGGCAGGCGAACTCCTCGCCGCCAATGCGCGCAGCGACGTCGGTCTCCCGCATCGCGCCTCTGAGAATGTCGGCGAATGCGAGCAGCGCCCGGTCTCCCGCGTCGTGCCCGAACCGGTCGTTGACGCGCTTGAAGTCGTCGAGGTCGAGCATGACCACGCTGAAGACCTCCCCGCTCCGCTTCGCGCGGGCGATCTCCCCGCCGAGCGACCGCATGAAGAGCCGCCGGTTCGGGAGCCCGGTCAGCTCGTCGGTCGCCGCCTGGCGCTCGACGAGCCGGTGCCGCCGCGCGTTCTCGAGCGCGACGGATGCCTGAGCCGCGAGGGACGACGCGAGCGTCCTGGCGGCCGGCGCGAAGCCTCCCGCTTGCGGATAGAGGATCAGGTCGGCCCGCACCGGCTCCGCCGAGAGCGGTAGCACGAGCGAATCTCGCGAGGGAGCCGTGCCGACGGAGGCCGCATCCGTGTCGTCGACCGTGATCCGCCCGCCGGCCGCACCCGTCCCCTCGACCACGATCTTCAGGATCGCCGGCAGCAGCGCCTGCACGTCGTGGGTCGACTCGAGTGCCGTCCCCACCAGCGCCAGCGCCTCTTTCGGGTCGCTTTCCCGCCGCCTCCGGGCCGAGGCGACCATCTGCGCCGCGAACACGCCGGTCGCGAAGGTCGACACGACGGCGAGGACCACAACCCAGTGCCGCGGCGGGTTGCCGTTCAGGGCGAATGCGAGTGCGGAGGTGAACTCAATCATGGCGGAGCCGGCCACCACGTGTAGCCGCTACCTACTTAGACTACTCAGACGACTATTCCTTGCCAACCGGACGTAAGCGCGTCGCTGCGGCAGCGGCACGACGGTCGCGCGAAGCTCGATCGGCCTGCCCCGTCTGGAGCCCCACGCGTTGCCCGCTGTCACCTCTGCACACTCGCGCGCGCCCAGCGACAGTGCATCAGCGACGCTGCTGATCGCGCGTGCCGCGAACCGCCCACGTCACGCGCCGCACGCCACCCTGCTTGCCGTCGCCTCGTGCGCGGCCACCTCAAACGCTGCTGCCGCGGGCTTTTACCGAGCGCCCTGCCAGATGAGGCCCGACTGCCAGCCCGCGAACCGGGTCTCGTCGACGAGCTCGAAGTTGAAGAACGCCCGCACGAGCGGCCGGCAGGCCGCGAGCCGGATCGCCGCGCCGACACGCTCCGCCTGGACCGAGGACGGCAGCACGGCGATGTTCTCGCGGCCCGTGTAGCCGCGCCGAAGACGCCGAGGGGATCCCCGACTGGTAGCCGTCCTCGAGGTACCAGATCGCGAGCGATCGCTGCGCCGTGTGGGCGAATCCCGCTCGTAGCGTCGCGACCAGCCGGTCGTAGTCGCCTTCGCCGAGGACGTCGCCCGCGTGGTGGGCGTCGGGCGGCTCGTCGGCGCTGAGCGGGTACGGGTTGTGCCCGAACGCGTCGACGAGCGGGACGTTCCGGCCGCTCGCCCGGTACGCGGCGGCGAGCCCGTCGAGGAACGCGACCGGCGCGTGCGCCGAGGCCGTCGAGTCGAGCACCTGCACCGGGCGAACGGCGTGGAGCTCGTCGTAGCAGCGCGCGAGGAGCGTCTCGTACTGGGCCGGAGTGCCGCGCCAGTAGGTCCGCGAGTTCGCCTCGTTCCAGACGACGACCGCGCGCGAGTCGGGAACGAGCGCGAGCGCTGCGCGCACGTAGCCGCAGAACCGGGCCTGTGCCTCGGTGGTTACCGGTGTCCGTGCGCCGAACCCGAAGACCGCGAGCACGACGGTGGTGTGCCGCGCAGCCGCCTCCGCGCGCGAGAGCTCGACGCTGCGCACCGTCCCCGGGCGCGCCTCGCCGTTCCACGGCACCCAGATGCGCACCGCGTCGGCGCCGAGCGACCGCTGCCGGCGGACGACCTCGAGCGGATATGCGGTCCACTTGAGCCGGTCGTCGTCGAAGCCGACGAGGAGCCGCGGTCTCTGCGATTGGCCGGTCACCAGCCAGACGCCCAGGCCCGCGGCAGCCGCCAGGGCCAGCGCAGCCAGGAGCCACGCAACACGAGACCGCACGCCGCAGATACGGCGATCATCGGCAAACCCCCGGCCGGACTCAACCTGGCCGCGTAGTGGCGCGCCGTCAGCCGGAGATGCCGACCTATCCGAACTCCGCGATGATCTGGTCGAGCGAAATCGTCGTATCCCAGTCGGGGTAGTCCGTGCGGAGGCGGGTCAGGTCCGAGATGTAGCAGATGTGGTCGCCGCGGCGCGGCTCATCGACGTATGTCCAGTCGAGCTTGCGGCCGTACAGCTCCTCGAAGCGGGCGATCGCCTCGAGCATCGAGACGCTGTTCGCGCGACCGCCGCCGAGGTTGTAGACCGCGGCGGGACGTGGCGCTGCGGCGAACGCCATGATCGCGGCGCAAACGTCGTGCGAATGGATGTTGTCGCGCACCTGCTTGCCCTTGTAGCCGTAGATCCGGTACGGGAGACCCTCGCGCGTTGCCCGGGCGAGGTAAGCCAGGAAGCCGTGCAGCTCGGCGCCGGAGTGGTTCGGGCCCGTGAGGCAGCCTCCGCGGAAGCACACTGTCGGCATCCCGAAGTAGCGCCCGTACTCCTGCACCATCACGTCGGCGGCGACCTTCGAGGCGCCGAAGACGGAGTGCATCGTCGCGTCGATCCGCATCGTTTCGCCGATCCCGTTCGAGCAGGCCGGATCGGCGTAGTCGAAGCGGGTCTCCAGCTCGACCAGTTCGAGCTCGTTCGGCGCGTCTCCGTAGACCTTGTTCGTGGAGAGGAATGCGAACGGCGACTCGGGCGCGTGCCGACGGGCTGCCTCGAGCAGGTTCAGAGTCCCGACCGCGTTCACGTCGAAGTCGTCGAACGGGCGACTCGCGGCGAGGTCGTGGGACGGCTGTGCGGCACAGTGGACGAGAAGGGTCGGGCTTCGCGTCGGCGACGAGGCGCTCGATCGCATTGCGATCACGGATGTCGAGGTCGTGGTGCGTGAAGCGACGGGTCGCGGCGCGCAGGCGCTCGAGGTTCCACGTAGTGTCGCCGTGCTCGCCGAAGAAGTCGCGGCGCATGTTGTTGTCCACGCCGTGAACGGCCCAGCCCCGCTCGTCGAGGAACATGACCATCTCCGAGCCGATCAGCCCACTGGAGCCGGTGACGATCGCCGTCTTCACGCGCCGCACCCTAGCTGTAGCTCCTAAGGACGTTGTTCAGCGCGTCGAGGCGGGCCGAGGGCGTTTGGCTGTTGAGGCTCCTGTGGTGTCTGTGGAAGCTGTCGTAGGAAGCCACGCTCGTAGCGCCTCCTAGCTTGTCGGGAACGCCTCTCTGAGGAAGTCCAGGTCGGTCGGCTCGCGGCGGCGGGCGAGGATGCGGAGGGCCCAGACGAGCGCGTGCCGGCGGCGGGCGTCGAGCAGCTCGTAGTCGTGGAAGTAGGCGTGGACGACCGGCTCGTCGAGTCGTCCGAGCACCCCGCGCGCGAGCTGCCCGAGCGAGCGCGTCGTCGGCAACTCGACGAGGTCGCCCGTGCGCCGCGGCGCGCCCTCGCGTGGCGTGCAGTCGGCGTAGCCGAGCTCGGCCACCGCGGCGCGCACCGCGTCGTCGGTGTACCAGCCTCCGCCGCAGAAGAGCGTCGGCGCGAGCCCGTGCTCGCGCAGCCAGGCGCCCTCGCGGCGGACCCGCGCCGCTGGGTCGCCGCCGGTCGGCCGGGCGTGGCTCGGGCTCGTCCAGTGCGTGTGATGGCCGAGCGGGCGGCTCGCCTCCCGCACTCGCAGGAGCCACGGCTCCTCCGGCTCGCCCGCGTCCGGATCCGGCGGCCGGATCAGCGCGGCGATCGCGAAGCCGCCCGGCCGCTGCGCCTGGATGCGGGCGAAGGCCTCCCAGGTGCGGTCGTCCAACGGTCGTTCGACGTGGCAGGAGACCACCGCGTACCGTTTCGGCTCGATGTGTGGCATCTGCGGACTCGTAACGCTATCCGGCGCGCCCGATCCGATCGCGGTCGACGCGATGCGCGCGGCGATCCGCCACCGCGGCCCCGACGAGGGCGCGACCGAGGTGCACGGCCGCTGCGCCCTCGGGAGCCAGCGGCTGCGCGTGCTCGATCTCGAGACCGGCCGCCAACCCGTCGCGAACGAGTCGGGCGAGATCGTCGCCGTCTTCAACGGCGAGCTCTACAACTACCGCGAGCTGCGCGAGTCGCTGCGGGGGCACGAGGTGCGCGGCACGGGCGACACGCCGGTGCTGCCGCACCTCTACGAGGAGCACGGGCTCGGCTTCGTCGAGCACCTGCACGGGATGTTCGCGCTCGCGCTCTGGGACGGGCCGCGCGAGCGGCTCGTGCTCGCGCGCGACCGGCTCGGCAAGAAGCCGCTCGTCTGGACGAGGCTGCCCGACGGGACGCTCGCCTTCGCCTCGGAGCTGAAGGCGCTGCTGCGGCTCCCGGAGGTCGCGCGCGAGCCGGACCTCGCCGCGCTCGACGCGTACCTCGCGCTCGGGTACGTGCCCGGCTCGGCGACCGGGATCCTCGGCATCCGGCGCCTCCTGCCCGGCCACGTGCTCGTCGCCGAGGGCGGCTCCGAGCGCATCGAGCGCTGGTGGCGACCGGAGCCCGCGGCGCCGAGCGCGACCGAGGCGGAGTGGCTCGAGCGGGTGCGCGAGACGGTCGGCGCGGCGGTGCGGCGGCGGCTCGCGGCGGACGTGCCGCTCGGCGCGCTCCTCTCCGGCGGGATCGACTCCTCGATCGTCGTCGCGCTGATGGCGCAGGCGGGCTCCGAGCCGGTGCGCACCTTCACGGTCGGCTTCGCGGACGCGGGCTACGACGAGCGCGCCTTCGCCCGCGCGGTCGCCGAGCGCTTCGGGCACGACGGCACGAGGAGGTCGTGCTCGAGCCGGACGCCGCGCGAGCTGCTGCCGCGGCTCGCCGAGGCGTTCGACGAGCCGCTCGGCGACGAGGCGGCGCTGCCGCTCTTCCTCGTCTGCGAGGCGGCCCGGAGCCACGTGACGGTCGCGCTGACCGGAGACGGCGGCGACGAGTCGTTCGCCGGCTACGAGCGCTACGCGGCGATGCAGCTCGCCGGCCGCGCCGCGCGGCTTCCCGCCGGGACGCTCGCCCGCGGCGTGCGCGCGCTGCCCGGCGCGCGCGGCGAGCGGCGCTCCTCGCTCTTCCGGGCGGCGCGCTTCCTCGACGTCGCCGCCGCGCCGGCCGCGGAGCGCTACGGCCGGCTGATGGAGGTCTTCCCGGCCGGGATGCGCGCCGAGCTCTGGGACGTGGAGCCGCGGCCCACGTGGGAGCTCCTGCCGACTGCAACGGACGATCGACCGGCCTCCAGATCCTCGACGTCGAGACGTACCTTCCCGGCGACCTGCTGCCGAAGGCGGACATCGCCTCGATGGCCCACTCGCTCGAGCTCCGCTCGCCGCTCCTCGACCACGAGGTGCTCGCGCTCGGCCTCGCGCTCCCCGACCGGCTGAAGCTGAAGGGGCGCGAGGGCAAGCAGGCGCTGCGGCGTGCGTTCGCCGATGTCCTCCCGCCGGAGGTCGCGGGCCGCGGCAAGGCGGGCTTCGGCGTCCCGCTCGCGAGCTGGTTCCGCGGCGACCTGCGCGAGCTGCGCCTCCGACACGCTGCTCGCAGACGACAGCCTCTTCCGCCGCGAAGCGGTCGAGCGCCTCCTCGCCGAGCACACCTCCGGCGCCGCCGACCACGGGCACCGGCTGTGGTGCCTCGTCATGCTCGCCCTGTGGCAGAAGGCCCATCTGACGTGAAGCGGTGGCTCCCGTACTGGCTGATCCCGCTCGCCGTCGTCGGGCCGCGGCTGATCGCCCTGCTCCACGAGCGGAGCGCGATCACCGCGGCGTTCACCGACAAGGGCGACGACTTCGCGCTCACCTTCGTCCGCCACGGCACCTACGGCTTCATCCCCGGCCAGCCGTCGGCCTACACGCAGCCGCTGTACGGCTTCTTCCTGATCCCGATCTACTGGATCCTCGGCCGCCACTGGCTCTGGATCGGGCTCGCGCAGATCGCGGTCGCGCTCGGCGTCGCGCTGGCTCGTCTACCTGATCGGGAAGCGGATCGCGGACGAGCGGGTCGCTCTCGTCGCCGCGCTGCTGACGACGCTGCACCCGTACCTCGTCTGGCACGACGTCCACATGAACCGCGAGATCCTCGACCAGATCCTGGCGGCCGCGCTCGTGCTCCTCGCGCTCGAGCTCGACCGGCGGCCGACGCTCTGGCGGGGCGCGGCGCTCGGCGCCGTGCTCGGAGTCGCCGTGCTCGGGAACGCGCGGGCGATCGCGCTCCCGCTCGTGGTCGGCGGCTGGCTCGCCTGGAAGCGGCCGCGCGTCGTCCTCCCGGCGCTCGGCGTGATGCTTGCCGCGTTCGTGCTCGTGCAGGCGCCGTGGGTCGTCCGCAACAAGGTCGAGCTCGGCTGCTTCGCGATCACGACGGACGGGCGCGCGCTCTGGAAGGCGAACAACCCCGCGACCTACGGAGTGCTCGCCCGCGGCGGCTGGATCGACGACGTGCCGAAGCTGCCGAACTCCGGCTACACGCCGCAGGAGGCGCGCGACCACTGGCTCCAGACCGGCCAGATCTGGCACATCGACGAGTGCGCGCAGATGACGAAGTTCCGCAACCTCGCCCTCCGCTTCATGGTCGACCATCCCGGCGAGAAGGCGAAGCTCGCGGCCCAGGCGACGGTGATGCTCTGGCAGCCGTCCGTCCGCACGACCGAGGGGCGGCCCAATCAGGGCGGCACGCTCGACACGCTGCGCCAGACGGCGGAGCCGGCGTTCATGATCGTCCTCTACGTGCTCGGCGCGATCGGGCTCTTCCTGGTGCCGCGGCGCTTCGCGGCGCTCGTCGTGCTGCTGCTCGCCTACAACTGGGTCTGGGCGATGCTGTTCGCCGGGGACACCCGCTACCGCGCTCCTTGGGACTTCCTGATCGCGCTCTGTGCGGCGACGACGGTCGTGCGGGGCTGGGATCGCGTCCGCGCGGTGAGGGTCGCGCACGTCCACCGGATGCGCGGGATCGGCGGCTCGGAGCGGCACCTGCTCGCGCTCCTGCCCGGGCTCGCGGCGCTCGGGGTCGAGCCGGTGTTCGTCGGGCTCGACGATCCGGCGTGGGACCCCGAGCCGTTCTACGAGCAGCTCTCCGTGCCGGCGGTGCGCCTGCGGATGAGCCACGAGCTCGACCCCGCGTCGTCGGTCGGCTCCGGGGCGCGCTGCGGGGCGCCGACGTCGTCCACACGCACCTCGTCCACGCGGACGTCTACGGCGCGCTCGCCCGGGGCGACCGGACGCTCGTCTCGACGAAGCACAACGACGACCCTTTCCGCGCAGGCGCGTTTCGCCACGTCGAGCGCGGGCTGACCCGCCGCGCGCCACGCGTGATCGCGATCACCGAGGCCCTGAAGCGCTTCAACGTCGAGCGCGTCGGCCTGCCAGCGGAGAAGATCGACGTCGTCCACTACGGCCTCGACGCGCCGCCGCTGGCCTGGGGCGAGAACGCCGACCTCGGCCTGCCCGACGACGCTCGCGTCCTGCTCGCGGTCTCGCGCCTCGTGCCGCAGAAGGGGCTCGACGTCGCGGTCCGCGCGCTCGCACGGGTGCGCGAGGAGGAGCCGCGCGCGGTGCTCGTCGTGCTCGGCGAGGGGCCGGAGCGGGCGCGGCTCGCCGGCGACGGCGTCTATCTGCCCGGCCGCGTCGGCGACGTCTCGGCCTGGCTCGCCCGCGCGGAGCTGCTCGTCCACCCGGCGCGCTGGGAGGGCTTCGGCCTCGCGCTGCTCGAGGCGATGCTCGCCGCGAAGCCGGTCGTCGCGACTCGGGTCAGCTCGATCCCGGAGATCGTCGTCGACGGCGAGACCGGCCTCCTCGTCCCGCCGGACGACCCGGAGGCGCTCGCCGCCGCGATCCTGCGCGTGCTGCGCGAGCCGGGAAGCCTCGGCGAGGCGGGCCTGGCCCGGGCGCGGAGCGAGTTCTCGGTCGAGCTGATGTCGAGGCGGACGCTCGCCGTCTACGAGCGCGCTCTCGCCGGATAGCTGATCCGCGCGCGCCCGGATGCGCCGACGCCGCGGCCGCGAGACGATCGGCCCGGAGGTGAGAGCGATGACGATTCCACAGCTCAGGGAGCTGCCGGATCAGCACATGGCCGTCCTCGAGAGCTTCGGCGACCCGGCCGAGGTGGCGCCGGACGTCGTGCCGAGGCTCTACGCCGCGGCCCGCACGCCCGCGCCGCTCCGCGCGCGCTGGCCGAACGCGCAGCTCGCTCCGAAGGACGAGTGGATCGGGCGCTGGGCGCTGCCGATCGCCGACGGCGTGACGGAGCTCGAGGGGGCCCTGGTCGAGGACTGGGAGTACGGGCAGGTGGTCGAGATCGTCCACGAGGGTCCGTACGAGACCGAGCACGAGAGCGTCGCGAAGCTGCAGGCCTTCGCAGCGGAGCAGGGGCTGGAGCTCGTCGGCCCGCACGAGGAGGAGTACCTCACGCCCCCGGGCGCGGACCCCCAGCGGACGCTGGTCCGCTACCGGGTCTCGAGCCGCGACCGGTAGAGCAGCTCGGTGCGGTCGGTGCAGCGGCTCTCGAGGAAGTGCGAGAGCGCGCGGCGGCGGCCGGCCTCGCCGTAGCGGCGCTGCAAGTCCGGGTCGCCGGCGAGGAGCTCGATCGCCGCGGTGAGCGGCTCGACCTCGGCGGGCGGGACGAGCACGCCTGTCTCGCCGTCGCGAACGAGCTCGCCGAGGCCGCCGATCGCGGCGGCGATCACCGGGCGCGACCGCTCCATCGCCTCGAGCGCGACCATCCCGAAGCCCTCGCCCATCGAGGGGACGACGACGATCGCCGACTCCTCGATCGCGCCCTGGATCGGCGAGACGTAGCCGCGGAACCGCACGGCCTCCGCGATCCCGAGCTCCCGCGCGAGCGCCTTCAGCGACGGCTCGAGCGGGCCGCGACCGGCGATGTCGAGGGTCAGGTCGGGGAAGCGCTCGAGCGCCCGCGCGAAGGCGCGCAGCAGCACGATGTGGCCCTTGATCGGGATCAGCCGGCCGACGCAGAGCAGCCGCGGCGTCGGCGCCGGCCCTGGCGGCTCGCCGTCGCGCGGCGCGATCCCGTAGTGGACGATCTCGAAGCTCGCCTCGTCGAAGCCCTCGGTGTCGGCCAGGTACCGCGCGAGCCCGCGCGAGATCGCGATGTGGACGTGGGCCAGGCTCGCGACGGTGCGGTCGCCGAACGCGAAGCCGCGGCCCTCGCGGAACTCGTTGAAGCCGTGCTTGGTCGAGAAGCGCACCGGCACGCCGGTCATCGCGCCGGCGACCTGCCCGTAGGCGTCCGCGTGGACGAGGTGCGTGTGCAGGATCGTCGGCCGGGCGCGGCCGAGGTAGCCGGAGACCTTGCGCGAACGCCAGCGGGTCGACGTCGGCGGAGAGGTGGATCGCGTCGACCGGGACGCCGCGCGCCTCGAGCTCGCGCGCGAAGTCCCAGGCGCCGGGCTCGTCCTCGTGCAGCATCAGGAGCCGGATGTCCCAGCCGCGCTCGCGCAGGTCGGGCAGCAGCGAGAGCAGGTGCGCCTCCGACCCGGAGATCCCGGCCACCTTCTGCATGTGGAGGACGAGCGGCGGCTTCACGACGCCGAAACCTCCAAATGCTCATGAGCACAAGGCTTCACGCGGCCAGCACCTTGTCGGCCCAGGACTCGACGGAGTGGCGCTCGACGACGGCCTCCCGGAGCGCGCGCCCGACCACCGAGCGCTCGGCCGCCGGCAGCGCCTGGAACGCGCGCAGCCGCTTGGCGAGCTCGGCCACGTCCTCGCGCGGGAACGGGTCGAGGAACTCGTCGAAGATCGGGTTCGAGGCGAGCACCGGCAGGCAGCTCGCCGCCGCCTCGTAGACGACCTTGTCGGAGGCGCCCGCGCGCATGTTGTTGATCAGGAGGTCGGAGCGCGCGAACAGCGCCGGCAGCTCCTCCCGCGGCAGCGCCGTGCCGAGCTCGACCGGCGCCTGGAGCTCGACGACGAGGCGCTCGAGCTCGGCCCGGTGCTGCGCCTCGAGCGGCGAGCTCGCGGGGCCGTGCACCTCGAGCCGCACGCCCTCGACCTGCGCCACCGCGCGGATCACCGTGTCGAGCCCCTTCGCCGGGCGAGTACCGGCCGAGCGCGACCGCCCGCAGGGCGTCGGCCGGCGGATGCTCGGCGCAGGCGAACTCCTGCATGTCGATCCCGTGGCCGATCGGGACGACCTTGGCGGAGGGAAGCGGGAACGAGCGGGTGTCGACGGTGACGACCGTGGTCGCCAGGCGCTCGGCGAGGCGGAGTGTCCGGCCTGCGCGCCAGTGCGTGTACCAGAGCAGGAGCGGGATCCCGCAGCGGGCGCACGATCGGCGCCGCGAGCACCACGTAGATCGGGCACATGTGGGCGATCACACGCTCGCGGCCGCGGCCGCAGCTCCTGGACGAGCGCGCTCTCGAAGCGGACGCCGCGCCCGGCCTTCGAGCCGGCGCCGAAGCTGTGGACGCGGCAGTTGCCGGGGAGAACCCCGGGGACGACGCCGTCCGCGAGCACGGCGACCTCGTCGACCCGCGCCGCGATCGCACGGATCTTCGCCACCGTCGCGGCGAGAGCCGGGTGGCTCGGGTCGACCTGCTGGGTGATGAAGACCACGCGCCTCAAAAGATGTCGGTGTCGCCGAGGGTGAAGTCCCAGCGGTCGGGGACCTGCATGCCGTCGCGGAGCGGCTTGCCGATCACGCGGATCGTGCCCGGCGCGGGCACGAAGCCCGCGGCGAGGTAGGCGCCCTGCTGGCCTGGGCCGGGGACTCCCAGCACGATGTCGCAGCCCTTCGACTCGCGCACGCACCGGCGCAGGAGCCGGTGCGCCGGCCCGACGAGCTCGCAGACGACGCCGGCCGAGAAACCCTTCCGCACCGCGTGGCCGAGCGCCGCGAAGCCGCGCTCGTCCGCGAGCACCCGGTAGTCGCGCGGCGCGTCGAGGTAGCGCCAGGTCGAGGTACTCGGCGCTGCGCACGAGCGCGTTGCGGTACCCCTCCGCGCGCCAGAGCTCCTCGTGCCGCGCGTCGAACGACTCGAGGTACCCGCCGCTGCGCGCCGCGAGCCCGCCCTCGCCGGTTCGCCGCAGCCGCAGCGGCCGTGCCCAGAGGCGCATCCGGTAGAGGTCGTGCCAGCCGAGCTTGCCGACGAGGATCGGCCCCGCCATCGGGTTGGTGAACCCGAGCGCCATCGTCGCGCCCGCGGCGGCCGCCTGCTCCTCGTTCGCGAGCTCGAGCCTGCCGAAGATCCCGCGCCCGCGCGCGTCCGGGTGCGTGACCGCGCCGACCGCGAACGCGACCAGCTGCTCCTCTCCGCCGACCTGCGCCCGGGCATAGCTCATCGCGAGCACGCCGAGCGCGCGCCCGTCCTCGCGCACCTCCGACAGCAGCCGCGGCCCGGCCGGGTTCCGGTCGAAGAACCAGTCGAACTCGGCCGGCGACATCGACTCGCCGTACACCTCGTCGAGCAGGCGGAGGAAGTCGTCGCGCGCGACGGTCACTTGGTGGCGGTGCCGAGCGCCTGGTTGAAGATCCGCCGCGCGTGCGTCCCGGCGACGGTGTCCTTGACCCCGATCAGGTCGCAGGCGCCGGCGAGCACGAGCTCGAAGGTGCGGTGCGCGTAGGGCTCGATGTTGTAGCGGTGCGAGGCGGAGCGGGTCCATCCTGGCCCTGTTCCCGCCGGACACCGAGGTGAACGCGATCTCGTAGCCCGCCTGCTTGAGCAGGCTGAGGTGGACGGGCCGGTAGTGCGCCTCGGAGCCCTTCACGTACGCGAACGCGCGCACCGGCCGGCCGAGGCGCTCCTCGAGCCGGAGCTTGGAGAGCGTGATCTCCCGCGCGGCCTCGTCCACGTCGAGGTCCGCGAGCGGGCGATGGCTGATGCCGTGGCTCTCGACGCGGATCCCGCCGGCCTCGAGCTCCGGCAGCTCGTCCCAGCTGAGCGTCGCGTTGACGCAGCCCGCGCTGCGGCGAGGTGCTCCTCGTGAGGCAGCGGCCGCGCGTCGTCGAGGTAGCCGATCGGGACGAAGATCACGGCCGGATAGCCGTGGCGGCGCAGGACGGGGAGCGCGTTCTCGAGGATGTCCCGGTAGCCGTCGTCGAAGGTGATCAGCACCGCACCCGGCGGGCAGCGGCGTGATCCCGGCGACGTGGTCGAGCACGTCGTCGAGCGAGACGACCTGGTACCCGAGCTCGCCGGAGCACCGCCATCTGCTCGTCGAAAAGGCCGATCGGCACCGAGATCGGGTTCTCGGGGCGGTCGTTGACCTTGTGGTACATGAGCACGCGAAGCGCGCGGTCGCCGTCGCCGTCGACGGCGCCGATCGTCGTCGCGGTCTCGCCGATCGTCCGGTAGAGACCGTTCTTGAGCAGCTGCTTTGCGCGGTCGGGACGCACGACGAGAGTCTAGGTCGCCAGCGCCGCGAGCTGGTCGGCATAGCTCTCGAGGCTGATCCCGAGTGCGTCGAACCGAGCTCGTGCCGCCGCGCCGAGCCGCTCGGCGAGGCCCGGCTCCGAGAGGACGCGGGCGATCGCGGCGGCGAGCGCCTCCGGGTCGCCGGGCGGGACGAGGAGCCCCTCGACCCCGTCCGTGACGAGGTCGGCGATCCCGCCCGTCGCGCTCGCGACGACGCCGCGGCCGCGGGCGAAGCTCTCGATGATCACGCGGCCGAGGCCCTCCGTGAGCGAGGGCACCACGAGCACCGTCGCGGCGTCCATCCGCGCGGCGACCTCCTCCGGCGACACCTCGGCGAGGTGCTCGACCCCGAGCCGGCGGACGACAGGCGCAAGCGACCCCTGGCCGATCACGACGAGGCGTCCGTCGGGAACGCGGCCCCAAGCGGCCGCGAGGGTCTCGACGCCCTTCGCGGCCTCGAGTGCGCCGACGTACAGCACCGAGCCCTCGGGAACACGCAGCGGGGGACGCTCGGTGAACGCCTCGAGGTCGGTGAACGCGGCGAACGAGCCCGCGGCCGGCCGGCCGGTCGTCTCCTCGACGAGGCGGGCGGTGAACGGCGAGAGCGCACGCACCGCGTCGGCACGTCGCAGCGCCCAGCCGGAGACCGCATCCGAGAGCGGCGAGACGAGCTTCCGCGCGGGGGAGCCGTAGAGGCGCGTCGCGTAGCGCCAGTCGCCGTGCACCTCGATCACGAGCTTCGCGCGCGGCCGGCCCGCGAGCGCCCGGCCGACGACGACGGCGGCGCCGATCTGCGGGCTCTCGGCGAACACCGCCCGCGGCCGGACGCGCCGCAGCGAGCGCCCGACCCGAAACGGGAGCAGGGCGTAGAACGCGACCCCGTCGAGCCGGCGGGGATGGACCGGCCGCAGGAGCTCGAAGCGCTCGTCGCCGGCCCCGCTGTCCCACTCGGCGCAGCCGAGCACGCGGTAGTCGATCCGCTCGCCGATCGCGTCCCACTTGCGGGCGAGGCCCGGCGCCAGCGGCAGCGAGTAGCGGGTGCGGCCGACGAAGAGCGCCCGGGGCTTCATCCGGCCTCGACGAGCGCGCGAATCCGCTCGGCGTACTGCTCCGGGGTCTGGAGCCAGGCGCCGGCCGCGGCCGCCGCGCCCTCGCCGAGCCGCGCGGCCAGCTCGGGGTCGGTGAGCACGCGGACGAGCGCGTCGGCGAGCGCCTCGGTCGAGCCGGGCTCGACGAGGAGGCCGCTGTCGCCGTCCGTGACGAGGTCGCGGATCCCGCCGACCCGCGAGGCGACGACCCCGCGCCCGCGGCAGAACGCCTCGACCAGCACGCGGCCCATCCCCTCCGAGCGCGACGGGAGCACGAGCACGGTCGCCTCGTCGAGCGCCGCGGCGACCTCGGCCGGGGCGAGGTGCCGGTCCCAGCGCACGCCCAGTGACTCGACGACCCCGCGCAGCGAGCCGTCGCCGACGATCCGCAGCTCGGCCCCGGGGACGCGCGCCGCGACCGTCCGCCACGCCTCGGCGAGCCCGTCGACGTTCTTGTAGCGCTCCAGCACGCCGACGAAGAGCACCGACGGCGCCTCGGGCAGCGGCTTCCGCGGCGCCGAGGAACGGCTCGAGGTCCATGTACGCGGGGAACGTCGCCGCGGGCTCGACCCCGATCTCGCGGGCGAGCCCGGTCGTGTACGGCGACACCGTCCGGACCGCGTCGGCGCGGCGCAGGGCCGCCGTGCCGAGCCGGTCGACGAGCGGGCCGAGCACGCGCCGGGCCGACGAGCCGTAGAGGCGGGTCGCGGTGCGCCAGTCGCCGTGCAGCTCGACGACAACCCGCGCCCGGCTGCCGGCGAGCCGCCGCCCGAGCATGCAGGCGGCCGCCTCGTGCGGGCTCTGGGTGAGCATCGCGTCCGGCTCGAAGTCGCGCAGCTCGCGGGCGACCCGCCACGGGAGGGCGAGCTGGAACGCGAGGCCGTCGAGCGCCCTGGGCGAGAAGGGCGGCACGAGCGTGAACGTGCCGTCGCGGACGGGGGCCCCGGCAGGCGCGCTCGCGAGCACCCGCAGCTCGAGCGCGCCGCGGAGCGCGTCGAACTTCCGCGCGAGGCTCGGCTCGAGCGGCAGCCGGTAGCGCGTGCGCCCGACGATCAGCAGCTTCGTCACCGGGCCGCCTCCTCGAGGATCCGCTCGAGCTCGCCGTAGACGTGCTCGGGCGCGAAGCGCTCGACCGACGGCGCCGCAGCCGCCCGGAGCCGCGCCCGCAGCTCCGGCTCCGCGAAGAAGCGCCGGATCGCGGCGGCGAGCGCGGCCGGGTCGCCGGGCGGCACGAGCAGTCCGTTCTCGCCGTCGGTGACGACCTCGGGGACGCCGCCGACCGCGGTCGCGATCACGGGCGTCCCGACCGCCAGCGCCTCGACCACGGTGTGCGGGAAGTTCTCCCAGGCCGAAGAGAGGATCGCCGCGTCGGCGCGGCGGAAGAGCGCGAGCACCTCGTCGCGGCCGAGCGCGCCGAGGAACTCGACCCGCGAGCCGAGCCCGAGCTCGGCGGCCCGGGCCTCGAGTGCCGCGCGCTCGTCGCCGTCGCCGGCCAGCCGCAGGCTCACGCCCTCGCAGGCGGCGACGGCCTCCAGCGCCACCCCGAGGTCCTTCGGCGCGGTCAGGCGGCCGGCGAACGCGAGCGACGAGCCGGGGCCCAGCTCCGGCAGCGCGGGCAGCGGCGGGGTGGGATTCGCCAGCACCGAGACCCGAGCCGGCGGCAGGCCCCAGCCGGCCGTCAGCCCGGCGAGGAAGCCGCTCGGGCAGATCACGTGGGCCGCCCGGCGGAGCTCGAAGTCGCGGGCGCGCCGCAGCAGTCCCGCCGTGAGCCCGACCCGCCGGTGCTGGAAGTCCTCGAGCGAGCCCGTGTAGTGGCCCCGCCGCAGCGCGCGCTCGAAGGCGGGGTCCTGGGTGAGCTTGGCGACGAACGGGCGCCGCGCGACCAGGCACGCGGCGGTCGTCCGCCCGAGCATCCCGGTCGCGTAGACGACGTCGTTCTCCCTCGCGCGCCGGGAGATGAGCGCCGCGGCGCGCAGGTGGCGCAGGCCGACCGGGACGCTCCTGGCGACGAACCGCACCGGATACGGCCGCGCGGCAGGAGCCGAGCCCGCGGTGGTCACGACCTCGACCCGGTGCCCGCGCGCCAGCAGGAAGTCCGCCACCTCGGGCGCGTGGCTCGCCGGCCCGCCGACGTCGGGCGGCCAGATCCCGCTCACGACGAGCACCCTCACGACGGAACCGCCTCGAGCCGGCCCCGCTGGAGCCGGACGAGGATCACGATCCAGGCGATCCCGTACGCGACGCTCGAGGCGACGACCGCGACCGCGGCGCCGGTCGCGCCCCAGAGCGAGCCGAAGACGAGGATCAGCGGCAGCATCACGGCCGCCTCGATCCCCGAGGCCCAGATCCGCAGCCCGGGGCGCCCGATCGAGACCGGGAACGACTTCGACCAGCCGAACACGACCTGGATCGCCGCGGCGACCAGGATGATCCGCGCCGCCGGGATCGCGGGCGCGTACTGATCGCCGAGGAAGAACTTCACCATCCACCCCATCAGGAGCTCGAGCGGGATCAGCGCGACGAGCATCAGCGCCGTCGCCCCGCGCAGGTAGCGGCGCACGCCCTCCCAGACGACGTCGGTCCGCCCACGCTCCCAGTCGCGCGTCTGCTCGGTGAGCAGGATCAGGCGCACGGGCGAGCTGAGCGCCGCGAAGCCCTGCTGCGGGGCCTGCGCAGCGCGGAAGTAGCCGACCTCGGTCGGGTTCGTGACGACGCCGAGCGCGAGCGGCGCCAGCCAGCCGCGCAGCGAGACGAGCCCGGTGCCGATGCTCGACTGCAGCACGAACCGCATCACCGGCGAGCGGTCGTCGCCGAGGCCGCTCGGCGCGACGCGCGGGAAGCGGCGCACCGCGTTGACCCCGATCGCGACGACGCAGATCGAGGTGAGCAGCTGCGCGACGACGATCCCGAACACCGTCGCGTTCACCCCGTGAGGCGCCGCGATCACGATCGCGATCAGCCGCAGGCCCGTCGCGAGGGTGAGGAGCCCGCCGCGGATGTCGTAGCGGCTGCGCAGGATCAGCATCGCCGCGCCCATCGACTCGGCCGCCTGGAGCAGCGGCAGGCACGCCGCGATCAGCATCGGCTCGGTCATCCCCGTGGTGTTGAAGAGCGAGTCCGCGAACGGTGCGAGCAGGATCACGATCAGCGTCGCGGCCAGAGCCGCCGCCGCCTCGAGCCCGAAGGTGACGCGCAGCAGCCGGTGGAAGCGGCCCCAGTCCTCCTGCTCGGCGTAGCGGAAGCCGTACTTCACGAGCGCCTCGTCACCCGTCAGCTCGAGCAGGAGCTGGAAGAACGCCGCCGTGCCGATCGCGAGGCTGAACCGCCCGGCCGAGGTCGGGCCCAGAATCCGCAGCACGACGATCGACCCGAGGATGCCGAGCGCGGTGGAGCCGTAGATCCCGAGCGCGGTGGCCGAGCGGCGCCAGAGAAGCCGCTTCCGCATCAGATCGGCCAGTATAGTGGCGCGACTTGACGGCCAGACCGCACGACAGGCGGCTTCCCTCGCCGGGCGCGATCGTGCTCGCGCTGGCGGTTCCGCTCCTCTTCCTTCACACCCATTTCCTGCCCGGAGTGACCGTGCGGGGGGCCCATGCGAACCTGGCCGACCTCGCCGCCGTGGCGGTCGTGGTCGCGGGCCTCTGGACGGGGTTCGCCGAGGGCTTCGAGCCGCTTCGGGCGGGCCGCTGGATCTGGATCGCCGCGGCCGCGTTCTTCGTCGTGATCGCCGCCTCGATCGCCTACGCGGACGCGACCGACGCCGCCTACCTGCTCGGCAAGCATTCGGTGACGGCGCTGAAGCTGCTCGAGTACGCGCTGATGGCGCCCGCCGCGGCGCTGATCGTGCGACGGCGGCGCGACCTCGAGCTGCTCTTCGCGTCGGTCACCGTCTGGGCCGTCGCCGCGCTCGCCTACGGGCTGCTCCAGTTCTTCGGTGCGATCGACGACTTCTCGGTCGGCCACAAGCGGGCCGGCGGGCGCGAGCCCTCGTTCCTCGGCCCGCACGATTTCGCGGCGCTGTCGGCGATGGCGCTGTCGCTCGCGCTCGCCGCGGTCGCGCTCGGGACGGTGTCGCGGCGTGAGCGCCGCTGGGTGATCGTGGCGGGAGTCGTCGGCGCGGTCGGCCTCGTGCTCTCGGGCGCGATCGCCGGCGTGCTCGGGCTCGGTCTCGCCGCGCTCGCCGCGGGCCTCGTCGCGCTACGCCGCAGCCGCCTCTCGCTCGTCCGCGCGGCCGGGCTGGCGGGGATCGTCGCGGCGGTGCTGCTCGGCACGCTCGTGATGCGCTCGAGCGACGTCTCGCAGTTCCTCAAGTTCCTCGGGATCCGGCCCGGCGCCTCGCAGGCCTCGCTCGGCGGGTCGAGCTACTCGCAGCGCACGGTGCTCGCCTACTTCGGCCTCAGGATCGCGGCCCACCGTCCGGTGTTCGGCGTCGGCTGGCAGGAGTCGGCCTACGAGGACGCCTACCGCCCCTACCTCGCCGCCGCGCGCCGGCGCTTCCCGGACGTCGCGCCGCTCGCGTTCCCCTCCCCGCAGCACCGCTGGGGGGTGCAGAACCTCTACCTGCAGGCCGCTGCGGACATGGGCGTGGTCGGGGTCGCGGCGCTGCTCTGGCTCCTCTGCTCCGGCCTCGTGACCGGCCTGCGCTGGGCGCTGCGGGCGCCGCCTCCCGCCGCGTCGTTCGCCCTCGTGCCCGTACTCTGGCTCCTCATGGCGATCGGGATCTGGAACGGCCTCGGGATCGTCGCGGGGATTCCGCTCGTGGCGATGACGTGGCTCTCGCTCGGCCTCGTGGCGGTGCGGCTTGACTGAGGCCTGGCCGGGCGGGTCGCGCCGCGTCGTGCCGTGGTCGTCGCCGACCCACGCCGTGCGCGCGCCGCTCGCCGCCTGGCTGCAGGAGGAGGCGAAGCGGGCCGGCGGCGACTTCGGCCGCTACCGGCTGCTCGACGTCGGCTGCGGCGTGAAGCCGTACTACCCGTTCTTCGAGCCGTTCGTGTCCGAGTACGTCGGCGTCGACGTGGTCGAGAACCCGGCCGCCGACCTGCGCGGGCCGGTCGAGGCGCTCCCCGTCCCCGACGGGAGCTTCGACGTCGTCCTCTGCTCGCAGGTGCTCGAGCACTGCGACGACCCGGCGCAGGCCGTGCGCGAGCTGCGGCGCGTCACCCGGGCGGGCGGGCGCGTCCTCGCGTCGACCCACGGGGTGCAGGTGTACCATCCGTCGCCCGTCGATCTGTGGCGTTGGACGCACGCCGGGCTCGAGCGCCTCTTCACCCAGAGCGCGGCCTGGAGCTCGGTCACCGTGCGACCCTCGTCGGGGACGACGGCCTGCCTCGGCATGCTGGCCTCGATCTACATCGACCTCCTCTCCCGCCGCGCGCACGTCGCTCCGGTCGGCGGCGCCCTCGTGTCCGGGATCAACCACGCTGCGGCCGCGCTCGACGCACGCTCCGCCGAGCTGCGAGAGATCCGCTCGGGCGCCCTGATCGCCAACTTCCACGTGGTGGCCGACGCGTGATGCCAAATGCTCATGAGCACAAGGTGAGATCGTGAAGGTGCTCGTGACAGGGGGAGCCGGGTTCATCGGCTCGAATCTCGCGCGGGCGCTGCTCGAGCGCGGCGACGAGGTGCGCGTGCTCGACAACTTCTCCACCGGCAACCGCGCCAACCTCGCCGGGCTGGAGGTCGAGATCGTCGAGGGCGAGCTCCGGAGCTACGAGCGCGTCCACAACGCGACCCGCGGCGTCGAGGTCGTCTACCACCTCGGCGCGCTCGGCTCGGTGCCGCGCTCCGTCCAGGATCCGCTCACCTCGAGCGCGGTCAACGTCGAGGGGACGCTGAACGTCCTGCTCGCCGCGCGCGACGAGGGGATCCGCCGGGTCGTCTTCTCCTCGAGCTCGTCGGTGTACGGCTCGCGCACCGACCTCCCGGTCGACGAGGCGATGCCGTCGGACCCGATCTCGCCGTACGGCGTCGCGAAGCTCGCCGCCGAGCGCTACTGCGTCAGCTTCAGCCGCGTCTACGAGTCGTTCGAGACCGTGGTGCTGCGCTACTTCAACGTGTTCGGGCCGAGGCAGAGCCCGTTCTCGCAGTACGCCGCGATGGTGCCGCTCTTCATCACCGCGATCGCGCGCGGCGAGCCGGTCACGATCTTCGGCGACGGCGAGCAGTCGCGCGACTTCACCTACGTGGAGAACGTCGTCGACGCGACGCTGCGCGCGAGCGAGGCGGAGGGCGCGAGCGGGCGGATCTTCAACGTCGCCGCCGGCTCACCCGCGAGCGTGAACGCGGTCGCCGACGCGATCGGGCGCATCCTCGGCAAGCCGGTCGAGCGGCGCCACGGACCGCCGCGCCCGGGCGACATCCGCGACTCGTGGGCGGACGTCAGCGAGGCCGCGCGCGTGCTCGGCTACCGCCCGAGCATCGACCTCGAGGAAGGGCTGCGCCGCACCATCGAGTCGCTCGGTGTCTGAGCAGAGTCAAGGTCCTCCGCGTGATCGCCCGCCTCAACATGGGCGGGCCCGCGCTGCACGTCGCCTACCTCACCGAGGGGCTCGCCGGGCGCGGCTACGACACGACGCTCGTCGCCGGGAGCCTCGCTCGCGGCGAGGACTCGATGGCCTTCGTCGCCGAGGGGCGCGGCGTCGAGGTGGTGAAGATCGACGAGCTGCACCGCGAGATCTCGCCGTTTCGGGACCTCGTGGCGGTGTTTCGCCTTGCGCGGCTGATCCGCGCCGAGCGGCCGCAGATCCTGCACACGCACACCGCGAAGGCGGGCGCGATCGGCCGGCTCGCCGCGCTCGTCGCGGGCAAGGACGCCCCGCCGATCGTCGTCCACACCTTCCACGGCCACGTCCTCCACGGCTACTTCGACCCGGTCCGCACCCAGGTCTTCCGGCTGCTCGAGCGCTTCCTGGCGCGCACGTCCACGGCGCTGATCGCGGTCAGCCCCCAGGTGCGCGACGACCTCGTCGCCCTCCACGTCGCCCCCGCGGAGAAGTTCACCGTCGTGCGGCTCGGGATCGAGCTGGACGAGCGGGTCGCGATCGACGAGGAGATGCGGGCCGAGGCGCGGCGCGTGATGGGGATCCCGCCGGACCGCTTCGCCGTCGGCTGGGTCGGGCGGATGACGGGCGTCAAACGCACCGACGACGTCGTGCGCGCGTTCGCGGCGCTCCGGGCGCGCGGCGTCGACGCGTGCCTCTGCATCGTCGGCGACGGGCCCGATCGCGACCAGGTCGAGCGGCGCGCCCACGAGCTCGGCGTGATCCGCGACTGCCTCTTCCTCGGCTACCAGGAGGACGTGGCCCGCTTCTTCGCTGTCTTCGACGCCTTCGTCCTGTCGTCGGTGAACGAGGGCACGCCCGTGGTCGCGATCGAGGCGCTCGCCGCCGGCACGGCCGGTCGTCGCGACGCGGGTCGGCGGCGTGCCGGACGTCGTCACGGACGGCGTGGACGGCTTCCTCGTCGAGCCGGGCGATTTCGAAGCGCTCGCCGAGCGGCTCGAGCGCCTCGCCCGGGATCCGGAGCTGCGGCGCGCGATGGGCGAGGCGGGACGGGCCCGGGTGCTGCCCCGCTACGCCGTCTCGCGCCTGATCGACGACATCGACCGGCTCTACCGCTCGCTGCTCCAGGCGGCGCGCCCGTAAACCCCCTGTAAAGTGCCCTAAATCGGTGCGCGCGAGATCCCTCGACCGAGGGAGGCGCCCGGGCCGGCGCTGCAGGCACCTTGTGACTAAATGGTCGAGCTTCTGTCCAGACGGCGTCTGCTCGTCGGGATATCCGTCGTCCTCTACGCGCTCGTCTTCGACGCGCTCCTGCTCTCGCAGCGAACCGATCTCGGGATCGGGCGCTTCTTCTACCTGGCGATCGCGGTGCTGGCGCTCGCGACCGGGCCGCTCGCGGGAGCGGCCGCCGGCCTGCTCGCGGCCGCGCTCTACTCGATCGCGGTGCTCCACAGCCCGCAGGACGCCGCGGCCGTGCTCCTCGAGCTCGGCGAACGGCTATCGCTGCGCGACCTACGTCCTGCTCGGAGCGCTCGTCGGCGCGATCGCGCAGAGCAACCGCGAGCTGCTCGCGAGGCTCCGCGTCCTCGCCGAGTGCGACGCGCTGACCGGCCTCGGGAACTCGCGCTCCTTCGGGAACGCGATCGCGGAGCGGTTCGAGAAGGGCAGGCCGTTCGCCCTCCTGATCGGCGACATGGACTCGCTCAAGCAGATCAACGACGACTTCGGGCACGCCGTGGGCGACGAGACGCTGAAGCAGCTCGCCGCGGTGCTCTCGCAGTCGCTCGTCGCGCGCGACACCGCCTACCGGATCGGCGGCGACGAGTTCGCCGTGCTGGCCGAGCAGGACACCGCCGTCGGCGCGCGGCGCCTCGCCGCCCGCCTCGAGGCCGCGCTCGCCGTGGCCGGCCAGAGCGTCAGCTTCGGCTGGGCGGTCGACCCCGGAGGACGGCGAGAGCGCGATCGCGCTCTACCGGGCGGCGGACACGCGGATGTACGCGCGCAAGCGTGCCGGACGCGAGGCCGGGGCCCGTCTCAGCCGCGTGCCCGACTGGGCTTCCGCGCTCTAGCCCGCGGCGCGCCGGAACGCGGCGAACGACGGCTTCTGCTTGCCGGTCGCGGTCTCGAGGCCCGACTGCCAGCCCGAGAGCACCGGATCGTCCTTGAGCAGGAACCACACGAGCATGTCGATCCCCGGGTTGCGCCTGGCGATCGCGACGGCCTGCGTGAGGTAGGCCGCCTGCCTCGCCCAGGAGACGCCGAGGAGGGTGTCGGGTGGATTCGTCTGCCAGCCGTACTCCGTGATCCACAGGCGCGTGGGCCCGTAGAGCCGCCTGAGCTCGGCCTGGAGCACGTCGATGTTGCCGAGCGTGATCGCGGTCGCCGCCGAGGGGCGCGTCGTCGGGGTCTCGAAGGCGCTGCCCGGATACGGGTGGTGGGCCCAGGCGTCGAAGCGGCGCAGGCCGGCCGCCTTGACCGCGCGCAGGAACGCGAGCGGCGACACGGACGCGCGCGAGCTGCCGGGCTGGTTGTTGCCGCGCGGGGCGGTGGCGCCGCAGCCGACCTTCTCGGAGGCGATGCCCGTCGCGTGGACGCCGCCGTAGACCGCGGCGCAGATCCGTGCGTAGTCCTTCGCGCTCTGCATCACCCAGCCGCTCGCGGTGCGGACGTACTGGGGCGCGAGGTAGACCGGGTTGTTCGGCTCGTTCCAGGCGAGCCAGAGGCGCACCGCCGGCAGGAGCTTCGCGTCCGGGCCTGCGAAGGTGCCGCTGTAGCGCCGGGCCGCCGCGTAGGCGAACGTGTGCAGGTCGGCGGCGTTGGTCGGGGCCTTCGTCGCCGGCCCGCCGCCGTTCGCCCAGGCGGGCGTGCCGACGATCGAGAGCAGCACCTTGACCCCGTTCGCCTTCGCGGCGGAGACGGCGGCGTCGTAGACGTCCCATCTGTAGGCGGGGTCGGCCGGGTCGCCGGGGCGGGAGGGGCGCGTCGGCGCGACCGCGCGCCAGGAGAGGTTCAGCCGAGCGACCTGCGCGTGCAGCGCGCCGAACGTGGCGAACGTCTGCGTCGGGAAGTTGAGCGTGTTCGCGTCGTCGAGGATGCCGACGAGCAGCCCGCGCGAGGCCGTCGCAGCGGGCACGGCGAGAAGCGCAGCGGCCGCCACGGCCGCCGCGAGCAAACCGAAGCGCCTACACACCGACCGGTGTGCGGCCGAGCGCCTTGAGCCAGCGTTTGAGACCGTCCTCGAGGTCGATCTCGGGCTCCCACCCGAGCACCTCGCGGGCGCGTGTGATGTCGGGCTTGCGAACCTGCGGGTCGTCGGTGGGCAGCGCCTCGAACACGATCTCGCTCGAGGAGCCGGTGACGCGGATCACCGTCTCGGCGAGCTCCAGCATCGTCACCTCGTGATCCGGGTTGCCGATGTTGACCGGCTCGTGCTCGCCCGACTCGGCGAGCAGCACGAGCCCGCGGATCAGGTCGTCCACGTAGCAGAGGCTCCGGGTCTGCGAGCCGTCGCCGAAGACCGTGAGCGGCTTGCCGTCGAGCGCCTGGCGCAGGAAGGTCACCGACGCGCGGCCGTCGTTGGCGCGCATCCGCGGCCCGTAGGTGTTGAAGATCCGCGCGATCGCGGTGTCGACGCCCTGCTGCCGGTGGTAGGCCATCGTCAGCGCCTCGGCGTAGCGCTTCGCCTCGTCGTAGACGCCGCGCGGGCCGATCGGGTTCACGTTGCCCCAGTAGTGCTCCGGCTGCGGGTGCACCTGCGGGTCGCCGTAGACCTCGCTCGTCGAGGAGACGAGGAAGCGGGCGCGCTTGAACTTGGCGAGGCCGAGCGCGTTGTGCGTGCCGTACGAGCCGACCTTCAGCGTGTGCAACGGCAGCCGCATGTAGTCGATCGGGCTCGCCGGGCTCGCGAGGTGGTAGACGAAGTCCACCGGCTCGTCGATCTCGATGCGCTCGACCATGTCGTGGTTGATGAACGCGAACTGGTCGGACTCGGAGATGTGCTCGATGTTCTGCAGCGAGCCCGTGTCGAGGTTGTCGACGCAGATCACGCGGTGGCCCTTGGCGACCAGCGTGTCGCAGAGGTGCGACCCCAGGAAGCCGGCTCCGCCGGTGACGACCGCAGTGCTCACGGACGGTGATGGTAGCCGTGCCCGTCGCGCCACGCGCCGATGCTTACGATCCCCTAACGTGGACGGGGAGGAGCGTTTGCAGTGGCACGAACCGGCCTGGCTCGCCGAGGCGCACGCCTGGATCCGGGGCGAGCTCGGCGACGCGATCACCGGCCCGATCGAGCAGCCCCACGTCCGGGCCTGGTCGACGGTGCTGCGCGTGCCGACGGACACCGGGCCGGTCTGGTTCAAGGCGAACATGCCGGCGCTCTCCCGCGAGGCCGCGATCGTCTCGGTGCTCGTCCGCCGCCGGCCCGACTGCGTTCCGGAGCTCCTCGCCGCCGACCTCGAGCGCGGCTGGATGCTCCAGGCCGACGGCGGCACGCGCCTGCGCGAGGCCGGCCTGGACGCAGGCCTGCTGGGAGGACGTGCTGCCGCTCTACGCCGGGCTGCAGCTGGACACGGCCGAGGACAGGACAGCCCTGCTCGACGCAGGTGCGCCCGATCGCACGCTCGCCGTCTTGCCGACGCTCTACGACGAGCTCGTCGCCGGCGAGACCGCCGAGCTGCGCGCGCTCACCCCGCGCATCACCGAGCTGTGCGAGGAGCTCGCCGGCCTCGGGCTTCCCGAGACCGTCCAGCACGACGACCTCCACGACGGGCAGATCTTCGTGAGCGACGGCCGCTACCGGTTCTTCGACTGGGCCGAGGCGTGCGTCTCGCACCCGTTCTTCACGATGACGGTCACGCTCCAGGACGGGCTCGAGCGGTTCCGCGACGCCTACCTCGAGCCGTGGACGCACCTCGCGCGGTTCGAGGAGCTCGAGGCCGCGTTCCCGACCGCGCTCGTCCTCGGCGGGATCTGCCGCGCGCTGACGTGGCGCGCCGTGATCGACGGGATGCCGGAGCCGTTCGCGGCCGAGTGGGCCGACGTTGTGCCGAACCGGTTGCAGGCGCTGCTCGACGCCCTCTAACGAGGGATTCCGCGCAAGAAGCAGGCCCCGCCGATGTCTTAGGGGGCATGACCAGACTGCTCGCCGCCGCAGTCGTCGCCGCGCTCGCCGTGCCCGGCGCCGCGTCCGCGTCGCAGCTGATCGACCGGAACGCGAGCGACGTCCACCTGCTCGTCGCCCGCGACGGGATGGCGCTGCTCTCGTACAGCGCGCACGGGACGAAGCGGCGGGTCGCCGTCTGGGGCGCGATCGACGCGCACGCGCCGAGCCCGAGCATCCCCCAGGTCAAGTTCAAGCTCGACTACTCCGGGCGCGCCTGGAAGAAGCGCACCGGCTCGTGCCGTCCCTACGACGGCCCCGCGCTCGCCTGGTTCGTGACCGGCTGCACGGCCGCCGACGGGTCGTACTGGACCGTGCAGAGCTGGCAGCGCGCGCTGCCCGACCTCGGCTTCACGCCGTGGCTGCCGACCCAGTCCGTCTGGGAGCTCCACATCTCGCACTGGACGGGCGAGACCGCCCAGCTCGAGCTCCACACCGACTGGGTCTACAACGGCCGCTGGGAGGAGCTCTTCGGACGCCTGACCTACCGCGGCGTGCCGGTGCACGGGTTCAAGTCGACCCACCGGGGCGTGACCCTCGACGGCTACGGCCGGAACCTGTATCTGGACACCTACGACTCCGTCTACGGCCCCGGCTGGCGCCGCGAGAACGGCTTCCTGACGCACAACCCGAACGGCGACTTCTGCTACGGCTTCTACCCGTTCCGGACCGCCTACTACGACCACCCGAGCAGGAGCACGGCGACGCGCGGGCCGGGCGTCGGCGTCCGGTACCGGGTCAACGTGATCGGGCCGGGCGTGACCCCCGACGTCTCCGCGCAGATCGACGGCCTCCACGCCTACGACGCGAAGAACCCGGCCGACGTCGCCTACGAGGCGCAGCAGGACGCGCTCAGGCGACAGCTCGCCGCCGGAGACAAGCTCTGCCGGCACCAGTAGGCGCCGGCAGAGCCGTTCCCGGTCACGACGTGGGGATCCAGGCCGGCGGCTGCGCGAGCGGAACGCTCGTGACAGCCGACGAGGGCTGAGCCCAGGCGTAGTCGGCCCCGGGCGGTGTGCTCACGAGACCTCCCGCGAGCGGGATGCTCGCCGGCGGTTGCGCGCAGGGGACGGTCACGACTGCGCAGCCGGGCTGAGCCCAGGCGTAGTCGCTCCCCGGCGGTGCCGCCGCCGACGACGATGCCGCAAGCACGAACACCGCAGCTGCCGTGACCAGGCAACCAAGGACAATCCTGCGAGAGATTCGCATGACGTCCTCCTTTCGCCTCACGATTGCACGCGCCGCGCCTCTCGCGCATCCGCGGAACCGCTGATTCGACACGGCAGGCTCCGGCCGAGCACGTTGCCGTAGGATCGCGGGATGCCGGAGCGCGCATGCAATCGCTTTCAGGGCGCGTCGAAGCCGACGCGGAGGCCTTGAGCCGGACGGGTCGCATCTACGCGTACATGCGCCGCGAGGGTGTCCGCGACTCGGTGCGGCGCGGCCTCCACGCCGCACGCCACCAGCGTCCGATCGGGCCACGCAAGCGCCGCGGCGTCTTCGACCTCGACCTCCACATAGCGGTCGTCGCCGACGTCCGGGCTGCGCTCGAGAGCCGCGGCGTCTCGCTGACCGAGTGGAACATCTCCGGACACACGTGGGTGTTCGGCCGCAAGCGCGAGCCCGTCGCAATCGTCAACGAGCGCAGCGCCGCGGACTTCGGCCCACTCATGATCGGCCGCTTCCAGCGCGCCTACGGCTCGTACCTCCGGACGTTCCGCGGCTACGTCGCCACGCATACGCCCTGCTTCTCACTCCTCTACCGGGGCCTCGGCGGGCCCGTGCTGGCGATCTGCTCGACCCGTTACGAATGGCCGTTCACGCACGATGCCGAGCGCTGGGCATGGCTCGACGCGTCGCTCGCGCAGGGCGTCGCCGAAGGCTGGCTGACGCTGGCGGCGAACAACCGCGCCGACGCCGACTACATCGAGAACTACACCGGCCTGAAGGCCGCCTGGATTCCGAGTGCGTGCTCGTACATCGCCCCGAGCTACACAGGACGACAGCCGGCGGCGGTCGTGAGCGCCCCCACCGACGCCCTCGCCAAGACCATCTGCGACACGCTGCGGCACGAGGCGATCCCGCTCCGTACGGGTCTGGCCGCGCTTCACGTGGTCCCAGCTCTACGACCAGCTCGCGATCGTCCTGATTCCCTACAACATCAGCATCATGTCCCTGTTCGAGCACTACTCCGCCTGCGCACCGATCTACGTGCCGGAGCGCGCGTTTCTCAAGCAGCTCATGGCGACCGAGCACGGCGTGCTCGGGACGCTCTCCTACTCGCATGCGCAAGAGCGGCCGGCGGTCCCGCCGCACCGGCAGGGAGCCCTCGACCTGAACGACGTGAGAGACGAGCGGCGTCGTGGACTGGTATCTCGACCGCGCCGACTTCTACGACCTCCAGTGGTTCCCACGGATCCGCCGGTTCGAGTCGTGGTCCCACCTCGACCACCTCCTCGCGACGGACGACCAGCACGCGATCAGCGCGCAGATGGCCGCGGAGAAGCCCGAGCGCCTCGCTGCGATCGCCGCGCTCTGGGACGAGCTCGGCTGGATGAAGCGCGTGACAGAATGAATCGGCAGGCGGCGAGGACACGACTGGCGGCGCAGTTCTGGCGGCTGATGGACACGTCGTGCGACGCGCTCGACAGGCTCGGCTCGCCCATGACCGTCCGTGGCGCGAAGGAGTCCGAGCCTGCGACGCCGAACACCACCACGGTCGATCTTGTCCACCGGCACTTTCGGGCCCACAGCAGTGTGGACCACCCCAATCTCAAGTCCATGCGCGACACCCTCGCGTTGCTCGATGGAAGGCCAAGTCGCATCATCGAGACGGGGATGGCGAGCCGGGGGACAAACTCGACGCTCCTCTTCTCCGACTACGTCGACACGTTCGGCGGAGAGCTCTGGAGCGTCGACGTCCAGGCCGAGCTCGTCGCAAAGCTGCGACCGGCGGTGGGCCGGAGCACGGTGCTGACCTGCGGAGACAGCGTGCGGTTCTTGCGGCGCTGGGTCCGCGCGCGCTGGCCAGATTGCACGGTCGACCTCGTCTATCTCGACAGCCTCGACCTCGACGTCGAGGACCCGTATCCCGCCGCGCTGCACGGGATCCGGGAGTTCTTCGCGATCAAGCCAGCACTGAGACCAGGCTCTCTCATTCTCGTGGACGACACACCGGCGACACCCGCAGACTGCCCGCCGGGGATGCGCGAGGCCGCCGAGCGGTTCATGGCAGCCGAGGGCGTGATGCCGGGCAAGGGGATGCTGATCGACCGGTATCTGCAAGGGGGATCCGCATCGAAGATCCACCACGGCTACCAAGTCCTCTACCGCTTCGACGAACACCGCGCCGGGTCGCCGGGCAACGTGGTCGGCAAGCCGCGGCCGATCTGACGTAACCGCGTGCGGACGCACTGCCTGCTCCGCAACGCTCTCGTAGAGCGACGCGCCCGCTCGGCGTATCGCACCGCGGCAGACCGGCGGTCGAGGGCGACGAGGGCAACCACTTCGTCAAGGAATATCGGCGGGAACTGCAGAACGGCGATCTCGCTGCCGAACTGCCAGTCGGCCGCGTAGAAGGTCGGCTCCCACTGACTCAACCTACCTCGACGTTCGGCACGACGAACATCGGGGCCGATGTTCTCGACCCGGAACTCGGGGGTCTCCCAGAGCACCCGCCCATCCTCCCAGCAGCGCATCTTGAAGATGCCGATGCGCGCGAGATGCCCGCCGCGAACCGTCGCATCGTCGACAGCGCGTTCAGTAGGTATTCGTCGTCGTCGTCGATGAACAGGAGATGCGTCCCCCTCGCCCCGGCGGGGGCGCTGCTGCCGACGGTGCTCCCGAAGTCTCCGTCTTCGTTCCGCACCACGGGCAGCTCGTTCCGCCCTTCAGTTGGGCGGCGACGCTGGCCAGCCTGTGCGCCAGCGACGGACGTCCTCGGGTAGGCACGATGATCGAGAACGTCACCGCCGCTTCAGCTAGCGGAGCTCCTTGTTCGACTCCATGTCAGTTTGATGAAACGCCGGTTCAAGCGCATGGTTAAGCCAAAAACAGCGCGGCCCTATGTTAGGATCGTCGCCGTTGGAGACAACGAATCCCAGTGCTTCTTGGACACTTCGCCCCGGTCCGCAGATATCGACGACCTCGAAGGAGTTCAGTGCGCAGCACGTCAACGGGGAGCGCCGCCTCGGAGAGACGAAGGCGCAATTCACGTCCGATTTGACGATCGGACAGTGGCTCGACGAGTGGCTTGACCTCTGCGCGGGTAGAGGGCTGCGCCCGTCAGCTCGTGGCGCTCGACGCGAAGACCTGCGACCTCCTGGCTCGGCATCGTGCTGCTTTGGCCGCCCGTAAGAACAACATCGACGACAGCAGCTTTGTCTTCTGCACCGCGAACGGCGACCCGATCAACCCCGCGCTATTCAGCTACTACTTTCAGCGGCGCGTTCGGCTCGCCGGCGTGAGGCGGATTCGACTTCATGACTTGAGGCACACGCACGCCACGCTCGCTCTTCAGGCCGGAGTCCACCCGAAGATTGTGAGCGAACGGCTGGGCCACTCCACTGTCACCGTTACGCTCGATACGTACAGTCACGTACTCCCAAGCATGCAGCGTGAGGCCGCAGAGACTATTGCCGCCCTCATTCACGACTCGTCGCCAGGAGCTCTCATCCGGTCAGCGTGGTATGCGAACCCTCGTGAACAAGAAAGGTCATGAGGCGACCCTGGTGGCCGCCCACCCCCAGAATCGCAATGCGGTGAAGTCGGGGGTCTACTCGCCCGCGACGCGCGCTCCGCGCATGCAAGAGCTTGAGGCAGCGATAAGAGAGCGACCCGCGAACGAGGTCATCATCGAGCAGCTCCAACGCGAGCTCGCGGCCCTCATCGCCCTCGCCGAGGCTATGGATCGGTCATTGACGGTTGACGGATGCCTTGGCCGAGGCGGCGAGCCCCGGACGTTGATCGACCATCGTTTGCGACTGAACGACAGGTTGCGAAAGACGATGGATCAATACGAAAGAGCCGTCGGACTTCGCCCACCTTCGGGCCAAGTAACAATTGATTCGCTCGAAACCATCGACGCACGGATTGCGCTCTTAACAGCCGAGCTCGAGGAACGCGCCGATCGCAAGCGAGGCGCGGAAACCACCCGCACGTAGATCCCCCTAGCGCAAGTCCTTGTTCGATTCCATGTCGAACCACATCGCGAACAGGGTGAACTGGAGGCCCGAGACGACGAGCAACGCGATCAGGACGCCCGTGGCGACCGGGATCGGGTTGCCGAGGATGCGCAGGATGGTCTCCGTGATCCCCAGGGCGACGCCGAGCAGGAGCATGCCGACGCCGAGGATGTAGAAGAAGACGAGCGGGTGGAAGTCGCGGATCACGTACTTCTCCTTCATCCGCCAGAAGAAGGCCTTCAACAGGAGCCACGAGATCGTCGGCACCACCTTCCGCAGGCGGATCCCCGACTTCTCGCCCACGCCGTAGACCGGCTTCGAGGGGATGTCGCGGACGCGCGCGTTCCACACGTTCAGGTGCACGAGCATGTCGTTCGGCATCCCGTAGCGCGGGTAGATCCTGTCGAGGTCGAGCTTCTCGAGGGTCTCCAGCGAGATCGCCGTGAACCCGGACTGGGAGTCGGCGACGTGCCAGTAGCCCGAGGCGATCTTCGTCAGCAGCGAGAGGGCGGCGTTGCCGAGGTAGCGGTAGTGCGGGATCTCGTCCCAGGCCTGGCCGGTGAAGAGGCGGTTCGCCTTCGCGTAGTCGAGCTCGCCGCGCGCGACCGGCTCGACGAGCGCGATCAGGTCGGCCGGCGGCATCTGGTTGTCGGCCGCCATCACGGCGGTCACGTCGATCCGCTCCTCGATCGCGCGCTTGTAGCCGGTCACGATCGCGGCCCCGACGCCGCCGTTTCGCTCCCGGGCGATCAGCTCGAGGCGGGGATCGTGGATCCGGCGCACCGCCTCGACGGTGCCGTCGGTCGAGCGGTCGTCGACGACGTAGATGCGGTCGACGTACTCCGGGATCCCGGCGACGGTGACCCCGACCAGCGTCTCCTCGTTGTAGGCGGGGATGACGACCGCGACGCGCTTCCCCTCGACCATCGAGAGGACGTTACACGGCCGGGCGGCGGGCAACCCGGGCCGCGACGGGCTCCCAGAGGAGCGCCGCCAGCAATCCGAGCAGCAGGCCGATCAGCCCGCCGAAGAGCATCGCATTGCGCGCGCTCTTCGCCGTGTCCTTGACCGCGACCGCGTGCGTGACGAGGTGGCTCGCCTCGACGTTCTTGGCGAGCGAGAGGAGCTGCTGGTCCGAGACGATGTCCTGGACGACGCTGCTGCGCCGCTGCTGGGTGAGTGCGATGGAGGTGAGGATCGCGAGGCGATCGGCGGCGGTGCCGGTCGCCGCGGCCTTCTGGGCGTCGGCCAGCTCGGCGTCGATCGTGGCGAGCTCCTCCTGGCTCTGCTTGAGCTGCGTCTCCAGCGTCGTGATCTTCGTGTCGACGTAGCCGGAGACCGTCTGGGCCGAGATGTTCGCGAGCAGGTCGGCCGCGGCGGCGGTCCTCTTCGGCGAGGGGCCGCGCACGGCGATCGTGACGAGCGGCGTCTGGCCTGCCTTCTGCTGCAGGACCCCGCTGACCGCAGCGACGGTGATCCCGTTCCTCAGCTGCCGTGTCGTCATCCCGGTCGCGGCCGCGACCCGGCGGATCGTGTCCTCCGCGTGCGTGACCACACGGACGGTGCTCGGGTTCGTCGCGAGGGTCTGCAGGAGGCCGCCGCCGTTCGGCGTGAGCGGCTGGCCGAGGTAGAGCGTCGAGCTCGCGGTGTAGGCGGTCGAGCCGCCCGCCGCGGCGAGGTAGCCGAGCACCACGCCCGCGACGAGACCGGCGACGAGGAGCCACCAGCGACGGGCGATCGCGCCGCCGAGGCGGCCGAAGTCGACCTCCTGCTCGGCGTCGCGATCCGGTGGCAGCGGCTCGGTCATCGGGCGGCGACTCTACCGGAGGCCCACTCCCACTGAGAGCGCAAACCGTCCTCGAGCGGCGTCGTGGCCTCCCAGCCGAGGTCGGCGCGGATCCTCGTGACGTCGGCCTTCGTCCTGCGCATGTCGCCTGCGGCCGGCGGCCCGAGGGCCAGCTCGAGCGTACGGCCCGAGATCCGCTCGAACAGCTCGATCGCCTCGCGCATCGTCGCCTCGACCCCACCGCCGACGTTGTAGGTCGTCCCGGGCTCGGCGCCGAGCGCGAGCACCGTCGCCTCGACGACGTCGGCGACGTAGGTGAAGCTCCGCGACTGGCCGCCGTCGCCGTAGAGCTCGAAGGAACGGCCCTCGGCGAGCGCCTCGGCGATCCGCGTGAACGCCATGTCCGGCCGCTGACGCGGCCCGTAGACCGTGAAGTAGCGCAGGCCGACCGCCTCGAGCCCGAAGCTCCGCCCGTAGGCGCCCGCGAGATGCTCGCAGGCGAGCTTCGTGATCCCGTAGGGCGAGTTCGGGTGCGGCAGGGTCGACTCGGGCGTCGGGTACCGCTCGGCGTCGCCGTAGATCGAGGAGGAGGACGCGTAGACGACCTTCGCCCCGCCACCGCGGCCGCCTCGAAGAGGCGCTGCGTCGCGAGCACGTTCCGGGTGAGGTAGTCGGGGAAGGCCTGGCCGAAGGCACGCACCCCGGGCTGGCCCGCGAGGTGGAAGATCCCGTCGACGCCGCTCACCATCTCCTCGACCGGGTCGACGGCGAGATCGGCGCGGACGACCCCGAGCCCCGCGGCGTTCTCCTCCTTCCGCGCCGGGTCGTAGTAGTCGTTGAAGCTGTCGACCGCCACGACCTCGTGCCCCGCGTCGAGGAGAGCGCGGCTGAGGTGCGAGCCGATGAAGCCCGCCGCGCCCGTGACCAGATACCTCATCGCTCCACCATCCCATAGATGCTCGCGTACCCGACGAGATAGACGCGCTTCGGATCGGCCACGATCGGCGAGTACTTGCCGTCGGGGAAGCTCCAGACCTGTCGTCCGGTGAGTGCGTCGAGGGCGTACGTCGTCTCGTGCAGGGTCGAGAAGTAGACGACGCCGTCCATCACGGTCGCCGAGCCCGAGATGCTGCCGTCCGCGCGGAAGCTCCACTTCACTTCGCCCGTGGCCGCATCGAAGCAGTAGAACGTGCCGCTGTAGGAGCCGACGTAGACGCGCTCGCGCCAGACGGCCGGCGAGCCGTAGACGTAGCCGCCGGTCCCGGACGACCAGCGCAGCGCGCCGCTCGTGGCTCCGAACGAGTACACCTTGCCGTCGGTCGCGCCGATGTAGACGCGCCCGTAGGCGGCGGCGGGGGTCGAGTAGAACGTGCCCTGCGACCCGAGCCCGAGCTGGGCGCCCGTGCGCCAGCGCTCGGCTCCGTTGCGCGCGTCGAACGCGTAGACGTGGTGGTCGTAGGAGCCGACGTAGACCGTGTCGCCGTCGATCGCGAGCCCGCCCTTGACCTCGCCGTCGACCTGGTGCGTCCAGCGCACGGCGCCCGTCCGGGCGTCGAGCGCCCACACCTTGCCGTTCCAGTCGCCGAAGTAGACGAGCCCGTTCGCGACGAGCGGCGAGGACTCGCTCGGCCCGACCCGGCGCTGCCAGACGACGTTCCCGCTCCCGACCTGGTAGGCGACGATCTCGCCGTCGAGGCCGCTCCCACTCTGGTTGCACGGGTGCTTGTTGAGGAACGTCTGGATCACGAGCCGGCCGGCGATCGCAGGCGAGGCGGCGACGCAGCGACCGGTTTCCCGCTTCCAGGCGCGCAGGCCCGTCTGGGCGCTGATCGCCGACATCACGCCCGAGTTGTTCGCGAAGAAGAGCCGGCGGTAGGCGACGACGGGCGGGAACTCGAGCAGGCTCCCGCCGCGGAAGCGCCAGATCACGCGGTAGGGCGGACGGTGGGCCAGCCCGACGGGGAACCGCGTGCGAGCGCCGTCCCAGCCGTACAGGGGCCACGGCACGGTGCTGAGCTCGGCGGGCGTCGGTGCCTTGACCGGCTCGGTGGTCACGAACTCGACGCTCGACGAGCCGCGGATGTTGCGGCCCTCGTGCTGCCGGTAGAGCACGAAGGCGGCGGCGAGGCCGATCAGGACGAGCAGGACGACCCCGAGGCCGATCAGGATCCGCTTCCTCATCCGCTCCTGCGTTCGAGCGACCGGAGCTCCGCGAGCAAGGACGCCGCGGACTCGCCGCCGGAGACCCGAACCCTGTCGAGCGTGTACGGGTCGGAAGAGGGACGCGCGAGACCGAGCTGGGTGGTCGTCGCGGCCTTGTACCCGGCGCGGCGCACCGCGGCGATCACGGCGGCGTCATAGCGGCCGGCCGGATAGCAGAAGAAGTCGACCGGGATCCCGTACGTGCGGTGGATCGAGACGCGCGACCCGTTCACCTCTTGCCACAGCCTGGCTGCATCGACGTGCGTCAGGTCCGGGTGGGTGAAGGTGTGCGCGTCGACCTCCCAGCCCGCCGCGAGCAGCTGCTTGACCTTTCGCACGACGAGGTTCCCGACCTGCAGGTTCAGCACGCCGGGCCAGTGGTGGGCGCGCAGGACCGGCAGCGCGACCGTGAGGTCCTGCGGGTAGCCGTCGTCGAAGCTGAGCACGATCGGGTGCGCCGGGAGCGTCGCGCGCGCCGTGCCAGGCGGCGAAGAGGCGCTCGAGCGTGACCGCGTGGTAGCCGGCCCGTGCGAGCAGGCGCATCTGCGCGGTGAAGGTGGACGGCGCGACGTAGAGCTCGGGAAACGGCACGCCCGCGCCGGGAGCCGCGAGCACGTGGTACATCAGGATCGGCGCGGCTCCGGTGTAGGGGCTCGTGTGGACGGGCGCGGGCTTCGGCCCGGCCGCCTGGACCTCCGCCCCGCCGCAGGCCACGAGGGCGAGCGCGCAGAGCGCCGTCACGAGTAGCCGACGGGACACGAGCCGCATCAGGCCTCCGCGATCGGCTCGGGCAGCTCCTCCGAGAAGGGCACGAGGGAGCCGTCGTCCGCGGACACGAGCGTGAGGTGCGAGAAGAAGCGCGTCATCACGATCCCCTCGCGGAACTCGCCGAGCCGCGGCTCCGGATGCTCGCCGCGCGCGAGGGCGAGCGCCAGCTCCGGGTAGCCGCTCCCGGCCGCGTGCGGCAGCGGGAAGGCGCCGCCGAAGCGCGCGTTGACGTCGGTGACCCGGTGCGTGCCGTCCGCCTCCCTGAAGCACTGGATCGTGCCGGGCCCCTTGAGCGGGAGCGCCTCCGCGACGGCCCGGCCGTGCTCGATCAGGTCCCAGTCCCTGACCGTCATCCCCTTGATCGACTCGCCGCCCTTCGACTCGATCATCGTGCGCGGGATCGCGTTCAGGCAGCGGCCGTCGAGGTCGCAGAAGACGTCGATCGAGAACTCGGCGCCGTGGCAGACCGCCTGCACCATCGAGTCGACCGGCGTGCGCGCGAGGAAGAACGCGAGCTCGTCGGCGCTCTCGGCCCGGAAGATGTGGCGGGAGCCGAAGCCGCGGCGCGCCTTCACGAGCACCGGGTAGCGCGAGCTCGGCGGGCAGCTCGTCCGGCAGCCAGGTCGGAGGCGAGTCGATCCCCCGCTCGACGAACAGCCGGTGCGCGCGGTACTTGTCGCGCGTCGCCTCGACGACGTCGCGGTCCGGCACGAGCGCGATCGCCGGGGCGATCTCGTCGCGGTGCTCGGTGAGCAGCTGCTGGTCGAGGTCGGTGAGCGGGACGATCAGGCGGATGTCGTGCGCGCGGACGAGCTCCGCCAGCACCTCGACGTACGCCGGATCGTCGACGAGCGGGACGAGCGCATGGCTGTCGGCGTGGTAGAGCGCCGGCGCGAGCGGGTTCGTGTCGACGGCGACCGTCGTCGCGCCCGCGCGCGCGAAGGCCGTGACGATGTCGACGCGCTGGCCGGCGCACGTGAAGAGGACCGCGGTCACGGACGCAGAGGGTAACGGCAGGCTCAGACCCGGTGCCGCACCCAGACGTTCGGCTCCCAGTACGCGCCGAGGTCCGCCTCGCGATCGACCTCGAGCGGGGCGAGGCCCTGCGGGAAGACGTAGCTGCCGCTCTCGGGGAACGCCATCCCGGTCCACTCCTCCCACTCGGCGACGGTGCCGGTGATCCGCATCGACTGCTCGATCGGCTTCAGGATCTCGCCGCCGGCCCTGACGTGGACGCGAAGCCACGGATCGAACGGCAGCCCGTCCTCGCGCGTCCACGCGGTGTAGCGCTCGATCGGCGTGAGCGGGTAGCGCTCCTTCCAGCTCGGGCGGAGCGGAGCGAGCAGGTCGCCGAGGCCGTGGGCGGCGCAGAGCGCGCGCATCTCCTCGAGCATGCGCGGCGCGAGCCCGCTGCTCTGATGTTGCGGCAGCACCTCGATCGCCAGCGCGGAGGCGGCGTTCGGGGGCTCCTGCGAGCGCGAGCCCCTGGAGCAGCACGTCGTCGATCCCGGCGGGGAGGCCGTCGAGGGTGCCGTCCCAGCGGCACGGGATCATGTGGCCCTGCGCGAGGATCTCGTCGCCCTCGACGAGCACGAACTGGAGCTCCGGGAAGCGCACGTCGAGCTCTCGCCAGTACGGGCTGAGGACGTCGCCGTGGAGGTTGTACTCCGGCCAGACGCCGACCGAGAGCTCGTCGGCCTCCGGTCGAGCTCCGGGCGCTCCGCGGCGGTGAAGACCTGCACGGCCGGAGCGTAACGCGCTGTTTCGTCACACATCCGGCACAGACACGTGCGGATTTCTCTGCGACAGTTCTTAGTGGGGGTCCCCCGGAGTGTCTGAAACGGACGCGCCTCCATCGGCCGGCGGCGGCTTCCAGCCGCCCGTCTCGCCCTTGTAGGTGCCGCCGAAGAGCGCGCGCGGCGTCCGCAGCAGGATCTTCAGGTCGACGCGCGGCGAGCGGTGCTCGACGTACCAGACGTCGAGCTCGATCCGGTCGGCCCACGGCAGCTCCGCGCGGCCGTGGATCTGCGCCCAGCCGGTGAGCCCGGGCCTCACGTCGAGCCGGTGGCGCTGCCGCTCGTCGTAGCGCTCGACCTGGTAGCGGAGCGTCGGGCGCGGCCCGATCAGGCTCATCTCGCCGCGGACGACGTTCCAGAGCTGCGGCAGCTCGTCGATCGAGAGCCGCCGCAGCACGCGCCCGACCCGCGTGATCCGCGCGTCGCCCCGGTCGACGGCGTAGCCGGCGCCCTGCTTCTCGGCCCCGACCACCATCGTCCGCAGCTTCAGCAGCTCGAAGTCCTTGCCGTCCTTGCCGACGCGCGTCTGCCGGTAGAGGACGGGCCCGCCGTCGTCGAGCTTGATCGCGACGCGCCGCGACCGCCGAGCACGGGGCTCACCAGACACCAGGCCGAGCCCGGCGAGCGTCGCGTCGAGCGCGCGGTTCAGCGGGTCCCCTCCGCCTTCTCCCAGACCGGCGGCACGCCCGACGCGGAGCGCGTTCCAGAGCGCGACCACGGTGGCCCAGCTCACGAGCACGTAGTAGCGCGCGATCCCGACGCCGACCGCGGCGGCGGCGAGCAGCCCGAGCTGGCAGGCCGAGCGCCACGTCGTAGACCCAGCCCGCGTTCGCGACGACGAGGGCGACGCTCGCCGCGAGCAGCACGAGGTGGAGGAGCCCGCTCGCGTAGCGGAGGTGCCGGTGCGAGACGAGCTCGACCGCGTAGACCGGGCGGCTGCCGGCGCAGCATCCGGCCCCGGCCGACGATCACCCAGCAGTGCTCGAACATCCGCACCTTGCGGCGGAACTCGTCCTCGTTCGTCGGCGTCGGCTTCTCGAAGGCGAGCGCCTCCGGGCTCGTACACCGCGCGCCGGCCGCGCTGCACCATCAGGTACGGGAAGGAGAGGTCGTGGCCGAAGCGCGGGTCGACGTCGACGTACTCGCTCCGCCGCACGGCGTAGATCGAGCCGTTGCCGCCGGTGATCGACCCCAGGCGCGACTCGCTGCCCCGCAGCCACAGCTCGAAGCGCCAGTACGCGCCCTCGCGGTTGCCGCCGTCGGCGCGCTCGAGCCGCAGGCGGCCGCAGGCGTAGGCGACGTCCGGATCGGCGAAGTTGCGGACGAGCTTGCGCGAGCGCGTCGGGCGCCCAGGTCGCGTTCGCGTCGGAGAACGCGATCACCTCGCCGGTCGTCTGCGGCACGGCGTGGTTCTGGGCCGCGACCTTGCCGCCGCGCGGGCAGCGCACGAGCTTCACGCCGCGGTCCGCGAACCGCGCGACGAGCTCGTCGGTGCGGTCGGTCGAGGCGTCCGAGGCGACGACGAGCTCGAGCTTCGTCGGCCGGGTAGTCGAGCGCGAGCAGGTTCTCGAGCCGCCGCTCGATCACGGCCTCCTCGTTCCATGCCGCGACGATCACGCTCACCGACGGCTCGAAGCCGTCGTCGCGGCGGACACGGCGCGTGTGGATCCCGGCCGCCGCCGCGGCCGCGAGCGGGTACAGGGCATGAGTCCACACGAGCGCGGCGAGCGTGGCCCAGAACAGCACCGTCAGGACGATCACGCCCGCATCCTAGGGTGCCGCGTGAACGGCGCCCATCCTGTCGAGCAGGCGGTCGACCTCGGCGCGGTCGACGCGCACCGGCGACGAGGCCGGCTCGAAGGTCAGCGACCAGATCTTCCTGTTCACCGTCCGCCGGTCGATCGCCTCGACGACGCGGCCCGCGCCGTCGACGCAGAGCTCGAGCGCATATGGGTTCGGGCCGCGCCGGTAGACGAGGCAGTCGAACCCGGGCAGGACGCGGTAGCCCGAGAGCGTGCCATTGTCCAGCGGGCCCGATCAGCGCCTCCACCTTCCGCAGCCCCGCCGCCTGGCTGCGGATCTCCCTGCCTCGCTCCCAGCGCCCCGCGCCCACGAGAATCGCGAGGACGACGAGCGCGACGGCGGCGAGGGCCGCTCTACGTCCCCAGGAGCTCACTGATCAGTCTCCGGTAGCGCTCGGTGGCGACACTGCGATCGGCCTCGCGCGTCACGTACTCGCGGCCGCGGCGGCCCATCTCCTCCAGGTCGAGGCGGCCGTCGTGGGCGGCCCGGATCGCCTCCGCGAGCAGCTCGGGGCGGCCGGGGGGCACGACGACGCCGCAGCCCTCGCGCTCGACCACCTGCGCGGTCTCGCTGTCGGCGTCGGCGGCGACGATCACCGGGCGCCCGGCGGCGAGGATCCCGTAGAGGCGGCTCGGGACGACGTAGCCGGAGAGCCCACGAGCGAGCCCGACGACGTGGATGTTCGCCGCCGAGAGCGAGAGCGAGAGCGTCTCGCGCGGCTGGTAGCCGAGGAAGACGACCCGGTCGGCGTCGAGCCGTTCCGTCAGCGCGAGCAGGTCGGCATGGCGTGCGCCGCCGCCGATCACGGCGACCACGAGGTCGTCGAGGTCGCGGAGGAAGGTCGTCGCGCGGACGAGCGCGTCGAGATCCTGGGCATGGCCGATGTTGCCGGAGTGCATCACCACGAACTTGCCGTCGAGCCCGTGCTCGCGCGTCCAGTCGTTCTCGTGCGGCGCCGGGTGGATCTGCGCCGGTGTCGACCCAGTTCGGGATCACGCGGATGCGCTCCGGCGGGGCTCCCTTCTGCTCGAGCCGGCGGCGCATCGTCTCGCCGATCGCGACGACCCGGTCGGCGCGGCGCAGGTAGTAGCCGATCAGCACGCGCATCAGGCCGACGAGCGCGGGGCTCTCGAGACGCTTCAGCTCGACCGCGACCTCGGGGAAGACGTCCTGGCTGACGACGACGAGCGGCACGCCGAAGCGCCGCGCGACGAGCAGCGCGACGTCGGCGATGATCGGCGGGTCGGTCATGCAGAGCACCACGTCCGGCTTCCCGGCCGCGAGGCCGGCGCGGAAGGACGCGAGCAGGTAGGTCGCGTAGTTGACACCGCGGAGGAAGAGGCGGCTGCGGTCGAACGCCGTCGAGGAGACGCGGACGATCTCGACGCCGTCGTGCTCCGTCCGGCCCGGGTCGGCCCTCGGCGCGGCGAGCCGGCCGGTGAGCACGGTGATCTCGTACTCGTCCGAGAGCGCGCGCGCAGAGCTCCGAGAGCAGGTGCGCGGTCGCCTCGAGGCCGGGCCAGTAGTACTGGTTGAAGACGAGCAGCCGCGGCTTAGGCACGGCGCGCTCCGACTCCCACCGCGACCGCCGGGAGCAGGAACGCGGTGATCCAGAGCGCGGCCGTCGGCGATGTTGCCGACGGAGTAGAAGTACGACTGGACCGACGGCGATCGCGAGCCCGGCGAGCGAGGACGCCGAGGCAGGCCGCGGCGAGGCTCCGCCCGGCGCCGCGCGAGCGCAGGCCAGCCGGTGACGACCAGCGTGACCACGAGGGCGAGCAGGAGCACGACGCCGACGATCCCGAGCTGCAGCGCGAGACCGATGTAGGAGTTCTCGACCAGGCCGCCGACGAAGCGTAGTAGCGATCGACGAAGACGAGCCGCTCGGTGCCGAAGCCGTAGCCGACGAGCGGGCGGCCCGCGGCCTGCTCGAGCGCGCCCGTCCAGGCGACGCTGCGCCCGCTCGCACCGAAGAACGAGCGCGGCTTCCACGGCTCTCCGCCGCCCGGGAGCGGTCGGCCGACGTCGGCGTCGAGCGGGTAGTTGGCCTCGACGTCCACGTAGCGCGACGGCCTGGTCGCCGGCTTGGCGGCCGGCACGGTCCGAGCGGGTGGCGCGGCAGCGTGGGGACTGGGCTTGGGCAGGGCCTCGAGACCGCACCGACGGCGAGCGCCGCCACGATCGCCGCGACGGCGACGGCGGTGCGTCGCGTGCGGCCGCCCCACGCGACGACGAGGACGACGTGCCCGAGCGCACCGGCGAAGAGCGCGCCGCGCGAGATCGAGGCGACGATCGAGCCGATAGAGGAGCAGCACCGTGGCCGCCGCGAGCGCCCGCCGCCCGCGTGTCCGCGACGTGAGCAGGAACCAGACGCGCGATCGGCAGCGTGACCGCGAAGAGGAGCGACGCCGTGTCCGGGTTCTCGCCGAGCCCCTGGTAGCGCTGTCGCGAGTCGATCGTCGCCGCCTCGACGGAGCGAGCATGAGCCGCGACGAAGCACGATCAGCCCCGCCAGCGCGACGGCGGTGGCGCCTCCGAGCACTCCGAGGAGCACGTGCTCGATCTCGGCGCGGCCGGCCCGCGCTGGCCTGCGCGAGCAGCAAGCAGGCCGTGAACAGGATCCCGAGCGAGACCGCCCGCTCGGCGGAAAGGCGCGGATCGACCGACCAGAGGGCCGAGACGAGCGCGACCGCGAGCAGCGCACCGGTCGCGAGCGCGACCGAGCGCGGCAACAGGAGCGCCTCGCCGACGCTGCCCATGCCCAGCCGGCCGCGAGCACGAGCAGGACGACCAGGGCGGCCCAGCGCAGCGGGTGACCGATCTGGTTGACGACGTGCACCGAGCTCGAGCCGCAGGCGAACGCGAAGACCGTCCCTCCGACCGCAACGGGAACGACCACTCCAAAGGGGAAACGTCCGGACGCCGGGGGCAAGACGACGGCAAGGATACTTACGGCGGCGTTCGACACCCTCGCCCCAGATCCCGAACGCCGCGGCGAAGACGACGAAGAGCCCGTACCCGGTCTCGAGGAAGCTGAAGTCGAGCCGCGCCGGCGTGGATCGTCGAGAGCACGACCGCCGCCACGAGCAGGAAGCCCTGGACGACGCACGTCGTTGCGGAACACCGGCAGCGTGTGCCGGTCCGTCCTCCACACACGCGAGGTAGAGCGTCAGCAGGCCGGCGGCGATCAGCAGGAGCGTGCTCGCGTGCGGCACGACCTGTTGAACCCGTCACCTTCCCTGCCGATGCCAGGAGCGGCGAGAAGCGCGCGTGTCGTGGAGGTAGAACGGCAGCGTCACGCACGCAGCGGCGCCGACGCGAGGCCCACGTACCCGAGCGCCGACCGCCAGCTCTCCCGGCGGACGAGGCACGCGAAGACGAGCGGGAGGATGAACGCGAAGTTGGCCCGCGACGAGAGCGCGACCCCGAGCGCGAGCGCCGCTGCCACCTTCCACGCGGCCTCCCGCGTCGACGGATCGAACCGGATCACGCCGAGCGTGAACAGAAGCACATAGACGCTGTTCGCGATCAGGTCGCCGCCGGTGACGAGCTCGCGCATCACGGCCGGTGTCGCGAGGAGCGTGAACCAGACGACGAACAGGGCGAGGCGGCGCGTCGCGAGAAGTAGTAGCGGAGCCCGAGAAAGAACGCGGCGAGCCAGAACAGGTTCTGGTAGGCGCTGTTGCCGAGGAGGACGAACGGCGCGTCGAGGAAGAGCGCGCCCGGGAGCTGGTTGATCAGGTTGCCGAGGTAGGTCGGGGTCGAGTACGGGTACTGGAGGTGGAGCAGGTGGCGGGTGGCGATGTTCGCCGCGTCGTCGCGGTCGCTCCCCGCGAGCCCCGCGTGGCGATTCGCGTGCGGGTAGACGACGGCGAAGACGACGACGAGCGCGACGAGCGTCGCGAGCGCGAGCCAGAGCGCCGACCGCTCGCTCGTGTGGGCCAGGAACCAGGGCAGGACGACGCGCACCGCGACCGGGACGAGTACCGCGAGCACGACGAGGTAGGCAAGCGCGCCCGCGATGCCGAGGTACTGCTGGAGGGTGCCGGTCGAGGCCAGGAAGAAGACGGCGATCAGGGCCGACTCGAACGAGGTCGGCAGCAGCCTGATCCGGGAGCTCGACCGCATCGTTCTGGGCGGCAAGCATACTGGCCCTGTGAGCCATCCCGAACGAATCGTCCCGGACGAGACCGAGCCCGGCATCGTCGCGATCCACCTGAAGCGCTACGCCTTCGCCGAGCCCTGGTGCCGCGGCAGGGAGGTGCTCGACGTCGCGTGCGGCGTCGGCTACGGCAGCGCACGGCTCGCGGAGACCGCGGCCCGCGTCGTGGGCGGCGACGTGAGCGAGGAGGCGATCGGCTACGCGGAGCGCCGCTACGGCGGCCCGAACGTCGAGTTCCGGGTGCTGGACGCGGCCGCGCTCCCGTTTCCGGCCGGCTCGTTCGACGTCGTCTGCTCGTTCGAGACGATCGAGCACCTGCCCGACCGTGACGCGTACCTCGACGAGGTCGCCCGCGTGCTGCGGCCGGACGGCGTCTTCCTCGTCTCCACGCCTCGCAGCGACTCGACCACCGAGCGCCCCGACAACCCGTTCCACACGGTCGAGTACTCGAGCGAGGACTTCGAGCGCCTGCTCCGGGGCCGCTTCGGCTCCGTCGAGCTCTACGGGCAGCGCCGCCTCCAGACGCGTCGCCACCGCACGATGCAGAGGCTGGACGTCGCCGGCCTGCGCCGGCGGCTCGGCTTCCTGCGGCGCGCATCGGTGCTCGTCGGCACGCCGCCGACCGCCGAGGCGACCCTCGACGACCTCGTGATCGAGCGAGGCGGGATCGACCGCGCGAGCGAGCTCGTCGCCGTGTGCACGGAGCCGGTCGTCGCGTGAGGATCGTCCATCTCGTGATCGGCGGCGAGGTCGCCGGCGGCCAGGTCGTCGCGCTCCGGCTGGCGCGCGCGGCGCGCGACCGCGGCCACGAGGTCTCGTTCGTCTCGCCGACCCCGGGCCAGTTCCTCGGCCGCGTCGAGGCCGAGGGGATGCGCGCCCACGTGCTGCCGGTCTCGGGCGCGCTCGACGTCCGGGCGGTCATGCGGCTGCGCGGCCTGCTGCGGCGCGAGCGGGCCGACATCCTCCACACGCACGGCCACTTCTCCGGCAACGTCGTGGGGCGGCTGGCCGGGCGGCTCGCAGGGACGGCGGTGATCGCCCACATGCACGTCGAGAACGCCTTCCGGGCGCGCGGGGCCGGCCGCAGCGCCCAGATCGCGCTCGACAACGCCACCGCGCGCCTGTGCGCCTCGATCGTCGCCGTCTCGGACGCGACGCGCGAGAGCCTGCTCGAGCAGGGCTACCCGGCGACGCGAACCGTCGACGATCCACAACGGGATCGAGCCGCGCCGAGCCGGTCGAGCCCGCCGCGCTCCCGCCGGGCGGCCCGCGGGTGCTCGAGGTCGCCAGGCTCTGCGACGTGAAGGGCCAGCGCGAGCTGATCCGGGCGCTCCCGCGGCTGGAGCGGCAGGACACGGTGGTGCTCCTCGCCGGCGAGGACCTCGAGGCGGGCGGCGCGTTCCGCCGGGCGCTCGAGCAGGAGGCCGAGGCGCTGGGGGTCGGCGACCGGGTGCGCTTCCTCGGCTACCGCAGCGACGTGCCGGCGCTGCTCGAGGCGGCCGACGTCTTCGCGCTCCCGTCGTGGGTCGAGGGCCTGCCGCTCGGCGTGCTCGACGCGATGGCGCGCGGCAAGCCGGTCGTCGCGGGCGCCGTCGGCGGAACGCCCGAGCTCGTCGTCGACGGCGAGACGGGGCTGCTCGTGCCGCCGCGCGACGTCGACGCGCTCGTCCGCGCGCTCGACGAGCTCCTGGGCGACCCCGAGCGCGCCCGCCGGCTCGGCGAGGCGGGCCGCGCGAGGGCGCTCGCGGAGTTCTCCGCGGACGCCGCCGCCGAGCGGGTGCTCCGGCTCTACGCGACGGCCACCTAGAATCCGGCCGATGCCGACCCGTTCACAGGCCGAGGTCCGCGGATGGTGGACCGACAACCCGATGACCTACGACTGGCGGGGCGAGATCCCGTACGAGCCGGGGAGCCCCGAGTACCTGGCCGAGGTCGAGCGCCGCTTCCTGAGCCAGTCGTGGTTCGCGCAGCCGCCCGGCGCGCCGCCCTACTCGGGCCTGATCCCGTTCGCGGAGCTCGCGGGGAAGGACGTGCTCGAGATCGGCTGCGGCACCGGCGTGCACGCCCAGCTCCTCGCCGAGGCGGGCGCGCGCGTGAGCGCGGTCGACCTCACGCCGACCGCCGTCGAGCTGACGCGGCGGCGGCTCGCCCTGAGCGGGCTCGAGGCCGACGTGCGGGAGGCCGACGCGGAGCAGCTGCCGTTCGCCGACGCGTCGTTCGACTTCGTCTGGTCGTGGGGCGTGATCCACCACTCGGCGCACACGCGGCCGGGTCGTCGCGGAGATCGCGCGCGTCCTCCGCCCCGGCGGGCGGGTCGCGCTGATGGTCTACAACCGCAGCTCGATCACCTACTGGGTGCAGTACCAGCTGATCCGCGGCGTGTTCGGGCTCAAGCTCCTCCACGAGAGCCCCGAGGAGATCGCCAACCGCTACTCGGACGGCGTGATCGCGCGCCACTACACCCGCGGCGAGCTGACCGCGCTGCTCTCGCCGTCGTTCGAGCGGATCGAGACGCGGGTGATGGGCCAGCTCGGCGAGGCCGTGCCGCTGCCGTCGCGGCTGCGGCGGCCGGTCGAGCGGGTGGTGCCGGTCGGGCTCCGCAAGGACATCGTGCGCCGCTACGGCTGGTTCCTGTTCGCGAGCGCGACGCGCCGCGCGTGACGCGACCGCGCGTCGTCCTGCTGACGGAGATCCCCGCTCCGTACCGGATCCCGCTCTTCAACGCGCTCGCCGAGCGGGTCGAGCTGCGCGTCCTCTTCCTCGCCGCGCAGAACCCCGACCGGCCGTACCGCCTCCACGAGGAGGAGATCCTCTTCGACTGGGACGTGGTCCCCGGCCCGGACCTCACCGTGGGTGGCCGCTGGCTCGTGCTGAACCACGGGGTGGCGCGCAGGGTGCGCGGCGCCGACGTGGTGATCCTCGGCGGCTGGAACCAGCCGGCGTTCTGGACCGCACTCACGTGGGCGAAGGCTGCGCGGCGACCCGCGATCGCCTGGATCGAGAGCACGCTCAGCGACAGCGGGCCGACCGCCGCGAAGCGACTGCTGGCGCGCGCATGCACGGGCTTCGTCGTCCCCGGCTCCGCGGCCGGCGACCTCGTGCGCTCGCTCGTCCCGGACGCGCGGGTCACGGTGGCGCCGAACGCGGTCGACGGCGCCCTCTTCGCCTCGCGCCTCGCGGAGCGAGAGCAGCTCCGCACCGAGCTGGGGATCGAAGGCTGCTGCTTCCTGTACGTCGGCCGGCTCGCGCCGGAGAAGGGCCTGGACGTGCTGCTCGCGGCCTTCGACGGGATCGACGGCGAGCTCGTGGTCGCGGGCTCGGGCCCGGAGGAGGTGCGGCTTCGCGCGGCCGCCTCGCCGCGGACGCGTTTCCTGGGCCACGTCGACCGCGACGAGCTGCCGCGCTGGTACGCGGCCGCGGACGTGCTCGTCCTGCCCTCCCGCTCCGAGCCCTGGGGGATGCCGCTGAACGAGGGAGCCGCCGCCGGGCTCCCACTGGTCTCGACGGACGCCGTCGGCGCGGCGCACGACCTGATCGAGGACGGCGTCAACGGCTTCCGGGTCCCGGCGGGCGACGTGGAGGCGCTGCGGGCCGCGCTCGTCCGCCTCGCGGACGACGAGCCGTTCCGCCGGGCGCCGGCGCCCGCTCGCGCGAGCTCGCCGCCCGGTTCACGCCGGAGGCGTGGGCCGACGCCGTCGCGGAGCTGGTCGGGGAGCCTCGCGTGACCGCGATCCTCGCGTCGGCCGCCGACGAGCCCTACGGCTACCACCTCCTGAACCTGATCGGCTCGGTCAAGGCGAACTCCGACCTCTTCGACGAGATCGTCGTCTACGACCTCGGTCTCAGCCCGCACCAGCGCGGGCTCGTAGGCCGGTTCCGGGCGTCGAGGTGAGAGCCGTGCCGCCGTTCGTCCCCACTGGGCCCAGTGCTTCACCTGGAAGCCGTGGATCTGGACGCAGATCGACGCCGACGAGGTCTTCTACCTCGACGCCGGCACGACGGTGCTCCGCAGCCTCGCGCCCGCGCTCGAGCAGATCCGCTCGCGGGGCTACTTCTTCGTCTCGCAGGAAAGCACGCTGCGCGACATCGTGCCGCCCGACTACGTCGACCTGTACGGACTGCCGGAGTCGGCTTCTGGGAGCGCCCGTACGTCGCGGCCGGGATCATCGGCTTCCAGCCCGGCGGCGAGGTCTTCCGCAACGTGCTCGTGCCGACCTACGAGGACTGTCTCCAGGGCGGAACCTCGGCTTCTCCCCCGGCGAGGTCGCGCACGAGGAACCGCGGGCTCGGCGAGGTGGCGGAGCCGGTGATCCGGGACTGCGCTCACTTCCGCTGGGACCAGACGCTCCTGAACATCCGCCTCGCCCGCGACCTGCCCGACGCGTACGTGAACGACCTCTGGCGAGTACGCCGGCTTCCGGAGTCGACACGATCATCCCGCGCCAGGTGATCTGGAGCCACCGCCGCCGCGGGAGCCTGAGCTACCTCAAGCGCGTCCCGTACGCACGGCCCCGGGCGCGCTGCGGGCCCGCGCGTTCGGCGCCTGGTACCAGTTGCGCTGGTGGCTGAAGCTGAACGAGCGGCTCTTCCGGGCGAGTCACGTACCGAGCTGAAGGCACGCAAGACGCTGACGCGGGTTCGCGTCCCGCGATGAGCGACACGTCTTCGCCTCGGCGGCCGACGAGCGCTACGGCTACCACCTCCTGAACCTGATCGGATCGATCAAGGCGAACTCCGACATCTTCGATCAGCATCGTCGTCTACGACCTCGGCCTGAGCCACTCGCCAACGCACGGCTCGTCGACGGCATTCGCAGAGCATCGAGGTCAGGACCGTCCCGCCGTTCGTCCCCCACTGGGCACAGGGCTACGGACGTGGAAGACGTGGATCTGGACGCAGCTCGACGCCGACCGAGCTCGTCTGGCTCGACGCCGGGCGTACCGGTGCTCCGCAGCCTCGCGCGAGCCGCTGGAGCAGATCCGCGAGCGCGGGCTACTTCGCTAGTCTCACAGGGCCGTCCGAACTGCGCGAGCATCGCCGACGGACTGGTACTGCGACGCTTACGGCCTCACGGAGCGCATGCTCGAGCACGCGCATGCGTCGCGGCCGGAATCATCGGCTTCAGCAGGGCAGGCGCGTTCTACCGAGCGCGTGATTCGTCCCGACCTACGAGGACTGCGCTCAGCGGCCGGAGTCTCGGCTACTCGCCCGACGAGGTCGACTCGACTGAATCTGGGCCTCGACGAACACGACGAGACCATCCTCCGGGACTGTCGCCATGTTCAGCTGCGATCAGAGCGTGCTGAACGCCCACCTCGCACGGGCCTTCCCGACTCCGTGAGATCAACGACCTCTGCAAGTTCGGGGGCTGGCGGACTCCGACAGACCACCCCGAGCAGGTGATCTGGAGCCATCGCCGCCGCGGCGACTACCGCTACCTCTGGCGCGTTCCGTACACGCGGCGCGCCGTGCGTCCACGCTTGGCCATTCACGCTCCGGTTCCGGGTGCGCTGGCGATACCGCGAGAACGCCTGGCTCTTCCGCCCGCGGACGTACGTCGACAAGCTCCGCAGGATGACCGGCCGCACCGCATGAGGATCGGCTTCGACGCCACGTCGCTCACCGCGGCGGGCAAGGGGATCGCGCGCTTCCAGCGCGAGTTCCTCCGCGCCGCGGCGGAGCACGCGCTCGTCGAGCAGCTCGACGTGTTCGTCCCCGAGCAGCCCGACGAGGAGGCGCTGCCCGAGGTCGAGGGCTGGCGCTACCACCGCGTCCGCGACGCGGCCGATGGTCGTCTGGGAGCAGCTCCGCCTGCCGAGGCTCGCGCGCAGGCTCGGGCTCGACGTCGTGATCACCGCGAGCGAGCGGGCGGCGCTCTGGGGGCCGCCGGAGGTCGTCTACATCTACGAGCACCCGCGCCACCGGGCGCGCCGCAGCCGCGAGGTCGGGACCTCGCTCCGGCAGCGGCTCGTCGACTCGACCACGCAGCTGCTCTTCCGCGTCGCGATGCGTCGCGCCGCCGTCGTCCTCGCCGCCTCCGAGTCGACGGCGCGTGACCTCGCCCCGGTGCGCACCGGCCGCCGTCGTCTACTCCGGGATCGGAGCGGAGTTCTCGCCCGGCGACGAACCGCGCACCTACCTCCTCCACCTCGCCTCGGACGACCCGCGCGACAACTCGCAGGTCGTGATCGACGCGTACGCCGCCTACGGCGACGACCGGCCCCCGCTCGTCGTCGCCGGGCCGCTGCGGGCGGCGCGCCCGGCGCTCGAGGAGCGCGCACGGGCCGCAGGCGTGGCGGGCTCGATCCGCTGGGCGGGCTTCCAGAGCACGGAGGGCCTCGTCGACCTCTACCGAGGCGCGATCGCCTACGTCGACCCGTCCCTCTACGAGGGCTTCGGGCTCCAGGCCGCCGAGGCGCTCGCCTGCGGCACGCCGGTGATCGCCTCGAACACGACCTCGCTGCCCGAGGTGGTCGGCGACGCGGGGATCCTGCTCGACCCGCACGACGTGGCGGGCTTCGCCGCGGCGATGCGGCGGGTGGCCGAGGACGAGGCGCTCGCGGCCGACCTGCGCGCGAAGGCGCTCGTCCAGGCGAGGCTCTTCGACTGGGAGCAGACGGCCCGCGCGCTCCTCGAGGCCTGTTCGCAAGCCGTGAAGAGATCGTAAGCACGCTGAGGGCCCGGCTAGCATAGGTTGGTGCCCCGGCAGCAGCCCCCGATCCCGGTCCTCTTCGTCCACCACCGCAGCGAGCTCGGCGGCGCGCCGGAATCGCTCTCGTACGTGATCCGCGAGCTCGACCGCGACCGCGTTCGAGCCGCACGTCTACTGCCCGCCCGGCCCGGCCGCCGACCTCTTCCGCGAGGCCGGCGCGATCGTGCACACGGGCGCGGTGGCCGGGTTCACGCACATCTGGGCCTCGACCTACCGCGGCCGCCGCTGGCTCCTCTTCGGCCGCGAGCTCGCCCGCCTCCCGAGCCACGCCGTGCAGTTCCGCCGCACCCTGCGCCGCCAGCGCTTCGAGCTCGTCCACTTCAACGACTCGCCGCTGATCCCCGCCGCCTGGCTCGCGCGCCACGAGGGGCTCCCCGTCGTCTGGCACCTGCGCTCGGCGCTGCCGGAGGAGGGCCGCGACCGCCGCTCCGGGCTGATCCGGCGCGCGATCGCGAACCTCGCGACGACGTCGATCGCGATCAACCACGACGTCGCGGACGTCTTCGGCGTCGGCTCGACGATCGTCCCGAACTCGGTCGACCTCCAGCGCTTCCACCCGGGCGACCCCGCCGCGGCGCGCGCCGCGCTCGGCCTGCCCGCCGACCTGCCCGTCGTCTCGTTCTTCGGCTTCATCTACCCGTCGAAGGGCTTCCGCGAGTTCATCGAGGCCGCCGCGCGCCTGCGCGAACGGGGCGTCGAGGCCAGCTACCTCGTCGTCGGCGGCGCCGTCCGCGGCCAGGAGTTCTTCCGCACGATGGTCGGGCGCTCCCTGCAGCTCGCCGACCTCACCCGGGACTACGAGTCCGAGGCGAAGGAGCTCGTCCGCGAGCTCGAGCTGGACGACGTCGTCCGCTTCATCCCGTTCACCCAGGACACGGCCAACCTCTACCAGGCCTCCGACGTCGTCGTGGCGCCGTCGCAGGGCCCGGAGCTCGGCCGCCCGGTGATCGAGGCCGGCGGCGAGCGGCGTCCCGGTCGTCGCCTCCGGCTCGCGCACGGGCGGCGGTGTCGTCGTCCCGGGCGAGACCGGCGTGCTCGTCGACGACTACGGCGTCGACTCGATCGCCGACGCCGTCGCCGACCTCCTCCAGCACGCCGAGGCGGCGGCGCGCGCTCGGCCGCACGGCGCGCGCCCACGCGGAGGAGAACTTCGACCCCGCCCGCAACGCCCGGCGGATCGAGGGGATCTACGACCGGATCCTGCCCTCGCCGCGCCGGATCCCGATCCTCTACGTGCACCACCGCCCGCAGCTCGGCGGCGCTCCCTCGAGCCTCGCCCAGCTGATCCGCCACCTCGACCCGCGCTTCGAGCCGCACGTGTTCTGCCCGGAGGGCCCGGCCGCGGACCTCTTCGCCGACGCGGGCGCGATCGTCCACAAGGGCGACGTCTCGATCTTCGCGCACGCCTGGGACTCGCCGTACGAGGGCCTGCGCTGGCTCGTGCTCGGCCGCGAGATCGCCTCGCTGCCGCCGCACCTGCGCCAGCTCGACCGGCTGATGCGGACGCACCGGTTCCCGCTCGTGCACCTGAACGACTCGCCGCTGCTCGCGGCCGCGTGGGTCGCGCGCAGCCACGGCGCGAAGATCGTCTGGCACCTGCGCTCTGCGCTCGCGGGCGAGGGCCGCGACCGGCGCAGCCGCCTGATCGCCTCGTTCATGGAGACCTACGGCGACGCGGCGATCGCGATCGACCGCGACGTCGCGGCCCGGTTCCCGATCCGGCTGCCGCTCGAGATCGTCCACAACAGCGTGCGGCCGCCCGAGCCGTCGACCGAGGGCGGCAAGGCTGCGCTCGGGCTGCCCGAGGACAGGGTCGCGATCGGCTTCGCCGGCTTCGTCCGCCGCCAGAAGGGCTGGCAGGAGCTGGTCTCCGCGGCCGAGATCCTCGTCGCGCGAGGGCGCGCCCGCCCACTTCGTGATCATGGGCGGCGGCGTCCGCCCGCCGGAGTACTTCAAGACCATGCGCGGCCGCGCGCTCGCCGCTGACGAACCTGCTCACCGACGAGGAGTCGGCGATCAAGGACCTCGTCGCGGCGAAGGGCCTCGTGGACCACTTCTCGTTCCTGCCGTTCACGGCGGAGACCGGCGAGATCTACAGCGCGCTCGACATCGTCACCTTCCCGAACCAGGGCGTCGGGCTCGGCCGCCCCGTCCTCGAGGCCGCGACGTACGGCAAGCCCGTCGTCGCCTCGGGCTCGGCCGGCGGCGCCGGCGTGCTCCTGCCCGGCAAGACCGGCCTGCTGCTCGAGGACGCGAGCCCCGAGCAGCTCGCCGCGGCGCTGCGCCTCCTGATCGACGACCCCGAGCTCCGCCGCAGGCTCGGCGAGGCCGCGGCCGAGCACGCGCGCGAGAAGTTCGACCCGGCGCGGCAACGCGCGCGCCGTCGAGCGCGTCTACGACCAGCTGCTCGGCCTCGAGACGGGAGAGCCGGCACCGGCGCCGCGTGCCCGTGGCGCGCGTCGCGGCATGACCGGCGAGCGACCGCTCGTCAGCATCGTCACGCCGTCGCTGAACCAGGGACGCTTCCTGCGCGAGGCGCTCGAGAGCGTCCGGGCCCAGACCTACGGGCCGGTCGAGCACATCGTCGTCGACGGCGGCTCGACCGACGACACGCTCGAGATCCTCCGGGGCTACGAGGGCGTCCGCTGGGTGTCCGAGCCCGACCGCGGCCAGTCGCACGCGCTGAACAAGGGCTTCGCGGCCGCGCGCGGCGAGATCCTCGGCTGGCTCAACGCCGACGACTACTACCTGCCCGAGGCGGTCGCCGAGGGCGTGCGCGCGCTCGACGAGACCGGCGCAGGGCTCGTCTACGCCGACGTGACCCGCGTGAACGACGACGGCGTCAACCCGCGCCGGATCCGCTCGCGGCCGACCTGGGACCTCTGGACGGAGCTGAACGCCGGCTGCGGCATCTACTCGCCGTCCGTGTTCTTCACGCGCGAGGCGCTCGAGGCCGTCGGCGAGCTCGACGAGAGCCTGCACCTCACGATGGACTACGACCTCTGGCTGCGGATCGGCAAGCGGTTCCCGGTGCGGCACGTCGACGCGGTGTGGTCGGTGCAGCGCATCCACGACGACGCGAAGACGGTCTCGCAGTACGACGAGTTCTGGCCCGAGCGCCTGAAGGTGAGCCGCCGCCACGGCGGGCGGCTCGTCTCGCCGCTGCTGATCCGCCGCTACGTCCGCCCGCCCGCGGCGCAGCGCGTGATCGGCCGGGCCGTCTCGGGCGCCTACGCGCTCGCCGGCAAGCGGCCCGAGAAGGCCGCCTGAGATGTGCGGGCTCTGCGGCGTCGTCGCGCTCGACCGCCCGCCCGAGCGCGCGACCGTCGACCGGATGCTCGACGACCTCGCCCACCGCGGGCCGGACGGCCGCGGCGTCTTCGAGGACGCGGGCGTCTGCCTCGGCCACCTGCGCCTGGCGATCATCGACCTCTCCGAGCGCGGCCTGCAGCCGTTCGCGAGCGACGACGGGCGCCTGCAGCTGCTCCACAACGGCGAGATCTACAACTACCTCGAGCTCCGCGCCGAGCTCCAGGCCCGGGGCCACTCCTTCCGCAGCGACACCGACACCGAGGTCGATCCTCGCCGCGTACCGGGAGTGGGGCGAGGCGTGCGTGCGGCGCTTCAACGGGATGTGGGCGTTCGCGCTCTGGGACGCCGACGCGCGCACGCTCTTCTGCTCCCGCGACCGCCTGGGCGTCAAGCCCTTCTACTACCGCCTCGACGGCGGCCGCTTCGCGTTCGCGAGCGAGCCGTGGACGCTGCGCGGCGAGCGGCCGCAGCCGAACCTCCGGGCCGTCCACGACTACCTCGCGCAGGGATACCTCGACCACGGCGAGGAGACGTTCTTCGCCGGGGTGCGGAAGCTGCCGCCCGCGCACTCGCTCACGTTCGGGCCGAACGGGCTCCGGCTCGAGCGCTACTGGGCGCTCGAGCGGCGGGACGCCGCCCGCCGACCCGGTCGCGGCCGTGCGCGAGACGTTCGTCGACGCGGTGCGGCTCGAGCTGCGCAGCGACGTCCCGGTGGGCACCTGCCTCTCGGGCGGGATCGACTCCTCGGCGATCGCGACCGCCGTCGCCCACCTCGGCCACGACCACCAGAAGACGGTGACCGCCTACTTCGACGATCCCGGCTTCGACGAGCGCCCCTACGCCCGCGCCGTCGTCGAGCGGACCGGGGCCGAGGCGCACTGGGTCTCGTTCACGGCCGACGACCTCGTCGAGAACCTGCCCGCGATCGTGCAGGCGCAGGGCGAGCCGTTCGGCTCGACCTCGATCTGCGCCGGCTGGTACGTGATGCGCGAGGCGCGCCGCGCGGGCCTGAAGGTGATGCTCGACGGCCAGGGCGGCGACGAGATCCTCGCCGGCTACCGCGCGTACTTCGGCTACCGGCTCAGCGACCTCGTGCGGCAGGGCCGCCTGCGCGAGGCGGGAGCCGAGCTGGCCGCGTTCGAGGCGGTCAACGGGCCGCGCTGGGCCGCGGTCGCGCTCGTGAGCCCGCACGTGCCCGAGCGGCTGCGCCTCGCCGCGCGCTCCCGGCTGCGGGGCGCCTCGACGCTCGTCGGCCCGGAGCTGCGCGGGATCGCCGCGCCCGAGCCCGCGAAACGGCACGGTCTTCCCCGACCGGCTCCGCCGGCAGCTCGCAGCTCGTCCTCACCCGCCGCGGGCTGCCCGAGCTGCTCCGCTACGAGGACCGCAACTCGATGGCGCACTCGCTGGAGGCGCGCGTGCCGTTCCTCGACCATCGCCTCGTCGAGCTCGCTGTTCTCGCTGGACGGCGGCGAGCTGATCCACCGCGGCGAGACGAAGTCGGTGCTGCGCCGCGCGCTCGCCGACCTCCTGCCCGAGCAGGTGCGGGCGCGGCGCGACAAGCTCGGCTTCGTCACGCCGGAGGCGCGGTTCCTGCGCGGCCCGCTCGGCGTGCTCGCCGCCGACGTCTTCGCGTCGCGCTCCTTCGCCGAGCGCGGCTTCGTCGACGCGCCCGCGGCGCGGCGGCGGCTCGAGCGGCACCGGCAAGGGCGAGCTCGACGCGGGCTTCGAGCTCTGGCGCGCCCTCAACCTCGAGCTCTGGGCGCGGCGGTTCCTGGACCGATGAAGGTCCTGTTCATGACCACGGCGTACCCGACGCCGGAGTCGCCGGTGGCCGGCGTCTTCGTCAAGGAGC
>CAVUZM010000023.1:0-240161 GCA_963746005.1 uncultured Actinomycetes bacterium | reverse complement strand
ATCGAGATCGGTCTCGCGCTCCTGATCGTCCGGGGCGGCGTGCTGACGTCGTTGCTCGGCACCCAGGCTCTCACCGGCAGGCAATGGCTGATCGGCGCCGTTCCCGCCGTCCTGCTCCTCGGCCTCTGGGAGGCCGGCAAGCTGCTAGCGCGTCGCGGAGAGGAGGGTGCGCCGGAGGCGGTAGCCGCCGAGGCGGCGCCCTAGAGGCCGAAGACCCCGCCGATCGTCACCGCGAGCAGGGCCAGCGAGAGCGCCGACGTCGCGATCACCGTCGCGCCCGCCAGGATGTTGAAGGTGTGGCCGTTTCGGTAGTCGCCCATCAGCTCCCTGTTCGAGGCCAGGCGCCAGACGAAGAACAGGGTCACCGGCAGCAGGACGCCGTTGACGACCTGGACCACGATCAGGAGCGAGATCACCGGGCACGCCCGGGATCACCGCGACCGACCGTGCCGATCGCGATCAGGGCCGTGATCACGCCGACGAAGACCGGCGCCTCGTCGCGGCCGGCGGCCGACGCCCTTCTCGAAGCCGAACGTCTCGGCCACGACGTACGCGGTCGGCGACCGGGCAGGATCGCCGCCGCCAGCAGGCTCGCGCCGAGCAGGCCGATCGCGAACAGGATCTCGGCGAAGCGCCCGGCGAACGGCACGAGCGCCTTCGCCGCGTCCGCCGCCGAGCCGACTGTGTGGATCCCGTGCAGGTAGAGCGTCGCGCCGGTCGCGACGATGATGAAGCAGGCGATCAGGTTCGCGAAGATCGAGCCCGTCGCGACCTCGCGTCCGCTCCGCCCGCAGGTCCTCGACGCCGAGCCCGCGGTCGACCACCGCCGACTGGACGTAGAGCTGCATGAACGGCGTGATCGTCGTGCCCGCGGTCGCGACGAACAGCAGCAGGAACGCCGAGGTGAGATGGATCTGCGGCACGACGGCCGCCTTGCCGACCGCGCCCCAGTCGGGGCGGGCGAGGATCGCCGCGATCGGGTAGGCGAAGAAGGCCAGGATCATCAGCCAACGAAGACGCGCTCCGCCGAGCTTGTAGGAGCCGCGCACGACGAGCAGCCAGACGAGCGACCGCGGCGATCGGGCCCGAGACCTGCACCGGCACGCCGATCAGGCCGAGCGCGGCGCCGATCGCCGACGAACTCGGAGATGCAGATGCCCGAGGTTCGCGATCAGCACCGAGATCGTCGAGAACATCGACCAGCGCACGCCGTACTGCTCGCGGATCAGCTCGGCGAGGCCCTTGCCGGTGACCATGCCCATCCGCGCCGCCATCTCCTGCACGACGATCAGGAGACCGTGATCAGCACCATCAGCCAGATCAGCGCGTAGCCGTACCTGGCGCCGACGGCCGAGTAGGTGGCGATCCCGCCGGCGTCGTTGCCGGCGTTGGCGGCGATCAGCCCGGGGCCGAGCACCCCGAGCAGGAGGAAGAGCCGGCGGAGCGGGTGTCCGAACGGGCTACGTGAGGCGCGTGCGGCGACCGGCCGCGCAGGGCGACGGCGCCAGACGCCCCGAGGTGGCGCGTACTCGGCGCCACATCCTGGATCGTCCCGGATCGTCACGGCGCCGATCCTAGCCCTTCACTCGCCGCCGAACACGCCGAAGCTGCGCCGCCAGCCCTCGGGCAGCATCAGCTCGAGCACGTCGTCGACGGTGACCACGCCGACCATGCGCTCCTGCTCGTCGACGACCGGGATCGACGGTGAGGTTGTAGTCGGTCATCAGTCCGCGCCACCTCCTCGAACGCGGAGTCGGGTCGCACGCGCATCGGGGACGTCGGCTTGACCAGCTCGCCCAGCCGCGCGCCCGGGCTCGGCGCGAAGCAGGTCGACGACGGAGATCGCGCCGCGAGCGAGCCGGTGGCGCTCGTTCATCACGAACACCGCACGTCGAGCAGCTCGGGCGGCGACGCGGCTGCGGCGGACCGCTCGAGCGCCTCGTCGCGGGTCGCCTGCGAGAAGACGCAGACGAAGTCGGGGCTCATCAGCCCGCCCGCCGTCGGCCGGGTCGTAGCCGAGCAGCGCGCGGACCTTGACGCGCTGGCTCCGACGGGCAGCAGCGCGAGCACGGGCTCCGGCGCTCGTCCTCGGCAGCTCGCGCGACCACGTCGGCCGCGTCGTCGGGCTCCATCCGCGCGAGGATCTCCGCGACCTGCGCGTCGCGGGCGGTCCTCGAGGAACTCGCGCTGGTGGTGGTCGTCGAGCTCCTCGAAGACGTCGGCCTCGAGCTCGCGGTCGTCGTCGCCGACGCCTCGATGATCTCCTCGCCCTCGCGGTGCGAGGCGGCCTCGACGAGGTCGGCGATCTGGGCCGGATGGAGCTTGGCGAGCTTCGGGTGCGGCACGCGCAGGCGCACCGTCGGCACGTGCCCGTCGAACGGCTCGACGCTCGCCCAGTCCAGGAACGTCGCCGGTGGCGATGCGGCGCGCCGAGCCGCTGCGGCAGCAGCCGCCGCAGGCCGCCGCGCGGGCCGTGTCGACGCCGACCACGCGCTACCAGCCGTCGAGCCGCGCGAGCTCGATCTCGTTGGCGCGGACGAGGCGGGCGCCCTCGACGTTGATCAGCTGCCGGTCGAGCACGTCGCTGCTTGAGCAGCACCTCCTGCGGGCCGGCGCTCGAACGGCTCGAGGCTCAGGCGCGAGCCGCTCAGCGTGACGAGGCTCGCGCTCGATGTCCGTCGATCTGCTCGGCCGGCACGAACACGTCCCGGCCCGCGACCTTCGCGAGGATGCCCGTGACCGGCGGGTAGGTGTCCTCGCCCAGGCGGACGATCAGGTCCTCGACCGTGCCGAGCCGGCCGCCCGACGCGTCGCGCAGCGCGACGGCCGACGACGGCGCTGAGATGGAGGACGCGGGGCCTCGCGCTCAGCTAGCGGCCCTCGAACTCCGGCTTGCGCTTCTCCACGAACGCCTCGACGCCCTCGCGGAAGTCGTGCGAGGTGCGGAGGATGCCGTACGTCAGGCCCTCCAGCTGCAGGCCCGGCCTCGAGCGGGCCGTCGTAGGCGCTGTTGAGGACGCTCTTCGCGGTCCGGAGCGCGAGCGGCGAGAGGGCGGCGAGCTCCTCCACGAGCCGTGCGACGGCCGCGTCGAGCTCGGCCTCCGGGACGACCTCGGTGACGAGGCCGAGGCTCAGGGCCTCCTCGGCGCCGATCCGCCGGCCCCGCATGATCACGTCCTTCGCGCGGCCGAGGCCGATCAGGCGCGCGAGGCGCTGGGTGCCGCCCGAGCCGGGGATCATCCCGAGCTTCACCTCGGGCAGCGCGAGCTCCGTTCCCTCCGCCGCGAGGCGGAAGTCGCACGCGAGGGCGAGCTCGAGGCCGACCCCGAAGACGTAGCCGTGCAGGGCGGCGATCACCGGCTTCGGGCACCGCTCGGGCGCGGCGACGTTCTCGTGCAGGCGCGAGAGCTCGAGCGGCGAGGTCTCGAGGAAGCCGGCGACGTTGCCGCCGGCGGTGAACGCAGGGCCGGCGCCGCGGAGCACGACCGCGCGCACCTCGTCGTCACCGCCGAGCTCCTCGAAGACCTGCGCAAGCTGCGAGCGCGCGAGCCATCGAGACGCGGTTCAGCTTGTCGGGGACGTCGAGCGTGATCGTCGCCGTCGCGCCGTCGCGCTCGACCCTGAAAGCCGTCGTAGCTCATGCGGAGACCTTCTCATCGCGGAGCTTCCGGCGCAGGATCTTCCCCGACGCGCTCTTCGGCAGCGTCTCCACGAAGCGGTACTCGCGCGGCCGCTTGAAGCGGGCCAGCTCGGAACCGAGACAGTGCGCGTCGAGCTCCTCGGCGGTCGCCTCGCCGACCACGACCGCGACGACGCGCGTGCCGAGGCGGTCGTCCGGGCGCGCCGATCACCGCCACCTCGCGCACGCCCGGGTGGCGCGCGAGCACGTCCTCGATCTCGAGCGGGTGCACGTTCTCGCCGCCGCTGATGATCATGTCGTCGACCCGGCCCTCGACCCAGAGGTCGCCCTCGGCGTCGAGCCGGCCCATGTCGCCGGTGTGGTACCAGCCGTCCCGGATCGCAGTCGCGTCGGCGTCCGGCCGGTTCCAGTAGCCGGCGAAGGCCTCGTCGGAGCCCAGGTGGCAGCAGATCTCGCCGTCCCGCAGCTCGAGCCGCGCGTTCAGCGCCGGCCGGCCCGCGCAGCCGGGCTTGCGACGCTGGTCGGCTCCGATCGAGAACGTGTAGATCTCGGTCGAGCCGTAGTGGTTGACGAAGACCTCGGGGTCGAACACGGCCGCGCAGCGCTCGACGAGCGCCGAGGTCATCGCCGCGCCCGCGTAGCCGAGCGCGCGCACCGACGAGAGGTCGTGCTCGGCGACCCGCGGGTGGTGGACGAGGTCGTGGAAGAGCGTCGGCGCGAGGTAGAGCGAGGTGATCCGCTCGCGCTCGATCAGCTGGAGCGCCTCGCCCGCGTCCCAGCGCGCCAGCGAGACGAAGCAGCCGCCGACGTGGTGCATCGCGACGAGCGAGTGGATCCCCATCGTGTGGTAGAGCGGCATCACGCCGAGCGTCCGGTCGCCGGGGCGATACCCGTGCTGGAGCGCCTGCGAGAGACCGCCCGCGCGGTCGGCGCGGTGCGAACGCGGGACGCCCTTCGGCCGCCCGGTCGTGCCCGAGGTGTAGAGCATCAGGCTCGGCTCCCGCTCGTCGAGGTCGAGCGCGCCGGGGTGCTCGTCGCCGTCCGGGAGCGGGTCGCCCTCGCGCAGGACGAGCCTCGCGCCGCAGTCGCGGATGCAGTAGTCGAGCTCCGGCTCGGAGAGGCGCCATGAGAGCGGCACGAAGACCGCTCCCAGCCACTGCGCCGCCCAGTACAAGAGTGCGGTCTCGACGCGGTTGTCGAGGACGACCGCAAGCCGTTCGCCGCGCTCCAGCTCGAGCCCGCCCGCGATCCGCGCCGCCCGCTCGCGCAGCTGCGCGTAGGTGTGGCCGGGAAGCGCCTCCGCGTCGGGATGGCGCTCGGCGGCCGCGAGGAGCGAGAGGGCGAGGTTCACGCGCCCGCGACCTCCACGATCGCATCGACGATCGGCGTGTAGCCGGTGCAGCGGCAGAGGTTTCCCGAGAGCGCCTCCTCGATCTCCTCGCGCGTCGGCTGCCCCGCGCCCGAGCAGGTCGGTCGCGGTCATCAGGATCCCCGCGGTGCAGAACCCGCACTGCAGCGCGTGGTGGCGGCGGAACGCCTCGTGCAGCGGGCCCCACTCGAGCCCTTCCACGGTCTCGATCTCGAGCCCGTCGGCCTGGACGGCGAAGAGCAGGCAGCTCCTGACCGCCTTGCCGTCGAGCCGCACGGTGCACGCGCCGCAGACGCCGTGCTCGCAGCCGACGTGCGTGCCGGTGAGGCCGAGCGTGTGGCGGATGAAGTCGCTCGAGCAGGAGCCGCGGCTCGGCCTCGGCGCGGCGAAGCGTGCCGTTCACGGTCACCTCGATCACGCGAACGCCTTCGCGAGGACGCGCTCGACGAGCAGGCCGGTGAGGTGGCGGAGGTACGCGGGAGAGGCGTGCAGGTTTCCGGGCGGGTCGACCGCCGCGGACGCCTTCGCACCGGCCTCGCGCGCGGTCTCTCCGGTCGCCGGCCGCGCCCTCGAGCCCGAGCTCGAGCAGCGTCGGCCGGTCGGTCACCGCGCCGACGCCGACCCGCGCCTCTGCCACCGTGCCGTGCTCGACGCCGCACCGAGCACGCGGCGAGCGAGAGCGCGAAGTCGCCGTGGCGCTGCGCGATCTCCTCGAAGGCGACCGAGCCGCCCTCGGGCCAGACCGTCTCCACGACGAGCTCGTCGGGCTCCAGCGCGGTCGTGAAGTGCGAGCGGAAGAAGTCGTCCGCGGCGATCTCCCGCCGAGTCGTCACGACCGAGCCGCCGAGGACGAGCAGGCAGAGCGGCAGCTCGGCCGAGGGGTCGGCGTGCGCGATCGAGCCGCCGACGGTGCCGCGGTTGCGCGTCACGAAGTGGCCGACCGAGGGCAGCGCCTGCGCGGCGAGCGGCACCCCCGTGAAGTCGTTCTGGCGCACGGTCGCCCCGACGCGCGCGCCGTCGATCCGGTCGAGCCCGGCGACGCGGTTCACGTCCACGAGCACGGCCGGGCGCAGGAGCCGGAAGTTCAGCAGCGGCACGAGGCTCTGCCCGCCGGCGAGCACCTTCGCCTCGTCGCCGTGCTCGGCCAGCAGCGCCGCGGCCTCCTCGACCGTCTCGGGCCGCTCGTAGCGGAACGGCGGCGGCTTCACGCCTGCATCAGCTCCCAGACCCGTGCCGGGGTGAGCGGCAGCTCGACGTGGTCGAGGCCGAGTGCGTCGGCGACCGCGTTCGCGATCGCGACCGGGCGCCGACATCGTGTTCCCCTCGCCGAGCCCCTTCGCGCCGAGCGGCGAACGGCGCCGGCGTCTCGCGGTGGCCGATCCTCACCCGCGGCAGGTCGGGCGCGGTCGGGCAGACGTAGTCCATGAACGTGCCGGTCAGGAGGACGCCGTCCTCGTCGTAGACGATCCGCTCGAAGAGCGCGGCGCCCGCGCCGTGGGCGAAGCCGCCGCGGATCTGGCCGTCGACGATCAGCGGGTTGAGGAGCCGGCCCGCGTCGTGGACCGAGACGTAGTCGAGGATCCGCACCTCGCCCGGTGTCGCGGTCGACCTCGACCACGGCGACGTCGACGAGGAAGCCGTGCGACGGCGGAGGAGGCGACCCGGTCGTCGCCGTCCGGCGGGTCGAGGCCCGGCGCCGCGAAGTAGGCGGTCGCGTGGAGGCCGGGCTCCATCCCGGGCGGAAGCGACTCGCGGGTTCCAGTGGGCGGTTCCGGCGACGCGGCGCAGCGAGCAGGTCGGCGCCGAGGTGGGCGCGGATCCCGGCGATCTTCGCCGCGAGCTTGTCCGCGGCGGCCAGCGATCGCGCCCGCGCCGACGCCCGCGAACCGCGACGAGTAGTTGCCCGACGCGATCGTCCACGCGCTCGTGGACGTGTCCAGCTCGGACAGCACCTCGATCTCGCCGGGCTCGACGCCGAGGCGGTCGGCGACGATCTGCGCGGCGACCGTGCGGTGGCCCTGGCCCTGCGGCGTCGTCGAGAGGCGGACCGTGATCCCGCCGCGCGGGCGAGATCGAGATCGTGCAGCCCTCGGCGTTGCCGGACTTCGGCAACCCGGCGGCGCGCTCCTCGGCCGTCTGCGCCAGCGTGATGTAGCCCATGTTCGAGATCGACGGCTCGACGATGCAGGCGAGCCCGATCCCGAGCGCGCGTCCGGCCGCCTGCTCGGCGCGGCGCTCCTCGTAGCCGACGAGCTCGAGCGCGCGCGTCGAGGCACGCCTCGTAGTCGCCGGAGTCGTAGAGCCCGCCGCTCGGCGTCCGGTGCGGGAACTCCGAGACGAGGTTCCGGCGCGCGAGCTCCGCCGGGTCGAGCCCGAGCCGCCGGGCCGCGATCGCCATCGTCCGCTCGAGCGCGAAGTAGAGCTGCGGCCCGCCGAAGCCGCGGTTCAGCCCGGTCGGGCAGCGGTTCGTCAGCACGACGCGGTTGCGGGCCGCGACGTTTCGCACGCGGTAGGCGCCCGAGAGCGAGCCGTGCATCCGGTAGAGCGTGGCCGGCTCGGGCGCGCGGATGTACGCGCCGACGTCCTCGACGGCGTCGTAGCGGAGGCCGAGCAGCTCGCCGTCGGCGGCGAACGCGGCCTCGACCTCGGTGACGCGGCCGGTCGAGTGGGCGCTCGCGGCCAGGTGCTCGAGCCGGTCCTCCGTCCAGCGCACCGGCACGCCGAGCTTCCGCGACGCGAGGCCCATCAGCACGACGTAGACGTAGACCGCCGACTTGATCCCGAACGAGCCGCCCGAATCGGGAGGGGTGATCAGCCGCAGTTTCGAGCCCGGGCAGGCCGAGCGCCGAGGCCGCGACGCCGTGCAGCGAGAACGGCCCCTGGAAGTTCGACCACGCCGTCAGGCGCGTCGCCCTGCCAGTCGGCGATCACGCCGAAGCACTCGACCGGCGTGCACGACCAGCGCGGGAAGGCGAACCGCTCCGAGACGACGAGGTCGGCGGCCGCGAACGCCTCGTCGACCGTCGCCGTACGAGAACGAGCGGTCGTGCACCTCGCGCTCCTCCGGCTCGAGCGGGTCGTAGTCGACCGCGATCAGCTCGGCCGCGTCCTCGGCGAGGTAGCGGCTCTCGCGCCACGACCACGGCGAGCGGCTCGCCCGCGTAGCGCGCGGCCTCGTGTGCCGCGGCGTAGTACGGCACGGGGCTCTCGGCGCCGGCGGGGAACGGCCGGGAGAGCGCGACGACCTCCTCGCCGGTGAGCACGCCGACCACCCCGGGCGAGGCGAGCGCCGCCGAGACGTCGAGCTCGCCGATCGCGCGCGTGCGCGAACGCCGAGCGCACGACCGCCGCGTGCTTCGCGTTGCGCCACCGGGTCGAGATCGTCCATGAAACGGCCGCGGCCCCGGAGCAGCGCCTCGTCCTCGATCCGCTCGAGCGGCCGGCCGACCCAGGTCACGCGACCTTCTTCGCCGCCGCCGCGACCTGCTCGTCGGTGAGCTCGCCCGCCGCGAGCGCGCGGAAGGCGGTCAGCACCGCGCGGGGATCCCGCGCGTGCCGTTTTGCCGCCATCGTCAACGGCTCGTGGAAGGCGCCGCCGCAGTGGGCGCACGGCCAGGCGAGCGTCGACATCAGGTTCGCCGCCTCGCCGCCCGGGAAGAGCCGCAGGAGCTCGACGATCGTCGTCGAGCCGCGGATCTCCTCCGGCTCAGGCGTGCGCGATCTCCCCGAGGCGCCGACTCCGAGTGCATGCGGATCGCGTTGGTCGGCAGCTGGTAGCGCGCGAACGGGAGCACGATCGCCTTCGCGTCGGGCCCGTGCCGCTCGAGCGCCGCCGCCCACGCCTCGTCGAGCGAGGTGGTCGCGTCGATGCCGATGTCGGCCGCCATCTCCAGGTTCTCCTCGAGCGTGACCATCGTCAGGTGCTTGCGCGTCATCACCTCGTAGATCGGCACCCAGATGCAGCCGGCCCACATCTGGATCTGGCGCGCGTGGATGTCGCGGAGGATCTGCTCGTAGTTCGCGGCCGTCGGGGGCATGTACGGCTTCATCAGGTCCATCAGCGCCAGGCCCGGGAAGTCGCCGATCTCGGTGTGGACGCCCGGCGAGGGCGAGCAGTAGATGATCGTGCCGCCGTCCTTGACCACGAGGTCGGAGGACATGCAGCCCCAGCCCGTGTGGAAGAAGAGGTGGTCGGTCGGGGCGAAGACGCCGCAGATCGCGATGTCCGCCTGGCCCTTCTCCGGCACCGGGCTCTCGTAGGCGTAGATCGAGTTGAAGCGCTCGATCGCCTGCCGGTGCGAGGTCGGGTGCGCGCCGAAGTTGACGAAGACGACGCGGCCGCGCGTGTCGAGCACGACGTTCAGCGTCGCGTCGAGGCCGCACATCGTCGCCACGTCGTCGATGTCGGAGCGCATCGGCCCGGCGACCGCGCCGTAGTGGGTCTGCGGCGAGGGCACGAAGTTGCAGTGGTTCGACTCGATCGTCTCGTCCGAGACGACGCCGGGGAGGATCAGCTTGCCGCCGCCGCCCGCGCCCCAGTGGTTCGCCTGGGTCTGGCCGATCGTGATCTTCACGTCGCGCGAGGCGACCTCCTTGTGGAGCCACACGGGCGTGCCGCGCGACGAGACGCCGACGTACGTGTAGGACTCGGCGTTCCGGGGCTCGTTCTGGAAGAACGGGATGCCCATCTTCTCCATCCGGTCGAGGTTCTCGCGCCCGAGCTTCATCTCGATGTCCGACTCGGACATCGGGAAGACCTTGCCGTTGGCGCAGATCACGCACGCGTTCGTCGTGCCCGCCGCCTCGAGCGCGTCGAGCACGGCCGGCAGCAGCTTCGACTGCGGCGTCGGGCGGAACTGGTTGTCGACGACGATCGCGACCGACTTGCCGCCGGCGATCAGCTGCGAGAAGGACGGCCCTTCGACCGGGCTCTCGAGCGCCGCGCGCGCGGCCTCGGTCGCGTTCGGGACGGGCTCGGGCTCGTCGGGATAGATCGCGGCGAGGAGATTCGCCTCCGGGATCTCGAGCTCGAGCTCGTCCCGGTAGACCTTCGACTCGTCGTCCGCCGCGCCGATCGTGAGTGGATCCAGCGACTCGTACGGGATGCGGAAGGTCTCGGTCACCGGAGGGCCCCTTTCTCGATCGCCGAAGTGAGCTCAATCATAATCCGCCGCATCGAGCTCGATCTGATCGCAGTCGGCGAGGTGCTCCTCGACGTGACCGTCGCCGAGCTCGTGCCCGGCCGGGTGTCGCATGCCCCGGTGTCCGTGCGCGCGGGCGGCGTCCCGGTCAACGCGGCGCTGGCGGCGGCCGGCTCACGGGGCGAGCGCGGCGGTCGTCGGTCGTGTCGGCTCGGATCCCGCGGCCGGCGCGATCCGGGCCGAGCTGGAGGCGGCCGGGGTCGAAGCGATCCTCGCCGTCGACGAGGAACTGCCCACGGGGACCTTCGTCGAGGCGGGGCAGGGCGATGAGCGGGCGGTCGCGGCCGACCGGGGGGCGAGCGCGCGGCTGAGCCCCGCCGACATCCCGTCGCCGCTCGCCGCCCGGGCCCTGCTCGTCTCGGGCCACGCGCTCCTTCGGGACGACACCGCCGAAGCGGCCAGGGCGGCGCTCGAGACGGTGCGTCGCACCGCTGGTCGCCGTCGTGGCCGCCGGTCCGATCGGCGCCGATTTCCACGCGCGGGCGAACGGCGCGAACGTCCTGTTCGCGAACGAGGACGAGGCGCGGACGCTCACGGGGCTCGAGCTCCGCGAGGCGGCGCTACGCGCTGGCGGAGCTGTACGAGGTCGCCGTGGTCACGGCGGGCGCGGCCGGAGCCGTCGCGGTGTCGGGCGGCGAGATCGCAGTCGGTCGGCCGAGCGAGACAGTGCGGTCCGAGCGGTCGGGCGCGGGCGACGCGTTCGCCGGGGTCTTTCTCGTCGAGCTCGCCGCGGGCGCGGCGCTGCGAGACGCGCTCGGCCGAGCGTGCGAGGCGGGCCGCCGAGCACTCGTGTCCTGACCGGACACGTCGTGGGGTCAGGCACCGGGACCTGGCTCGAGGGGACAGTTCGCGAGTCCAGCATTGGGATCCGGCGGGTTCGAGGTCGGCCCGAAGGCACGCCTCGACGGGACACGATGGTTACGAGATCGTCACGCCGCCGGCGCTACATCTCGAGGGTCGCGAGGCCCTCGCATGTCCACCGACCAGACCTTCCGCACCTCGACGAACGTCATCAGCACGCTGTCGCAGCTCGGGCAGCGCACGACCGTCCCGGGCGCGCGCACGTAGACGGCGAGCTCGGCCACCTGCCGCCGGGCGCCACAGCCTCCCGCACGACGCCCCACGCCGCGGTCAGCTCGGCACCGAACACCTCGTCCAGGAGCCCGCCGATCGCGTTGCCGTCGAGTGCCTCCATCACCGCCCTCCCGTCGCCCCGAACCGCTCCGTCTTCACCATCTGCGCCGGATAGCCGAGGTCGACCAGCGTGCCCGCGACGGTCTCGACGAACGGCGTCGGGCCGCAGACGAAGACACGCGGATCCTGCTCGGCCGGCCAGGCGACCTCGCGGAGCATCTCCGCATCGACGCGGCGCGCGTAGCCCGTCCAGCCGGGCGGCTGCTCCCGCGTCAGCGTGTGCACGACTTCCGCACCGAGACGGTCGAGCTCGGCCCGGTAGATCACGTCCTCGAGCGTCCGCGACGAGTAGAGCAGCCGCGCGGGAACGTCGCTCCCCGCGGCGCGGCGGTGCCGCAGCATCGCCATCAGCGGCACCACCCCCGAGCCGCCCGCGACGAGCAGCAGCGGCCCGCCGTCCTCCGGCCCCCAGACGAAGTACCCGCCGATCGGCCCGCGCAGCTCGAGCGCGTCGCCCGTGCGAAGCTCCTCGGTGAGGTAGGGAGAGACCTCCCCGTCGTCCAGCCGCTCGACCGTGATCGCCACCGGCTCGCCCGGGGGAGAGCCGATCGAGTAGGAGCGCTCGGCGCGGTAGCCGTCCTCCGCGGTCAGCCGCACGTCGAGGTGCTGGCCCGCCCGGTGGCCGGCCCAGTCGGGGACGTCGAGCACGATCGTCCGCACCCGGGGCGTCTCGTCCGCGACCGACTCGACGGTCGCGAGCTGCCAGCTCAGTCGCCCGCGTACCGCTGCTCGAGCCAAGGATCCCCGTAGATGTGGTACCCGTTCGACTCCCAGAAGCCGGGCTCGTCCTCGTCGCGCAGCGCCAGCCCGCGCACCCACTTCGCGCTCTTCCAGAAGTAGAGGTGCGGGACGAGCAGCCGGGCAGGCCCGCCGTGCTCGGGCTCGAGCGGCTCGCCGTCGTAGTTGAACGCGATCCAGGCCTTCCCGTCGGTCACGTCCTCGAGCGGCACGTTCGTCGTGTAGCCGCCGTCGCAGTACGCGAGCAGGTACGGGTGCGTGTCGTCCTCGCCCGCCTCCGCGAGCAGCGTGTCGACGGCGACGCCTTCCCAGACCGTGTCGAGCTTCGACCAGCGGGTGACGCAGTGGATGTCCACCGTGACGGTCTCGCTCGGGAGCGCCTGGAACTCGTCCCAGCTCCAGGTCTTCCGCCCGTCGCCCTCGCCGATCGAGAACGTCCAGTCCTCGAGCCGCGTGTGCGGCGTGGGCCCGGCCGAGAGGACCGGGAAGTCCGAGGTCTGGTACTGACCCGGCGGGATGCGGCTGGGGTCGCCCGACTCGCGCCGGTGCCCTCGAAAGCCACGTGAGATGAAGTCGGACATATACCCCCCTTCGGTACGCGTCAGTCTAACTCGACTGCGGGCTCCGGAACACCCGCGAGCTGGCCGCCGGAGCACCGCTCGGCCTCGACCCTCCGCCTCGGGTTGACGATCCCGACCGCGCCCGCGACGCCGCCCGCCGCGACGAGCACGGCGCAGATCACGACCGCCTCGTGGAACGCGCGCACCGAGCCGGGATCCCGTGCGAACGTGTCGCCGGGGAGCGTGCCCGCGACGACGACGCCGATCGCCGAGATCCCGACGAGCCCGGCGACCCGGGCGATCGCGTTGTTGATCGCCGAGGCGATCCCCGCATCGGTCTGGTCCGCGTCCGCGAGCACGGTCGCGGTGAGCGGCGCCACGGTCATCGAGAGGCCGATCGAGAAGACGAGCAGCGCCGGGAGCAGGTCTCCGAGGTACGACGTGTGCATTCCCGTTCGCAGGAACAGCAGGATCCCGACGGATGCGATCAGCGGCCCGGCGCCCATGAAGAACCGGGCCCCGTACCGGTCGGCGAGGGCGCCGAAGCGGCGCGAGAGCGCGAACATGATCAGCGTCACCGGCACCGTCGCCAGTCCGGCCTGGAGCGCCGTGTACCCGGCGACCTGCTGCAGGAAGATCACGAGGAAGAAGAAGAGGATCGCGAGGCCGCCGTACATCGTGAGCGTCTCGGCGTTGGCGACCGAGAAGTTCCGCCGCCGGAACAGGTCGAGCTTCAGCATCGGCTGCGAGGTGCGGCTCTCCCACAGGAGGAACGAGGCGAACGCGACGACTCCGCCGACCAGCGGAATCCAGATCACCGGGCTCGACCAGCCGTAGCGCGGCTGCTCGATGAACGCGAACACCACTCCGCCGAGCCCGAGCACGCAGAGCCCCGCGCCGACGAAGTCGACGCGCCGTCCCGTCACGTGCGGCGCCTTCGGCACCCCGGCGAAGATCAGCGCGAGGGTCGCCGCGACGATCGGGACGTTGATCGCGAAGATCCAGCGCCACGAGGTCTGGTCGACGATCATCCCGCCCGCGAGCGGCCCGATGATCGACGCGATCCCGCCCCAGGCGGTCCACGAGCCGATCGCGGCGCCGCGCTCGTGCTCCGAGAACGCCGCGACGATGATCGCCAGCGAGCTGGGGGTCAGCAGCGCGCCCGCTGCACCCTGGAACGCGCGCGCGACGATCAGCACCTGGATCGTCGGCGCGGCCGCGCAGGCGAGCGAGAGCACCCCGAACGCGGTCACGCCGATCGCGAAGATCCGGCGCTGGCCGTAGATGTCTCCCAGCGAGCCGCCGATCAGGATCAGCGAGCCGAGCGCGAGCAGGTAGGCGTTCGAGACCCACTGCTGGGACGGGAGCCCGCCGCCGAGGTCGCGCTCGATCGAGGGCAGGGCGACGTTCACGATCGTGCCGTCGACGGTCGCGACCGCGGAGCCGAGGATCGCCGCGCAGAGCGTGATCCGCTGCGTCCGCGTCATCGGGCTACCAGCCCGCGGGCGCGATCACGTAGATGTGCACCGCGAGCGGCGCGAAGGAGTCCGTGAAGGTGCCGGTCCGCACCGGCACGCTCCTGCTCTCGCCGTAGACCCAGCCCACGGTGGAGCCGAGGCCGGGCAGGGTGACCGTCGCCTTCGTCGTCTTCAGCGTCGCGTTGACCGCGATCACGTAGCGCGCCCCGTCGAAGCTACGGGCACCTGCGTAGACGCCGGTTCCCGCTGGTCGTCACGGGTGTTTCCGGCGCGAGCAGCGCGGGCGCGAGCGCGGTGATGTCGTCGTTGATGCTCGCGATCTCCTTGCCGATCGAGGCGGGCCAGTAGTACGGGAAGTAGCCGATCCCTCGCGCGCCGCCGGCGATCGCGAGCCAGGTCTCGGCCTTGACGGTCTGCGGCGTCGGGCTGCGCGGCTTCCCGGCGCAGCCGTTCCACGTCGCCGCCTCGATCCACTGGAAGGTCGGCTTGCCCGCGGCGAGAGCGGTCAGCTCGCGCTGCGCCTGGAACACGGCCTGGAACGCGTCGGTGCGGCACCAGACCTGGAGCGGGTAGAGATCGAAGCCGACGGAGTCGACGGGGGCGATCAGCTTCGGATACGAGGGGTTCCCCTGCGGCAGCGGGTTCGCGCCGCTGAAGAAGTGGTTGGACAGCGTGATGAAGCTGACGCGCCGGCTCTGCTTCGAGGGCGGCAGGCTCGCGAGCGCCGCGCCCGAGTCGTCCGCCTCGTCCGGCTGGTACCAGCCGACGAGCCCGCGCCCGTCCACGCCGGCGCTCTGGTGGGCGTCGAGGACCGAGTACGCCTTGCCCGAGAGCGCGGCGAGCTGCTGCTGGCCGCCGACGCAGCTCCCCATGAAGAGGTTGATCCCCACGGCGATGCTCGCCGCGAAGTCCGAGGGGCATGCCTTCCACACCATGCGCGGGAAGAACGGCTGCCAGTCGAGGAAGAGCGCGTTCGCGGTCGTCGTCGCCGTCGTCCACGCGGCGATCGGCCCGGTCGTGAAGGTTCCGCGCGACTCTGCCCGGGAGCTGCCGGAGCCCGCGATCAGACGGTAGACGTAGGTCGTGTTCGGCTCGAGCCCCGCGAGGAGGGCCTGCCCGGACGTGCCGAGCTGCGGCTTCGACCAGACGCCGAAGTCGCCCGTGAGGCCGTACGCGACGACGACCTTCGCCGTGGCGCTGGTCTGCCAGCCGATCGCGGCCGACGAGGAGCGGGCCTGGACCGAGGTGGCGGCGACGGTCAGCGCGGCCCCGCGGCCCCCGGACGCGGCGGGCGAGGCTGCGAGAACGACCGTGGCGGCGGCGGCTGCCAGGACCCGGATCATCGCCGCTAGGTATACCTGCCGCCCGCCTCCCCGGACGCAATGTTTACCTGGCGTCCTTCCGCCGGGTCCAGTAGGCTCCGGCCGCGTGCGAAGGGGTGCCGTTGTCCAGCTCGTGGTGTTCGGCCTTGTCGCGGCCGCGTTCGCCACTGCCGTCGCGCTGGGGTTCCACTGGCTGCCCACGCCCGCGTCGAAGCAGGCCGGGCGGATCTTCTTCCTCTACTGGCTCGCCACGGGGATCTCGATCCTCGTCTTCTCGGTCGTCACCTCGGTGCTCGCCTACTCGATCATCCATTTCCGCGCGGCGCCGGACGATCACAGCGACGGCCCGCCGATCCACGGCAACACGAGGCTCGAGATCGCCTGGACGCTCGTCCCGACGATCCTCGTGATCGTGATCGGCGTCGCCAGCGCGATCGTCCTCTCCCGGAACTCGGACGCGGGGACGAACCCGCTGATCGTCAACGTCACGGCGGAGCAGTTCGAGTGGCAGTTCGCGTACCCGCACGAGGGCAACGTGACCGCCGCCGAGCTCCGGCTCCCGCTCAACCGCACCGTGAAGCTCGTGATGCAGACGAGGGACGTGATCCACTCGTTCTGGGTGCCGGAGTTCGCCCAGAAGCAGGACGTGGTGCCGGGGATCACGACGACGCTCGTGATCACGCCGGACCGGCTCGGCACCTACCCGGTGATCTGCACCGAGCTCTGCGGCCTCGGGCACGCGCTGATGCGCTCGGAGGCGATCGTGATGCAGCCGGCCGCGTTCGACGCCTGGGCGAAGGGCATGCACTCGGCGGTCGCGGGCGGCGGCGCGGCGGCCGGCAAGGCGGTCTTCGAGGCCCAGGGCTGCAGCGCGTGCCACACCTTCAAGGCGGCGGGCGCGACCGGCAAGGTCGGTCCCGACCTCGACACGCAGATCGTCAAGGACGCGCAGCTCGCCGGGCTCTCGGTCCCCGACTTCATCCGCCAGTCGATCACCGACCCGAACGCCTACATCTCGCCCGGCTTCCCGAAGAACGTGATGCCGGGCAACTTCGGCTCCCTGCCGAAGAGCCAGCTCGACGCCCTGATTAACTACCTCGTTCCCACCTCGACCAAAACGGTGAGCCCGTGACGACCGTCGCCCCGACCGAGCACCACATCGAGCAGAAGCCACGGCGCAACATCCTGTTGCGGGCCGGCTTCCTGCGCGCGATCTGGATGTCGGCGCTCTTCTTCGGGATCTTCGAGGGGATCGCCGTCCTCGTCCGCTACCTCGAGGGCTGGGAGCCGCTCTGGAAGGGCGACGTGGTCACGACGATCGCCCTCACCGCGATGCCGCTCGGCTTCCTCGCCGGGATCGGCGTCTTCGACTACTGGGTCTCGTACTTCCTCGGCAAGCCGACCGTGCCCGACGACCACTCGAGCCACGGCGCCTACTCGTGGAAGGACTACTTCAAGGTCAACACCGACCACAAGGTGATCGGCGTCCAGTACCTCGGCACCAACCTGTTCTTCCTGCTCGCGGGCGGGATGCTGGCGCTGATCATGCGCGCCGAGCTGGCGCGGCCGGGGATGCAGATCGTCGACCCGCAGACCTTCAACGGCCTCTTCTCGGTGCACGCGGCCCTGCTGATCTTCCTCGTGATCGTGCCCGCGTTCGCCGGTCTCGCGAACTACGTCCTGCCGCTGATGATCGGCGCGCCGGACATGGCCTTCCCGCGGCTCAACGCGCTCTCGTTCTGGCTGCTGCCGATGGCCGGGATCATCATGCTCTCGAGCCTCTTCTGCCCGGGCGGCCCGTTCGCGACCGGCTGGACGGGCTACGCGCCGCTCGCGGTGCACCAGCCGCTCGGCCAGGTCTTCTTCAACATGGGCGTCCAGTGGGCGGGCGCCTCGTCGATCATGACCGCGCTCAACTTCCTGGTCACGATCATCACCATGCGCGCGCCGGGGATGACCTTCTGGCGGATGCCGCTGCTCGTGTGGGCGAACTTCACGACCTCGCTGCTCGTCGTGCTCGCGACGCCGTTCATCGCCGGCTCGCAGTTCTTCGTGATGTTCGACCGCGTGATGCACACCAACTTCTTCAACGTGTCGCAGGGCGGCTACACGCTGGCCTACCAGCACATCTTCTGGTTCTACTCCCACCCGGCCGTCTACATCATGGTGCTGCCGGGCTTCGGGATCATCTCCGAGGTCATCTCGATCCACTCGCGCAAGCCGGTGTTCGGCTACCGGCTGATGGCGATGTCGCTGCTCGCGATCCTCGTCCTCGGCTTCTCCGTGTGGGCGCACCACATGTTCGTGGCCGGGATGGCGCCCTGGCTGCGCGTGCCGATGATGGTGACGACGCTGCTGATCGCGGTGCCGACCGGGATCAAGGTGTTCAGCTGGTTAGCAACGATGTGGGACGGGAAGATCCACTTCAGGACGCCGATGCTGTTCGTGCTCGGCTTCCTCTCGATGTTCCTCCTCGGCGGCCTCTCCGGGATCTACCTCGGCTCGGTCCCGGTCGACATCCACGCCTCCGACACCTACTTCGTCGTCGCGCACATCCACTACGTGCTGTTCGGAGGGGCGCTCTTCACGATCTTCGCCGGCGTCTACCACTGGTTCCCGAAGATGACCGGGCGGATGTACAACGAGAACCTCGGCAAGCTCCACTTCTGGCTCACGTTCATCGGCTTCAACCTCACCTTCCTGCCGATGCACCTGATCGGGCTCCAGGGGATGCCTCGCCGCGTCTCGGACTACGCGCCCCAGTTCGCCGACTGGAACATGTTCATCTCGATCTCGTCCTTCGCGCTCGGCGCCTCGACGATCGTGTTCCTCTACAACGTGATCTACAGCTGGCGCTTCGGCGAGAAGGCGTCGGCGAACCCGTGGAACGCGCTCACGATCGAGTGGCTCGTCTCCTCGCCGCCGCCGGTCTTCAACTTCGACGAGATCCCGCAGGTCGTCGGCGGCCCGTACGAGTACGGCGTCCCGGGTGCCCGCCACGCGATCATGGCGCCCTCGCACGCGGCCGCGCCTGAAGGAGTGCCGACCCACTGATGGAAGCGCACGCCGCCCCTCACCACGGCCCGCCGATCGCGCACGCGAGCTCGAAGGTCAACCGCGAGGTCCTCGGGATGTTCCTCTTCATCGCCTCCGAGGTGATGGTCTTCGGCGCGTTCTTCGCGATGTACTTCTTCATCCGGGTCGTGAACGGCGTGCCGTGGCCGACGCCGCCGTTCCACCTGCCGGTGTACGTGGCCGGGATCAACACGCTGATCCTGGTCACCTCGAGCTTCACGATGCACTGGGCGCTCCAGTCGATCAAGAAGGGCAACCGCGCCGGGATGCAGGCCGGGCTCGTGCTCACCGTGCTCATGGGGCTCACCTTCCTGCTGACGCAGCTGATGGAGTACTCGCGCATCGGCTTCGCGCCGTCGAACGGCGCCTTCGGCTCGGTCTTCTACAGCCTCACCGGCCTCCACGGCGCCCACGTGCTCGTCGGCCTCACGATCCTCACCTGCATGACGATCCGCGCGTTCCGCGGCCACTTCTCGCCCGAGCACCACGACGGCGTCGAGATCGCCGGGATCTACTGGCACTTCGTCGACGTGATGTGGATCATCGTCTACACCACGATCTACCTCCTCTAGTGCCCCGTCCAGCAATGTCCTCCGGCTTCTGGAACGCGATCACGCGGCGCGCTGCGGCGTCCTCGGTCGCACCCATAGTCTCGACTACGGGTGCTCCCTGCGTCCTTGCATCGCTTGGTGCTCGCGCCCCAGAAGCTCGCCAACATCACTGGACGGGGCACTGATGCGGAACCCGCTCCGCAGCGAGGCCGAGGCCTTCCGGTTGGTGATCATCACCCTCGCCGCGTTCGCGGCGATCGCGGTCGCCTACGCGCTCGGGGGCTGGGTCGCGTGCCTGATCGTGTTCCTCGTGGTGACGGTCGCGGCCTTCGTCTTCTACTACCGCAAGCCCGGCGAGGGGCCGGTGCGGGAGACGGCCGCCGTCCACGATCCGGGCGAGTACCGCCTGCTCGTGATCGCGAACGAGACGGTCGCGGGCCGCGAGCTCTTCGACGCGATCGTGAAGACTGACGCACGGTCGCGACTCGAAGGTGCACGTCGTGGCGCCCGCGCTCCTCGACCGGACGCACCTGTGGACGTCCGACGTCGACCCCGCGCGTGCGGACGCTCAGGCGCGGCTCGACGTCAGCCTCGCGAACCTGTTCGAGGCCGGGATCGAGGCGACCGGCGAGGTCGGCGACGCACGACCCGCTGATCGCGTTCGGCGACGCCTACCGGACGTTCGGGCCGGACGAGGCGATCATCTCGACCGAAGCCGCCCGAGCCACTCCGACCTGGCTCGAGCAGGACGTCGTCGAGAAGGCGCGCGAGCGCTTCGACGTGCCGATCACCCACGTCGTGGTCGTCGAGCGTGACGGGCATGAGGAGGCTCCTCGCACTGCCCGTCCTCGCCGTGGCGCTCACCGCCGCCGGCTGCGGCACCGGCGGGATCGCGAGCGGCCCCTCCGACGTGAGCAACGGCAAGAAGCTCTTCGTCCAGCAGTGCGGCGGCTGCCACACGCTCTCCGACGCGGGGACTCAGGGCAAGGTCGGCCCGAACCTCGACGACGCGTTCCGGTACGACCGCAAGCAGGGCTTCGCGGAGAGCAGCATCGAGAACGTCGTGCTCGATCAGATCCGGATCGCCGAGCCGCCGATGCCCGCGAACCTCGTCACGGGGCAGGACGCCCAGGACGTCGCCGCGTACGTCGCCTCGGTCGCCGGCAAGTAGCCGGCGCTACTTCTTCACTGCGGGCTGGAGCTGCTTGATCCGCGCCTTGACCGCCGAGGCCGACGGGTCGTGCGGCGCGAGCTTCAGGAACTGCTTGTACGCCGCGATCGCGACCGCGTAGTTCCCGAACCCCTCGGCCGCCTGTGCGAGCTCGAGCTGGACGGACGCGTCGCCGGGCGTGGCCTTCGCGAGGCGCTTGTAGGTGCTGATCGCGTTCCCGGCTGCCGTGAGCGCGATCGTGCGCTGGGCGCTGATGATCGTGTCGGCCTTGCTTCCCACCGCCTGGACGACGGGATTGGTCGCGAGGGCCTGGCCGAGCTTGCTCGTCGAGGACGGCCCGAAGAGGCCGCCGCCGGTGACGGGAGTCGCCGCGTCCGAGGCGGCCTGGGCGATCGAGCGCGCCGTGTCGGCCTGCTTCAGGTAGAGGCCCGCCAGCTCGGACAGCGCGGCGGTGTCCTTGGGGTTCAGCTTGGTGTAGCTCTCGAGCGCGGCGATCGCCTCGTCGTTCCGGTTCTTCGTCTCGAGCGCGGTCGCGAGGTCGCGGTAGTTCTGCGCCACCTTCGGGTGCTTCGCGACGGCCTTCTGCAGCTTCGAGATCGAGGTGCCGCCGCTCGAGCCGCCGCCGAAGAGGCCGAGCCCGTTGTTGAAGATGTCGCTGATCCCGGTCGAGCCGGAGCCGACGCCGAACGCGACGAAGCTGACCGAGAAGATCACGGCGAGCGCGACGAACATCCACTTCGCGTGGGTGCGCAGGCGCGGGAAGAAGAGAGTGTCGTTGGGGTTTACCTGGGGGACGCCGCCACCGGGCCGCTTGCGGTGGCGAGCATTCGCCTTCGCGCGCTTGTTGCGCTGCGCTTCAGTTCTTGCCATCGGAACCCCCCTCTCTCGTAGCGCGCCTCGCCGTCGACGAGGGTCGTGGTCACGGACTGCGGCGAGCCTCCGAAGACGAGGGCCGCGGCGGGATCTTCCCACGGGAAGTAGGACGATGCATCGAGTGAGACGACGGTGAGGTCGGCGTGTTTGCCGGGAACCAGCGAGCCGACCTCGTCGTCGAGCCCGAGCGCGCGCGCCGAGCCGAGCGTCGCGAGCTCCAGGGCGTCGGTCGCGGAGAGGGCGTCGGGGCGCCGTTCGCGGGCGCGCGCGGCGAAGATCGCGGCGCGGAGCTCGGCGAACATGTCGAACGACGGAGTCGAGGCGGGGCTGTCGGTGCCGAGGCCGACGCGGATCCCGGCGGCGCGGAGCTCGGGGAGCGGCGCGATCCCGCAGCCGAGCAGCGCGTTCGAGCGAGGGCAGTGCGCGACGGCGACTCCGTGCTCCGCGAGCAGCGCGATCTCCTCGGAGTCGACCGTGACGCAGTGCGCCGCGACCACCGAGGGGCCGAGCGCGCCGGCCCGGGCGAGCGCGCGGATCCCGGTCTCGCCGAGCGGCGGCGGGAAGAAGTTGGCGAAGCTCGCCATCGGCCCGCTGCCGTGGACGAGCCACTCGTACTCCGCCGGGCTCTCCGCGAAGTGCGTCGCGATCGGCAGCCCGGTCTCGACGCACGCGCGATAGAGGGCCGGGGTGGCGCTGTACGGTGCATGGGGCGAGAGCCCGGCACGGACGCGATCGGAGACGACGGGGCTCTGCACCTCGCGAAGCTCGTCGCCGAACGCCTCGAGGTAGACGATCCCGCGCAGGCCGAGCTCGTCCATCGCCGTGCCGGCGGCGCCGCTGAAGCTCGCGTCGCCCGTGGTGGTGATCCCCGAGGCGAGGCACTGCGCCGCGCCGAGGCGGGCGATCGCGACCATGTCCTCGTGGTCGAGCCGCCGCTTGCGGGCCATGTGCAGCTCGAGCCAGGGCGCGAACTCGAGCCCGTCGCCGAAGCCCGCGTAGACCGCGTACTCGAGGTGCGAGTGCGCGTTCACGAAGCCGGGCGCGATCACCGAGCCGGGATGGTGCTCGCCGGCGCCGAGCTCGTCGATCGTGCCGACCGCGGCGATCAGGCCGTCCTCGATCGGCGACGGCGCCGCGCTCGATCGGGGCGCCCTCGACCGGGAGCACCCAGTCCGCGGAGATGACCGTGCTCATGACTCGCCGATGCTAGCGACTTCGGCTCCGCGCGCTGCCCGCCGGTCCGTGAGCACGCAGAGCCAGATCGTGAGCTCGTAGAGGATGATCAGCGGGATCGTCTCGATCGTGGTCGTGATCGGGTCGACGCCCGGCAGCAGCACCCCGATGATCGCGACGATGAAGTAGCCGATCTTCCGGTTGTTGCGCAGCGTGTTCGTCGAGATGATCCCCATGCGGACGGCGCCGAGCACGAAGATCGGGATCTCGAACACGATCGCCATCGCGACCATCACCATCACCGCGAACGAGTAGTAGTCCTTCGCCCGGAGCTGCACGTCGAAGTACTGGTGGTTGTAGTTCGTGAGGAAGTGCACCGCGGCGGGCAGGGCGACGAAGTAGCCGAAGAAGATCCCGATGACGAGCAGGCACGCGGCGAGGAGCGTGTACCACGCCAGCGTGCGGACGTGACGGTCCTCCATCGCGGGCACGAAGAACGCCCAGATCTGCCAGAGGATGATCGGCATCGCGAGCAGGACGCCCGCGTAGAGGCTCACCCACAGCGAGGTCATGAACGGCTCGGACACGCTCAGCGTGAGCGGCTTGCCGATCCACGAGGGAAGCGGCGCGTTCAGCCAGTGGAGGATGTGGCCGTGGAAGATGAACGCGACGATGCAGCCGACGAGGATCGCGCCGAGCATGATGAAGAGGCGGTGACGTAGCTCGTCGAGGTGCTCGACGAGCGTCGCCTCCTCGCCGTGGCTGAGGCGGCGCGGGACCGGCCGCATCGGCTTACGGAGCGGAGTCGTGATCGCGCGGCACTACGGCGGTCACGGCGGGCTCGGACGGAGGTGCGACGGGGACGGCTGCGACGATCTCGGCGGGCTCGTCCTTCGGCTCGTCGTGAGTCTTGCCGCCGATCGAATCCTTGAACTCCCGCATCCCCGACCCGAGCGACCGACCGATCTCCGGCAGGCGCTTCGCCCCGAACAGGAGCAGAGCCAGCAGCAGGAGGCCAGCGATCTCGAGAGGACCTACGTTGGGCATGCCCGGATGGTAGCGGCTTTTGGGCGGACCGCTAAACTGGAACCGTCTCGGCGGGGAAGCGTCCCGCATCTTTCGAGGAACGGAGATCGCTGGAATGGCAGTACTGGAGCTGAGGAACCTCCATGTCGCGCTCGAGGACGGCACGGAGATCGTCAAGGGCGTCGACCTGAAGGTCGCCCAGGGAGAGATCCACGCGGTGATGGGCCCGAACGGGTCGGGCAAGTCCACGCTCTCCTACGCGATCATGGGCCACCCCGCCTACGAGATCACCGAGGGCGCCACTCCTGCTCGACGGCGAGGACATCACCGAGCTCGGCGCCGACGAGCGCGCGCAGCGCGGGATCTTCCTCGCGTTCCAGTACCCGCAGGCGATCGCCGGCGTCACCGTCACGAGCTTCCTGCGCAGCGCGATCAACGCGACGCGCAAGGCCAGAAACGGCGGCCAGGACGATCCGATCCCGATCCCGGAGTTCCGCAAGGAGCTGCTCGAGCAGATGGACAAGCTCAAGGTCAGCCGCGAGCTCGCCTCGCGCTACCTGAACGACGGCTTCTCCGGCGGCGAGAAGAAGCGGGTCGAGATCCTGCAGATGGCGATGCTGAAGCCGCGGATCGCGGTGCTCGACGAGACCGACTCGGGCCTCGACATCGACGCGCTCAAGACCGTCGCGGGCGGCGTCAAGGACCTCGTCGGCCCCGACCTCGGCGCGCTCGTGATCACGCACTACCAGCGGATCCTGGAATACATCAAGCCCGACTTCGTTCACGTCTTCGTGGACGGGAAGATCGTCGAGGAAGGTGGCCCGGAGCTCGCGCTGCGCCTCGAGGCGGAGGGCTATGAGGCCTTCACGCCGGAGCCCGTCGGAGGGGAGAGCTAGATGTCGACCCACGAGACCGACGTCGTCAAGGACATCCGCAGCGAGTACAAGTTCGGGTTCTCGAACCCCGACGAGGCGGCGAACTACTTCTACAAGTCGGGCCGCGGCCTCTCGCACGAGCTCGTCGAGGCGATCTCCGAGCACAAGAGCGAGCCGGACTGGATGCGCAAGTTCCGGCACAAGTCGCTCGACTACTTCCTCGCCCGCCCGCTTCCGGCCTGGGGCGGCAACGTCGCCGAGATCGACTTCGACAACATCTTCTACTACATCAAGCCGACCGAGAAGCAGGTCGACAAGTGGGAGGACCTCCCCTCAGACATCCTCGACACCTGGGACAAGCTCGGGATCCCGGAGGCGGAGAAGAAGTACCTCGCCGGCGTCGGCGCACAGTACGAGTCCGAGGTCGTCTACCACAACCTCCAGGAGAGCCTCGAGAAGCAGGGCGTGCTCTTCCTCGACATGGACTCGGGGCTGCGCGACCACGAGGACATCGTCAAGCAGTACTTCGGGACGGTGATCCCGGCGAACGACAACAAGTTCGCGGCGCTGAACTCCGCCGTCTGGTCGGGCGGCTCGTTCATCTACGTGCCGCCGGGCGTGCAGATCGAGCTGCCGCTCCAGGCCTACTTCCGCATCAACGCGGAGAACATGGGCCAGTTCGAGCGCACGATGATCATCGTCGACGAGGGCGCCTACGTGCACTACGTCGAGGGCTGCACGGCGCCGATCTACTCCTCCGACTCGCTGCACTCGGCGGTCGTCGAGATCATCGTCAAGAAGAACGGCCGCTGTCGCTACACGACGATCCAGAACTGGTCGAACAACGTCTACAACCTCGTCACCAAGCGCGCCGTCGCCTACGAGAACGCGACGATGGAGTGGGTCGACGGCAACCTCGGCTCGAAGCTGACGATGAAGTACCCGGCGATCTGGCTGATGGGCGACGGCGCCCACGGCGAGGTGCTCTCGATCGCCTTCGCCGGCGAGGGCCAGCACCAGGACGCGGGCGGCAAGTGCGTCCACGTCGCGCCGAACACCTCGTCGGTGATCACCTCGAAGTCGATCTCGAAGAGCGGCGGGCGCGCCGGCTACCGCGGCCTGATCGAGGTGGCGAAGGGTGCGCACGGCTCCAAGTCGAAGGTCGTCTGCGACGCGCTGATCCTCGACGAGGACTCGCGCTCCGACACCTATCCGACGATCCGCATCGACGAGTCCGACGTCGACATCGGCCACGAGGCGACGGTGTCGAAGATCGGCGAGGAGCAGCTCTTCTACCTGATGAGCCGCGGCGTCTCCGAGTCGGAGGCGAGCGCGCTGATCGTGTCGGGCTTCGTCGAGCCGATCACGAAGGAGCTGCCGCTCGAGTACGCCGTCGAGATGAACCGGCTGATCCAGCTGCAGATGGAGGGATCGGTCGGTTGATCGTCGAGCGGGTCGACTTCATCTCGGTGCCGGTCACCGACATGGAGCGGTCGAAGAAGTTCTACGGCGAGACGCTCGGGCTGGAGCAGATCGGCAACACGGCCTTTCCCGAGTTCCAGCTCGGCGAGAACGTGAGCATCTACCTCCTCGACCCGACGCAGATCGGCCAGGAGTTCACGGCGCCGCACTCCTCGTCGATCGCGCTGCGCGTCCCGGACGTCGAGGCGGCCCGCCGCGAGCTGGAGGCGAAGGGCGTCGAGTTCGCCGGCGACACGCTCGACACGAGCGTCTGCCACATGGCCTTCTTCCACGATCCGGACGGGAACGTGATCATGCTCCACCGGCGGTACGCGCCGTATGAATAAGCAGGAGGCGCTCGCGCGCTACGAGGCGCTCCCGGTGCCCGACAAGACGCAGGAGCCGTGGATGTTCACGGACCTGGCCGGCTTCGACCCGGCCGCGTTCTCCGCGAACGGCGCCGCGGCGCCGACCGTGAGCAACGAGACGCTGCTCGACATCGCGGTCGCCGGGAGTCGCGCACGTCTCCGAGGGCGGGATCCTGATCGACCGCGCGCCCGAGGGCGTCCGCTTCGAGCCGCTCGCAGAGCACGAGCTGCTCGGCACGCTCGTCGGCGCCGACGACAAGTTCAGCGCGCACAACCTCGCCGCCTGGCGCAACGGGCTCCTCGTCGTCGTCCCGAAGGGCGTCGTCCTCGAGCAGCCGCTCTACGTGAAGGTCGAGAACACCGTCGAGGGCGGCTCGCTCTTCTGGCGCCTGCTCGTCGTGCTCGAGGAGGGCGCGCGGGCGACCGTGATCGAGGAGTACGCCTCGGCCTCGCCCGAGCTCTCCGTCCTACTCGAACGCCGCGGTCGAGCTGTTCGTCGGCCCGGGCGCGAAGCTCGAGTACGTCTCGATCCAGAACCTCTCGCGCGAGACCTGGCACTTCGCCGCGCACCACGCGCGTGTCGAGCGCGACGCCGAGCTCGACTGGGTCGCCGGCGGCTTCGGCTCGAAGAAGGGCAAGGTGCGGATCCAGAACGACCTCGCCGGCCCGGGCGCCACCTCGCGCGTCACCGGCGCCTACTTCTCCGACGGCGACCAGCACCTCGACTACGACACCTTCCAGGAGCACATCGCGCCGTCCACGACCTCCGACTTCGCCTTCAAGGGCGCGCTGCGCGACGAGGCGACGGCGGTGTGGCGCGGGATGATCCGCGTCGAGCCCGACGCGCAGAAGACGAACGCCTACCAGGAGAACCGCAACCTGATGCTCTCGCCCGAGGCGCACGCCGACTCGATCCCCGGGCTCGAGATCCTCGCCAACGACGTGCGCTGCACGCACGGCTCGACCACCGGGCAGGTCGACCGCGAGCAGCTCTTCTACCTGATGACGCGCGGCCTCACCCGCGCCGACGCGGAGCGCCTGATCGTGCGCGGCTTCTTCCAGGACGTGCTCGACCGGATCGAGCTCGAGCCCGTGCGCGTCGCGCTCGGCGAGGCGCTCGAGGCCCGCATCCCGCAGTAGCCATGCGCAGCCTCCTCGCCGCCGGTGCCGTGCTGCTCGCCCTCGTCGCCGCTCCGGCTGCGGGCGCCTGGACGAAGCTGACCGGCGACACGCTGCAGAACATCGTCGACCCGTCCGTGGTCGTGCTCCCGGTCACGGGCACCGAGCTGATCGCCTACCGCGAGCCGGTCGCCGGGAACCTGAAGGTGATCCGCGGCAACAACACGGAGACGCTCGCCTCGGGGCTGCCGTTCGTCGGCGACGCCCAGATCGTCGTCATCAACAGCTCGCTGCTCCTCTACGCCGGTGAGGCCACCGGGGTCGTCCCCTACGTGTCGAACGACGACGGTGTCACCTGGGACGCGGGACACGCGCTCGCGGGGACGAGGACCGGCGACGTCCAGGCCGGCGCGTTCATGCCGAGCGGCCCGATCTTCTCGCAGGACGGAACCGACTTCATCGACGTCTTCAATGGACTCACCGGCGGGCTCTCGCTCAACGCGTTCCCGTACTGCTGCGGCTATGCGGAGTCGCTCGCGGTGGACTCCACCGGCTACGCGCAGATCGCGTTCTGGTCGAACGCGACGGGGCAGAGCGGCTACCTCTACGGGCCGCTCGGCGGGCCGTACGTGAATCTCACCGGTGGCAAGGAGTCGCTCGCAAACGACGAGCGCGTGCCGCTGGTCGCCGACGGCTCGGGCAACACCTTCCTCGGCTGGCAGACCGGCTACCCGGACGCGAACGCGTACATCGTCAACACCTATCGCGGCGGGAAGCTGGTCCACTCGGTGCGCTTCGCGCACGCGTTCAAGCAGCCCGATCCGCACATGGCGCTCTCGGTCGACGACACCGGGCGCCTCTGGGCGCTGTGGACCCAGGACGGCGCCGTCTGGGCGGCTCGCTCCCGCTCGCAGGGCGCCCACTTCGGTGCCGCCGTCCACGCGATGGCGCCCGGCTCCGTCTACCAGCTCGAGGCCGGCGCGTTGCACAACGGCTCGGTCGACGCCGTGGTCAACACCGGCTCGAACCTCCAGGACCAGCGACTGCTCCCGGGCCTCAGCGTGAAGGCCACGAAGATCCAGGCGCGCGTCCTCGACGACGGCTTCCCGGTCGCGGGCGCGACGGTGAAGGGCGGCGGCAAGACGCTGAAGACGAACGCCGCCGGCTCCGTGAGCCTGGCCGGGATCAAGCCGCACGCGCAGATGGCGGTCAGCGCGCCCGGCTATACCCCGACCGGGTTCAGAGTCCCATAGGCAGCTAGGCTAGAGGCATGGCCGTCACGACCTCGAAGCCGCTCGACGCGCGCCTCCTGCGGGCCGACTTCCCGGTGTTCGAGCACGAGGTGCACGGGAAGCCGCTCGCGTACCTCGACTCGGCCTCCTCGACCCAGAAGCCGCGGCAGGTGCTCGACGAGCTGCGGACGTTCTACGAGACCTCGTACGCCAACGTGCACCGGGGCGTCTACGACCTCGCCGAGCGCGCGACCGCGGCTTTCGAGGGCGCGCGCGAGAAGGCCCGCGCGTACGTGAACGCGCCCTCCGCGCGCGAGATGATCTTCACGCGCTCGACCACCGAGGCGCTGAACCTCGTCGCCTACGCCTGGGGGCTCGACAACCTCGGCCCCGGCGACGTGGTCGTGATCACCGAGCTCGAGCACCACGCGAACTTCGTGCCCTGGCAGTTCGTCGCGCAGCGGACGGGCGCCTCGTTCCGGCACATCCCGATCGACGACCTCGGGGAGCTGCAGCTCGACGCGCTCGACGAGCTCGCCGCCTCGGGCCGGGTGAAGGTCGTCGCCAACAACCTCGTCTCGAACACGCTCGGCACGATCAACCCGGTCGAGAAGCTGGCCGCGTGGGCGCACGAGCAGGGCGCGATCATGGTCGTCGACGCCGCCCAGGCCGCGCCGCACCGCGCCGTCGACGTGCAGGCGCTCGGCTGCGACTTCCTCGCCTTCTCGTCCCACAAGCTCTGCGGCCCGACCGGCGTCGGCGCGCTCTGGGGCCGCGGCGGAGCTGCTCGAGGCGATGAGCCCGTTCAACCTCGGCGGCGAGATGATCCGCTCCGTCTCGCTCGAGAAGACGACCTGGAACGAGCTGCCGTACAAGTTCGAGGCGGGGACGCCCGCGATCGCCGAGGCGGTCGGCTTCGGCGCCGCGATCGACTACGTCAGCGCGATCGGCCTCGACGCGATCGACGCGCACGAGCACGAGCTCGTCGCCTACGCGATGGAGCGGCTCGCCGAGATCCCGGGCCTGCGCGTCTTCGGGCCGCCCGCCGACCGGCGCACGGGAATCGTCTCGTTCGACCTCGAGGGGATCCATCCCCACGACGTCGCCCAGGTGCTCGACTTCGAGGGGATCGCGGTTCGCGCCGGCCACCACTGCACCCAGCCGCTGATGACGCGCCTCGGCGTCGTCGCGACCACGCGCGCGAGCTTCTACCTCTACTCGCTGCCCGAGGAGGTCGACCGGCTGATCGACGGGCTCCACAAGGTCAGGAAGGTGCTCGGGTGACACCTGCTACGCAGCGACGAACGATCCCTAATGCTCATGAGCACAAGGATTTCGTTCCGACCTCGGGAAGGGCACGGGCGTGAGCGGCGAGTTCGATCAGATGTACCGGGAAGTGATCCTGGATCACTACAAGAACCCGCGCGGGCACGGGGCGCTCGAGCATGCCGACGCCCAGGCCGAGGGGCAGAACCCGCTCTGCGGCGACGAGGTCTCGATCTACGTCGCGTTCGGCGACGACGGCGAGACGATCGAGGAGGTCAAGTTCTCCGGCCGCGGCTGCGCGATCAGCCAGGCGGCGACCTCGATGCTGACCGAGATGGTGAAGGGCAGGAAGGCGTCCGAGGTGGCGGTGCTCCCGAAGGAGGAGCTGCTCGAGGAGATCGGGATCCCGCTCAGCCCGGTGCGCCTCAAGTGCGCGATCCTCGGCCTCGGCACGCTCAAGGTCGCCCTCCACAAGGCGAAGGGCACCCCGCTGCCCGGAGGAGTGGGCCGGCTTCGCCAATGAGCTGGAGTTGAAGTAGCCGAAGTCGTCGTCTGCCGGGCGGATGAGCTGCCTCCCGGGGAGGTGAAGGTCGTGCACGCCGGCTCGGTCGACGTGGGCGTCTACAACTGCGGCGGCTCGCTGTATGCGATCGAGGACCGCTGCTCCCACGACGACGGCCCGCTCTGCGAGGGCGAGTGGGAGACGGAGGAGTGCATCGCGATCTGCCCGCGCCACGGCGCGCGGTTCGACATCCGCACCGGGCAGGCGCTGACCCTGCCCGCCTATCTCCCGGTCGACACGTATCCCGTGCGCGATCGTGGACGGGCTCGTCAAGGTGGACGTTTAGTGCCCCGCCCGGCAATGTCCTCGCAGCTTCCGGAACGCGCTAAGCGGCGCCATGCGGCGTCCTCAGTCGCGCCCATAGCCCCGGCTATGGGCGCTCCCTGCGTCCTTGCCTGGCTTGCTTTTCGCGCCCCGGAAGCGACGCAACATCACCGGGCGGGGCACTGATGCTCGACGACCGCGTGCGGGCCGTGCTCGCGCGCATGGAGGCGGTGGACGCGGCCGAGCGCGAGGCCGGGCTCCCCTCGGAGCTGCGCGCCCGCCAGGTCTCGCCGACCACCGGCCGGTTCCTGTTCTCGCTCGTCGCGGGGCAGGCGGGCTGCGAGGTGCTCGAGCTCGGCGGCTCGCGCGGCTACTCGGCGATCTGGCTCGCGAGCGCGGCCCGGATCCTCGGCGGCCGCGTCCTCTCGGTCGAGGTCGATCCGCAGCGGGCCGAGCTGTGGCGCGCGAACGTCGCCGACGCCGGCCTGGACGAGTGGGCCGAGCTCGTGGAGGGCAACGCGCTCGAGGTGCTCGAGCGGCTCGACGACACCTTCGACGTCGTCTTCGTCGACGCGGAGAAGGACGACTACGAGCGGCTCTTCGAGCTCGCGCGGCCGCGCCTCGAGCCCGGCGGCCTCGTCGTCGCCGACAACGTGCTCTCGCACGTCGAGACGCTCGGGGCGTACTCCGCCGCGCGGCAGGCCGACCCGGGTCTCGTGAGCGTGACGGTGCCGCTCGACCGCGGGCTCGAATTGTCGACTCTCCTCCGGTAGCTCCGCTACAGTTCGCCCAACGCGGAAAGGAGGTGGTCCGGCTTGACAGACTCATGTACGGGCAGCGGAGGTCCTAGTCGGTAGGGGCGTGTCCCCGAGACCAAAGGGAACCGCCTAGCCAGCGTGGGGGACTACGCGCGCAGCGCCGCCGGACCATGGGCCGGCTGGAAGCGCCCCTACTAATCCAAGGCTAGTGACCGAGGAAGAGGGCCGGGAGACCGGCCCTCTTCCCTTTTCCGTCCGGTCAAGCAGCGACGGCCGCCGGGCGCGCCTCGGCCACGAGCAGCTCGAGGTGCTCTTCGAGGCGCACGCGCACCTCGGGGTCGATGAGCCGGCCCTCGTCGTCGAAGTGCTCGGACGCCTGCGGGACGGCGAGCTCCTCGCCGACCACGCGGACCCCGGCGATGCCGAGCACCCTGCGCAGGTCGGTCTGGGCCCACATCGCGCCGTAGGCGGTGGGACTGACCCCGGAGATCGCCGCCGGCTTGTTGCGGAGCGAGCTGTCCGGGAAGGGCCGCGAGGCCCAGTCGATCGCGTTCTTCAGCTGCCCCGGGATCGAGCCGTTGTACTCGGGCGTCGCGATCAGGAGCGCGTCGGCGGAAGCGATCCGGTCGCGCAGGTCCTGCACGGCCGTGGGCGCCGGCACGACGTCGAGCTCGGGCTGGTACGGCGGGATCGACGCGAGCCCGTCGTAGAGCTCGACCTCGACCCCGGCCGGTGCCAGCTCGGCCGCGGCCCGCAGCAGGCTCGTGTTGTACGAGCCTTCGCGAAGGCTGCCGGAGATTGCGAGGATCTGCACGCCTACTGTCCCTTGACGAGCTCGAGCTCGGCGATCAGCTTGACGTCGTTCGAGAGGGCGAATCCGCCGCCCGGCATCGGCGCGTTCCAGTCGATCCCGAACGCGGTGCGGTCGATCGTCGTCTCGAGGGTGAGCCCGAGCCGCTCGCCGCCGTAGGCGTCTGCGACGGGGCCGGCGATCGTGCCGGTCACGGTGACGGGCTTCGTCACGCTCTTGAGCGTCAGCTCAGCCTCGGCGGTGAACTTCTCGCCGTCGGTGCGGATGCTCGTCGACTCGAACCGGAACTCCGGGTAGCGCTCGGCGTCGAAGAAGTCGGGTGAGAGGAGATGGGCCTGCTGGTTCTCGTCCTCGACGGCCACGCTGGCCACCTTGACGGTACCCGTCAGCTTCGGCTCCTCGCCGCCGACGAGTGTCGCCTCGTAGTCGGTGAACTTGCCGCGGAACGTCGCGACGACGTGGTGCTTGAGGGAGAAGGCGACGGTCGAGTGCACCGGATCGGACTTCCAGGTGCCAACCGGGATCAACTGTGCGGTCTGCTCTGCTACGGACATGCGGAAACCTCCAAGAGTTTACTTATTGAAGTTGGACAACCTCTAGAACGGTTGCTTCCGCAAGCATATTCCCGCGTCAGGCGACGCGCCGCAGTTGCTCGTCGAGCGGCACGAGCTCGAGCCCGAGCACCGCCGCGGCGTCCTCGCCGGTGACGACGTTGTCGCCTGCCTGCAGCATCCGCAGCTGGTCGCGCGTGAGCGGCGGATTCGGCAGCTTCTCGAGCAGCGCGGCCTGGGCCCGCATCACCGAGAACGGGACGTGGACGGACGGCCGCCGCACGCCGGCCGCCTTCTTCAGCCGCGCCCAGAAGTCGTTCCAGGTCACGATGTCGGGCCCGCCGAGCTCGAGTGTCCGTCCGGCGGCCTCGGGCCGTTCGAGCGCCTCGGCCACGGCGCGCGCGACGTCGTCGACCCAGACCGGCTGGATCCGCGGCGTGCCGTCGCCGATGATCGGCGTCACGGGCGTGCGGCGCGCGAGCCGGAGAAAGGTCGCGAGCGCGCCGCCGTCGCCGAAGACGAAGCTCGGCCGCAGGATCACGAACTCGAACCCCGACTCGCGGACGGCTCGCTCCATCTCGCGTTTGGCCTCGAAGTAGGGGATCCCGTCGGCACGCGGGCTGTCGACGCCGTTGGCGCTCATGAGCACGAGGCGCGTCGGCGCTGCCGCCTCGACGAGGTTTCGCGTCCCTTGCTCCATCACGCGCTCGAAGTCGGCCTTGCTCCCCGTCAGGATCGAGACGAGGTGGACGACCTGGTCGCAGCCCGCCGCGGCGCTGCGCAGGCTCGCGGGGTCGGTGACGTCGCCGGTCGCGAGCTCGACGTCCCAGTTCGCGAGCGAGCCGGCGCGCGCCGGCGAGTGGACGAGTGCGCGCACGTCCCGGTCGCGGGCGCGCAGCTCGTGTACGACGCGCGTCCCGATGAAGCCGGTGGCGCCGGTGACGAGGATCACGGGGTGAAGTTCTGCCAGTAGCGGCTGGCGGTCGGGCCTTGCTGGCCCTGGTACTTCGAGCCTAGGTTGTCGCTGCCGTACGGCCGCTCCGAGGGCTCGGTCAGCTCCATGAACGAGAGCTGCCCGATCTTCATCCCGACGTAGATCGTGATCGGCAGGTTCGCGACGTTCGACAGCTCGAGCGTGACGTGACCGTCCCAGCCGGGGTCGATGAACCCGGCGGTCGAGTGGATCAGCAGGCCGAGCCGGCCGAGCGAGCTCTTGCCCTCGAGGCGCGCGACGAGATCGTCCGGGAGCCGGATGCGCTCGAGCGTCGAGCCGAGCACGAACTCGCCGGGGTGGAGGATGAACGGCGTCTCCGGGTCGATCTCGACGAGCTCCGTCAGCTCCTCCTGCGCCTGCTTGACGTCGATGAAGGGGTAGCGGTTGTTGCGGAAGACGCGGAAGTAGCGGTCGACCCGCACGTCGACGCTCGACGGCTGCAGGAGCGCCTCCTCGTAGGGCTCGATCCCGATCCGGCCCTCGGCCACCAGGCGGCGGATCGTGGCGTCGGAGAGGACCATGCGGCGATCCTACTCGGCGGCGGGGATCGGCTCGCCCGAGCGCAGGGGCGAGAAGACCGTCCACGGGATCACGAGCAGCCCTCCCGCCGCCGCGATCCAGAGGGTCGTCGTGGAGGCCGACCGCGGCCCCGAGCGCGCCGCCGACGAGTGAGCCGAGCGGCTTCGCGCTCTGGGTGAGGAAGCTCATCGCGCCCGCGGCGCGGCCCATCAGCTCCGGAGGCGTGACCGCCTGGCGCAGCCCCGCGGTGTTGACGTCGAAGACCATCACCCCGATCCCGCCGACGAACTCCGACGCCGCCACGATCGAGGCCGAGACGAGCCGCGGCTGGCCCGGCGAGGCGAGCGGCAGGATCGCGAGCGCGATCGGGAACAGCACCGTCGCCCAGAGGATCGCCCGGCCCGGGCCGAGTCGCGCAGTGACCCGCGGCGCGAGCACCGCGCCGATCAGGGCGCCCACGCTGCCCGCGGCGAAGGCGAGCCCGATCAGCCCCGGAGTCATCCCGAGCTGGGTGGAGGCGTAGAGGACGACGATCGCCAGCTGCGCCGCGCCGAAGAAGTTCAGCGTCGCCGCGCTGCCGGCAATCGAGCGCTGGAGCAGGTCGCTCCCGACGAAGCGCAGGCCGAGGGCGAGGTCGTGGCGCCAGGGCCGGGCGGCCGCCACCGGGCGCTCCTGCTCGGGCGTGCGGATCCGTGACAGGAACGCGGCCGAGACCAGGAACGAGCAGGCGTCGACGAGGATCGCGAACGGTGCCGTCGCCACGCCGACGAGCGCGCCCGCGAAGGTCGGACCTGCGATCTGCGCGGCCGAGGTGCTCGTCATCAGCTTGCTGTTCGCGTCGACGAGCTGCTCGCGCGCGACGATCGTCGGCAGGTACGAGACCCAGGCCAGGTTGAAGAAGAGCGTCAGCGTTCCCGCGGCGAACGCGACCACGGCGAGCTGCCAGAACGAGAGCACGTCGAACGCGGCGGCCAGCGGCACCGTGAGCAGGATCGCCGCGCGGCCGAGGTCGGTCGCGATCAGGATCCGGCGGCGCCGCGGTCGCCGGTCGGTCCACACGCCCGCCGGCAGCGCGAACACGAGCCACGGCAGCATCCCCGCGGCCGCCAGCACGCCCATCCGGAACGAGCCGGCGTGCAGCGTGAGAACGGCCGCGAGCGGGAGCGCGAGGAGCGTGATCTGCGAGCCGAACACCGAGACGGTCTGTCCCGTCCAGAGGCGCAGGAAGTCGCGGTTGCCCCGCAGGCTCATCGGCAGAGTATGTCGGCCCGTCCCTCCGGCTTCAGTAGTTTCGGGAAGCGGCTTTCGGGGTCGGTGCGGATGCGTCGCGCTCGCGTCTGGCGAAGTCTTTGTCGATGAGCGAGGCAACGTCCTCGGAGGGGACGCATCACGGTCGGGTCAAGAGTCTGCTGGACTGGCTCGGCAGGCGCGGCGAGACACCGGTTGGCCGGCTCTCGCTGCAGTGGTTCCGCGCCTACTTCGCCGCGAGCCGCAACTCGGGCTGTGCGGCGTCGATCTATTCGACGCTGTCGGTGCTGCCGGCGGTGCTGGTGGCGATCGCGGTCGTCCACCCGTCGAGCGGCGACACGAATCTCTTCGCGGAGCGTCTGATCGACCACCTGAAGCTGACCGGGTCCACTGCCAGCCTCGTCCACGACACGTTCGGCAGCGCCTCGTCGAATGCGCTCGCGGCGACGATCGGGGTCGTGATCAGCTTCCTTTTGTGGGGGATCGGGATCGGGCAGATCTACCAGGACGTCTACGCCCGCGCCTGGGGGATCAAGGTCGGAACGCTGGCCGACCAGGGGCTCTATGCGATCTTCTTCTTCGTCTTCACCGGAGCGATCGCGCTCGCAGTGGTCTCTGCGTCGTCGCTTCGCGCTGCGGGCTGGCTCGTGCTCGTGCCGGTCTGGCTGGTGGCCTCGACGGTGTTCTGGCTCTGGGTGCCGCGCTTCCTCCTCCACCGCAAGATCGGGCTACGGGCGCTGTTGCCCGGCGCCCTGCTCGCCACCGTCGTCCTCGGCGGCGCCACCGCCACCGCGCCGCTCTTCGTGGCGGCCCCGCTCAACGCGAACGGCAGGATCTACGGCGCGTTCGGCGTCGTCGTCACGGTCATCGGCTACGTCTTCATCATGATCACGATGTCGCTGGTCTGCGCGGTCTTCTCCCCGGTCTGGGCCAACTGGCGCGCGACCGAGAAGCAGCGCCGGGCGGAGTAGGCGCGATGTCCTCGCCCGATCGCATCGACCAGCCCGGGCAGTTGGACCTACCGCCGCCGAAGCGGACGCTGCTCGCGCGGTTCGCGAACTGGATCGAGCACGCGCGGGCGCTGAGAAGCTGGATCGAAGAAGCGCGGAAGGCCTCGCCGGCCCTCGACGCGACGTTCGAGACGATCGAGCACGACTCTCACATCGGCGGCGGGATACTCGCCGGCGCGCTCTCCTACCGGCTGTTCGTCTTCGTCCTGCCGTTCGCGTTCTTCGTCATCTCGGGACTCGGCCTCCTCGCTAGTGCGTTCGGCACGCACCCCGACGTGATCGCGAACTCGACCGGCTTCGCCGGGGTCGTCACGAAGCAGGTCCAGAGTGCGACGGGCCCCTCGGACTGGTGGGTCGCCCTCACCTCGTTCTTCGTCGTCGTCTACGCACTGCGGGTCCTGCTCCGGGCGATCGCGATCGTGCACGCACTGGCCTGGGACGGCTCGGCCGCGTCGGTCAAGGTGAAGCCGCATGCGCTCGGAATCTTCAGCGCGGCAGTCGTCGGCCAACTCCTGCTCGTCGTCGGGTTCGGCGCGATCGGGCATCGGACGGCGATCGGCGGGATCATCGCCCTCCTCCTCTTCGTGCTCGCTCTCGCGGGCCTCTGGCTCTTGGTTTCCCTCGAGCTGTCTCACCGGGACGCGCGCTGGACCGACCTGATCCCGGGATCACTCTTCTATGCGATCGGGATGGTCCTGGTGCAGGTCTTCAACGTTCTCATCCTCGAGCAGCTGCTCAAGGAGAAGTCGACCACCTACGGTGCGCTCGGGATCGCAGCGGCCCTCCTGTTCGGCCTCTTCATCGTGGGACGGGTGATCGTCGGGGCCGCCGTCGTCAACGCCACCCTCTACGAGCGCTCACACCGCTAGCGAGGTCGGCCCGGGCGGGTAGGCTCGCGTCCCGTGGAGCGGAAGTGGTGGACACTCGTCGTCGTCTGCACGGGCATCTTCATGCTCCTGCTCGATGTCACGGTGGTGAACGTCGCGCTGCCGGACATCCAGAAGGACCTCCACGCCTCGTTCTCGCAGCTCCAGTGGGTGATCGACGCCTACGCGCTCTCGCTCGCCGCGCTGACGCTCACCGCCGGCTCGCTCGCCGACCTGCTCGGGCGCAAGCGGATCTTCGCGCTGGGGATCGTGATCTTCACGGGCGGCTCGCTGCTCTGCGGCGTCGCGCCCACCGCGAACTTCCTCATCGTCGCGCGCGGCCTCCAGGGCGTCGGCGGCGCGACGATGTTCGCGGTCTCGCTCGCCCTGCTCGCCCACGAGTTCCACGGCAAGGAGCGCGGCACGGCCTTCGGGATCTGGGGCGCGACCACCGGCGGCGCGGTCGCGATCGGCCCGCTCGTCGGCGGCCTGATCACCGAGTGGATCGGCTGGCGCTGGATCTTCCTCGTCAACGTGCCGATCGGCGCCGCCGCGCTCGCGATCACGCTGATGAAGGTCGAGGAGTCGCGCGACCCCGCGCACGGCGGCATCGACGTGCCCGGCGTGCTCACCTTCACCGGCGGCCTGTTCCTGCTCGTGTTCGGCCTCGTGCGCGGGAACAACGCAGGGCTGGACGAGCCCGCAGATCCTGGGCGTGCTGATCGGCTCGGTCGTGCTGCTCGTCGCCTTCGTGCTGATCGAACTGCGGAGCAAGCGGCCGATGCTCGACCTCCACCTGTTCCGCCGCCCGGCCTTCGTCGGCGCCCAGGTCGCGGCGTTCACGCTCTCGGCGTCGGCGTTCTCGATGTTCCTCTACTTCACGCTCTACCTGCAGAACGTGCTCGGCTACTCGCCGCTCCAGGCAGGGCTGCGGTTCCTGCCGATCACCCTGCTCTCGTTCATCGTCGCGCCGATCTCGGGGAAGCTCTCGGCGCACACGCCGGTCCGGTTGCTGATGGGCGGCGGCCTCGCCCTGATCGTGGTCGCGTTCCTGGCGATGCACGGGCTCACCGTGGCGTCGGGCTGGACCGCCCTCCTGCCCGGGTTCATCCTCCTCGGGGCGGGCGTCGGCCTCGTCAACCCGCCGCTCGCGGCGACTGCCGTAGGCGTCGTGCCGCCGCAGAGCACGGGGATGGGATCGGGCGCGAACAGCACGTTCAGGCAGGTCGGGATCGCGACGGGGATCGCTGCGCTCGGCGCGGCCTTCGAGCACCACCTCACCTCCACGCTCGGCTCGGCTGGCCACGGCGTCGCCTCCGGCATCGTGCCGCCGGCTCTCCGCCAGCAGGCGACGGCGGCCTTCATCGGCGGGATGAACGAGCTCTTCCTGATCTCCGCGGCGATCGCCGCGGTCGGCGCCGTTTGCAGCTTCTTCCTGATCCGCCGGCGCGACTTCTACGGTCGAGCCGGGGGCCACTGACGGCTCGTATACATTGAGAGCATGGCCGTCACGCGCGCGATCAACCTGAGGACGGAGATTCCGGGCCCGAAGTCCCTGGCGCTGCTCGAGCGCAAGCAGCGCGTGGTCGCGGCGGCGCTCTCGACGCAGCTCTCGGTCTTCGCCGCGGACACGAGCGGCTCGACCGTCACCGACGTCGACGGGAACACGTTCATCGACTTCACCGGCGGCGTCGGCGTGCTCAACGTCGGGCACTCGCATCCCGAGGTGATCCAGGCCGTGCAGGAGCAGGCAGCCCACTTCCTGCACACCGACTTCACCGTGATCCCGTACGGCGTCTACGTGGAGCTGGCCGAGCGGCTGCTCGCCGTGTCGCCGTTCCGCGGCCCGGCGAAGGCCGCCTTCTTCAACGCGGGCACGGAGGCCGTCGAGAACGCGGTCAAGTTCGCGCGCGCATACACGGGACGCACCGGAGTCGTCTGCTTCGAGGGCGGCTTCCACGGCCGGACGCTGCTGTCGCTGACGATGACCTCGAAGACCCATCCGTACAAGGCGGGCCTCGGCCCGTTCGCTCCGGAGGTCTACCGGCTGCCGTTCCCCGACTCGTACCGCGGCCCGAGCCCGCGCGAGGCCCTCGACGCGCTCGAGCGCTCGTGGTCGACGGTCGTTCCTCCGGAGAACGTCGCGTGCGTCGTGATCGAGCCGCAGCTCGGCGAGGGCGGCTTCATGCCCGCGTCGCAGGAGTACATGGACGGGCTGCGCAGCTTCTGCGACCGGCACGGGATCGTGCTCGTCGCCGACGAGGTGCAGACCGGCTTCGGGCGCACGGGCAAGATGTGGGCGGTCGAGCACTACGGGATCGAGCCCGATCTGATGACCGTCGCGAAGTCGATCGCCGCCGGGCTGCCGCTCTCGGGCGTGCTCGGCAAGGCGGAGATCATGGACGCGCCCGCCGAGGGCGGGGTCGGCGGCACGTACGTCGGCAATCCCGTGGCGCTCGCGGCCGGGCTCGCCGTGCTCGACGTGTTCGAGGACGAGGGGCTCGTCGAGCGGGCCGGGGAGATCGGCGAGACGATGCGCGCCCGGATGCTCGGGTGGCAGGCGCGCTTCGACGCGATCGGCGACGTGCGCGGCCTCGGCGCGATGCTCGCGATCGAGCTCGTCCACGACCGGGCGAGCAAGGAGCCGGCGTCCGATCTCGCGTCGGCCGTGATCGACGAGGCGCTGGCCCGCGGGCTGCTCCTGCTCAAGGCGGGCGTCTACGGCAACTGCATCCGCGTCCTCTGCCCGCTGACGATCTCCGAGGCGGAGCTTGCCGAGGCGCTCGACGTCTGGGAGCAGGCGCTCGAGGCGGCCCTCGGCGGGTTATAGTCGCGCAATCGTGCTCGGCCGGGACGCCAAGACGAAGGAGATCGCACGGGTGCCGCTCTTCGCACGGTGCTCGAAGCGCGAGCTGTCCATGATCGCCGGGATCGCAGACGAGATCGACCTTCGCTCGGGCAAGGTGCTCACGAAGGAGGGAGAGACCGGCCGCGAGTTCTTCGTCCTGCTCGACGGCAAGGTCGAGGTTCGCCGGGGCGGCCGCAAGCGCGACGTGCTCGAGGCGGGCGACTTCCTCGGCGAGATCGCGCTCGTGTCGCGCAGCCCGCGCACGGCGACCGTGACGGCCGAGACGCCGGTGCGGGTGCTCGTGATCCGCGACCAGGAGTTCCGCGCGCTGCTCGAGCGAGTGCCGTCGATCCAGACGAAGGTGCTCGAAGCGCTGGCCGACCGCCTCGCGGCGGACGCGCTCTAGCTTCTAGTACTCGAGCCCGCGGCGGCGCTCGTGCCGCTCGAGGGCCAGCTCGATCAGCCGGTCGATCAGCTTCCCGTACGGGATCCCCGAGGCCTCGAAGAGGCGTGCGTAGACGCTCGTGTCCGTGAAGCCGGGGATCGTGTTCAGCTCCGAGACGACCACTTCGCCGCTCGTGCGGACGAAGAAGTCCACTCGCGCCATCCCCTCGCAGTCGGTGGCGACGAAGGCCTCGACGGCGAGCTCCTGGACCCGCGCGGTCTGCTCCTCGGTGATCCGGGCCGGGACGATCACGTCCGAGCCGCCCGCGTCGTACTTCGCCGAGTAGTCGTACCACTCGCCGTGCGGGACGATCTCGCCGGGCACCGATGCGATCGGCTCGCGGTTCCCCAGCACGCCGACCTCGACCTCCTGGCCCTCCACGAACTCCTCGACGAGCACCTTGTCGTCGTGGCGACGGGCGAGCGCCACCGCCGCCTCGAGCTCCGCCTCGTCGTGGGCCTTCGAGATCCCGACCGACGAGCCGAGCCGCGCCGGCTTGACGAAGACGGGGAACTCGAACGGGTTCGAGACCGGGTCGCCGGCGCGCAGCGTGATGTTGCGCGGGACCGGGATCCCGCGGTCGCGCATCACCGCCTTGAACAGGTCCTTGTCCATGCAGAGCGCCGAGGCGGCGACCCCGGGGCCGACGTACGGCAGGCCGGCGAGCTCGAGCAGGCCCTGCACGGTGCCGTCCTCGCCGAAGGGCCCGTGCAGGATCGGCAGCACGACGTCGACGTCGCCCAGCGAGGCGGGCGATCGGTCGGCGGCGAGCACGGGCAGCGTCTCCGCGACGGTCTCCGCGTCGCCGCCCGGGCCGAGCTCCCAGCGCCCGTCGCGCCCGATCGCGACGGCCTGCACGTCGTAGCGCTCGGGGTCGAGCCCGGCGAGCACGGAGCGCGCGGACGCCAGCGAGACCTCGTGCTCGCTCGATCGTCCCCCGGCGAGGATCGCGACGCGGAGGCGGCGGCTCACTGGGTGAGCGAGCCGACGAAGATCGTGACGGTCGAGCCGGCCTTGGCGGTCGTGCCGCCCTGCGGGCTCTGGCTGAGGACGATCCCGTCCTGCCCCGGGTCGGTGGTCGACTGCGTCACGACCTTGACCACGTAGCCGGCGGCCTGAAGCGTCGCGGTCGCCGACGACTGGTCCGTGCTCGTCACGTCCGGGACCGGAGTCGCGGGCGGGCCGAGCGAGACCGAGAGCGTCACGGTCGAGCCCGCCGGTGCGGCGACGCCGCCGGTCGGGCTCTGCGAGATCACGGTGCCGGTGGGCTGGCTCGAGGCGACGTCCTGGCGCGCGACCGCGAAGCCCATCCCCTGGAGCTGGGTCGCCGCCTGGTTGTACATCTCGCCGACGACGAGCGGCACGCCCACCTGCGTCGGCCCCTTCGAGACGTTGATCCGCACGACGGTGCCCTCCACCACCTTCGCGCCCGGCTTCGGATCCTGCGCGGTCACCGTGTCCGCCGGCGAGTTCGACGCCACCGTGACCAGCTTCGACTTCAGACCCGCTTCCGCGAGCATCTGGACCGCGTCGACCGAGCTCTTCCCGCGCACGTCGGGCACCTCGACCTTCGGCTTCCCGGTCGAGACGTAGATCGTGACCGTGTTGCCCTTGTCGATCCGGTTCCCGGGCGGCGGCGTCTGCTGGTAGACGATCGTCTCCGGCTGCGTGTCGTTCGGCTTCCGGATCACCTGCGGCGTCAGCCCGCGCTCGTTGATCTTGAACACCGCGTCCGACTCGTGGAGGCCGACGTAGTTCTCGACCGCGATCGGCTGGTTCGACTTGAGCTGGTGCTGGATCTGCGTGTAGACGTACCAGCCTCCGAAGGCCGCGGCCGCGACGAGCAGCAGCGCGACGAGCCAGGGCCACACCGAGCGCTTGCGGCGCGGCGGCTCGTCGTAGAAGACCGGGCCGCGGGGCGGCTGCGAGCGGCCGGCCTGGATCGCGGCCATCGTCTCGGTGTCGGCGGCGGAGAGCACCATCGTCGCCGCCTCCTCGGTGGCGGGCGAGACGGGGAGGCCGTTGGCGGCCCGCTCGAGGTCGGCGTCCATCTCGTCGGCCGACTGGTAGCGGTCGGCCGGGTCCTTCGCGAGTGCGCGCAGCACGATCGAGTCGAGCTCGTGCGGGATCTGCGGCTGCAGCGTCGAGGGCGGCTCCGGCACCTGCGAGAGGTGCTTCATCGCGATCTCGACCGGCGTGTCGCCCGTGTAGGGCACCGTCCCGGTCAGGAGCTCGTAGAGCACGATCCCGACCGAGTAGATGTCCGAGGTCTGGTCGACCGGCGCGCCCTTCGCCTGCTCCGGCGAGAGGTACTGCGCGGTGCCGATGATCGAGCCCGCCTCGGTCATCTGGCTCGCGCCCGCGCGCGCGATCCCGAAGTCGGTCACCTTGAGGCGCCCCTCGGAGTCGACGAGCACGTTGTGCGGCTTGATGTCGCGGTGGACGATCCCGTTCTTGTGCGCGAAGCCGGAGCGCGGCCAGGATCTGGCGCGTGTACTCGATCGCCGTCTTCACCGGCGCGGGGCCGCGGCGCAGGATCAGCTCCTTCAGCGTGCGGCCGTCGAGGTACTCCATCGCGATGTAGTAGGTGCCCTCCGCCTCGCCCCGGTCGTAGATCGAGACGATGTTGGGATGCGAGAGCCCGGCGGCGTTCGTCGCCTCGCGCCGGAAGCGCTCGACGAACTGGACGTCCTGCGCGTGGCGGTCGTCGAGGATCTTGATCGCGACCCGGCGCCCGAGCTCCTGGTCCTCGGCGAGGTAGACGTTCGCCATCCCGCCCGTGCCGAGCTTGCGGATGATCAGGTAGCGACCGTCGAAGACGGAGTTCAGTAGGGGATCGGAGACGACCATGGGTGTGTGGAGGTTACGGTTTCGCGGCGGTGGGTAGGAGGGCCTGCAAGATCAGCTTCGCGATCGGCGCGGCGGTGGTGCCGCCGTAGCCGGTCTGGTTCTCGAGCACGACCGCGAACGCGACGCGGGGCTTGTCGGCGGGGGCGAAGCCGACGAACCACGTCGTGTTGCGGCCGATCACGTTGGTCTCGGCGGTTCCGGTCTTGCCGGCGACCTTGATCCCGGGGATCTGGGCGGCCGTGCCGGTGCCGCCCGTGACGACGAGCTGCATCATCTCGTTGAGCTCCTGCGCGGTCTTCGGCTTGATCGCGCGCCCGAGCGGGTCGGGCTTCGTCCTGTAGACGACGGAGCCGTTCGGCGCGACGATCGGTGCTGACGACGTAGGGGCGCATCACGATCCCGCCGGTTGCCACCGTGCCCGCCACCATCGCCATCTGCAGCGGCGTCGCGAGCATCCGCTCCTGGCCGAAGGCGAGCCGGCCCGGATCGACCTCCGGGTCGGGATGGCGCGGGTCGAAGAGGGACGAGCCCTGGTAGAGGCCGCTCGGCGCGCGCTCGTTCAGCGGCGTGTCGAAGGGCGGCACGGAGTAGAAGCCGAAGCGCTTCGCGTAGCGGAGGATCGTGCCGGCGCCGATCTTCTTGCCGATGTTGCAGAAGACCGAGTTGACCGAGTGCTCGAAGCCCGAGCGCAGGTCGAGGCGCCCGAACGCCTCGGGGCCGTTCTGGTCCGGATTGCCCGCGTTGTAGACCGGCTTGCCGTACTCGGTGCAGTAGCCCGGGTCCTGGAAGATCGAGTCGGGGGTGAACGCGCCCGTGTCGAGCGCGGCCGCGGCGGTGATGATCTTGAACGTCGAGCCCGGTGTGAAGAGGCCCTGGGTGGCGCGGTTCAGGAGCGGCGCGGCGCCGCTGCACGAGGCCTTCGTGAGCCCGATCTTGACGAAGTCCTTCTCGACGAGGTTCGGGTCGTACGTCGGGCTCGACGCCATCACCAGGGTCGCTCCCGTGCGGGGGTTCAGCGCGACCGCGGCGCCGCACTGGCCCTTGAGCGCGTCGAGCGCCACCTTCTGCGCCTTCGCGTTGATCGTCGTGTAGACGTCGTTGCCGGTGACGGTGATCCCGCGCCAGCTGTTCAGCGTCGAGCGGAAGACGGAGCTCAGGTTCCCGTTCGCCCCGGTGAGGTAGTCGTTGTACGAGCGCTCGAGCCCGGCCTGCGAGCGGACGACGGTCGAGTAGCCGACCACGTGGGCGGTGAGCCCGCGCTGCGGGTAGACGCGGTAGTAGAGCGTCTTCCCGCCGACCTTGACCGCCCGGTTCTTCGCGAGCACCGTCGTCCCGTCGTTGGCGTAGATCGTGCCGCGCTTGATCGTGAACTGCTGCACGCGCTGGATCTCGTTGTCCTGGCGGTCGGCGAGCCCGGCGGAGGCCCAGGTCTGCCAGTAGGTCGTGCCGACGATGAGCGCGCCGAGCATCACGACGGCTGCGACGGCGACACGCGTGATGCGGCCGTTCACTTCGGCTCCTGGGCGTGGTTGGAGACGAGCAGGAGGAGCGCGAGCAGGATGAAGTTGGCGACGATGCTCGAGCCGCCGTACGAGACGAACGGGAGCGTGATCCCGGTCAGCGGGATCACGCGCAGGATCCCGCCGACGATGATGAACGTCTGCAGCGCGAACCCGAACGTGAGCCCGACGGCGAGCAGCTTCGAGAAGCCGTCCTCCGCGAGCAGCGCGGCCCGGAAGCCGCGCAGGCAGAAGAGCATGTAGAGCAGCACGACGGCGGCGCAGCCGATCAGCCCGAGCTCCTGCGCCAGCGCGGAGTAGATGAAGTCGGTGTTGAGGAACGGGATCAGCTGGTGCCCGCTCGTCGTCTCGAAGGTGCCCTTGCCGAGGCCGGTGCCGCCGAAGTGGCCGTTGCCGATCGAGAACGTGGACTGGACGAGCTGGTAGCCGGTCGTGTGCTCGGTCTTCCACGGGTTGAGCCAGATCGCGACGCGCTCGCGCACGTGGCCGACCACCTCGTAGGCGCCGGCCGAGCCGATCAGGAAGAGCACGACCCCGGCGACCACGTAGGTCAGCCGCGCGGTCGCCACGTAGAGCATCGCGAGGAAGATCCCGAAGTAGAGGAGCGCCGAGCCGAGGTCGTTCGAGACGACGAGGACGAGCATCGCCGCGCCCCAGACGACGAGCAGCGGCCCGATCGCCTTGACGCTCCCCTGGGCGAGCACCTCGCGCTTCTCGCGGAGGTAGGCGGCGAGGAAGCAGATCAGCATGATCTTCGCGAGCTCGCCGGGCTGGAACTCGAGCGGGCCGACGTGGACCCAGAGCCGTGCGCCGTTGACGGTCTGCCCGAAGACGGGCAGGCCGGGCAGGAAGAGGAGAGCGATCGCGCCGACCCCGAACAGGTACTTGTAGCGCTCGATCGCGCGGTAGTCGTCACGGAGCGCCAGCACCGTCGCCGCGAAGACCGCGACTCCGATCACGATCCAGAGGCCCTGCCGGAACGCGTCGGTCGGGTTGAGGCGGTAGATCATCGTGAGGCCGATCGCGGTGAGCAGCGCGGCGAGCGGCAACAGGTACGGGTCCGCGTACGGGACCGCGTAGCGGGCGACGACGTGCGCCGCGAGGTAGAGGGCGAGGAAGAAGAGCGCGTAGGAGAGCGACGCGGTGGAGACCTCGGCCTGCCGTGCGATGTAGACGCTCGCGAAGCCGATTCCGGTGAGGACGCCGACGACGAGCAGGTTGAAGAGCTCGCGGTTGCGCAGGCTCACCGCGCCACCGCCCACAGGATCAGGCCCGCGACGACGAGCAGGACCGGCAGCGCGATCAGCCACGGGGGCGTGCGCGAGGCCCGCTTCTGCGGCGGCGACGGCTCGAGCACGACGGGAACGGCGCCGTCCAGCGTGTCCTCGTCGGGGCTGCTCTCGCGCGCGGGCGCGACGTCGCCCTCGGCTCCCAGCTCGAAGCAGACGACCGTGATGTTGTCCTCGCCGCCGCTTCGGTTGGCGGCGCGGACGAGCTCGCGCGCGGCCGCGTCCAGGCTCCCGCGCCTGCCCTCGAGCACCTCGAGGATCCCGGCGTCCTCGACCATCGAGGAGAGTCCGTCGGAGCAGAGCAGGTAGAGGTCGCCGGCCCGGCCCTCCACGGTGAACGTGTCGATCTCGACGTCGGGCTCGGTGCCGAGCGCGCGCGTGATCACCGAGCGCTGCGGGTGCGACCGGGCCTCCTCGGCGGAGAGCTTGCCGCTGCGCTCGAGCTCGGCCGCGAGCGAGTGGTCGTCGGTGAGCTGCTCGATCTGCCGGTCGCGGACGCGGTAGGCGCGCGAGTCGCCGACGTGGCCGATCGTGACGAGGTCGTCCTCGACGAGCGCGACCGTGACCGTGGTGCCCATCCCGGAGGCGGACACGTCCTCCAGCGAGTGCTGCCAGATGCGGCGGTTCGCCTCGCGGATCAGCGCCTCGACGTGCTCCGGGCCGCCGGCGGGCTCGACGTGCTCCCGCAGCGCGGCGGCGGCGATGCGCGAGGCGACCTCGCCCGCCTGGTGGCCGCCCATCCCGTCGGCGACCGCGAAGAGCGGCGGCTCGCAGACGTAGGCGTCCTCGTTGCGGCGGCGCTTGTGGCCCGTGTCGGTCGCCCCGGCGGCGTCGCGGATCGTCATCGCTGGTAGCGGAGCTCGGTCTCGCCGACGGTGATCGTGTCGCCGGGCTTCAGCAGCCGCGGCCCTGTCAGTCGCTCGCCGTTCACGAAGGTGCCGTTCGTCGAGCCGACGTCCTCGACCCAGGCGCCGTCGCGGCGGGCCTGGAAGCGCGCGTGCCTGGCCGAGACGAACTCGTCGCCGTCGAGCGGCACGTCGTTCTGGCCGCCGCGGCCGAACGTGAGCGGCGCCGCGTTCACCCGGAACTCCTGCGCGATCGGCAGGGCCGCGCTGTGGACGACGACCAGCCGGCCCTGCGGCGGGGCCGGGGTCGCCTGCTGGCGCTGGGCCTGGGTCTGCGGCGCCAGCACGACGCTGTCCTGCTGCGGCGGGCGGATGTCGCGGCTCGCGCTGCGGACGATCGCCCAGATGAAGAGGTAGAGGAGCACGAGAAAGGCCAGCTTGAGCGCGAGCAGGACCTCCTCGACCGCGGCGGAGCCGACAGTCACGGCAGCTCCCGGCGGAACTCCAGCCTCGTGGCGCCGATCGTGACGGTGTCTCCGGGCTCCAGCTTGGCGCGCCGGGTGCGCATGCCGTTGACCTCGACGCCGTTCGTCGAGTCGAGGTCGACGATCCAGTACGTGGCCCCGTCCTGGCGAAGCTCGGCGTGCTTGCGCGAGGCGTTCGGGTCGGCGAGGCGGATGTCGCACTCGCGGGAGCGGCCGATCGTGACTCGGCGCTTCGTCACCTCGTACGGCGCTCCGTCGACGACGAGGGTGACGACCTCCCGCTCCGGCGAGGGCACGGGCTCCGGCGCGGCCTCCGTCTCCGGCACGCGCGGCTTGTAGATCATCGTCGCGCCGGCCTCGACCTCCGGCGCGTCGGGGACGATCTCCGCGCCCTTCGGCTGCGCCATCCGCGTCGCGATCCCGAACTCGCCGACGGCCAGGTCCCCGTCGGTCTCCATCAGCACCCGCGGCTGGGTCAGCAGCGCGTAGCCCTCGCGCCGGGCGTGCTCGATCAGGTACTCCTGCAGCTCGCCGAGCAGCGAGGCCTCGTACCCCGAGAACTGCTCGCGGTCGCCGGTGGAGAGGTAGAGGGTGTACTCGTTGGGGACGTAGACGCGCGAGACCGAGATCGTGCGGTGCTCGTCCATCTCCTTTGCGAGCTTGCGCGCGAGCTCGACGGGCTGGACGTTCGCCTTGAAGGCACGGCCGAACATTCCCTCCAGGAGGGACTCCAGCTTCTGTTCCAGTGAGCGAAGCACCATCCGGCGGGGTCGAGATCCCTCGCGGGATCCTAGCTTGAGGGGGCGAGCACGAGCGCCGCACAGGTGACCCAGGCGGCCAGCACGAGCGGGAGCGCGGCGGCCGTCGGCGCCGACAGGAGCGTCAGCGAGAGCATCGCGGCGCCGAGCACGGCGACGCCCCAGCGGCCTCGGGCGCGGGCGTACGGGATCGCGAGCGCGACCGCCGCGAGCGCCAGGGCCTCGATCCCGATCGCCTGGTTGGCCTGGAGCGCGCGCCAGAGCTCACCGGCGACGAGGAGGGGACGGTTGCTGCCGGCGATCCCGAGCCCCAACGGCGGCGTGGCTCCGGTGAACGGCAGCGGCGCCTTGCGCAGCCCGGCGACGACGGCCGCCGCGAGCACGGCCGCGGCGGTCTGCAGCGCCCGTCGCCAGGGCGTCCGCATCCCCTGCGCGACGAGCGGCATCAGGCCGAGCGCGCCGATCGCCGCGAGCAGCGGGCCGAGCGCGAACAGCAGGCCGCCGAGCGGCTCCTTCCACATCAGGACGACCCAGACCGCCGCGAGCGCCGCGTAGAGGAGCGCGAGCCCGAGCGAGACGTTTCCGAGCGGGAAGATCGGTACCGCGAGCGCCGCGATCATGCCGATGCGTGGCCGGGCGAACGCCAGCGCGGCGGCGAGCGCCGCGAGTCCCGCCGCGAAGTTGGCCGGGTAGAACGGCAGCAGCGTCGCCCCGGCCGCGGCGGTGACCGCCGCGAGCCCGGAGGCCCCGAGCCGAGGAGCCATGGGCGGGACCTTCAGTCGGACCTGGGCGGTGCGCGTCGCGCTCTTCGTCGGCTTCCGACGCGTGTGCGCATGGCGGAGCGCCTCGGCCAGCTCGCGGGCGCTCGGCCGGCGGGCAGGATTCACGGAAAGAGCGCGGTCGACGAAGGCCTGCAGCGCCTTCGGCAGGTCGGGGCGGACGGAGTGCAGAGGCGGCGCGCCCTCGTCGATCGCCTTCGCCGTCTCGACGAGCGAGGACGTCCAGAACGGGTGGTAGCCGGCGAGGGTCTCCCAGAGCACCACCCCGACGCCCCAGATGTCGGCTGCGGGGGAGCCGCTCGCGCCCTTGAGGCGCTCGGGCGAGATGTAGGCCAGCGTGCCGGGGACGTCGCCGGCGGCGGTCAGCGTCTCGGCCTCCTTGATCCGCGCCAGCCCGAAGTCGAGCAGGCGCACCGAGACCCCGGGCCGTCGGCGAGCAGGACGTTCGACGGCTTGACGTCCCGGTGCACGATCCCCTGCGCGTGCGCGTGCGCAAGGCCCTCGAGGATCTGCGAGGCGGTCTCCACCGCGACGGCGTCGTCGACGTCGCCCGCGCGGATCGCCTCGCGGAGCGTGCGCCCGGCCACGTACTCGTAGGCGATGTAGACGTTTCGCTCGTCGCTCGCGAAGTCGTACGCACGGACGCAGCGCGGATGGCGCAGGCGGGCTGCCGCCTCTGCCTCGCGCTCGGCGCGGGACGCGGCCTTGCCCTCGCGCGGCACGATCTTCAGCGCCACGTCGAGCCCGTTCGTCTCGTCGCGCGCCAACCAGACCGAGCCCGTCCCTCCGCTGCCCAGCATGCGCAGCGGCCGGTAGCGACCCAGGACGAGTTCGGGGGCAGAGAGAGCTAGAGCGGTGTTGGACACCCTTCAAGGGGTTGGCCGCCGCGCCGCGAACTCCTTTCAAGCCCCCTACGTGGTTAGATTGGCTGCTCCGTGACCGATCGCGGCGACGACATCGAGTTCGACTTCTTCGACGAGCCTGAGACGCGGGAGGACACGAGGCGCCCGCGCCAGCAGCGCAAGCCGAGCGGCGGCGGCCCACGGACTCCCGCACGGCCGCCTCACGGCTTCACGCCGCTGCTGCGCCTCGTCGGCCTGATCGCGTTCGCGATCCTGATCGTCGTCCTGCTCGTCCTCTGGGTGCAGAGCTGCCAGGGCGCCCAGAAGCACAGCCGCTACTCGAGCTACATGGGCAAGGTCAGCACGATCGCGCACGACTCCGACCAGAACGGCCGCAAGTTCGCGACGCTGATGACGACGCCGGGCACGAAGCTCGCAGACATCGTCGCCGGTCTGAACGGGCTCGCCCAGCTCCAGCAGCAGAACGTCGCGAGCGCCGAGCAGCTTCGCCCGCCCGGGACCCTGCGCGCCGAGAACACGAGCATGGTGCAGGCGCTCCAGCTCACCGTCTACGGCCTCCGCGGTCTCGCCGACGCATTCCGCCAGACCTCCGGCTACAAGGTCGACCAGGCGGCGCAGGCCGGCACGCTGCTCGCCGATCAGGCCACGCGGCTGACCTCGAGCGATGTCGTCTGGGCGGACTTCTTCCACAGCCCGTCGGTCGCCGTGCTCAAGCAGGAGGGGATCGGCGGCGTGGTCGTGCCCGAGTCGAACTTCGTCACGAACTCCGACGTCGCGAGCACGGGCTTCGAGACCCAGGTCTTCCTCCGCATCCACGGCGCCTCGACCGGAGGCACGCCCGGAGGCCTGCACGGGACCGGGATCGTCTCCACCGTCGCGCTGCCGAAGAACCAGCAGCTCTCGACCACGGCCGAGAACACCGTCGTCGCCTCCGCCGACCTCGCCTTCCAGGTGAACGTGAAGGACACCGGCGACTCGCAGGAGGTCTCGATCCAGGTCACGCTGACGATCCAGAAGAGCCCGACGCCGATCGTCAAGCACGCGACGATCGAGCTGATCAACCCCGGCGAGACGCGTGGCGGTCGTCTTCAAGGACCTCGGGCAGCCGCCGTTCGGCGTCAAGACGACGGTCAAGGTCGACGTGCAGCCGGTGCCGGGCGAGAAGAACACCGCGAACAACTCGGCGGAGTACCCCGTCATCTTCTCGCTCGGCGGGTAGCCTTCCCCGCCGACGATGAACCTGTCTAGCTCCGCCGCCGCCTGGATCGCGATCGCCGCCGCCGTGGTGGCGGTGCTCGCGCTCGTTGCTGGCGGCGCTCGCCTGGCGCTCGCTCCGCGCGGTGCGCGCATCGCACCAGGTGCTGCTCGGAGGCGGGACGGAAGACCTGGTCGACTTCGCGGTCTCGCTGCAGGCGCGGATCGACGACCTCCACCGCGCAGTCGACGACATCTCCGCCGCGCTCGCCCGCGTCGACCGGCGCTTCGACGAGGCGCTCGCCAAGACCTCGATCGTCCGCTACGACGCCTACGAGGGGACCGGCGGCCACCAGTCGGCGTCGATCGCGCTGCTGGACACGAACCGCTCGGGGCTCGTGATCTCGGCGATCCAGGGGCGCGACTACGCGCGGATCTACATGAAGGAGCTCGACCGGGGCCGCGCTGCAGTTGCGCTCTCGCCGGAGGAGCTGGAGGCCGTCGAGCGCGCGATGGCCCACTAGGTGCCCTGAGTGTTCCTGATCCGCTGGGCGATCCGGCTCGTACTGGTCGTCGTTCTGTTCTTCGCATTCGTCGCGGCGACCTTCTACCTCTTCGTCTTCCCGCACATGGACCGGGTCACGCACGCCGACGCCGTCGTCGTCCTCTCCGGCGGGAAGAGCGACCGGCTGCCGAAGGGGCTCAAGCTCGTGCAGGACGGCGTCGCGCCCGTGCTCGTGATCTCGGACGGCCGCGCCAAGTTCTATCCGCAGGCGAACAAGCTCTGCAAGGGCGGCCAGCCGTTCAAGGTGATCTGCTTCAAGCCCGACCCGTACTCCACACGCGGCGAGGCCGAGGGTGTCGCCCGTCTCGCGCGCAAGCACGGGTGGCGCTCGCTCGTCGTCGTCACATCCCGCTACCACGTGTTCCGGGCGCGGGTCCTGTTCAAACGCTGTTTCAAGGGGCCGCTCGCGGTGACCGGGTCGATGCCGTCGCTCAAGAACATGGTCTACGGCACACTCCAGGAGTGGCCCAAGCTGGTCTACGAGGAGACGCTCGTCAGAACCTGTTAGCGGCCCTCGTTGCTAGATTGGCCTGAAATGCAGCAGGTCCTCGTCCTGAACGCGAGCTACGAGCCCCTCAACGTCTGTTCCGTGAGGCGTGCGCACGTGCTCGTCTTCAAGGGGAAGGCCGAGGTGCTCGAGGAGCTGGGGCAGCCGCTGCGCAGTGCGAGCTCGACCTATCCGTGGCCGCACGTGATCCGGCTCGTCACCTACGTCCGCGTTCCGCGCGGCTTCCAGCGCAAGATCTCGCGCCGCGCGCTGTTCGCCCGCGACGGCTGGCGCTGCGTCTACTGCGGCACGAGCACCGGGCGGCTCACGCTCGACCACGTCGTCCCGCGCAGCCGCGGCGGCGAGTCGGTGTGGGACAACGTCGTCACCGCCTGCTCGCCGTGCAACCTGCGCAAGGGCGACCGCTCCCTCGACGAGGTCTCGATGGAGCTGCCGAAGCCGCCGGGCCCGCCGGCGCCGGTGCTCTTCATCCGGCTCGCGGCGCCGAAGATCCCGTCGAGCTGGCAGCCGTACCTCGCGGGACTCTCGACGGCGACGGCATGACGATGAAGCGCTGGGCCTGGATCGCCGGGCTCGCCGCGCTGCTCCTCGTCGCGATCGCGCTCGGCGGCGTCGCTGAGGCTCGGTGGCGCGCGCGGCACGACGACGACTCGCGGCGCGGAGGGATCACGGTGACCGGCAACGGCACCGTCGACACCGTCCCCGACCGCGCGGAGTTCAGCTTCGGCGTCCACACCGAGAGCGCGACTGCCGCCGCGGCGCTCGGCGCGAACGGCGCGCTGATGACGAAGGTGATCGACGCGGTCGAGAAGGCGGGCGTCGCGAAGGCAGACGTCCAGACCTCGGAGGTCTCGCTCTCGCCGCAGACGTCGGCCGACGGGAAGCGGATCACCGGCTACGCGGCCGACAACACGGTCACCGTCACGATCCGCGACCTCGGCTCGGCGGGCGCCGTGGTCGACGCGGCGGTCGCGGCCGGCGCGAACGAGGTCTCCGGGCCCGACCTCACGAGCTCCGACCAGACCGCTCTCTACCTCCAGGCGCTGAAGAAGGCGATGGCCGACGCGAAGGCGAAGGCAGAGGCGATCGCGAGCGGCGGCGGTGTCTCGCTCGGCTCCGTCACGACCGTCGTCGAGGGCGGCGCGCCCTCCGTTCTGCCGGGCGTCACGGCCGGGAGCAAGGCCACGCCGATCTCGCCCGGCACCGAGCAGATCACGGCGACCGTGACCGTTACGTACGCGATCTCCTAGCCAGCTCTTCCTCGACGGCGGCGAGGTCGAGCCCGCGCGCGGCGAGGAGGACGTAGCTGTGGAAGATCACGTCGGCGACCTCGGAGACGAGCCGCTCGTCGCTCTCGGACACGCCTGCGAGCGCAGCCTCGACGCCTTCCTCGCCGACCTTGCGGGCCGCCGCGGCCGGGTCGTCGAGGAGCGAGACGACGTAGGAGCCCTCGGGCCGCTCCTTCGCGCGCTCGGCGATGCGGCGCCAGAGCCAGGGCGCGAAGCAGCTCTCGGCGCCCGTGTGGCAGGCGGGGCCGGCGGGCCGGACGCGGAGCAGGATCGCGTCGCCGTCGCAGTCGTCGCGGATCTCCTCGACCGCCATCGTGTTCCCCGAGGTCTCGCCCTTGTGCCAGTACTCCTGCCGCGAGCGGCTCCAGAACCAGGCCTCGCCGCTCTCGCGCGTCCGGCGCAGGGCCTCCTCGTCCATCCAGGCGAGCATCAGCACGCGGCCGGTCTCGGCGTCCTGGACGATCGCGGGTGTCAGCTGCGGATCGGCCATCCCCGCTCCTTCAGTGCGATCTTCAGCGCGGGCAACAGCTCCGGCCGCTCGTGGACGATCGAGGCGACCAGGGCCGCGTCGGCGCCCGCGTCGAACGCGTCGGAGAGGTGCTCGGCGTTGCCGGCGCCTCCCGAGGCGATCACGGGGACGGTGACGGCCTCGGCGACGGCGCTCGTGAGCGCGAGGTCGTAGCCCTCGCGGGTGCCGTCGGTGTCGATCGAGGTGAGCAGGATCTCGCCGGCGCCGTGGCTGGCCGCCTTCACGGCCCATTTCACCGCGCTCACGCCGCGCGCCTTGCGGGCGCCGTGGGTGAAGACCTCGCCCGCCTTCGCGTCGATCGCGCAGACGACCGCCTGGGCGCCGAACTCGTCGGCCAGCTCGGTGAGGAGCCTGGGCCGCTCGAGCGCGGCGCGGTTCACGGCGACCTTGTCGGCCCCGGCGCGGAGCAGGGCGCGCGCGTCCTCGAGCTCGGCGATCCCGCCGCCGACGGTGAACGGCACCTCGAGCGAGGCGGCGGCGCGCTCGACCAGCTCGACCGGCGGGCGGCGATCCTCGATCGTCGCGGTCACGTCGAGGAACACGATCTCGTCGGCCCCGAGCGCCGAGTAGCGCTCGGCCAGCTCGACGGGGTCGCCGATGTCGCGGAGGTCCTGGAAGCGGACGCCCTTGACCACGCGCCCGCCGGCGACGTCGAGGCAGGGGATCAGGCGCTTCTTGACCATCTGATTGTGCTCATGAGCACTTTGGCTCCGGCCCGGTCGCTGCGCTCCGGGTGGAACTGGACTCCAGCGAGCGCGCCGCGCTCCACGGCGGCGACGATCGGGCCGTCGTGGTCGACCGTGGCCACGGTGACGGGCTCCTCCGGCCGGGCGGCGTAGCTGTGCGCGAAGTAGACGTCGGCGCCGTCGAGACCGGCGAGCAGCTCGCCGCCCGTGACGCTCAGCGCGTTCCAGCCCATGTGCGGCACGCGGCGGGCCTGGATCTGGCGCACCGGCCCGGCGAGCAGGCCGAGCCCTTGCCCGCCCTCCTCGCTCTCGCCGAAGAGGAGCTGCATGCCGACGCAGATGCCGAGCAGCGGCCGGCCCGCCGCGACGCGGTCGCGCAGCGCATCGGCGAGGCCGCGCTCCTCGAGCCCGCGCGCGGCGCTCTCGGTGTGGCCGACCCCTGCGACGACGGCGAGCGGCGCCTCGCGCACGACCGCGGGGTCGGTCGTCACGAGCGGCTCCGCGCCGGCCCGCTCGAACGCGGCGCAGACCGAGCGCAGGTTCCCCGCTCCGTAGTCCGCGACGACGACCTTCACATCGCCCCCTTCGTCGAGCCGGAGTCGCCGGGCGAGACGGCGACTCGCAGCGCGCGGCCGAGCGCCTTGAACGCGGCCTCGGCGACGTGGTGCTCGTCGACCCCCGTCGCCTCGAGGTGGAGAGTCAGCCGGGCCTGCATCGCGAAGCGCTCGAACGCGTGCGGAAGCACGGTGCCTGCGGGCGCGAGCGAGACCTCGGCGTGGGGGCGCTGCACGAGGTCGATCGTCGCCCGGGCGAGCGCCTCGTCCATCGGCACGTCGGCCGAGCCGTAGCGCGTGATCCCGGCGCGGTCGCCGAGCGCCTGCGCGAGCGCGTCGCCGAGCGCCGCGAGGATGTCCTCGGTCGTGTGGTGCTCGTCCACCTCGAGGTCGCCCGAGGCGAGCAGGTCGAGGTCGAGCCCGCCGTGGAACGCGAAGGCGCCGAGCAGGTGGTCGAGGAGGCCGATCCCGGTCGCGACGCGGGCGCGACCGAGCCCGTCGAGGTCGAGCGAGATCCGCAGGGACGTCTCGGTGGTGGTGCGGATCACGAGCGCGGTGCGCCGCGGCGACGGCTCGGTCTCGACGCCGAGCGCGGCGAGCAGACGGTCGTTCTCGGCCGGGAGGCGGATCGTGATCCGGAAGCCGTCGGCGAACCGCCGCACTGCGAACCCGTCGTCGTCGAACGGCGCCCGCACGAAGAGGAAGTTGCCGTGCGACTCGGGGCAGTCGAAGCCGGCCGCGAGCAGCGCCGCGCGAACCCGCTCGCGCTCGGCGACGGTCTGCTCGACGTCGAGCCGCGGCTCGCGCAGCGCCGCAGTCGCGATCCGCGCCGCGGGGCCCGAGATCGGCGCGGGCGCGCGCCTCGCCTCCAGCACCGCGGCGATCCCGGCCGGAGCGACCGCGTAGCCGACGCGGAGCGAGGCGAGGCCGAATGCCTTCGAGAGCGTCCGGATCACGACCATGTTCGGCTCGAGCAGCGGCACCACGCTCGCCGCCGGGCGCGTACTCCACGTAGGCCTCGTCGACCACGACGAGCGCGTCGGGCCGGCTCCGGGCGAACGCGGCGACCTCCTCGGGCGGCACCAGCTCGCCGGTCGGGTTGTTCGGGTTGCAGAGCCAGACGAGGTCGCCCTCGTCCGTCGCGAGCTCGGCCCCCGCGAGGCCGGTCGCGACCGCGTACAGCGAGTAGGTCGGCGCCTGCAGGACGGCGGTCCGGCCGGGCGAGAGGAACGCGCGGGCGACGAGCAGGATCAGGTCGTCCGCGCCCGCCCCGACCACGATCTGCTCGGGCAGGACGCCGGCGTACGCGGCCGCGGCCTCGCGCAGCGCGCCGTAGCCTCCCTCCGGGTACTCGTTCAGGCGCGCGAAGCTCTCGGCGATCGGCACCTGCGGCACCCCGGGCAGCGGCGGCACGTTCTGGTCGAAGCGGAGCGTCTCCGGAGGATAGGCCGGCGTCCACTCGTAGGGCTTGAAGCCCGCCGGAAGCGGGACGGGCGTCGGTGTCAAAGCCGCGCCTCCACGGCGGCGGCGTGGAGCGGCAGCCCCTCGACCCGTGCGAGCGGGACGACGATCTCCGCGGCGGACGCGACTCCCTCCCGCGTCGCGCGGACGAACTGGAGCGGCTTCAGGAAGGTCTCCAGCCCGAGCCCGCCGGAGGAGCGCGCGAGGCCGCCGGTCGGCAGCACGTGATTCGTGCCGACGGCGTAGTCGCCGAGCACCGACGAGGTCTGCTCGCCGAGGAAGACGGCCCCGGCGCTCGTGACCCGCTCGGCCAGCGCCTCGGGATCGGCGACGTGGAGCTGGAGGTGCTCGGGCGCGAACTCGTTCGCGGCGTCGATCGCCTCGTCGAGGCTCGCCACGACTCTCACCTCGGCCTCGGGGCAGAGCGCGCCGACCGCCGCTGCGACCTGGGCGCTCGTCGTGATCAGCAGCGCGGCACCGTCGGGCCCGTGCTCGAGCTGCGCCGCGAGATCGGCCGCGGCGAGCCGGGGATCGGCGGTCTCGTCGGCGACGATCACGACCTCTGTCGGCCCGGCCGGGAGGTCGATCCCGACGTGCGCGGAGACGAGCAGCTTCGCGGCCGTGACCCAGCGGTTGCCGGGGCCGACGATCTTGTCCACGGGGGCGACGGTCTCCGTGCCGAAGGCGAGCGCGGCGACCGCCTGCGCGCCGCCGATCGCGTAGACCTCGTCCACCCCGAGCTCGCGCGCCGCCGCGAGCATCCCGGGCGAGGGCCGCGGCGTCGCGACGGCGACGCGCTTCACGCCGGCGACGTGGGCGGGCACGACGGTCATCGCGAGCGTCGACGGGTACGCGGCGAGCCCGCCGGGCGCGTAGATCCCGACCGAGTCGAGCGGGACGAACCGGCGCTCGGTCTCGACGCCCGGGTAGGGGCTGACGCGCACGTCCGGCGGGCGCTGGGGCGCGTGGAAGAGCTCGACCGCGGTGGCGAGCCGCAGCAGCGCGTCGAGCGCCTCGGCCTCGAGCTCCCCGGCGGCGAGCTCGGCCGCGGAGACCCGCGGCGAGTCGAGGCGGACGCCGTCGAGCCGCTCGGTCCAGTCGAGCAGCGCAGCATCGCCGCGGGCCCGCACGTCGCCCACGATCTCGGCCACCTGCGGCCAGATGTCGTCGTAGCCCTCGGATCTCACGGGATCAGGCGCTCGACGGGGATCACGAGGATCGAGGTCGCGCCCGCGGCCTTCAGCGGCTGCAGGAGGTCCCAGACGTCGTCGACGTCGACCGCGGCGTGGATCGCGATCTGGCCGGGCTCGGCGAGCGGGAGCACCGAGGGCGCGCCCATGCTCGGCAGGACGCCGCGGATCGTCTCGAGCGCCGTCTCGGGCGCGTTCATCATCAGGTAGCGCCGCCGGCGGGCGGCGACGACGCCTTCCAGCATCAGCCGCAGCCGCTCGAGCAGCGCCCCGTTCCCGTGGAGGACGGCGCTGCCGGCGATCAGCACGGCCTGCGAGTCGAGCAGCTTCCCGATCCGGCGCAGCCCGTTCGCCGTCGCCGTCGAGCCGGTCGAGACGAGGTCGACGATCGCGTCGGAGAGGCCGAGCCGCGGCGAGGCCTCGACCGAGCCCGACACGGTCACGAGCTCGGCGTCGATCCGGAGCCGGGCGAACGCGGCGCGTGTCGAGCGCGGGTAGGCGGTGGCGACGCGGAGCCCGGAGAGCTCGGCCAGCTCCTGCTGCGGCGCGTCCATCGGCACCGCCGCCTCGAGCGTGCAGCGCGCGAAGCCGAGCTCGCAGACCATCACGACGTCGGACTCGGCCTCGGCGACGAGGTTCGCGCCCGTGATGCCCGCGTGCACGACGCCGTCCTGCACGTACTCGGGGATGTCGTGCGCGCGAACGAGCAGGAGGTCGACCGGCGCGTTCCGGCACGGGATCAGGAGCGAGCGCTCGCCCGCCTCGAAGCTGAGCCCGGCGGCGGCGCACAGCTCGAGCGCGGGCGCGGCCATCCGGCCCTTCGAGGGCACTGCGAGGGAGAGGCGCCCGTCCTCGCCGGCGCGTGGGAAACCGGTGCTCATCGTGGCCTCCTAGCGCTTCTTGGCGGTGCGGTCGAGGGCGAGCCGGTAGCCGCCGGTGCCGTTGCGCAGCCACTGCGCGACGCGCGTGACGGTGGTGGTGCTGGTGCCCACGCGGCTCGCGATCTCGAGGTACGGCACGCCCTGCTCGAGCTGATTGGCGATCTCCCAGCGGTGGGCGAGCGCCTCCAGCTCGGGCGCGGTGCAGAGGTCGCGGAGGAAGCGGAGCATCTCCCCGCGGTCGCGCATGGTGAGCATCGCGTCGGCAAGGCTGCCGAGAGTTGCGGGAACCTCGTCGAGCGCATGTGAGGGCAGCTCCGCCGCGGGTGTGGTTCTCTTCTTGCTAGCCATTCTGTATCACCATGTTACCATGTTAGCATGATAAATCAGAGGAGCGCAAACCCCTTCGTCGTCGCCCCCGCCCTCGACGTGCTCGAGGGGCGCTGTGTCCGGCTCGCCCAGGGCGAGCGCGAGCGCGTCACCGTCGAGGGCGGCGACCCGGAGGAGGCTGCCCGCCGCTTCGTCGCCGAGGGCGCGCCGCTCCTCCATCTCGTCGATCTCGACGGCGCGTTCTCGGGGAGCCCCTCGCCGGGGCTGCTCGAGCGGGTCGTCGCGGCTGCAGGCGCGGTGCCGGTGCAGGTCGGCGGCGGCTATCGCACCCTGGAGGCGATCGAGGCCGCGCTCGCCGCCGGTGCCTCGCGCGTGCTCGTCGGCACGGCCGCGGCAGGCCCCGACTTCCTCGGCGAGGCCGCGCCGCGCTTCGGCGAGGGGCTCGTCGTCGCCGTCGACGTCCGCGACGGCCGCGTCGCTCTGGAGGGCTGGACGGCCGCGACGCCGCTCACGCCCACCGAGCTCGTCCACCGCTGCGCCGATGCGGGTGTGGCGCGCCTGCTCGTCACGAACGTCCGCCGCGACGGCTCGCTCGAGGGCCCCGATCTCGAGCTGCTCGAGGAGGTGCTGGCCGCCTCGGCCCTGCCGGTGCTCGCCGCGGGCGGGATCTCGGGCGTCGACGATCTCCGCCGGCTGCGGGAGCTCGGCTGCGAGGGCGCTGTGCTCGGCAGCGCGCTCTGGCTCGGCCGAATTTCCCTGGCGGAAGCGCTTCGCGTTTAGTACTCTCCGCCGCAGCATGCTGTTCCTGGGCTGACACAGATCGTCGCGCGCACCGCCGGATTCGGCAGGTGCGCTGCCTGTTCGTGTCCGTTTTCGCCCGAAGGAGTCGGATCGCATGCTCGCTGTAGAAGTGCTCAATCTGCGCAAGGAGTTTCTCCGCCGTGACCGGCGCGCGGGCCGCTTCGCGCCCAGGCGCCGCGTCGCCGCGATCGAGGACGTCAGCTTCGAGATCGAGCGCGGCGAGTGCGTCGCCGTCCTGGGCCAGAACGGCTCCGGGAAGTCGACGCTCGTCCGCGTGCTCTCGACGCTGCTCCTCCCCGACGGCGGCTCGGCGCGCGTGTTCGGCCACGACGTCGTCTCGGCCGAGCGCGCGGTGCGCCGGCTCGTCAACCGCGTCTCCGTCGAGGCCTCGTTCTTCAAGAAGATGTCGGCGGCCGAGAACCTCGGCTACGCGGCGCGCTTCTACGGGATGCCGCCGTCGCAGACCCGCGACCGGATTCCCGAGATCCTGGAGCGCGTCGGCTTCCCCGCGGAGAGGCGCAGCGAGCCGATGGAGAACCTCTCGCGCGGGATGCAGCAGAAGGTCGCGCTCGCCCGCGCGCTGCTGACCTCGCCGGTGCTGCTCCTGCTCGACGAGCCGACGACCGGCCTCGACCCGCGCTCGAAGCTCGAGGTGCAGGACTTCATCCGCGAGGTGCGGCGCGAGCACGACGCGACGATCCTGCTCTGCACGCACGACCTGGCCGAGGCGGAGGCGCTGGCCGAGCGCGTCGGGATCCTCGACCGCGGCGAGCTGCTCTGCCTCGAGCCGGTCGACGAGCTGCTCGAGCGGTTCGGCGCCGACACGCTCGAGGGCGCGTTCTTCGCCGCCACCGGCCGCGCGTTCGAGCACGAGGAGGACGAGGACAGGGAGGTGTTCGCATGATCGGCACGGAGAGGCTGTCCGTCCGGCACGAGCTGGTCGGCCTCGGCGGCGTCGTCGAGCGCAACTGGTACCTGGTGAAGCGCTACGCGTGGTGGGAGCTCGCGTTCTTCCTGTGGACCGTCGCGAACACGCTCTCGATCGTCTTCATCGCCGACGGCGTCAAGGCGGCGGGCGGCAGCGTGAACGTGAACGAGCTGACGACGGTGCTGCTGATCGGCGCCGTGATCTGGGCCTACCTCGGGATCATCTTCGAGATCCTCACCGAGACCGTCGCCTGGGAGCGCTGGGAGGGGACGATCGAGTACACGTTCATGGCCCCGCTCTCGCGGCCCGTGCACCTGATCGGGATGGGCCTGTTCGCGGTGGCCTACGGCGTCGTGCGCGCGGCGCTGCTGTTCGCCGTCGTCGCGGCGTTCTTCAGCCTCTCGATGCCGGACGCGAACTTCGCCTCGGCGCTGCTGATCCTCGCGATCGCGTCGGTCTCGTTCATCGGGATCGGGATGATGACCGCGGTGCTGCCGCTGATCTCGCCCGAGAAGGGCTCGCAGCTCGGCTTCATCGCGCAGGGGCTGCTGCTCGTGGTCTCCGGCGTCTACTACCCGACGAGCGTGCTGCCGCAGTGGATGCAGTGGCTCTCGACGATCTCGCCGGCGACCTACGCGCTGCGCGGGATCCGCGCCGCGATCCTCGACGGGCGCCGACGTCCAGGCGCTCTGGGGCGACATCTGGCCGCTGATCCTGATCGGGATCGTCTCGATCCCGCTCGGCCTCGCGGTCTTCCGCCGCGGCGAGCGCTACGCGAAGAAGCACGGGAAGCTGAAGAGGTCGGGATGATCCGCCGCGCCGAGACCGACGCCGACTTCGAGCTCTGCGCGCGGATCAAGAGCACGGTCGAGCCCGAGGAGCCGATCACGGCGCAGGAGATCCGCGCGGACTCCGGCGCGCGCCTGCTGATCCACGGCGAGGCGGGGTACGCGATCGTGAAGGAGTCGAGCCTCGTCGGCTGCGCGTTCACGATGGTGCGGGTGCTGCCCGAGGCGCGGCGGCGAGGGCGTCGGCTCGGCGCTCCTCGCCGCGTCCTCCGTCGAGGCGCGGGAGCTCGGCAAGAGCTTCCTCTTCGGGCGCGTGGGAGGCGACGACCCGGAGTCGCTCGCGTGGGTCGAGCGGCGCGGCTTCGCCGTGATCTCGCAGGACGTCGATCCAGACGCGCGAGCTCGGCGACGAGCCGGCGCCCGAGCCGCCGCCGGGGATCGTGCTCGCCGAGTTCCGCCCCGAGCACCTCGAGGGCGTCTACGCCGTCGCGGTCGACGCCACGCCGGACCTGGCCGTCGGGGCCGAGATCGCCGCGAGGCCGTACGAGGCGTGGCTCGCGGAGATGCAGGGTCGGATCCTCGTGGTCGCGCTCGAGGGAGACCGCGTCGTCGGCTACGCGACGCTGCTGCCGCTCGCCGCGCTCCCCGACACGCTCGAGCACGAGCTGACCGGCGTCTTGCGCAGCCACCGCCGCCGCGGGATCGCCGAGGCGCTCAAGCGCGAGCAGATCCGCTGGGCCGCCGCCGCACGGCTACAGGCGGCTGATCACCTGGACGCAGGAGGGCAACGACGCGATGCGGGGCCTGAACCTGAAGCTGGGCTACCGCGAGCGGCTCGCCTCGCTCTCGGTCAAGGGCCCGCTCCAGCCGTGAGGCGGCCGAGCGCCTACCACTTCTATCTCTTCGCCGAGGCGGCGCTCGCGCTGCCGAGCTTCATCGTGATCGCGGTCTACTTCGTCGAGCAGGTCGGCCTGAGCCCGCTCCAGCTCGTGCTCGTCGGCACGGTGATGGAGATCTCGGTGTTCGTGTTCGAGGTGCCGACCGGAGTCGTGGCCGATCTCTACGGGCGCAAGCTCTCGCTCGTGATCGCCTGGGTCGTGATGGGCGCCTCGACGATCCTCGTCGGCGCCGTGCCCGAGTTCTGGGCCGCGCTCGCCGGCTGGGCGCTCTGGGGCTTCGGCGCCACGTTCATGAGCGGCGCCTTCGAGGCGTGGATCACCGACGAGGTCGGCGCCGAGCACGTCGGCCGGGTCTTCGTGCGCGGCCTGCAGGCGGGCTACGTGGCCGGGATCGTCGGCCTCGTGCTCTGGATCGGGCTCGCGACGGTGAGCCTCCAGGGCGCGGTGATCGCGGACGGCGTCGTCACGCTCGCGGTCGGCCTGCTCGCGATCCCGCTCATGCGCGAGACCGGCTTCCGCCGCCATGCACACGGCCGGGGCGCCGGTCTGCAGAAGGCGCGAGACGGCGCTCGCCTGGTCCGCGGCCGGCCCGTCCTGCTCTTCCTCGTCGCGGCCGCGTTCTTCGCAGGCGCCTACACGGAGGGCTTCGACCGGCTCTGGGAGGCCCACTTCATCCGCGACGTCGGACTCCCCGCCTTCTTCGGGCTCAGCGACCTGTGGTGGTTCGCCGTGCTCGGCGTGGGCGCGATGCTGCTTCGGCCTGCTCGTCTCGAACGTGCTCGTGAAGCGGGTCACGCACGGGACGGACCGCTCGATGGCGAAGCTCCTGTTCGTGCTCGCCGCACTGCAGATCGCGACGGCGGTGGCCTTCGGCCTCGCCGCCGGGCTCGCGCTCGCGGTGCTCGCCTACTGGGGCGCCCGGCTCACCCGCTCGCTGTCGACCCCGGTCTACATGACGTGGCTGAACCAGTCGATCGACGACTCGTCGGTCCGCGCGACCGTGATCTCGCTCTCGGGCCAGTCCGACGCGATCGGCCAGGTCGCGGGCGGCCCGGGGATCGGCGCGATCGGAAACGCGTTCGGGATCTCGACTGCTCTCGTCGTGGGAGGCTTCGTGCTCACCCCCGCGCTCGCGCTCTACGCCCGCGCGATGCGGCACGGCGGTCACGAGCCCGAGCTCGTGGTGTAGACTCAGCCGCGTCTTGACGGCGACGTTGCCTCGGACGCGGATTTCGCGTTCGGGGCTTTTTTCGTTTACAGGGAGGAAAACATGGCTGCAACCACACCGCGTAAGGCTCCGGCGTCGAGAACGGTCAAGAGCAAGGACCGCGCGACCTCGAGCCTTGCCGACCGGCGGGCGGTGCTGAAGCGGATCAAGGACGAGAAGATCGAGTCCGTCCTGTTCTGGTTCACCGACCTCGAAGGCCACCTGAAGAGCTTCGCGATCACCCCCGCCGAGATCTCGGAGGCGCTGAACGACGGGATGGGCTTCGACGGCTCGTCGATCACCGGCTTCAACAGGATCGAGGAGTCCGACATGGTCGCGATCCCGGATCCCAAGACCTTCCAGGTGATCCCGGGCGCGCCGGACGAGCGCAAGGTCGGCCGGATGATCTGCGACGTCGTCGACTCCGAACGGCGAGCCCTACGACGGCGACCCGCGCTACGTGCTGCGGCGCGCGCTCGACCGGATGCAGAAGCTCGGCTTCGACACGTTCAACGTCGGCCCCGAGCTCGAGTACTTCCTCTTCAAGGACAACAAGGGCACCGAGACGCTCGACGAGGGCGGCTACTTCGCGATGACCGCGCAGGACGCGGCGACTCAACTGCGCGACGACACGATCGCCGCGCTCGAGGCCGTCGGGATCCCGATCGAGTACCACCACCACGAGGTCGGTCCCTCGCAGCACGAGATCGACATGCGCTACGCGTCCGCGCTCGACATGGCCGACCGCACGATCACCTACCGGCTGATCGTGAAGGAGGTCGCCGCCAAGGCCGGCGTCTACGCGACCTTCATGCCGAAGCCGCTGTTCGGCGAGAACGGCTCGGGCATGCACACCCACATGTCGCTGTTCAAGGGCGGGCGCAACCAGTTCTTCGACGCGAAGGACCCGCACCACCTGTCGCCCGTCGGCAAGGCCTTCATCGCCGGGCTGCTCAAGCACGCGAGCGAGATGGCGGCGATCTTCGCCCAGTGGGTCAACTCCTACAAGCGGCTCGTGCCGGGCTACGAGGCGCCGGTCTACGTCGCCTGGTCGCAGCGGAACCGCTCGGCCCTCGTCCGGATCCCGCTCTACAAGCCGGGCTCCGAGCAGGCGACCCGAGCCGAGATCCGCTGCCCGGACCCGGCCTGCAACCCGTACCTCACCTTCGCAGCGCTCCTGCACGCGGGGCTCGAGGGGATCGAGAAGAAGTACAAGCTCGAGGCTCCGATGGACCAGAACCTCTACCACCTCACGGCCGAGGAGCGGAAGGAGCGCGGGATCGAGGCGCTGCCGCAGACGCTCGGCGAGGCGGTCGACGCCCTCTCGGGCTCGGCGTTGATGAAGAAGGCGCTCGGCGACCACATCTTCCCGCGCTACGTCGAGATCAAGCGGCGCGAGTGGGACGAGTATCGCGTGCAGCTCTCGCAGTGGGAGATGGACAGGTACTTGTCAGCGCTCTAGCCGCACGTCATATTCTCCTCAGCGGCCCCGCCCACTGCGGAGGGCGGGGCCCGACTGACGGCCGACTGCGGGCTCCTGATGGGAGCCTGCGGTCGTTTGGAGGCACGGCGAAGCCGGCGGCCGCTGCGTCGGTTCGAAAGGGGCTTCTAGAGGAAGCGGCGGATCGACTCGCGCTCGACGCGGAGGCCGATCACACCGCTCGAGCCGTCGATCTGGTCGATCGTGTCCGCGGGTACGAGCCGCCGGCGCCGGTGAAAGAGGCCGGCCTTGACGGAAAGCGCGTCCGGAACGTCGGGGGTGGTGCCGTACATCGGGCACTCGACCCGGCCGATCACCCTGCCGCGCCGATCGGCGACGAGGAAGCCGGTCGTGCGAGTCAGGTCTACAGCGACGGCATTCACAAGGTCGAGGCTATCGAGGCCTTGTGAAGAGAACCCGCGCAGGGCGTAAGGAGTTTGTTAACCGCCCTTTCACCACCGGCAACCGAACGGGATTCGGCGTTCCGGGGCCGATCCCTTCCGCCCGTACAATCGCCTGATGGACGCCCGGGAACGCCATCTCCGCCTGCTGACCGAGACGATCGCGGCGGTCAACTCGACCCTCGATCTCGAGGAGGTGCTCGCCCTCGTCGCGAGCAAGGTGGCGGCGGCGCTCGAGGCGGACGCCTGCTTCGTCTACCTCTACGACGAGCGCGCCGACGAGCTCGTGCTGCGTGCGACGCACGGGACGAGCGTCGAGGAGATGACCCGGCGCCCGCGGATGCGGCCCGGCGAGGGGATCACCGGCTCGGCGGCGCTCGAGCGCGCGCCGATCATGATCCCGGCCGAGGCCCATCTCGACCAGCGCTTCAAGGCCTTCCCGAACCTGCACGAGGAGGCGTACGAGTCGATCCTCGCCGTGCCGATCCTCGCCCGCGAGCGGCTCGCCGGCGCGCTCAACGTCCGCACCCAGCGGCCGCGCGTCTTCACCGACGACGAGATCGAGCTGCTCGTGGCGATCGCGGCGCAGGTCGCGCAGACGATCGAGCACGCGAAGCTCTACGCGCATGCGCAGGCCCGCGTCGGCGAGCTGGAGGCGCTGGCCCGCATCTCCGAGGCGGTCTCGGAGTCGCTCTACCTCGAGGAGTCGATCGAGGCGATCGTGAAGGCGACGATGGACGCGGTCGGTGCGACGGGCGCGGCGCTCGTGCTCGAGGACGGGAGCATCGCGTGGCCGGAGGGCCGCGCGGGCGCCTACGCGGTGCGCACCGCGCTGCGCTGGAAGCGGCGCCAGATCGGCGAGCTCGTCGCCGACCGGGACACGCCGTTCACCGACGAGGAGCGGGCGCTGCTCTCCTCGATCGCCCACCACGCGGCGGTCGCGCTCGAGCACGGGCGCGCGGTGATGCGCGGGGTGCTCGCCCAGGAGATCCACCACCGGGTCAAGAACAACCTCCAGACGGTCGCCTCGCTGCTGCGCCTCCAGGCTCGCGCGGGCGGGGAGATCGACGCGCAGAAGGCGCTCGACGACTCCGTGAACCGGATCCTCGCGATCGCCGCCGTGCACGAGGTGCTCACCGAGCGCCACGACGACGACGTCGACCTCGGCGAGCTGCTCGCCCGGCTGCGCGCGATGCTCGTGCAGGGCCTCGTCTCCGGCAAGACCGTCGAGGCCGAGCTCGAGCACGTCGAGCTCGCCGGGAACCAGGCGACCGCGGTCGCGCTCGTCTTCAGCGAGCTGTTCCAGAACGCGCTCGAGCACGGCGGCAGCACGGTCACGGTCGGGCTGACCCGGCGGAACGGCGACGTGCTGCTCGACGATCGCCGACGACGGCGAGGGGATCGCGGGCGACGCGGCCGGCACGGGCCTCTCGATCGTGCGGGCGCTCGTCCGCGACGAGCTCGGCGGCACCCTCGAGCTGCGAAGCGGCGGCGGCACGCGCGCCGAGGTGGTCTTCCCCACGTGAGGATCCTGATCGCCGAGGACGAGACGATCATCCGGCTCGACCTCCGGGACCTGCTCGAGCGCGCCGGATTCGACGTCTGCGCCGAGGCCAAGGACGGCGAGGAGGCGGTCGCGCTGGCGCGGGCGTCGCTCCCGGACCTGGCGATCATGGACGTGAAGATGCCGCGCCTCGACGGGATCGAGGCTGCGCGGACGATCCTCGAGGAGCGGCCGATCCCGATCGTGATGCTGACCGCCTACGGCCAGCAGGAGCTCGTCTCGCGCGCGGTCGAGGCGGGCGTGTTCGGCTACCTCGTGAAGCCGTTCCGGGAGAGCGACCTGCTGCCGGCGATCGCGACCGCGCGCGCCCGGCACGAGGAGCTCGTGGCCGTGCGGGAGGAGGCCGAGTCGCTCTCCGAGGCGCTCGCGGCGCGCAAGGCGATCGAGCGCGCGAAGGGGATCCTGATGGCGAAGGAGGGGCTGACCGAGGCGGATGCGTTCGCGCGCCTCCGCAAGGCGAGCCAGGTGTCGGGGCGCCCGCTGAAGGTCGTCGCGGAGGCGCTGCTCGCCACCTTCGACGAGAGCTGATGCACCCGAACGAGGCGCTCCTGCGGCGGCTGTTCGACGCGTTCGCGCAACGCGACGCGGCCGTCGTCGCGTCGCTGCTCGCCGAGGACGTCGTCTGGACGGTGCCGGGCGAGATGCCCGTCGCCGGCGTGCACCGCGGGCGCCGGCCGGTGGTGCGGTTTCTCGGCCAGACCTCGCGCTTCACCGAGGGCACCTACCGCAGCGAGCTGCTCTACGCGCTCGGCGGCGGCGATCGCGCGGTGGCCGTCTACCGGGCGACGGGCCGCCGGCCGGACGGCCGCACGCTCGATCTCGACCAGATCCTCCTCTGCCGTGTCGAGGACGGGCAGCTCGTCGAGGTGCGGGCGGTGCCGACCGACCAGGCCGCGTTCGAGGCCTTCTGGGCCTAGGCGCGATGGAGCTGTCATCTGGCTCGTTGTCCTCGCGATCGGCCTGTGGGCATATATCGCAGTGGTGCGGTGGGCGCGCCTCGACGACAGGCTCGGCTGGCGCGGCTGGTACTTCGCCGCGGCATCTCTCCGCGTCTCCTCTTCACGCGAGCGCCGACGGAGGAGGCCGATAGAGCACGGCGCCAGGCGGTCTACGCGACGTCTGTCGCGGCGCTTGTCGGAGTGGTGCTGGTGGTCCTGTTGCACTAGGCCAGGTGGATCGAGACGACGAGGAACCAGGCGATCATCGTCGCGTAGAGCAGCCGCTCGAACAGGCCGAACCAACCTGACCGCAGGGCGAGCGCCGTCGCAATGCTCGTGGCAGTGACCGCCCAGCCGAGCGCGCCCAGCAGGTGCGCGATGCTCGCCCAGCTCGGGTTGTGACTCACGGCCCGGTGGAACGTCGGCCCGGCGAGCGCGACAGCCAGGAACGCAACTCCGGCGAGGCGGAGGTGGACGCGGCCGTCCCGAGTCCGTTCCTCGTCCCGGAGGTCGGTGGGGAACCACGGGATCGCGATCCGAGCGAGGCCGAAGGCGACGAGGAGGACGACCGTCTTCGTCGGCGCGGGATCGACGCCGCGCCAGAGCCCGACCGCGAGCAGGAGCCCGGCAGTGCCGAGCGCGCTCGCTTGGACGCGGTACCAGACCTTGTAGCGCCCGACGCCGTAGTCGCTGACCGCGTCGTGCAGTGGCCTGTAGCCGGTGGGAAGCAGGTGGAGGTAGACGAGCGCGGCGAGGCAGACGAGGGTCGAGGCGGCGGCGAGGATCCCGAGCGCCTCGGTCACGCCTGGGAGCGCTCGAAGAGCTCTTCCCAGCGCGCGAGCAGCGTCTGGAGCTCGTCCCGCGCGCGGCGGTGGGCGGCGAGCGTGTCGACGTCGCCCCAGTCCGCGGCGAGCCGCCGCTCGAGCTCGGCGACCGTCTCCTCCTGCGTCGCGATCTCGGCCTCGATCCGCGCGAGGGGGTTCGGGCGCGGCTTCGCAGCGGGAGCCGGCTTCTCCTTTCGCGGCTTCGGCTCGCGCGGTGGCGGCGGCGCGGCGGCCGCCTCGCGGCCCGCGACGTAGTCGGCCCAGCCGCCCTCGGTCGAGCGCAGCGAGCCGTCCTCGACCGCGAGGGTGCGATGGGCGACCGCATCGAGCACGGCGCGGTCGTGAGAGACGAGCAGCACGGTGCCGGGAAAGGCCTCGAGCGCCGCCTCGAGCGCCTCGCGGCTCTCCAGGTCGAGGTGGTTCGTCGGCTCGTCGAGCACGAGGAAGTTCGCGCCGGAGGCGACGACGAGCGCGAGCGCCAGCCGCCGCCGCTCGCCGCCCGAGAGCAGCCGGACCGGCTTGTCGTGCTCGCCCCAGCCCGAGAAGAGGAACCGGCCGAGCAGCTGCTGGGCCTGCGGGCGCGAGAGACCCGTGGCGCCCTGCGTGCACTCGAGCACGCTGCCGCGCTCGTCGAGCTCGACCTCGTGCTGGGAGAAGTAGGCCGGGATCACGCCGTGGCCGAGCCGCACCGTCCCCGCCTTCGCCGGGCGCAGGTCGAGGATCGTCTCGAGCAGCGTCGTCTTGCCCGAGCCGTTCGGGCCGATCAGCGCCACGTGCTCGCCGCGCTCGATCGCGAACGAGACGCCGTGGAGCAGGTCCTTGTCGCCGGCTGCGAGGTCGAGATCCCTGGCCTCGACGACTGTGCGCCCGCTGCGCGGCGGCTTCAGGAACTCGAAGCCGAGCGAGCGTCGCTTCGCGGTCAGCTTCTCGAGCTCGTCGGCTGCCTCCCTGCGGCCCTTCTCGAGCCGGCCGATCTGGGTCAGCTTCGCCTGGGCCTGCTTCGCCTTGGACTTCTTGTAGCGGAAGCGCTGCACGAACCGGTCCAGGCGCTCGATGTCGGCCTCGTACCGGTCGACGGCCTTCGCCGCGTCGAGCGCGCGCGCCGCCTTCTCGCGCCGCCAGGCATGCCACGGCCCCGGGAAGTAGATCGAGCGGTGGCCGTCGAGCTCCAGCACGGCGTTCGTGACGGACTCGAGGAACCAGCGGTCGTGCGCGACGAGGATCACTCCCGCGTCGAGCGAGGCGAGCTCCCGCTCGAGCCACTCGAGGCTCTCGACGTCGAGGTGGTTGGTCGGCTCGTCGAGCAGCAGGAGGTCGGGGTCGCCCGAGAGCGCGCGGGCGAGCGAGGCGCGCGTGAGCTCGCCGCCGGAGAACGTCTGCAGCGGCCGGTCGAGGTCCGGGTCGGAGAAGCCGAGCCCGCGCACGACCGCGCTCGCCCGGTCGCGCCAGTCGTAGCCGCCCGCGTGCTCGAGGCGGGCCTGGACGCCCGCGTAGCGGCCGAGCATCGCCGCGTCGTGGTCGCCCGCCGCCATCGCCTGCTCGAGCCGGCGCAGCTCCTCCTCGAGCGCGACGAGGTCGGCGGCGCCCGAGAGGACGTACTCGCGCAGCGTCAGCTGGCGGTCGAGCGGCGGCCGCTGGTCGTGGAGCGCGATCCGCGCGCCCTTCTCCAGCACGATCTCGCCGCCCTGCAGCGCGGTCTCGCCCGCGATCGCGCGCAGCAGCGTCGTCTTGCCCGGCGCCGTTCGGCCCGGACAGCGCGACGCGGTCGCGCCGCTCGACCTTGAGCGCGACGTTGTCGAACAGCACGTCGGCGCCGAACTCCTTGCGGAGGCTGGTTGCAATCAGGAGAGCCACGCCCACAGGGTAGTCGCGCGCGAATATCGTTAGGGCATGCCAAAGCCCGATCTCCAGCAGCAGTCGATCGACACGATTCGCACCCTCGCGATGGACGCGGTGCAGCAGGCGAACGCCGGCCATCCCGGCACGGCCATGGCGCTCGCGCCGCTCGCCTACCTGATCTACACGAAGCACCTGCGCCACAACCCCGCCGATCCCGCGTGGCCCGACCGCGACCGCTTCGTGCTCTCGGCCGGGCACGCCTGCATCCTCCAGTACGCCGCGCTCCACCTCACCGGCTACGACCTGCCGCTCGAACAGCTCGAGCGCTTCCGCCAGTGGGGCTCGATCACCCCGGGCCATCCCGAGCACGGGCTCACGCCGGGGATCGAGACGACCACCGGCCCGCTCGGCCAGGGCTTCGCGAACGGCGTCGGCTTCGCGCTCGCCGAGCGGTTCCTCGCGGAGCGCTACAACCGGCCGCACCATCCGGTCGTCGACCACCGCGTCTACGCGATCTGCTCGGACGGCGACATGATGGAGGGCGTCTCGAACGAGGCCGCCTCGATCGCCGGCCAGAACGGGCTCGGCAAGCTCGTCTACTTCTACGACGACAACCGGATCACGATCGACGGGACGACCTCGGTCTCGTTCACCGTGGAGGACCGCGGCGCGCGGCTCGAGGCGCAGGGCTGGCACGTGCAGCACGTCGAGGACGCGAACGACCTCGCGGCGCTCGATGCAGCGATCGAGGCGGCGAAGGCGGAGACGGAGCGCCCGTCGCTGATCGTCGTCCGCAGCCACATCGCCTATCCGGCCCCGCACGCGATCGACACGGCCAAGGCGCACGGCGCCCCGCTCGGCGCCGACGAGGTGGCCGCGGCGAAGGTGGCGATGGGCCTCGACCCGGAGCAGCGCTTCTCCGTCACCGGCGAGGTCTACGCGCACATGAGCCAGCTCGAGCGCGGCGCCTCGCTGCAGAGCGAGTGGGACGCGCCGCATGGACGCCTGGAGCGCCGCGTTCCCCGACGCCCGCGTCGACTGGGACCAGGTGCACACCGGTCGCCCGCGCGACGGATGGGTCGAGGCGTTGCCCGAGTTCCCGGCCGGAGAGGACGTGGCCACGCGCGACGCCGGCAAGGCCGTGATGCAGGCGCTGAAGCCGTTCACGCCGACGATGGTCGGCGGCGCGGGCGACCTCGTCGAGTCCACCAAGACCGAGTTCGTCGGCGGCGGCCTCTTCTCGGCGACCCACGCGGGCCGCAACATCGCCTTCGGGATCCGCGAGAACGCGATGGGCTCGATCGTGAACGGGATCTCGCTCCACGACGGGATGCTCAAGCCGTACGGCTCCACGTTCTTCGTCTTCTCCGACTACATGCGCCCGGCGGTGCGCCTCTCCGCGCTCGGCCACTTCCCGGTGATCTGGGTCTGGACGCACGACTCGATCGGCGTCGGCGAGGACGGTCCCACGCACCAGCCCGTCGAGCACCTGATGTCGCTGCGCGCGATGCCGAACCTCTGGGTCGTGCGCCCTGCGGACGCGAACGAGACGGCGGTCGCCTGGAAGGTCGCGATCGAGCGGGAGGGCGGCCCGGTCGCGCTCGCGCTCTCTCGCCAGAAGCTGCCCACGCTCGACCGCAGCGAGGTCGCGCCCGCCGCCGGGCTCGAGCAGGGCGCCTACACGCTCTGGGAGAGCGGCACGCCGGATGTGATCCTGATCGCGAGCGGCTCCGAGGTCTCGCTCGCGCTCGACGCGGGACGGAAGCTCGCGGCCGGCAACGGAACGGCGGTGCGCGTCGTCTCGATGCCGTGCTGGGAGCTGTTCGAGGCCCAGCCGCAGAGCTACCGCGACGAGGTGCTCCCGCCCGACGTGAAGGCCAGGCTCTCGGTCGAGGCCGGCGTCTCGTTCGGCTGGGAGCGATGGGTCGGGACGGAGGGCGACAGCGTCGCCGTCGACAGGTTCGGCGCCTCCGCGCCCGCGGGGACCATCTTCGAGCACCTCGGCTTCACCGTCGACGACGTCGTCGCGCGCGCCGCCGCACTCCTGGAGCGCGTCGCGTGACGAAGAAGGAGAAGGGAAAGAAGATGAACAGGCTCCAACTGCTGTCCGAGCAGGGGCAGAGCGTCTGGATCGACAACCTCTCGCGCGATCTGCTCCACACGGGCGGGCTCGCGGCGATGATGGAGAAGGACGCCGTCGTCGGCGTGACCTCCAACCCGACGATCTTCCAGAAGGCGATCGGCCAGGGAGACGCCTACGACGCGCAGCTGAAGGAGCTCGCGGGCAAGGTCGACGATCCGAAGGAGCTCTTCCTCGAGCTGTCGGCGCAGGACGTGGCCGAGGCGTGCGACCTGCTCCGCCCGGTCTTCGACGCGACCGGCGGCGTCGACGGCTACGTCTCGTGGGAGGTCGACCCGACCCTGGCCTACGACCGCGACCGCACCTACGACGAGGCGCAGCGGCTCCACAAGTGGATCGACCGGCCGAACCTCCACGTGAAGATCCCGGCGACGAAGCCCGGGCTCGGCGCGATCGAGGACATGATCGCGGCCGGCAAGAACATCAACGTGACGCTGATCTTCTCGCTCCAGCGCTACGCAGAGGTCGTCGAGGCCTACCTGCGCGGGCTCGAGCGGCTCGTCGCCGCGGGCGGGCACCCGGCGCAGGTCGCGTCGGTCGCGAGCTTCTTCGTCTCGCGCGTCGACACCGAGACCGACCGGCGGCTCGAGGAGATCGGCTCCAAGGCCGCGCTCGCCCTGCGCGGCAAGCTCGCCGTCGCGAACGCGAAGCTCGCCTACCAGCACTACCTCGAGGCCTTCTCGGGCCGGCGCTGGGAGTTCCTCGCCGGCAAGGGCGCCCGGCCGCAGCGCTGCCTGTGGGCCTCGACCTCGACGAAGAACCCCGACTACCGCGACGTGATGTACGTCGAGGACCTGATCGGCCCGGACACGGTGAACACGATGCCGCCCGAGACGATCGAGGCGTTCCAGGACCACGGCGAGGTGGCCGTCGACGCTGACGAAGGGGATCAAGAAGGCCCGCGCGGTCTTCGAGGACCTGGCCGGCGTGGGCGTGGACGTCGACGACGTGACCGAGACGCTCGAGGCCGAGGGCGTGCAGAAGTTCGCCGACTCGTTCGCCGAGCTCCTCGCCGCCGTCGGCGGCAAGCACTCCGCCGTCGCCGCGTGACCGAGGTCGCCGAGAACCCGCTCGCCGAGGGGCTGGAGCTCCGCCGCCGCCCGGACCCCTGCGCGATGGTGATCTTCGGCGCCTCGGGCGACCTCGCCCAGCGGAAGCTGATCCCGGCGCTCTACGCGCTCGCGGTGCGGCGGCTTCTGCCCGAGCACTTCGGCGTCGTCGGCGTCGCGCGAAGCGACGAGTCGACCGAGGAGTACGTGGCCCGGATGGCCGAGGCCGTCCGCGAGCACGCGCGGGACGAGTTCCGCCAGGACGTGTGGGACGGGCTCGCGGCCGGGATGCGCTACGTCGGCGCCGACGTGTCGGAGCCCGGGGGCACCGACCCGATCGTCGCGGCGCTCGACGAGCTCGACACCCAGCGGGGCACTGCGGGCAACCGCCTCTTCTACCTCGCGATCCCCCCGAGCGGGATCGCAGGCGTCGTCCAGGCGATCGGCCCGTGCCGGGCGAACAGCCGGCTGGACGCGGCTCGTGGTCGAGAAGCCCTTCGGCCACGACCTCGCCTCGGCGCGCGAGCTCGACACGACCATCCAGGAGCACTTCGCCGAGAACGAGGTCTTCCGGATCGACCACTACCTCGGCAAGGAGACCGTCCAGAACATGCTCGCGCTCCGGTTCGCGAACGGGATCTTCGAGCCGATCTGGAACCGCCAGTTCATCGACCACGTCCAGATCACCGTGGCCGAGACGCTCGGGATCGAGAACCGCGCCGCGTTCTACGAGCAGGCCGGCGCGATCCGCGACATCTTCCAGAACCACCTGCTGCAGCTCGTCGCGCTGACCGCGATGGAGCCGCCGATCGACTTCACCGCCGACTCGGTGCGCAACGAGAAGGTCAAGGTGCTGCGCGGGCTGCGCACGCCCGGGCCCCGCGAGGTGGTGCGCGGCCAGTACGGCGGCGGCTTCGTCGAGGGCGTCGAGGTGCGCGGCTACCGCGAGGAGCCCGGGGTCGCGTCCGACTCGATCACCGAGACGTTCGTCGCGGCCAAGCTCTCGATCGACAACTGGCGCTGGGCGGACACGCCGTTCTACGTCCGCGCCGGCAAGCGGCTCGCCCGCCGCGAGACGACGATCGCGATCCAGTTCAAGCGCGCCCCGCATCCGCTGTTCGGCGCCGAGGGGGCCGACGGCCTGCGCCCCAACGTCCTCCTGATCCACGTGCAGCCCGACGAGGGGATCTCGCTCGCGATCGGCGCGAAGGTGCCGGGCCAGGGGATGACGATCCGCTCGGTGCACATGGACTTCCTCTACGGCGGCGCGTTCCGCACCGGGCTCCCCGAGGCGTACGAGCGGCTGATCCTCGACGCGATGCTCGGCGACGCGACGCTCTTCACGCGCATCGACGAGGTCGAGGAGCAGTGGTCGCTCGTGGACTCGATCGTGTCGGCCTGGGTGCGAGACCGGCCCGGGTTCCCGAACTACGCGGCCGGCACCTGGGGCCCGCCACAGGCGGACGACCTCGTCCATCGCGACCAGCGCTCCTGGCGCCGGCACTGAGCGTGCTCGACGCGATCGAGTGGGCCGGTGCCGACGTCACCGTCTCTGAGGTCGAGCAGAACCTCGCCCGCCTCCGGATGGATGCCGAGCTGGGCGGCACGACCCAGCGCACGAGCGTGGCGACGCACATCGCGTGGGTGCCGGAGCCGTGGCTGCCGGCGGCGCTCGAGGTGCTGCGCGGGCTCGCCGAGCGCCATCCGTCCCGGACCATCGTGCTCGTTCCCGAGCCGGACGCGGGCAAGGCGGCGATCGACGCCGAGCTCGAGCTCTCGCTGTTCCCCCTCGGCGAGGACGGGCGGAGCATCTGCACCGAGACCGTGCTCCTGCGGCTGCGCGGGGCGCGGGCGCACGCGCCGGCGAGCATCGTCACGCCGCTGCTCGTCTCCGACCTCCCGGTCTTCTGCCGCTGGCGCGGCGAGCCGCCGTTCGGCCTGAGCCGAGTTCGAGCAGCTCCTCGGCGTCGTCGACCGGCTCGTGGTCGACTCCGAGGAGTGGGAGGACCTGCCCTTCGCCTACAAGAAGCTCGCGGGGGAGCTCGACCGGACCGCGATCTCCGACATCGCCTGGCAGCGGCTCCTCCCCTGGCGTGCCGCGCTCGCGCGGCTCTGGCCCGGGATCGCCGAGGCCTCGTCGGTGCACGTCGCCGGCCCGCACGCCGACGCGCTGCTGCTCGCCGCGTGGCTGCGCACGCGCCTGCGCCGCGACGACCTCCTGCTCGAGCACGACGAGGCGGCGGCGCTCGAGCACGTCGCCGTCGACCGCGAGCCGGTGGTCCCGATCGGCCTGGATCCGCTGACGCCGAGCGACCTGCTCTCGAACGAGCTCGACCGCTTCGGCCGCGACCCGGTCTACGAGCAGGCGCTGAAGTCGTTCTGAGCACCGTCGGGGTGTGACGCGTGGCCGCGCGGCGGCGTATTACACGTACGTGAACTTCGCAGCCGCGGCCGAGCAGCACCTCGACGACGTGTACGCGTACCTCGCGTACCTGACGGGCGACCGAGGAGTCGCCGAGGATCTCGCCGCCGAGACCTTCGAGAAGGCGTTCCGCCTCTGGCGGCGCTTCGACCCCGCCCGGGGCTCGGCGCGCGTCTGGCTGTGCCAGATCGCGCGGACGACCGCGCTCGACTGGCTCCGTGCCGAGCGGCGGCGCCGGTCGCGCGAGAACGTCTACGCGCTCCGGGAGGTCGGCCAGCCGGCCGAGCCCGTCTTCGGCGAGGGCCTCGCGCCCGGGCTGGAGCGCGCGCTCGCGGCGCTGTCGGCGGGCGAGCGCGAGGTGATCGCCTTGCGCGTCCTGCTCGAGCTCGACGGCCGCGTTTCCGCGGCACTGCTCGGGATCAGCGAGACCGCGTGCTCGACGCGGCTCTCGCGCGCGCTCGCAAAGCTCGAACGGGAGGTGGCCGAGGATGTTGCCTGAGCTGCTGCTCGCGGCGAAGCCCGCCGCATCGCCTGTGCTGCACGAGCGTGTGCGTGCGATCGCCTCGGCGGAGCCGAGTCAGCGCCGACGGATCCCCCGCGGGCGGCTCGCACTCGCCGGAGCTCTGGCCGTCGTGCTCGCCGCCACGGCGGCCGGCCTCGCCGTCGGCGTCTCCGGCCGCGGCTCGAGCCAGGTGCACTGGGGGCCGACGGTCGTGCACAGCAGCAGCGGCCGCACCCTCGGCCCGGTTGGACAGGCCCTCGCCCCGGCTGTCATTCCCACGACACCCGGCCGCTTGCAGGACTACCGGGCCCACATGGAGCTCCAGGTGCGCAACGCGGCCGCTCTGTCCGACCGGACGAAGCGCGCGACGAGGATCGCGCGCGGGCTCGGAGGCGTGGTCACCCGGGTCGATCTCAGCTCGCACGGACAGAGCGGCACCGCGCTGATCGTGATGCGCATCCCGGTCGGCCGCGTCGAGAGGGCGATCGGCGAGCTGAGCGCGCTCGGCCGGATCGTCAGCCAGCACGTCGTGATCACCGACGTCGAGCGCCGGATCGAGACGCTGCGCAAGCAGGTGCAGGGCTCGACCGGCCAGGCGAGGCAGGCCGCGCAGGCCCAGCTCGAGCGCGAGCTTCGCAAGGCGCGCCTCTCGACGGTCGCGGTCGGCCTCCGTACGCCTCCCGCACCGGTACCCGCGCCGCCGCACCGCGAGTCGACCGTCGCCAGGATCCTCGAGGCCGAGGGCCGGATCGCGCTCTACGCGGCGCTGGTCGCCGGGCCGATCCTCCTGCTCGGCGCCGCGCTCTGGCTCGTGGTCAGGGCATTGCGCCGCCGCTCGGAGCGCCGGCTACTCGAGGCGTAGCGCGGCGAGCGCGGCCTCGTGGAGGAGGCCGTTCGACGCGAGCGCGCTCCCGCCGCCGGCCGTGTCGTTCCCGGCCATGTCGGTGAAGCCGCCCGCCCGCCTCCTCGACGATCAGCTTCGGCGCAGCGAGATCCCAGAGGTTGGCCGAGGACTCGACCGAGACGTCCACGCAGCCCTCCGCGAGCAGCATGTACTGCCAGAAGTCGCCGAAGCCGCGCGGCGCCCAGACGCGGCGGGCGAGCGCGAAGAACGGCTCCCCGAAGTCGCGCAGGCTCGTGTAGGTGAGGACGGCATCCTCGATCCGGGCGATCTTCGAGACGGCGATCGGCTCGCCGTTGGCGAACGCGCCGCCGCCTCGCGTCGCCCACCAGCGCTTCGCGAGCGCGGGCGCCGAGACGACCGCGACCTCGTCCTCGAGCGCGATCAGCGTGGCGAAGAGCGGGATCCCGCGCACGTAGTTCTTCGTCGCGTCGATCGGGTCGACGATCCAGCGGCGCCCGTCGCCGTCGTCGTGGCCGTACTCCTCGCCGACGACGACGTCGTCCGGCCGCTCGCGCGCGAGCACCGCGCGGATCGCCTCCTCGACGGCATGGTCGGCCTCCGAGACGGGCGAGAGGTCGGGCTTCGTCTCCACGCGCAGGTCGGGCGCGCGGAACCGCCTGAGCGTGAGCTCGTCGGCCGCGTCCGCGAGGGAGAGAGCGAGGTCGAGGTCGGAGGCCACGACCCGAGCCTACGTGAGCCCCCGGACTAGGCCGGTTAGCTCGTGAAGCGGAACGACCGGGCGGCCCCGGCGAAGACGGGAGCCTTCGCGTGCGCGGCGCCGGGCGTGCTGGTGAACGTGAGCGAGTACGTGCCGCCGCGATGCTGGAGGAAGTAGACGACGGCGCTCTCGGTGCGGCCCTGCGCCTTCCCGGTGTAGGTGCACCGGAGGCTCGGGCCTGCCGGCAGGGAGACCCGGGCACACGACACCGAGCTGCCGAGGGTCCTCGCCTGCCTCGCCACGCTCGCGAGCCAGGCGGAGGTCGTGTACGCGTTCTGGGCGGCAGTCGCCTGCACGACGAGGGCGGTCGACACCGTCGAGCCCGACGGGTCGTAGGCGACGAACCGCAGCGACGAGGAGCCCGATGCGAGGCTCTTCAGCTTCGGGCCGAGGTAGGCGACGAGAGCCGGCTTCGTCTTCAGTGCGGTGCCCGCGCCGCGCCGGTCGACGCCTGCCCAGGTGGAGGGCACGCTGACCGAGAAGCCGCCGGCCGGGACGCGGTAGGACGTGGTGCCGATCGCGCTGCCGCCGACGATCGTGAAGGTCGGCTTGCTGACGACGATCTGCTGGGGGTCCGACCAGGTCATGGCCTGCGCCCCGCTGGGAAGCGAGTAGTCGAAGCCCCGCACGCGGAAGTACCAGGTGCCGGTCGTGAGGGGGAGCACCTCGGAGGTGTTCAGCGTCATCATCCCGATCGCGCCCGTCGCGGGGTCGGTCTCGGGGCTGAAGGGCACCTTCGTCTTGCTCCACTGCACCTCGTAGACCTCGGCGCCGAGGGCCGTCGTCCAGGCGACGAGAGGAGCGCCGTAGAACGAGCGCGTGTCGTTCGCCGACGCGAGCTTGCCCGTCGGCGAGAGCCCGGTCGCGAACAGCTCTCCGCTCGCGGTCAGGGCCGGCTCGCTCTCCTTGCCGAAGCGCATGATCCGCCCTGCGGCGCAGACGTCCTGCGCCAGCTCGTCGTCCGTGTACCGGAGCGTGCCGGCCGTGCGCGTGACGGCCTCGCCGGGGAAGTGGAAGTTCGCGGGGGCGGAGCCGAGGGTGATGACGTTGCCCGCAATGGAGGCGATCACGCCCTGGTCGGCGCTGCCGCCGCTGCCGATCGAGACCTGGTCACCGACCGAGAAGCCCGTCGCATTGGTGACCGGGATCGACGTCTTGTTCACCGGGCCCGAGATCGTGGTGCTGAGCGCGCCCGGGACCTTTGCGTCGACTCCGACCACGGTCCAGTAGTAGCCGCCGCCGTTCGCCCAGTCGGTATCCCACAGGTCGATCGGCGGGCCCATCGCCCCCGTGAGGTTGAGCAGCTGGATCGTCGAGGGCTGCGTGCCTGGAGTGACCGGAGCGGTCGGCGCGGCCGGAGCCGCCGGGGCGGCGGGCGCTCCCGGTGTGCCCGGCGTCGTCGGAGTGGCCGGTGCGGACGACGTCGTCCCGCCCGGAAGCCCGACCGTGGCCGTCACCGGAGGCTGGGCCTCGTTCGCGGTCACGAGCTCGCCGTCCCACGTGTAGCTGTTGGTGTCCTGGCCGTCGACCAGGTACTGGCCGCGGTCGTTCGCGAGTGCGACGGAGTCCTGGGGCAGCGCGAGCGGTCCGCTGAAGCGCGGCGCGTAGGCCGGGCTCCCGACGATCGCGCCCGTGAAGACCCGGTTCAGGCAGCCGCGGTCGGTGTAGACGTAGACGCGGTAGAGCTCGTCACCGATGCCGAGGAACGACTGGTTGCCGCTGTAGACGAACGCCGGCATGAGGCGCTGCGCCGGCGACGAGGCGGACCCGGTCGAGGCGACGTCCGAGACGGTCGCGACGGGCTTCAGCGGGCCGACGGCGAACGGCGGGTTGACGGAGCTGTACACGGGGCTCCACGCGCCGTGCGTGACGACGGGCAGGCCGTTCAGCCGCTTGTTGAAGTCGTCACGGACCGCGCGGATCCGCCAGCGCACCGTGGCCAGCCAGGACACCGCCTGGTGGAAGGTGTAGAACTCGCGCTCGTCGGCGACGTTCGTGGTCACCTCGATCACCTTCGGGATGTCGACGAACCAGACCTCGTAGCCGACCGCGCCGTCCACGGGCGTCCAGCGCAAGAGGCCGGGATAGCTCGGGAGCGGCGTCGGCGGTGCGGGCGGCTGCATGTCGAAGCCGAAGGAGTTGCTCCAGTCGGTGCTGGTGGTGTCCAGCACCGCCCGGACCCGCGCGTAGAGCGCGTGCGGGGTGCCGGTGATCCACGGCAGTGTCAGCGCAGGCGCCACGACGGGGCTCGTCAGGGTCGCGTCGTCGAAGATGGTTCCGCTGTCCTGGAACGAGCCGCTCGTCGAGAGCTGGAACTCGTAGTGCACCGCGCCCGGGACCGGGTTCCACGCGAAGGACGGCGTCCGCGAGAAGACCTGGGTCGGCGGCTCGTCCACGCGCAGCAGGAAGGCGTGCAGCCCGGTCGGCGCGGCGACCGTCGCGTGGGTCGCGGCGAGGGCCGGCGAGGCGAGCGAGAGCAGCGCGGCGACGACGGAGGCGATCAGGGCGGCGCGAACGGTCATGGAGCTCCTAGTCCTTCTTCTTCTTCTTCGGTGGGCGTGGGCTTGACGAGGGCGAGCTTGCGCGAGACGGTCGTTCCGGCTACTCCGCCCGGGGAGAGGAACTTGAGCGTCAGCACCGATGCGCTCACGCTCCGGCCCGGCGGGCTTCCGGAGCTGGTTCACGATCGACTGCGGCAACTTGAAGCGCACGTCGTTGTTGCCCGCCCGGAGCTGATAGGTGCCGAGGTTCACCGTCCCGGCGGATGCCTGCAGCTGCCCGTCGCCGCTCGAGAAGACGATCAGGCGCACGAGGCGGTCGGCCGTCGAGACGCGCACGATCTGGGCGCCGTAGACGAGAATCGAGGGCACGACGTCCGTGGTCGGCGCGGCGACGGTAGGCCCGGTGAAGATGGGGTCCGGCGGTGGGGTCGCCGCGGTGGGCGTGCTCTTGTCCACCGTCAGCGTGCCGCTGATCACGTAGTCCTCGCCGTTCGCGGTGACGTCGGTGCTCGGGTTCGGCAGCGACAGGTACGCGTCGGGGCTGGCCGCGCAGGTGTTCCAGGGAACGGTGATCGTCGCGTTGCCGCCGGAGACCGTGAGGGCCTGGGCCGTCGCGCCGGCCGTGTTGGCGTAGTAGTACGGCGCCGGGTTGACGCCGGCGATCGCCGGGGGGATCGCGACGCTGAGCGCCAGGGTCGCGGCGTAGCACGTGCCCGCGTCGTTCGCGATCACATCGCGATGCTGCAGGGCGATGTAGCGGGCCGCGAAGTGGCTGACGGCGACGTGGGTGGTCGGGATCGGGCCGGTGACGCTTCCCGCAGAGACGCTGACCTGCGGCACGGGCAGAAGGCCCTTGATCGAGTCGATCGAGAAGTTGCCCGTCAGCCGCGCGACGGTGAAGTCGTTGAAGACCTGGTTGAACGTAGTGCCGTGGGACGCGAGCACGTCGGAGACGTACTGGGTCGCGGCCGGAGACGGCTGGCCGAGGGCGGCGCCGTCGGTGAAGAGCGCCTTGATCGTGTCGGGCCCGAAGCGCTCGCTCAGGTACTCCATGAACGTCCAGCCGGGGTCGCCGGCCTCGTCGTACGAAACCGTCCCGCAGTCGCCGCCGACGCAGTCCCCCGTGTTGTCGGACTGGCCGAGGTCGGCCTGGACGGCGGTCGTGAAGTTCTCGGCCCGGAATGCCGCCCACTCCGCGGCCGCCTGCTCGAGCCAGAGGTTGGTCGGCTGCCACATGCCGAACTGGAACAGGCTGAAGACGGCGTGTGCCACCTCGTGCATGCCGACGTTGGCGCCGTTGCTGACCTCGAGCGCGCCGGACGTCGTGCCCGCCAGGGGATCGGTCGGGATCGCGTTGTCGTCGTACAGGGGCTGGATGATCGTGATCGTGTCGCGACCCGGCGAAAGTGCGTTGCTGGGGGGAGGAGCCGGATAGCCCCAGCTCAGGTAGAGCGCGTAGGCGCGTTCGGCCCAGCCCGCGATGTCGGTCACGCGCTGCTGCGTGATGTAGTCGGGACCCGCGGGATTGTTGTCGTAGTGGATCGCGAAGTGAGCCGTGAGCATGGTCTGTCCGCCGATCGGGAACGGCTCGACCGCGGAGGCGCGCGGCACCGTCACCGTGAGGGCGAGGACGGTCAGGGCGCCGAGAACGACGACCGCAGCAGACAAACGGGCGCGAAACATGCCAGCAGGGGCATCGGCCTGAAGGCGTGAAAGCTTTAGGTCAGGCGGTCAGTGCAGCGAGAGGTAGAGCGCCGCAAGGCCGATCGTGGCCGCGAAGATGAGGCAGCAAGCCGCGAACAGCAGCCAGCCGAGGCTGGCGTTGCGGCGGGCGAGCTCGAGCTCCATCAGCCCACCACCGCGTCGACCGCCATCGCGACGAAGAGCAGCGCGAGGTAGAGCAGCGAGTAGTGGAAGAGCAGCGAGGCCCGCTTCGGCGTCGTGTGGCGGGCGAGGTGCCACGCGAGCGCGACGAACCCGCCGCCGAGCCCGATCGCCGCCACTGCGTAGACGAGTCCCATCCAGCCGAGCAGGTACGGGACGAGCGAGATCGCGATCAGGATGTAGGAGTAGATCAGGATCTGGCGGACGGTCGCCCGCTCGCCGCGCACGACCGGCAGCATCGGCACCTTCGCCGCCGCGTAGTTCTCCTTGATCAGCAGCGCGAGCGCCCAGAAGTGCGGCGGCGTCCAGAAGAACACGATCAGGAACAGCCAGATCGCCGTCAGCGTGAGGTCGCCGGTCGCGGCGGCGTAGCCCACGAGCGGCGGCACTGCGCCGGCGGCGCCGCCGATCACGATGTTCTGCGAGGTGCTCCGCTTCAGCATCCGCGTGTAGACGAGCACGTAGAAGAGGCCGCCGATCAGCGCAAGCGTCGCCGTCAGCAGGTTGACCGTGCCGGCGAGCAGGGTGAACGAGAACGCCATCAGCGCGAGCCCGAACTCGAGCGCGTGGGGCGCGGTCACGCGGCCGGCCGCGACGGGCCGCTTCTCGGTCCGCTTTCCCATCAGCACGTCGATGTCCCGGTCGAGCATGTGGTTGAGCGCGCTCGCGCCGCCGCAGGCGAGCGCGAGGCCGGTCATCGTCGCGACGAAGAGGCCGAGCGGCGGCACGCCCTCCTCGCCGACGAACATCCCGCCCGCTCCCGTGAGCAGCAGCAGGGTCATGATCCGCGGCTTGGTGAGGGTCACGTAGTCGCGCCAGGGCCCGTTCGGGACGGGCTCGCCGCGGAACGTGAGCGCGGCCGTGACCGAGGTCGCGGCGAGCGCGGCGGCGGCTGCGGCGAGGTGCAGGCCGGGTGTGGTCACGAGTGCCGCGAGGCCGAACAGCCCGAGCGAGACGAATGCGGGCACCACGAGGCGCCGGTACTCGAGCAGCGCCGCCACGGCGACGGCGACGAGCGGGGGCAGCGCGAGCGCGGCGAGCACCTGGTGTGCGGTGCCGAGCCCGGCGGCGCCGGAGACGACCGCGACGAGCACCCCGGCCACGGCGGCCAGCGCCGTCAGCTTCAGCCAGGGGCCGGGGGCGGGCTCAGCGTGCACCGGACTCCTCGAGACGGCGTCGCAGGTCGTAGAGCGGCCGCGGGCTCGACACGGGCGGCACGGCGTCGAAGTCGTGCTCCGGCGGCGGCGAGGACGTGTACCACTCGAGCGTGTCCCCCTGCCACGGGTCGTTGCCCGCTCTCGGATGTGTGCGGAAGACGTTGACGAGAAGCACGATGATCCCGACGGCCATCACCCCGGAGCCCACGGTGGAGACGACATTGTAGGACTCCCGGTGCCCGCCTCCAACGTACGCGGACGCGCCGCTTCGCATCCCGATCCGGCCGAGCAGGTAGTCGAAGAAGAAGGCGATGTTGAAGCCGGCGAAGAGGAGCCAGAACGACAGGGCGGCCAGGCGCTCGTCGAGCAGCCGGCCGTAGATCTTCGGCCACCAGTAGTGCAGCGCCGCGAGGATCGCGAACAGCGAGCTCCCGTAGAGCACGTAGTGCAGGCGCGCCGAGACCTCGGCGGTGCCGTGCTGCCCGAAGATCCAGAGGGCGACCCGCGAGAGGCAGCCGACCCCGAGCAGGAACAGGAAGCCCGCGGCGAAGAGGAGCGGCGACTCGAACCGCGGGCTGGCGTGCACGAGCGTCGGGAGCCAGTCGAGGAACATCACCACGACCACGATCCCGATCGCGACGGCGGCGACGATCAGGGCGACGTGCACGTAGCCGTGGATCCCGACCACGAAGGTGCGGTGGAGCCAGACGAGCAGGAAGAGGCCGCCGAGCGCCCAGATCGAGTAGACCATCCGCGAGTAGCTGAGGATCGCCCGGCCCGAGAACACCGCGACGATCTCGGAGACGATCCCGATCGGCGGCAGGATCAGCACGTAGACCTCGGGTCGCCCGAGGAACCAGAACGCGTGGCGGTAGAGCGCCGTGCTGCCGCCCTGGGACGCGACGAAGAAGTGCGTCCCGGCCTCGCGGTCGAGCAGGAGCATCGTCAGCGACGCGATCAGCGTCGGCACGATCAGGAGCAGGAGCGCCGAGTAGACCAGCATCGACCAGGCGAAGAGCGGCACGTTCATCCAGGTCATGCCCGCTGTGCGCATGTTCTTGACGGTGACGACGAGGTTGATCGAGGCGAGGATCGCCGAGAGCGAGACGAGCAGCAGCGAGAGGATCAGGAGGTTGACGCCGTTCCCGGCCGCCGAGGTGGAGAGGTCGGTGGCAGGCCCGCCCTTGGCGAGGAAGCTCGAGAACAGCAACAGCCCGCCGAGCAGGAACAGCCAGTAGGAGAGTGCGTTGAGGCGCGGGAAGGCGACGTTCCGTGCGCCGATCAGGAGTGGCACGAGATGGCTCCCGAGCCCGGCGAAGATGGGCACTGCGAAGAGGTAGATCATCGTCGTGGCGTGGAGCGTGAGCACCTGGTCGTAGGACTTCGAGCTCAGGAAGTGCTCGTCGGGCGCCGTCGTCTGGCCGCGGAGGAACAGGGCCAGCACTCCGCCGAGGAGCAGGAAGACGAGGCTGGTGCCGACGTAGAGCGCTCCGATCCGCTTGTGGTCGACCGTCGTGAGCCAGGTCGTGACCTTGCCCCGCATCCAGTCGGAGCGCGGGGCTGTGTCGGCGCTAACGGTCAAACGAGGTTCCGGGAAGCTTCCAGGGCACGAGGGTGCGATTCTATGGGGTATGGGAGTCGGATCACAGGTCGACATTCCGCCAGGCGTCGTTCCGCCGTTCGAGGTGTACGTCAACGGCGTGCTCCAGGAGCCGGGCACCGACTTCGAGCAGGTCGGGCCGTCGCTCCTCTTCACGCGCCCGCTCGCGCGCGAGGGGAAGCTCGGCACCATGCGCTGGCTCTCGATGCTGCTCGGGGTCGCCGGCACCTACCGCAAGAACGACCAGGTCGACTTCGTCTATGCGCGCGACGGCCGACGCCTCGTCGCGCACGGCGCGCCCCGGACGGAGGACGCCTGATGCGGGTCTCGGCCAAGGTGGACTACGCGGTGCGGGCCGCGATCGAGCTGGCCGTCGCCGCCGGTGAAGGGCCGCTCAAGGGCGAGCGGATCGCGACGGCGCAGGGGATCCCGCCGAAGTTCCTCGAGAACATCCTCCTCGACCTGCGCCACGCGGGGCTCGTCTCGAGCCAGCGCGGCGCGGAGGGCGGCTACTGGCTCGCGCGCCCGCCCGAGGAGATCACGGTCGCGGACGTGATCCGCGCGGTCGAGGGCCCGATCGCGAGCGTGCGCGGGGTGCGCCCCGACGAGCTCGAGTACACCGGCTCGGCCGAGCCGCTCCGCGACGTCTGGCTCGAGCTGCGGGAGGCGCTGCGCGGCGTCCTCGAGCACGTGACCCTTGCCGACCTTGTTAGTCGAACACGGTCGCCCGGGCCGGCTTGACGTAGACGATCTGGCCCTCGGCGAGCTCGAGCTCCTGCTCCTGGTCGCGGGTCAGCTGCGCCCAGAGCGGCGCTCCGTCGGCGCGGACGAGCTCGACCCGCACCTCGAAGCCGAGATGGACGACGCGCTCGACCATCGCCTCCTCGGTCGCCCCGTTCGGCTCGATCGCGACCTCCACGTCGTGGGGGCGGACGAGGGCGCCGTCGAGGCGGTTCACGGGGCCGACGAAGCTCATCACGAACTCGCTCGCGGGGGACTCGTACAGCTCCTGCGGCCCGCCTTCCTGCTCGATCCGGCCCTCGTTCATCACCACGATCCGCTCGGCGACCTCCATCGCCTCCTCCTGGTCGTGCGTCACGATCACCGTCGTCACCTTCGACTGGTCGTGCAGGCGGCGCAGCCAGACGCGGAGCTCCTTGCGCACGCGCGCGTCGAGCGCGCCGAACGGCTCGTCGAGGAGGAGGACGCTGGGCTCGACGGCGAGGGCGCGCGCGAGCGCCATCCGCTGGCGCTGGCCGCCGGAGAGCTGCGCCGGATAGCGGTCGCCGAAGGGGCTCAGCTGGACGAGCGCGAGCAGCTCGGCGACCCGCGCGCGGATCTCGCTCTTCGGCCGCTTGCGGATCGTCAGGCCGAAGGCGACGTTGTCGGCGACGGTCATGTGCTTGAAGGCGGCGTAGTGCTGGAAGACGAAGCCGATCCCGCGCTCCTGCGGCGGGAGCCCGGTCACGTCGCGGTCGTCGAGCAGCACCGTGCCCGTGTCGGGCACCTCGAGGCCCGCGATCACGCGCAGCAGCGTCGACTTGCCGCTGCCGCTCGGTCCGAGCAGGGCGGTCAGCGACCCCGTCTCGACCTCGACGGTGACCCCGTCGAGCGCGGTGAAGTCGCCGAAGCGCTTGGTGACGTTCCGGGCCGCAATGCCCATCAGCGGGTCTCCTCTTTCGGTTTCAACAGGGTCATCAGGACGAGCGTGGTGACGGCGAGCAGCGCCAGCACCACCGAGGCCGCGTAGGCGCCGACGAGGTCGAACCCCTCGTAGGCGGCCTGAACGTGGATCGTGAGCGTCTCGGTCTGCCCGACGATGCGTCCCGAGACGACGCTGACCGCGCCGAACTCGCCGAGCGCGCGCGCGGTCGTGAGCACGACGCCGTACCCGACCGCCCAGCGGATCGCCGGGAGCGTGATCCGGCGGAAGGTCTGCCAGCCCGACGAGCCGAGCGTCGAGGCCGCGGCCTCCTGGTCGGTGCCGATCTCGCGCAGCACCGGCACCACCTCGCGCACGACGAACGGCAGCGAGACGAAGATCGTCGCCAGCACCATCCCGGGCATCGCGAACACGACCCGGTAGCCGTGAGCGATCAGCCAGTGGCCGAACCAGCCCTGGCGGCCGTAGAGGAGCAGGAGCGAGAAGCCGACGACGACCGGCGAGAGCGCGAGCGGCAGGTCGACGATCGCGTTCACGAAGCCGACGCCCGGGAACCGGTGGCGCACGATCAGGAGCGCCATGATCACGCCGAACACGGTGTTGAGCGGCACGGCGATCAGCGCCAGCTCGATCGTGAGCAGGAACGCGTGCTTCGCGTCGGGGGTCGTGACGGCGTGCCAGGCGGGCCAGAAGCCGTGCTCGAAGGCGCGGTAGAAGATCACGCAGACCGGCGCGAGCAGGATCACGACCAGGTAGCCGAGCGCGAAGGTGCGGAGGCCGTACCTACGCATGGTCGAACCGGGTCGCGTAGTGGCGGAGCGCGCCGATCGCGAGCAGCACGCCGAGGGAGATGAAGAGCAGCAGCACCGAGACGGCCGCCGCGGCGACGGAGTCGTTCGACTCGATCCGCCCGAAGATGAAGACCGAGGCGACCTCCGTCTTGAACGGCAGGTTCCCGGAGATCAGCACCACCGAGCCGAACTCGCCGATCGCGCGGGCGAACGCCATCGCGACGCCGGAGAGGATCGCCGGCAGCAGGTTCGGGAACACGATCCGCCGGAAGACCGCGAAGCTGCCGGCGCCGAGCGAGGCGGCCGCCTGCTCCATCTCCTGGTCGAGCTCGAGCAGCACGGGCTGGACGGTGCGGACGACGAACGGGAGCGTCACGAAGAGCAGCGCCATCAGGACGGCCGTGCGCGTGAAGGCGACGTCGATCCCGACCGGTGAGCGGGGCCCGTACAGCGTGAGCAGCGTCAGGCCGGCGACGATCGTCGGCAGCGCGAACGGCAGGTCGATCACCGAGTTGACGAGGGTCTGCCCGCGGAAGCGGTCGCGAACCAGCACCCAGGCGATCGCGGTCCCCGTGACCGCGTTGATCAGGGCGACGAGCACCGAGACCGCGAGCGACAGCTTCAGCGCCGCGACGGCCTCCGGGCTCGAGATCGCGTCCCAGAACGACGACCAGCCGCCCTGCCCCGCCCGCCACACGAGGGCGGCGAGCGGGAGCAGGACGATCAGGCTCAGGTATGCGGTGGCGACCCCGACGCCGACCGGCACCCAGGTGCCGACGCGGACGCGCGGCGCCGCAGACGCCGGAGCGCTAGCCGCCAGTCGACACCCCCAGGCTCTGCTCGATCTTCGCCATCACGCCGGACTTCGGGTCGAAGAACTGCTTGGTGACCTTGTCCCAGCCGCCGACGTACTTGATCGTGAAGAGCTGCGGGCGGGGCGGGTAGGTGAACTTCTTGCGCACCGTCGGGTCGACCGGGCGGTAGCCCGACTGGCCGAACAGGAGCTGCGCCGCCGGAGTCCGCAGGTAGGAGAGGAAGGCCTTCGCCGCGGGCGGTGCCGTCTTCGTCACCGCGCCCGGGTTCTCGACGAGGATCGTCGCCTTCGGGATCAGGTAGAAGACGGGCTGGTTGGCCCGCTGCGCGAGGATCGCCTCGTTCTCGTAGTCGAGCAGGACGTCGCCCTTGCCGGCGAGGAACGTCTGGAGCGCGGTGCGCGCGCTCGTGTCCTGCGAGACGACGTTGTGGAAGAGCTTGCCGAGGTACGCGGTGGCCTGCGCCGGGGTCTTGCCCTCGCGGAGCTCGGCGCCGTACGCGGCCATCACGTTCCAGCGCGCGCCGCCCGAGGTGAACGGGTTCGGCGTCACCACCTGAACGCCCGGCTTGACGAGGTCGTCCCAGGTCTTGATGTGCTTCGGGTTCCCGTTCCGGAGCACGAACACGATCACGGAGTCGCTGACCATGCCGTTGTACGGGGCCTTGCTCCAGTTCCTGTCGACGAGGCCCGCCTGGACGAGCGTGTCGACGTCCGGCGCGAGCGAGAGGTCGACGACGTCTGCGGGGAGGCCGGCGACGATCGCGCGGGCCTGGTCGCCCGAGGCGCCGTAGGACTGGGTGAAGCTGACGCCGTGCCCGGCGGGAGTCGCCTGGAAGGCGGGGATCAGGTGAGAGAACGCCTCCTTCGGCGTCGAGTACGCCACGAGCGCGATCTTCGTGTCTCGTCCGGCGGCGCCTGCGAGCCCCGTGAGCACCGCTGCGACTCCGAGCGCGACTACAAGAAGTGAAATACGACGCATGCCGACCCCCTAATCAATCTAGTTTGTCCACGAGCTAGGTAGACAAATATCGAAACGGTGATCCGGAGTCAAATCGGAACCTCCATCGGCCATACTCAGTGGAGTGAGCGACGACCTCGACACGGCGGCACGAGCCTTCGCTGCGGCGGACGCGTTCGAGCGGGACGCGGCCGACCTGCGGGCCGAGCTGCGGCGCCTGCGCGCCGCGGGCCGGACGGCGCCGTCGTGGGGCTCCCGGTGGGAGCTGCGTGCCGCGCTGCCGGACGCGCTGCCCCGGATCGCGGCCGAGGCGGCCTTCCTGATCGCCGTCGCGGTGTTCGTGGGCGTCTCAGGCTACGGCGCGGCCGCGGTGGTGCTCACCATGGCCGCGGCCTGGCTCGTCGTGCTCGGGATCGAGTCGGCCCTGCATCGCGGCAGGCGCGAGGAGCCGGAGGCTCCCGCCGATGAGCCGAGCTACGACGGCGAGGCGTTCCTCGAGGCCCTCAGGCCCAGTCCATCGGCTCGTACCCACTCGTCGTCGGCGCTGAGATGATCAGCACCTCGGCGACCGTGTCGCCCTCGTTGCGCGCCGTCCGCTTGGCCTCGGGCGCGATCCGGGCGTAAGTGCCGGCCGGGGCAGGGATCTCCTGCCCGTCGATCACGAGCGTCGAGTCTCCGGACAGGAACACGAACACCTCTTCCTGGTCGCGTTCGAGCTCGTCGTGCTCGGTGAGGTTGCCCCCCGGCTCCACCTCGACGATGTTCATCCCGAACGACGAGACGCCGAGCCCGCGCCGCACGAGAAGCCACCGGTCCCACTCGCGCTGGAACTCGTCGCGGTGCTTGACGGTGAAGCACTTGCCCTCTGTAGCCATGTCCGCCTCCTCGTGTCCGCCGGAAGCGCCGACTCTAACCCAGCCCGTAGGCGACGAGCTCATAGACGGGATGCCTCAGTCCCGGATGGGGGCTGCCGGCCCCGACGAGCAACAGCCTGCCGGCGACGGCGGGGCACGCGTTGATCCCCGCGCGTGCCTGCGCGGTCCAGAGGGTGGACCCGTCCTTCGCCGCGACGGCGTAGATCTTCCCGTCGAACGTCGCCGTGAAGACGACGTCGCGTGAGACGGTCGCGCAACCGAAGACCGGCTGGGGCAGCTTCCGTGTCCAGATGCTCCGGCCCGTGGCCGCGTCGAGTGCGACGAGCTCGCCGCTGCCGGCGGTCGGGTCGAGCTTGCCCAGGCTCTCGAAGCCGGTCGAGCCGCCCAGGCTGCAGAGGTCGACAACGGGGACGAAGATGCGCCCGCCGGAGGCGGCCAGCGGAGTCTCGACACCGCCGAGCAGCCCCGGGCAGACCGTCACCTTTCGCACGGGCAGCGGCCCAGAATCGTTGCGGCGCAGGCCGACACGCGCCTCCCAGAGGCGGGTGCCGTGGCTCCGGTCCCACGCGATCACCACGCCGTCCTTTCCCGCGCCGATCACGAGGTCGCGCCCGCCGGCCCGTACGAGAACCGGTGTGGCCTGGAAGTCGTGGTCGCGGACGTCGTGCGGGGTCACCTGGTCGTGCCAGAGCAGCTGCCCGGTGTCGGCCCGCAGGGCCAGGAGCGAGTCGGTATAGAGCGCGGGGCCGGCGTACGAGCCGCCGTTCGGCCGCAGCTTCGTGCCGCCCCACGGGTTTGGGTTGGCCGTGCCGACGTAGAGGCGGCCCTGCGAATCGATGGACGGCGTGTTCCACGCGCCGCCGCCGTAGGCCTCGTGCGGGTAGGCCCACTGACCGTGGATCGTGTCGAAGCGCCAGCGGATCGCCCCGGTGCGCGCGTCGAGCGCGTACAGCGTGCCTCGCCCGCCCGGAGCCGCGCCCGTGGTGCTCGTGAAGACCAGCCCGTCCGCGACGAGCGGCGCGATCGAGATCGGGTTGATGATTCCGGTCAGCCGCACCCGCCAGAGCTGGCGGCCGGTCAGCGCGTCGAGCGAGAACGTGTCGCTGGCCGTGCTGCCGTAGACGCGGCCGCCGGAGACGGCGAGCCCGTTCGGCCCGCTCACCGGCCAGGCGTACCGGTGCTTCCAGAGCAGGCTGCCGTCGCTCAGCCGCAGGGCGTAGACCTCGCTGTTCAGGTCCTCGAGGAAGACCCGGTCGCCGCTCACCACCGGGGTCGCGGCGTCGAGGCCGGAGAAGCCCTCGAGCCCCGGGAGCGCGAAGCGCCAGCGCACGCGCAGCCGGCCCACGTTGCCGGCGTCGATCCTCCCGCCCGGCGCTGCGCGGGTGCCGGCGCGGTCGGCGTTCGGGAGGGGCCAGCCGGGTTGAGGGCCGCGCCCGCAGCCGGCCGCTGCCACGGCGACGGCTGCGAGCGCGACGAACCGGATCAGCCTCCCGCGGCGGGCGGCGACGCGACCACGAACACGCCGCGCATCGCGGTCGTCCCGTTGACGGTGCATCGGTACGGGTAGTCCCCGCGTGCGGTGAAAGCGATCTGCAGGATCTCGGACTGGCCGGGCTTCAGGGTCTTGGTCGTCTGGCCGCCGATCGTGAAGTTGTGCAGCTTCTTGCCGTCGTTCGAGACGTGGAAGAAGGCCGCCTGGGCCCGCAGGATCTTCTTCTTGCTCAGCGTGAGCGTCGTGTCGGTGATGTGGACGCGGATCCTCGTGGTCGGGTCCGGCCCGGTCGTCTGCGGCGTGCGAGCCGAGAACGCCGACGCGGACGCGAGCACTGCCAGGAAGCAGATCGACAGCGTTGCCAGGATCAGTCGCATCGGATTCCTTCCTACTTGACGACGAGTGTCCCGATCATCCCGTGGAGTGCGTGCTCACCGACGGTGCAGAGGTACCCGTAGCTGCCCTTCTTCGGGAACTTGACCGTCCAGACGAGGGTCTGGCCGGCGTCGAGCAGCGGCGTGTGCTTGTTGAGGCTGCTGAAGAAGAGATCGTGGGCGATCGTCCCGTTGTTCTTGATGCGGAACACGACGGTGCCGACGGGCACGGTGTTCTTCGAGAACTTGAAGCCGTACTCGAACATCGAGACGGTGACCGTGGTGACCACGGGCTTCTTGACGGGCGCCTTCGCCTGCGTCGCCGCGAGGCCGCTGGCGGCGAGCGCCAGACCGGCTACGACGGCGGTGAGCAGGATTACCGAACGGATGCGATGCAAGTACGAACCTCCTGGCTAAAAAGTGGATACCGCAATCATTGTGCCCAGTCGGCGTAAGGCTGGGCGGTGGCAACACGTAAAACGTGCTGCCACCGCCCTTTGTTAGCCCGAAGCGTGTCCGCCTACGGCAGCGCGAACGCGTACAGGGAGTCGCCGTGCTTCGACGCAGGCGAGATGCTGTTGCCGCCTGCGAGGGCGACCACGTACTGCTTGCCTCCCACCGTGTAGGTGATACCCGGCGCGTCCCAGCTGTCGCTCGAAGAGAACGTCCAGAGGTCCGTGCCGGTCATCGCGTCGACGGCCTTGTAGCTGCCGTCGTCGGTGCCGACGAAGACGATTCCGCCCGCCGTGGTCATCGAGCCGCCGTAGCAGGCCCGCTTCCACTTCTGCTGCCAGGCGATCTTGTTCGTCGTCATGTTCATCGCCGTGAACGTGCCGCCCAGGTTGAAGGCGTCGGCGACGCTGGAGGCCCCGAAGTTCAGGCCGATGAAGCCCTTCCCGCCGACGTACTGCGTCTTCGCGGAGGGAATCGCCTGGTAGGCGAACTGCGACTGGGCAGAGCAGACGTAGAGATCCTGCGTGCCCGGGTTGTAGCTCGCCTCCGGCCAGTTGTTCCCGCCGAGCGCCCCCGGCGACGTGGCGACGAACGCCGTCGTGTCGTACGGGGTGAAGATGCACCCGATCTTGAACGGCTTGCCGTTCGGAGCCGGCTTCTTGAAGATCGCCTTCGTCGCGCACTGCGTGCCGACGAACGAGTCACCCACCGGGATCGGCTGGGTCGGCGACGTGTTCTGGAACTTGCTCTGCGGCACCTTCGTCTCGTTGATCCCGATCAGCGGGGTGCCGTTGGTGCGGTCGAGGATGTAGACCCAGCCCGTCTTCCCGGGCTCGGCGATCGCCCTTCGGAGCGTGCCGTTGATCATCACGTCGAACAGCACGGTCGGGCTCGGCTGGTCGTAGTCCCAGATGTCGTGGTGGACGGTCTGGAAGTGCCAGACGTACTGGCCCGTCGACGCGTTCAGCGCCACGAACGACGACGTGAACAGGTTGTCGCCGGGGCCGCGGCTCGACCACGGGTCCGCGTTCGACGTCGTGAAGTACAGGGTGTTCGTGACCGGATCCACGGTCGGCGTGTTCCAGATCGAGCCGCCGCCGTTCATCCACTCGTCACCGAACCAGGTGCCGCCGCCGACCTCGCCGGGCGACGGGACCGTGTAGAAGCGCCAGACCCGCTGGCCGGTCTTGGCGTCGTATGCGGTCTCGCTGCCGCGGGCTCCGAACTCGGCACCGGAGATCCCGACATAGACCATGCCGTTGTAGTACAGCGGGGCCATCGTCTCGGTGTACCCCTCCTGCCAGCGGCCGTTCTGGGCGGTCCAGACGACGTTGCCGGTGATCTGGTCGAGGGCGACGATCTTGCCGTCGAGCTGGGCGACGTACACCCTGCCGTCCCCGATCGCGACGCCGCGGCTGTCCCACCCGCAGCAGACGGTGCCGTTGTTCGGGTCGGTGTGCGAGAGGTACGTCCAGATGTGGGCACCGGTGGCGGCGTCGATCGCGAAGACGTCGTCGTTACCGGTAGAGATGTAGAGAACGCCGTTGTACTCGACCGAGGACGCTTCCTGTGAGTACTTCGCCGCGACGCCCGAGCCGTCGAGGTGCGTCAGCCAGGCCTGCTTGAGCCCGGCGACGTTCGACGTGTTGATCTGCGTCAGCGTCGAGTAGCGCTCATTCGTGGTGCTCCCGCCCATCGTCACCCAGTCCTGGCCTGCGGGGGTATTCAGCTGGGCAGACGTCCACGCGGGAGCCGGCGTGATCGCGGCCGTACGGGTCTGTGCGGCTCCCATCGGATGTGCGCTCGCTACGCTGGCTACCGCCAGGCATACCGCGAACGCGAGAACTGCTGTGCGGCCAAATCGCATCTGCCCCTCCAGAGGTAGGACGGCTTGAGACCGCTAAATATTGCATTGCGGTGTCAACAATGCAATGGACTCGCCCGGCGTAGGATTCGCCGTCGTGACCGCCTCGCCGGGACAGAGCTCGCCACGCGCATGCTCGCGAACGTCGAGACGGTCGTCTACGGGAAGCGCGACGAGATCTCGCTCGTGCTGGCCTCGCTCGCATGCGAGGGGCACGTGCTGCTCGAGGACGTGCCGGGTACCGCCAAGACGGTGCTGGCCCGCGCGATCGCCCAGACGATCGAGGGCGCGACGGTCGCGCGGATCCAGTGCACGCCCGACCTGCAGCCGACCGACGTCACCGGGCTCTCGATCTACAACCAGAAGACGCGCGACTTCGAGTTCCGGCCCGGGCCGGTCTTCGCGAACGTCCTGCTCGTCGACGAGATCAACCGCGCGATGCCGAAGACGCAGTCCGCGCTGCTCGAGGCGATGGCCGAGCGGCAGGTCACCGTCGACGGCGTGACCCGGCCGCTGCCGCACCCGTTCCTCGTGATCGCGACCGAGAACCCGATCGAGCAGGAGGGCACCTTCCCGCTCCCCGAGGCGCAGCTCGACCGGTTCGGGGTGCGCGCGACGCTCGGGTATCCCGCCGCCGAGGAGGAGGTCGCGGTCGTGCGCGAGCAGCGCCACGGGCATCCGCTCGGCAAGCTGGAGCCCGTGGTCGCGCGCCGAGGACGTGCGCGTCCTGCAGCACGCGGTCGAGGACGTCTACGTCGACGACCTGCTGCTGCGCTGGATCGTCGACCTCGTGCGCGCGACCCGCGAGGTGGAGGGGGTCGCCACCGGCGCCTCCGTGCGCGGCAGCCTCGCGCTCGAGCGGACGGCTCGTGCGTGGGCGCTCCTGCACGGGCGCGAGTACGTGGTGCCGGAGGACGTCGAGTCGCTCTTCCTGCCGGTGCTCGGCCACCGGATCCTCGTCACGACCGCGTTCCTCGCCGAGACGCGCGGCCTCGGCCGCGAGGCGGCGCTCGAGCGGATCCGCGCGCGGGCCTTCGAGCTGGCGCCGCGGCCCGAGCCGGACTGGCACGAGGGCCGACCCGTCGCCGTCGTCTAGCCGTGGGCGCGACGCCGGTCGCCGAGCGCCAGCTGTTTCCGCTCGTCCCGCACCGGCGCCTTCTCGGCCTGCCGTTCGGCGAGCAGCGGAGCTCACGCCGCGGGCCGGGCTCCGACGTCGTGGGCTCCCGGCCGTACCGCCCGGGTGACCCGCTCGGCTCGATGGACTGGAGCGCCACCGCGAAGCTCTCGGCGGCGCGGGACTCCGACGAGTTCGTCGTCCGCTCGCACCAGGCCGACGAGGCGCCGCGGGTGGTGCTCGTCTGCGACCGGCGCCCGGCGATGAGCGTGTTCGGCGCGCCGTTCCCGTGGCTCTCGAAGCCGGCCGCGCTCCGTGCCGTGGCGCAGCTGATCGTGCTGAGCGCGGTCGCCGCGCGCGGCGACGTCGGTGCGCTCGACTACGCAGGGGCGGAGGGGCGCCACGGCGATCCCTACTGGCTGGCGCCCGGCGGGCGCGGTGTGATGTGGCTGATCGAGGAGCGCCAGGCGCCGGAGACGGGCTTCGACGCCCCCGACGACAACCTCGAGCAGGCGATCGCCTACCTGGGCCGCATGCGCTCCGGGATCCCGCCCGGGAGCTTCGTGTTCATCGTCTCGGACTTCCTCGCCCCGCCGCCGCTCGCGGCCTGGCTCGACGTCGGCGCCCATCGCTGGGACGTCGTCCCCGTCGTGATCCAGGACCCGGTCTGGGAGCAGAGCTTCCCCGACGTCGGCTCCGTCGTCGTCCCGGTCCGCGATCCGGCGGGCGGAGGCGTCCGTCCCGTGCGCCTGAGCGCCCGCGAGGCGGCGGAGCGCCGGGCCGCGAACGAGGAGCGGCTGCGGCGCCTGCTGGACGAGTTCGCCGCGCTCGGCTTCGACCCGGTCGTGCTCGGCACCGACGACCCCTACGAGATCGACCAGGCGTTCATGGACTGGGCCGAGCTGCGCGGGAGGACACGGTGGCGGCGCTGAGGCTCGCGGCCGCGGGCGTTGCCGCGCTTGCGCTCGCGGGGCCTGCGGCCGCGGCGACGGCGACGCTGAGCCCGAGCGATGCGCTCTTCGGCGACCGGATCACGGCGACCGTCACGGCGCCACCGGGCGCGCGGGTGATCGCCGACTTCGGCCCGCTCGACGTGCTCTCCGGGCCGACGCGGAGCGGCGCGAGCCTCGCGTGGACCGTCGCCTGCCTGAGCGAGGACTGCATGCCCGGCGCCGGGCCGCGGAGGATCGTGCTGCCGCCCGTGCGGCTCACGGGGTCGGTGTCGGAGACGGTGCCGTGGCCGGTGCTCACGATCACCGGGCGCGTCACTCCGAAGGAGGCGGCTGCGGCGAGCCCGCCGTTCCGGCTCGAGACACAGCTTCCCCGCCGCTCGTACCGCGTCGCGCCGGGCGCGCTCGCGCTCGGGCTCGACGTCCTCGCGGGTGTGCTCGTCCTGGCGGCGGTCCTGCTCGTCGCCCGGGAGCTGGCGCGCCGCCGCCGGCGCCGCGAGGAGGAGCGGTTCGCCGCCCTCTCGCCGCTCGAGCGGGCGCTGGTCTTCGCGCGCGAGGCCGAGCGGCGCGGCCCGGTCGAGCGCCGCAAGGCTCTCGGCCTGCTCGCCCGGGTGCTCGGCGGGCGGGAGGAGCAGCTGGCCGGCGCCGCTTCCGAGCTCGCGTGGTCGCCGTGGAAGCCGTCGCCGGAGCAGGTCGAGTCGCTCGTCGGCGAGGTCGAGCGGGAGGTGGGGCCGAGATGAGCGCGATCCCGCTCGGCGACGCGGGCGCTCTGCGAGGCGCTGCCCGCCGCACCGAGGCGATCCGCTTCGCGCTCGCCGCGCTCCTGCTCGGGCTCGTGGTCGCGATCGCGGTGCTCGCGGGCCACCCGCGCGTGCGGGCCCTCCACGTGCTGCCGCCGGGCTCGAACGGCATCGTCGTGCTCGACCTCTCGTCGAGCATCACGGAGGACACCTACGCGCGGATCGGCGCCACCCTCTCCGATCTCGCGTCGGGCAACGGCCGCTACGGGCTCGTCGTGTTCTCCGGTGTCGCCTACGAGGCCCTGCCTCCCGGCACGCCTGCCGCGGAGCTCAAGCCGCTCGTTCGCTACTTCACACTGCCACCCCAGAGGAGACCGGGCTTCCTCCCGACCTTTCCCACGAATCCGTGGACGGCGACGTTCAGCGCCGGGACGCGCATCTCGTCCGGGCTCGAGCTCGCGCACACGCTCGCGACGAGCGGGCTGGCCCGGCCGGCCGTCGTGCTCGTGTCGGATCTCGACGACGACCCCGGCGACGTCCAGCGGACGGCGCTCGCCGTGCTCGCCTACCGGCGCGACCGGGTTCCGTTGCGGATCGTCGGCCTGAACCCGTCGCCCGGGGACCAGCAGTTCTTCCAGAGGCTGATCGGCAAGCAGGGCACGATCACCGCTGCCCGGCTGCCCCAGCAGGCCTCGGCGGTCTCGGGCCACGGCGGCTTCCCGTGGCTGCTCGCGGCACTCGCGGTCGCGGTCGCCGCGGCCCTCGCGGTGAACGAGCTCCTGCTCGCGCGGCTCGACTGGGGTGAGACGCGATGAGGCGGGGACGCGTCGCGCTCGCCGCGCTCCTCGTCGTGCTCGCGGCGCTCGCGGCGCTGCTCGCCGCCGACGTCCGGGCCTGGCCCGCGGCGCTTCGCTCGGGCGATGCGCGGTACGCGGCCTCGCCCGCCGCCGCACGCTGGCACGCGTCGACGGCGCTGCCCTCGGGTCTGACCCGCGGGCTGCTCGGTGTCGGCGGCGACGTCTCCGCCCGGCGCGCGATCCGCCTCTTCCGGCTCACGTACGGGGCGCACGGGAGCCTCGACCAGGAGCTGCAGACGCAGGGCCTCCGCGCCCAGGCGGAGCTCGCGCTCTCGGATCTCGCGCGCAGCAGCGATCCGCGGCTCGCGGCCCAGGCGAGCGACCTGCTCGGAGTGCTCGCGTTCAGCGACCTCGCCTCGGGCGGGGGCGCCAATCCGGACCAGGCCGATCGGGCCGTGTCCGCGTTCGCGAACGCGGTGCGCCTCGACCCGGCCGACGAGGCCGCGAAGGTCAACCTCGAGCTGGTGCTCCGGCTCTTCCGTGCCTCCGGGACCCGGACCGGAGCGACCGCGGGCGCGGGGACGCACGGCCAGGGCAGGCACGGCGCGGGCACCGGCGTCCCCGGGAGCGGCTACTGATGCTCACCCTCCTCACGCCGCTCGGCGGCCTCGCCGCGCTCGCCGTCGCGCTTCCGCTCGCCGCCTACTTCCTGAGCTCGCGCCGCGTCGCGCGCGTCCGCTCGGGGCTCGGCCTCGAGCGGCCGGCGCGTCGGCGCGAGTCGCTGTTCGTCGCGGCGCTCGTCGCCGTGCCGCTGCTGCTCGCGCTGGTGGCGATGCAGCCCGCCTGGCGGACGAGCGAGGCACGCCGCGTCCGCACCGACGCGCAGGCGTACGTCGTGATCGACACCTCCCGCTCGATGCTCGCGTCCGCGCGGCCCGGCTCACCCACGCGGCTCGATCGCGCCAAGGCGGACGCGATCGCTATCCGCGACGCCCTTCCGGGAGTCTCAACCGGGGTGGGCACGATGACCGACCGCGTCCTGCCGAACCTGCTGCCGAGCCCGGACGCGAAGGTGTTCGCGGCCACCGTCCGCCAGGCGGTCGGGATCGAGCAGCCGCCGCCGGCGAGCTCAGGCGTCACGGCCACCTCGCTCGGGTCGCTCGCGGGGATCCAGGCTGGAGGCACGTTCGCCCCCTCCGCGAGGAAGCGCGCGATCGTCGTGCTCACCGACGGCGAGAGCAGGCCGTTCGACACTGCGGCGGTCGCGGGCGCGCTCGGCGCGACGAAGCTCGTGCTCGTCCACGTGTGGGGGCCGCACGAGAGTGTCTTCCGCGCCGACGGCACTCCCGAGGGCGCCTATCGGCCGAACCCCGCGAGCGGTGCCGCCCTCGCCTCGCTCGCGGAGGCGACCGGAGGCGCCGTCTTCGGAGAGCGGCAGGCGGCCGCGGCTGCGAAGGCCGTCCGGGATGCGCTCGGCAGCGGTCCGACGGCCCGTCTCGGGCTCGAGCCGCACACGCGGCCGCTCGGGCGCTTCCTCGCTCTGCTCGCGCTGCTCCCGCTCGGGCTCGTGTTGTGGCGGCGGAACCTGAGGTGAGACCGCACTTGGAGAATAGGGGCGGGGGGCATACGATTGCGGGCTCAATGCTCGCGTTCTCGGTCAAGCGCGCATGCATCGGCTGCATCCTCGTCGCCGTCGTCGGCCTCGCGGTGGCCGGAGCAGGCTCGGGCGCCCCGCTCTCGCCGGACAACTGGAGCGGCTGGGGCAACACGCCGGACCAGAACCGGCACTCGCCCCTCACCGCGATCGACGCGAGCAACGTCGCCCAGCTCGGCCGCGTGTTCACGGTCGACTTCCGCAAGATCGACTCGAACATCAAGCGCGGCGAGCAGTCGTACCCGCTCGCGATCGACGGACGCCTCTACGTGACGACAGGCGACGACAACGTCTTCGCGCGTCGACGCCGTCACGGGCGCGATCATCTGGCGCTGGAAGCCGGACAACGTCGCCGTCTTCCGCAACTTCGGCATCGTCGCCAACCGCGGCGTCGCCTACTGCGACGGCAAGCTCTTCATCACCACGCTCGACATGCACCTCGTCTCGCTCGACGTGCGAACCGGGCAGCTGATCAAGCGCGTCGCGATCGCCGACGCGGTGCCCGGTGCCGCCTCGAACTTCGGCTACTCCGAGACGAGCGCGCCGATCTGCGCGAACGGCAAGGTCGTGATCGGCGCCGCCGGCTCGGAGTACGGCGTCCGCGGCTTCGTGATGGCCTACAACACGAACCTCACCCCGGCCTGGCCGAACCCGTTCTGGACGATCCCGCCCGAGGGGACGAGCTGGCGCAGGCTCTCGCGCATCGTCGGCGGCGGCGTCGTCTGGACGCCGCAGACGATCGACCCGACCACGAACACGCTCTACTTCGGCACCGGCTCGGCCACCCCGCTCTACTTCCCGCAGTTCCGGCCCGGCGAGAACCCGCGCACCGACTCGCTGATCGCGGTCGACCTCGAACACGGGACAGATGAAGTGGTGGCAGCAGCAGATGGCCTCGAACCAGTGGGCCTACGACACCGCGCAGCCGCCGCTCGTCTACACGGGCAAGGTCGGCGGGAAGACGCGCCGCGTCGTCTCGGTCGCGACGATGGAGGGCGTCTGGTTCGCCTACGACGCCGCGACCGGCGCCCCGATCTACCAGCGGATCAAGGTGATCGACCGCACCGAGCACCCGCCGCTCCAGCCGGGCAAGCCCGTCACGGTCTACCCGTCCTCGCTCGGCGGCCTCAACTTCTCGCCGGCCTCGTACGACCCGAAGACCGACTACATCCTCAACGCCGCCGCCGAGACGGCGTCCGTGCTGCAGCAGGCGAAGCTGACGCCGACCCAGAAGAAGCAGAAGCTCGTCGAGGGCAGCGTCTTCCTCGGGCTCGAGAACGGCAACTTCGGCCAGTTCCTGCCCGGCTGGCACGACCACGGCTCGATCAGCGCGATCGACGTCAACTCCGGCAAGCGCGTCTGGAAGTTCACCACGCCCGAGCCGGAGCGCGGCGGCGTGACGACGACGGCGAGCGGGCTCGGCTTCGCGGGCGGCGGCGACGGCGTCCTCCGCGCGTTCGACACGAAGACGGGCAAGGTGCTGTGGACGTTCCAGACGGGGCATCAGATCGCGAGCGGCCCGTCGCTCTACGCGGTCAACGGCAAGGAGTACCTGGCGATCACCGTCGGCGGCACGCCCACCTCGTCGGGCGGCGGCACGGCCAGCGAGCTTCAGGTCTACGCGCTCGGCGGCTCCTCGAAGCAGTCTCCCGCGCCGGCGCTGCCCGCGAGCACGCGCCTCCCCGCGGCCGCGCCGACCGTCGCGCCGCTGATCGCGCCGGCCGCACATCCCTCGAGCCGGCAGGCGCCGGCCGTGGTGCGGCTCGTGCGGCGGACCGACCTCGGCGGCGCGCGGATCGCGACGCAGACCGGGCTCGTCATCCACGGCTGGGGCGCGAACTCGTCGAACACGCAGAACGCGACCGGGCGCGTCCTCCTCGGCTCGACACCGGTCGCCGGGGTGCAGATCAGCGTCGACGGCTACGTGCTGCCTGCGAGGACCGCGAAGGACGGCAGCTTCGTCTATCCGGCCGACATCACCGTGCCGAGACGGCACGTGGTCACGATCGTGTCGGTCGGCCGGCGCCGGCGTCGCGGGCCGCCCGCTGAGCAAGGCCGAGCGCGCCTCGCTGCTCGGGATGCAGGCCGGCTTCAGCGTCTACTACCCGCTCACGGGCCTGCACGCCTCGGTGCTGAAGAACGGCAACGTCCTCGTCCAGGGGCGCGCCGCCTCGGTCGAGGGCGCCCCGCCGCCGCTCGTCTCGCTCTACACCTACCGGCTGACCGGCGTGATCACCGACAGCACCGGGAAGCCGGTGCAGGGCGCGGTCGTGGTCACGCGCACCCAGGACCGCGACTTCTGGACGTACTCGACGACGAGCGACGCGCAGGGCCGGTACACCTCCTTCTTCGCCGCGTCGGACGAGTCGGGCGCGAACCCGGTGACCCTGAGCGTGCAGGTCGCGGTCGGCGACAGCATCTACGGGCTTCCGACCGGCGTGAACGTCAACTTCACCGCGCTCAAGAGCGCGACGATGAACGCCCAACTGCCGGCCTCGGGCACGGGCCTCCCGGCGCCGACCTCCACGTCGTACGTCGGCGCGGTCTACGAGGGCCTGCTCGTCGGCGTCTCGGGCGCGAAGGGAGTCGTGAAGCCGGTCTCGGCCCACTGGCCCGACGCGCACGGCAACTTCTCGCTCGTCCTGCCCGCCTCGATGCGCGGCAAGACGGTGCGGTTCTGGGAGAACTACCGCCAGCTCTTCCAGACCTTCCCGGCGACCCCGGGCGGGCTCGTCGACCTCACGAACTGGCCGAGCGCGCTGCTGCCGCGCGTCCCGCAGGGCTTCCAGACGCTCACGCTGCCGTCCTAGCGAGAACGGCCGGGGCGGGGTCGCCCGAACGGTCGTGCTCGAGCCGCGGGAGCCAGCCCAGCCAGTTCGGCAGGTACCAGTTCGCCTCGCCCAGGAGCGTCATCGTCGCGGGCAGCAGCACGGCCCGGACGAGCGTCGCGTCGAGCAGGACGGCGGCCGCGAGGCCCACGCCCATCTCCTTCATGTCGACGATCGGCAGCGTCACGAAGACGAGGAACGCCCCGACCATCACGACGGCCGCGCTGGTGACGACGCCCGCCGTGGTCGTGATCCCGTGCTCGACCGCCTGCTCGGTCGTGAGGCCGCGGTCGTACGCCTCGCGGATCCGGCTCAGGATGAAGACGTGGTAGTCCATCGAGAGCCCGAACAGGATCACGAACAGGAAGATCGGCAGCCAGGACGTGATCCCGCCGTTCGACTGGAAGTTCAGCAGGTTCTCGCCCCAGCCCCACTGGAACACCATCACGAGGATCCCGTAGGCCGCGCCCACCGACAGCAGGTTCAGCACGATCGCCTTGGTCGCGATCACGATCGAGCGGAACGAGGCCAGCAAGAGCAGGAACGCGAACAGGAGCACGAACCCGAACACGAGCGGCGCGTGCGACTTCATCAGGCTGTTGAAGTCGGCGGTCGCTGCGGTCTGGCCGGTGACGGCAACCTCTGCCCCGGGGACTGCGCCGATCGTCGAGGGGATGATCTCGTCCCGCAGCGTGTGGAGCGCCGCGGTCGAGGTGGCGTCGGTGCCGCTGCCTGCGAGCGCGACGGCGATCTCTGCCACGGTGCGGTCGGAGCTGATCTCCTGCACCTGGGCGTCGTGCATCTGCGTCGAGGCGTTCGCCTTCGCGACGAGTTGCTCGATCCCACGCCGGACGGCCGGGGCGTCCACGCTCTTCGCCTTCACGGCGACGATCGCGGGCTCCGGACTGCCCGGGTACAGGCGCTGGATGTCGTCCAGCACCTTCACCTCGGACACGCTCTTCGGCAGGCCGTTGAGCCCGGTGATCGAGGTGTGGAGGCTCAACGCCGGGATCGCGAGCGCGATCAGGACGCCGGCCGAGGCGGCCGCCGCCCACACGGGATGGGCGAGCACCGGCCTCAGCACGGCCGTCCAGACCCGCGGCTGGTCGCCGCGGCGGAGCCGGCGCAGGCCCGGGATCCGCCCCTTCTCGACCCTGTCGCCGAGCAGCGACAGCAGCGCCGGCAGGACCGTGAGTGAGCCGAGCATCGCGACGGCGACGACGATCATCGTGCCGACGGCGAACGACATGAAGGTCTTGTCGCCCGAGAGGAACATCCCGGCCATCGCGATGATCACGGTGAAGCCGGAGATCAGCACGGCCCGGCCCGACGTGGCAGCAGCGACCTCGAGCGACGCCTCGGGGCCGCGACCGGCCGCCCGCTCCTCGCGCTCGCGCTTGAGGTAGAAGAGCGAGTAGTCGACGCCCACCGCGAGCCCGACGAGCAGGACGACCGCCGAGACGGACTGGTCCATCGGGATCAGGTGGCTGGGCAGTGCGATGAGCCCGAGCGTCGCGAGCACGGCCGAGACCGCCAGGAGCAGCGGGATCCCCGCCGCGACGGCCGCGCCGAACACGACGAGCAGGATGATCAGCGTGAGCGGGAGCGAGAGCTCGCCCGCCTGCGCCAGCTGCTTGTTGAACATCGCGTCGATGGCCTTGCCCGCGCTCGCCTCGCCGGTCTCGCGGATCGAGAAGCCGGGGTTGGCCTTCTGCGCCGTGCCGACGGCCGCCAGGACCCTGTCGACGTCCTTGTAGGCCGCGACCTGGTCGCCCTCGAGGTAGAACGCGACGTAGGCCGCGTGGCCGTCCTTCGTGATCTGCGCCCCGTTGCTCGGTGCGTACGGCGAGCGGACGTGATCGGCCGCGGGCGTGGCCGCGGTGGCCGCGATCGCGTCGTTGACGGCCGCCTTGAACGCGGGGTCCGAGGCCGTGTGCGTCTTCGACTGGACGAGGATGTACTCCTCGAACCGCTTCGCGTTGTCGAAGCCGGCGCCCTTGAGGATGTGGTCGGCCTTCCGTGCCTGGCCGGTGTTGTTGTCGGCGTTGTCGATCTGCTTCGTCCCGACCTGCATGCCGAGCACGAGGGCGAGGACGACGAACGCGAGCCAGCCGAAGATGGCGGTCTTGCGGTGGCCTGCGCTCCAGCGGCCCATCCGGGCCGCGAGGTTGTTGGACTTCCTGAACGGTGACATGACGCTCCCCCAGAGTGGCTTTCCCTTTGCCCCTTCAGGATCGCGACGCGCCTTTCCGCCCGATAGGCGGCGGACAGGCGTCTTGGGGTGCGGCTAGCCGCACACTTTGCGGGCGGTCTAGTGGTCGCCGTGGAAGGTCTGCACCCAGTGCAGCCACGGCCCTGCGTACTGCAGGGTGAACAGCGCCAGGGTCAGCCCGAGCACGAGCGAGCCGGCGAGGAGCGCGCTTCGCAGGTAGCCGCCGTCCTCGCGTCCCGAGCGGGTCCAGTCCGCCCGCACGAGCCCCGGGAGACGGAGCACGTAGGCGAGGACGTGCACGCTCATCGCGATGAACCAGACGGCGAAGCTCGCCTTGTGGAGGCCGAGCACGATCCCGCGGCTCGGCCCGGCGACGATCAGCGCGACGCCGGTCGCGAAGAGCCCGATGGTCGAGAAGACGAGGACAGGGGCGACGAGCACGCGCATGAGGAGGTGCGGCGGGCCCTTGACCCGGTAGGGGCGGCTGCCGGAGTAGTACCGCGCGAAGCGGTAGCCGACGGTGCCGAGCTTCAGCGCGACGGGCGGGATCAGGAGGATCCCGACGAAGATGTGCACCGAGAGGAGCGGGCGCAGGAAGAGGATCGTGACTCCCTCGATCGCGAGGAGCACCAGCAGGACGAGCGCGGTGGCCGCGGTGAGCCGCTCGTTCCCGTCGGCGCCTCCGGTGCGCGCGAGCAGGCGCTCGAGGCGGCTCTCGCGGGCTCTCGCGCCGCGCGTGGCGATGTCGGTCGTCTCCATCGCCGAAAGTGGAACAAGGCGGGATGAGACGACCGTGAAAGCATCCTCACCCTCTTCTCATCGCCGTGCAGCCACAATGAGGACGATGCGTGTGCTCCTGGTCGAGGACGAGCCGAAGATGGCGGCGCTGCTCGCGCGCGGCCTCCGCGAGGAGGGCCACGCGGCGGACGTCGCGGTCCGCGGCGAGGAGGCGCTCTGGATGGCACAGGGCGCGCCCTACGACGCGATCGTGCTCGACGTGATGCTGCCCGGGCTCGACGGCTTCGCCACGTGCAGGAAGCTGCGCGCGGACGGCGTCTGGGCCCCGGTCCTGATGCTCACCGCGCGCGACGCGGTCGAGGACCGGGTCGAGGGTCTCGACGCGGGCGCGGACGACTACCTCCTGAAGCCGTTCTCGTTCGCCGAGCTGCTCGCGCGGCTGCGGGCGCTCGTCCGTCGCGCTCCCGGCGAGCGTCCGACGCTGGTCGAGGTCGGCGACCTCAAGCTCGACCCGGCCGCGCGGCGTGCCTGGCGCGGCGAGACCGCGCTCGACCTGTCGGTGAAGGAGTTCGCGCTGCTCGAGGTCTTCATGCGGCGGCCGGGCGAGGCGCTGTCGCGGGTGCAGCTGCTCGAGGCCGCCTGGGACATGGCCTTCGAGAGCCGCTCGAACCTGATCGACGTGTACGTGCGCTACCTCCGCGAGAAGATCGACCGGCCCTTCGGCCGCGACTCGATCGAGACGATTCGCGGGATCGGCTACCGGCTGCGCGAGGACGGCGGCGCGTGAACCGGCTGCCGATCAGGGTCCGGCTCACGCTGCCGTTCGCGGTGGGGATGGCCGTGGTGCTCGCGGGCGCCGGGTTCTTCATCTACGTGCGCGTCGGCGGCGCGCTCCTCAGCTCGGTCGATCAGAGGCTCCGCGTGCAGGCACAGGAGGTGAGCGGGCGCGTCGAGCACGGCCGCACCCCGTTCGACCACGACAGCGCCGACGGCCCCACCGTCGCGCAGCTCGTCAACGCCGGCGGCATCGTCGTGCAGTCGACCCCGCGCACGCTCCGCCCGATCCTCACCGGCAAGGCGCGGAGCACGCGCGCTCGCCGGCGCCACGGTCTGGAAGAGCGGCCCGATCGCCGGGCTCACGAACGACTGGCGCGTCCTCGCCGATCCGGCCACGGTTGCGCGGCGGCCGGGGCGCGATCGTCGTCGCCGAGTCGCTCGAGCCCCGCGAGGAGGCGCTCCACCGGCTCGTGCGCGAGTTCATGCTCGGCGGGTCGGTCGCGCTGCTGCTCGCGATCCTCGCGGGCTACGCCGTCGCCGCCGCCGCGCTGCGGCCGGTCGAGGCGATGCGCCGGCGGGCGGCCGCGATCGGGGCCGCGACGCCCGAGAAGCGCCTGCCGGTGCCGCCGACCCGGGACGAGCTCTCGCGGCTCGCCGAGACCCTCAACGACATGCTCGGGCGCCTCCAGTCGGCCCTCGAGCACGAGCGCCGGTTCGTCGACGACGCGAGCCACGAGCTGCGAACGCCGCTCGCCCTGCTGAAGACGGAGCTCGAGATCGCGCTGCGCCAGCCGCGCTCGCGCGACGAGCTCGAGAACGCGCTTCGCTCGGCCGCCGACGAGACCGATCGCCTCACACGGCTCGCGGAGGACCTCCTCCTCGTCGCGCGCGCCGACGAGGGGCGCCTGCCGATCCGGCTCGAGCACGTCTCGGCGCGGCAGCTCCTCGTGGACGTCGCCGCGCGGTTCGAGGTTCGCGGGAGCGAGCACGGGCGGCCGATCGTCGTCGCGGACGGACCGGAAGCGGCGGTCGAGGCCGACGCGACGAGGCTCGAGCAGGCGCTCGGCAACCTCGTCGACAACGCCCTCGTTCACGGCGACGGCGAGGTCGTGCTCTCGGTCCGCGAGAGCGGCGACTCGGTCGAGCTCCACGTCTCCGACCACGGCTCGGGCTTCCCGCGCGGCTTCGTCGACCGGGCGTTCGACCGGTTCAGCCGGGCCGACGAGGCGCGCGGCCGCGGCGGCACCGGGCTGGGGCTCGCGATCGTCGACCTGATCGCGCGCGCGCACGGCGGGAGCGCGTCGGTCGCGACCGCCCCGGGGGGCGGCGCCGATGCCTGGATCGCCCTGCCGGCCTCGAAAACGCCGGTGCCCGAGCGGCCTGCCGCGTTCTCAGCGAACTCTTAGCAACCGCTCATTCTCCTCTCATCTCGCTCTGTGATCCTGGGAGACGGATGCACACCTCCCCATACCCTCCTGGAGATGCAGCCCTCGCGCGGGACGCGGCGGCGGCTCGGCTTCGTCGGCTCACGGTCGGTGCGTTCGCAGGTGCGAGCGCTCTTGCGGTCGTGTTCGCCGGAGTCGCGTCGGCCACCACCCACCACGCGCGTAAAGCGGTCACGGTCGCGAAAACGGCCGTCACGGTCACAACCCTCCCCGCCGTGAACGTCTCGGCGCCGTCGGCGACTCCGCCCGGCGGCGCCGTGGCGACCGCAGCCCCTGCAGCACCGGCCCAGGCTCCGGCTCCGGCCTACTCGCAGCCGGTCGTCACGTCCGGCGGCTCGTGAGCGCCGAGGCGACCTCTTTCTCCTTCCAGGCGCTCGGCACGACCGCGACGGTGGCGGTGACCGACCCGGAGGCCCTCCCGCGGGCGCGCGCGGTGCTCGAGCGCGAGCTCGAGGCGATCGACCTCGCCTGCAGCCGCTTCCGCTGCCGACTCGGAGCTCGTCCGCCTCAACGAGGCGTCGGGCGCCGAGGTTCGGGTGAGCGCGCTTCTTCTCGAAGCGGTGCGCGTGGCGCTTCACGCGGCCGAGGCCAGCGGCGGGCTCGTCGACCCGACCGTGGGCAAGACGATGCGGCTCGCCGGCTACGACCGGCCGATGACCATCGTCCGCGCCCGCGACGGACGCCTGTTCCGACCTTCCTTCGAGCCCGCCGCGGGGTGGCGCAAGATCGAGCTCGACGAGGCCCGCAGCACGGTTCGCGCTCCCAAAGGGGTCGAGCTCGACCTCGGCGCGACCGCGAAGGCCCTCGCCGCGGACCGCGCCGCGTCCGCGGCCGCCCAGGCGACCGGGGTCGGTGTCCTGGTGAGCCTCGGCGGCGACATCGCCGTCGCCGGAGAGGCGCCGCCCGGAGGCTGGTCGATCCGGATCGCCGACGACCACGCCGCGCCGCTCGACGGCCCGGGCCCCGTGGTCTCCGTCTACTCGGGCGGGCTCGCGAGCTCGGGCACGACCGTGCGGCGCTGGGCGACCGCCGGCGGCGAGCTGCACCACATCGTCGACCCTCGCACCGGCCGGCCGGCAAACTCGCCGTGGCGCACGGTGTCCGTCGCCGCCGCGTCCTGCGTCGACGCCAACACGGCGAGCACCGCCGCGCTCGTGCTCGGCGACGGCGCGCCGGCCTGGCTCGACGAGCGCCGGCTCCCCTCGCGCCTCGTCCGGCTCGACGGCTCGGTCGCCTGCGTCGGCGCCTGGCCCGCGGAGGCCGCATGAGCCTCCTGCTCGCGGCCTCGAACACGAAGGCGCTCTGGTACCTGACCCGCGGCACCGGCGTCGTCTCGCTGATCCTGCTGACCACGGTGCTCGTGCTCGGCGTGCTCGGCGTGACGCGCTGGCGCAGCGAGCGCTGGCCGCGGTTCCTCGTCGCCGGGCTGCACCGCAACCTGACCCTGTTCGCGATCGCCTTCGTCGTCGTCCACGTGGTGACGACGGTCGCGGACGGCTTCGCGCCGATCCGCCTCGTCGACGCGGTCGTCCCGTTCATCTCGGCGTACCGGCCGATCTGGCTCGGGCTCGGCGCGCTCGCCTTCGACCTCCTGCTCGCCCTGACCTTCACGAGCCTGCTCCGCGCGCGGGTCGGGCTGCGGCTGTGGCGCGCCGTGCACTGGCTCGCCTACGCGGCGTGGCCGCTCGCGCTCGTGCACGGGCTCGGCACCGGCAGCGACTCGCGCCTCGGCTGGCTCCAGATCCTCACGCTCTGCTGCGCCGCGGCCGTCGCCGCGGCGGTCGCGGTTCGCCTCCTTCGGGCCGATGCGCGCCCTCGTCTTCGCATCGCCGCCGGCGTCGCGACCGTCGCGGTCGTCGCGCTGGTGCTCGGGTGGTACAGATCCGGCCCGGCTCAGCCGGGCTGGGCGGCACGGGCCGGGACGCCGACGTCGAACTTGCGCACGGCGTCGGCGTCCTCGGTCTCCGTGCGCACGACGACCATGCCTTCGTCGTTCGACGGCAAGCTCACCGGCCAGCTGGCCCGGAATGCGGACGGCGCCGGCAACGTGGGGATCGCGATCGGCGGCAACGTCACCGGCGGCGCGGTCGAGGGCGTGCTCAAGCTGACGCTCTGGGGCGCCGACTCGAACGGCGGCGTTGCGATGACCAACAGCCAGGTCACCTTCCAGCCCGTCGGCATCGCCGGCTCGTACTCCGGCCAGGTCGTCGGCCTCGACGGGAACCTCGTCCAGGCGGACGTCACGAACTCCGCCGGCGACACGATCCGCCTCACCATCTCGCTCCAGATCGACTCCGCGACCGGCTCGGTCACCGGGACGGTGCACGGCGCGTGAGCGCGACACGTGTACGACCCGCGCAGCCGTCCGTCGCCGCGCCGCAGAGCCTTCCCCGGCTGCTAGCCGGGCTGGCCGCAGACAGGCCTGTGACCCTGGACGAGCACCTCGCCCGCTACGGCTCGGTGCGCGAGGGCGGGAAGAGCCGGAGCCTGATCGACCTCGTCGAGGCGAGCGGGCTGCAAGGGCGAGGCGGCGCCGCGTTCCCGACCGCGACGAAGCTGCGTGCCGTCGCCTCCCGCCGCGGGCGGCCGGTCGTGGTCGTGAACGGCACCGAGGGCGAGCCGGCGAGCGGGAAGGACAAGGTGCTCCTCCGCTGCGTCCCGCACCTCGTGCTCGACGGCGCGGTCGCCGCGGCCGAGGCGGTCGGCGCGCGCGAGGCCTTCGTCGCGGTGGCCGACGGCGCGCACGCCGAGTCCGCCGCGGTGGCGGAGGCGATCGACAGCCGCCGGCGCCGCAAGCTCGACGGGCGCGTGACGCTCCGCCTCGTCGAGGTTCCCGACCGCTTCGTCGCCGGAGAGGAGACCGCGCTCGTCCAGTTCCTGAACGGCGGGCCGGCCAAGCCGACCTTCACGCCGCCGCGTCCGTTCGAGCGCGGCGTCGGCGGCGCGCCCACCCTCGTCCAGAACGCGGAGACGCTCGCGCACGTCGCGCAGATCGCGCGGTTCGGCCCCTCGTGGTTCCGCAAGGTCGGCACCGCCGCGGAGCCCGGCTCGATCCTCGTCACGCTCTCGGGCGCGGTCGCGCGGCCCGGCGTCTACGAGGTCGCGCTCGGCTCGCCCCTGCGCGACCTGGTCGCCGAGGCCGGCGGAGTCCGCGAGGACGTCCAGGCCTACCTCGTCGGCGGGTACTTCGGCACGTGGGTCCGCGCGGACCGGGCGGCCGGACTGCGTCTGAGCGAGGCCGACGTGAGCCTCGGCGCCCGCGCGATCGTCGCGCTCCCCTCGCGTTCGTGCGGCCTCGCCGAGACGGCGAGGATCGCCCGGTATCTCTCCGACGAGGGTGCGGGCCAGTGCGGCCCGTGCATCCACGGGCTCGGCGCGATCGCCGACGCGCTGGAGCGCCTCGCCGCGGGCGACCGCACCGACCGGCGCGACCGGATCGAGCGCTGGGTGGCAGCGGTCAAGGGCCGCGGCGCCTGCCACCATCCCGACGGCGCCTCGCGATTCGCCGCGAGCGCGCTGGAGGTCTTCGCCGACGAGGTCGAGCTCCACCTCCGCCAGGGCCGCTGCAGCGGGAGCCGCCGGTGAGCAAGGTCGTTCGCGTGAACCCGATCGCGTGCGAGGCCCACGGCCTCTGCGCCGAGCTCCTGCCCGAGCGGATCACGCTCGACGAATGGGGCTATCCGATCGTCGATCCGACGCCGGTCACCGGCGAGCTCGAGCGCCACGCCCGCCGCGCCGTCGACATGTGCCCGACCCTCGCGCTGCTCCTCGCGGAGGCGGGCCGGCGGTCGCCGGTCCTCGACTGACCCGGCGACCGCCCGGCACCGGCTTCAGACGAGCGCCAGATCCGCCTTGAGCGCGTTCATGTCGAGGCCGTTCGGCGCCTTCCCGGCCAGCAGGAAGTCGTTGCTGATGATGGAGTACGCCTCGTCGCAGTACCGGTCCCAGAAGGACCAGGTCATCTTCTGGAGCTTGCCCCAGGTGACGACGGTGACGTCCTTCGCGTCGTAGCCGACGACGTCGACGGCGTGCCCGCCCCACGAGCCTGGCTTGGCGTCGCCCGACAGCGAGTGCGTCCAGTCCCAGACCGCCTGGCCCTGCGCGGTCTTGGGCAGCGAGAGCCCGATGTAGAGCCCGCCGAAGACGTATGCGCCGGTCTTCACGAGGTTGTGGTCGTAGGTCGCGACCTTCGCGAACGCGCCGATCTTGTGACGGCCGATCCCGTGCTTGCGCCAGTAGTTGAGGACGTCCAGCTCGACGGCGCCCTCCTCGCCGGTCACCGGGTCGACCTGCTTGACCGCCTCGAACGCGCTCACGACCGACTTCTCGGAGATCTCCGTGTCGTGGCCGGTCGCGTCGCCGGTCCAGGCCTCGATCATGTGGCCGGCCGCGGCGCACGTGCAGTCGCCGAGCCGGTCGTTCGCGTACATCGGCCAGTCCGCGACGTGCTTGGTGGCGTCGAAGGACGCGGGCGGCGCGGGCAGCTTCGTGCTGTCGACGTAGCGCGCAAGCAGCAGCGTGCGCGCGTCGGTGCGGACGGGCAGCTTCCCCATCCGGAACTTGACCACGGTCGATGTGGCAGCCATGGGTCGTTTCCCCCTCTTCCTCTGGGCGGCGCTGCCGCAGGAGAACGCCACACGCTCGTCAGTTGCGATGCACCGTAGGACGATGAATCGCGGAAGTCAAACGCTGCCGGCGAGGCGCGGCGCGGTCTCCTCAGCGAGCCGGCGGGCGACCGCGGGCAGGCTGCCCGTCTCCTCGTGAACCCGCGCGCTGCTCGTCGGCGCCGTTGCCGCGCGCGAGGATCCCCTCGACGAGCTCGAGCTCCCCGGCGCAGCCCAGCGCCTCGGCGGCGGGGGCACAGCGCTCGACCAGCGCACGGACAGCGTCCGGCGCCGTGCGTTCGCCGTCGTCGGGGTCGATCAGGCGCGCATTCAGCCCGTCGCGGAGCGCACGCCACCGGTTCTCCTCGAGGACGACGTCAGGGCAGGACGTGATCGCCTCGTCGCACTCGAACGCGCTGCCGAGGGTCGCCACGAGCGACTGGATCAGCGCCGCGAGCGCCGCCACGTTCTCGACGCGCGTCTGGGCGTCGCAGATCCGGATCTCGATCGTCCCGAGGCGCGGGTGCGGCCGTACGTCCCACCAGACGTACGTGTAGTCGGGGAAGCAGCCGGTGCGGACGCCCAGCTCGACGAGCCGCTCGAACTCGGCGAACGAGCCGAGGACGGGCGGAAGGCCGGTGCGCGGAAGGGACTCGGCGATCTTCACCCGCGTCGAGGCGAACCCGGTGTCGCGGCCCTGCCAGAACGGGCGAGTTCGCGGCGAGCGCGACGAGCTCGGGCAGCGCGCTCCGGATGCCGTTCGCGCAGGCGATCGCCTTGTCCGCCGAGCCGACGCCGACGTGGACGTGGAGGCCGAAGATGAGCTGGCGCTCGGCGAGCCAGCCGAGGCTCTCCGACAGCTCGAGGTAGCGCGGCCGCTCGGTCAGGTCCTGGTGCTCGTAGCGGGAGAACGGGTGCGTCCCGGCCGCGGCGATCAGCGTGCCGTCCTCGGCGGCCGCCCGGCGCAGTCTCGCCCGGAGATCGACCAGGTCGTCGACCGCCTCCGCGACGCTCGTGGAGATCCTGGTCGCGGCCTCGACGACCGACTGGTGCAGCTCGGGCTTGATGCGCGGCTCGACCGGCTCGCCCTCGAATGCCGAGAGGATCGCCTCGATCCGCGAGACGAGCCCGTAGCTCTCGGCGCGGACGAGCTGGAACTCCTCCTCGAGGCCGACGCTGTACGGCGTGCTCCAGCCGAAGTTCGTCTCCATGCGACCGAGGTTCCCAGATGCGACCGGCTGCAACCGCGGCGGCGAGTCGGGTTTTGCCGAGCTTTTACGTCAGTAGCGGTCGAGCTCGATCAGCCGCTCGTCGCTGATCCCGAAGTGGTGCGCGATCTCGTGGAGGACGACGCGGCGGATCTCGCGGCGGAGGCGCTCCGGATCGTTGCCGTAGAGCCGTTCGAGCGGCCCGCGGTAGATCGAGATCCGGTCGGGCGGCACGCCGACGTAGCCGCTGGTGCGCGTCGTGAGCGGGTAGCCCGAATACAGGCCGAGGAGCGGCATGCCCGCCGGCGGCTCGTCCTCGACGAAGATCGCCACGTTGGACATGAACCCGCGCAGGTCGGGCGGCAGGGACTCGACCGCCTCGTCGACGGTCCGCTCGAAGTCGAGCTCGTCGGGATCCGGGGGCGCGGCGTCGCTCATGGAAAGAGCGTAGCCGCGCCCCCGAGGGTGACTCAGTTCCCGGTCACGGCCCAGGCGCCGTAGCTGAAGAAGCCGCCGGCGGCGGACGAGTTCGTGAAGATCGTCGCGCCGAAGCGCTGGACGGCGTTCAGGGTCACGCCCACCGAGTTGGTGCGCGACTCCTCGTAGATGCAGAGGAAGCCGGAGTTCGCCTGCGGCGAGGTCGCGTTGCCCGGGCACTCGGTCGGCGCCGCGGCTCCCTGGAGCACGATCCTCACCGTCGGTGCCGTGGTCAAGGGCCAGACGAACGAGATCGACGTGTTGGCGAGCGCGCCTGCCGCGGCCGCCGTGCCGCCGATGTTGAAGGCGCCGCGGATCGTCTTACCCGCCGGAAGCGCGTCGGGGAACGGTCCCGCGGGCCCGGCTGCCCCGGCCGGCCCGGCCGGTCCCGCAGGCCCTTCGGGTCCCGTCGGCGCCGGCCGGGATCTGACCGGCCCTGAAGTCCGCCTTGAGCAGCGATCCGTTTGCGACCTTGATCGAGTTCACCGCGTTGTTCTTGAGCTGCTTCGTGCCGACGCTGTTCGCCGGCAGCACGATCGCCGCGTAGCCGGTGCCGCCGAGAGCGACGGTGAGCGCGAGACACGCAATCACGATCGCCGGTGTCGGTCGATGTCTCCACAGAGCCTTCATCGAATCCTCCCGAGCTCGTCTTGAAAGGTGGACGCCAACCGCCTGCCAGGACGACCGCGCCTCTTCGTGTCCTAGATGCTAGCCCTGTTCGCCGTCCGCTCCACCACCGCGACGGCCCCGGCCCGGTTGTCGCACTCTCATGAGAATCTCACGGACGCGCTGATACCGTGTCCGGCGCGTGATCGAAGCACAGGGCCTCACGAAGGACTACGGCGACAAGCGGGCGGTCGACGGCCTCACGTTCACCGTGCAGCCGGGCATCGTGACCGGGTTCCTCGGGCCGAACGGCTCGGGGAAGTCGACCACGATGCGGCTGATCCTCGAGCTCGACGCCCCCACGGCCGGTGACGTCACGGTCAACGGCAAGCACTACCGCGACCACGCGGCGCCCCTGCACGAGGTCGGCGCGCTGCTCGAGGCGCGGTCCGTCCACACCGGCCGCTCCGCGTACAACCACCTGCTCGCGCTCGCGCAGACGCACGGGATCCCGCGCAGCCGCGTCGACGACCTGATCGACCTGGTCGGGCTCCACGAGGTCGCGAAGAAGCGCGCCGGCCAGTTCTCGCTCGGGATGGGCCAGCGGCTCGGGATCGCGACGGCGCTGCTCGGCGACCCGGCCACGGTGATGCTGGACGAGCCGGTCAACGGGCTCGACCCGGAGGGGATCCTCTGGATGCGCCACCTGCTGAAGGGGCTCGCGAGGGAGGGGCGGACGGTGTTCGTCTCCTCGCACCTGATGAGCGAGATGGCGCTCACCGCCGACCACCTGATCGTGATCGGCCGCGGCAAGGTGATCGCCGACACGAGCACCGAGGACTTCGTCGCGCAGGCGTCGGGGAACCTCGTGCGGGTGCGCTCGCCGCAGGCGGCCCGGCTCGCCGAGCTCCTCGCGGGCGCCCGACGTGACGGTCACGCCGGTCGACGGCGACGGCCTGCTCGACGTGAAGGGCCTCAAGGCCGCGCAGATCGGCGACGCTCGCCGCCGGCAACGGCATCGCGATCCACGAGCTGACGCCCCAGCAGGCATCGCTCGAGGACGCCTTCATGGAGCTCACCCGCGAGGACGTCGAGTTCAAGGCGATCGAGCCCGCGGTGGTCGCATGAGCACGGTCCCGACCATCGCGCCCCTCCCGCACGTCGGCAAGGTGACCCAGGCACGGGTCGCTGTTTCGGAGTGGACGAAGCTCCGCTCGGTCCGCTCGACCCGCTGGTCGTTCTTCGCGGCGGTCGTCTTCGCGATCGGGATCGCGGCGCTCGCCTGCACCGTGGTCGCCCACCACTACCCGCAGATGGATCCCCGCGAGAAGGCGAACTTCGACGCGCTCGGCGTCAGCCTCGCCGGGGTGCAGCTCGCGCAGCTCGCGATCGGCGTCCTCGGCGTGCTCGTGATCACGGCCGAGTACTCGACCGGGATGATCCGTGCCTCGATGACCGCCGTCCCGAAGCGCCTGCCCGTGCTGTGGGGCAAGGCGATGGTCTTCGCCGGGGTGACGGCGGCGCTGATGATCCCGGCCGCGCTGATCGCGTTCTTCGTCGGCCAGGCGATCCTCTCCCGGCACGGCATCAACATCGCGTTCACGCATCCGGGAGTCCCGCGCGCCGTGATCGGCGCCGGCCTCTACCTCGTCGTCGTGGGGCTGTTCGCGCTCGGGCTCGGGGCGATCGTGCGGAACACCGCGGGCGGGATCGCCCTCTTCGCGGGGATCATGTTCGTGATCCCGCCGCTGATGAACGTGCTCCCGGCGAGCTGGAACAACGCCGCCTCGCCGTACCTGCCGCTGGCCGCGGGCGAGGCGATCATGTCGATCGACTCCTCCGGAAACAACCTCTCGCCGTGGGTCGGGCTCGGCCTGTTCGTCCTCTACGCGCTGGCGGCGATCGCCGTCGCCGCGGTGCTACTGCTCCGCCGCGACACCTAGCTCGAGCATCGCCCGCATCGAGGCGAGCGCCTCGTCGAGGTTCTCGAGCGAGTTCGCGTACGAGAGGCGCAGGTAGCCCTCGCCGTACTCGCCGAACGAGGTGCCCGCGAGCACCGCGACGCCGGCCTCGTTCAGCAGCCGGTCGGCGAAGTGCTTCGCGTCGAGCCCGGTGCCGGTGATGTTCGGGAAGGCGTAGAAGGCGCCGCGCGGGGTCACGCACGTGATCCCGGGGAGCTCGTTCAGCCCGGCGACGACGAACTCGCGCCGGACGCGGAACTCCGCGAGCATCGCGTCGACCTCGTCGCGCGGGCCGGTGAGCGCCGCGACGCCGGCGAGCTGGAAGGCCGGGGCGGTGCACGAGACCGAGTTGATCATCAGTCGCGTGATCGGCTCGACGAGCGGCTCGGGGAGCGCCGCGTAGCCGAGCCGCCAGCCGGTCATCGCGAAGGTCTTCGAGAAGCCGTCGACGAGCAGCGTGCGCTCGAGCAGCCCCTCGTGCGAGGCGATCGTGTCGTGCTCCGCGTCGTAGAGCATCTCGGAGTAGATCTCGTCCGAGAGGATCCAGCAGTCGTGCCCGGCGAGCACCTGCGCGATCTCGGCGTTGAGCGCGCGGTCGACGATCCCGCCGGTCGGGTTCGCGGGCGAGTTGAGGATCACGAGCTTCGTGCGCGGGGAGAGCCGCTCGGCGAGCGCCTCCGCCGTGAACGCGAAGCCGGTGTCCTCGGTGAGCGGCAGCGGCACCGGCGTCGCGCCCGCCCAGCGGATCACCGACTCGTAGATCGGGAAGCCCGGGTTCGGGTAGATCACCTCGTCGCCGGGGTCGCAGGTCGCGAGCAGGCCGAAGAAGAGGAACGGCTTGGCGCCGGGCGCGATCACGACCCGCGCCGGCTCGATCGCGAGGCCGCGGTGGCGCGAGAGGTGCTCCGCGCAGGCCTCGCGCAGCTCGGGGAGCCCGGGCGCGGGGCAGTAGTGGGTGTGGCCGTCGCGGAGGGCCTGCGCCGCCGCCTCGACGATGTGGCGGGGCGTGTCGAAGTCGGGCTCGCCGATCTCGAGGTGGATGATCCGCCGTCCCTGCGCCTCGAGCGCCCGCGCCCGCGCGAGCACCTCGAAGGCGGTCTCGGTGCCGAGGCGGTCGAGGCTCGCGGCCAGCATGTAGGCGTTTATACGCGCAGTCGCGGGAGGTCGGAGCGCGTAAGTCACGCGAACGTCGCGATCACCGACTCGGCGATCACGCGCATCGGGCGGCCGGAGTTCTGGCTCGCCCTGCGCAGGCGGATGAAGGCGGCCTCCTCGGTCAGCCCCTCCTTCACCATCAGGATCCCCTTCGCGCGCTCGATCGCCTTGCGCGAGGCGAGCGCCTCGGCGAGCGACTCGGCCTCCTCGCGGACGGCCACGAGCTCGCCGAAGCGGGCCCGCGCGGTGGCGATCGCCGGGAGCAGGTCCTGCTCGCGGAACGGCTTCGCCAGGTAGCCGTAGACGCCGACCTCGGCGGCGCGCGCCACGAGCTTCTCCTCGTTGAAGGCGCTCACGATCACGATCGGAAGCGGCCGCTCCTCGAGGATCCGCTGCGCGGCCTCGATCCCGTCGAGGCGCGGCATCTTCACGTCGAGCACGGCGAGGTCCGGCCGCTCCGAGCGCGCGAGCTCGAGCGCCTCGATCCCGTCGCGCGCCTGTGCGCAGACCTCGAACCCGGCGGCCTCGAGCATCCCGACCAGGTCGAGCCGGATCAGCGTCTCGTCCTCGGCGACCAGCACCCTCATGAGCCCGCCTCGACCTGGAGCACGCCGTCCTCGTCGCGGCGGAGCCGCACGGGCCAGACGTGGCCGCTCGTCGAGGGCAGCTCGAGCTCGACGGGCTTCGGCGGCCGCGCCCCGAGCGCGCGGCGCGCCCGCAGCAGCTCCTCGTGCCGGGCGACCGCGGCGCGGATCGCCGGCACGACGTCGCGTCTCGCGGAACGGCTTCACGAGGTAGGCGAAGACCCCCGCCGCGATCGCCCGCTCGACGACGCCGCGGTCCGAGAACGCCGTCAGCATCACGATCGGGGTCGGCCGCTCCGCACGGATCCGCCGTGCCGCCTCGATCCCGTCGAGCTCGGGCATCCGCAGGTCGAGGATGCAGACGTCCGGCTCGAGCTCCCGCGCCAGCTCGACCGCCTCGGCGCCGTTGCGCGCCTCGCCGCAGACCACCATCCCGTGCTTCTCGAGCAGCCCGCGCAGGTCGAGCCGGATGATGGTCTCGTCCTCCGCGATCAGCACCCTCACGCTCGCCTCCTCTCCGTCGGACCAACAAAAAAGCCCCCACGAGTCGGGGACTCGTGAAGGCGTCAGTGCCTCGGCGGCCGCTTCGCTGCGACCTCCCGACCGAGACGGTAGCAGGTCGCCTAGCAGATGCGAGGGAGCGGGTCGCCGACGAGCATGTCGACGACGCGGCTGCCGCCGAGGCTCGTGTCCAGGAGGACGAGCCCCTGCGGCTCGGCGCGCACGGTGCCGACGATCGCCGCGTCGGCCCCGAGCGGGTGCGACCGCAGGATCTCGAGTGCCTGGTCGGCGGCGTCGCCGGCGACGACGGCGACCAGGCGCCCCTCGCTGGCCACGTAGAGCGGGTCGATGCCGAGGATCTCGCACGTGCCGATCACCGCCGGCCGCAGCGGGAGCGCCTCCTCGTCGAGCGAGACGGCGACGTCGGCCGCCTGCGCGAGCTCGTTGAGCGCGGTCGCGAGGCCGCCGCGGGTCGGGTCGCGCATCCAGCGGATCGCACCGCCGAGCGAGAGCAGCGCCGAGCGCGAGCTCGTGCACGCGGCGCGGTGTCGCTCTCGAGGTCGACCTCCAGCTCGAGCTCGCCGCGGGCGACCATCACCGCCATCCCGTGGTCGCCGATCGTGCCCGAGACGAGCACGCGGTCGCCCGGCCGCGACGCGCTCGGGCCCGAGCTCGACCCCCGGCGCGACGAGCCCGATCCCGGCCGTCGTCACGTAGAGCCCGTCGGCCTTGCCGCGCTCGACCACCTTCGTGTCGCCGGTCACGACGGGCACGCCGACCGCCGCGGCGGCCCGCGCCATCGAGGCGGCGACGCGGCGCAGGTCGGCGACCGGGAAGCCCTCCTCGATCACGAAGCCGGCCGAGAGCGCGACCGGCCGCGCGCCGGAGACGGCGAGGTCGTTGACGGTGCCGTTGACGGCGAGGTCGCCGATGTCGCCGCCGGGGAAGAAGATCGGCTTGACGACGTAGGAGTCGGTCGTGAACGCGAGCGCGAGCCGTTCAGGTCGAGCAGCGCCGAGTCGGAGAGCGGCGCGAGCAGCGGATTGTCCGAGCTCCTCGAGGAACAGGCCCTCGACGAGCGCCCGGGTCGCCTTGCCGCCCGCGCCGTGGGCGAGCGTGACGAGCTCGTCGCGAAGCTTCGGCCGCCTCGGCCTCACGCGGTGACGCGGTCCCGGCGCTTCGCCAGTCGCCCGTAGTTGTAGTAGGCGGCGCAGGCGCCCTCGCTCGAGACCATGCAGGTGCCGATCGGCCGCTCCGGGCGTGCAGGCCGTCCCGAACACCTTGCACTCCCACGGCTTGATCGCGCCGATCAGCACCTCGCCGCACTGGCAGGCCTTCGGATCCTCGATCCGCGTGCCCGGGAGCTCGAAGCGCGCCTCGGCGTCCCAGTCTGCGAACTCGGGCCGCAGCTTCAGCGCGCTCCCCTCGATCCAGCCGAGGCCGCGCCACTCGAAGGTGTCGCGCAGCTCCATCGTCTCCTCGAGCACCGCGAGCGCGCGCGGGTTGCCGTCGCGGCGCACGACGCGCGTGTACTGGTTCTCGACCTCGCAGCGGCCCTCGCGGATCTGGCGGACGAGCATCACCGTCGCGTGGAGGATGTCGATCGGCTCGAACGCGGTGACGACGACCGGCTTGCCGTAGTCGCGGACGATGAAGTCGTAGGGCCGCGTCCCGACCACCGTCGAGACGTGGCCGGGCGCGATGAACGCGTCGAGCTGCAGGCCCGGCGAGTCGAGGATCGCCTTCAGCGGCGGGCCGATCGTGACGTGGTTGCAGAAGGCCGAGAAGTTGCGGATGCCGTCGGCGCGGGCGCGCAGCAGCGTGATCGCCGTCGCGGGCGCGGTCGTCTCGAAGCCGATCGCGAAGAAGATCACCTCGCGGTCGGGGTTCCGGCGGGCGAGCTCGAGCGCGTCGAGCGGCGAGTAGACCATCCGCACGTCGGCGCCGCGCGCCTTCGCCTCGAGCAGCGAGCCGCGGCCGCCGGGCACGCGCATCATGTCGCCGAAGGTCGTGAAGATCACCTCGGGCCGCTCGGCGAGCGCGATCGCGTCGTCGACCCGGCCCATCGGGATCACGCAGACCGGGCAGCCGGGGCCGTGGATGAAGTCGATCTCGGGCGGCACGAGATCCTCGAGCCCGTGCTTGTAGATCGCGTGGGTGTGGCCGCCGCAGACCTCCATGATCTTCAGCGTCCGGCCCGGCTCGACGAGGCCGTCGAGCTCGTGGACGAGCGTCCTGCGCGAGCTCGCCCGAGCGGAACTCGTCGACGTACTTCACGGCGCGACCTTCTCGAGCGCGATCCCCGCGTGGCAGAGCAGCAGCTCGCCGACCGCGACCGGCTCGACCAGCTCGATCCCGACCTGCTCGCGCGCGCCGTCGACCTCGACCGTCGCGGTGACTCCGGCGACCTCGACCACGGTCGCCGGTCACCGCGACGTCGCCGCAGGTGATGCAGCGCTCCGGCGTCGAGAGTCACGAGACGGCGCTCTCGCGGATGTCGCGCAGCTCCTGCTCGTAGGCCTCGCCCATCTGCTCGCAGCAGCTCGAGCGTCTCGCGCGCCTGCTCCTCGTCGATCTTCTCCAGCGCGAAGCCGACGTGGATCAGCACCCAGTCGCCGACCCCGGCCTCGGGGCAGAGCGCGATCGAGACCGACCGGCGCACGCCGGAGATCTCGGCTTTCGCGAGCCCTGCCTCCGGATCGATCGATCTCGACGATCTGTGCCGGGATCGCTAGGCACATGTGGCAATCCTCCTCGCCGCGACTGCGGCCTGACCGTAGCTTATGCCGCCGTCGTTCGGCGGGCACCCGGCGGTGGCTGAGCACGCGGAAGCCGAGCGCCTCGAGCCGGTCGCCGGGTCGAGGCGAGCAGCCGGAGGTTCTGGAAGCTGCCGCCGGAGAGGACGACGAGGCCCGGCTCGCCGGCCGCCGCGCACGCCTCCGACGCGCCTGCCGCGACGGTCTCGTGGAAGCGCGCGGCGATCTCCGCGGCCGGACGGCCGGACGCGAGCTCCGTGCTGCAGGTCGGCGACGAGGCCCGGTCGAGTCGCCGAACCGCCACGGGTACGGCTCGGCCGCCGCGGTCGCCGGCGAGCTGCTCGAGCTCGATCGCGGCCTGGCCCTCGTAGCTGACCCGCTCGCGCACGCCGAGCACCGCGGCGACCGCGTCGAACAGCCGCCCCATCCCCGACGAGAGCGGCGGCGCGAGCTTCAGGCTCTCGCGCACGAGCTGCCACGCTCGGCCAGGGCACCGGGCAGGCCCGCCCGCTCGAGGTGGAGCGGCGGCGACGCGCCACGGCTCGCGGATCGCGGCCTCGCCGCCCGGGAGCGGCACCGGGTCGAGGTGGGCCAGGCGCTCGAATCCCTCGAGGTCGCAGCGCAGCAGCTCGCCGCCCCAGAGCGTCCCGTCGGTGCCGTAGCCGGTGCCGTCGAAGACGAGCGCGAGCGCCGGGCCGCTCTCGCCGTGCTCGGCCAGGCACGCGGCGGCGTGGGCGTGGTGGTGCTGGACGCCGACGAGCTCCGCGTCCTGCTCGAGCGCCCACTTCGTCGAGAGGTACTCCGGGTGGAGGTCGTGCGCGACCACGTCGAGCTCGACGTCGAGCATCGCGAGGTAGAGCGCGAGGTCGGCGTGGAAGGCGAGGTAGGCCGCCTCCGAGTCGAGGTCGCCGAGGTGCGGCGAGAGGAACGCCTCGCCGTCGCGCGTGACGCAGAAGGTGCTCTTGAGCTCGGCGCCCGCGGCGACGATCGGCCGCGCGGCGGCCGGGAGCGGGAGCGCGGCGGGCGCGTACCCGCGCGAGCGGCGCAGCGGGAAGCCGGCCCGTACGACGGAGTCCTCGCAGCGGCGGTGGATCGGCCGGTCGTGCGCGAGGAACGCGTCGGCGATCTCCGCCGAGCCGCGCGCGGGCCTCGTCGTCGTCGAAGGCGATCGGCTCGTCGGAGAGGTTCCCGCTCGTCAGCACGAGCGGCCCGCCGAAGTCGGCTGCGAGCAGGTGGTGGAGCGGCGTGTACGGGAGCATCACGCCGAGCCACGGCGATGCCGGGCGCGACCGACTGCGGCGACCTCGCCGCCGCGCGGCGGCGCAGCAGCACGATCGGCCGCGCCGGCGAGCGGAGCAGCGCCCACTCCTCGCCGGAGACCTCGCAGAGCGCCTCCGGCGCGGCGCTCATCAGCGCGAACGGCTTCTCCTCGCGCCGCTTGCGGGCGCGCAGCGTCGCGACGGCGTCCTCGTCGCGCGCGTCGCAGGCGAGGTGGTAGCCGCCGAGCCCCTTGACCGCCAGGATCGCGCCGCCCCGGAGCAGCGCCACCGCCTCCGCGAGCGGCATCGAGAGCCGCGGCCCGCAGACGGGGCAGGCGGTCGGCTCCGCGTGGAAGCGCCGGTCGGCCGGGTCCTCGTACTCGCGCCGGCAGTCGGCGCACATCGCGAAGCCGGCCATCGTCGTCGATCGCGCGGTCGTAGGGCACCGAGCGGACGATCGTGAAGCGCGGGCCGCACTGGGTGCAGTTCAGGAACGGGTAGCGGTAGCGGCGGTCGGCCGGGTCGAACAGCTCCCGCAGGCAGTCGTCGCAGGTCGCCACGTCCGGCGGGATCGCGGCCGCTCCGCGCGAGGCCCGGCTGGGCGCGATCGTGAACTCCGCCTCGTCCAGGACGGGCAGCGGCTCGGCGGTCGACGGCCTCGACCCGGGCCAGCGGCGGCGCGTCGGTGCGCAGCGAGGCCGCGAACGCGTCGAGCGCGGCGGCGTCGCCCTCGGCCTCGACCGTGACCCCGTCGCCGTCGTTCAGGACGAACCCGCCGAGCCCGTGCCGGCCCGCGAGGCCGTAGACGAACGGGCGGAAGCCGACCCCCTGGACGACCCCTCTGACCCGGAACCGGCGCCTCTCCAACCTTGCGGGGTAGTACGGAGAGTCCCCGTCCGAATCAGTATCCATACCGATGTAGGCTATCCGCGGCGTAGCGAAAGTCAGTCGAGGAGTGGAACGCCTGCCTGACGCCCAGACCAGCGTGATCGAGCCGGAGGCTCTCGAGGGCCTCCTCGGCGCATTGACCGGTCGCGGGCTTCCGCGTCCTCGGGCCCGACCGTTCGGGACGGCGCGATCGTCTACGAGGACCTGGAGTCGGCCGCGGACCTGCCGATCGGCTGGAAGGACGTCGCAGGACGCCGGCACCTACCGGCTCGAGCGCCGCGACGACGAGGCGCGCTTCGGCTACGCGGTCGGCCCGCACTCGTGGAAGCAGTTCCTGCTTCCCGCCGCGCATCCGGCTCTGGCGCGCGCATCGCAGCGACGACGGCTTCGAGGTCGAGGAGGAGCCGCTCGAGGACGCGCCGCTCGCGCTGATCGGGGTGCGCGCCTGCGAGCTGCACGGGATCGCGATCCAGGACCGCGTCTTCCTCGGCGGCAGCTACGCCGACCGCGACTACGCCGCGCGGCGCAAGGACGCGTTCGTCGTCGCCGTCAACTGCTTCGAGCCCGCCGGCACGTGCTTCTGCGTCTCGATGGGCACCGGCCCGAAGGTCGAGGCCGGCTACGACCTCGCGCTGACCGAGATCCTCGACGGCGCGCACCGGCTGCTCGTCGAGGTCGGGAGCGAGCGCGGCGCCGAGGTGCTCGCGCGACCTGCCGCACCGCGCGGCCGAGCCCGCCGACCTCGAGGCCGCCGGCGCCGCGGTCGACCGGCGCCGCCGAGCGGATGGGCCGCAGCGCTCGACGCCACCGACATCCGCGACCTGCTCGCGCGCAACCTCGAGAACCCGCGCTGGGACGACGTCGCCGACGCGCTGCCTCACCTGCGGCAACTGCACGCTGGTCTGCCCGACCTGCTTCTGCCTCGCGCGTCGAGGACCACACCGACCTGACCGGCGAGCACGCGGAGCGGACGCGGGTCTGGGACTCGTGCTTCTCGGTCGACCACTCCTACATCCACGGCGGCAGCATCCGGCCGTCCGGCCGCTCGCGCTACCGCCAGTGGCTGACCCACAAGTTCGGCACCTGGCACGACCAGTTCGGCAGCTCGGGCTGCGTCGGCTGCGGCCGCTGCATCGCCTGGTGCCCGGTCGGGATCGACGTGACCGAGGAGCTGACCGCGATCCGCGCGAGCGAGGGAGCCGACCATGCAGACCATTGAGCACCATCCTGCGCGAGGTGCCGCTCTTCCACGGGCCTGACGCGAGGACCGGAGCTGCGAGCTGATCGCCGGCTGCGGCTCGAACGTCCACTTCGGCGAGGGCGAGCTGCTGTTCCGCGACGGCGAGGAGGCGGACACCTTCTACGTGCTCCGGCACGGCAGCGTCGCGCTCGAGACGTTCGTCCCGGCGCGCGGCTCCGTCACGATCGAGACGCTCGACGCCGGCGAGGTGCGTCGGCTGGTCGTGGCTCTTCCCGCCCTACCGCTGGCACTTCGACGCGCGGGCGCTCTCGCTCGTGCGCGCGACGAGCTTCGACGGCGCCTGCCTGCGCGGCAAGATGCGAGACCGATCCCGCAGCTCGGCTACGACCTGATGTCCCGCTTCGCGCAGGTGGTGATCGAGCGCCTGCAGTCGACGCGGCTCCGGCTCCTGGACATGTATGGCTACGCAGGCGACTGAGCTGATCGACGCGCCCGGGGCCGATGGCGCCGGCGCCGTTCCGCGTCACGCGCCGGAAGCGCGAGCTGGCGGACACCTGGACGCTCGAGCTCGAGCCCGTCGACGGGCGAGCGGCTCGACTTCGCAGCCGGGCCAGTTCACGATGCTGTACGCCTTCGGGGTCGGCGAGGTGCCGATCTCGGTCTCGGGCGACGCCGAGCGGCCCGCTCGTCCACACCGTGCGCGCGGTCGGCGCCGTCATCGCAGGCGATCTGCGCGTCGCGAGCCCGGCGCCGTGCTCGGCGTGCGCGGCCCGTTCGGCAACGTCGTGGCCGGTCGACGAGGCGGTCGGCAGCGACGTCGTCGTCGTCGCGGGCGGCATCGGGCTCGCGCCGCTCCGCCCCGCCGTGCTACGAGCTGCTCGCGCCGCCGCGGCGAGTTCGGCGAGGTGGCGCTCCTCTACGGCAGCCGCACCCCGGCGACCTGCTCTATCGGCAAGGAGCTGCAGCGCCTCGCGCGGCCGGTTCGACCTCCAGGTCGACGTCACCGTCGACGCGGCCGACGACGGACTGGCGCGGCAAGGTCGGCGTCGTCCCGAAGCTCATCGCCGGCGCGCGGTTCGACCCGGACTCCACCGTCGCGCTCGTCTGCGGGCCGGAGATCATGATGCACTTCACGGCCCGCGGGCTGCTCGAGCGCGGCGTCCCGTCCGAGCGGATCTACCTCTCGATGGAGCGCAACATGCGCTGCGGGCTCGGCCACTGCGGCCACTGCCAGCTCGGCCCGACGCTGATCTGCCGCGACGGCGCCGTCTACCGCTACGACGAGATCGAGGAGCTGATGGCGGTGAGAGAGCTGTGAGCGAGCCACGCAGGCCGACCCTCGCCGTCTGGAAGTTCGCCTCCTGCGACGGCTGCCAGCTCTCGCTGCTCGACTGCGAGGACGAGCTGCTCGCGCTCGCCGGCGAGGTCGAGATCGCGTACTTCCTCGAGGCGACGCAGCGCGACGGTGCGAGGGCCCGTACGACCTCTCGCTCGTCGAGGGCTCGGTCACGACCGCGCACGACGCGAAGCGGATCCAGGCAGGTGCGCCGCGATGTCGCGGAAGCTCGTCACGATCGGCGCCTGCGCGACCGCGGGCGGCATCCAGGCGCTCAAGAACTTCGCCGACGTCGACGACTTCATCGCCGGCCGTCTACGCCTCGCCCGAGTACATCTCGACGCTCGCGACCTCGACGCCGATCTCGGCGCACGTCGCCGTCGACTTCGAGCTGAACGGCTGCCCGATCAACAAGTGCCAGCTGATCGAGGTGATCACCGCCACGCTGCACGGGCGCCGGCCGAACATCCCGGCGACGCAGCGTCTGCATGGAGTGCAAGCGCCGCGGCACCGTCTGCGTGACGGTCGCGCACGGCACGCCGTGCCTCGGCCCGGTCACCCACGCCGGCTGCGGCGCGCTCTGCCCGGCCTACAACCGCGGCTGCTACGGCTGCTTCGGGCCGATGGAGACGCCGAACACCGTCTCGCTGACCCGGCAGCTGCACGGTGCTCGGGATGGGCGACGCGGCGGTCGAGCGCGTCTTCCGCACCTTCAACGTCGCAGGCCTTCGAGGAGGCACGAGCACACGATGGCTGAGCGGCGCACCAAGACGATCAAGACCGACTACCTCGCCCGCGTCGAGGGCGAGGGCGGCGATGCTCGTGCGGATCGACGACGGCCAGGTCGAGGAGGTGCAGCTCAACATCTACGAGCCGCCGCGCTTCTTCGAGGCGTTCCTGCGCGGCCGGGCCTTCACCGAGGCGCCCGACATCACCGCGCGCATCTGCGGGATCTGCCCGGTCGCCTACCAGATGAGCTCCGTGCACGCGATGGAGCAGGCCTGCGGCGTCGAGGTCGGCGGGCAGCTCGCGCGCGCTGCGCCGGCTCCTCTACTGCGGCGAGTGGATCGAGAGCCACGCGCTGCACGTCTTCATGCTCCACGCGCCCGACTTCCTCGGCTACGCAGAGCGCGATCGAGCTGGCGCGCGACAACCCCGAGGTCGTCGCCGCGGCGCTCGAGCTGAAGAAGACCGGCAACGAGCTGATGACCGTCGTCGGCGGCCGCGAGGTGCACCCGATCAACGTGCAAGGTCGGCGGCTGGTACCGCGCGCCGCGCAAGCGCGAGCTGGCGCCGCTCGTCGAGAAGCTCGAGCGGGCGCGCGAGATCGCGCTCGAGGCGGTGAAGCTCACCGCCGGCTTCGACTTCCCCGACTACGAGCAGGACTACGAGCTCGTCGCCTCGACGAGCCGGGCGAGTACCCGATCGACCGCGGCCGGATCGTCTCGAACCGCGGGCTCGACATCGCCGTCGACGAGTACGAGGAGCACTTCGTCGAGGAGCACGTCGAGTGGTCGAACGCGCTCCACTCGACGGTGATCGAGCGCGGCTCCTACCTCTGCGGCCCGCTCGCGCGGTTCGCGATGGCCTTCGACCGGCTCTCGCCGCTCGCGAAGGAGGCGGCGAAGGAGGTCGGGCTCGACGCGTCCGAGCGCAACCCGTTCCGCAGCATCGTCGTGCGCTGCGTCGAGCTCGTCTACGCGGCCGACGAGGCGCTGCGGCTGATCGCCGAGTACGAGGAGCCCGACGCGCCGTCGGTCGAGTTCGAGCCGCGGGCCGGCGTCGGCCACGGCGCACCGAGGCGCCGCGCGGCCTGCTCTACCACCGCTACGAGATCGACGACGAGGGCACGATCCTCGAGCGCGAAGATCGTGCCGCCGACCTCGCAGAACCAGCGCACGATCGAGGACGACCTGCGCGGCGTCGTCGAGCGCTCGCTCGACGTCCCCGACGACGAGCTGTCGCTCCTCTGCGAGCAGACGATCCGCAACTACGATCCCTGCATCTCCTGCGCGACCCACTTCCTGAAGCTGGAGATCGAGCGGCGCTGAAGGTCATCTGCGTCGGGCAACCGCTGGCGCAGCGACGACGCGGTCGGGCTCGACGTGGCGCGCCGCGCTCGAGGGCACGCTGCCGGCCGGGCGTCGAGCTGCTGGAGCGCGAGGGCGAGCCGACGTCGCTGATCGACGCCTGGGACGGGGCGGACGCGCGTCTGGCTCGTCGACGCCGTCTCCTCCGGGGCCGACGCGGGCACCGTGCACCGGCTCGACGCGAGCGAGACCGAGCTCCCGACCGAGCTCTTCCGCGCCTCGACGCATCACGTCGGCCTCGCCGAGGCGGTCGAGCTCGCGCGTGCGCTCGGGCGCCTGCCCGCGCGGACGATCGTCTACGGGATCGAGGGCAAGAGCTTCGAGATCGGCGAGGAGCTCGCTCCGGCGGTCGCGGCGGCGGTCGAGTCCCGTCGCGGAAGCGGTGCGAGAGGAGGTGGCGCAGTGCACGAGCGGAAGCTGATGGACGACCTGATGCAGGAGATCGAGGCGCAGGCGCAGGCCGAGGGCGCCGTGCGCGTCACCCGGATCAGGGTGCGCCTCGGCGCGCTCTCGCATTTCACGCCGCACCACTTCCTGGAGCACTTCGAGGACGCCTCGCGCGGCACGATCGCCGAGGGCGCCGAGGTCGAGTCCGAGCTCGGCACCGACCCGACCGAGCCGACGGCGCAGGGCGTCGTGCTCGAGTCGATCGACGTCGAGCTCTGACGGCGCTCAGCCGGACAGGTCGTGCTCGAACAGCTCGGCGAGGTCGCTGATCACGAGGTCGGCGTCGCCGGCGAGGAGCGCCTCGGTCTGGCCGGTCCGGTCGACGCCGACGGTGAGCCGGACCCCGGCGGCGCGGGCGGCGGTGATCCCGGCGGGCGTGGTCTCGAAGGCGGCGAGCTGGCCGGGCTGGACGCCGAGCCGGCGGCAGGCGGCGACGATCGTGTCGGCGGCGGGCTTGGCGCGGAGGTGCTCGGCCGCGATCGTGTTGCCGTCGACCGTGTACTCGATCAGGTGGGCGAGGCCCGCGCTCTCGAGGATCTCCGCCGTGTTGGCGCTCGCCGAGACGACGGCGCGGTGCACGCCGATGTTGCGGGCGGCTTCGAGGTAGAAGCGCGATCCCGAGAAGGCCGCGACGCCCTGGCGGTCGAGATGCTGCTGCAGCAGCTCGTTCTTGCGATTGGCCAGGCCGTGCATGGTCTCGCCGCCGGGAGGGTCGTCGTCGGCGCCCTCGGGAAGACCGATCCCGCGGCTGCCGAGGAAGCCGCGGACGCCGTCGAGCCGCGGCCTGCCGGCGATGTAGACCGGGTACTCGGTGCGCGTGTCGAAGGGGACGTACTCGCGGTGGCTGCGCTCCGCCCGCTCGAGCAGGAACGGGTCCAGGGTCTCGGCCCACGCGAGTGCGTGCATGGTCGAGCTCGTGGTGAGGACGCCGTCGAGGTCGAACACGCAGGCGACCACTCCGTCCGGCAGCCCGAGCATCCGCCGCGTCGAGCGCGGGGGCGGAGAGCCAGCGGACGAACCAGTCTGCCGTGTGCTGCTCGCGGGCCAGCCCCTGCATCAGCCGGATCACGTCGCTGCGCTCCGCGGCGAGACGGTGGGTCTGCTCGCTCAGCTCCTGCGATCCGATGTAGGGGCCGGCGGAGTGGAGGGCGGAGCGAGCCGCGTCGAGCGCCGCCCACCACCGCAGGGCGAGAGACTCGAGCCCCGGACGCGCGGCGGCGTCGCCGGGTTCAGTGGGAGTCACGGCTGGACTTTCTCATTCGATCCACAGGCATTCTTCAGAGTCGTCTTAAGTGCCGTCGCAATACTGGTGTCGTGCTGAGGACTTCGTTGACGTGGAGACTTACCCTTGCCGCCGCCGCGGCCGCGCTCGTCGCGGGCTTCGCGGTGGCGATCGCCGAGGCGCAGGGCGGCTCCGCCTCCCGCACCCCGACGACGGGCGTCGTGGTCGTGACCACGAACCTCGCCTACCAGGGCGGGGCCGCGGCCGGCACCGGGATCGTGCTCACCTCGAGCGGCGAGGTGCTGACGAACAACCACGTGATCAAGGGCGCGACCACGATCCGGGTCCGTGACCTCTCCACCGGTCGGACCTACACCGCCACCGTCGCCGGCTACTCCGTCTCCAGGGACATCGCGCTCCTCAGGGTGAACGCGCACGGCCTGAAGACCGCGGCGGTCGGGAGCTCGGCCGGGATCAGGGCGGGCGACCGGGTGACGGCGGTCGGCAACGCCGGCGGCACGGGCACCCTCACCGTCTCGACGGGCGCGCTCGTCCGGCTCCACCAGGCGATCACGGTCAGCGACGACTCGGGCGGCTCGAGCCGGCTGAGCGACCTGATCGAGACCAACGCAGAGCTGCAGCCCGGCGACTCGGGCGGTCCGCTCCTCGACAGCAGCGGGCGGGTGATCGGCGTCGACGCGGCGGGGTCGGGCGGCTCCCGGTACCAGCAGAGCGCGGGCGACGGCTACGCGATCCCGATCGACACCGCGACCGCGATCGTCCACCAGATCGAGGCCGGCAAGACCTCCTCGTCCGTCCACATCGGGCCGACCGCGTTCCTCGGCGTCGAGATCTCGGGCCAGGACGTCTCGGGCGCGGTGATCGCAGGGGTCGTGCAGGGCGCGCCGGCCGACAACGCGGGCCTCGAGGCGGGCGACACGATCACCTCCTTCGGCGGGCAGAAGGTCACCTCCCCGACGAGCCTGCAGCTGCTGATCCGCGAGGCGACGCCCGGCAAGGCCTACCGCATCACCTGGATCGACCAGTACGGAAGCCGCGGGCAGCGCGACGATCCGCCCGCTGTCCGGCCCGGCCCAGTAGCGGCCCCGTCAGAGCCCGCCGGCGAGCAGGTCGGCGCCGGATCGGCGAGCGAGTCGAGCGCCGCGGCCGGGTCGTCCGGGAAGCTGAGCTTCCAGGCGCCCGGCCGGGCGAGCCCGAGGCTGATCATGCCGTTGGGCGTTTTCCGGATGCACGCACCCGCAGGCTTGACCTGCCAGTAGCCGCTGAACCGGACGCGCAGTGTGTACCGCCCCGCCCGCCCGACCCAGCCGGCGACGGACTCGTGGCCCATGGACGTGATCGACGACGGCCCCGGGCCGGTGAGCAGCGGGGACGGGTGAGAGACCTCGTAGATCGTGCCGGTCAGGCTCGTGTAGACCGGCGTGAGCCCCGAGGCGCCCGATCGCAGGAGTTGCGCCTCGGCGTGGCTGTCCTGGGGGTCGAGCTTCGTCGCCGGGAGCAGCACGTACTTGACGCCCATCTCGTCGAGCCACGCGCGGTAGACGGTCGGGGTCAGCTTCCCGTGGAACAGCGTCGGATAGTCGGCGATCTCGAGCTGCCGGTACCAGCCGCGGGCGAGTGGGAGGCCGGCCCGGGGAATCCAGTACGCCTCCCAGTGGGCGGCAGTCGGCACGACCTCGACGCGGAAGTTCGGGCCAGAGGAGCGCTCGAGGTAGGTGACCGCCGGCTGCCAGAAGCCCGCCGTGGCGGGCCTCGCGTCGAGGCGGTACGGCACCAGCATCAGCATCGGCACGAGGTTGTAGCCGAGCGCCCCGACCAGCGCGATCACGACGAGCGGCCTGGGCCGGAAGCGGGCGAGGATCGCGGTGAGCAGCATCACGGGCAGCACGAACGCGCGCAGGCGCGTGATGTTGTCGCCGACCGGGGTCGCGAAGAGGTAGCAGGCGAGACTCGCCAGTCCCCAGAGGACGAAGAAGACCCCGAGCGCCCGGCCGTTCCTGGCGTGGCGCGCGAGCAGCGCCCCGACGGTGCAGAGCGCCACCGCGCAGAGCATGTCGTACACGTTGAACGGGTAGACGCCCTTGCTCGGGAACAGCCCCAGCACCACGACCTCGATCGACGCGATCCCGAGCAGGAGGCACGGCCGTGACGATGGCGCGGGAGTCGACCCGCCGGTGCGCGATCGCGACCGCGAGCAGGATCAGGCACAGGAAGAGGAACGCGAGCGGACTGAAGCCGAGGGTCAGCGCCGCGAGCACCGCTCCGAGCCAGATCCGCCGGGCCTGGAAGAGCCGGAGCGCGGCGAGCATCGCGGCGAAGCCCAGCGAGTAGGTGTAGAGGCCCGTGAAGAGCGGGGCCGCAGCGAGCACGCCGAACACGCGGCAGGGCCAGAGCGCCGCGTCGCCCCACTCGCGGTAGGCGATCGAGCAGAACAGCGCGGTCGAGGCGATCGCCGCGGCGAAGACGAGCGGCAGGTTCCCGAGGAGCGCCGCCGGCGGGTAGTACAGGAGGCTGTACGACGCGAACGGGTAGTTGCCCGCGAACCAGAGGTTGTCCCAGAAGAACGCGCCCTGACGGATCAGCAGCGTCCGGTAGAGGTGCGCGGGCGCGTCCCCGGGAGCCGGCCCGAAGAGGTGGAGCAGGGTCGCGACCGCGCCCGTGAGCAGTGCCGCGAGCAAGAGCTCCCGGCGCGGCAGTGCGACGACACCCGTTCCCGCATGAATCGTGATTCCGTGATCTTCGCTGAACCGGGGCGATCCCCGCTTGCCGCTCGGTTACAACCCGGAGACTAGAGGCCGGTCTGCGCCTCGAGCCGGCCCGATTCGACCGCCCCGGCGAAGCTCTCGTAGTCCCGCTCGTTCTGATCGGCGTACGCGGCGGAGAAGTCCGCGATCGCCTCGTCGAACGCGGCGCCCTTGCCGAGGTACGAGGCGATCGCAAGCCGGTCGCCCCAGCGCGCGTGGGCCCGCGCGAGCGTCGCCCCGCACAGGCGGGCGTAGAGCGTCGCCCCGGGCGGGCGCATCGTCTCGACCTCGACGCCGCCCTTCCAGTCGTGGAGCTGCCGGATGTAGTAGTCGCGGGTCTCGCCGTCGAGGTCCTTCACCCGGACCCAGCCGAGGAAGAAGTCGCTCGCGGCCTGCATCAGCCGCTGGCCGACCACGACCCGCCGGCCGTGATTGGCGAGCTCGCTCACGCCGACGAACCGCTCGAGCACGGAGGCCTGCGCCTCCTTGGCCTGCAGGAACAGCGGGTCGTCATCGTCGCGGCCGATCATCAGGAGGATCCACGCCCGCGTGCCGACGCTGCCGACCCCGACCACCTTGCGCGCGGCATGGACGTACTCGAACTCCTCGACGGGGTGGTGATAGCGCCCGACCGTCCGCCGGTACGAGGCGATCAGCTTGCGCATCGACCGGTCGATCTCGTCGGGCGCGACACCGGGCGCCGCCGAGATCCTCGATCGGGACGATCAGCGGCGGGTCGGCGACGATCCGGAGCTCGCCGTCGACCTCGCCGGCCCGCTTTCTGAACACGCGCTGGTGGTCGCGCTGCCGCGCCTTGTCGATGTCCTCGGCCGTCTCCCTCGCCTCTCTCTTGCCGAGGCGCTTGGCGCGCGTCTCGGCGGTGACCCAGTCCATGATCCGGTCCGCGTCCATGTGGTCGTACCAGGCGTCGAGCGTGCTCAGCTCTGCCGACGACGCGCATCTGCCCCCGGTACTCGGCGACGCAGGCGGTCACGGCGTCACGGCGGTCGGCCGGAGTGAACCCGAGCGCGCGGCCCGCGACCTCGACGCTCGCGGCGAGGCGCTTCACGTCCCACTCCCACGGGCCGGGGAGCGTCTCGTCGAAGTCGTTGATGTCGAACATCAGCTTCCGCTCGGGCGAGCCGAACACGCCGAAGTTCGACAGGTGGGCGTCGCCGCAGAGCTGCACGTTGATGTCCGAGCGCGGGCTCCCCGCCAGGTCGGCGGCCATGATCAGGGCGGCGCCGCGGTAGAAGGTGAAGGGCGACTCGAGCATCCTCCCGTAGCGGATCGGGACGAGCTCGGGCACGCGGCTCTCGGCCTGCTCCTCGAGCAGCGCGATCGGGTCGGGCCGGTCGGCCGCAGGCTCCCAGCTCCCGTGGCTCGACCTCGGCGCCGCGACCCGCGCGCTCCGCCCGCGCGCGATCCGCTCCTCCACCGTCAGGTGCCGGTTGCGTCTCGCCCGTGCAGTCGACTCAGCCATCCGCGCATCCTGCCACGACCGCTGCGACGACCGCGTCGTCTTCGCCGAGCGCGGGGTCGAGCGCGTCGAGGACGCGGCGCACCGCCTCGGGGAGCGGGCCGGCCGCGAGGGGGACGAGCTCCGCGGCGCGCACGTCGTCGACGGGGGCACCGAGCCCCCGCAGGTGGCACACCCAGGCGGCCAGGACGTGCGTCGCTCCCTCGGGGACCCGCCCTGCTTCCCGCTCACGGCTCAGCACCGGCAGGATCCGGACCCGGAGCTTCTGCGAGCCGTCGGCGGCGATCTGGGCCAGGCGGTGGCGGAGCCGCGGGTTCTCCCAGCGCTCGAGCAGCGCCGCGCGGTAGGCGGCCACGTCGGCGTCCGGCAGGCGCACGTACGGCGAGGCCTCGTCCCACCACTGCTCGAGCCGGCCGCGGCAGGCGTCGTCGGCCACGGCCTCGGCGACGGTCTCGTGCCCGCGCGCCGAGCCGGCGTACGCGAGCAGGGAGTGGCCGCCGTTGAGCAGCCAGAGCTTGCGCTCCTCGAACGGCTCGATGTCGTCCGTGAAGGTCGCGCCCGCGTCCTCCCAGCGGGGCCGCCCGCCGGGGAACGCGCCGCTGAGGATCCACTCCGAGAACGGCTCGGTCACGACCGGCGCGCGGTCGGCGAAGCCGGTCTCACGGGCCACGAGGACGAGGTCGTCCGGCTCCGTGCGCGGCGTGATCCGGTCGACCACCGTCGTGACGGTCGAGACGGAGTCGGCGAGCCAGGCCGCGAGCCCGGGGTCGGCTCTCTCCAGGAGGAGCTGCTCGAGGAGCGCGCCGTTCCCGGGCAGGTTGTCGCAGGGGACCAGCGCGAGCGGCCCGGCGTCGGCGGCGCGCCTCGCTGCGAGGCCGGCCAGCAGCCGCTCGAGCGCCGGCCCCTCGCGGTAGCCCGCCTCGGTGATCGTGATCGTGACGGCCGCGACCTCGGGCGAGCGCAGGCGGCGGAGCCACTCGTCGCGATCCTCCGCCGCGTGCACGCTGCCGAGGCTGCCGATGAGCTCGAAGCGGTCGCGGTCAGGGCCGCGGGTGACGAGCGTGTAGAGCCCCTCCTGGGCGACCAGTGCGTCGGTCAGCCCCCGGCTCCGCCCGGTGAAGGCCGCGATCCGCCAGTCCGCCGCATCCGGAGCGTGGTCCGTGTACCAGGCCTGGTGCGCGCGGAAGAAGTTCCCCAGCCCGAGGTGGACGAGCCGCGGTGCGGGAGAACCTGCGGTCCCGGTCACCGCCCTATCATTAACCCGTGGCGCGGATCGGGGGAGCCGGCGAGGTCCTCTCCGACGAGCAGATCGGTGCGTTCGTCCGCGGGCAGCTCGCCTCGGTCGACCTGGACGGGCGAAGCCTCTGCGTGATCGTGCCCGACGGGACCCGGACCTGCCCGCTGCCGCTGCTCCTCTCCGCGGTGCGAGGCGCGGTCGAGGGCAGGGTCTCCCGGCTGAGCGTCGTCGTCGCCCTCGGCACCCACGCGGCGATGACGGAGCCGGAGCTCGCGGCGCACCTCGGCTGCGCGGGGCGAAACCACGAGTGGTGGGATCCCGCGACCTTCGTCGACCTGGGCACGATCCCGGCCGGCCGCATCGCCGAGCTGTCGGGCGGGATGCTGAGCCACGCCGTCGACGTGCGGATCAACCGTGCCGTGGTCGAGCACGACGTGACGCTGATCGTCGGGCCGGTGTTCCCGCACGAGGTCGTCGGCTTCTCGGGCGGCAACAAGTACCTCTTCCCCGGGGTCTCCGGCCGGGAGCTGATCGACCTCTCGCACTGGCTGGGCGCCCTGATCACGAGCGCGGAGATCATCGGCACGCCGGGAGTCACGCCGGTTCGCGCGCTGATCGACGAGGCCGCGTCGATGCTCCCCGGGCGCCGCTACGCGCTCTGCGTCGTCACGCGCTCCGGCGGAGAGGAGCTGCACGCTGCGGCGTTCGGCGACCCCGAGACCGCCTGGGCCGAGGCCGCCGACGTCTCGGCCGAGGCCCACATCCGCTACCTCGACGCGCCGGTGCGGCGGGTGCTCTCGCTGGTCTCGACGAGGTACGACGACCTGTGGACGGGCGCCAAGGGCTTCTACAAGGTCGAGCCGATCGTCGCCGACGGCGGCGAGGTCGTCCTCTACGCCCCGCACATCCGCGAGGTCAGCGTGACGCCGCGTGAGGTCGAGGCGATCGGCTACCACTGCCGCGACTACTTCGTCGAGCAGTGGGACCGGTTCGAGCACGTTCCCTGGGGCGACCTCGCCCACTCCACCCACCTGCGCGGCGCCGGGAGCTACGACCCGGCGAGCGGCGAGGAGCGCTTCCGGGTCGGCGTCACGCTCGCGACCGGGATCTCCGAGGAGCGCACCCGGGCCGTGAACCTCGGCTACCGCGACCCGGCGGGGATCGATCCCGCCGCCTGGGCCGCCGATCCCGACACCCTCGTGGTGGCGAATGCAGGCGAAGTGCTCTATCGCCTGCGCTAGTGCCGGCGCGTAGACTCGCCCTCGACATGGGCAGGGTCTCGCCAGACGTGGTGGTCGTCGGCGCCGGGTCCGCCGGTGCCGTGGTCGCGCGCCGGCTGGTGGACAGCGGCGCCCGCGTCCTCCTGCTCGAGGCCGGCGGTCCTGACGAGAACCCCGCGATCCACGATCCCGGCCGGGTCCACGAGCTCTGGCTCTCCGAGGTGGACTGGGCGTACGAGACCGTGCCGCAGGCGCACGCGAACGGCCGCCGGCTCGCCTGGCCCCGCGGCCGGGTGCTCGGCGGCTCGAGCTGCCTCAACGCGATGGTCTGGGTGCGCGGCGCACCCCAGGACTTCGACACGTGGGCCTACCTGGGCGCCGACGGCTGGTCGTGGGACGACGTACGGCCGGTCTACGAGCGCATCGAGCGGCGCGAGCCCGGCGGCCCGGGCACCGTGAGCGTGCTGACCTCGTTCGAGCCGGATCGCGATCCACGCGGCGATCGCGGAGGCGGCCCAGGAGTGCGGGATCCCGTTGAACGCGGACTACAACGGCGCCGTCGCAGGACGGGGTGTCGTTCATGCAGTACAGCATCGAGGACGGCGTCCGGCACAGCACCGCGGCGGCGTACATCCGTCCGGTCGAGTCCGACGCGAACCTCGAGGTGATCACCGGCGCGACCGCGCGGCGCCTGCTGTTCGAGGGGACCCGGTGCGTCGGCGTCGAGTGGTCGCAGGACGGCAGCGTCGAGCACGCGCACGCCGGGCAGGTCGTCGTGTGCGGCGGGACGATCGGGTCGGCGCAGCTCCTCCTGCTCTCGGGCGTCGGGCCTGCGGATCACCTGCGCTCGCTCGGAATCGACGTCGTCGCAGACCTGCCCGGCGTCGGCGAGAACCTGCACGACCACCTGCTCTCGCCCGTCATCTTCAGCGCGGAGCGCGAGATCGGGCCTCCCTCGCCGGGCCTGCCGGCCTGCCAGACGCACCTCTTCTGGCGCTCGCGGCCGGGGTTGCCCGTGCCCGACATCCAGCCGATCCACTTCATGGTGCCGATGTACGAGCCGTGGATGGAAGGGCCCGAGAACGGCTTCACGCTCCTCGGCGGGATGGTGCGGCCGGTCAGCCGCGGCTCGCTGCGCCTCACCGGGCCGGCGCCGGAGGACCCGGTCGCGCTCGACCCGAACATCCTCGCGTCCGAGAGCCGACCTCGAGAGCCTCGCGGCGGCCGTCGACCTGTGCCGGCGGATCGGCGCCGCCGACGCGCTCCGCGAGTGGGGCGCCGTGGAGCGATACCCGGGCCCGTCGGCCGACACCCGCGAATACGTGCGCGAGACCGCGATCACCTACCACCATCAGGTCGGCACGTGCAAGATGGGCACCGACGCGGCCGCCGTCGTCGACCCCCGGCTCCGGGTGCACGGCATCGAGGGCCTGCGGGTCGCCGACGCGTCGATCATGCCGATGGTGACGACCGGTAACACGAACGCGCCGTCGATCATGATCGGCGAGCGCGCAGCGGAGTTCCTGCTCGCCGATGCCTGACGACTTCGAGACGGCGAGCGGTCGCGCGGAGTTCCTTCGCGCTCATGCGGACGACGTCTACGCCGAGCTGACCGACGACCTGCAGCGGGCCGTCCGCGACGAAGAGCTCGTCTACGCCGCCGCCGAGCGCTTTCCGGGGCTCGTCCCGACGCGCGAGCAGATGGCCGTCGAGCGGACGAAGGCGCTGCCCGACAAGGAGGGCATCGAGCTCGCGCAGGGCGTGTTCCTCTCGTTCGTGCTCGCGTCGCCGCGCAGCGGGCCGCACCTCGTCTGGTCGATGCTGCGGCCGACGGAGGAGGCGCTCGCGCGTCTCGACGAGTTCCGGGCGACCGGCGTCGCCGACCTCGGCGGGACGTACCTCGAGCGCCGCGGGCGGGCGGCGTATCTCGAGATCCGGAACGACCGCCACCTGAACGCCGAGGACGGCGACACGCTTCCGACCACCGAGGTCGCGGTCGACCTGGCTCTGCTCGACCCCGAGGTGGAGGTGGGCGTGATCCGCGGCGCCGTCGTCAGCCATCCGCGCTACGCCGGCCGGCGCATCTTCGGCGCAGGTCTCAACCTCACGCATCTGTACAAGGGCCGCCTCGACTACCTCTTCTTCGTCACGCGCGACCTCGGCTACGTGAACAAGCTCTTCCGCGGCCTGAGCTCCGAGGAGTACAGGCCGGGCGAGCCGGAGGAGACGACGGAGAAGCTCTGGGTGGCCGCCGTCGAGACGTTCGCGATCGGCGGCGCGTGCCAGATCCTGCACACGGTCGATCACGTGATCGCGACGCGTGGGGCGCGGCTCTACCTCCCGGCGCGCAAGGAGGGGATCCTCCCGGGCGCGTCCAACCTGCGGCTGCCCCGCTCGGTGGGAGACCGCCTCGCGCGGCAGGCGATCCTCTCGGGGCTCGAGTTCGAGGCCGGGACGCCGCACGGAGACCTGCTCTGCGACGAGGTGGTCGAGTCGTCCGAGGAGATGGACGCCGCGATCGCCGAGCGTGTCGAGGCGCTGACGAGCTCCGGGCTCGTGAACGCGGCGGGCAACCGGCGCGCGCTGCGTGTCGGGGCCGAGCCGCTCGACGTCTTCCGGCAGTACATGGCCACGTTCTGCCGCGAGCAGGCGATCTGCCACCTGAGCCCCGCGCTCGTGCGCAACCTCGAAGAGCACTGGAACGCCCACGAGCGCCGCCTCTGACCCGGTGATCTGGAGCCCGGCCGAGCAGCTGCCGCGGCCGGAGCTACGCGAGCTCCAGCGAGCGCGACTGCGGGCGGGCTTCGGGGTCGAGCTCGACTCGCTCGACCGACGCTCCCGTTCTGCGGCAAGGCCGAGCTGCGCGAGGCGTATCCGTTCGGGCTGCTCCGCGTCCCGGTCGCGTCGCTCGCCCGCGTGCACGCGTCGAGCGGCACGCACGGCAAGCCGACGGTGGTCGGCTACACGGCCGCCGACCTCGACGCGTGGACCGAGCTGATGGCGCGGTGCATGACGCTCGCCGGCGTCCGGCCCGGGATGCTCGTGCACAACGCGAACACCTACGGCCTCTTCACCGGAGGCCTCGGCTTCCACCAGGGAGCGGAGCGGATCGGCGCGCCGGTCGTGCCGGTCTCCGGCGGCTTCACGGCGCGCCAGGCCGTGCTCCTGCACGACCTCGGCGCGCAGGTGCTCGTCTCGACGCCGTCGTATGCGCTCGTGATCGCGCAGGCCGTGCACGACGCGGGCATCGACCCGGCCGAGCTGAAGCTCGAGCTCGGCCTGTTCGGCGGCGAGCCCTGGACCGAGGGCCTGCGCGGGGAGATCGAACGGGTGCTCCCCGGGCTCCGGGCGGTCAACTTCTACGGCCTCTCCGAGATGTGCGGCCCGGGTGTCGCGGCCGAGTGCCTCGAGGTGCGCGACGGCCTCCACGTCCACGAGGACCACTTCATCGTCGAGGTCGTCGACCCGGAGTCCGGCGCGGCCGCTCGAAGAGGGCGACGAGGGCGAGCTCGTCTTCACGACCCTGCTCAAGGAGGCGATGCCGATGCTCCGCTACCGCACCGGCGACATCGGCTCGGTCGATCTTCGAGCCGTGCCGCTGCGGCCGGACGACGGCGAGGATCCGCGGCCTTCGCGGCCGGCGCGACGACATGATCATCGTGCGGGGCGTCAACGTGTACCCCTCGAACGTCGAGCACGCGCTTCTCTCCGTCCCCGAGGCCGCCGCGCACTACCAGCTCGTGGTGGAGCGAAACGGCGCGATGGACGAGCTCACCGTCCAGTGCGAGCCCGTCGACTCGAACGTAGACCCGGCGAGCCTGCGCACGCACGTCGAGCGCGTCCTACGCGAGCAACTCGGCATCCGCGTCCACGCCGACGTGCTCGACCCCGGGAAGGTGCCCCGAAGCGAAGGCAAGGCAGTTCGGGTGGTCGACCGGCGTTAGGCGGCGGGCTTTGCGGTGGAGCCCCCGCGTTTCACCTCGCGCCTCTACGGGGGATTCAGGGCGACCCGGTCGCTGCCGACACGCCTGATATGCGGCGGTGTTTCCTTGCGGCAGCGGCCGGGCTGGTGTTCGCCTGCGCGGTATCGGGTGCGGCCGCCGGTAGGACGGACACGAATCCGGTCGCGCTGTCACCGGGCCGCCTGGACTTCGGGCGGACGATGCACGTGGGTGCTTTGCGAACGCTTCCGGTCACCGTCACGAAGCCGAGCGGCCATCTGACTCGGCTGCTCAGCACGAGCTTCGCCTATTCCTCACCGCCGTTGCTTACCTGCACGAAGTGCGGGCGGAACTGTCCCTTGAACATCGAGCCCGCGCATGCGGGTGGCTGCTTTGGCGTAGACCTGCTCTCCCCGCAGCGGCGCTGTCAGATCTTCGTGAGGTTCAGGCCGTTCGCGGCCGGCCGCTTTGTCGCGAGGATCTGTACCGCGGCCCTCGGCCCTATCGGCGCGCCAGTTGATCGGCCTCGACCGCCTCGAGGACTCGCCGAATACACGATGCCCCTCTCCTGTTGGCCCCGAGCGTGGCCCCATAGGGGGAGGTACGAACGTAGTGCCCCCGACAAGAATCGAACTTGTGCACGCGGTTTAGGAAACCGCTGCTCTATCCACTGAGCTACGGGGGCCGATGGTCATGAAAGCCCTGCAATAAGCTATTTCTCGTTGTCCGTCAGGACGCCGCTCCTCTCGAGGTGAGTAAGAATCGAGTAAAGCCTGGCTGTCAAAGCGTCCATGAGGGGCACAGCGTAGCCCGGGTGAGTATCGGCGAGTCATCGAGTGCAGCCCGCACTTCGTCGTCGGGGCGAGTAATGCCGTGACGCTCGCCTTCTTCGCCCGCCCCGGCATCCGCGTCGAGCGGATCAGGCCCTGGAACCGATCAACGGGGCAACCGTTGCTCAGCAGACTTTCGCGCGCTGAAGACGATGTCGTTCGCCATCAGGCGGGCGTGGAGCCGGACGAAGCGGCCGACGACGAACTCGAGCTCGACGTCGTCCCAGCCCACGAGCAGCGCACGAACGTCGTCGGGCCGGAAGATGTGCAGGTGGGTCGGGTCGGTCTCCGGCCGGTGCCCCATCGCGAAGCGCACGCGGTTCTTGAACCGGAAGGCGTTCGGCACCGAGGCGACGAGGCGCCCGCCCGGCCGGAGGACACGACGCGCCTCGCCGACCACGTCGCCGGGCTCGCGGACGTGCTCGAGCAGCTCCCCTGCGACGACGACGTCGAAGCTCGCCTCGGGGAACGGGAACGCCTCCTCCACGTCTCCCCAGTGCGTCTCGATCCCGAGCTTGGCCGCCTCGGCCAGGGCCTCGCGGTCGACGTCCATCCCGACCACGTCGTTCCCGTCCAGGTACCAGCGGGTGAGGGCGCCGTAGCGGCAGCCGAGGTCGAGCACGCGCCGGCCGGGGCCGCCGACCGCCTCGGCGATCCGCCCTGCGCGGTCGGCTCCGCCGAACACGAACTCGCTGCTTCGCGAGGTGCGATGGTGCTCCCTGTAGCGCTCGTCGAGCTGCTCCAGCCGGGTCATGCGGTCAGTCTAGGGACAGGACCCGAGTACAATCGCTGGCTCGTGGCAACCGAGCCCGTCGTCAGAGAACCGGACGCTCCGGAGACGGCGCCGGCCGTCGACATCCGTCGGGTGCGGCCGGCGCTCTTCCAGCCGACCCCGCTGAAGGCGCTCCTGCGGCGCCTCCTGTCGGTCACCGCCCTCGTGGTGATCGACCTCGCGAGCGTGGCGCTCGCGCTCTACGTCGGCCTCGTCCTCAAGGAGGTCTACTCGGGTCGCACCCCGCTCTGGGGGATCCTCTGGCAGGCCGAGCGCGACTGGATGCCGTTCATCGGCCTGATCACCGTGCTCGTGTTCTGGCGCAACGGCCTCTACGCGACGCGCGAGGCGCGCTCGGGGATCGGCCGGGTCGTCTCCTCGTTCGTGCTGGTGACCGTGGTCACGTTCGTGTTCGCGATCGGCACGGGCCACCACTTCAGCACCTTCCTGATCTTCCCGACCGTGATGGTGCTCGCGATCGTGCTCGACGGGCTCCTGCGCGCGAGCTACGACATCGTCACCAAGGACATGCTCCGCGTCGCGGGGGTGCGGCGTCGCGCCGCGCTCGTCGGCGAGACCGACCACATCGTCGACCTGCACCGGATGCTCGGCTCCTCGCGCGGCGGGATCGAGTACGACTTCGTCGCCGAGGTCGCGCCGACCGCGGAGGCGGTGGCGGCGCTGCTCGAGGAGCGGCCGCTGGACGAGCTCGTGATCGCCTACGAGGAGGTCGACGAGAAGGTGCTCGCCGAGATCGTCGACGAGGCGCACCGGCGCGGCGTGAAGGTGCGCGTCGCGCCGCGGCCGTCGGCGCTCATCGTCGACCACGCGGAGTACGTCCCGGGCCAGGGCGTGCCGCTGTTCGAACTGCGGCCGGCGGCGTTCACGGGCGCCGACTGGGCGATCAAGCGCGCGTTCGACCTCGTCGTGAGCGCTGCGGTGGTCGTGATCGGCTCGCCGCTCTGGCTCCTGATCGCGGCTGCGATCAAGCTCACCTCGCCGGGGCCGGTCTTCTACCGCGACCGGCGCGTCGGCCTGCAGGAGCACGAGTTCCCGATGTTCAAGTTCCGCACGATGGTCGAGGGCGCCGCGTCGAAGCAGGCCGCGCTCGAGGCGTCGAACGAGGCGGACGGGCCGCTCTTCAAGATCAAGAACGACCCGCGCGTGACGAAGGTCGGCGCGATCCTGCGCGGGCTCTCGCTCGACGAGGTGCCGCAGGTGCTGAACGTGCTGCGCGGCGAGATGAGCCTCGTCGGGCCCAGGCCGCTGCCGCTGCGCGACTACGTCCAACTGGAGGAGTGGCACCGGCGGCGGTACCTCGTGCTGCCCGGGATGACGGGCCTCTGGCAGGTCTCGGGCCGGATCAGCCTCTCGTTCGACGAGCTCGTCAGGCTCGACTTCTACTACATCGAGAACTGGTCGATCTGGCTCGACATCACGATCCTGCTGAAGACGATCCCGGCGGTGCTCGCCCGCCGTGGTGCCTACTAACCCAGCGAGCCGAGTCAAAACAAGTCAGGTCCCACCGCGCCATGTCCCGGTGCCTGACCCCGGGTCCTGTCCGTTTGGTCCAGGGGCGGCGTTAACAGCGCGATCATCCCCCTCCGCGATACTCCCAGGCGATGAAGGCGCCCAAGATCCTCGCCGTCGCCTCGGCCGTCGACCTCGACTTCCGCTACGGCTGCACGCCCGCGTGGTGGCAGCTCTGGAAGGGGATGTACCAGGCCGGGATCGACCTGATCGTCACGCCCTACCGCGGCCGCGCCGTCGAGTCGCCGTGGTGGCGAACCGCGCCGAACCCCTGCTACCGCGAGGCCGAGCTCTACGCCTCCGTGCGCGGCCTCACGGCGCGCCTCAAGGGCGACACGCTCCACCGCCGCGCCGAGGAGCACCCGGAGGACACGCCCTCCGACCGGATCGTCCGCGAGGTGATCTGGCGCTACGTGACCCCGCGCTGGCAGCGCCACCTCGAGCGGATCCTCGAGCGCGAGGGCGACGTCGACGCGGTGATCGTCTTCACCGTGCCGATGAGCCACCTCCGCGGGATCCCCACCGCGATCCGCGAGCGCTTCGGCATCCCCGTCGTCTTCTACGACGGCGACGTCCCGATGAGCCTGCCCGAGTTCGGCGGGATGGACACGGGCTTCAACTACTACCACGGGGCCGATCCGGGCGAGTACGACCTCGTCCTCTCGAACTCCGAGGGCGGCCTCGGCCGGCTCCGGGAACTCGGCGCCCGCCGCGCTGAGGCGGTCTTCTGGGGTGTCGACCCCGATGTGTTCGCGCCGAGGCCGGTCGAGCGCGAGCACGACGTGTTCTTCTACGGCTACGGCGACAAATTCCGCCGCGACTGGATCGCGGCGATGGTGGGCGAGCCGAGCCGCGCCGCGCCGGAGCTCGACTTCGCGCTCGGCGGCGGCGACTACAAGGGCGACACCGGCCGCGCGCGGATGCTCGGCGACGTCCCCTTCAACGTGTTCGCGCAGGCGATCTCCGCCGCGCGCGTCAATCTCAACATCACGCGCCACTCTCACGCATCCGTCTTCGCCTCCTCGTCCTGCCGCCCGTTCGAGCTCGCCGCCTGCGGCGCGGCGATCGTCTCCAACCCCTGCGCCGGGATGGAGCGGTGGTTCGAGCCGGGCCGCGAGCTGATCGTCGTGAACGACGCCGAGGAGTCTCTCGCCGCCTACCGCGAGCTCGTCGCCGATCCCGGCGCGGCCGAGGCGATGGGACGCCGCGCGCGCGAGCGGGCGCTCGACGAGCACACCTATGCCCGTCGGGCCGAGCACGTGCTCGACCTCCTCGGCCTGCGGGAGAAGGCAGTCGTTGGCTAGGCCGGTCGCAGTCGTCCCCGCGCTGAACGAGGAGGCGTCGATCGGCGGCGTGATCGAGGGGATCCGCGCGTTCGATCCGTCCTTCGACATCGTCGTGATCGCCGACGGCTCGACCGACCGCACCCCCGAGGTCGCGGCCGAGCACGGCGCCAACGTCCTCCGCCTCCCGTTCAACGTCGGGATCGGCGGCGCCGTCCAGACCGGCTTCCGCTACGCGTGGGAGCACGGCTGCGAGATCGTCGTCCGCGTCGACGGCGACGGTCAGCACGATCCGGCCGAGCTCGGCGCCGTGCTCGCGCCGGTGCTCGCGGGGAAGGCGGACGTCGTCGTCGGCTCGCGCTTCGTCGGCACGGACGGCTACCGCTCCTCGCGCGCGCGGCGGGTCGGTATTCGCGTGCTCGCCTTCACCGTCTCGGCGATCGTGGGCCAGCGCGTCACCGACCCCACCTCGGGGTTCCAGGCGCTCAACCGCCGTGCGCTCGCCCTGTTCGCCGCCGACTACCCGCACGACTACCCGGAGGTCGAGGCGACCGTGATGGCCCATCGCGGCGGCCTGCGCCGGCTCGAGGTGCCCGTCACGATGCGCGAGCGGGGCGGCGGTCGCTCGTCGATCAATTCGCTCCACTCGATCTACTACATGGTCAAGGTGTTGCTCGCCCTGTTCGTCGACCTCTTCCGCCGGCCTGCGCCCCCGCTCGAGGAAGCATGACGCCGCTGAGGGTCTCGATCGCGGGCGCGATCGCCTCGATCCTGCTGCTGCTCGTGGTGTTCGAGCTGATCCGCAGCCGCCGCCTGAAGGAGCGCTACGCGCTGCTCTGGCTTGCGACCGGCGTCGTCCTGCTCGTGCTCTCGGCCTGGCGCGGGGGCCTGAACACGATCGCCCGCTGGGCCGGAGTCACGGGCTACCCGCCCGCGGTGCTGTTCGCGGTCGGGATCCTGTTCGTGATCCTCGTCCTACTTCACTACTCGACCGTGATCTCTCGGCTCTCGGACCAGAACGTCACCCTCGCGCAGCGGCTCGCCTTGCTCGAGCAGCGGCTCGGGGAGGAGGACGAGGCTAGCCCGGGAGGGTGACGATCGCCGGCGCGCTCACGATCATCACGTCGCCGCCCTTGACGTCGTTCAGCCAGTTCCCCATCACGCCGATCCGGTAGGCCCAGCGCCCCTTGCCGGGCTTCGTGGTGTCGACGAAGGTGTGGCCGCGGGTGACGCCGAGCGTGTCCATCTCGATCGAGCAGTCCGCCGCGCCGCCGTCCGGGGGCAGACAGCGGACGCCGGCGATCCGGGGCGGCATCTTGTAGTCGTAGACGCTGAACGCCTCCCGGCGGAGGATCCGGTAGAATACCTTCGCGTGCGCCGGCGGCGTGTGCCAGTGCAGGACTACCCCGGCAGGTGTGGCCGTTGCCGTGAGGCCGACGTTCGTGTACGTGACCGGGACGTAGACGTTCTCCTCGAAGTACTTGGCCGCACTTTGGTTGTGCAGAGCCGGGAGGACGAGGAAGAGCAGCGCGGGGATCACTCCGACGACGACGGCGCCGCCCACCAGCCACGGCGTCCTCCAGTGCAGCTGCGGCGTCCGGAGCGCTCCGTAGGCGTCCGCGAGCCGAGGTCCGTAGGTCGGCACGAGAAGGACAATCGCCGCGAGCATGATCACCATCGGCGGGAACCCCGGCATGAAGAGCCGGAAGAACGTGCCCTCCTCGATGTTTGCCGCCGAAGATGCACCCTTGACGACGAGGAATGCTGCGAACCAGCCGCCGAGGAGGAGCGCCTTCGGCAGCGAGCGCCGGAGCACGCCGAGGAAGCCGGCGATCACGACCCACTGCAGGACGCGCACGCTCCAGAAGAACTCGCGGATGCCGGCGAAGTTCCGCTGCAGCTCGCCCCAGTCGAGGTGGATGTACTTCGAGAGCCCCGAGTTGGACGCGGCGACGAGGCCGGCCGCGGTTCCCGCGGCGAGGTGGACGCCAGCCGCGCCGAGCAGCGGGATCGTTCCGAGCCCGCGGGCTTTCCACAGCGTGAGGGCGAGCACGGGGAGTACGAGCCCGCCGCCGAACGCGAGCGCCGAGCGCCAGCGGAGCGCGACGGCGTACGCGAGAACGACGCCGCCGAGGAAGAGCGCGTTCGCCGGCTTGACGCCGATCGCGAACCCGGCGAGCAGTCCGGCGGCTGCCGCGTCGGGCAGCGCGCGCGTGTCGAGCGAGCGCACGACGAAGTAGGCCGACCACAGCACGATCACCATCGACGGGAAGTCGCCGAGGCCGGTGAGCCCGAGCGCCTGGGGCAGGAACTGCTCGACGTACTTCTCGTGGTAGCGCTGGTCCCACAGCGGGATCACGGCGTACGGCATCGCCACCCACAGGCCCGCGGCGAGGTAGCCGAGGAGCCTCCCGCCGATCCGGGCCGCGATCCCGTAGACGGCGACGAGGCCGAGCGGGAGCAGCACGAGCGTCTGGATCAGCACGATCGCGGGCAGCGCGCTCAGGAAGCTCGAGCCGAAGATCCAGGTGATCGGGACGAGGATGTACGACCAGCCCCAGCCGATCGCCGCGTCCGGGATGTGACCGTGGCCGACGATCCACGAGCTCGTGTAGAAGAACGTCTGGTCGCCGCCCTGGTAGAAGAGCCAGCCGTTGTGGCGGACGGTCAGGACGAACGCGACGAGGGCGAGCCACTGCACGAGCGCGAGCGGGCCGAGCACGACCCACGGCTCGTACCGACCGAGCGGCCGCAGCCTGTCAGCTCAGCCGCATGCGCCGGGGCAGCCGTCCGGTACCACGCGACGGTTCGCTCGAGGCCATCGCGCAGCGCCGTGCTCGCGCGGAAGCCGAACAGCTCCTCGGCCCGGCTCGTGTCGAGCGCGCGCCGCGGCTGCCCGTTCGGCTTCGAGGTGTCCCAGCACGATCTCCCCGTCGAAGCCGGTCACCTCGCCGATCAGCTCCGCGAGCGCGCGGATCGAGATCTCGGCGCCGGTGCCGAGGTTGACCGGCTCGGAGCCGTCGTAGCCGTCCATCGCGAGCAGGATCCCGTCGGCGCAGTCCTCGACGTAGAGGAACTCGCGCGTCGGCGAGCCGTCGCCCCAGAGCACGATCTCGCGCTCGCCGCGCTCCCCGGCCTCGTGCATCTTGCGGATCAGCGCGGGGATCACGTGCGAGGTCTCGAGGTCGAAGTTGTCGCGCGGCCCGTAGAGGTTGACCGGCAGCAGGTGGAGCGCGTTCAGGCCGTACTGCTCGCGGTAGGTCTGGCCGCCGACGAGGAGCGACTTCTTGGCGACACCGTACGGCGCGTTCGTCTCCTCCGGGTACCCGTTCCAGAGGTCGTCCTCGTGGAAGGGGACCGGCGTGAACTTCGGGTACTCGCAGATCGTGCCGAGCATGATCACCTTCTCGACCCCCGCGAGGCGGCTCTGCTCCAGGACGTGCACGCCCATCAGCAGGTTCGCGTACCAGTACCGGCCGGGGTTCGCGCGGTTCGCCCCGATCCCGCCCACCTCGGCGGCGAGGTGGAGGACGAGCTCGGGCCTCGCCTCCTCGAACAGGCGCACGACGTCCGCGTGGACGGTCAGGTCGTAGTCGCGGCGCCGCGGCACGAACGGGTCGAGCCCGCGCGCGCGCAGCCGCTCGACGACGTAGGAGCCGAGGAAGCCCCCGCCGCCGGTGACCACGGTCCTCATCGGGCCGGCTGCGGGCTGCCGGTCGGGAGCCAGTCGACGCGTCCGATCCAGCGCTCGCGGTTCTCCGCGTACCAGGCGATCGTCCGAGCGACACCTTCCTCCCACGAGACTTTCGGCTCCCAGCCGGTCTCGCGGTTGAGCTTCTCGTAGCCGACGCGGAGCGCCATCACGTCGGTCGCGCCCGGCCGGTACCTGGCCGTGGTCGTCACGACCCTGCGGTCGCTCCAGTACCCCTGGGCCTCGCCGGTCTTCAGGATCATGTCGGCCCAGTCGGCCATGGAGATGTTCTCGCCCTGGCCGTAGACGTAGAGGTCGCCGGGGACGCCGTAGGCCGCGACGGTGAGGTGGCCGCGGACGCCGTCGGTGCAGAAGCAGAAGTCGCGCATCGGGTCGAGCTGACCGAGCTCCACGGTCTCGCGGGTGAGCGCCTGGGTGATGATCGTGCCGGTCACGTAGCGCGGGTTCTGCCGCGGCCCGTAGTTGTTGAACATGCGCGTGACGACGCCCGGGACGCCGAACGCGTCGTGGTAGTTCATCGTCAGGAAGTCGGCGGCGACCTTCGCGGTCGCGTAGATCGACTTGGGGTTGATCGGCGAGCGCTCGTGCAGGATCAGCCCGCCGTGCTCGTCGAAGTCGTGGTGGTGGGCGACGTCCTCGTGCACGTTGCCGTACTCCTCGGAGGTGCCCGCGGTGTCGAACTTCTCGAGCTCGAGGCCCGTGTCGACCACGGACTGGAGGAGGTTGAGCGTGCCGATCGTGTTCGCCATCACCGTCTCGTACGGCCGGTGCCAGCTCTCGCCGACGTGCGCCTGCGCGCCGAGGTGGAAGACGTACGGCTTGTCGGGCGCCTCCTTCAGCTCGCGCATCAGGTAGTCGATCGAGGTCTTGTCGGTGAGGTCCGCGAAGTGGACCTTGAGCCGGCCGCGCAGGTGCCCGATGTTGTTCAGCGCGCCGCTCGAGGTCGCGCGCACGAACGCGTGGACGTCGGCGCCGATCGCGACGAGCGCCTCGGTCAGGTGCGATCCCATGAACCCGTCGGCGCCGGTGATCAGGACGGTGCGTCCGCCGAAGATCGGGCCGAACTCGCCGCTCAGCTCGGCGAGCGCCTCGTCGGTCCACTGGGTGTCGTTGCCGTGTAGGTTCACCTGAATGCCCGGAGGCCGCGCTAAGAGTATCCGGACTACTCGTAAGAGCGCTGTTAGGAGTGGCCTCCTCACGGGACTCGGGCTCGTGCTCTCGGCCGCGGCGGCGGCGGGTGCGGCGGTCCTCGTCGCCCACAAGTTCGGGCGGTCGGCCGCCACCGACGGCTTCTTCACCGCATACGGGCTGTACCTCGTGCTCGCGCTCGGCGCCCAGGCCTTCCGGCTCGTCGTCGCCCCCGACCTCACGCGCGCCGCCGACGAGGACCGGCTCGGCGCCGAGCTCCGCGCCTACGCCCTCTCCTTCGCGCTCGTTGCGCTGCCGGCGGTGCTGCTCGTGCTCGTCTTCCGCGGCTCGATCGCCGACGCGATCACGGGAACCGCGTCCGCGCAGCACGAGGCCCAGAGGGCGCTCCCGTTCTTCATCGTCGCGGCGTTCGGGCAGCTGCTCGGCGCCCTGCTCGCGAGCGCGCTCGCCGCCCGCGGGAGCTACGGGGCCGCCGCGGTCGGCTTCGGCTTCGGCCCGGTGACGGCGCTGATCGTCTTCGCGGCGCTCTCCGGCACCTACGGGCTCGTCGCGCTCGCCTGGGGGCTGCTGGTCAACGCCGCCTTCGTGGTCGCGGTGACCGGAGGGCGCCTGCTCACGCTCGGCGGCCTCGGGGCCGGACGCGTCCCGTTCGCGCCGGGACGGCGCCTCTGGTGGCTCGTGCGGGGCACGGCGCTGCCGATCGCGCTGCAGGGGATCTACGTCGTCGCGCTGCGGTTCGCCGCCGCGCTGGGAGTCGGGTCGCAGACGACGCTCTCCTACGGCTACGTGATCGCGGCGACGCTCGTCGCGGCGACGGCCTCCGCGCTCGCGCTCGTCTCGTCGGTGCCGCTGACCCGGCGCGAGCCGGACGCGGGCGCCGTGGCGGAGCACGTCGTCCACACCACCTGGCTCTCGCTGACCCTGATCCTGGCGGCTGCGGGCGTCTTCTCGCTCGTCGGCGGCGAGATCGTCGGCCACCTGCTCGGCTCCGCGTACAGCGGCGAGGTCGGCAGCGAACTCGGCCGCCTCGTCGTCTGGCTGACGCCGTGGATGATCGTCACCGTCGCGTTCACGCTTGCCTATCCGCTGCTCTTCGTCGTCGGCCGGGGCCGCGGTCTCGTCCTGCTCGCGATCGGCGCGATGGTCGTCGTGGTGCCGCTCGCCTGGGGCCTCCGTGGGCTGTGGGGCCTGAACGGGATCGCGCTCGCGCTCGGGATCACAACGGCGCTCGTCCTCGTCGGCGTCCTCGCAGAGCTGTCGCTGCGGATGCTCCGGCTCACGCTCGGAGGCGTGCTGTGGGCCGCGCTCTCGCTCGGCGCGCTCGCCGTCGTCTCCTTCGGTCTCGCGTGGCTCGTCCTCGGCAACGTCGCCGGCGCGATGGTCGGCCTCGCCGCCTATACGGCGGTCCTCGCCCTCGTTCGGCCGCCCGGCTTGCGGCACGCCTGGGCCTACGTGAGAGTCCTGCACTGATGCACCGCGGCTGGACACGCCTCTACCGCCTGAGCGTCGAGCTCGGCGTGCGCGACCTGCTGCACCACGGCCCGACCCGCGAGGGCGCGATCCGGATCGGGATCCCGCTCGACCCCAGCCGCTACCTCGAGCTTCCCTGGGCCGAGCGCGTGCTCGGTGCCCGGCCCGGCGAGCCCGTGCTCGACCTCGCGAGCCCGAAGATCCTCGCCGTCGCGCTCGCCCGCGCAGGTGTGGACGTCGTCTCGGTCGACGCGTTTCCGCTCGAGATCGAGCGCTGGCACCGGCTCGCGCCCGACGTGAGCTTCGAGGTCGCGGACGGGCGCGCGCTCCGCTTCGAGAACGGCAGCTTCGCCCGCGCGTACTCGCTCTCTGTCGTCGAGCACATCCCCGAGCGCGGCGACGAGCAGGCGCTGCGAGAGCTCGCGCGAGTGGTCGAGCCCGGCGGACGTATCCTGCTCACCGTGCCGTACGCGGACACCTACTGGGAGGACTGGCGCGACCGGCCTCTGTACTCGGACGAGGACGGGGGCGAGGGGACGCGGTACTTCTTCGAGCGCTGGTACGACGCGGCCCGCCTCGACCGGCTCGTCGCCTCGGCGCCCGTGCGCGAGGTGTCGCGGGAGCTCGTCCGCACCGACCCGAACTGGAGCAGCCGCTACAACCGGAACTACCCCTGGCTTCTTCCGCTCGGGCCGGTCTACGGGCTTCTCGGCCGCGAGGTGAGCGGCCCCGGCGGCGACGTCGCGCGGCTCGTGCTGGAGTCCGCCGGGTGAGCCGGCGCGCGCTCGTCACCGGGGTCGGAGGCCAGGACGGCTCGCTGCTCGCCGAGCTCCTGCTCGAGCAGGGCTACGAGGTGTTCGGCGTCGTCCGCCGCCAGGCCGCCTACGAGAACCTCGAGGCGGTCCGGGACCGCGTCGAGCTGCTCCAGGCCGACCTGCTCGACCAGCTCTCGCTCGTGCGCGCGCTCGAGGCCTGCCGGCCGCACGAGGTCTACAACCTCGCGTCGGTGTCCTTCGTGCCCGCCTCGTGGGAGCAGCCGGTGCTGACCGCGGAGTTCGCCGCGGTCGGGGTGACGACGCTGCTCGAGTCGATCCGGCGGGTGGACGAGGGGATCCGCTTCTACCAGGCCTCGTCGAGCGAGATCTTCGGCGAGCCGGTCGAGACGCCGCAGAACGAGCTGACGCCGCTCTCGCCGCTGACGCCGTACGGGGTCGCGAAGGCGTACGGGCACTTCATCACCGGCAGCTACCGCCGCCGCTACGGCCTCCACGCCTCGTCGGGGATCCTCTACAACCACGAGTCGCCGCGGCGGCCGCTCGACTTCCTGCCCCGCAAGGTCGCCCACGGAGCCGCCGCGATCTCGCTCGGCCGCGAGGGCGAGCTGTGGCTCGGCGACCTCGCCGCGCGCCGCGACTGGGGCTACGCGGCCGACTACGTGCGCGCGATGTGGCTGATGCTGCAGCAGGACGAGCCCGGCGACTACGTGATCGCGACGGGCCTGCCGCACTCGGTCGAGGAGCTCGTGGAGTGCGCGTTCGCGCACGTCGGGCTCGACTGGCGCGAGTACGTCCAGATCGACGAGTCGCTGCGGCGCGGGAAGGCGGAGCTGCACGACCTCGTCGGCGACCCCACGAAGGCGCACGAGTCGCTCGGATGGTCGCCGACGATCTCCTTCGAGGAGCTCGTCAGCCTGCTCGTGGACGCCGAGCTGGCCCGGCTCGGCGGTCAGCCGGTCAGCTCGCGGTAGACCTCGTCGTGCGCCTTCGCGCACGCGTCCCAGGTGAACGCGGCTGCGCGGGTCAGGCCCTTCGCGGCCCAGTCCTCCGGCGCGGCGAGCACGTCGCGCACCGCGTCGGCGATCGCGGCCGGGTCGGCGGGATCGAAGAGCCGGGCGGCGCCGCCGCAGACCTCCGGCAGCGAGGCCGCGTTCGAGCAGGCGACGGGGCAGCCGCAGGCCATCGCCTCGACCACCGGCAGGCCGAAGCCCTCGTACAGGCTCGGAAAGACGAGCGCGGCTGCCCGTCCGGTACAGCGACACGAGCTCGTCCTGCGAGACGTTCCCGAGCGACTCGACGCCCTCGGGCACGGGCCCCTCGTAGCCGGTCAGCACGAGCCGCTGCCCGGGCAGGAGCCGCAGCGCCTCGAACAGGCGCTGGTGGTTCTTGTGCGGCCAGCTCTTGGCCGGGTAGAGGAGGAAGTCCTCGCGCGGCTCGTCGCCGGGCCTGAAGCGCTCGTGGTCGATGCCGAGGTAGATCGGGCGGATCCGGCCGGACGGGACGCCGAGCCGGTGGACGAGCGTCGAGGCCGCGTGGTTCGAGATCGTGATCACGAGCCGGCTCCGCTTCACCGTCCAGCCGTAGACGACCTTGCGGTAGCGCAGCTCCGCGGGCGAGAAGAACGACGGGTACTCCTCGTGCTGGAGGTCGAGCACGCTCGTGGTGGCGGGCGGCGAGTCCACCGGCGGCAGCATCACGCTGAGCGGGAAGTGGAGCGCGTCGCAGCCGGCGAAGTGTCGCCGCAGCGGGCCGGGGCGGGCGGCGGCGAGGCTCATCGCGGCGATCCGGCCCGGCATCGTGCGCGAGGCGTGGTACTCAGTCACGACCTCGGCCGGCAGGCCCTCGACGTCCGTGGCGATCGTCGGCAGGAAGACGCGGTAGTCGAGCGTGCCGACGCGCGCGAGCGCCGGGAGGAGCGCCCGCGCGTAGGTCTCGGAGCCGCCGCTGATCCCCGGCACCAGCGTGAGCAGGGAGATGCCGATCACGGCCCGAGCTTAGTGGGCGGCCGACCTCACAGATCCGTAATGGCCTCTCTGTAGGCTGTGACGGTGCCCGAGCAGGACACGCAGAACCCGGAAACTGCAGGGGTTTCCGTCGACGCCGCCGAGCTCTTCGAGCGGCTCAAGGTCGAGGTCGAGCGGGGCGGCGCGAGCGGTTCGACGGTGCGCGCGCGGGCCCGTGCCGCGGCCGAGCGCTACTGGCCCGTCTCGGCCGAGCGCCCGATCGAGCGGCGCCCCGGCCTGAAGGGCGCGATCGTCTATCCCGTCAAGCGGCTCCTGCAGCCGCTGATGCGCTGGTACGTCGAGCCGCTCGCCGCCGAGCAGCGCGGCTTCAACGACGCGGCGCTGAAGCTCGTGGACGACCTCTCCGAGTCGCTCGACGCCGAGCGCGCCGCCCGCGAGCGGGCCGAGCGGCTGCTCGCCGAGCTCGAGGAGCGGCTGCTGCGGCTGGAGCGGCGCCCCTCCGGCGCGCCGGCGACCGTCGCCGCGCAGCCCGCCGCCGCGGCGCTGCCCGACTACTTCGCCTTCGAGAGCCGGATGCGCGGCTCGACCGCCGAGATCCGGGGCCGCCAGCGCGCCTATGTACCGGACTTCCTGTCGCAAGCCCCGGTCCTGGACTGCGGCTGCGGCCGCGGCGAGTTCCTCGCCCTGCTGCGCGAGGCCGGGGTCGAGGCGAGCGGGGTGGACGCCGACGGCGACATGGTCGCCTACGCCCGCGGCGAGGGGCTCGACGTGGAGCAGGCGGATCTGGTCGCGCACCTCGAGTCGCTCGAGGACGGCTCGCTCGGCGGAGTGTTCGCGGCGCAGGTCGTCGAGCACCTGCCTCCGCACGTGCTCCTGCGCTTCCTCGAGCTCGCCCACGCGAAGCTGCGTCCCGGCGGCCTGCTCGCGGCGGAGACGATCAACCCGCTCTCGCCGCTCGCGCTGCGCAACTACTTCGCCGACCTCACCCACGCGCAGCCGCTCGTGCCCGAGACGCTGGCGATGCTCGCCCGCCACGCGGGCTTCGCCGAGGTCGAGACGCGCTTCCTGAACGCGCCGGAGCCGGCGGAGAACGCCGATCCGCGCCTGAACGAGATCGTGTTCGCGCCGCTCGACTACGCCATCCTCGCCCGAGCCTAATGCTCATGAGCACAAACACCGGCGTGGCGATCGAACCAGAGCTAATGCTCATGAGCACAAGGAAGGACAGGCTTGAGAATCGCGGTCTGCTCTCCGCAGGTGCCGTTCGCTCGCGGCGGCGCCGAGATCCTCGCCGAACGGCTGACCGAGGAGCTGCGCGAGCGCGGCCACGAGGCCGACCTCGTCACGATGCCGTTCAAGTGGTATCCCGCCGAGCGCGTGCTGACGCACGCCTTCATGTGGCGGCTGCTCGACCTCGAGGAGGTCGACGGGCGGCCGGTCGACCTCGTGATCGCGACGAAGTTCCCCTCGTACGTCGTCCGCCATCCGAACAAGGTCGTCTGGCTCGTGCACCAGTTCCGCCAGGCCTACGAGCTCGACCGCACCGAGCTCGGCCAGTTCGGCGAGTCGCCGGCCGACCGCGCGCTGCGGCGCAAGCTCCACGAGCTCGACCGGCGCACCCTCGGCGAGGCGCGGCGGCTCTGCTCGATCTCGCGCAACGTCTCGGAGCGGCTCGAGCGGACGCTCGGGCTCGAGGCCGAGGTCGTGCTCCCGCCGCCGCAGGCGCTCTCGTTTCGCAACGAGGGGTACGGCGACTTCATCCTCTCGGTGAACAGGCTCGACCGCGCGAAGCGGATCGACCTGCTGCTCGAGGCGCTCGCCGCGCGAGCCCGCGCTGGAGGCCGTGATCGCCGGCGACGGGCCCGACCGCGAGCGGCTGGAGGCGCTCGCCGCGCGCCACGGCCTGAACGGACGCGTCCGGTTCGCGGGGCGCGTGTCGACCGAGGAGCTCGCCGCCCTGTACGCGACCTGCCGCGCCGTCTACTACGCGCCGGTCGACGAGGACTACGGGATGGTGCCGTACGAGGCGTTCCTGTCCGAGAAGCCGGTGGTGACGATGAGCGACGCGGGCGGCCCGCTCGACGTCGTCTACGACCGGCGACACCGGGCTCGTCGTCGAGCCTCGCGTCCCGGAGCTCGCGGCCGCGTTCCGCTTCCTCACCGAGCACGAGGACGACGCGCGCGCGTGGGGCCTGGCCGGGAAGGCCGTGGCCGAGCAGGTCACCTGGGACCACGCGATCGAGCGCCTGCTCGCATGAAGGTCGCCTACTACTCACCGATGCCGCCGGAGACCTCGGGGATCGCCGACTACTCGGCGCTGCTCCTGCCCGGCGCTGCGCGAGCGGATCGACGTCGAGGTGGTCAAGCACGGCCGCACGAAGCCGCCGCCGCGACGCCGACGTCTCGCTCTACCACGTCGGCAACTCGCCCGAGGCCCACGGCTGGATCGTCGACGCGCTGCGCAGGCGCGGCGGCGTCGTCGTCCTGCACGAGCTCGTGCTCCACCACCTGATCGCCGGGCTCACGATCGGCCGCAAGGACGGCCGCGGCTACCTCGCGGCGATGGAGCGCGACGCCGGCCTGCCCGCGCGGCTGCTCGCGCACGGCGTGCTCGAGGGCCGCGTGCCGCCGCCGTGGGAGACCCGGCCCGAGGACTTCCCGCTCGCCGGCGAGATCCTCGACCGCGCGACCGGCCTGATCGTCCACTCGCGCTACGTCGAGGAGGGTGCGCGCCGGCTCGGCTACACCGGCCCGCTGTGGCGGATCCCGCACCCGGCCTGGCCCGCGCCCGCGGTCGAGCCCGCGCGAGATCGACGGCGCGCCGGTCGTCGGCTACTTCGGCCACCTGAACGCGTCGAAGCGGATCCCGCAGCTGCTCGAGGCGTTCACGCAGCTGCCCGCGCGGCGCGCGACTCGTACTGGTCGGCCCCGTCTCGCCGCGCTTCGACCTCGACGGGCGGCTCGAGAAGGCGGGCCTCCTCGGCCATCCCGCGGTGCTCCGCGAGGAGTACGTCCCCGAGGAGCGGCTCTGGTCGCTGATGGCCGGCTGCGACGTCTGCGTCTCGCTGCGCGCGCCGACGATGGGCGAGACCTCGGGCACCGTGATGCGGGCGCTCTCGCTCGGCAAGCCGCTCGTCGTCTCGGATCTCGGCTGGTTCGCGGAGCTCCCCGACGGCGTCGCGCGCAAGATCCCGGTCGGCGAGGGCGAGGTGGACGCGCTCGTGGCCGCGCTGCTCGACCCGCCGCCCGCCTCGCACGTGCCCGAGGAGCACCGCCTCGACCACGTCGCCGACCTCTACACCGCCGCGCTCGAGCAGGCCGCCGGAGGCGAGGCCGTCCGCGACGCAGTCCTGGCCGAGGTCGCCCGCGCCGGCGCCGACGTGGGTCTCTCGGAGGAGGTCCCCGAGCTCGGAGCCCGGCTGCGCGAGGTCGGGCTTGGCGAGTAGCGCCGAGGCCGCGCGGCCGGTCGCGCTGACGCGCGCGATCCCCGCGTGGGCCTACCTCACGGGGATCGTCGTCGTCTCGGCGGGGCTCCGCTACTGGTTCGGGCGCTGGATGACGGCGCCGTGGATCATGGTCGACGAGCTCGTCTACTCGGAGCTCGCGAAGAGCGTCGCGGCGACGGGCCACTTCCTGATCCGCGACCAGGCGTCCGGGTCGTACGGGTTCGTCTACCCGCTCGTGATCGCGCCCGCCTGGCGGCTCTTCGGCTCGGTGCCGGACGCCTACGCCGCCGCGAAGGCGATCAACTCGGTCGTGATGTCGCTCGCGGCGGTGCCCGCGTACTTCCTCGCGCGGCGCGTGCTCTCGCAGTGGCTCTCGCTCGCGGCGGCGCTGCTCGCGGTCGCGGTGCCCTCGATGGTCTACACGGGCACGCTGATGACCGAGAACGCGTTCTACCCGATCTTCCTGGCCGCGGCGCTCGTGCTCGTGCTGATGCTGGAGAAGCCGACCTGGCAGCGGCAGCTGCTCGTGCTCGGGATCGCGCTCGTCGCGTTCGCGACGCGCGCGCAGGCGGTGGCGCTCTTCCCGGCGATCCTCACCGCGCCGCTCCTGCTCGGGTGGCGCGGGCTCGGCGCGGTTCCGCGTCCTCTACGGGACGGTGGCCGGGGTCGCGGTCGTGGCGATCGTCGGCGAGGCGCTGCGCGGCCGCTCGCCGTTCGCGGTGCTCGGCGCCTACCAGACGACGAGCCACGAGCACTACCACGCGGGCGAGGTGGCGAAGTGGGCGCTCTAGCACCTGGCCGGGCTCGACCTCTACCTCGGCGTGATTCCCTTCGCGGCGTTCCTCGTCCTCTGCCTCGAGTGGCGGCGGCTCGACGGCCCGCAGCGGGCGTTCATGGCGGGGACCGGGATGCTCGCGCTCTGGCTCTGGCTCGAGGTCTCGGCGTTCGCGTCGATCCCGACGGTGCAGCGGATCGAGGAGCGGAACCTCTTCTACGTCGCGCCGTTCTTCCTGATCGCGCTGCTGCTCTGGATCCGGCTCGGCGCGCCGCGGCGGCTGCCGTGGGCCGTGGTCGTCGCGCTCGGCTCGGGCGCGCTCGTCGCCGCGATCCCGTTCGTCCGCTTCATCGGGATCACCGCGACCTCGGACACCTTCGCGCTGCTGCCGTGGTGGAAGCTGCAGGAGGGCGTGATCACGCTGCACCAGGTGCGCCCGGTCGCGACGGCCTGCGCGCTCGCCGCCGGCGTGCTCTTCCTCCTCGTGCCGCGGCGCTGGGCGCTCGTGCTGCCGCTGCTCGTGCTCGTCTACTTCGCCGCGGAGCAGCGGCCGATCGAGTCCAGGACGACGCTCGCCTCGCGCGGAGCGCTGTTCCAGGGGATTCGCAGCGTCCGGCCGGACTGGATCGACCACGCCGTCGGCCGGAGCGCCGACGTGGCCGCGATCTGGACGGGCAAGCCCGACGTGCACGTGATCTGGGAGAACGAGTTCTTCAACCGCAGCGTCGGCCCCGTCTACGACACGGGCGCGCCGATCCCGGGCGGCCTGCCCTCGACCGCGGTCACGATCGACCCGCGCACCGGCCTCGTCCGCGCCGGCGGAAAGCTCGTGCGCCACCGCTACGCGCTCGTCGACTCGGCGCTCGAGCTGAACGGGAAGGTGGTCGCCTCGGACCCGGCGCTCGGGGTCTCGCTCTACCGGCTGGACGGGCCGCTGCGCTCGATGACGACGGTGACCGGGCTCTATCCGAACGACACCTGGTCGGGCCCGCGCGTCGTCTACACGCGCCACGTCTGCAACGGCGGCTCGGTGGTCGCGACGGTGCTCGGCGATCCGACCCTCTTCACGGCGCCGCAGCGCGTGACGGCGAACGGGCGCGTCCACCTCGTCCCGCCCGGGAAGCAGACCACGCTGACGGTGCCGCTGCGGAACTGCCGCGCGGTCTTCACGGTCAGCCCGACGCGCGTGCCGGGGCACGGCGACCCGCGCCCGCTCGGGATCCACTTCCTCGGCTTCAAGTACGGCCGTGAGGATCGCCTTCGACGTCTCGCCGCTGTCGCATCCGCTGAGCGGGGTCGGCAACTACATCCGCGGCTCGCTCGCGGGGCTCGTCGAGGCGGCCGGCGGGCGGCACGAGATCGTCGCCTTCGCGCCGACGAGCCCGGCCGGGAAGCGCGCGATCCCCGAGGCGCTCGCGGGGATCGACGTCGAGACGCGGATCGGCTTCCTCCCCTTCGCGCACGGCTGGCGCACCGCCTGGAGCCGCCTCGCAGTGGCCCGCCGCGGAGCGCTTCCTCGGCCCCTTCGACGTGCTCCACTTCACCGACTGGATGTACCCGCCGCAGCGCGCGGGGCTCCGCTCGACGATGGTGCACGACCTCGTCCCGCTGCACTTCCCGGAGTGGGTGCAGCGGCGCACCGAGTCGATGCACGGCGCGAAGTACCGCCACATGGCGCAGGCCTGCGACCTGATCTTCACGAACTCGAGGTTCACCGCCGACGACGTCGCCGCGACCTTCGAGGTGCCCGCGGAGCGGCTCCACGTCGCGTATCCCGGGCGCGGACGGCTTCTCGCCCGAGGGCCCGCGCGCCTCGCTCGGGCGCCCCTACGTGCTCACGGTCGCGACGCTCGAGCCGCGGAAGAACCTCTCCACGCTGGTCGAGGGCTACCGGCTGCTCGACGCGCGATCTCGCGCTCGCGGTCGTCGGCGGCAAGGGCTGGGGCGAGCAGCCCTGCGCTCGACGTCCCCGGCGTCGAGCGGCTCGACTACCTCGCGCACGAGGAGCTGCCGGGCTCTACCGCGGCGCCGCGGTGTTCGTCTACCCGTCGCGGTTCGAGGGGTTCGGGATGCCGATCATCGAGGCGATGGCGAGCGGCGTCCCGTGCGTCGTCTCCTCGCACCCGTCGATGGACGAGGCCTGCGGGGACGCGGCGGTGCGCGTCGACCCGGAGAGCCCGGAGGCGATCGCCGCCGGGATCGAGCAGGCGCTCGCCGAGCGCGACCGGCTCGTCGCGGCGGGGCTCGAGCACGCGCGGCGGTTCACCTGGCTCGCGTGCGGCGAGGCGATGCTCGCGGCGTTCGAGGCGGCGGCGTGATCCGCGTAGGCGTCGACGTCTCGCCGCTCCGCCAGACCCGCGCCGGCACCGCGCGCGTGATCGAGGGCCTGCTCGCCCGGCCGATGCCGGAGATCGAGCGGTCGAGCTGGGCTTCGGCCGCGCCGGCAGGCTCGGGACGCTCGAGCTCGATCTCGCCTGGTACCCGTTCCTGCTTCCGCGGCGGGCGCGAGGGCTCGACGTCCTGCACTGCCCGACCTTCCGCGCGCCGCCGGCGGCTCGGTGCCCGTCGTGATGACGATCCACGACCTCGCCGTGTTCCGCTTCCCGGAGGCGTTCGGCCGCTGGACGCGCGCCTACAGCCGCCGCTCCGTCCCGCGGGCCGCGCGCGCCGCCCGGCTCGTGCTCGCGGTCTCGGAGTTCACGAAGCGCGAGGCGGTCGAGCTGCTCGGGCTTCCCGAGGAGAAGATGCGCGTCGTCCGGAACGGCGTCGAGCCGGTGTTCCGGCCCGAGGGCGAGGCCGCGCCCGGCGACTACGTGCTCGCCGTCGGCACGGTCGAGCCGCGCAAGAACCTGCCGCGGCTCGCCGAGGCGGCCGGCCGTCTCGGGGTCGAGCTGCGCGTCGCCGGCGCGCGCGGCTGGGGCGACGTCCCGCTCGAGGGCGTCACGCTGGCTCGGCGAGGTCTCCGACGAGGAGCTCGCGCGGCTCTACCGCGGCGCCCGCTGCCTCGCCTACCCGTCGCTCTACGAGGGCTTCGGGATCCCGGTGCTCGAGGCGATGGCCTGCGGCACTCCCGTCGTGACGAGCGACCGGCCCGGCACGGCGGAGATGGCCGGCGGCGCGGCCGTGCTCGTCGACCCGCTCGACGTCGCGTCGATCGCGGACGGGATCGAGGAGGCCGGGGCGCGGCGCGAGGAGCTGCGCGCGCTCGGGCTCGAACGGGCGGCGGGTTCACGTGGGAGCGCGCGGCGGCGCTCACCGCCGAGGCGTACCGCGAGGCGGCCGCGTGATCGTCCTCGACGCCGACGTCCTCGGCCGCCAGCGCACCGGCGACGAGACCTACGTGCGCGAGCTCCTGCGCGCGCTGCCGGGAGTCGCGCCGGACCTCCGCTTCGCGGCGGTGACCCGCGACCCGTCGCTCGTCCCGGCGGGCGTCGAGCCGCTCGCGCTGCCGGCGCGCAGCCAGGAGCTGCGGATGGCCTGGCGCCTGCCGCGCCTGCTGCGCCGCGTGCGCCCCGAGCTCGCCCACTTCCTGCACGTGATCCCGCCGGGCTGCCCGTGCCCGGCCGTGCTCACGATCCACGACCTCTCGTTCGAGCGCGATCCCGCCGTGATGGGCGCCTGGGAGCGCCGCGTCTTCCGCACGGTCGTGCCGCGCTCGGCCCGTCGCGCGGCGCGGATCCTCGCGATCTCGGAGCGGACGCGGGACGACCTCGTCGAGCTCTACGGGATCGCCGCGCGAGCGGATCGTCGTCACCCCGCACGGCGTCGACCCGGACTTCCGGCCCGGCGGCGCCCGCGGCGACTACCTTCTCCTCGTGGGCGCGATCGAGCCGCGCAAGGACCCGCTCGCGGCCGCGGAGGCGGCGCGCGCGGTCGGCCGTCCGCTCGTCGTCGTCGGGCCCGCGCGCGACCCGGCGCTCGAGCGCGCGCTCCGCGACGCGGGCGCCGACCTGCGCGGCTACGTGCCGAAGCCGGAGCTCGTCCGCCTCTACCAGGAGGCGGCCTGCGTCCTCTTTCCGTCGCGCTACGAGGGGTTCGGCCTGCCGCTGCGTCGAGGCGATGGCCTGCGGCACGCCGGTCGTCGCGCGGCCCGACGCCGCGCTGCGCGAGGTCGCCGGCGACGCCGCGATCTTCGCGCGACGGCGACCTCGCCGAGCCGGTGCGGGCGGCTCTCGCCGACTCCGAGCGGCTCTCCGCGGCCGGGCTCGAGCGGGCGAAGCGGTTCACCTGGGAGGAGACGGCACGACTCACATCGGCGGTCTACCGGGAGCTGCTTTCGTGAGTCTCGGCCGTCGTCGTCTCGCACGGCCACGCCGCCGAGCTCGAGCACTCGCTGCCGGCGCTCGCGCCGCAGGTCGACGAGCTCGTCGTCGTCGCGAACATCCCCGGCTCGGTGGGGCGGCTGCCGGAAGGCACGCGCGTGCTCGAGAACGAGCGCCCGCTCTCGTTCGCCGCCAACGTGAACCAGGGGTTCGGCGCGACCAGCGGGCGAGTACGTCGTGATCGCGAACCCGGACGCCGTGCGCCGAGCCGGGCGCCGTCGCCGCGCTCCACGCGTTCATGGAGGAGCACCCGCGCTGCGGCGTCGCCGGGCCGCGGATGGTCTACCCGGACGGCTCGTGGCAGCCCTCGCGGCGCCGCTTCCCGACCGTCGGCGGGACGGTCGTCCGGCGCACGCCGCTGCGGCACGCGTTCCCGCCGCTCGAGTACCAGCGCAAGCACTACCTGCTCGACGAGCGCCCGACCGAGCCGGTGCCGACCGACTGGATGCTCGGCGCCTTCCTGCTCCTGCGCCGGGCGATGCTCGACGAGCTCCGCGGCTTCGACCCCGGCTTCCGCATGTACGGCGAGGACATCGACCTCAACTACCGGGCCGCGCAGGCGGGCTGGGAGCGCTGGTACGTCCCCGACGCGATCGTCGTGCCACGACTACGCCGCCGTGATCGACCACACCTTCCTCTCGCGGCACACGATCTGGCATGCGCGGGCGATGCTGCGCTTCCTCCGCAAGCATCCCGAGCGGCTGCTCACCCTCCGCTAGTGCTCATGAGCACATGAACGGGAAGAGCCGGGAACAGGTGAGCGCGCAGTACGCGGCCGGCGCGGAGGGCTGGAGCGAGCAGTACGCGGACGCGGCGGCGTACCTGAGCCACCGCGCGGAGCTCGTCGTCTCGCTCGGGCCGCGGCTCGAGCCCGGCGACCGCGTGCTCGACCTCGCCTGCGGCGACGGCGCGCTCGCCGCGTTCCTGCCCGGGCTCGAGTACCTCGGGGTCGACGCGAGCCCGGAGATGGTGGCGGCCGCTCGCCGCAACGGCGTCGCCGCCGAGCTCGGCGACCTGAACGACTTCGTCCCGGCGGCGCCGGTCGCCGCGACCTGCGTCTTCCGCGCGATCTACTACGCGCGCGACCGCGCCGCCTTCTTCCGGCAGGCCGCGGCCTACACCGAGCGGAAGCTCGTCTTCGACCTCAACCCGAGGCAGTACCGGCTCGAGGACGTGCGAGCCGACCTTCGCGCGGCCGGCCTCACGCGGCTCGAGCTGCGGCCGTTCTTCGTCCCGCAGACCGTCGCGTTGCCGCGTGCCGCCGTCGCCGCGTCTGCGCGCCGCCGAGCGGAGCGGCCCGGCCGCGCGCCTCGCGCTCCGGTTCCGCTTCACGTATCTCTGCGCGGCTAGTGCCGCGTGAGGTTCGTCGTCGACGTGGGCGTGATCACGATCTCGCAGTTCTTCACGACGTCGAATGCGTCGACCGTGGCGCGATCCTGGCCGGCGCCGCAGTCGATGATGTCGCGCTCGCCGTCCTGGGCGTAGATCGTGTCGCTGCCGGCCCCGCCGAAGATGTGGTCGGAGCCGGGCCCGCCGTTGATCACGTCGTTGCCGTTCCCGCCGTACAGCCAGTCGTCGCCGGCGCCGCCGAGGATCGTGTCGTTGCCGCCGAGCCCGTAGATGTGGTCGTTGCCGCCCTTGCCGGCGAGGTAGTCGTTGTTCTTCGTGCCGACGATCTTGAGTCCCTTCGGCTGGGGCGGGCGCTTCGTGATCACGTCGGTCGGATCGGAGTTCACGCTCGCGCTGCCGGACACGTTTCGTACCGTGACGAGAAACTTGATCGTGGAGCCGACGTCGGCGAGCCTGACCTTGTAGAGCTTGCCGGCCGCGTTCGGGATCCCGGTGCAGCTGCCGCCGTTCGCGTCGCAGCGGAGCCAGGTGTAGGTGTAGTTGAGCGGCGGCTCTCCGGTCCACGTCCCCGGGTCGCCGACGAGCGTCGAGCCGGTGACCGGCTTGCCGGCGAGGGCCGGCGGGTCCGTGTTCGCGGGCGCGAAGAGCGTCCTGTGGCGGATCGGCGAGGTCGGGATGGAGGTGCCCACCCCGGACGCGGCGCCGTTGACGCCGATCACCTTGAAGACGATCGTCGAGCCGTAGTCGGCCGCCTGGAGCAGGTACGAGGTGCTCGTCGCCCCGGCGATCGGGACGCAGTTCGACCCCTGCGCGCCGCACCGGAGCCACTGGTAGGTGTAGCGGATCGGCACGGAGCCCGTCCAGGTGCCGATGTCCGCGGTGAGGGTCGAGCTGACCTCGATCGTGCCGGTGATCTTCGGCGAGACGGTGTTCCGCGGCTGATCTCCCCCGACCGGGTACGAGAACCCCGAGGTCGCCTTGCCGGTGCCGTAGGCGTTCGTCGCCGTGACGATCACCTGGAGGCGCTTGCCGATGTAGTCGCCCGTCGGCGAGTAGAAGCTGGACGTCGCGAGTGGGATGTCGGCGCACGACGGCGGAGTCAGGTAGTCGCAGTACTGCCACTGGTAGGTGTACGTGATCGGCGCGGTGCCGGTCCACGTCCCGGTCGTCGTGCTCACGGACGTGCCGCCGGGGAAGGCATGCGGCTGCCCGTTGATCGTCGGCAGCTTCCCGGTCACGATGGTCGGGGCCGGGCCGACGGTCGTCCCGGCCGGAGGCGACTGCGCGGCGTGGAGGTCCCGGCGATGTTCGTCGCGCTGACCTGGACGACGATCGGGAAGCCGACGTCGGTGGCCGCCACGACGTAGCTCGCGACCGAGCTCGGTCCCTGGATCGACGTGGTGCAGGTCGTGCCGCTCACGTTGCAGCGGAACCACTGGTAGCTGTAGCTGGAGGGCGAGTCGCTCCAGCTGCCGACCGACGCGAACAGGGTGGTGCCGATGGTCGGAGGCGTCGTCGGCGAGATCGTCGGCGCGCTCAGGTTCACGGGCGGGGCGTCGCGCCACTCGGGCTGGGTGTCGCCCGCCGTGGTCGTCACAGAGGTGATGCTCAGGCCGGCCGGGGTCATCGTGCTGATGCCGGTGTCCCTTGCGAACGCGATCAGCGTGCCGTCCGGCGACCAGGCCGGGTTGGTGTCGGTGTGCGTTGGATCGTTCAGCGTCGTCTGGCCGCTGCCGTCCGAGTTGACGACCCAGATCTGGCTCCCGGCGGAGAACGCGATCTTCGACCCGTCGGGCGACCACGACGGGGAGGAGTCGGGTCCGCCGACGATCGACACCGGATCCCGCCGCCTCCGGCGGGAACCGTGTGGATCCCGGTGGCGCCGTCGGCATAGGCGATCAGTGACCCGTCAGGGGAGAAGGCCGGGCCGGAGGCGGTAGTGCTGGTGGTCCTCTGCGTCGCGCCGACTCCCGCCGACGAGACGGTCCAGACGTTGCCGCCGTTGATGTAGGCGAGCGTTGAGCCGTCGGACGACCACGAGGGGTCAGTGCCGGCGATCGGGCCCGGGACCATCACGGCGTTGTTGCCGTTGATGTCCATCGTCCAGAGGTCTGTGCCGTCGTCGAAGGCGATCTTGGTCCCGTTCGGTGAGATCGAAGGGTTGAACCCTGCGTGCGGCGTCGTCACGTCGAGCCCCTTGATCGTGCCGGACTCGACGTACACGATCGCGCCGTTCCCCGCGGGGAAGGCTGCGTGGGCAGAGCCGATGCCGAGGCACAGCACGACCAGGGCGGCTAGCGCCAGTCCCCGGGCGGTGCGGCTGTTCGAGACCCCGTTCATCCTTCGGCTTCCGAGTGCTTAGACGACATCCGCCCGCTTCTGACAGTGTGCAACGGTTTCCCGCACCGCGCCAGCCTACGCGACCCGGACGCTCATCGGACTCGAACCCCGGCGGGCCCGGAGACGAGCACGGTTGCTCCTGCTCCCGACGCGGCGTCGCTGTCGGCCGACCAGGTGAGCCGGTACTCCCAGCGCCCGCGGCCGGGGCGGTCGGCCGCCTGGATCGAATAGGTCGTCGCGACGAGCGCTCCGCCGAGCCGGCAGGGCGCGGGGCCTGAGCAGTCGACGCCCGCGCCGGCCAGGTGCGCGGTACAGCCGGTAGAGCACGGTCGTCCGTCCCGCGGCGGGCCGCCAGGAGAGCTGGACGACTCCGCCGGCGGCGCGCGCGGACAGGCCGAGGTCGCGGCCCGAGGGCACGTAGGTCAGCTCGGTGGGCACGGCCAGAGCGGGCGCGCCCGAGGCCGGTCCCGCCGCCGCCACGAAGACGAGCGGCACCGCCGCGCCGAGTACCAGCGCGGTGCCGAGAGTCGCACGCCGCACGGGCCCGGCCACGAGGCGGGGGAACCCGGCGACGAGCCGCGGGCCCGAGCCTCGGCACGAGGAGCGGGATCGACGCGATCAGCACCGCGAGCGCGGGCAGCGCGGGCGCGAGCGCGGGCCACAGCGTGCCCGCGCGGATGTCCAGTCCCGGATCGCCGCCGCGCGAGAGCAGGAACGCGAAGAACCACGCGCCGAGGAAGACCGCCTTCACCGGCGAGACGCGGGCGACGGCGATCACCCCCGCGACGACGAGCCACTCGAACACGTGCAGGCTCCAGAAGTACTCGCGGATCCACGTGAAGGTGTACGAGAGGCGGTGCCAGTGGACGTCCAGCGCCGAGCCGATCGCGCCGAGGTCGACCCCGTCCGGGGCCGCGGGCGCGCCAGAGGAGCAGGACGAGGAGCGCGGGCACGAGACCCTCGGCGAACCAGACCAGGCCCGTCCCCGCCGGCGCAGCGCGAGCGCGAGCACCGGCGCCGCGAGGTAGAGCAGGTTCACCGGGTCGATCGCCGCCGCGAGCCCGGCCGCGAGCCCGGCCGCGATCGCGTCGAAACGCGGGCCGCCGTCGAGCGCGCGCAGCGCGTAGAGCCCCGACGCCGCGAGCAGCAGCGCGGCCGGGAGCGCCGCAGAGCCGGTCAGCCCGACGAGCTGCGGCAGGAAGCCGTCGACGAAGACCTTGTGGTACTCGGCCTGCGACAGCGCGGCGCCGAGGTACGGGCCGAGCGCCCAGAGCGCGGCCGCGAAGTAGCCGACGAGCCTCCCGGCGACCTGCGCGCCGAGCCGGTACACGAGCCAGGTCCCGAGCGGCAGGAAGATCAGCATCTGGAGGACGACGATCATCGGCAGGCCGCGGAGATAGTCGGCGCCGTTGAGCCACGACACGGGCATCAGCGCGTATGACCAGGCCCAGCCCGTGTGGGCGGCGGAGAGGTGGCCGCTGCCGAGGAGCCAGCCGCCCGTCCACGTCCAGGTCGTCTGCGGGCCCTGCGCGAAGAACCAGCCGTTGTGCGGCCGCGTCAGCGCGAAGGCGATCGCGGCGAGCCACTGCACGAGCGCGAGCGGGCCGAGCACGACCCACGGCTCGTACCGACCGAGCGGCCGCAGCCTGTCAGCTGGCCGCATGCGCCGGGGCAGCCGTCCGGTACCACGCGACGGTTCGCTCGAGGCCATCGCGCAGCGGCGTCCTCGCGCGGAACCCGAACCGCTCCTCGGCCCGGCTCGTGTCGAGCGCCCGGCGCGGCTGGCCGTTCGGCTTGGTGGTGTCCCAGCGGATCTCGCCCTCGAAGCCGGTCAGCTCGCGCGATCAGCTCCGCCAGGTCCCGGATCGTGATCTCCGCGCCGGCGCCGAGGTTGACCGGGTCGGCGCCGTCGTAGCGCTCCGCCGCGAGCACGATGCCCTCGGCCGCGTCCTCGACGTAGAGGAACTCGCGCGAGGCGAGCCGTCGCCCCACACCTCGATGTGGCTCGCCGCGCTTCGCGGCCTCGATGCATCTTGCGGATCAGCGCCGGGATCACGTGCGAGCGTGCCGGGTCGAAGTTGTCGCCGCGGCCCGTAGAGGTTGACCGGCAGCAGGTGGATCGCGTTGAAGCCGTACTGCTGCGCGGTAGGCCTGGCCCTGACGAGGAGCATCTTCTTGGCCAGGCCGTACGGCGCGTTCGTCTCCTCCGGGTAGCCGTTCCAGAGGTCGTCCTCGTGGAACGGGACCGGCGTGAACTTCGGGTAGGCGCAGACGGTGCCGACGCGCACGAACTTCCCGACGCCGGCGAGGCGGGCCTGCTCCATCAGCTGGATGCCCATGATCGCGTTCGTCGTAGAAGAAGCGGCCCGGGTTCTCGCGGTTCGCGCCGATCCCGCCGACGACGGCCGCGAGGTGGATGACGAGCTCCGGGCGCGCCTCCTCGAGCAGGCGCGCGACGCCGGCGTGGACGGCAGGTCGTAGTCGGCGCGGCGCGGCACGACCGGGTCGAGCCCGCGGGCGCGCAGCCGCTCGACGACGTAGGAGCCGAGGAAGCCCCCGCCGCCGGTGACCACGGTCCTCATCGGGCCGGCTGCGGGCTGCCGGTCGGGAGCCAGTCGACGCGTCCGATCCAGCGCTCGCGGTTCTCCGCGTACCACGCGATCGTCCGAGCGACCCCTTCCTCCCACGAGACCTTCGGCTCCCAGCCGGTCTCGCGGTTGAGCTTCTCATAGCCGACGCGGAGCGCCATCACGTCGGTCGCGCCAGGCCGGTACCTGGCCGGAGTCGTCACGACCCTGCGGTCGCTCCAGTAGCCCTGCGCCTCGCCGGTCTTCAGGATCATGTCGGCCCAGTCGGCCATGGAGATGTTCTCGCCCTGCCCGTAGACGTAGAGGTCGCCGGGGACGCCGTAGGCCGCTGCCCGCCGGTGAGGTGGCCGCGGACGCCGTCGGTGCAGAAGCAGAATCGCGCATCGGATCGAGCTGGCCGAGCCTCCACGGTCTCGCGGGTCAGCGCCTGCGTGATGATCGTGCCTGTCACGTAGCGCGGGTTCTGCCGCGGCCCGTAGTTGTTGAACATGCGCGTGACGACGCCCGGGACGCCGAACGCGTCGTGGTAGTTCATCGTCAGGAAGTCGGCCGCGACCTTCGCGGTCGCGTAGATCGACTTGGGGTTGATCGGCGAGCGCTCGTGCAGGATCAGCCCGCCGTGCTCGTCGAAGTCGTGCTGGTGGGCGACGTCCTCGTGCACGTTGCCGTACTCCTCGGAGGTGCCCGCGGTGTCGAACTTCTCGAGCTCGAGGCCCGTGTCGACCACGGACTGGAGCAGGTTGAGCGTGCCGACCGTGTTCGCCATCACCGTCTCGTACGGACGATGCCAGCTCTCGCCGACGTGCGCCTGGGCGCCGAGGTGGAAGACGTACGGCTTGTCGGGCGCCTCCTTCAGCTCGCGCATCAGGTAGTCGATCGAGGTCTTGTCGGTCAGGTCGGCGAAGTGCACCTCGAGCCGGCCGCGCAGGTGCCCGATGTTGTTCAGCGCGCCGCTCGAGGTCGCGCGCACGAACGCGTGGACGTCGGCGCCGACCGCGACGAGCGCCTCGGTCAGGTGCGAGCCCATGAACCCGTCGGCGCCGGTGATCAGGACGGTTCGTCCGCCGAAGATCGGGGAGAACTCGCCGCTCAGCTCGGCGAGCGAATCCTCGGTCCACTGGGTGTCGGTGGGCAGCTCGCTCACAGGCCGCGAAAGCCTAACCCGCGCCGGTTAGCGCGGTGTTAATGCCAACGGGCCCACGCCTGGCGCCCGACCAGGCGCACGAGCTGGGTCGGGGTCCGCTCGCCGTTCGTGTAGAGGCGGAACACGGTGTCGATCCCGTCCTTCTCCGACTCGCCCTTGTAGCCCACGTACAGGTTGAACGCGACGAACATCGAGAAGAGGGTGCAGACGACGAGCACCGCCCAGCCCACGCGGCCGAACCGTCGCACGATCTCCGCCACGCCGAGCAGGAAAACGGGGAACAGTGCCGCGAGGAAGCGCTGCGAGAACGAGAAGCCGCCCGACCAGAAGCCGCCCCAGATCCCGTGGATCAGCACGAGCGCGACGGCGGCGGCGAGCATCCCGCTCAGGAACGCGCGCCGGTCGGGCCGCCGGCGGAAGAGCAGGATGAAGCCGATCACCGCGACGAGGGTGAGCGGCGTCCACAGGAAGAGGCCGCGCCGGACGCTGACGAGCATCTCCACGGGCGCGCGCGGCGCGAGTTCGACCCCGAGCCGGTTTCTGAGGCACTGGGTCAGGGTGAGCCGGTGGGTGAGGTACACCTCGCGGCACGGGTGCTCGAGCCGGTACGGGAGCAGCCCGGCCTCGAGCGGCGCGGCGGCGGCCGAGGGCTGCGGCGGCTGCAAGTAGCGGATCCCGCGCAGGCCCGGTAGCGAGAGGATCACCGCCGCCGTCACGAGCATCGCGACGGTCACCGTCCCGACGGCACGCGGCTGACGGCGGACGAGGAACGCGACGAGCACGCCGACGAAGAACGCCACGTTCACGTAGCGGATCGTGACCATCATCCCGAGGCAGGCGCCGAGCGCGAGCAGCGTCCGCCGGTCGGCGCGCTCGGTCGTCCGCAGGAGCAGGAAGGCGAAGAGCGTCGAGAAGAGCGCGTCGACCGCGTGCTTGTACGAGGGCTGGAAGACGGCGTAGTAGAAGAGCGGCGAGCCGAAGAGCGTGATCAGGAGGACGGCGGGGCCGTTTGGCAGGTCGAGCTCGCGCAGGATCCGCCAGCCGAGGTAGAGCGTCAGGATCACCGCGGCCGCCGACGCGACCGTGATCGACACCTCGCCGAGCGGCGCGCCGAACGCGGAATCGAGCGGCGTGACGGCGCGAATCGCGCGCGCGGCGGCGTAGAACGGGACGTTGAACAAAGCGGCGCCGAATTCGCGTGAATAAGCGTTCGGCACGTGCTCGCCGAGTAAGCGCCGCAAGACGTTGTAGTAGACTAGGCCGTCGTTATTCACCCTGAATGACGCAAAAGTGACGACAAAAAGAAGGTAGAAAGCGAGCCCGCCGAGCATGCGCCGGGACAGGAAACGAGCCCCGGTATTCGATGCCGCGGGCGGGTCGGGCGAGCCGTGAGCGTCGGGCGTCGGGCGCTCGCCCTCGAGCTCGCGCTCCTGGGCCTCGTCCTCGCGGCCGCCGGGCTGCTCTTCCACCACGGCCTATCCGCCCCCGCCAGCTTCGACGAGGCCGTGTACCTGCTGGCCACCGACGCGATGCGCCACGGCCAGGCGCTCGGCTCGCAGATCTTCACGGCGCAGCCGCCGGGCTTCTACACGCTGGTCCGCGCGGGGCAGGCCGTGTTCGGCGCGACGGTCTCGGGCGGCCGCGACACGGTGATCGCCTTCGCGCTCGTCGGCCTCGTCGGCGCGTACCTGATCGGGCGCCGCTACTCCGGGGCGGCGGCGGGGCTGGCCGCGGCGGCCCTGCTCGCGATCGCGCCGCCGTTCCCGACCTTCGCGGCCAACGTCTCGGCCGACCTGCCGTCGTTCGCGCTCGGCCTGCTCGCGCTCGCCTTCCTTCTCCTCGCGCTCGACGATCGAGCCCCGATCGTCTTCGCGGCGCTCTCGGGAGTGCTCCTCGCCGCGTCCGTCTCGGTCAAGGTGAGCGCGCTCACGCTCTTGGTGCCCGTCGCGGGCTTCCTCTGGGCGCGGCGCGTCCACGTGCACCCGCGGATGCTCGTCGCGCTCGCCGGGGGTTTCGCCGCGCGTCGCGCTCGCGCTGGTGGTCGGCTACTGGGGCGGGCTGCACGGGATCTGGGTCGGCGCCGTCGACTACCACGGCAAGGCGCGCGGAGTGCCGGGCCCGGGGCTCAGCCTCGGCGACAACCTCCATCGCGTCGTCCACTTCCTCGACCTGCGCACGCCGTTCGCCTGGCTCGTGCTGCTCGCGGTCGTCGTCGCGGTGACGCCGTGGCGGCCGCGCCTGCGGGTCCCGCTGTGGCCGCTGCTCGCCTGGACGCTCGCCTCGGCGCTCTTCCTCGTCTGGCACCACCCGCTGCACGACAACCACATGGTGCTGCTCGCCGTGACGATCGCCCTCCCGGCCGGGATCGTGCTCGGTGCGGCGGCCGCGCAGCTCGGCGGCCGGCGGGCGCTCGTGGCGGGGCTCGTGCTCGCTCTGGCCTGGAGCGCGGGCTTCGCGCAGGAATGGCGCCGCGACAACCGCAACGCCGCCGCCGAGCCCGCGCAGGTGCTGTGGGCGGTGAAGCAGATCGACCGCCTCACCCGCCCGGGCGAGCTCGTGGTCACGGACGAGCCGATCGTGAACGTGCTCGCACGGCGCCACAGCCCGGGCCGGCTCGTCGACACCGCGTTCCTCCGCTTCGAGTCCGGCCTCCTCACCGACCAGCAGGTGCTCGACGTGATCGACCGCGATCACGTCCGCGCCGTCGTCGCGGCGCGCGCGTTCAAGGCCAGGCCGAAGCTCCTCGCGGAGCTCGCACGGCGCTTTCCGACGCGGCTCGACCAAGGAGGCCTGACGATCTACCTGCGTGCCTGAGCCGGCACGGTGACGGGCTTGAAGCTCACGATCGCGCCGAGCTTGCGCCGGTCCGGGCTGCGCGGGTCGAGCAGGGCCGGCACGAACGTCGGCGTCACCGTGACCTCCACGGCGTAGGGCGGCCTCGGCGTCGGCACGAGGAACGTCCGCTGCTTGCGGGCGTGGACGGTCCAGGTGCGGGTCGCGGTCACCCGCCCGAGCGCGAGGTTCGTGCCTGCGTTGCCGTTCGGCGTGATCCTCAGCTTGCCGACGCGGATCGTCACGTGTCCGGGCACGTCGACGCCGCCCCAGCCCGTGCGCGAGACGACCACCTTGACCAGGCCGGGGTGGCCCGGCTTCGGCGAGGCGAACTTCGCGTACAGGGCCCTGTTCCCCATCCAGCCGTCGACGTAGAAGCCGGTGGTCGCGTCCGTCAGGCTCACCGGGTAGTCGATCTTCACGAGCCGCCACGGGCCGAGCTTCGCCTTCGTCGTTCCGCGCACCGAGAGCAGGTCGGAGTCGAGGAGGACGTACTTCACCTCGCCGCGCTGCTGCTGGAGCTGGCCGAGGCCGTTCATGATGTTCGGCGTCACCGTCACCCCGGGGCCGGGCGCCGTGCCGTCGAGGCTCCAGCCCGCTCGAGCGAGCGGTTCCAGAACTCGAGGATCCAAAGCCCGTTGGGGTCGATGATGCTCTGGCCGAGGTACAGCGTCGGCTTGCCGCCGGTCGGCTTGTCGAGCCAGTCGAGCGGCGGGGTGATGTTCTGGGCAGAAGTCGTTGGAGAAGTCGTCGGAGGCGGTCGCCGCCGAGATCTGCGTCGTCATCGTCCAGCCGAGCACCCCGAGCGCGGCCACCGCGGCGACGGCGGCGATGGCGTTGCTGCGCCCCGCCAGGAAGCGCGGCAGCAGGAGCAGCACGATCGAGATCCCGAGCATCGACAGCAGCACGACTCGCGCCGTGTGGGGCGTCCAGCCGAGGTGGCGGTTCGCCGCCTGGAGGATCGCAAGGCCCGGTGCGTCGGAGTAGAAGTGGAAGACCATCTCGTACGGCGTGGTCAGGATCAGGTACAGCACGAAGCCCGCGGAGGCGGCGACCGCCCACCAGCGCGCGCGCGGCCGCTCGAGCCAGATCGCCATCGCGACGAAGAGCAGCGGCGACACGTAGATCAGGTTCCGCTCCTCGATGAGCGTCGAGAACACCGTGGAGATGTAGGCGGCCTTGACGGCCGTGTACCAGCCGAACCCGATCAGACCGGCGACGAAGACGGCGGCGAAGACGCGCTCGGCCTGCGGTCTCTGCTCGCCGCGGCGGCGGACGAGCGCGGCGAGCCCGGCGACGACGGGCAGCACGCCGATCCCGATCGTCAGCGCGCCGGCGGCCCAGAGCCCGTACCGGATCATCCGCATCCGGTAGAAGCCCGTCGCGATCAGCCACTCCTGCGACTGGGAGGAGACGGTGGCGTTGAAGACGATCAGGATCCCGGCGCAGAGCACGACGGCGCCGACCCAGTCCCATCGCGTCCAGCCCGAGCGCCACCTCCGCGCGCGGTCGCCCGTCCACCACAGGAACAGCCAGGCGAGGATGAACGTGAGCGGGAGAATGGCAAGCTCGCCGCGCACGAGCGGCGCGATCAGCGAGGCGACGACGGCGGCCGCGACCCAGCCGCGGCGGCGCGTGAGCAGCGCCTTCGCGAACAGGTAGAAGCAGAGGGTCGCCCAGGGATAGGCGGCGGGCTCCTCGATCAGCATCGAGCTGTAGACGAGCGCGGGGATCGCGGCGGTCGCCGCGGCGGCGAACAACGCGTAGCGCGGCGCGACGACCATCCGTGCGAGCCCGTAGGCCGGGAAGAGTGCCGCGGTCATCACGAGCGCACCGATCGCCTTCACCACCGAGTACGCGGTCTGCGTGTCGGAGATCCACCACGCGGGCGCGATCACGTAGTTGTAGAGCGACTGGAAGCCGTACGGCTCGCCGCGCCGCGCCGCGTGGCCTGTGGCGGCGATCGCCCGGGAGAGCTGCGCGTTCTGCAGCTCGTCGGTGAAGAGCCACGGCGTGACGTGCCCCCAGGACTCCCACGTGTAGAGGAAGAAGAGCCAGAGGAAGACGATCGCGAGCGGGAGCGCCGCGAGGACGCGGTCGGGCCAGGCCCGGTCGGCCGCCGGCGCGGCGGGTGTTGCGGCGCTCGCCTGGGTCACTTCGCGACGGCGCCGAGCACGACGCGGGGATCGAGGTCGGTCTCTCGGCGCACGAACCGGCATGGTACGTGTGCGGTCTCACACGCTGCGACGATGGCGTCGAGGCGGTCGCGCGGCGCGTTCGGGATCGTCACCAGCACCGAGTCGGGGTGCGCGCGCTCGAGCACCCGCTCGATCTCCGCGGCCCCGCCGAGCACGGCGGCTCCCTGGATCCGGCGGCGGCGCAGGCGGGGATCGTCGTCGACGAAGCCGACCACCCGCACGCCGGAGGTCTCGCGCAGCTCGCGCAGCAGGCTGCGGCCGGCCCGGCCCGCGCCGACGATCAGGGTCTTCTGCTGATCCCCGCGGTCGCGCAGCGAGTGGAGGGCGCGCACGACGGCGCGCTCCCAGAAGCGCGAGAGCCCGATCAGCCCCGTCGCGATCAGTGCGTCGAGCACGAAGACCGTGCGCGGGAAGTCGCCCCACGGCTGCGTCAGCGCGATCACGGCGTAGGCGACCGCCTCGGAGATGAGAACGGCCCAGACGACCGAGAGGGCGTCGCGCGCCCCCGCATAGCGCGAGACGCCGCGGTAGAGGCCGAAGAGGATGAAGCAGACGTAGCGCGCGCTCAGGAGCACCGGCAGGATCACGAGGTACATGTGCCGCTGGTAGGGAGTGCCGCTGCCGTGCACGAGCAGCAGGTAGGCGACCGTGAACGACGCGGTGATCAGCGCGAAGTCGACGAGCACCTCGGCCAGGCGCCGCCGGTGGACGACGAAGCCGCGCAGGATCGTCGGGCCGCCCGTCAGCGCGTCGCGCGGGCCGCGCTCGACGTCGGAGAGGAAGCCGGCGAACTGGACGAGGAGCGCGAAGGTGACGAGCACGCCGACGAGCGTGATCCGCGGGTCGTCGGCGACCTGGTAGGCCAGGCTCGTCGCCGCGAGGACGATCGAGATCACCGCGAGGAAGACGACCGCTCGCTTCTCGGAGAGGCCGGAGTAGACGAGCCGGTGCGAGGCGTGGTCGCGGCCGCCCTTCGTGACCGGGCGCCCTTCCAGGAGGCGGATCACGGTCACGAGCGTCGTGTCGAGGATCGGCACGGCGAGGATCAGGATCGGCAGGAAGAGCGAGGTCACCGTCGCCCCGGCGATCTTCCAGCTCCCTGCGAGGCCGATCGCGGCGAGCGCGAAGCCGAGCACCTGGCTCCCGGAGTCGCCCATGAAGATCAGCGCCGGGCCGTGTACCCGGAGGTTGAACGGGAGGAAGCCGAGGCAGGCGAAGCCGACCGCGAGCGAGAGCACGAGCACGAGGTCGTTCGGGTGCTGGGTGACGGCGTCGATCGCGAACGCGAAAGCGCCGATCGCCGCGAGGGTCGCGGCGAGCCCGTCCATGTTGTCGAGGAGGTTGAACGCGTTCGTCATCCCGACGAGCCAGGCGAGCGCGATCGCGACCCCGACCACGGGGTTCGAGACGAGCTGCACCTTGAGCCCGGTCGAGAGCACGACCGCCGCGGCGGCGAGCTGCGCGCCGATCTTGACCGGCGGCGTGAGCGTGCGCAGGTCGTCGACGAGCCCGGCCGTGAAGAGGATCAGGCACCCGGTGAGGATCCCGAAGAGCTCCCAGCTGGCGTGGATCTCGCCGACCGCGAGGCACAGGCCGACGCCCGCGAGGATCCCCGCGACGATGCCGACGCCGCCCAGCGAGGGCGTCGTCTCGTTCGACCAGCGCTCGCCCGTCGGCGCGGCCACGACGCGCCGTGCGAAACGAGTCCGAAGCGTCGCCCACACGACCACGTAGGCCACCGGCAGGGCGGCGATTGCCGCGAGCGCGCTCACGTCCGAAAACGGTACCGAGCCGCTGTTAAGTCCATGTGAGCAGGAACCCTCCATACACTAGGGCGCGCCCATGACGGTCTACACCGACCTCGTCAAGTACCGGGAGCTGTTCGGGAACCTCTTCCGCCGCGATCTGCAGGCGAAGTACAAGGGGTCGTTCCTCGGCGTCGCCTGGACGCTCGCCAACCCGGTGCTGCTGATGGCGATCTACCTGCTCGTCTTCTCGGTGCTCTGGAAGGCGGTCAAGATCGACCACTACGGCCTCTTCCTCCTGACGGGGCTCGCGCCGTGGATCTTCTTCTCGAGCTCGATCCAGAACGCGTCCCGCTCGCTGCTCGACAACGCGAGCCTGATCCGCAAGACGCGCTTTCCGCGCCAGCTCGTGCCGCTCTCGATCGTGGCGACGAACCTCGTCTCGCTCGGCGTGATGCTCGTCGTGCTGCTCGTCGTGAACTTCATCTTCCTGCCGCGGGTGCGGGCGACGGAGTGGCTCGCGATCCCGCTCGTGGCGCTGCTCGTCTGCCTGATCGCCGGGCTCGCGCTCGTGGTGGCGTCGCTGGACGTGCTCTTCCGCGACGTCGAGCACCTGATCGCGGCGCTGCTCCTGCCCTGGTTCTTCCTGACGCCGATCCTCTACACCTACGGCACGCTCGGCGCGGCGCAGACGCATCCGCACCTCGTCGACCTGCTCCACTGGGCGAACTTCATGGCGCCGCCGATCCTCGCGATCCGCAATCCGCTCTTCTACGGGACGATGCCCGCCTGGAGCGACACGCTCTACCTCGTCGTCGCCGCGGTCGTCTCGCTCGGCCTCGGCGCCTGGGTCTTCAGCCGCCTCGACGACCGGCTCGCAGTCGAGCTGTGATCCGCCCGTCGTAGAGCCACGGCTCGTCGCCCTCGGGACGCCACGCGGGCAGCCCGGCGACCTCGTCGTTCGGCTCGAGGCCGGGCAGGAGTGACGGGCAGACGAGCGGATGGGCGAAGGCCGGGTTGCGCCCGGCGCCCGGCGCGTACGGCTCGAGCTCCCCGGGGACGCGGCCGAGGCGGCCGACGACGACGTCGAGCGAGCCGCCGACCGCGGCGTAGCCCTCCTCGTGGGCCGCACGGACGCGATCTGCCCGGTCGGGCGCGGGCTCGGCGCCGGCGGGCAGCCAGTCCACGGCGCCCTCGGCGCTCCGGGGCAGCACCTCGACCTCGAGCTCGGGCGCGTGGTTTCCGACCTCTGCGAACCAGAGCCTGCCCTCGTCCACGAGATCGAAGGCGAGGCGATAGGCACCGGGTGGGATCGGCCCGCGCAGCCGCAGCTCGAGCTCTGCCCGGCCGCCCGGCTCCAGCTCCAGCGGAGTCCGCAGCCCGTCCCAGAAGAGCGGGTTCCCGCGCTCGTCGAGCCAGTGGTACGAGGCGCTGACGCCCTCGCGCCAGGCGGCGAGGCCGGCGTTCTCGAGCTCGACGCGAGCGCTCGTGAGCGTGCCGGCCCGGACCTCGCCGACCGAGGTGCGAAGCCAACGCACGGCGAGCGGGCCGCTGGGGAGGGGATGCTCCATCGTGCCCGGCTAGTGTAGAGCCGTGCCCGAGCCGCTTCTCGTCCGCGCAGCGCGGCGCGAGCCCGTCGAGCGCACTCCGGTGTGGTTCATGCGCCAGGCGGGCCGCTCCCTTCCGGAGTACCGCGAGGTGCGCTCGCGCCACGGCTTCTTCGAGGTCGCCGGGACGCCGGAGCTCTGCGCCGAGGTGACGCTTCAGCCCGTCCGCCGCCACGGCGTCGACGCGGCGGTGATGTTCGCCGACATCATGACCCCGGTGCTCGGGATGGGGATCGACGTCGAGCTCGTGGAGGGTGTCGGCCCGGTGGTGCGCGAGCCGGTGCGGAGCGCCGCCGATGTCGAGCGGCTGCGCCTGCCGGAGCCGGAGGAGGCGTTCGCGCCGGTGCTCGAGGCGGTGCGGATCGTCCGCCGCGAGCTCGAGCCCGAGCGCGCGGTGATCGGCTTCTGCGGCGGCCCCTTCACCGTCGCGGGCTACCTCGTCGAGGGGAAGCCGAGCCGGGACTTCACCGTCGTGAAGGCGCTCATGTACCGCGAGCCCGCCGTCTGGCACGCGCTGCTCGACCGGCTCGCCGACTGCTTCGCAGGCTACGTCTCCGCGAAGGCGGCCGCCGGCGCGGACGTGATCCAGCTCTTCGACTCCTGGGTCGGCGCGCTCTCGCCGGCCGACTACGAGGAGTTCGTGGCGCCGTACTCCGCGCGGATCCTCGCCGCGGTGAGCTGCCCGACGATCCATTTCGGGACGGGGACGGCGACGCTCCTGTCCCGCGATGGCCGCGGCCGGAGGAGACGTGATCGGGCTCGACTGGCGCGTCCCGCTCGACCGGGGCTGGAGCGACGCGGGCCTCGACCGCGGCGTGCAGGGCAACCTCGATCCCGCGCTGCTGCTCGGGCCGTGGGCGCGCGTCGAGGCGGGCGCGCTGGACGTGCTCGCGCGCGCCGCCGGCCGGCCCGGGCACATCTTCAACCTCGGCCACGGCGTCCTTCCCGAGACCGACCCTGCGGCACTGACGCGGCTCGTCGAGCTGGTAGCGCGAGCGGACTGCCCGGGCCGGTGGGCTAGCGTCTGCCTCGTGAGCGAGCATGCCGTCGTCCTGATGGCCTACGGGTCGCCCGAGCGCCTCGAGGACGTTCCCGCCTACTACGCCGACATCCGCGGCGGCCGGCCGATCCGGCCAGAGCTGATGGAGGACCTCGTCGCGCGCTACAAGGCGCTCGGGATCGACGAGGGCTCGCCGCTGAACGCGATCACCGAGGAGACCCGCGCGGCGCTCGAGCAGGAGCTCGGCCTGCCGGTCTTCACGGGGATGCGCCACTGGCAGCCGCGGATCGCCGAGGCGGCCGAGCGGGCGCTCGCCGGAGGCGCGACCACCGTCGTCGGCCTCGTGCTCGCGCCGCACTACTCCTCGATGTCGATCGCGAAGTACCGCGCGCTGCTGGAGGAGGCGCTCGCCGGGCGGGCCGAGCTGCGCTTCGTCGAAAGCTGGGGCGAGGAGCCGGGCTTCGTCGCCGTCCTGTCCCACCGTGTTAACATGCTAACACAGGGGCACGAGGGCAGGCACGTCGTCTTCACGGCGCACAGCCTCCCCGAGCGGATCGTCGCCGAGGGTGACCCGTACCGCGACCAGCTGCTCCGCACCGCCGAGCTCGTCGCGGCCGAGGCCGGGATCGGCGACTGGAGCTTCTCGTTCCAGAGCGAGTCGGCGACGGGCGAGCCGTGGCTCGGGCCTGACATCCTCGACCACCTCGTCGCTCTCCACGAGCGCGGCGTCCGCGACGTGCTCGTCTGCCCGGTCGGCTTCGTGGCGGACCACCTCGAGATCAGATGGGACCTCGACACCGAGGCGGTCGAGCGCGCGGCCGAGCTCGGGATGACGCTCGAGCGGATCGAGATGCCGAATGCCGATCCCGAGTTCGTGCGGACGCTCGCCGGGATCGTCCGGCGGGCGCTTGGGGTACCGTCGGCCGCATGAGACCCGGCGCGATCGAGGTCGAGGGCGTCTCGCGGAGGTTCCGGGTCCACGCGCGCGCCCAGCGGACGCTCAAGGAGCTCGTCGTCTCGCCCGGGCGCGACCAGGCGCGCGACGTCTGGGCGCTCCAGGACGTGTCCTTCGCAGCCGAGCCCGGGAGCGCGCTCGGCCTCGTCGGCCGCAACGGCTCCGGCAAGACGACGCTGCTGCGGCTGCTCGCCGGGATCATCAAGCCCACCGGCGGCCGCGTCGCGGTCGGCGGCCGCGTCGGCTCGCTGCTCGAGCTCGGCGCCGGCTTCCAGCCCGACTTCACCGGCCGCGAGAACGTCTACCTCAACGGCTCGATCCACGGGCTCAAGCGGGCCCGGATCCGCGAGCTGATGGACGAGATCGTCGCCTTCGCCGGTCTCGAGCGCTTCATCGACCTGCCCGTCCGCACCTACTCCTCGGGGATGGCGATGCGGCTCGGCTTCGCGGTCGCGGCCTACATCGAGGCCGACGTGCTCCTGCTCGACGAGGTGTTCGCGGTCGGCGACGAGGAGTTCCAGCGCAAGTGCTTCGGCAAGATCTTCGAGTTCAAGCAGCGCGGCGGCACGATCGTGTTCGTCTCGCACGACGCCTCCTCGGTGGAGCGGCTCTGCGACCGCGCAGTCCTGCTCAAGGGCGGCCGCGTCGAGTTCGACGGCCCGACGCACGACGCGATCGTCGCCTACCACCGGCTGCTCGCCGACGAGCGCGACCCGGCCGAGCGCGGGGCCGGCCTCCGCGAGTGGGGAAGCGGAGAAGCGCGCGTGGTCTCTGTCTCGCTCGCCGGTCCCGACGGACAGCCGCGCGAGCAGTTCCTCGCCGGCGAGCCGCTCGCGATGCACGTGCGGATCGAGGCCGAGTCCGGCCTCGCCGCGCCGCGCCTCTCGTACGAGGTGCGCAACGAGGCCGGCCTGCTGCTCGCGGGCGGCGTGCAGGACACCGCAGGCCTCGGCTGGGACGGCGGCTGCGCGCTACGCTTCGACGTGGACGAGCTGCCCCTTGCCGACGGGCGCTTCCACCTGCGGCTCGGCCTCGCCGACGAAACCGGCGAGCACCTGTACCACCAGCTCGACGACGCGCTCGCGTTCGTCGTCTATCCAGCTGGGGAGGGCCGCGGGATGGTGCGACTCGACGGCCGCTGGACGCAGGACGAAACGAGAAACGGAGACCGATGACGACGATTCGCACGTGCCCGGACTGGCCCGACCTGATGGAGCTGGCGCCGAACCTCCAGTTCAAGCACTACACCGCGACCGAGGCGCACCTCCCGGCGGAGGTGCTGATGAAGATGCCCGACGTCGACCTGGAGACGGTCGAGCTCTGCGCCGACCTCGACCACAACGTCTACTACGCGGCGCACACCGACCCGCGTCTCGTCGAGGCGCTGCAGGACACGCACTACTACGAGCTGCAGATCTGGGCCGACGAGGGCCGCGGCGAGCTCTAAATGTAGGACCCGAGCAGGTTGGTTCTGCTGATGGGCGGTTGGTGGTTGAGGGCTGAGTGTCGGCGTCGATGGTTGTAGTGCCAGAGCCAGCCGTCAAGGGCGAGGGTGCGTTCGCTGCTTGAGCGGTAGACGGCGCCGTAGGCCCATCCGGTGAGCAGGGTGCGGATGAAGCGCTCTGCTTTTCCGTTTGTCTGAGGCCGGTATGGCCGTGTGCGGAGGTGGCGGATGCGCAGCGCTTTGCAGGCGACGGCATGGATTGTTGCCCTGTAGGCGGAGCCGTTGTCGCTGAGCACGGACTCGACCCGGATTCCGTGTCGGGCATAGAAGGCGACGGCGCGCCGAAGGAAGCCGACAGCCGTGGCCGCCTTCTCGTCGCTGAGCACCTCGGCGTAGGCCAGGCGGCTGTAGTCGTCGACAGCGATGTGCACGAACTCCCAACCGACGGTGTTGCGGCGATGCCCCTCGTTGTCGGTGTAGGTGCGGTTGTAGTGCTGAGCCCCGCCCCGGACGCGCCAACCGGCCCCGCCGACGATCCGGCCTAGCTTCTTGACATCAACATGCACGAGCTCCCCCGGCCGCGAGCGTTCGTAGCGGACGACGGGCTCGAGGCCAAGCCGGCCGAGCCTGCCCATCCCCGATCGGGTCAGGATCCCAGAGACCGTCGAGAGCGCCATCCCCAACGTCTCCGCGATCTCGGCCGCCGTGAAGCGCAGCCCACGCAGCTTCGCGATCGCCTCCAGCCGCTCCGGCGCGGTCCGGTTAGCAACCCGCCGCGGTGCCGATGAACGATCAACCAGACCGTCCTCGCCTTCCAGCCGATAGCGACCCACCCACTTACGCGCACAGCGCACGCTGACACCGGCGCCCTCGGCCGCCGCCGTCAGCGTCCAACCCTCAACAACGACCCGCTGCACAAGCCGACGCCGACCATGCCAACTGAGAGCCGCGTTACCGTGAAGCTTCATCCGGTGCCTCCTTGAGCCGAGCTGCCTTGACAGCGCTCAGCCTCCAGGGAGGCCCGGATGAACCAACGTGCTCAGGAACTACATCTAAAGGGCGCCGATCGCCGCGCACGCGCGGTCGAGCTCGTCCTCGGTGTTGAAGTAGTGGACCGACGCGCGGACCATCCGCTCGAGCCCCCGCCCGCTCATGTCGAGCAGCGTGTGCGGGCGAACCGAGACCCAGACGTTGATCCTCTGCGCGCGCAGCGCCGCCTGCGCCGCCGCCGGGTCGACGCCGTCGATCGTGAAGGAGACGATGCCGCAGCGGACGCGGCCGAGGTCCCGGACCGTGACGCCGGGGATCGCGTCCAGCCGCCCGCGCAGCCCGTCGGCGAGCGCGACGACCCGATCCCGGATCTCGTCGATCCCCCACGCAAGCGCGTAGTCGATCGCGGCGCCCATCCCGAGCTTCGCGGCGACGTTCGACTCCCAGTTCTCGAAGCGGCGCGCGTCGGGCCGGACCTCGTAGCGGCCGGGTGCCGTCCATTCGGCTGCGTGCAGGTCGAGGAACGGCGGCTCGAGCTCGGCGAGCCGCTCCGCGCGGACGTAGAGGAAGCCGCAGCCCCGCGGCCCGCGCAGGAACTTGCGCGACGTCGCCGAGAGGATGTCGCACCCGATCGCCGCCACGTCCACCGGCAGCTGCCCGACCGACTGGCAGGCGTCGAGCAGGTACAGGCAGCCCGCCTCGCGCGCGACGGCGCCCACCTCCGCAGCAGGGTTGACGAGGCCGCCGTTCGTCGGCACGTGCGTGATCGAGATCAGCCGCACGCGCTCGTCCATCGCCCCGCGGAGCGCGTCCACCGAGAGCGCGCCCGTCTCGTCGCTCGCGACCGGCTCGACCACGGCTCCGGTCCGGCGGGCGACCTGGAGGTAGGCGATGTAGTTGCTCGCGTACTCGGCCTCCGAGGTGAGGATGCGGTCGCCCGGGCGGAACGGGATCGAGTAGAAGGCCATGTCCCACGCTCGCGTGGCGTTCTCGACCACGGCGATCTCGTCGCGGCGCGCGCCGACGAGCTCCGCGGCCGAGTCGTAGACGCGTGCGAGCGCTTCGGCGGCCGCGTCCTCCGCCTCGTAGCCGCCGAGCTCCGTCTCGAGCTCGAGGTGGCCGAGCACCGTGTCGAGCACGGCCGCCGGCTGCAGCGCCGCGCCCGCGTTGTTGAGGTGGATGCGCTCCTCGCAGCCCGGGGTCTCGCGGCGCGCTCGCTCGACGTCGATCACCGCGCGAGTATCGCGGAAACGGGCGGGTAGTCTCTTCCCGATGGTGTCGGTTGTCGTGCCGTTTCGGGGTGCGGGCGGGAAGCACCGCCTCGCCGTCCCCGAGCCCGCCCGCGCGGAGCTCGCGCTCGCGATGCTCGGCGACGTGCTCGAGGCGTGCATCTCGGTCGGCCCGACCGTCGTGGTCACGAACGACGAGGCGGCCGCAGAGCTCGCAGCCGGGCTCGGGGCCACGCACGTCGCCGATCCGGGCGGCGGCCAGGGTGCGGCGGTCGCGGCAGCCCTCTCGGGCCTGCCTGAAGGCCCTGCTCTGGTCGTGAACGCCGACCTTCCGCTCGCCCGCCCGGCCGATCTCGAGGCGCTCCTCGCCGCGGTGCCGCCCGGCGGCCTCGCGTACGTGCCCGCGCCGGACGGCACGACGAATGCGCTCGGGCTCTCCAGCCCGTCGCTCTTCGCCCCGCTCTACGGCCCCGGCAGCGCGGCGCGCTTCGCCGCGCACGTGACACCGGCCGTCGCCGTCTCTCCGCCGGGCCTCGTCGAGGACGTGGACACCGTCGCCGACCTCGAGCGCATCGGCTGGGAGCCGGTTCGGTGAAGGTCGCCGTCCTCTCCGGAGGAGTCGGCGGCGCGCGCTTCGTGCGGGCGCTGGCCGAGACCCTCGCGCCGCAGGACGTCACCGTCGTCGGCAACGTCGGCGACGACCTCGAGGTGCTCGGCCTCCACGTCTCGCCCGACCTCGACTCGATCCTCTACGCGCTCGCCGGGCTGAACGACGAGGAGCGCGGCTGGGGCCGTGCGGACGAGACCTGGAACGCGCTGGAGGAGGCTAGTCGTTTCGGCGGTGAGGACTGGTTCCGGCTCGGCGACCGGGACGTCGGACTCCACCTCGTGCGGACGCAGGCGCTCGCGGCCGGAGAGCCGCTCTCGGCGGTCACCGCGAGGCTCGCGGCGGCGGCGGGCGTCGGCGTCCGGCTGCTCCCCGCCACCGACGACCGGCTCCGCACCTGGCTCGAGACGCCCGCGGGCGCCTTTCCGTTCCAGGAGTGGTTCGTCGCCCGCGGCCACCGCGACGAGGTCGACGGCCTGCGGTTCGAGGGCTCGACAGAGGCGACCCCCGCGCCGGGGGCGGTCGAGGCGCTCGACGCGGCCGACCTGATCCTGCTCGCGCCGTCCAACCCGTACGTGTCGATCGCGCCGATCCTCGCGGTCGCGGGGATCCGCGAGGCGATCGAGCGCCGTCGCGTCCCGTGCGTCGCCGTGAGCCCGCTGATCGGCGGCGCCGCGGTGAAGGGGCCTGCCGACCGGATGCTGGCCCGCCTCGCCGGCGGGACGACCCCCGCCCATGTCGCCTCGTGCTACCCGGGCCTGATCGACGTCCTGGTGATCGACGAGGCCGACGCCCCCGCCGAGCTGGAGGTGGAGACCGTGGTGACGAAGACGCTGATGACCGACGCCACGGCGCGCAGGCGTCTCGCCGAGGCCGCGCTCCGATGAGGGTCGCGGTGCTGGGAGGGACCGGGAGCTTCGGCGTCGCGCTCGCCCGCCGGCTCACCGAGGCCGGCGCGGAGGTCGTGATCGGCTCGCGCGATGCCGACCGTGCGCGTGCTGCGGCCGCCGAGCTCGAGTGCGAGGGGATGACGAACGCCGAGGCGGCCGTCAGCGCCGACCTCGTCTTCCTGGCCGTGAAGGCCGACGCGGCGCTCGAGGCCGCGCGCGAGCACGCCCAGGCGATCGGCGAGACGCCGCTCTTCTCGGTCGCCGCCGAGCTGAGCTTCTCGCCCACGGGCGTCCGCCCGACGACCGACGCGCGCTCGCTGGCCGAGCGGATCCAGGACGTCGTCCACGGCCCCGTCGTCGCGGGGCTCCACTCGCTCGCGGCCGCGAACCTCGGCGGCGACGAGGCACCCGAGGAGGACGCGCTCGTCTGCGGCGACGACGAGGCGGCGAAGGAGCTCGCTCTGGAGCTCGCCGGCCGGCTCGTCCGCGGCCGGGCCGTCGACGCGGGCCCGCTCGCGAGCGCCCGCACGCTCGAGGGCATGACCGCGGTGATCATCAACGTGAACAGGCGCTACAAGGCGCACGTCGGGCTCCGGCTGAACGGCCTGAAGTGACCGAGGTTCGCGTGCTGCCGGTGCTCGGGCTGCCCGAGATCGCCGAGGGCGACGACCTCGCCGCGCTGATCGCCGGTGCGGCCGCGCTCGAGGACGGCGACGTGCTCGTGGTCGCGCAGAAGGCGGTCTCGAAGGCGGAGGGCCGTGTCGTCGTGCTCGACGACCTCGAGCCGTCCGCGCAGGCGCTCGAGATCGCGGCCGGCGAGGAGCGCGACGCGCGCCACATCGAGGCGATCCTGCGGGAGTCGGCCCGCCTCGTCCGCGTCCGCGCGGGCTTCGTGATCGCCGAGACGCGGCACGGCTTCGTGTGCGGCTCCGCCGGAGTCGACGCATCGAACGCGCCCGGGGCCGGGATGCTCGTCCTGCTCCCGCTCGACCCGGACGCGTCGGCGGCGCGCCTCCGCGACCGCCTCCGCGAGCTCGCCGGCGTCGCCGTGGGCGTGATCGTCTCGGACTCCTTCGGCCGCGCGTGGCGCCTCGGCACGACGGACATCGCGATCGGCGTCGCCGGGATCACGCCGCTCCTCGACCTGACCGGGCAGCTCGACCGCGCCGGCTACGAGCTGCACTCGACCACGATCGCCGTCGCCGACGAGATCGCCGGTGCCGCCGAGCTCGTGATGGGGAAGACCGACGGCGTTCCCGCCGCGATCGTGCGCGGGCTCGAGCTCGCGGGCGAGGGACCGCCCGGGAGCTCGTCATGCCGGCGGAGCGGGATCTCTTTCGTTAGTGCCCCTCCAGGCAATGTCCTGCGGCTTCTGGCCCGCGATCACGCGGCGCGATCCGGCGTCCTCAGTCGCGCCCATAGTCACGACTATGGGCGCTCCCTGCGTCCTTGCCTCGCTTGGTGCTCGCGACCCAGAAGCTCGCCAACATCACCTGAGGGGCACTAGCTCGGAGCACGGTGACGACGGCGAGCAGCGAGATCACGACGTCGCTCGACACGCACCACTGGCAGATCGCGTGGATCAGGGCGATCTGCGCGTAGAGGAGCCAGGCCGCGAAGAGGACGCCGACGAGCGCGGCGGTCGCCCCCGCGACCCGGACGGGCTCGCTCCGGCCGAACGCGGTGAGGAAGATGAACGCGTATCCGATGAGGCCGAGCACGGCGACCGGGATTCCGCCGACCGTCGAGTAGGACGACTTCTGCACGGTCTCGCAGCCGCCGGTCGCGCAGGCGATCTGCGCGCCCGAATACCGCGTGTAGGTCAGGTAGCCGGCGATCCCGAGGCCGACGAGCGAGAGCCCGGCGACGGCTGCCCGCAGGCGGCGGTCGCTCACGTATTCAGGAGCTGGTCGAGCGCCGGGCGGAAGGCGGAGGGGTCGAGCGATTGGACGTCGAGCACCTTCGTGGCCCCTCCGGTCTTCCCCACCTCGAACCACGGTGTGTGGTTGACGCCGTCGAACTGGCCGCGCTGCCCGGACACGGCGATCGCGTCCGTGACGAGCTGGTTCTGCCGCGCCGCGAGCATCTTCTGCACGTCGAGCCCGGGCACCGCCTCGCCGATCGCCTTGATCAGGTCCTCGGTCACCCAGCCGGTGTTCTCGGTGCCCTGGTTCTCGAACATCAGGTGGCTGTAGTTCCAGAACTTGTTCTGCTGGCCGGCGGCGTAGACGGCGCGCAGCGCGACGTCCGAGTCGGGACCGACGAACTCGAGGCCCCGGAACACCATCTTCACCTTGCCCGTGCGCACGTATTCGCGAATCAGGGTGGGCAGCGTGTTGCGGGCGTACTCGGCGCAGTACGGGCACTGCATGTCCGCGTACTCCACGAGCGTGACCGGCGCCTTCGGCGACCCCAGCGTGTCGCCGTGCTGAGGGATCCCGGCGAGCAGCGCCGTGTTCTTCGGGCCGTTCGCCACCGTCGTGGAGGCCGGGGAGCTGCTCGAGCTCTTGCCGCCGACGAGGCTCACGCCGACGAGCGCGGCGACGACGGCGACTCCGGCCACGGCCGCGATCGCGTACATCCACTTCCGGCTCATGGCTTGACTCTGCCTCGGCGCTCGCCGGCCCGCCTCCGCTCGGAGTACGGCTCGGCCTGCGGAAAAGCACGGATAATGGCGCGATGGCCGAAATGACCAACGACCGCACCCGCGCGCTCGTCGAGGCCGGGATCGCCCTCGCCTCGGAGCTCTCGCTCGACGTGGTGCTGCAGAAGCTCGTGGACACGGCGGCGGAGCTCACCGGGGCGCGCTACGCGGCGCTCGGCGTGATCGACCTCGCGGGCCACGGCCTCGAGCGGTTCGTCACCACCGGCGTGGACGCGGAGACGGTCGCGCGGATCGGGCACCAGCCGCGCGGCGAGGGGATCCTGGGCCTGATCATCCGCGACCAGCGCCCGCTGCGGCTCCACGACCTGCACGAGGACCCGCACTCGGCCGGCTTCCCGCCGCACCACCCGGAGATGACGACGTTCCTCGGGATGCCGGTGATGCTGCGAGGGGTCGCCTACGGCAACCTCTACCTGACCGAGAAGGAGGGCGGCGCCGACTTCACGGCCGAGGACGAGGAGCTGACCGGGCTCCTCGCCGCGCAGGCCGCGGTCGCGATCGAGAACGCGCGCCTGTACGAGTCGGCGACGCGCTGGCTCGCGCAGCTCGAGTCGCTGAACGAGATCGGCAACTCGCTCGTCGCGGAGGTCGGCCTCTCGCGCCAGCTCCAGCTCGTCGCCCAGCGCCTGCGGACGCTCCTCGGCGCGCGGATCGTGACCGTCAACCTGCCCAATCCGGACGGGAGCCTGCGGATCGTCGCCGCGGACGGCGACCAGGCCGACGAGCTGCTCGGGGCGACGGTCGCGGCCCGCTCGAAGAGCGCCGCGGTGCTCGAGAGCCGCCACGGCCAGCGGGTCGACTCGCTGCTCGACGACCCCGACGTCGACCAGGTCGCGGCGCGGCTGCTCGGCGCGCGCACCGGCCTCTATGTGCCGCTCGTCGCCCACGACCGCGCGATCGGCGTGATCGACGCGCACGACAAGCTCGGCGACGACCTCCGCTTCACCGACGACGACATGCGCCTCGCCGAGAGCTTCGCCTCGCGCGCCTCGGTCGCGGTCGACCTCTCCGAGCGCGTGGCCCGCGACTCGCTGCGAGGCGTCGTGGAGGCGCAGGAGCTCGAGCGCCGCCGGCTCGCGAGGGAGCTGCACGACGAGACGGGGCAGGCGCTCACCTCGATCCTGCTCGGCCTGCGCGCGATGGAGGACGCGAAGACCGACGAGCAGGTGCGCGCCGCGGCCGTCGAGCTCCGCGAGCTCGTCGTCCGCACGCTCCAGGACGTGCGCCAGCTCGCGGTCGAGCTGCGCCCGAAGGCGCTCGACGACTTCGGGCTGATCGCGGCGCTCGAGCGGCTCGTGGAGAGCTGGACGGAGCAGACGGGAATCGGCGTCGAGCTGCAGGCGAGCCTGCCCGGCCGGCTGCCGTCCCAGATCGAGACCGCGCTGTATCGCATCGTGCAGGAGGCGCTGACGAATATCGTGAAGCACGCACGCGCCTCGCGTGTGAGCATTGTCCTCTCGGAAAGGGAGCGTGCGGTGACGGTTGTGATCGAGGACGACGGGATCGGCTTTGCCCCGCGCAGCGTGCGGGAGGACGGGCTCGGGCTCGTCGGGATGCGGGAGCGCGTCGCGCTCGTCGGCGGCCGGCTCGAGATCGAGTCGCGGGAGGGCGCGGGTACGACGCTCCTCGTCGAGGTGCCCGTTCCATGATCACCGTCCTGATCGCCGACGACCACGCGGTCGTGCGCAGCGGGCTCCGGCTCCTGCTCGAGTCCCAGGACGACATCGAGGTCGTCGAGGAGGCGGGCAGCGCCGACGAGGCGGTGCGGCACGCGCGCCTGCACAAGCCGGACGTCGTCCTGCTCGACGTGGTGATGCCCGGCCGCAGCGGGATCGAGGCGGTGCCCGACATCCTCCAGGCGGCGAAGGGCGCCAGGGTGCTCGTGCTGTCGATGCAGGACGATCCGCGCTACGTACGGGAGGCCTTCGCAGCAGGCGCGAGCGGCTACGTGCTCAAGGAGGCGGCCGACGTCGAGGTCGTCGCAGCGGTGCGCGAGGTCGCCGCGGGCGGGCGCTACGTCCACCCGGCGCTCGGGGCCCGGCTCGTCGCCGCCGAGGCCGAGGCTGCGTCGCGGACGGCGGACGACCCGCTCTCGGAGCGCGAGCGCGAGGTGCTGCGCCTGCTCGCGCTCGGCCACACGAACCAGGAGATCGCGAAGATGCTCTTCATCTCGGTGCGGACGGCCGAGACGCACCGCGCGCACATCATGCAGAAGCTCGGTCTCTCGAGCCGCGCCGAGCTCGTCCGCTACGCGCTGGCGCAGGGCCTCCTCGGCGAGGAGGACGAACCCGTCTAGCCGAGCTGCACGGGGATCTCGACCGTCCCGAGCGGCTGGCCGTTCTCGGCCGACGGCTCCCAGACCTTGACCGTCGCCGAGCCGGTGGTGCCGGCCGGATAGGCGAGCGTCGTCGCGTACGTCCCGCGGGTGCCCGAGCCCGAGGTCGCGGTGACGAAGTGCTTGTCGAGCACGGTGCCGTCGGCCGCCACCAGCTCGGCGGTGAAGTTCGCCTCGAACGTGTCCGAGGTGCCGGCCAGCCGCACCGGGCTCGTGACGGCGTCGAACGGCAGCGGCGACTCGACGAGGATCCGCGGCGTCTCGGCCTCGAAGTCGGCGCGGCCGACCGCGGCGGCGCCGGTGCCGAACTCGACGGAGCCGACCGTCGGGAACTGGGTGAGCGTGTAGACGACCTGCGCGCGCGCCGCGTCGGTCGAAGGCTGGGGAGAGAGCTCGACGGTCGCGACCCGGTCGGCGATCGAGAGCCCCTTCAGCGTCGTCCCCGCGGGGATGCTCGTCGTCAGCCCGATGCCCGCCTCCTCCGAGGACGGGCCCTTCAGCAGCTCGTCCATCGCCGCGGTGGCGACGGCCTGGGTGGGCGGGACGGCGCGCCCGGCCGGGCCGACCTTCCCGTCGCGGATCAGGTAGACGCGCAGCGTCGTCGTGTTCGCCGCGGTGGTGGTCGGCTCGGTCGCCGTCGACTGCGTGGAGTTCTTCGTCCCGCCGCAGCCGGCGAGCCCGACGACGAGCACCAGGGCTAGGGCGATCCGCCTCATACCGGTGGATTTCACGCCGTCGCGCGGCCTCCTCCCTGCGGCTTTTCCGCAGGCGAGTGTCGGACCGCATACCGATGCGGCCCGGCCGGGGCAGGCGGAGACTTGGCCCATGCGTACATACGCAGTGACGTGGCAGGACAAGATGGGGCGTGTGCACGCGGGCAAGCTCGAGCTGGGCCCCGAGGCGCTCACCCTCGAGGGCAACTCTGTCCGCAAGACGCTCCGTTACGACGAGCTCGCCGAGGTCCACGTCGGCCGCGGCACGGACGAGCGGCTCCAGGGCCGCCCGGCCCTCGTGCTCCGGCGCGGAACGAGCGAGACGCTCTACGTCTCCTCGGTCGGCAGCCCGGGCGCCGTGGTCGAGATCGCGGAGCTGCTCGCCGCGCTCGGCGCGGGCACGGCCGCCGAGCTGGTGCCATGCCCGGGTGCGTCTGGGGCACCCGCCGGACGCGGACGGGTGTGGCATCACCATCTGAGGCCTTCTTCTCGAAGATCACGAGCACGCTGAGCTGCTCGTAGGCCGAGAAGCGGTGATCCGCGCCCGCCTCGACGAAGACGGCGTCGCCCTCCTTCACCGGCACCGGCTTGCCCTCGACGTCGAGGATGCCTTGTCCCTCGAGGACGACGTAGATCTCGTCGTCCTCGTGCGGCTGCTGGCGGTCGGCCTCGGGCGCGACGAGCACGTAGACGCCCAGCTCGAGCCCGGGCGAGGCATGGACGACCTCGTAGCCGCCGCCGGCGGCCACGAGGCGTTCCTGGACCTCCCGGATCCCGAAGGCGTGCATCCCCGGGAGGTTACCGCGGTCTAGTGGGCGGTCGCCGCGACCTTCCAGGTGAGCTTCGACTCGACCGAGACGACGCCCGGGACCTGCGCGATCAGCTCGGGCAGGAGCTCCGCGTCGCTCTTCGTGTCGACCTCGCCCGCGACCGTGACTTCGCCCTCGCGCACCTCGACCTCGAGGTCGGTGGGCTGGAGCCAGAAGGTCCGGCTGATCAGCTCCTTGCGGATCTCCATCTCGATCTCGCTGTCCGAGCGCGTGAACGCGCGCACGAGGTCGGCGCGGGTGACGATCCCGAGGAGGTCGCCCTCGTCGTCCACCACGGGAAGCCGGTTGACGGCCTCGTCGAGCATCTTGGCGGCGGCCTCTCCGACCGGGCGGTCGGGGCCGATCGTGATCGCCGGGGAGCTCATCGCCTCGCCCGCGGTGCGGGCGTCGAGCTTCGCCTCGTTCTCGAGCATGTCGGGGAAGAAGAGCCATGCGAACGACCCGCCGCGCCGGCGCTCGGGGCTGCGCTCCTTGAAGAGGATGTCGGCCTCCGAGATCACGCCGACCACCTTGCGGTCTTCGTCGACGACGATCAGCCCGGAGATCCCGGTACTGGCGAGGATCTGCGCCGTCTCCTTCAGGGTCTTGCCGGTCGGGACGGTGAGGACGTCTACCGTCATCACGTCTTTGATCTTCATTGCACGCCTCCGCGAGTCGATGTATTCGTCGACTCAATCCTCCGTCGAGGCCCACGTTGCGGCATCCGGGGAGATGCCGAACCGCCGTTCGGCGAACTACTAACCCGTTTCTAGAGCCAGCCGCGGCGCTTGAACATGTGGAGGAGCCCGGCGACGACGGCGAGCTCCAGCACGATCCCGAGCGCGGCGAAGGCCGGCCATCCCGCGACGTGCCGCACCATGAAGCCGAAGTTCTGGCCGAAGAAGCCGGTGATGAAGGTGAGGGGCAGGAAGATCGTGGCGATGATCGCGAGCTGCTTCATCACCACGTTGATCCGGTTGGAGACGGTCGAGAGATACACGTCCATCGCGCCGGTCAGCAGGTCGCGGTAGGTGTCGATCAGGTCGCTGATCCGGATCAGGTGGTCGTAGACGTCGCGGAAGTAGCGCTCGTCCTCCTCCGTCATCCCCGGCAGCTGGTCGACGCCGCCCATCAGCCCGGCGAACAGGTCGCGCTGAGGCGTCACGGCCTTGCGCATCCCGACGAGGAGCCGCTTCATCGCGAAGATCTCCTGGAGCTGCTCGTCGTCGGCCTTGAGGAAGATCGTGTTCTCGAGCTCGTCGATCCGGTCGTCCAGGTCGGCCAGCACGGGAAAGAAGCTGTCGACGAGCGAGTCGACGATCCGGTACAGGAGCCGGGGCGGATCGCCGAGCGGCGCCTCCTTCTTCGCGTAGCGCGCCCGTAGCTCGGTGAACGCGGGGGAGTCGTCGCGGTGGAGGGTGATCAGGTAGCGCTCGGAGTAGAAGCAGTGCACCTCCACGAGCCGGTCGTCGTCGGGGTTCGCGCCGTAGACGACGAGAAAGACGTAGTCGTCGTAGTCGTCGAGCTTCGCGCGTTGGCCGAAGTTCTCCGAGTCCTCGATCGCGAGCGGGTGGAAGCCGAAGACGTCGCGCAGGACGGTGAAGTCGTCCGCGTCGGGCTGCTCGAGGTCGAGCCAGAAGAACGTGCCGGCGTCGTGCAGCTTCTCGACCTCGGCCCGGTCGAACTGGATCTGCTTCGAGCCTCCGTCGTGGATCAGGTGGCAGGCGCCCACCCGGCGATCGTACTCACCTCAGCGCGCGCAGGGCGTTGAGGATCACGCCGACGTCGATCACCTCCTGGAGGAGCGCGCCGAAGACCGGCTGGATGTAGCCGAACGCGGCGAATCCCATCGCGACGAGGCTGGCGCCGATCCCGATCAGCACGCTCTGGCGGGCGATGTGAAGCGACCGGCGGCCGATCCGGATCGCGTCGGCCACGCGGTCGACGCGGTCGACCACGATCACGGCGTCGGCGGTCTCGGACGAGACCGTGGCGCCCGCCGAGCCCATCGCGATCCCCACGTCGGCGAGTGCGAGCGCCGGTGCGTCGTTGATCCCGTCGCCCACCATCACGACCGGCCGGAGATCCTCGCGCGATTTCATCGAGCGGACGACCTCGAGCTTCTGCTCGGGCGTCTGGTCGCTGTAGACCTTGTCCGCGCCGACCTGGGCGCCGATCACGTCGGCGACCGCCGCCCGGTCGCCGGTGACGAGGGCGACGTGGAGGATCCCGGCCGCCTTCAGGCTGGGGGTGAGGCTCGGAGCGTCCTCGCGTAGCCGGTCGGCGATCGCGACCGAGCCGACGAGCCTGCCGTCGACCTGGACCAGCATCTTCGCGCCGTCGTCGTCGGGGCGCGCGGGGTCGAGCCAGGAGGGGCTGCCGACGGCGACGCGAAGGCCGCCGACAACGCCGGTGATCCCCTTGCCGACCGTCTCGTCCACCTGCTCGGGGAAGGTGAGGTCGAGCCGCCGCCGCTGAGCCTCGCGCACGAGTGCGGCAGCGAGCGGGTGGGTCGAGAGCTGGTCGAGCGAGGCAGCGAGGCGGAGCGCCTCGTCGGGGGCGATGCCGTCGAGCGCGACGACGTCGTCGACCTCGGGCGTCCCCAGCGTCAGCGTGCCGGTCTTGTCGAGCAGGACGGTCTTCGCCTCGCCGAGCAGTTCGATCACGCCGCCGCCCTTGACGATCACGCCGGCGTGGGCGGCCCGCGAGACCCCGGCGATGAACGCGATCGGAGCGGCGAGGATCAGCGGGCACGGCGTCGCGACGACGAGCACCGCGACCGCGCGGGTCGGGTCGCCGCTCGCGGCCCAGGCGGCACCGGCGACGAGCAGCGCGACCGGAAGGAAGATCGCCGCATAGCGGTCGGCGAGCCGGACGAACGGGGCCTTCTGCGTCTCGGCCTGGCGGACGAGGCGGACGAGGTTGGCGTACGCGCTCTCGGCGGCCGGGCGCGCGGTGCGCAGCTCGAAGGGGTCGGCCGCGTTCGAGGTGCCGCTCCGCGCCATCCCGCCGCGGTGAATCGTGCTCGGGAGCGGCTCCCCCGTGAGCGACGATTCGTCGACGACGGCCTCGTCCGAGACGACGACGCCGTCCACCGGCACGACCTCGCCGGCGCGCACGACGACGACGTCGCCCACGACGAGGTCGTCGACGGGGACCTCCTCGAGGTTGTCGCCGCGCCGCCTCGTGGCCACGCGCGGAGCGCGCGCGATCAGCGCCGTCAGCTCGCGCCGGGCCCGTCCCGCCGCGACCTCCTCGAGCGCATTGCCGCCGGCGAGCATCAGCGCGATCACGGAGCCGGCGAAGTACTCGCCGGTCGCGAGCGCGCCGGCGATCGCGACGAGCGCGATCGCGTCGACGCCGACGTCGCGGTGCCACAACGTCCGCAGCACCGACCACGTCAGCGGCACCAGCATGATCGCCGAGCCGGCAGCCCAGACCGCGTCCGAGGCACCTCCGTAGCCGAGCGCGTAGAGAATGCCGCCGCCAATCACGCAGGCGAGGGCGGCGAGGGCTAGCAGTCGCGCGCTCATGGCTAGCCCTCGAACAGCTTCGGCCCGAGCGAGCCGATCACGTAGCCGATCCCCGCCGAGGCGCCGCCGATCACCAGCACCTGGACGCCGCTGCGCAGCGAGCGCCATGTGCGCGACGCGACCCTTGAACACGCCGAGCGCGAACAGCGCGAGGCCGGTGCAGACGAGCGAGATCGGGAGCGCGACGCTCATCGAGAAGAAGAAGTACGGCCAGAGCGGGATCAGCGCGGCGACGGCGTAGGAGCAGCCCACGACGACCGCGTCGCCGCGCTCCGTCTCGTGGTCGCCGTGAGGGCAGGCCGAGCTCCTTCTCCACCATCGTCGTGAAGAACGCCTTCTTCGACGTGGCGAGCCGCTCGCTCGCGACGCGTGCGTCGGGCTCGGTCAGCCCGTCCTCCTGGAGGAGCAGCACCATCTCCTCGAACTCGGTGTCGAAATCGGCCACATGCGCTGCCTGCTCCGCGGCGATCTCGCTCCGGAAGAGCTGGTTCTCGGCCTGGCTCGAGAGGTAGGCGCCGGTGCCCATCGCGAGCGCTCCCGCCGCCGCCTCGGCGAGCCCGCCGACGATGATCGCGGTCGCGCCGGCCGCGGCGCCCGCCAGGCCGGTGACGACGCCGAGCGGGACCAGCAGGCCGTCCTGGAAGCCCAGCACGAGCTCGCGGATGCGGGAGAGGCGCGCAATGCGCCCGCGCTCCCCGAGCACGCGCTCGCGGAGCTCCTCGCCGCCTGTCACCACGTCTTGAGCAGGCCTGACTGGCCGGCGGCGCGGCTCACCCGGATGCGGGCGTCCACTGCGACGCAGCCCGTTTCGAGCCCGAGCACGGGGTTGAGGTCGAGCTCGGCGACCTCGGGGAAGTCCTCTGCGAGCCGCGCGAGCCGCAGCACGAGGTCGACGAGCGCCCGGTGGTCCGAGGCCGGGCGACCGCGGAAGCCGGCGACCAGCGTGCCCGCCTTGCCGGTGGTGACGAGCTCCTCGGCGTCCACGTCGGTGAGGGGCGCGAGCCGGAACGCGACCTGTCCGATCAGCTCTGCGAAGACGCCGCCGGGCCCGAACGCGACGAGCGGCCCGAAGACCGGGTCCTGGACGACACCTGCGAGCAGCTCCGCGCAGCCCTTGATCATCGGCTGCAGGAGCACCGGCAGCCCGATCTGGGCGACGGCGTCACGGACCGCCTGCTCGTCCTCGAGATCGAGCGCGACGCCGCCCGACTCGGTCTTGTGCGCGCCTGCCGCCGCCGTCTTGACGACGACGGGGTAGCCGAGCTCTGCGGCCGCCGCGACGGCGTCGTCGACGGTCTCGACCACGCGCTCGCCGACCATCGGGATCCCGTAGGCCTGGAGCAGCGCCCGTGCGTCGTCGGGCTCGAGCCACGCGTCGGGCGCGCCGGCGAGCGACAGCTCGACGAGCTCCGCAGCCGCAGCGTGGTCGATGCCGTTCAGCTCGGGCACGATCCCGGTCGAGGCGCGGAGCCAGTCGGTGCGCTGGCAGGCGCGGCCGAGCGCGCGTGCCGCCGACTCCGGGTAGGCGAACGACGGGACGCGGCCGAGCGTCGGCGGGGTGCCGCCTGCGGCGATGATCGACGCGAGCACGGGCTTGTCCGGTGGCCCCGCCTCCGCGGCGGCCGCGATCGCGGCGCCGACGTCCCAGGCGGTGACGGCCACCGTCGGTACGAACAGCACGATCAGCGCGTCCACGCCGGGATCCTCGAGGATCAGCGGCAGCGCCTTCTCGTAGCTGGCAGCGGTCGACCGCGCCGAGCATGTCGATCGGGTTGGCGACGCTCGCCTCGCTCGGGAGGATCGCAGCGAGAGCGTCGCGCGTCTCCTTGGTGAGGCTCGGCAGCTCGAGCCCGGCCGCCTCGCACGCATCGGCGCACAGGATGCCGAGCCCGCCGGCGTTCGTGATCACGGCGACGCGCCTGCCGCGCGGGGCCGGCTGGGCCGAGAGCAGCGACGCGATGTCGAGCAGCTCGCCGAGCGTTCCCGCGCGGATCACGCCCGCCTGGTGGAAGAGGGCGTCGACGGCCGCCTCGGAGCCGGCGAGCGCTGCGGTGTGCGAGCCCGCTGCTTTCTGCCCGGCCTTCGTCGTGCCGCTCTTCATCGCCAGGATCGGCTTCCTGCGCGCGAGCCGCCGCGCGATGCGCGCGAACTTGCGCGGGTTGCCGAACGACTCGAGGTACAGGAGGACGAGATCGGTCTCGGGGTCGTCCTCCCACCATTCGAGCAGGTCGTTCGAGGAGACGTCCACCTTGTTTCCGATCGAGACGAAGGCCGAGAGGCCGAGCCCGCGTGCCTCGGCCCGCTCGAGCAGGGCGAGGCCGAGCGCGCCGCTCTGCGACGAGAAGCCGATCCGCCCCGTCGGGAAGGCGCGCGGCGCGAAGGTCGCGTTGAGGCTCACCGCGGCCGAGGCGATCCCGAGGCAGTTCGGGCCGACGATCCGCGCACCGTGGGCGCGTGCGAGCGCGAGCAGCTGCTCCTGCCGCTCGATCCCCTCGGGGCCGATCTCGGCGAAGCCGGCGGAGATCACGCAGAGGGCGCGGACGCCCTTCTGCAGCGACTCCTCCGAGGCGTCGAGCACGAGGTTCGCCCGGAAGGCAGATCACGGCGAGGTCGACGTCGCCGGGGATCTCCGCGATCTTCGTGTAGGCCTGCACGCCGGCGACCGGCTCGCCCTTGACGTTGACCGGGTACGCGGCGCCGGTGAAGTCCGCGGCGAGGATGTTGCGGAAGAGCTCGCCGCCGATCGAGCCGCGCCGGCGCGAGGCGCCGATCACCGCGACCGAGGAGGGCCGGAAGAACGGGGCCAGGGAGGCGGTGACGGCGACGTGGTCGCGCTCGTCCACGGCCTCCTGGTAGGTCGCGGTCGCCGCGATCGGGAAGCGCACCTCGATCTCGCCCCCTTCGAGCGCGCGCCCGATCTTGAACCCCGCGTCCTCGAACACCGCCAGCATCAGCCGGTTCTCGGGCATCACGACCGCGACGAAGCGCTCGATCCCCGCTGCGCCGGCGAGCGAGGCGAGCTGCTCGAGCAGGCGCGTGCCGACGCCGCGGCCCTGGAGGTCGTCGGCGACGGCGAAGGCGACCTCGGCCGTGGCGGGCTCGCGCAGCCGCGCGTAGCTCGCGAGCGCGACGACGCGCTCCTCGCCGGGATCGCCGAGCGCTGCCGATCAGCGCGCCGACGTCGTTCCAGTTGGGCTCGACCCACGGCTCGACGAGCCCGCGGCCCAGCTCCGGAAGCCCGTGGAAGCGGAGGTAGCGGCTCCGCTCGGACAGCTCGGCGAAGAACGCGAGCAGCGCCTCGGAGTCCGCCGAGTGCGGCGGCCGCAGGCGCAGAGTCGTGCCGTCCCGGAGGATGACGTCGCGGAGCTCGGTCACGGCGCTCATTCTGTACTCGATCTTACGTCCGGCGCCCGCTCTCGAATCAGGGCGGGCGCCGGTCGTTCCTTCGGTTTTTCCGCAGCGCGCGTCAGCCGGCGGTGGCCGCGACGAAGCGGCCGAGCACGACGGGCCAGCCCTGCACGTAGCTGGCGCGGGTCTCCTCGGGCTTCGCGAGCGCCTCCCACCCGCGGTGCTCGAGCTCGACGCGGGTCGTCTCGCCGACGGCGACGAACCGCAGCTCGACCTCGGTGACCGGGTCGTCTGCGTCGTAGCCGGGGTGCCACGTGTACACGAGGCGGTGAGGCGGCTCCCAGACGAGGATCTCGCCCCAGATCGACTCGGCGCCCGAGGTGGAGCGCTCGACGATGCGGCCGCCGGCGCCCGGCTCGAACGACGACGCTCGCCGCCTCGTGCTCGTAGACGCTGTGGGTGGGGAGCGGCCACCACTCGGCGGTCCGCTCGGTGAAGATCCGGAACGCGTCCTCGGGTGAGCGCTCCACGGTGATCGAGCACATCACCGGCGCGATGGTCTCGACTGCCATCTAGTCCTCCTTCTCTCGCTCGGCGAGCTCCTTGAAGCTGCCGAGAGCCGTGTCCCAGAACCCGTCGAGGTAGGCGCGCAGGGCGCCGAGCCCGTCGGGGTCGATCCGGTAGAGCCGCCGCGCGCCGTGGGCCTCGTCCGTGACGAGCCCGGCCCCCTTCAGCACGCGCAGGTGCTGGGAGACCGCCGGCCGCGAGACGGGAAGCCCTTCGGCGATCTCGCCCACCGGTCTCGGGCCGGCGCGGAGCGACTCGAACACGGCGCGCCGGGTCGGGTCGGCGAGGGCCTGGATCGCGGCATTTGCGTTAGCCATGACTTACGGTAAGTAACCACTTACGGAAGCATCTGTCAAGCTCTGCGTCGATGGAGCTGCGCCGCAGAGATCTCGACCCGGATCCGCTCGCGCAGTTCGCGGCGTGGTTTGCCGGGCAGTCGACCGCGATGGCGCTTGCGACCGCGGCGGCCGACGGGCAGCCGTCGGTGCGGATGGTGCTGCTGAAGGGCTTCGACGAGCGCGGTTTCGTGTTCTTCTCCAGCTACTCGAGCCGGAAGGCGCGCGAGCTGGTGGCGAACCCGCGCGCCGCGCTCCTCTTCAACTGGCCGGAGCCCGGCCGCCAGGTGCGGATCGAGGGCATCGGTCTCGCGCGTGCCGGCCGAGGAGTCGGACGCGTACTTCCGCTCGCGTCCGCTCGGGAGCAGGCTCTCGGCGATCGCCTCCGACCAGTCGGCGCCGGTGGGCGAGCGCGCGCGAGCTCGAGGCGCGGGTCGCCGACGCTCGAGGGCGATCCCGACCCGGCGAGGCCGGCGGACTGGGGCGGCTACGTGGTCGAGCCGGTCGCCGTACGAGTTCTGGCAGCACCGGGACGACCGCCTCCACGACCGCTTCCGCTACGAGCGCGACGGCGAGCGGCTGGCGGATCGAGCGCCTAGGCCCGTAACGGCCATGTCCCGGGGTCAGGCACCCGGACATGTCCGTTCCTGCGAAGTCGCTTGAATCTGGGCTCGGGCCGATTCCTAGTGCTCATGAGCACAAGGAATGGGGTCAGGCACTGGACCTGGCCGTTCTAGACGAGCGAGAGCTGCTGGAACGGCTCGAGCCCGGAGACGCCGACGCCGACGAGGCGCAGCGCGCCCGGCCGCTGCTGGAGCGCCCGGTCGAGCAGGGCGCAGGCGAGCTCGCCGATCGTCTCCGCGTCGTCGATCCCGGCGGAGAGCGTCTGCGAGCGGCTGCGGATCGAGAAGTCGGGATAGCGGAGCTTCGTCGTCACCGTGCGGGCGCAGCGCCCGTCGCGGCGCAGGAGCTCCGAGACCCGCTCTGCCATCGCGCCTCAACTCGGCGTGGAGCGCATCGCGGTCGGCCACGTCTCGCTCGAAGGTCTCCTCCTGGCTGATCGAGACGGCCTCGGCCGGACCTTCGAGCACCCGCGGGTCGATCCCCTGCGCGCGGTCGCGCATCAGCCGGCCCCACTTGCCGGGGACGAGCGCCTTCAGCTGCTCGTCGGAGAGCTCGGCGAGCGCTCCGATCGTCGCGACGCCCGCCGTCGCGAGCCGCGCCTCGGCCTTCGGGCCGACGCCGGGCAGCAGCCGGACGTCGAGCGGCGCGAGGAATGCGGCCTCGCTCCCGGCGCGCACCACCGTGAGCCCGCCGGGCTTGCGCCGGTCCGAGGCGACCTTCGCGACGACCTTCGACGGGGCGACGCCGAGCGAGCAGGAGAGGCTCGTCCCGGCGCGCACCGACGCCTGCACCGCCTCGGCGACCTTCCGCGCCTCGAGCCAGTCGTCCCCGGAGACCTCGCCGATGTCGAGGTACCCCTCGTCGATCCCGACCTGCTCGACGGTCGGCGTCACCCCGCGGATCGTCTGCCAGACCGAGCGCGAGTACTCGCGGTAGAGCTGGCCCCGCGGGCGGACGAAGACGGCCTGCGGGCAGCGTCGGAGCGCCTCGGCACAGCTCATCGCCGAACGGATCCCGAAGCCGCGCGCGACGTAGTTCGCGGTCGCGACGACCCCGCGGCCGCGCGGGTCGCCGCCGACGACGAGCGGGACTCGCTTCAGCTCGGGCTGCTCGATCTCCTCGACGGCCGCGTAGAACGCGTCGAGGTCGAGGTGGGCGAGGATCACAGCAGCGCGGCGAGCTCGGCGCGGTCGGCCTCCGACAGCTCGAGCTCGAGCGCCCGCAGCGGCGGCTCGAGATGGGCCGGTCGCCGGGGGCCTACGACCACGGCGGTCACGTCCGGGCTCGACAGGAGCCAGGCGAACGCGAGCGTGGCCGAGTCGACGCCGCGCTCGGCCGCCGCGCGCCCGAACGCCTCGAGCCCGTCGTAGACCGCGTCGGTTTGGAGGTGCTCGTACGGGCCCGAGCGGAGCGTCATCCGCGAGCCCGGCGGCGGCGGCTCGTCGCGGCGGTACTTCCCCGTCAGCCAGCCGCCCGCGAGCGGCGAGAACGGCGTGAACCCGAGCCCCTGCGCGCGGCAGAGCGGCAGCACCTCGGTCCTCGGCCTCGCGGTCGAGCAGCGAGTAGGAGTTCTGCACCCAGGCATAGCGGCCGCCGGCCGCCTCCAGGACGAGGCCGTCGACGTTCGAGCCGCCGAAGGCGCCGATCAGGCCCTCGGCGCGCAACTCCTCGAGCGCTCCCAGCGTGTCCTCGAGCGGCGTGTCCGGATCGGGCGCATGCGTCAGGTAGAGCTCGACGCTGTCGACGCCGAGGCGCTCGAGGCTCGAGTGGAGCTGTCGGCGGATCCGCGCCGGCGCGAGGCCCTGGTCCTCGCCGACGTCCATCGGGTTGAAGGTCTTCGTGGTCAGCTTCGGCCGGACGCCGCGGGCTGCGATCCACTTCCCGATCGCCGTCTCGGAGCGGCCGCCCCCGTAGGCATCGGCGGTGTCGAACGTCGTGATCCCGGCCTCCCAGGCCGCGTCCATGACGACGAAGGCCTCGGCCTCGCTCTCGCCCTGCCCGAAGAAGTCGGGCGAGGAGCCGATCCCGCCGAAGTTGCCGCAGCCGAGGATCAGCCGCGAGACGCTGATCCCGGTGGCGCCGAGAGGACGCTCTTCCACGCGGGCGATTCTACGAGAGGCGCGCGCGAGCGGCCGCGACCTGCTCTCGCGCGCCGCCGGGCCCCGGGGTCGGGCGGGCACCCGGCACCGCGGGCGGCTCGAACGTGCCCGCCCGAACCTGTGCGGCGACCTGCTCGTGGGCCTCGCGGAACGGGACGCCCTCCCGGACGAGCGCCTCCGCGGCATCCGTCGCGAGCAGGAGCGGGTCGTTGCAGGCCGCGGCGAGGCGGTCGTGGTCGAGCTCGAGCCCGGCGATCAGCACGCGCGAGCGCCGCGAGCGCGAGCGCGGTGTCCCGCCGCGCGTCGAAGGCGGGCCGCTTGTCCTCCTGCAGGTCGCGGTCGTACGAGAGCGGCAGGCCCTTCACCACGGCGAGCAGCCCGGTGAGGCGGCCGATCGCGGTGCCGGCCTTGCCGCGGACGAGCTCGGCGACGTCGGGGTTCAGCTTCTGGGGCATCATCGAGGAGCCGGTCGCCGCCGTCTCGGGCAGGCGCGCGAAGCCGAACTCGCTCGTGCTCCAGAGCACCAGCTCCTCGCCGATCCGCGAGAGGTGCGTGAAGAGGACGGTGCACGCGTAGAGGTAGTCGAGCGCGAAGTCGCGGTCGGCGACGGCGTCGAGCGAGTTGCGCAGCTGGCCGGCGCCCTCCGGGGCGGGAAGCGGCAGCGTCGAGCCGGCGAGCGCGCCCGCGCCGAGCGGCGAGAGCTCGGCCTGCGCCGCCGCGAACGCGAAGCGCACGAGGTCGCGCTCGAGCATCTCGACCCAGGCGAGGAGGTGGTGGCCGACCGTGACCGGCTGCGCGCGCTGGAGGTGCGTGTACCCGGGCATCGGCGTCTCCGCCTCGGCCTCCGCGAGGTCGAGCACGACGCCCGCGAGCCCGAGGATCGCCTCCCGCGCCTCGGCGCAGGCGTCCTCGACGTAGAGGCGGAACGCGGCCGCGACCTGGTCGTTGCGCGAGCGGCCGGCATGGATCTTCGCCCCGAGCGGCCCGAGGAGCCGCTCGATCGCCGAGTGAACGTCCTCGTCCTCCTGTGTTACCATGTTAACACGGTAACTCGCGAGGAGCTGCTCGGCCTCGGCGGCCTCGGCCTCGGTCAGGATCCCCGCAGCCGCCAGGCGCCGCGCGTGCAGCGCGGTCGCCCGGCAGTCGTAGGGAAAGAGCTCCGCGTCCTCGGCCCGGAGGAACTCCCAGACCTCGGGGGCCAGGCGTCCGCCGCCGACGCGGCCGGACCAGAGCGTCATACCTCGGCCAGCCCGCGCTCCCTGGCCGCGGCCAGCTCGACCTCGAGCGCGGCGATCTGGATGAAGCCCTCCGCGGCCGCGTGCGGGAACGTCTCGCCGGTGCCGTACGAGGCGAGCTTCTCCGAGTAGAGCGCGTACTCCGAGCGGCGCCCGACCACCGTCGGCGCGCCGGCCTGGAGCCGCAGCCGCACCTCGCCGGTGACGAGCTCCTGCGTCTTCGCGAAGAACGCGTCGTAGGCGTGGCGCACGGGGCTGAACCAGAGCCCGTCGTAGACGAGCTTCGCCCACTGCGGCTCGAGCTGCCGCTTCGCGACCGCCTCGGCCTTCGTCAGCACGACGTCCTCGAGCGCCACGTGCGCGGTCATCAGCGCGATCGCCGCCGGTGCCTCGTACAGCTCGCGGCTCTTGATCCCGATCGCCCGGTTCTCGATCATGTCGATCCGCCCGATCCCGTACGCGCCGGCCTGCTCGTTCAGCGCCGCGATCAGCTTGTAGAGCGGCAGCTCCGAGCCGTCGAGCGACACGGGCACGCCCTGCTCGAAGCCGATCACGATCTCCGTGGGCGCAGGCGCGTCGGCCGGCGAGCCGGTCAGCACGAATGCGTCCTCGGGCGGGGCGACCCACGGGTCCTCGAGCATCCCGGCCTCGATCGCGCGGCCGAACAGGTTGTCGTCGATCGAGTACGGCGATGCCTGCTTCGCCTCGACCGGGATCCCGTTCGCCTCGGCGTAGGCGATCTCCTCGTCGCGCGTCCAGACCCTGTCGCGAAGCGGCGCGATCACCTTCACGCCGGGGAACTTCGCCTTGAAGGCGAGCTCGAAGCGGAGCTGGTCGTTGCCCTTGCCGGTGCAGCCGTGGACGACCGCCTCGGCGCCGAGCTCGAGCGCGAGACCGGCGACGGCCTCGGCGATCACCGGGCGCGAGAGCGCCGAGATCAGCGGGTACTTGCCCTCGTACAGCGCGTTCGCGATCAGCGTCTTCGCGACCTGGTCGTCCGCGAAGGCCTCCTTGCAGTCGAGCAGGACGACGTCGTCGGCGCCTGCCGCCCGGCCGCGCGCGAACGCCGGCTCGAAGTTCGCGTCCTGGCCCACGTCGACGAGCACGGCGACGACCTCGTCGTAGCCGTAGAACTCCTTCAGCCAGGCGATGATGCAGCTCGTGTCGAGGCCGCCCGAGTAGGCGACCACAGCGGTCTTGGTCATTTAGGTGTCTCCTTGCAGGTGGTAGCGGAGCTCGTCGGCGAGGTCGGCCCCGGTGAGGCCCTCCCGCGCGACGAGGAAGATGGTGTTGTCCCCCGCGATCGTGCCGATCACGTCCGGGAGGACGGCCTCGTCGATCGCCTGGCAGAGCGCGGGCGCGAAGCCGGAGTGGGTGAGGATGACGGTGATGTTGCCGCTCGAGGTGATCGACATCGTCCAGCGGCGCAGCGCGGCGGTCAGCTCCGAGAGCCGGTTGAGGTCGACCGCGCCGGGCAGCGCGTAGACGAGGCGCCCGTCGCCGTTTCTGGCCTTCACGAGCCCGAGCTGGGCGATGTCGCGCGAGACGGTGGCCTGGACGGAGTCGTAGCCCTCCTCGCGCAGGGCATCGGCCACCTCGGCCTGGGTTGCGAGCGGACGCTCCTGGACGAGACGCAGGATCGCGCCCTGACGGTCGAACTTGCTCACTGCAGCACCTCCTGGAGAACGCCGAGCGCGTGCTCGAGCTCGGCAACGGTGATCGTCAACGGCGGGGTCAGGCGAAGCACGGTCTCGCCGGCCGAGCCCACGACGAGCCCGCGCGCCCGCGCGGCGTCCACGACGGGGCCGGCGGGCCGGTCGAGCTCGAGCCCCCACATCAGGCCGCGTCCGCGCAGCTCGGTGACGCCCGGGAGCGGCGCGAGCCCTGCGGCGAGACCCGCGCCCTTCTCCCGGACTTCCGCGAGCAGCTCGTCCGTGAGCTGGTCGCAGACCGCGACGGCGGCCGCGCACGCGACCGGGTTGCCGCCGAAGGTCGAGCCGTGGTCGCCGGGGACGAAGCCCTCGGGCGCGTCGTCCGAGACGAGCAGGGCGCCGATCGGAAGCCCGTTCGCGAGCGCCTTGGCAAGCGTGACCGCGTCGGGGCGGACGCCGAGCTGCTCGAACGCGAAGAAGCTGCCGGTGCGCCCGAGCCCGCACTGGATCTCGTCGAGGATCAGCACTGCGCCGTGGTCGTCGGCGAGCTCGCGGGCCGCGGCGAGGAACTCCGCCGAGAGCGGGTGGACGCCGCCCTCGCCGAGAATCGGCTCGAGCAGGATGCAGCCCGTCGCGGGCCCGACGGCGGCGGCGAGCGCCTCGAGGTCGTTCGGCGCCACGAAGGCGGCGCCCGGCGAGAGCGGCTCGAACGGCTCGCGCTTCGCGGGCTGGCCGGTGACCGAGAGCGCGCCGAGCGTGCGGCCGTGGAAGCCGCCCTCGAGCGCGACGACGCCCGGCTTGCCGGTCGCCTTGCGCGCGTACTTGAGGGCCGACTCGTTCGCCTCCGCGCCCGAGTTGCAGAAGAACGCGGCCGCGCCGCCGAAGCGCGCCGAGAGCCGGTCGGCGAGCGTCTCCATCGGCTCGCTCCAGTAGAGGTTGGACGCGTGCCAGAGCTTGTCGAGCTGCTGCGTGGGCCGCGGCCGTCACGGCCGGGTTGCAGTGGCCGAGCGAGGTGACCGCGAGCCCGCCGAGGCAGTCGAGGTAGCGGTTGCCGTCGGCGTCGACGAGCCAGGAGCCCTCGCCGGAGACGAAGGTGACGTCGGAGCGCGCGTAGGTCGCGAGTACGGATCCGTGAGCGGTCAGGTTCATGCGAGCACCGCCGTCTCGCCGATCTCGGCGCGCACGCCGAGCCGCGCCGCGGTGATCGCCGCGCGGAGCTTCGGCACGATCCCGCCCTCGAAGTCGTCGGCGTCGAGCATCCGCTCGGCCTCGTCGGCACGCACGACCGCGGTCACCGCGCCGCCGAGCAGGAGGCCGGGCACGTCGGTGAGGAAGACGATCCGCTCGGCCTCGATCCCGACCGCGAGTGCGGCCGCTGCCTCGTCGGCGTTCACGTTGAGCGGCCCCATCGCGAGCGGCGTCACGACCGGGATCAGCCCCGCCGCGAGCGCGTCCTCGACAGCCTGCGGGCGGCTCGGCAGCGGGTCGCCGACCAGCCCGAGCGTCATCACGGGCCGAGCCTTGAGACCGATCTCGTCGCCGTGGAGCCCGACCGCGAGCGGCCCGAGCGCCGCGCACAGCTCGGCGTTCAGCTGGTCGAGCGCCTCCTTCACGACTCCGATCGCCTCTCGACTGGTGACTCGGCGCCCGCCGAGGAACTGCACGGGCAGGCCGCGCTCGGCCATCAGCATCGAGATCTGCTTCCCGGCGCCGTGGACGACGCACACCTCGTGGCCCTCCTCGACGAGCCGCATGATCGCCTCGCCGCTCGAGGCGGCGACCGCGCCGCCGCACTTGACGACGATCCTGCTCACGAGCGGTAGTCCGCGTTGATGCGGACGTAGTCGTAGGACAGGTCGCTGGTGAAGTACTCCGCCGCGCCGTCGCCGAGGCCGAGGTCGAGCTCGATCCGGCAGTTCGGCGAGGAGACGTCGGGCTCGTCCTCGCTCGGCGCGCCGCCGACCAGCACGAGCGTGTCGTTGTAGGCGAGCGTGATCAGCTCGGGGTCGACCTGCGCGTAGCCGCCGTTGAAGGGCGCCGAGCCGGCCGCGGCGAGCACGCGGCCCCAGTTCGCGTCGCGGCCGAAGAGCGCGGTCTTGACGAGCGGCGAGGTCGCGATCCGCGACGCGATCGCCCGGGCCTCGGCGTTGGAGGCCGCGCCGGTGACCGCGATCTCCGCGAAGACCGTCGCGCCCTCGCCGTCCTCGACGATCTGCCGTGCGAGGTCGGCGCAGACGGTGCGAAGCGCGGCGGCGAAGGCGAGGTCCGAGACAGGCGTCCGCTCGAGCCCGCTCGCGCCGTTCGCGAGCAGGATGACGGCGTCGTTCGTCGAGCACTCGCCGTCGACCGAGATCGAGTTGAAGCTCTCGTCGACCGCGGGGCGCAGGAGCTCGATCGGCTCGCCCGGCTCGAGCGGATAGTCGGTGGTGATGACCGCGAGCATGGTCGCGAGGTTCGGGTGGATCATCCCGGAGCCCTTCGACATCCCGCCGACGGTGAACCCGGCGCCCGTCACCGACGCCTCCTTCGCCCTCGTGTCGGTGGTGAGGATCGCCTTCGCCGCCGCGAGGCCGCCCTGCTCCGAGAGCGCCGCGGCCGCGTTCACGAGGCCCGGGACGAGCCGGTCGAGCGGGAGCGGGGCGCCGATCACGCCGGTCGAGAGGACGATCACCTGCTCGGGCGCGAGGTCGAGCAGCCGCCCGACCTCGACTGCCGTCGTGCGTGCGTCGGCCTCGCCCTTCGCGCCGGTGGCGGCGTTGGCGACGCCCGAGTTGATCGCGACGGCCTGCGGCTCGGCGAGCGTGAGGTGCTCCCGCGAGACCTTCACCGGCGCGGCCTGGACGCGGTTCACGGTGAACATCCCGCCGCCCACAGCCGGCACGAGCGAGCGGACGAGCGCGACGTCGGGCCCGCGGCGCCGGATTCCGGCGGCCACTCCCGCAGCGGCGAACCCCTTGGCGGCGGTGACGCTCACACCATCACCCCCTGGAGCCGAAGCCCCATCGTCTCGTCGAGGCCGAGCGCGAGGTTCGCGTTCTGGACGGCCTGGCCCGCGGCGCCCTTGCCGAGGTTGTCGAGCGCGCAGATCACGATCGCGGTGTCGGTCGCCTTGTCCTGGAACAGCGCCACCTCGGCCGCGTCCGTGCCCGCGACGCGCGCGAGCTCGGGCGAGACGCCCTCCGGCAGCAGCAGCACGGCGGGAGTCGCGGCGTACGCGGCCTCGAGGCGCCCGCGCAGGTCGGGCTCGACGGCGTGGACGTAACAGGTCGCGAGCAGGCCGCGGCGCACGGGCAGCAGGTGCGGGACGAAGCAGACCGGAAAGCCGAGCCCCTGCGCGATCTCGGGCGCGTGCTGGTGCGTCCCGACGCGGTAGGGGGCGACGTTCTCGAGCACGGAGCCCGCGTGCGAGGACGCCTTGAGCGCGCGCCCGGCGCCCGAGACGCCCGACTTCGCGTCGACGACCACGCCGCTCGGGTCGATCGCGTCCCGACGAGCGGCTGCAGCGCGAGCAGCGCCGCGGTCGCATAGCAGCCCGGATTCGCGATCAGCCTCCCCTCGGGCGGGAAAAGCTCCGGCAACGCATAGCTCCAGGCGGCTGAGCGCTGTGGGGAGAGGGTGCGCCCAGCCATACCAGTCCGTATAGAGGGACGGATCATGGAGTCTATGCGCGCCGGAGAGATCGATGATAACCGCATCGGCGGGCGGATCAACCGCCGCCGCCTGTTCGTGGCCCAAACAAAGGAAGATCAGCTCCGCTCCGCTCGCGAGCGCGTGGTCATTTGTCACGAACGGCGGCAGGTCGGCCGCAGCCAGGCGGGGATCGAGCGCCGAGGCCGGCAGGCCGGCGAGCGAGTCCGAGCCGAGCGCGATGGGCTCGAGCTCGGGGTGCGAGAGCACACGGTCGAGCGTCTCCTGACCGGAGTACCCCGCGCAGCCGATGATTGCCGTAGTCGTCATCTCTTGCGTATTATGCAGTTCTGTGCTTAATATGCAAAACATGTCGACGACACTCCCGCACCCGCTGCCTCCGCTCGAGGCGCTCGAGCGGCGCTCGCCGGGGCATCTCAAGGGCCGGAGCCTGCTGCGGATCGCCGACTGGAACGCGGACGACCTGCTCGCCGTGCTCGACCTCGCCGCCGAGCTGAAGGCGGCGCAGGCGCGGTTCGAGCCGCATCCGCTGCTGCCGGGACGGACGGTCGGGATGATCTTCGACAAGCCCTCCACGCGCACCCGCGTCTCGTTCGAGGTCGGCGTCGCCCAGCTCGGCGGCACCGCGCTCTACCTCGCGGGCCGCGATCTGCAGCTCGGCCGCGGCGAGACGATCCGCGACACCGCGAAGGTGCTGTCGCGCTACCTGAGCGCGATCGTGATCCGGATCTCTTCGCAGGCGACCGTCGACGAGCTCGCCGCGGAGGCCGACATCCCGGTCGTCAACGCCCTGACCGATCTCGCCCACCCGTGCCAGGCGCTCGCCGACGTGCTGACGATCCGCGAGCGGCTCGGCCGGCTCGAGGGCGTCCGCATCGCATGGCTCGGCGACGGCAACAACGTCTGTGTCTCGCTGCTCGAGGCCTCGCTCGCGCTCGGCGCCTCACCCGTGGTCGCGTGCCCGGCCGGGTACGAGCCGGCGGTGGCGGGAGTCGAGATCGTGCGCGACCCGGCCGAGGCGGTGTCGGGCGCCGACGTCGTCGTCACCGACGTCTGGACGAGCATGGGCTTCGAGGACGAGGCCGAGCAGCGCAAGGCCGACCTCGCCCCGTACGCGCTCGACGAGGAGCTCTTCGCGCAGGCTCCGTCGGGCGCCTTCGCGATGCACTGCCTCCCCGCCCACTACGGCGAGGAGATCACCGAGGCGATCGCGCACGGGCCGCGCTCGGCGGTCTGGGACGAGGCGGAGAACCGCCTTCACGTCCAGAAGGCGCTGCTCGCGCTGATCGTGCGCTAGACGGTTGCAGCGTCGAGCGCGGCGCGGAGCGGGTCCAGCGTGAACGGCTCGATCACGTAGGCGGTCGGGCCGAGCGCGAGCCACGAAGGCCGGGCGGCCGCCTCTCCGAGGCGCGCGCCTCAGCAGGAACTACGGATCCGGCCCGGGACGAGGCGCAGTTCTCCGTAGGCCCTGTGCGGGAAATACCCGATTCGGGTACCCGGCATCGCGCGCAGGATGCGCTGCATACCTCGAAAGGAGCCACTGTGAAGACGTTCCGAACTACGATCGCGGCGCCGGTAGCCGTTATTGCGGCGCTGGCGCTCGTGGCCGGCACCGCGGTGGCCGGCACGACCGTCAAGAAGCTGCCGTTCACCGCGAGCTACTCCGGCAACGCGACGACCAAGATCACGAACAGCATCGCCGCCATCTCGGCGACGGGAACCGGCACCGGCACCTACCTCGGCAAGAGCTCGATCTCGGGCCTCGGCTCCGGCGACACCTCCCAGCAGCCGTGCGTGCCGTTCACCGGCACGGGCGTGCTCAAGGGCACCGGCACGCTGACCTTCAAGGTCGCCCCCGGCTCCATGAGCTGCGGCGACGACAGCGGCGAGAACTTCGCGATCGCCGGCCACGCGACGGTGCTCAAGGGCACCGGCAAGCTCGCCAAGGCCAAGGGCACGCTGAAGATGACCGGCACCTACGTCCACTCCACCGGGGCTTTCACGCTGAAGCTCTTCGGAACCCTGACCGCCTAGGAAGGAATCACCACCATGAAGAGAATCCTCACCCTCGCCGCGGCGCTCGCCGTGGCGGCGGTCACCACGCAGGCGCTGGCGGACACGCCGCCCGCACCGGTTCCGTTTCCGTCTCCGAAGGTCGTGCAGGTGTTCATCGCCGCGCAGACCGTGACGACGGGCGGCGCGGCCGCGAACTGGTTCACCCCCGGCTCGACCGTCGTCTTCCGCGCGTACGCGGTCGACGGCCAGACCCAGAAGGTGCTCCAGGCCGGCGACGTCAAGTACTTCTACGTGACGATCCCGAACCAGCCGAACGTGAAGCTGAAGTTCAACAACAAGGCTCCGGGCGCGACCAACCGCCTCGCCTGGACGGGCACCTGGACGGTTCCCGCGTCGTACGCGCCGGGCCTCGTGCCGTACAGGGTCCTGATCCAGACGACGTCGAAGCACAAGGGGCAGTTCGTGCAGATGCCCGTCCCGACGTCCCAGCTCACGATCTCCGGGACGGCTCCGCCGACGGCAGTCGCGCCGTTCACGAACCCGACCGTCGCCGCGTCGGCGAAGCTCGACGTGTCCCTCTACGTGGACAGCATCAACGGCACCGCGCCCGCGGGCGCACCGGTGCGGCCGATCGGCTGCACGCAGACCAACGTCTACAAGCGCGGCGAGCGCGTCGTGATCCGCTCCTGGGGAGTCGACATGACCACCGCCGACGTCCTCACGACGGACAACGTCAAGGACGCGCACTTCTCCGTTCCGGGCCAGCCGGACGTCGTCCTCGGCTACGGCGCGCACGGCAACGCCGGGGCCAAGGTCAACTTCTGGTCGAACTTCTGGATCATTCCGGCCGACTACCCGCTCGGTGAGACGACGGTTCACGTCGTGTTCAACACCGAGACCGGGAAGACCGGCACCTACGACTACGACCTCGTCGTCACCCCGTAAGGCCGAGGGAGAAGGGACCACCACCATGGACACCACCACTCACTCGGCCCGTCTGCTCCGCAAGGTCGCCGTCGGTGCCGTCGCAGCTGCAGCGATGCTGCTCGCGCCGGCGGCCGGCCTCGCGGCCGGCGGGCCGGTCACCGCACCGGCGATCCCGGGCGTCGCAGGGCTTCCGGGCCCGATCGCGGCTCCCGCCACGGCGGCGCCGAACATCGGCATCCTCAAGACCGCCCCTGACACGGGCCTCGCGGGGACGAACTTCACGCTCAGCGGGAGCGGGCTTCCCGCCAACAAGCCCGTCACGATCACCTGGAGCAGCGCGAACGTCACCTGGCTGCTCGACGCACGGCCCGACACGGTCGACTACCTCGGCCGCGTCACCAACAAGCTGGCGGTCGTCCTCGCCACGGCGCAGACCGACTCGACCGGCTCGTTCTCGATCGGGATGGTCGCACCGAAGGACTGGGGCGGGATCCACGACATCTACGCGGTCGTGGACGGCGTCCAGTACGCGAAGGGCGGCTTCCTGATGGCCCGCTGGGCCACGATCAGCCCGACCAAGGGGCCGATCGGCACGATGATCCACATCACCTACGGCGGCCTCGGCTCCTCGCTCTACGAGGGCGGCGCGGCGCTGCTGTACGACAACCACTTCGTCGGTGCGATGACGGCGAACTGGACCCGCGGGATCGCGTCGACCGAGATCCGTGCCTCAGGGCCGGTCGGCCGGCACGTGATCTCGCTCGACAACGCCGTGAACTTCGGTTACCTCAACGTGCAGCAGTCACCGCTGCCGTGGACGACCGAGTTCCAGAAGACGTTCACGGTCACGAAGGACGCGGGCAGGCCGAAGAGCGCAGCTCGACTGGCCGGTCAACGTCGCCCCGACGCTCGATGCGCGCACGACGATGGCCGCGACGGGGCTCGCCACCACCGGCTCGGCGACGGCTCACCTGTCGTCCACCGCCGGAACCGTCAACACCAAGGTCGACATCTCGGCCTCCGGCCTCACCGCCGGCGCGCCCGTCGACATGGAGTGGTCGACGGTCGTCGGCAACCGCGTCAACTGCTCCGGCACCTGCTGGACGTTCGTCTCCGTCCCGCTCGGCAACGCCACCGCGGCGGCGGACGGAACGCTCCAGAGCAAGATCACCATCCCCGACGGTCTCGGCGGCTGGCACGTGGTGCAGCTGCTCCAGAACGGGAAGGTGGTCACGCAGACGCCGTACTACATCAAGCGGAGCGTCGTCGGCATGTCGTCGCTGACGGTCCACGAGGGACAGATCTTCACAGTGCACCTCAAGGGGCTGGGCTGGACCCAGCTCGACAACACCATCGCGGTCGACTACGACAACAGCTACGTCGGGTACGGCTGCGGCTTCAACTCGCAGGGCGACGTGGTGCTGAACATCGTCGCCACGGGTGGTCCCGGCACGCATCTCATCGACGGCTACCCGCTGCTCTACTCGCAGCAGCCGTCGTACGCGAACACGCCGTACGGGATGGTGCCGTTCCTGACCTACGCACAGGACGAGCCCGCACTGGCGCTCGGGTACCAGCTGCCCGCGATCCGGTTGGCGATCACCGTCGTCAAATAGGGTGGTCCCAAAGGTGAGGGAGGGCTGCTTCGGCGGCCCTCCCTCACTGTTTCCGGAGTCCGGCGGGTAGCCACCAGTTCCAGCGGCCGAGCACGGCCATCAGCGACGGGACGAGCACCATCCGGATCACGGTCGCGTCGAGCAGGATCGCGAGCGCCAGGCCGAGCCCGAGCTCCTGCAGGCCCGCGACGCGCCCGACGACGAAGCCCGAGAACGCCGCCACCATGATCAGGGCGGCCGCGGTGATGATCCGCCCGGTCCGCTCGAGCCCGTGTGCGACCGCCCGCGTGTTGTCGTGCACGTGGTCCCACGACTCGCGGATCCGCGTGACCATGAAGACCTCGTAGTCCATCGAGATCCCGAACAGGGTCGCGAAGAGGACGATCGGCACCCAGCCCTCGATCTGGCCGAAGCCGCGGCCCCACTGGAACACGACGACGAGCATCCCGCACGCGGCGGCGACGGAGAGCAGGTTGAGGATCACGGCCTTCAGCGGCAAGCAGCAGCGAGCGGAACGCGCGCAGCAGCACGAGGTAGGTGAGGACGAGCACGGCCAGCACGAGCCACGGCGCCACGCCGTAGGAGCGCGCGAGGAAGTCGACGCCCTGCGCCGGCGCGCCGCCCGCGTAGACGCGGGTGCCGGCGGGGAAGCGGGCCGCGGGGATCAGCGTCGAGCGGATCCGGCGCACGAGGCTCTGCGTCTGGCGTGCGCCGTACTCGTGGCGGCCGGCGACGATCACCCGCGCGTAGCGGCCGTCCGCGCTCACGTACGGCGACCGCGTCCCGCTCGCGACGATCAGCACCTCGGGGTCGTGGAAGAGCGCGTCGGCGAGCCGGGCGATCGCCGCCCGGGACGGCCGCGCGCCGTCGACGACGATCTCCGTCGGCATCACGGCCCCGGCGCCGACGCGGTCGCGCAGCAGGCGTAGCCCCGCATCGACTCGGGGAAGCGCGGGATCCCCGAGAACGAGCCGGGGGTGAGCCGCAGGAAGATCGCCGGCGCCGCCAGGCCGAGCAGCACGACCGTGCCGACCGCGAGGTAGACGGCCGGGCGGCCCATGATCGAGCGCGCGTGGCGCGCCCAGAAGCCGCCGGCGAGGTCGACCGGGCGCTCGCGGCGGCGCCCGACGCGGCGGCCGAAGAGCGACAGGAGCGCCGGCTGGAGCGTGAGCGCGGCGGCGATCGAGGCGAGCGGGACGAGCACGCCGCCGATGCCCATCGAGCGGATGAACGGGACCGGCACGAAGAGGAGCACCGCGAGCCCGATCGCGACCGCGAGGCCCGAGAAGACGACCGCGCGCCCCGCGGTGTCCATCGTCCGCACCACCGCCTCGTCGGTCGAGTCGCCGCGCGCGAGCTCCTCGCGGAAGCGGTAGACGATCAGCAGCGAGTAGTCGATCGCGAGCCCGAGTCCGATCAGCTCGACGAGGTTCGTCACGTACGAGACGACCGGCACGGCGTGGGCGATCAGGTAGACCGCGGCGAGCGTGCCGGTGATCGTGCAGGCCGCGAAGAGGAACGGGATCGCGACCGCGAGCGAGAAGCCGAACACGACGAGGAGGACGATCAGCGCGATCGGCAGCGCGATCGCCTCGCCGCGGCGCAGGTCCTGCGCGAGGATCGGGTCGAGGTCGTGCTGGATCGCGGGCTGGCCTGTCACGAGCGCGCCCGGTCCGAGCGCACGCCGGACGGTCGTCGTGTAGCGCTTGGCGTGCTGGAGGTCGAGCCGCGTGGTGACGTCGCCGTAGAGGAGCCCCGGGCCCTGCCGGAGCTCTCCCGCGCGCCCGCCCGGTACCGCGCGCGCGGCCAGCGCGAGCCGGGCCCGGGCGCGGGCTTTGACCGCCTTGTCGGAGGGGTGGGCCGCCGGGAAGACGACGGTGAACGTGCCGTCGGTGCGCTCGCCGAAGCCGCGGGCCAGCAGCGTCTGCGCGCGCGCCGAGTCGGTCCCCGGCACGTTGAACGAGTTCGAGAGGAGCCCCGGAAGCTCCGCCGAGGCGTAGATCCCGAAGCCGAGCACGACGAGCCAGCAGAGGAGGACGGCGACACGAGCACGGACGACGGCGCGGGTCCAGCGCTCGAGCACGGGGCCTAGCGTATCCGTCGGGGCGCCGGGAACCCTTAGTGACTTCTTAATCGAATCTCAAACAGCGTTCATGCGGCGCCGACAGACTGGCGGGGTGAAGGCCGGCTGTCCCCTGCGATGAAGCGGATCCCCGACAACAAGACGAACATCGTCCTCGTGGCGATCCTCGTCGCGCTCGGCGTCGCCGCCGCGCTGACGGTCGGGCCCGCGACCAGCTCGTCCGCCGCGTCGGTGACGCGCACCGCGGTCGCCCAGCGCGGCGTCGTGCTCTCGTCCGTGTCGGCGACCGGCAACGTCGAGGCGTCGCAGTCGCTGAACGTGAACTTCATCACCGGCGGCCAGGTCACCGCCGTCGACGTCAAGCCCGGCCAGAACGTCACCGCGGGCCAGACCCTCGGGAAGATCGACTCGCAGTCCGCGCAGCTCGCGGTGAACCAGGCCGAGGCGTCGCTCAACTCCGCCAATGCGCAGCTGAAGTCGGCGAACCAGCAGGCCCAGACCTCCTACGCGCAGGCGCTCCTGTCGCTGAAGGCGGCCAAGGCGGGCGTCTCGAACGCCAAGTCCGGTGTCTCGACCGCCGCGGCCAACAAGCAGATGAACGGCAAGACCGCCTCGATGTCGGTCGCGCAGGCCCAGCAGCAGCTCCGGCTCGACCGCGGCAAGGAGGAGCGGGACCTCAACCAGCAGAAGCTCGACCAGGCCCAGCTCGCGGCCGACCAGCAGGCCTACGATGCGATCGGGCCGACCGTCACCGCCGACCAGACGGCGTTGTCGGCCGCCCAGGCCAAGCAGCAGTCCGACCAGCAGTCGCAGTACGACGCGCAGGCGAGCGCCTCGAGCACGAGCTCCGCCCTCTCGAGTGCGCAGAGCACGCTCAACAAGGACCAGCAGACGGAGACGACCGCCTGCATGCCGTACCGGCGACGCCGGCTGCCTGCGCCGCCGCCAGGCGCAGGTCGCGACCGACCAGCAGGCCGTCTCCGCGCGCCCAGAGCGCCGCCGCGCAGAGCAGCTCGAACTCGACTTCCCTCCAGAAGACGCTCGCGGCCGACTCCTACGCCGTCAGCCAGGCTCAGAGCCAGCTCCAGACCGACCAGGCGACCCAGAGCAAGTACCAGAGCGCCGTCACCTCGGACCAGAACGCGCTCAAGGCCGACGCGTCTACGATCATCGCCGACGAGCTGACGCTGTCCCACGACCGCACGGCGATCGCGAACGCGAAGAACAGCCAGGAGTCGGGCGCGCTCAAGGATTCCCAGGCGATCTCGAGCGCCAACCAGGCGATCGCGAACGCCAAGCAGTCGGTCTCCTCGGCGCAGCTCGGGATCCAGACTGCGAAGCAGGCCAACGTGACCCAGCAGGAGTCGTCCGTCGCCCAGGCGCAGGCGAACCTGACCGCGGCCGAGCTGACGCTCAGCCAGACGACGCTCACCGCGCCGGTGTCGGGCACGGTTACCGCGGTCAACGGCGTCGTCGGCGCGATGACCTCGGGCGGCGGGACGACCGTCGTCTCGTCGAGCTCCTCGTCGAGCGCCTCGGGCACCGGCTCGGGCTCGTCGACCACCGGCTTCGTCGTCCTCACCAACGTCTCCGGGCTCCAGGTCACCGCGGGCTTCAGCGAGACCGACGTCGCCAAGATCAAGGACGGGCAGCCGGCCACCGTCACGGTCGACGCGCTCCCGGGCACCGAGCTGGCAGCCCACGTCATCGCGATCGACACCACCTCGACCGTCGTCTCGAACGTCGTCACCTACGGCGTCACCTTCGCCTTCGACAACCCCACGCCGGCCGGTGTCAAGCCGGGCATGACCGCCGAGGTCGACGTGACCGTCGCCGAGGCCGACAACGTCGTGCACGTCACCTCGTCCGCGGTCACCGGCACCGGCACGAACGGCAGGGTCACCGTGCTCGTCGGCAAGACGCAGACGATCCGCCCCGTGGTCGTCGGCCTGCGCGGCGACACCACGACGGAGATCGTCGCCGGCCTCAAGGCCGGAGAGACGGTCGTGCTGCCGACCCTGAACATCTCGTCCGGCTCCTCGAGCTCGCCCTTCGGCTCGACGTCCACCACGAGCGGGCGAGGAGGCGGCTTCCGCAGCGGCGGCTTCGGCGGCGGCGGCGGCGCCATCTTCGGAGGGGGCTAGTGAGCGACCGGCGCTGGCCCGCCGTGGCGCTCGAGAACGTCTCGAAGAGCTACGGGACGGGCGAGGTCGCCGTTCACGCGCTCCGCGACGTCGATCTCCTCGTCGAGTCGGGCGACTACGTCGGGATCATGGGCGCGAGCGGCTCGGGCAAGTCGACGATGATGAACCTGATCGGCTGCCTCGACATCCCGACGAGCGGCCGCTGCCTGCTCGACGGGCTCGAGGTCAGCGACCTCACCGACGTCGAGCTCTCCTACCTCCGCAACCACAAGATCGGGTTCGTCTTCCAGAGCTTCAACCTGATCCCGCGCACCTCTGCTCTGCGAAACGTCGAGCTGCCGCTGATCTACGCGCGCGCGGGCAGGGCGGAGCGGCGGGAGAGGGCGCTCGCGGCGCTCGCCGCCGTCGGCCTGGCCGATCGCGCCTCGCACGGGCCGCAGGAGCTCTCCGGCGGCCAGCAGCAGCGGGTCGCGATCGCCCGCGCGATCGTCACCGATCCCGCCCTGATCCTCGCCGACGAGCCGACCGGAAACATCGACAGCGCCGCCCAGCGCGAGATCCTCCAGATCTTCGACGCCCTGAACGCCGCCGGGCGGACGATCGTGATGATCACGCACGAGCAGGACGTCGCCGCGCATGCGCTGCGGACGATCCACCTCGCGGACGGCCGGATCGTGAGCGACGAGCGCCGAGGGCCCCTGCCCCCGCCGCCGGTGGTCCCTGCGGAAGAGGCGCCGACGCTCGCCCTCGGCACGCTCCGCCTCGGGGAGGCAACCTCTTGAACGCGCTCGAGGCGCTCCGGATGGCCTTCCAGGGCGTGATGACGAATCGCCTGCGCTCGCTGCTGACGATGCTCGGGATCACGATCGGCGTCGCGGCGGTGATCATCCTCGTCTCGGTCGGCCATGGCTCCGCGGTCGCGGTGCAGCAGCGCATCGAGAACCTCGGCACCAACATCCTCAGCGTCTCGCCCGGCGGCTTCGGCGGCTTCGGCGGCGGCGGCGCGCAGCGCGGCACCCAGAGCCAGGTCACCCAGCTGACGCTGAAGGACGTCAAGGCGCTCCAGAGCAAGGCGGCGGCCCCCGACATCAAGTCGGTGACCCCCGTCGTCAACGGCCAGTCGATCACGATGACCTACAACGGCACGAGCTACAGCCCGAGCCAGTTCATCGGCACGACGCCCTCCTACGAGGAGGCGCGCAAGAGCCCGATCGAGGCCGGCAGCTTCTTCACCTCGGCCGACGAGGCCGCCCACAACAGCGTCGTCGTCCTCGGCCAGACGGTCGTGACCAATCTCTTCGGGAGCCAGGACCCGCTCGGCGCGACGGTCAAGATCAACGGACACGCCTTCCTCGTGGTCGGCGTCCTCGTGCCGAAGGGGACCAACGGCTTCCAGGACCAGGACGACATCGCGATCGCCCCGCTGACGACCACCCAGGATCTCTTGACGGGTGTCACGGGCGGCCTCTCGCAGATCGTCGTCGAGGCGACGTCGTCCAACGCGGTGAACAACGCCCAGGCGGAGGTGACCTCGATCCTGACGCCCGCGCATACCTCGAACGGCACCACCACCTTCCGGGTGCTCAACCAGGCCTCGCTGCTGCAGACGACTGCCGCCACCACCCACACGTTCACCGTCCTCCTCGCCGCCGTCGCGGCGATCTCGCTGCTCGTCGGCGGGATCGGCGTGATGAACATCATGCTCGTGTCGGTCACCGAGCGGACGCGCGAGATCGGGATCAGAAAGGCGATCGGCGCCCGGCGGGTCGACGTCCTCGGCCAGTTCCTCGTCGAGGCGACGATGCTGTCGATCTGCGGCGGCCTGCTCGGAGTCGCCGTCGGTCTCGTCGGGAGCCGCTTCAAGATCGTCGGCGTGCAGCCCGTCGTCGAGGCGTACTCCGTCTTCCTGGCCTTCAGCGTCGGCGTCGCCGTCGGCGTCTTCTTCGGCATCTACCCCGCCAACCGCGCCGCGGCGCTGCGCCCGATCGAGGCGCTTCGCTACGAATAGGAGCCCCGCATGTCCGACCAGCCCCAGCCCATGAGCACTCCAACGCCGACGGAGCCCCTCGTCGCGCGTGATCCCGACGAGGTCCTGCCGCCGCGCAGGCGCCGCGGCCTCAGGCCGCTGACCGCGGTGCTCGCCGCGGTGGTCCTCGTAGGAGCCGGGTTCCTCGGCGGTGTGCAGATCCAGAAGCACTACGGCGGCTCGAGCTCGGGGTCAGGCGCGGCTTCGGCCTTCGCCGCCCGCCTCCGTGGCGCCGGCGGGGCAGGCGGGCTCGCCGGCGGCGGCGCGGGCTTCTTCGGCGCCGGCGCGGGCGGCGGGACCTCCGGCGCGTCCGGCGGCTCGCAGGAGATCGGCCAGGTCAGCGTGATCAAGGGCTCGACGCTGTATCTCGCCGACTTCCTGGGCAACACGGTCAAGGTGGAGATCCCGGCGGGAGTCGCCGTCAGCCAGACGTCGCGGACGACCGTGCGCGGCATCCATCCGGGCGACACGGTCACGGCGACGGTGACGAAGCTTCCGAATGGCAACTATCGGGCGACGACCGTTACGGTCACGCCGAAGTCGACCGGGACCTAGAAAGACTTAGGGAGTTCTTAGCAGATGGTCACGCTGCTCTTAGCCTTGCGTAGTTCAATCGTCTCCATGAGGCGATGGCCCCCGACGCTCGTCTTTGCGCCCGTTCTGGGCGTTGCGGTGGTCCTCGCCGCCGGCTGCGGCGGCACGAGCAACTCGGCTGCGCCCCCGGCGACCACGGCCGCAGCTCCGTCCGGTACGACGTCGACCGGCGCGGGCGGCGGCTTCCGCCCCATCGACAACACCAAGTTCACCGCGTGCCTGAAGGCGCAGGGCGTCACGCTCCCGAGCGGCGGCTTCTTCCGGCGCCGGAGCGGCACCGGTACGACCACCGGGCAGACGCCGACCACGCCGCCGGCCGGCGGCGGCGGCGGGGCCTTCAACGACCCGAAGACGCGCGCCGCCTTCACGAAGTGCCGCCAGTACCTGCCGAACGGCGGGCAGTTCCGTGGCGGCAACGGCGGCAGGCCGGGCGCGAACAGCGCCGCGTTCGCCAAGTACCGACAGTGCCTCACCGCTCACGGCGTCAAGCTCACCGGCGGCGGCGCGTTTGGCGGCGCCAACGTCGCCTCGCCTGCGTTCCAGAAGGCGGCCAAGGCGTGCCGTCAGTACGTGCCGCAGTTCGGGCAGGGCGGCGGCGGCGCTCGCCGCCGGCAACCACCACGACCCCCTAGCGCCGGCCGCGCCGGACCAGGAACGCGCCCGCGAGGAGCGTCCCCGCGACGGTCAGGACGAGCTTCACCGCCTTGCTCCCGCGGAGCTTCGACTCGCCCGAGGCGCGCTCGGCCATGTTCACCGGCACCTCCTCGAGCCGCAGGCCCGCGCCGGTGACCCTCATCAGCGCCTCGACCTCCGGTGCGCCGCTCGTGAACGGCTCGGCGAGGAGCGGCAACGCTTTGGCGTTCACGGCGTAGAGGCCGCTCGTCGCGTCGCCGAACGGGCGGCCGAGCACGGGCTTCATCGCCCGGCGGAGGGCACCGGTGCCGAGGCGGCGGGCCGCGCTCGGCCGGTAGCGGTACGGCTCGTAGCCCTCGCCGCTGACGAAGCGGGAGCCGACCGCGACGTCGCAGCGGTCCTCGCGCACGAGCGCGAGCAGACGCGCGAGCTCCTCGACCGGATGCTGTCCGTCGGCGTCGACGCGCCCGCAGAACGCGTAGCCGTGGTCGAGCGCGTAGCGGTAGCCGGCCGCGATCCCGATCCGCAGGCCCCTGTTTCCGTCGAGGGAGAGCACCTCGGCGCCGTGCGCCCGGGCGACGTCGGCGGTGCGGTCGGTGGAGCCGTCGTCGACGACGAGCACGTCGGCTTCGGGAAGCCCTGCCCGGAGAGCGTCGAGGACGGCAGGCAGGTTCTGCTCCTCGTTCCAGGCCGGGATGAAGACGAGGGTGTCGTTCACGAACGGCGAAGCTCGGCCTCGGCCGCGTGGAGCTGGCGCGAGCGGGCGGTCAGCGCGACGAGCTCCCAGACAAGCGCGTGAAACGTGGGCGCGACGGGCGCGGCGCGGAAGCGAGCCTCGATCCCGTGGGCCGCGTAGAGGCGGCGGAAGAAGTAGCGGGCCCGGTAGAGGTGGAGCGGCGTGCAGACGACGAGCGCCCGTTCGATCCCGCGCTCGCGTAGCAGCGGCAGCGTCCGGGCGGCGTTCTCGGCCGTGATCGTCGCGGTCGGCTCGACGACGAGCTCGAGCTCGGGACCGCGCCAGGCCTCGCGCATCTGCTCCGCCTCGGAGATCGAGCCGTCCGGCGCCCAGCCGCTGAAGACCACGGCGCGAGGCGACCAGCGCTCGGCGAGCCGCTCGGCCTCCGCCACGAGCCGCCGGCAGCGGGCCGTGATCCGATACGCGCCGTCGTCGCCGAAGGCGCCGTTGCCGGGCACGACGATCGCTGTGGTCTTCGAGCTCACGGCTCGCAGGTTACTTCCGCTCCTATGATCTCGCCGATGGTTCCCCGGTTCCGCTCCTATGATCTCGCCGATGGTTCCCAGGCGCAGCTCGAGGACGGCGGCGCGGGGCGCGCCTAGAACGCGCCCGCGTAGGCGTTCAGCGCGGGCTGGCCGCCGAGGTGGGCGTACAGCACCTTCGAGCCGGGCTCGATCGCGCCAGAGCGCACGAGGTCGATCAGCGCGGCCATCGACTTGCCCTCGTACACCGGATCGGTGAGCACGCCCTCCAGCCGGGCGCAGAGCCGGATCGCGTCGAGCGTCCGCGCGTCCGGGATCCCGTAGGTGCCCGCGTGCCAGCCGTCCAGGAGGACGATCTCGTCGTTGCGAAGGTCGCGGCCGAGCCCGATCGCCTCGGCGGTGAATCGCGCGATCCGCGCGATCTGCTCCCAGGTCTGCTCCACGGTCGCCGAGCCGTCGATCCCGAGCACGGCCCGCGGGCGCTCCTGCCCGGCGAAGCCGGCGATCATCCCGGCCTGGGTCGAGCCCGTCACCGAGCAGGTGAGGACCGTGTCGAAGAACACGCCGAGCTCTCGCTCCTGCTCGGCGACCTCGCCGGCCCAGCGCGCGAACCCGAGCCCGCCGAGCGGATGGTCGGACGCGCCGGCCGGGATCGCGTACGGCTTCCCGCCCGCGGCCTCGACCGAGGCGAGCGCCTCCTCCCAGCTCGGCCGGATCGCGATGTCGAAACCCGCGGGATCCAGGCGCACGTCGGCGCCCATGATCCGCGAGAGGAGGATGTTCCCGACTCTGTCGTAGACCGCGTCGGGCCACTCGACCCAGTGCTCCTGGACGAGCACGCAGCCGAGGCCGAGCCGCGCTGCGACGGCGGCGACCTGCCGGGTGTGGTTCGACTGGACGCCGCCGATCGAGACGAGCGTGTCGCAGCCCTGCGCGAGCGCGTCCGCGGCGAGGTACTCGAGCTTGCGTACCTTGTTGCCGCCGTACGCGAGGCCGGAGTTGCAGTCCTCGCGCTTCGCCCAGATCTCGACGCCGCCGCCGAGGTGCTCGCTCAGCCGCTCGAGCGGATGGACGGGCGAGGGGCCGAACAGCAGCGGCACGCGGGGGAAGTCGTCGAGGCTCACGACCGGGAGTCTTCCACGGCTGCGGATCTGCCGAGTGCGAAATCCGCACTTTCCCCCGATGGCGGCCCGCCGAATTCGGTGCATCCTGTAATCACTACCTTTGTAACGAATTGCACAAAGGGAGATTCCAATGATCATCTTCTGGACGATCGTGACCTTCGTCTTCGTCGCCGGCGCCCTCCTCTGGGCCGCATACGCGCTGCTCCGGCCGTTCACGCACGTGCGCTACGACCACCGCAACGTGTTCCACCCACCGTGGCTCGAGGACTTCGACTCCGGGCCCACACGCCGCGGACCCCCCGCCTAGGGCCCGGACCAGACGTAGGGCCGCCCTCGTGGACGGCCCTACGTCTCAACTGTCTCGTTTTACGAGCAGCTGGTGTCCGTGCGGCCGTCGCGAATCACGTCCCTGCCGTGCCCGGCCAACCAGACACGGCCCCTGTCAGGACTGCGTCATTGGTGATGGTGGCACGGTCGCCGAGAGCCGGCATTCGGTGCCCGGTCGCCGAGAGCCGGCATCCGGGTAACCACGGACCGGCGCTGGACGACTCGCGGCTCTGTACGGGGCGACGCGTAGCCGGCCGGCTACGCGTCGCCGCTCTACACTACTACTACTACGAGCAGCCGGTGTTCGTGCCGCAGTCGCGGCACGTGTAGCAGCTGCCCGTCCTCACCATCCGGCCGCCGCACTTCGAGCACTCGACGGCGTCCTCCCAGCTGTTGAACAGCGCCGTCTGGCCGGCCGGCGGCGCCTCGACGGCCACCGACTCGCGGCCCTCGAGCGCGTTGTAGGCCTGCGCCAGGCGCTCCTTCACCTCGGGGGTGAGGATGCCGGCGACCTCCTGCTGGTCGGTGGTGAGGAACTTCTTCCCCATCCAGCGGAAGATGTAGTCGACGAGCGACTTCGCGACGCGGATGTCCGCGTCGTTCGTCATCCCGCTCGGCTCGAAGCGCATGTGGCTGAACTTCGAGACGTACACCTCGAGCGGCACGCCGTACTGGAGCCCGAGCGAGACCGAGATCATGAACGAGTTCATCAGGCCCGCGAGGGTCGTGCCCTCCTTGGCGATGTCCACGAAGATGTCGCCGGGGGTGCCGTCCTCGAACAGGCCGACGTGGATGTAGCCCTCGTACTCGCCGACCTTGAACTTGCGGCCGACCTCGGTGCGGTCGTCGGGCAGGCGCCGCCGCTGTGGGTGGCCCATCACGCCCGTCGCCCCGGCCGGCAGCAGCGCCACCGACTTGTCCTTCGAGCCGGAGAGCGGCTGGGCGACCTTGCAGTTGTCGCGGTAGATCGCGATCGCCTTCACGCCGAGCTGCCACGCCTCGATCAGGAGCCCGCCGACCTCGTCGACCGTCACCGTCTCCGGCAGGTTCACCGTCTTCGAGATCGCGCCCGAGATGAACGGCTGCACCGCGCCCATCATCTTCACGTGGCCGCGGTAGTGGATCGCCCGCTCGCCGATCGCGCAGTCGAAGACCGGGTAGTGCTCGGTCTTCACGAACGGCGCGCCGACGATCGAGTTGCGCTCGTCGACGTACGCGACGACCTCGTCGACCTCGGACGGCGCGTAGCCGAGCTTCTCGAGCCCGAGCGGCACCGTCTTGTTCACGATCGTGATCTCGCCGCCGCCGACGAGCTTCTTCGACTTCACGAGCGAGAAGTCCGGCTCGACGCCGGTCGTGTCGCAATCCATCATGAAGCTGATCGTCCCGGTCGGCGCGAGCACGGTCGCCTGCGCGTTGCGGTAGCCGGCGATCTCGCCCAGGTCGAGCGCCTCGTCCCACGACTTGCGGCAGGCGCCGAGCAGATCGTCGGGCACGGTGCCGGCGTTCTCGATGTTCCCGACCGCGGCGCGGTGCTTGGCGATCACGCCGATCATCGCCGCCGCGTTCTTCTGGTACCCGGCGAACGGGCCCATCCGGCGGGCGACCTCGGACGACTTGCGGTACGCGCGTCCGGTCATCAGCGCGGTGATCGCGGCGGCGTACGCCCGGCCCTCGTCCGAGTCGTACGGGAGACCGCGGGCCATCAGCAGCGCGCCGAGGTTCGCATAGCCGAGGCCGAGCTGGCGGTACGCCTTCGCGTTCCGCTCGATCTCGGGCGTCGGGTACGACGAGTAGCCGACGGCGATCTCCTGCGCGGTGAAGACGACGTCGACCGCGTGCTCGAGCGCCTCGACGTCGAGCTCGCCGTCCTCGCGCCGGAACTTCATCAGGTTGAGCGAGGCGAGGTTGCACGCCGAGTCGTCGATGTGCATGTACTCGGAGCACGGGTTCGACGCGTTGATTCGGCCCGTGTTCGGGCACGTGTGCCACGCGTTGATCGTCGTGTCGTACTGCACCCCGGGATCGGCGCAGCGCCACGAGGCCTCGGCGATGTCGTGCATCAGCTTGCGCGCGTCGATCGTCTGCACGACGGTGCCGTCGGTGCGGGCGGTGAGGTTCCACTCCTTGCCCTCGACGACCGCCTCCATGAACGCGTCGGTGACGCGCACCGAGTTGTTCGCGTTCTGGTACTGGATCGAGGCCCAGTCGGGGGAGTCGAGCGACATGTCGTAGCCCGCCGCCTCGAGCACGCGGGCCTTCTCCTCCTCCTTGGCCTTGCACCAGATGAACTCCTCCACGTCGGGATGGTCGACGTCGAGGATCACCATCTTGGCCGCGCGCCTGGTCTTGCCGCCCGACTTGATCGTCCCCGCGCTGGCGTCCGCGCCGCGCATGAACGAGACCGGGCCCGAGGCGTAGCCGCCCTTCGAGAGCTGCTCCTTCGACGAGCGCAGCTTCGAGAGGTTGATCCCGGAGCCGGAGCCACCGCGGAACACGATCCCCTCGCGGCGGATCCACTCGAGGATCGACTCCATCGAGTCGTCGATCGAGAGGATGAAGCACGCGCTGCACTGCGGCGCCTCCTCGAAGCCGACGTTGAACCACACCGGCGAGTTGAAGGAGGCGAGCTGGTTGACGAGAATCGCCTTCAGCTCGGCCTCGAACGTCTCGGCCTCCTCCTCGTTCGCGAAGTAGCCGCCCTTGCGGCCCCAGCCGGCGATCGTGTCGACGACGCGGCCGATCATCTGCTTCACGCTCGACTCGCGCTCCGGCGAGCTCATGCGCCCGCGGAAGTACTTCTGCGCGACGATGTTCGTCGCCGTCTGTGACCAGAACTTCGGGAACTCGACGTTCTTCTGCTCGAAGACGGGGCCGTCCTTGCCGGGGATGTAGGCGTCGCGGATCTCCCACTCGACCTCGTCGAACGGGTCGCGCCCGGGGATCGTGAAGTAGCGGCGCAGGCCGAGCGAGGCCTCCTGCTCGATCACGATGTTCACCAGCTCCTCGGCGGCTGGATCGGGTGCCTGGATCTCCTTCGCGGACGCCATGTCCTACCTCCCGGGTATGGGTTAAGTCTACGTCCCTGCCAGTGCGTGCCGTCCGGCACGTCGGAGAGGCGGACGGCGAAAGTTAGTGGGCGCGTCGGACGGAAGAGGCGCGCGCTAGGAGCTGGGCCCGGCGGGCGGCTCCGGAGGCGCGATCGCGACCTTGCGGGACTGCACCCGGCGGGCGAGCACGCTGCCTCCTCCGGCCAGGAGCAGGAGCAGCGCGATCGCTCCCAGCACGATCAGCGGGACCGGCACGCCGTTCGCGTTCTTGGGCGCGAAGGTGTCGAAGACGCTGCCGAGGAAGCCCCCTCCGCCGGTGGCCGTGCCGCTACCGCCGCCGGTCGGGCCGCTCGCAGAGACGCCCGGGGCGGGGCCGCTCGGGCCGCCGCCGCGCTCGACGCGGATCGCGAGCAGCATCGCGCGCCGGATGTCCTCCGGTGCGCTCGAGTAGAGCTTCGAGTCCTCGGGCAGCTTCTGGATCGCCTCGACGTAGCAGTACACCGGGTAGCTCCCATGGACCTGGCCGCCGTGGCGGTACCAGTCGTTCTGAACCTGGTACCAGCAGGGCTTGGCGGCTGAGGCTGGGGCTGCGCCGAGTGCGAGGACCGCGAGCGTCGCGGCGGCTGTGGTGAGGGCGATTCGCAACGGGGTCATGGTACGGAAAGGCCGTGCGCGTCCGCGCAGGTCCTTCGGGTCAGTCTCGCCGCGCCGGATGTGGGGGCTTTGATCGCGGTGTGAGGAGTTCGTAAAGGGGGACCGGTCCGGGGTGGGCGGGTGGTAGCTTGCGCGCCGATGCGTGCCGCCGCCCTCCTCGCCGCGGCCGGCGCCCTGCTCCTCGCCGCGCTCCTCGGCGGCGGGGCCTCCGGCGACTCGCGGCTGCTCTGGATCGGAGGCGGCGCCGCCCTCGCGGCCGGGATCGCGGCCGCCGCGGCGTTCCTCGGCGCGCTGCCCCGGCCCTCGCCGGGACGCTTCGGCACCGCCTTCCTCGCGTTCGGGGCCGGCTTCGTGGTGTGGAGCGGGGCGACGATCCTGTGGTCGGTCGAGCCCGACCGCTCGTGGAACTACACGAACCGCGGGCTCGCCTACCTCGCCTTCGCGTGCCTCGGGCTCTTCCTCGGTGCGGCTCTTCCCCGCGCTCCGCGCAAGCTCGCGTTCCTCTTCCTCGCCGGGTTCGCGCTGGCGATCGGCTGGGCGCTGCTCGGCAAGGCGATCCCGTCGCTCTACCCGGACTACGGGCGGATCGCGCGGCTGCGCTCGCCGATCGGCTACTGGAACGCGCTCGCGCAGGTGTGCGACGCGGCGCTGCCGCTCGGGCTCTGGCTCGGTTCGCGGCGGCGCTGGGCGGGCGCGCTCGTCGTCTACGGCGCGTCGGTCGCCGCGGTGCTCACGCTCTCGCGCAGCGGGCTCGTGATCGGGGCGCTCGCGGTGCTCCTCTATCTCGCGCTCTCGCGTGATGCATACGGCGGGCTCCTGACCCTCGCCGCCTCGCTGCCGCCCGCGGCGCTCGTCGCGGGGATCGCGTTCACGCAGCCCGGCCTCGTCGACGACGGCACGACCCACGCGCAGCGCGTCCACGGCGGGGTCGTGTTCGCGGCGACGTTCCTCGTGGGCGCGGCCGTCGCCGGAGCCCTCGGGTGGTGGCTCTCGCGGCTTCGCGTCCCGGCCGCGCCCGGGCGGGCGCGGGTCGTGCGCTGGGCGGCTTCCGGTGCGGTGGTGGTGGTCCTGCTCGTCGTCGTCGCGGGGGTCGTCCGCGCGGGCGGGCCGGCGCCGGCGGTGCGGCGGCTCTGGCACGGGTTCGCGACCACCGAGCAGATCACGCAGGCCTCCGGCCGGCTCGGCAGCGCGAACTCGAGCAACCGCTGGCGCTGGTGGCAGGAGTCGTGGGACGCGTTCACGCAGCACCCGCTCGGCGGCTCGGGCGCCGGCACCTTCGAGCTCGAGCACCGGATCGTTCGCGGCGCGACGTACTCGGAGCCGACGATCGAGCCGCACTCGATCGCGCTGCAGTCGCTCGGCGAGACGGGGATCGTCGGCTTCCTGCTCCTCGCGGGAGCGGTGGTCGCCGCGGCGTTCGCGCTGCGCTCGGCGCTGCGGCGGCTCGAGGGCTTCGACCGCACCGCGGCCGTCGCGCTCACGGCCGGGCGCTGCGGCCTGGCTCGCGCATGCGCTCGTCGACCTGCACTGGGACTACATCGCCGTGACGGCGCCGGTCTTCCTCACCGTCGGCGTGCTCGCCGCGGCCGGGCGGCCGGCGCTTCCCGCGGTGCGGCGCCCGCTCTGGGCGCTCGGCGCGGTCCTGCTCGCGGCCGCGGCCGTCTACTCGCTCGCGACGCCGTGGCTCGCGAACCGCCGCATCGACAGCGGCCTCGCCGCGCTGGGCCGCGGCGACCTCGCGGCGGCCGCATCCGACTTCCGCGCCGCCGACCGCCTCAACCCGTTCGCGGTGGAGCCGCTCCTCTACCAGGCGGCGGTCGCGACCGCGCGCGGAAACCCCCACGCGGCCGAGCTCTTCTACCTGCGTGCCCGCGCGAGGCAGCCGAAGAACCCCGACGTGCTGTACGAGCTCGGCGTGTTCGAGTTCCGGCAGGGCAACTACCTCGGCGCCTACCGGGCGCTCAACGACGCGTACACGCTCGACCGCTTCGGGCCCGCAGGTCAGAAGGGCGGCTACCTCGACAAGGCGCGCACGATCGTCAACCGCGAGGCGGCGAAGCAGAACGCGATGGGGACGCCGATCTCGCCCTAGATCTATCTAGCTCGAGCCGAGCACGTACGCGAGCTTGGCGCCGTGGAGCTGCGCCGGGCGCAGGCCGTCGAGCGGCGCCACGACGCGCACGTGGAGATCGCGCGCGAAGCGGAGCGCCTCGGCGCGGAGGCCCGGGCCGGAACATCACGATCGAGCGGACGTAGCCGACGTGCGGCGCGTTCGCGGCTCCGCTGACGGTGTACCCGAGCCGCCGCACGCGCGCTGCCTCGGCGGCCGCGGCGCCGGCGCGCCCGTTCCCGTTCAGGACGAGGATCGAGGTCTGCGCGCGCGTGAACGACGGCGGGCCGGGCTTGGGCTGGTGCTTCAGCGGCACCGCCTTGATCGGCGCGAACACCTGCTGCTCGGCGGCGTGCTGCACCGTGTGCGCGACGGACGGACCGAAGAGTGCGGCCCCGGCGGCGACGAGCGCGGCCAGCTCGAGGAGGGCGAGGATGACGACGACGATCGTCGCCGTGCGCCAGGGCCCGACGGAGACGGGAGAGGGGAGGGAGTGCTCCATCGTGCGGGGGTTTTCTCCCTCCGCGCCGTGGCTCCTTCCCCGTCTATTGCTGCTGGATCCAGCTCCAGGTCTCGGCGAGCCCCGCCTCGAGGCTCGTCTCGGCCCGCCAGCCGAGCTCGGCGGCGGCGAGGCTCGGGTCGAGCACGCTCCGCAGGAGGTCGCCCGGGCGGGCCGGCGCGTGCTCGGCCGGACGGGCGAAGCCGGCGACGCGGCAGCAGGCGTCGTAGAGCGCCGAGACCGAGAGCTCGGTCCCGGTGCCGACGTTGAAGACACCGCCGTCGCGTCCCGCCGCGGCCAGCACCGCGCGCACGACGTCGCCGACGAAGACGAAGTCGCGGGTCTGCGAGCCGTCGCCGAAGATCGTGCTCGTCGCGTCCTCGGCCATCCGCTCGAGGAAGATCGCGACCACCCCGCCCTCGAGCCCGGCCGCCTGGTGCGGCCCGTAGACGTTGGCGAAGCGGAGCGCGACGTGGGTCGTGCCGTGGAGCCGGTTCCAGGTCGCGAGGTACTCCTCGGCGGCGAGCTTGGCCGTGCCGTACGGCGACAGCGGCCGCCGCGGCGCGTCCTCCGGGGCCGGCGCCTCGCACTCGCCGTAGATCGCGCCGCCGGTGGAGCTGAAGACGACCTGCGCCCCGTGCCGGCGGGCCGCCTCGACGACCCGCAGCGTCCCGAGCACGTTGACCTCGGCGTCGTAGACCGGCTCCGCGACCGAGGTGCCGACGTCGGCCTGCGCGGCGAGGTGGAAGCACACCTCCGGGCGCGCCTCGTCGAAGACCAGATCGAGGTCGTCGTCGCGGCGGATGTCGCCCACGTGCAGGCGCACCCCGTCCGGCACGAACTCGCGCCTGCCGGTGGAGAGGTTGTCGAGGACGTGCACCTCGTCGCCGCGCGCCGCGAGCGCTGCGGCGACGTGCGAGCCGATGAACCCTGCACCGCCGGTGACCACTGCCCGCATCAGGTCGTATCCTAGGCGCCGCGTGTTCGTGACGTTCGAAGGACTCGACGGCTCCGGCAAGACCACCCAGGTCGAGCTGCTGCGCGCCGTGCTCGAGGCGGAAGGGCGCGAGGTGGTCTCGACGCGCGAGCCCGGGGGCACCGAGGTCGGCGAGCAGATCCGCCAGATCGTGCTCCACGGCTTCCCGATCACGCCGTGGGCCGAGGCCGCGCTCTTCGCCGCCGCACGCGCCGAGCTCGTCGAGGGCGTGATCGGCCCGGCGCTCGAGCGCGGCGCGGACGTCCTCTGCGACCGCTACATCGACTCCTCGCTCGCCTACCAGGGCCTCGCGCGCGACGTCGGCGTCGAGCTCGTGCTCGACATGAACCTGCAGGCGACCCGCGGCCTCCTGCCCGACCTGACGATCCTGCTCCTGATCGAGCCCGGCCTCTCGGAGCAGCGCGCCGGCACCGAGCCCGACCGGATCGAGCGCGAGAGCAACGAGTTCCGCGCGCGCGTGGACGAGGCCTACCGCCAGCTCGCCGAGCTGTTCCCGCGTCGGATCGCCGTCTTCGACGGGTCGCGGATGCCGTCCGAGCTGGCCGAGGAGATCCTTGGACGCGTTCGAGCGATTGCCTGAGCAGGCCGAGGCGAAGCGCCTCCTGCGCGCCGCGCTCTCGGAGGGGCCCGCGCACGCCTATCTCTTCCACGGCCCGCCGGGGGTCGGCAAGCGCGAGGCCGCGTTCGCGTTCGCGGGCGAGCTGCTCGGCGACCCCCGCCGCTCGCATCCCGACCTCTACGTCGTGGAGACCGTCGGCGACCAGATCCGGATCGACGAGATCCGCGCCCTGCGCCACGACCTGCACATGACCCCGTTCGAGGCTGCGCGTCGCGTCTACCTGATCCTCGACGCCGACGAGCTGAACCGGGACGCGGCCGACGCGCTGCTGAAGGACCTCGAGGAGCCGCCCTCGTACGCGGTGATCGTCCTCGTCGCCGACGACCTCGGCCCGATCCCCGTCACGATCCGCTCGCGCTGCCAGCTCGTCCCGTTCAGGCGGCTCTCGGAGAAGGCGGTGCGCGAGTTCCTCGTCGAGCGCGGCCCCGAGCTCTCCGACAACGGGCTGACCGCGCTCGCCCGGGTCGCCGGAGGCCGGCTCGACCGCGCCGAGCGCCTGCTCGAGCCCGAGGCGCAGGCCCGGCGCGCGACGGTGCTCGACGTCGCCCGCAGCGTCTACCTCGACCCCGAGTTCGAGCCGTCCGGCGCGGCCCGGCGGCTGCTCGAGGGAGTCTCCGAGCGGGGAGAGGCCGCCCGCGAGCAGGCCGAGAGCGAGGTCGACCAGCTGGCTCCCGCGCGCGAGGCCGAGCAGTTCGTGAAGCGGGTCGGGCGCGGCGCCGAGCGCGAGGAGCTGCTCGCGACGCTCGACGAGCTCTCGGCGTGGTACCGCGACCTCGTGGTGGTCGCGGCCGGCGCCGGGCGCGCGGTGGTGAACGCCGACCGCCACGCCGAGCTGCACGAGGACGCGACGAAGGAGCGGATGCTCGGCGCCGAGCATGCGTGCGAGCTCGTCCGCGAGGCCTGGCGGACGCTCGAGGAGCTGAACGTGAATCCCCAGCTCGCGCTGTCGGCGCTGTTCGTCCGCCTGCGCACCGAGCTCGCCGCCGTGTAAACCCGGTTTTACGTTTCTCGGACCCAGGGTTTACCCGCAGCAGGTCTCCTGTCCGCATCGGATCGAGCCCCCTTCACGCGGCATCCCCCACAAGTGGGGTTGCGGATCGTCCGGCCGTCACTCACACTGCATCCGACGCGCTCGGGCGGGGCGTGTCGCCGCGTCCTCCACATGGAGTCTGGTCTTGGCCGCAGCACCGTCAATAGGCCGTGCGTCAGCCGTCGAATCGCCCCCTCCGGCGCCCGAGGCCGATTTCACGCGGGACCTCTACGAGCGCTACGCCGGCCAGATCTACGGCTACTGCCTGCACAAGCTCGGCTCCCGTGAAGAGGCCGAGGACGCGGTCCAGAACACGTTCCTGAACGCGTTCCGCGGCCTGCGCCGCGGTGTCGTGCCGCAGGCCGAGTCGGCGTGGCTGTTCAAGATCGCCGAGAACGTCTGCCTCTCCCGCCACCGCTCGTCCTTCCGCCGCGGGCGCGTCGAGACTCCCAGCGACCTCCAGGCGATCCAGGACGTGACGCCGTCGCCCGAGCGGCGCGAGGACGACCTGATCGGGCTCGAGGAGGCGCTCGCCCGCATGCCCGAGAGCCAGCGCCGCGCGATCCTGCTGCGCGAGTGGCAGGGGCTCTCGTACCGCGAGATCTCGCAGGAGATGGACCTCAGCCAGGCCGCCGTCGAGACCCTGATCTTCCGCGCGCGCCGGACGCTGGCGCAGGGGCTCGAGGACGAGCCGAAGACGCGCCGCTGGAAGAGGATGCGCCAGGCCGCCGACACCGGCTCGATCATCGCGCTGCTGAAGACGCTCTTCACGACCGGCGCCACGGTCAAGGCCGTCGCCACCGCGGTCGCCGTCGGCACCGCCGTCGTCGCCGCCTCGTCGGGCGGGCTCGCCGTCCACCATCATCACGTCGCCGCCCGCGCGGCCCGCCGCGACGACGCCGCGGGTCTCGTCGACCTTCTCGGCGCCGCTGTCCTTCGCTCCCGCCTCTACGCAAGGCCGCCGTCGCGCACACCGCGCACGTCAAGACGAAGCCGGCCGGCGCCTTCGTGATGCCGATGAGCACCGTGGGCTCGATCAGCTCGATTCCCGGCGAGACGACGTCGCCGGCCGTGCCGCCGAGCGCCTGCGACTCCCGCGGCGCCTGTCGAGGCGACGCCGGCTCCGGCTGCTCCGGCGCCGCAGGCGCCCGCCCCCCCGGCCGCCTCCGGCTCCCGCAGCCGCCGCCCCGCCTCCCGCTCCCGGCCAGAAAGGCCTCCAGGTCGTCGCCCGGCCGGTCACCCCGGAACCGTCGCCCGCGCCGGCGGTTCCCGTCACGCTTCCGCCCGCGAAGAACATCGTTCCCGCGCCGCCCGACACGACCCCGACTCCGATTCCCGTCGGGACGACTCCCGTCGTGACCTCGACTCCGAAGCCGGGCGCTCCGACGGTGCAGCCGACGCCGGTCACCGCGCCCGTGCAGACGACGGTCACCGGGCCGCCCGGCGGCAACTCCTAGAGCAGCGCGGTGACCTCGGCGTCGTCGACCTGGCCGAAGGCGCGGTACCAGAGGCCGACCGCGACGAGGTCCGAGAGCTCGTGCGGGCAGACGACGGCGTCGGCCTCGCCGCGGAGCACGGCCGTGCTCTGGCGCGCGCCGACCGGCACCGCGGCGACCACGCGGGCCGCGTCGCGGCCGCGGGCCCAGCGGACGGCGGCGATCATCGTCGCTCCCGTCGCGAGCCCGTCGTCGACGAGCAGGCACGTGCGCCCGTCGAGCGGGATCGGCTCGTGCTCGGCGTGGAGGGTGAGGTCGAGCTCGGCCGCACGCGCCTGCGCCCGCTCGATCTGGGACGGCGAGCTCGCGCTCGGTGAGCCCGCCCGGGTCGCGGACGTAGACCCCGTCGCCCGGTGCGACCGCGCCGAGCGCGTACTCGGGCTGGTAGGGGTGGCCGACCTTGCGCACCGCGACGACGTCGAGCGGAAGCTCGAGCGCGCGCGCGACCTCGGCGGCGACCACGACGCCTGCCGCGCGCGAGCCCGACGACGACGGCGTCGGCGAGCGGCTCGTCGGCGAGCGCGCGTGCGAGCACGCGACCGGCGTCGCGGCGATCGGCGAAGAGCGGCTCGGGTCTCACACCGCGATGGTGACAGAGCCCCGAGCGCGAGCGCGGTAAACTGACGCGCGCGCCGACGTAGCTCAGCTGGTAGAGCACATCACTCGTAATGATGGGGTCCGGGGTTCGAGTCCCCGCGTCGGCTCCTCTACTCCGGTCACTCTCCGGCCACCCCGTCCGCTGGCACGTGTCCGTGCCGGTGAATCGCTCGATCGAGCCTGTCTGCGAGAGCGCCTCGAATCAACGCCCCCGATCCAGGTTGGGTTTGTTTCGCATTCGTCGGTGAGCCCACCAAGAGCTCCACCGTGTTTCGATCCAGGGGCCGTGATCTAAGGTATGTTGTCAAATTAGATAACAGAGCGGTTTCTATCACGGGCCAACGCCTGCGAGTCCGGGCGGGCCGAGGATCTCGAACCCGTTTCGCCTGGCGATCGGGGAGAGGCGCGCCATGTCCGGGTGGCCCTCCATTGGCGGCGGCACGACGCGCTCGGGTGCCGTCTGGAATCCCTCGCACTGCACCGGTGCGAAGCCGACCAGCGCCCTCGCCCCGCCGGCCTCGGCGTAGAAGGTGTGCGGCACGCCCTTGGGCCCGAACGCGAACGAGCCGGCCCTCAGGGACAGTCGCGTGTCGGCGACCCAGAAGGTGAGCTCGCCCTCGAGGACGTAGAACCACTCGTCCTCCTCGGGATGGACGTGCCACGGTGAGCCGACACCTTCCGGCACGACGATCTCGGCGAGGCCGTATGCCCCGTCCGTGTCGTCCTTGCCGATCTTGATCGTCTGCAACATCCCGAGCAGCCAAAACGCCTCGCCCTCGTTCTCGTGCAGCGCGTACCCGCGTGCGCGCTCCGGTGCGATGGTGGCCATTGCGTACTCCCTTCCGGTTGATATGCTGTGGGATAATCCCTAACAACATAGTTGCAGAGAGGACATTCGCATATGGAATCAGATCTGTCAAGTCCCTCGCCTGATCGGCTGCGCGCCTGGCGGCTCTACTTCGAGAGCGCGCTCGCGCTCACTGACGTACTCGGCACCGAGCTCGAGCACGACGCGGGCATCCCTCTGCGCTGGTACGACGTGCTCGTCCAGATCGAGGACTCACCCGAAGGCATCCCCATGAACCAGCTCGCCGAACGAATCCTCCACAGCAAGAGCGGTTTCACGCGCGTCATAGACCGAATGGAAGCCGAAGGCCTCGTCCGCCGCGTCCGCCCCGAACACGACCGACGCACGATCCTCGTCGTGCTCACCGACAAAGGCAACAAGACCAAGGAACGCGCCCGCCGCTACCACCGAGACGGAGTCGAACAACACTTCGCCAACACCCCACAGACGCCGACGTCAAAGCCCTCACCCGCGCCCTCGAAAAGATCAGCCCCATGCACGCCCACCCGCCCCGGCCGCATCCGCGGCTGAGCTCCGTGGGGCCTAGTCCACGCGCCCGTTCAGCGGTAGCGGGCGCGGCCGCCGGGGAAGGCCGGGCCGTCGCGCTAGCGGAGATCGGGAGCCGCGCGTACGAGCGCACTGACCCATGAACCACGCATCACCCGGTGCGCGCGTGCCCCTTCCTACTTGACACCGCTTGACACACGTCCGCAAGCCCGCTCCAGCAATGGGTTTGCGAGGGACCACATCAGAGGGTCAGGCCAAGGCCAAGATGTCTTTGCAGGGTTGGAGAAGCCCGGCGACGACTGCGTCTGTGCCCCGCTCGACCTCGGGCGCGCGCGAGCAATTGGCCCGCGTCCCGGCGGTCGGCGAACGTGCGCTGCGGGATTCCCACAGCGGGATCGTGTCGCGCACCGATGTATACGGGCCCGCACGGCGTCAGCATGAAGGTGTGAGGCGAACGACCGACCGACCCATCAGGGTGGCCCGGCACAGGCGTCCTCTCCACGCAGAGCAAGAGCTCGAGGAGCTGGTCGGGGAGGTCAAGCACCTCAGCGGCGAGCGTCGACGGGCGCGGGCGGAGGGGAGCGTGAGGCGGCATCTTGAGCGACGGCTCGTCGACGCCGAGGATCGATTTGAGCGGTTGCTGTGCGCGCGGTCCCTGATGGGCGCGACCAGGTGGGTTGGCGTGCCCGCTTCTATCGCGGCGCGCCGGCACCGCGGCACAGCGCTGCACAGCCCGCACCGGTGTACAGGGGCCGTGCCGAGAGCGGCGTCGCCGTCGAGGTGATCGACACCCGCGACGGCGACTGGGATATCGTGATCGGCGGAGAGGTCGTGAAGCGGCTCCAGTCGGGGCACGGCGGTGTTGATCGGGCCAGACGGCGCCTTCGACCTGGACGGGATCGCGTTCGCCGAGAGCTTCCAGGCATCGGACAACGCGCTGGCCGCGCTCCGTCGGGTCGTCGAGGGCTGGCCGCCTGCGACGCTGCAACGCCACGCCGGTGAGCTTCTCGCCGACGGCCTGGTCGACGCCGGGCTTGAGGTGACCGTTCGTGGGCTGCGCGCGCTAGGGCTCGGCGCGCGCGCCGGCGGCGAGGCTCGCGCGACCCCGCTGATTGCGCTCAAGCTCTCGGGTGAGGTCGACGAGCGAACGCGTGCCTATCTGCTGCGGAAGGTTGGAGCCGTTGCCCGACTTGCGCCTCAGCCGATCCTCGCGGCCCGCGCGAGCCTGAGGCTTCGAGCGGAATCCGTCGCTCGAGCGCCCGGCCGTCGCGAAGGCCAGCCTCGACGTGAACGGGCGCCACGTGCGCGCGCAGGTTGCCGCGGCCGGGGCCCAGGAGGCGATCGACCTGCTTGAGGAGCGGCTCCGCCGCCGCCTGGAGGAGTTGGCCGATCGCGACCGGGCCGCCCGCCGTTCGCGCGCCGACCTCCCGGCGCCGCAGCCGGACGTCGTCTCGCGTCCGCCCGAGGAGCGCCGGCTGATCGCGCACAAGACTTACGCGCCCGAGCCGATGACAAGGAGCAGGCCGCCTGGGAGCTCCGTCTCGGTGACCACGACTTCTATCTCTACACCGACGAGGGTTCGGCGCGGAGTACCTCGTCCACCGGCTCCCGAACGGCGAGCTCGAAGTGGGCCACGAGGGGCCGCCGATGCGGCTTCCGGATGCGCTTTCGCGACTCGACGCTTCGATGGAGCCGTTTGTCTTCTTTCGAGACGTCGCCAACGGACGGGGCGCTGTCGCCTACCGTCGCCACGACGGCCACTACGGCCTGATCACCCCTTGGAGCCGTGACCCGCGCGCGGTCTAGCCCTTGACCACGCCGAGCGGGCGTAGGCGCGCGACCTGTCGCGCGAGTCCGGCCTGCTCCACGACTGCGACGACCCGCTCGACGTCCTTGTAGGCGAAGGGAGCCTCTTCTGCCAGCCCTTTGTTCGAGGGGCATCGAACGACTATTCCTTGAGCTTTTGAGTCGGCGCCGGAGCCCGTTGCCGCTGATCTGCTTCCGCGCGGCGGTCCGCGAAAACGAGCGGCCGGCGCCGTGGCAGGTCGTGCCGAACGCACGCTTCATCGATCCGGGCTCGCCGGCCAGGACGAAGCTCGATGTGCCCATGCTGCCGGGGATGAAGACCGGCTGCCCGACGGCGCGGTACGCGACCGGGATCTTCGAGCGAGCCGGCGGGAAAGGCGCGCGTCGCTCCTTTCCTGTGGACGCAGAGGTTGCGTTCGCCGTGCCGTCCTCGACCTTGGCGATGTTGTGAGCGACGTCGTACACCTGCCAGATCTCCTGCGCGACTTCGCGTCCGAGCACGCGGATGGCTGCCTGGCGCACGGCATGGGCGATCGCATGCCGATTTGCGAAGCCGAAGTTGGCCGCGGCCGCCATCGCCGCCAGGTAGGACTGGCCCTCGGGCGCAGAAGCCGGCGCGCAGGCTAGCTGCCGGTCGGGCAGCTCGATTCCGTAACGCGCCTGCAACGCGTCCATGACGCGCACATAGTCGATGCACACCTGGTGCCCCAATCCGCGCGAGCCCGAGTGGATGAGAACGGTGATCTGACCCGCACGAAGGCCGAACGCCGCTGCGGCATCGACGTCGAAGATCCGCTCGACGCGCTGCAGCTCGACGAAGTGGTTTCCGGAGCCCAGCGTGCCCAACTGGCTCGCGCCGCGAAGGCGCGCTCGCTCAGACACCGCAGTGGGATCGGCGCCCGGCAGGCGGCCGCCGGACTCGGTGTGCTCGATGTCCTCTTCGGTGCCCAGACCCCATCTGAGCAGGGCCCGCGGCCCCTCGCCCAGCACCGCGTCGAGATCGCTGCCGTGGACTTCGAGCCGACCATGCTTGCCGGCGCCGGCGGGGATCGCACGTGAGATTTCATGGACGAGCGGTTCGCGCCGCACCCCAAGCTCGTCCTCGGATAGAGGAAAAGCGAGCAGTCGGACGCCACAGTTGATGTCGTAGCCGACGCCGCCGGGAGACACGACACCATCCGGCAGCTCGGTCGCAGCGACACCTCCGACCGGAAAGCCGTAGCCCTGGTGGATGTCAGGCATCGCAAGCGCGGCCTCCACGATGCCGGGAAGCGTGGCCACGTTCTGCAGCCGCTCGAGCGAGCGATCGCCGACGATCGCATCGAGCAGGACTCGGTCGGCGAAGACTCGCGCGGGTACCCGCATGTCCGCCCGAGCACTGATCGGGATCTCCCACAGGGTCTCGTCGAGTTGAACGAGCTCAGACGTCGAGGACGACGCGGCCATGCCAGGCTCCGCTCGGGTGCTGGAGGAACTTGAGACTGTTCATCGTCACTGCCTTGACGAGGTGACGGGGACGGCATACCTGGCCCTCTACGATCGCATGGAGCCGATCTCCCGTCAGCT
>CAVUZM010000022.1:0-183594 GCA_963746005.1 uncultured Actinomycetes bacterium | reverse complement strand
CGCTCTTCAACTCGCTCCCTTACCTCAAAGGCCGTCCGCGTCGCCGGACGGCCTTTGCTCAGTGAAGAAGGGAAACAGGCTAGTGTAGTGCGTCATGCAGATTGCCGATTATGAAGAGCGGTGCGGGCGCGTTTGACTTTCTCGAGGATGTCGGCGGCCTTTGCGGTCCAGACGAACGGCTTGGGTTTCTCATTGTGTCGGTCGACGTAGTGGTTGATGGCGGTGATGAGTTCCTCGATGCTGCGGAAGACGCCGCGGCGCAGCCGATTCTCGGTCAGATCGCGGAAGAATCGCTCGACCATGTTCAGCCAGGAGCAACCGGTGGGCGTGAAGTGCATGTGGAAACGGGGATGTCGAGCGAGCCACCGCTGAACCTTGGGATGTTTGTGAGTGGCGTAGTTGTCGACGATCATGTGGATCTGTTTGTCGGCCGGGACAACATAATCGATCACGCGCAAGAACTTGAGCCACTCCTGATGGCGGTGCCGATCGTCGCACATGGAAATCACCTGGCCTTCCAGCGCGTCGAGGGCGGCAAACAGCGTGGCCGTGCCGTTGCGCTTGTAGTCGTGGGTCATGGTTCCGCAGCGGCCCTTCTTCATGGGCAGTCCCGGCTGAGTGCGGTCCAGAGCCTGAATCTGGCTCTTCTCGTCGGCGCACAGCACCATGGCGTGCTCCGGCGGGTTCAGGTACAGGCCAACGATGTCCTCCAGCTTCTCGGTGAACTCCGGATCGCGGCTGAGCTTGAAAGTTCTCACCAGGTGCGGCTTCAGCCCGTGAGCGTGCCAGATGCGGCGCACGCTGGCCTCGCTGATGCCGGCTGCCGCTGCCATAGTGCGAGTGGTCCAATGCGTAGCGTTGGTCGGCCTTTCATGCAGCGTCATCTCCACTATTTTCTTCACCTGCCGCTCCGTGATGATGCGCGTCCGCCCCGGCCGTGGCGCGTCCTTCTCCAGAGCAGCAATGCCGCCCTCAAGAAAGCGCTTCCGCCAGCGCGCCACCTTCTCCGGCGTGATGTCCATCCGCGCGGCGATCTGCCTGTTCTCCAAACCCTCTGCGGCCAGCAACACGATCCGCGCCCGCTCCACTACGCGTGCCGGCAGCGAGCGCTGCCGCGCCAGTCGTTCCAGCGTGGTTCTCTGCTCGGGGCTAAGACAGATGGCGGGGGCAGTGCGCATACTGGTGAGTCGTCCTCCACAGTATGGACGAAGACTCAGCATAATCGTTAGTATTTACGACGCACTACACTAGGGGTACGTCAAATCCGTTCTCTCTGGGAATAGAAGGGATACTCAAACTGGTTCCGGTCGGTGCGCTTGTCTGTCTATTCGTTGCGCCAGGATACCTTTTGCAGAGGGCGATGATCTTGACCGATGATTTCGCGGTAGAGCCGCGGACGTCGCGCCTGGAGATAGCGATATCCTCCTGCCTGGCTCAATTTGTCGGGCACACAGCAGGCGATAGCTACGTCGTCACCCAGCCTTGTGCATTCGGCAAGGATGTCACCGAAGGGGTCGATGATCATGGAACAGCCGTTTTTCAACTGATCGTCATCCATACCGATTGCATTGCTGAACACGACGTAGATTCCGTTGTCGTAGGCCCTGGCCGGCAGCCACTTCATGAGCCACGCGCGGCCTTTCAAGACCAAGGAATTCGATGCTGAAGCGAGGTCGGGTCAATAGCCCGATTATCCCAGAGTTTTGGATCGACGAATCCAGCCCCGGGTCGCGGCGACGGCGTACACATGGTCACGTGCGGCATAAAGATGATCTGCGCGCCCAGTAAGGTAGTTGCGCGAACGTTTTCGATAATGTTGTTGTCGTAACAGATGAGAATGCCGCATTTCCAACCGTGGAGATCGAAGACCACATATTCATCTCCCGGAAGCAAGTGAGGATTGATGAACGGGTGAAGTTTTCGAAATTTGGCGACAACGCCCGCGCCATTGACGCAGATATAGGCCTTGTAAAGCCGGTCTTCAGCGTCTTTTTCGAATAGCCCCGCAAGAATCACCATTCCTGTTTCATTTGCAATTTCCGTGAGGGCGCGGACGCTTTCTCCATCGGGTATCGACTCTGCAAGCGCAAGCATCTGCTCCCGCGAAAGGTTCCTCGCAAAGGTATATCCCGTGATGGAGCACTCATGGAACGAAATGACGTTGGCCCCGCCCGATGCGGCTTGTTTGGTCAACTGCCGGATGACCGACAAGTTGTAGATCTTGTTTCCGCTCTTGTGCTCGAACTGGGCGCTGGCTATGCAGAGGTTCTCCATGCGGCTAGGATAGACGCTCGTAGAGTGCGGCGGCTCTTGGCTATGACAGGCTCGCCAACCTGCTGGAGTCCATCGAGGCGAAGGGAGAGACAAAGAGATGAGCAGCGGAATCGCCGAGGGGACGAATGGTTCCCGAAAGATTGTCCAAAACGCCGGCGCGTTAATTGCAGGGTTCATTGTGAATGTTGCGCTCTCGCTTGGTATGGATGCCGCGCTGCGCGCCGCCGACATTTGCCCGCGCTGGGCGTGCCGATGACGGACGCCCAATCATTGCTGGCGACGGTATACCGGACTGTGTTCGCCGTCATCAGCTCGTATGCTGTCGCGCGGCTGGCCCCGCACCATCCGCTTGAACATGCGCTGCTGGGCGGCGCGATCGGAATGGCGCTTGCGGCGGCCGGGGCCGCGGCGACATGGAATCGGGGGCTCGGTCCACATTGGTATCCCGTGGCGCTGGTGGTGTTGGCGCTGCCGACCGCCTGGGCCGGAGGCAAAATCAGGGTATGGCAAAAGCCCTAGGGCTCATCGGATGGCTCGTCCCTCCAGGGACGGCAAAGTACGCCAAGGTTTTCATCCATTTTGGTAGGGCCATAAGGCCCATTAAGACTCGGGATTACGCCTGGATGAATACAGGGACAGATTGACTAAGTGCCTCTGCGTCACTGCGCAAACCCCGCAAGGCGTATAGTCAAAGGGCTTCCTGGTACTCAAGAGACATCGCGACGAGAATCCGAGCGTGCGCACGGAGGTAGGAAAAATGGGCGCTGGCGCCGTCTCTGCGAGGCTTACCCGGAGGGGAGATGCCGAGGGCCAGGCCAGGGCTTTGTCGATTGAACTTGGGGAACTGATCGGCAAAGACTCCGTGTTCATGGACGTTGACAGTATTTCGCTGGGGCGGGATTTCCGGCAGGTTCTTCCACCAAAGACTTCGAGGCCTCAGATATCGTGCTGGTGCTGATCGGCCCCAACTGGCTTGAGTCAGAGGACGCCGCTGGAAACCGCCGCCTGGAGACCCCGGGGGATTTCGTGCGCCAGGAAATCGCCTCCGCGCTGAAACTAGACATCAAGGTCACGCCGGTGCTGCTACAGGGCGATGGCCGAGGAGCGAGTGCCGGAAGCTGGATCGTTTGCCGCCGGACCTCCAGGACCTGGTCTACCGCAATGGCTTCGAACTGAGCCATACTCGATGGGTGTCCGACGTCAAGGAAATGTTCAAAAGGCTGGGGCTGATGGCCAAAAGCGGCGCATATCAAGTGCCGATCGGTATGCAGCCGCCGTCTTCACCGTTCGACCGCAGATTCGCGGCGGCCGGCAAGGCTGCCCGACGGCCTGCCGCCATTGACGCAGCGACCCCAACGACGACGGCCGGCACCGGCGCCGCATCCGGATCGAATGCCTGCAACGCGGTCGCTGCTATTGCTCCTGCCGACGACTTGTCAAAGTCCAGCGCTCCCCCCGAGGAGACAAATGGCCGGGCAATCATCGCAGCGGCGGGGGTTTGGATTTCCCTGGCCGTCCTCACACTGGCCGGCTATAGTTCCATGCGGAAAAAAACAACTCACGCCATCGTCCCCGCACCCACCCTCTACGGAACCGCTGTGCCCGCAACCGCTGTGCCCGCAACCGCTGTGCCCGCAACCGCTGAGCCCGCACCGGCTGTGCCCGCAACCACTGCCTTCGCAACCACCATCCCCGCAACCACTGTCTCCCGAGGTCACTGTCCCCGAAATCTCGAAGACGCAGCGGGAGGAAGCCGAAGGGATGGTTGCCGCGGCAAACCGAATGCGGTAGTGGTCAAAGACTGGAATCAGACGCAACAGGACTCTGTAATCGAAAGTGAGCCTTCCCCGGGAACCAAGGTCAATCCCGGCCACACGGTGACTTTGCATGTGTCCGCTCCGGGCGGGTGGGCTTACTTTCGGAAAGCAGGGCGGATCGAGGTCGGCAAAACCTTTGCAATCACAAAGTCGATGTTCCTCTATGTTGATGAAGACAGAAGGAGCAAGCAATCGGGTTCGCTGGAGGCGGGGAAATCCGTTAGAGTGATCGGGGTCGGGGGTTCTGGCTGGGCAAAAGTCGTTGTCACCGATTGAAGAGGATTGCTCCTGAGTCGGCACCTTACTGTAAACGTGATTCTGTGCTCGAACTCGGCCGCGTGTTGGGCGGATACAAGAGGTACATCGTTGTCTCAATCTTTTCAGGAAGGACTGTATCCGGCTTGTTTTCCCAAGCGGAGCCAAAGTCGACGATGGGTCTGGATTCCTGGAGGACGACTATGCCGACGGCCAGAGGCTGGCGCTGTTTTCGAACATGGATGAGGTGCGATCGAAGAAAGCCGCATTGCAGCAAGTTATAAGAAAGTGGCTGGCAGTCTTGGATACAGAACTAAAATACTGGTTTTCAAACTTCAGCTCAACGCGCGTCCTGTGTATAGTTAAGGCGATTCCGGGACTCAACAGACATGCGACGAGGAATCCGAGCGTGCGCACGGAGGTAATAAAGATGGGCGCCGTCTTTATCAGCTATCGCAGAGGAGATTCCGAGGGCCAGGCCAGGGCTTTGTCGATTGAGCTTGGGGATCTTCTCGGTAAAGAATCCGTGTTCATGGATGTGGACAGCATCGGCCTGGGAAGGGATTTCCGGCAGGTCCTTCAGGAAAGCCTTCAGGCTTGCGACATCATGCTGGCTCTGATCGGCCCCAACTGGCTTGAGGCAAAGGATGCTGCTGGAAACCGGCGGCTGGACAGCCCCGGGGATTTCGTGCGCCAGGAGATCTCCTCCGCGCTGAAACGAAACATCGCGGTCACGCCGGTGCTGCTGCAGGACGCCAGCATGCCGACTCCGGATCGCTTGCCAGACGACCTGAAGGACCTGGCCTTCCGCAACGGCTTCGAGATTAGCCACACGCGATGGGAGTCCGACGTTCGCGAGATGCTCAAACGGCTGGGGCTGATTGAACGAACCCGCTCCTTTGTGCCCCGGACAAGTGCGCCGGCGCCCGCGTCTCCGGTCGTCAGCTCATCTGCTGGGGCCGGGGCGGGTGCGCAGCGGCCCGCAGCGGCCGGCCCCGTGCGTGCTGGATTTCGAGAGCTTCTGCACCTCGGGCACGTCCTCGAGCATCTCGAGCCCGACCGTGCCCTGGCCGGCCATCACGTACGGGTCGTCGTAGGGGTGGACGAGCGTCCGCCCCGTCTCCTCGGTCAGCCGCTCGAGGTGCTCGAAGGCTGCGGGGATGTCCGGCGGGCTGTCGTCGACCGTCGCTCCGTAGGCGCGAGCTGCGGCGATCTTCATCGGGCTGGCCGTCTGCCACATCACGACGAGCGCGTCGATTCCCTCGATCGCCGACGCGAAGGCGAGCGCCTGCGCGTGGTTGCCGGCGGAGATCGAGATCACCCCGCGGCCCTTCTCCTCGTCGGTCAGGGTGGCGAGCCTGTTGAGAACGCCGCGCGGCTTGAACGCGCCTGTGCGCTGGAAGAGCTCGGCCTTGAACACGACCTCGGCGCCGGTCTGCTCGGAGAGCGTCCGCGAGCCCAGCATCGGGGTGCGGTGCAGGCGCCCGGCGATCCGCTCGCGCGCCCGGTAGACGTCGTCGAGCGTGACGAGGCCGGCCATCCGCTGATCGTATCCGTAGGGACTCACGGCCCAGCGCTCCTACCAGGTTCACGCGTCAGACCCGGGAGACCCCCACCTCCCGCCCCGATGGCTCGACCCTAACGCGGGTCGGCGCACGGATGGGTGACGGGACCGTGCCGAGACCGTGACGGCGAGTGCGGCCGCCTGCGCGGTCTACGTGCGCTGGTACTCGGGGCCCGAGCCGCCCTCGGGCGGCGTGAGGCGCCCGCCCTTCGCGGTGATCGCGCCGCACTGGACGCAGTTCGACGGCGCCATCTTCACGGTCACCATCCCGTCCGACGTCTCCTCGCCGACCTCGTAGACCTGCGCCGGGCACATGTGCACCCAGAGGTCGGCGACGTCGCGCGGCACCGGCTCGGCGATCCGGATGTGGTTCGGCTGGTCGTCGCGCGTCTTGTTCCCGGAGAGGAAGACCGACGAGAGCTTGTCGAAGGTGAGCTGCCCGTCCGGCGCGGGGTAGCTCTCCGCTCTGCCGCTCCGAAGCAGGGGCTGCTCCGCGTCGGGCTCGGTCGGGCGGGCGCCGCCGGGGAGCCGGCCCTTCGTGACCGTCATCGCCGAGGCGAGCGCGCCGCCGACGAAGAACCCCTTCCCGAACGCCTGGCGCTGGTTGCGCACCTCCTCGAGGTCGCTCCAGATGAAGCTCTGCCGCACCGCCTCGTCGTAGCTGCCGAGCGCGCCGACCCGGCTCGGGGTCTCGCCCGGCTGCAGCGCGGCGAAGGCGGCCTCGGCCGCGAGCCTCCCCGACTCGAGCGCGTAGTGGACTCCCTTCAGCGCCGGCACGTTGACCATCCCGGCCCCGTCTCCGCAGATGAGCAGCCCGGGCGCGTGCAGCTGCCGCGGGAGCGAGAGGAAGCCGCCTTCCGGGATCGTCTTCGCCCCCCACTCGAGCCGCTCGCCGCCCGCGAGGATCTTCCGCACGAGCTTGTGGGTCTTCAGCTCCTGCAGGAGATCGTGCGCGGAGAGCTCGAGGTCCCGGTAGTCGAGGCCGACGACGAACCCGAGCGAGACCATGTCCTCGCCGAGCGGATAGATCCACGAGCCGCCGAACTCCCGGTAGCGGGCGCTCGTGCGGAGCGGCCAGCCCATCGTGTGGATCACGCGGTCCAGCGGCTTCGCGACCTTCCAGACCTCCTTGACCCCGAGCGCGTACACCTGCGGGTTCTGGCCCGCGAGGCCGAACTGGTCGACCGCGGCGCCCGTGAGGTAGCCCTGGGTCCCTTCGGCGAGCACCGTGACCCTGGCGACGATGTCGGAGCCGGGCTCGAAGTTGCCGAGCTCCTGGCCCTCGCGGCCACGGCCGCGGTCGCCGGTGCGGACGCCGCGGACGGTGCCGTGGTCGACGAGCAGCTTCGTGGCGGCGGTCTCGGGCAGGATCGTCGCGCCGACCTCCTCGGCCTGCTCGCCCAGCCACCGGCCGAGCTGCGAGATCGAGACCACGACGTTGCCGTGGTTTCGCATCGTCGGCGGCGGCGGGATCCTGAGGGCGCCCGAGCGCGAGAGCACGTAGACCGCCTCGCCGTGAACCTCGCCGAAGCTCGGAAACTCGTCGGCCTGCGGGCGCCCGCGGAAGAGGCGGCGGAGGCCACGCGGGTTGATCACCGCGCCCGAGAGGAGATGGGAGCCCGGCTGCTTCCCCTTCTCCAGCACCGCGAGCGGCACCTCGCCGAGCCGCTCGGCCAGCTCCGGTGCCTCCTCGAGCAACTGCCCGAAGCGGATCGCGCAGGCGAGCCCGGCGGGGCCGGCGCCGACGACCGCGACGCCCACCTCGATCCGCTCGTCGGCGGGGTCCGTCGGAGGCCCGATCGCCTCGGCGCCAGAGAACGGCGGCGGGTAGTCGGCCGGGCGAACCGTCATCCGGCGCTGCGTGCCCTCACGAGCTCGGTGAGCTTCGGCACCACCGAATGCAGGTCGCCGACGACGCCGAGGTCGCAGAACTCGAAGATCGGCGCGTTCGGATCCTTGTTGATCGCGACGATCACCCCCGAAGCCTGCATCCCGACCTTGTGCTGGATCGCGCCCGAGATGCCGCAGGCGATGTAGAGCTTCGGCGAGACGGTCTTCCCGGTCTGCCCGACCTGGGTCGAATACGGGTACCAGCCCGCGTCGACGACGGCACGCGTCGCCGCGACCGCGCCGCCGAGCGCCGCGGCAAGCTCCTCGATCACCGTGAAGCTCTCCGGCCCACCGAGGCCGCGCCCGCCCGCGACGATGATCTCGGCCTCCTCGATCGACGGGCCGGTCGCCTCCTCCTGGAGCTGCTCGACCATGTGCGCGGCGAGCGAGAAGTCCTCGAACGAGACCGCCACCGGCTCGACGGCGGCCTGCCCGCCGGTCTCGACCGGATCGAATGCGCCCGAGCGGAAGAGAGCGAGCCGCGGCGCCTGCGTCCAGCCCACGTCGACGATCACCGAGTCGCCGAGCGCCGGCTGGCGGCCGACGAGCTCGCCGCCCTCGACGACGAGATCGGTCAGCTGCCAGTTGAGCCCGGTCTCGAGCCGTGCCGCGAGCGCGGCGGCGATGTCGGAGGCGAGCACCGACTGCGCGAAGAGAACATTCTCCACCCCGTGGTCCCGGACGATCTGCGCGAGCGCGTCCACCCGCGGCTGTGGCAGCGGCGCCTCGAGCGCCGGATCGTCGACCACGTACACCTTCGCCGCACCGAAGCGGCCGGCCTCCGCGGCGAGCCCGGCGACGCCCGAGCCGAGCACGACCGCGTGCGCCTCGCCGAGCGAGGCCGCCTTGGCGAGCACGCCGAGCGATCCGTTCAGGAGCTCGCCGCCGTGATGCTCGAGGAAGACCAGCGTCGTCACAGCAGCCGCTTCTCCTCGAGGTAGGCGAGGATCTCGCCGGCGGCGCTGCCGTCGTCCTCGATCGTGCGAGAGTCACCTCGAGGCGCGGGGGCGCCGAGCGCAAGCACCTTCGTGCGCGAACCGGCCTCGCCCGCACGCGCGGGGTCGACCCCGAGGTCGCCCAGGGCGAGGACGTCCTGCGGCTTCTTCTTGGCGCCCATGATCCCCTTGAGCGAGGGGTAGCGCGGCTCGTTGATCGCGTCCGAGACGGCGACGACCGCCGGCAGCGGCGCCTCGATCACGTCGTAGCCGAACTCGGTCTGCCGCTTGCCGCGAACGCTGCCGCCCTCGATCGAGAGATCCGCGAGCTGCGAGATCAGCGGCCTGCGCAGCCGGTCGGCGACCGCGGCCCAGAGCACCGCGCCGTCCGAGTCGGCGGCCTGCTGGCCGAAGAGGACCAGGTCGGCGCCCTCGCGCTCGAGCGCCGCGGCCAGCACGTAGCTCGTCGCGACGAGGTCGGAGCCGGCCGCCGCGTCGTCCGAGACGAGCACGGAGCGGTCGGCGCCCATCGCGAGCGCCTTCCGGATCGCGTCGAGCGCCGAGGCCGGGCCGAGGGAGACGAGCACGACCTCGCCCTCGCCGGAGCCCTCCTTGAGCCTGAGCGCCTCCTCGACGGCGTTCGCGTCGTAGGCGTTGAGAGCACCCTCGCCGGAGCGGTCCAGCCGCTTCGTGGCGGGGTCGATCCGCTTCGTGCCCTCCGGCACCTGCTTCACGCAGACGGCGATCTTCATCCCGGGAGGACTCTAACGAGGCGACGGCGCTACCGGCCGGTGAACCGCGGCTCGCGCTTCTCGACGAACGCGGTCATCCCCTCCTTCGCGTCCTCGCTCTCGAAGAGAACGCTGAAGGTGTCGGCCTCGGCGGCGAGGTTCGCGCCGTGGTCGCCCTGGAGCGCTCGGTTGCACGCGGCCTTCGCGGCGGCGAGCGCGACCGGGCTCTTCGACGCGATCAGGCGTGCGGTCTCGAGCGCCCTCGGCAGCAGCTCCTCAGGCTCGACGACGGCGTCGACCAGGCCGCGGCGGAGCGCCTCGTCCGCGTCGACGAGCCGGCCGGTGAAGATCAGCTCCTTCGCGAAGCCGAGCGTGGTCGCGCGGGCGAGCCGCTGCGTGCCGCCCCAGCCCGGGATGATGCCGAGGTTGATCTCCGGCTGGCCGAGCTTCGCGCGCGTCGAGGCGAAGCGGATGTCGCAGGCCAGCGCCAGCTCGCAGCCGCCGCCGAGGGCGAAGCCGTTGACGGCCGCGATCGTCGCCTTCGGCATCGTCTCGAGCAGCCGCCCGGCCTCGTGGCCGAGCGCGCCCCACTCCTTCGCCTGCTCGATGTCGAGGCCGCTCATGTACTTGATGTCCGCGCCGGCGGCGAACGCCTTCTCCCCGGCGCCGGTGAGCACGACCGCGCGCACCCCGGAGTCGGCCGCGAGCTCGGCGAGCCGGTCGCGGAGCGCGGTCAGCGTCGCGACATCGAGCGCGTTCAGAGCCTCAGGGCGGTCGATGGTGACGACCGCGACCGCGTCCTCGCGCGCGACGACGACGCTCACGCGGCGACGGTCGCGCGGAGGAAGTCGACGATCTCCGACGTCGGCGCGCCCGGGGTGAACACTCCCGCGACGCCCTGCGCCTTCAGCTCCTCGGCGTCGTCGCCGGGGATCGTGCCGCCGACGATGACCAGCACGTCGTCCGCGCCGGCCTCCCGGAGCCCGTCGAGGATGCGCGGCACGAGCGTCATGTGCGCTCCCGAGAGGATCGAGATCCCGACCGCGTCCGCATCCTCCTGGATCGCCGTCTCGACGATCTGCTCCGGGGTCTGGTGGAGTCCCGTGTAGATCACCTCCATGCCCGCGTCGCGCAGAGCGCGCGCGATGATCTTGGCGCCGCGGTCGTGCCCGTCGAGGCCGGGCTTCGCGATCACGACTCGGATCTTGCGCGCCATGGCGCGGCCAGTCTAACCCTGAGTCGAGCGGCGGTGCGCCCGCTCCGCGCGGGCTCCGTGCATGCGCTCGCGCACGACGAGGAACAACGGCAGCATCAGGAGCGCTCCCAGCAGGAGAGAGGCCGGCAGCAGCAGCCAGCGGGTCGAGAGCGAGGGCGGCGCCGGGATCGGGCCCTGGTTCTTCCCCGCCTCGGCCAGCGACGCCTCCGAAACACCCTGTGGCGCCCACGACGCGACGAGCCAGCGATGGTGCGCGTCGGTGCCGGACCGCTTCAGCTCGATCATGAACGACTTGGGCGGCTGGCCGCTGCCGGGCGTGGGAGCGAGCACGATGTCGAGAGCGACGTCGTTGCGGTACGACCAGTCGATCGAGAGCTGCCTGATCCCCGCCGCCGGGTACGGGACGACGGGAATCGCGCCCTTCGCCCACTCACGCCGGGTGAAGCCCTGCTTCAGGCTCGGGTCGGTCATGTCCCAGGACCTGTCGACGTGGACGCGGCGGACTGCGGTCTTGATGAAGTTCGAGGCGGCGAACACGACCTCGGCCCTGCCGGCGCGATCGAGCGGAACGGAGTGCGGTGACTTGTAGACCGCCGGCGGCGCCTTCGTGAAGACCTCGTGCTTCGGCTTGCTGCTGGGAAGCAGCACGACCGCGAGTGCGGTCAAACCGGCGAGGAGCCCGACGGCCGAGAGCCAGGATAGACGGCGGCGGAAGCGCGGCGAGGAAAGCCGCTTCCCCATTGGGCGCCTCCTAGTTGTTGGCGTTGTCGCTCGGGACCATCGGTGCCACGTGAGGCACCCACGACGTGACGACCCAGTGCGCCTTCGAGCCCGTGCCGACCTTCTTCGCGCCCATGTAGAAGTCGGTCGGGCGGATCTTGGCCGTTGCCTTCGGCAGCAGCATCACTTCGATGAGCGCCTCGCGCGGGTACGCGTAGTCGATCCGGAACGGCGCGACTTCGATGTCACCGGCCGGGTACGGGACCACCGCGATCTTGCCGCTCATCCACTGCTTCAGCGTCTGCCCCTGCTTGATCTCCGGGCCGACGAGCGTGTACGCGTGCGCGAGGTTCTTCCGCGCGACCGCGGTCTCGATGAAGTCGCGCGCGAGCGTCTTCACCGCAGGGTCGAGTTTCGTGCTCTTCGGTACCTGCGAGACATCCGTGACCGGCTTGTTCGAGAACACCTCGACCTTCTTGGTCGCATGGAACGCGTACGCCTGGATCGCAACGATGATTCCGGCGAAGAGGACGAGGCCGGCGACCCACGGGAGCGCGCGCTGCCAGAAAGGCGTCTTCCGACGGCCCGGCTTCGTGCCGCTGTTCGCCATGCTGCTCATCCCGCCGGAAAGATTAGACGACGATTCCTCGACAGGGTTAGGCGGATTCTCAGAAGACCGGGGTCTCGCGCCAGGTGCCCCAGATCTCGCGCAGCGCGTCGCAGATCTCACCCATAGTCACGTACGCGCGCGAGGCATCGACGAGCAGCGGCATCAGGTTCACGCCCTCGACCGCCGCGGCGCGCTTGAGCTCGCCGAGTGCCGCCTCGGCCGCGGCCCCGTCCCGGCGCGCGCGGAGCGCCTGCACCCGCTCGATCTGGCCGCGCTCGAGGGCCGGGTCGATCTTGAGAATCTCGACCGGCTGCTCTACGTCGAGCTGGTAGCGGTTGACGCCGACGACGATCCGCTGCCCCCGCTCGACCTCCTGCTGGTAGCGGAACGACGCCTCGGCGATCTCGCGCTGGAAGAAGTTCTCCTTGATCGCCGCGACGACGCCGCCGAGCTTCTCGATCCGGTCGAAGTACTCGTAGGCCTCGGCCTCGAGCCGGTTCGTCAGCGCCTCGACGTAGTAGGAGCCGCCGAGCGGGTCGATCGTGTTCACGACTCCGGTCTCGTGCGCGATCACCTGCTGGGTGCGGAGCGCGAGGCGGACGGCGTCCTCGGTCGGCAGGGCGAGCGCCTCGTCGAAGGAGTTCGTGTGCAGGCTCTGCGTGCCGCCGAGCACCGCCGCGAGCGCCTCGAGCGCCGTGCGGACGATGTTCACCTCCGGCTGCTGCGCGGTGAGCGAGACGCCCGCGGTCTGCGTGTGGAACCGCATCAGCCACGACCGCGGATCCTTCGCCCCGTACCGCTCCCGGAGCTCGCGCGCCCAGATCCGCCGCGCGGCGCGGTACTTCCCGATCTCCTCGAAGAAGTCGAGGTGCGCGTTGAAGAAGAACGACAGGCGCGGCGCGAACTCGTCGACATCGAGCCCGCGCTCGAGCGCCCAGTCCACGTACGTGAACCCGTCGGCGAGGGTGAACGCGAGCTCCTGCGCCGCGGTCGAGCCGGCCTCGCGGATGTGGTAGCCGCTGACCGAGATCGGGTGCCAGAGCGGCATCTCCCTCGCGCAGAACTCGACCATGTCCGTCACGAGCCGCATCGAGGGCTCCGGCGGGAAGATGTACTCCTTCTGCGCGATGTACTCCTTGAGGATGTCCGTCTGGATCGTGCCCCTGAGCTCGGCCCGCGGCACCCCCTGCTGCTCCCCGACGCAGAGGTAGTACGCGAGCAGGATCGCCGCGGGCGAGTTGATCGTCATCGAGGTCGAGACCTCGCCCAGCGGGATCCCGGCGAACAGCGTCTCCATGTCGGCGAGCGAGTCGATCGCGACTCCCTCGCGGCCGACCTCGCCGAGCGAGCGCGGGTGGTCGGAGTCGTAGCCCATCAGCGACGGCATGTCGAAGGCCGTCGAGAGCCCCGTCTGGCCGTGCTCGAGGAGGTAGCGGAAGCGGCCGTTCGTCTCCTCGGCCGTCCCGAAGCCCGCGAACTGCCGCATCGTCCAGAGCCGGCCGCGGTACATGGTCGGATAGACCCCGCGCGTGAACGGGTACTCGCCCGGCGCGCCGAGGTCGCGCTCGTAGTCGAGCTCGACCAGCTCGGGCGTGTAGACCGGCTCGTTCGCGGCTCCCGAGATCGTCGAGAACAACTCGCTCCGGCTCGATGCCTCGGTAGACGAGTGCCTCCTCGGCTCGATCGTCGCCATCGGCAGCCATTGTAGGGAGTCGCATGGCGAGCGGATCCGCCTCGCAGCGCAGGGGCGACTCGTGGAGGTCGGCAACGGCGAGCTCCTCGATCTCTCCGTGGCGGTCGGGATCGCCGGCTTGCCCGAGGACGCCGCCACCGACGACGAGCGCGCACAGTGGGCGAGTCGTGCGCTCTCGCGCGCGGTGGAGCTCGGCGGCAATCGCACGGTGCTCCGTTCGGTCCCGCCGGGCTCCCCTCCCGGCTGGGGGCTGGCCGAGCCGTTGGCTAAGGCTCGACCTGAGCTTTAGTCCCTGAACCGAGGGGCAGCCCCGACCGGCGACCCCGCGTCGATCCAGGCTCGTCGGAGTCCGACAAGACCTGCCCAAACGGCGCACCAAAGGGGTGATTTCGCGCCTTCTTTCTAACTTCAGAGGCATAAACGGCTTCAGAAGAGGGGAATGCGCGGCCGATGACAGAACTACAGCGCGCGAAGGGTGTCACGCGCTGAACGATCTATGGCGAGCTACCAAACACTGCGGCTTTGGAGCGCGCGCGTGCCGCGCGCGCTGTCGGCGTTCGTCGCCGGCCTCGCCCTGACTGCGCTGATCCTCGTCGCAAGCGTCCTCCTGCAGCCCACCCAGGTCGTCCCCGCGTTCGTCACCCACGAGCTCGGCGCGGCCCAGTCAGGCGCAAGGCAGCCCCGGTCGCTCGCCAGCTCGGGCCTCCACGCAACGGTCGGCAGGCAGGGCTTCACGGCGTCGGACGGCCGCTCGAACTCGATCTCGATCGCGAGCCTCGCCACACCCGTCGAGGACTGGAAGCACTTCACGCACGGCGTCGCCCGGAAGACGGCGTTCGGCATCCAGACGATCGCGGTCACACCGGGGAACGCCGAGGAGTTCGACACCGTGGTCGCCCACCAGGGCGTCAGGACCTGGCAGTGGCATCTCGGCTCGCCGAACCTCAAGCCGTACTTGAGCCCTGACGGGAGCGTTCACTTCCGAAGCAGCGGCAAGCAGGTCGGCCTCCACGTTCTCCCGGCGCAGGTCTTCGACGTCTCGGGCAACGCCGTCACCCCCGCCGGCGCCATGTGGTCGCTCCGCCGTGCCAAGGGCGGCTGGCAGCTCGAGCTCCGCCTCGACGACTCGACGCTGCCTGTGCCGTACACGATCGACCCGTCGGTCTCGGCCGTCACATTCACCGGCTCGCCGCAGACCGGCCTCGCCCGCTCGACCTGGACGGTCGGGTTCACGACGAGCTCGACGGGGACCCTGGCGAACAACTCGACGATCACGGTCACGTTCAACAACACCTTCACCGTCCCGGCCGCTCCGGCCGTCTCGTTGCAGACCGGCTTCGCCAACTGCACGGCGGCCGGCGTCGGTGCGTCGAACGTGGTGACGGTCACGCTCTCCGGCGGCTCGTGCGCTGTGGCGCCGAGCACCCCGGTGACGCTGCAGATCGCCGGCCTGACGAACCCGCCCAACGGGTCGCTGCTGGCCTCGACCTTCTCGGTTCAGACGTCGGCCGACACGACCTCGGTCAACCCGGGCTCGCCCGTCGTGATCGCGGTCGCGACCACGCCCACCGCCGGCCAGGCCGCCGCGAGCACCCTCTCCGTCGGCGCCCGCGCGTCCTGGGTGCTCCCGTTCACGACGAGCTCCACCGGCGCCCTGCACGCCGGCGACACGATCACCGCGACCTTCACCGCCGGCTTCAACACCGCCCTCGTCACCACCGCCACCCTCGGCACCGGCTTCGCGAACTGCTCGGCCACCGTCACCGGAGTCGGCACCGTCGCCACCGTCGTCCTCGCCGACTCGCGGCGGCGTCTGCTCGCTGCCCGCCTCTTCGGCCGCGTCGCTCACGATCGCCGGCGTCGTCAACGGCGCCACCCTGGGTGCCGTCCAGCCGACCGTCAAGACCTCCGCCGACACCACCGCCGTCCCAGAGACCGCCGCGACGATGGTGGGCGCGACGACCCCGAACGCGGGCGCGAGCTCAGCCAGCAGCCTCGCGGTGAACGCACGCGCGTCCTGGAACCTCCAGTTCACGCCGTCGGCGACCGGCTCGTTGCGCGCGGGCGACACGATCACCGTCACGTTCACTGCCGGCTTCAACACCGCCAACGTCACCACGGTCAGCCTCAGCCCCCGCTTCATCAACTGCTCCGCCACCGTCACCGGAGTCGGCACCGTGGCCACCGTCGTCCTCGCCGACTCGGGCGGCGTCTGCGTCCTCACGCCTTCGGTCGTCGCGATCACGATCGCCGGCGTCGTCAACGGCAGCACGACCGGCGCCGTCCAGCCGACGCTCAAGACCTCCGCCGACACCACCGCCGTCAGCGAGACCGCGTCCACCATGGTCGCCGCCAACGCCCCGACCGCCGGCCAGGCCGCCGCCAGCAACCTCTCCCTCGGCGCCCGCGCCTCCTGGACGACCCCGTTCACCACCTCTGCCACGGGCGCGCTGCGTACCGGCGACACGATCACCGTCACCTATACCGCCGGCTTCAGCGCCGCCAACGTCACCACCGCCACCCTCGGCACCGGCTTCATCAACTGCTCGGCCACCGTCACCGGAGTCGGCACCGTCGCCACCGTCGTCCTCGCCGACAACGGAGGCATCTGCTCGCTGCCCGCCACCACCGCCGCCTCGCTCACGATCGCCGGCGTCGTCAACGGCGCCACCACCGGCGCCGTCCAGCCCACCGTCAAGACCTCCGCCGACACCACCGCCGTCAGCGAGACCGCCGCCACCATGGTCGCCGCCAGCACCCCGACCGCCGGCCAGGCCGCCGCCAGCAACCTCTCCCTCGGCGCCCGCGCCTCCTGGACGACCCCGTTCACCACCTCCGCCAACGGCTCGCTGCGTACCGGCGACACGATCACCGTCACCTATACCGCCGGCTTCAGCGCCGCCAACGTCACCACCGCCACCCTCGGCACCGGCTTCATCAACTGCTCGGCCACCGTCACCGGAGTCGGCACCGTCGCCACCGTCGTCCTCGCCAACTCGGGAGGCATCTGCTCGCTGCCCGCCACCACCGCCGCCTCGCTCACGATCGCCGGCGTCGTCAACGGCGCCACCACCGGCGCCGTCCAGCCCACCGTCAAGACCTCCGCCGACACCACCGCCGTCAGCGAGACCGCCGCCACCATGGTCGCCGCCAGCACCCCGACCGCCGGCCAGGCCGCCGCCAGCAACCTCTCCCTCGGCGCCCGCGCCTCCTGGACGACCCCGTTCACCAGCTCCGCGAACGGCTCGCTGCGTACCGGCGACACGATCACCGTCACCTATACCGCCGGCTTCAGCGCCGCCAACGTCACCACCGCCACCCTCGGCACCGGCTTCATCAACTGCTCGGCCACCGTCACCGGAGTCGGCACCGTCGCCACCGTCGTCCTCGCCAACTCGGGAGGCATCTGCTCGCTGCCCGCCACCACCGCCGCCTCGCTCACGATCGCCGGCGTCGTCAACGGCGCCACCACCGGCGCCGTCCAGCCCACCGTCAAGACCTCCGCCGACACCACCGCCGTCAGCGAGACCGCCGCCACCATGGTCGCCGCAACCAACCCGACCGCGGTGACCGTGAGCAGCACCTCGCTTGCGGCGGGTGCCCGCGCCAACTGGACGACGAACTTCACCTCGTCGGCCAACGGGGCGCTGCGCACGGGCGACAGCATCACGGTCACCTTCTCGAGCGGCTTCAACGCCGCCAACGTCACCACCGCCACCCTCGGTGCCGGCTTCGTCAACTGCTCGGCCACCGTCACCGGAGTCGGCACCGTCGCCACCGTCGTCCTCGCCGACAACGGCGGCACCTGCGCCCTCCCCGCCTCCACCGCGGCGAGCCTGATCATCGGCGGAGTGACGAACACCTCCACCACGGGCTCCTCGACTGAGACGGTCAAGACGTCGGCCGACACGACCGCGACGAATGCGACCGCGGTCACCATCGCCGCCCTCGGCTCCCCGACCGGCGTCACCGTCGACAGCACCTCGTTCTCGGCGGGCGTCCGGGCGAGCTGGACCGTGAACTTCACGTCGACCGCCGCGGGCGCCCTTCGCGCGGGAGACAAAGTGACGGTGACGTTCTCGGCCGGGTTCGCGGTGCCGGCCACTCCCGCGATCTCGCTGCTGAACGGCTTCCGGAACTGCTCGGCGACCGCGACGGGAGCGTCGACGGTGGCGACGATCACGCTCGCCAACAGCGGCGGAACCTGCGCCCTGCCGGCCGCGACGGCGGCGTCGCTCGCCGTCGCCGGAGTCACGAACACCTCGACCACCGGCTCCTCGACGGAGACGGTGTCGACCTCGGCCGACACGACCGCGGCCAGCGCGGCGGCCGTGACGATCGTCGGCGCGACCAGCCCCACCGCCGTGACGGTGTCGTCCACGTCTCTCGCTGCTCTCGCGCGCGCGACTTGGACCGTGAACTTCACGCCGTCGACGAGCGGCTCCCTCCGCGCCAGCGACGTGATCACGATCTCCTTCTCGACCGGCTTCTCCGTCCCGGCGACGCCCACGATCGCGCTGACCGGCGGCTTCACCAATTGCTCGGCCGCCGCCACCGGCTCGGGCAGCGTCGCCACGGTCACCCTCGCCGACAACGGCGGCACGTGCCTGCTGCCCGCGTCCGCCGCCGCGTCGCTCACCGTCGCCGGCGTCGTCAACGGCTCCGCCGGCTCCTCGACCGAGACCGTCAAGACCACCACCGACACGACCGCCGCGAACGCGACCGCGGTCACGATCACGGCGGCGTCGACCCCGACCGGCGTCACGTTCGCCGGCGCACCGCAGACCGCCGCAACCCGGTCGAAGTGGACGGTCGGCTTCACGTCCTCCGCGACGGGTGCCCTGCGGGCCGGCGACACGATCACCGTGGGCTTCCCGACAGGCTTCTCCGCCCCCGCGACGCCCACGGTCGCGCTGATCGGCGGCTTCACGAACTGCGCCGCGACCGCCGCGACCTCCGCGCTCGGCGTCGTCTTGACCCTCTCCGACAACGGCGGCACCTGCGCGGTCGCAAACAACGCCGCCACCACGTTCACGATCGCCAGCGTCACCAACGGGCCGGCCGCGTCGTACTCGAGCTTCACGGTCAAGACCAGCGCCGACACGACCGCGGCGAGCCCGGGCTCGAGCGTCGTCATCGGGGCGGCCACGACTCCGACAGCGGTGACGATCTCGGCCGTCTCCCTCGGCGCCAACGCCCTCACGACCTGGACGATCGGCTACACGACTTCGGCGACGAGCGGCGCCCTCCGCGCCGGCTCCACCATCACGGTCGCCTTCCCGATCGGCTTCTCCGTCGCGCCGGCTCCCACGGTCACCCTGCCGAGCGGTTACACCAACTGCTCCGCGACCGCCGTCGGATCGGCCTCCGGCTCCAGCACGAACAACACGCTCACCGTCACTCTCGCGGACTCCGGCGGCACGTGCTCCGTCCCGGTCAGCACCGCGACGACCCTCACCGTCAACGGCATCACGAACACCAACGTCACGGGCGCCACGAGCTTCAACGTCAGCACCAGCAGCGACACCACCCCCGCCACCTCAGGCACGGCGACGATCGCCACGGAGGGCATCCCGACGGCCGTCACGATCTCCTCGACCTCCCTCTCCGCCGGCGCACGCGCCACCTGGACCGTCAACTTCACGACGACGGCGACCGGCGCCCTCCGTGCCGGCTCCAGCATCCTGATCGTCTTCCCGACCGGCTTCTCGATCCCGGCCAACCCCGTGATCGGGCTCTCGACCGGGTACACCAACTGCTCCGCAACTGCAGTCTCGTCCGGCTCGGGCACCACCGCCGACACGCTTGTCACCGCAACCCTCGCGGACAACGGCGGCACCTGCACCGTCAATGCCTCCACCGCGACCACCCTCACCGTCACCGGCATCACGAACACCACCACCGCCGGCAACATCACCTTCAGCCTCCGCACCACGAACGACCGGAACCCCGCAACCTCCGGTACCGCGACGATTGCGGCCGCGACGACCCCGACGGCCGTCACGATCGCAACGACCTCGCTCTCCGCCGGCGCGCGATCGACCTGGACGGTCGGCTTCACCACCGCCGCGACGAACGGCGCCCTCCGCGCCGGCTCCACGATCACGATCACCTTCCAGCCGGGCTTCACGATTCCGGCCACCCCGACGTTCGCGCTCACCGGCGGCTTCGGCGCGAACTGCGTCGCCACGGGCGTCGGGTCGCCCTCCGGCACCAGCACGAACAACATCGTCACCGTCACCCTCGCCGACAACGGCGGAGCCTGCACCGTGGCGGCCGGCACCGCGACCACCCTCACGATCGCCGGGGTCACCAACACCACCACCACCGGCAACACCACCGTCACCCTTCGCACCAGCACCGACGTCACCGCCGCAACCTCCGGCACCGCGACGATCGCGGCCGCGACGACCCCGACGGCGGTCACGATCGCCTCGACGTCCCTCGCAGCCGGCGCGCGCGCGACCTGGACGGTCGGCTTCACCACCGCCGCGACGAACGGCGCCCTCCGCGCCGGCTCCACGATCACGATCACCTTCCAGCCGGGCTTCTCGATCCCGACCAACCCGACGATCGCGCTCACCGGCGGCTTCGGCGCGAACTGCGTCGCCACCGGCGTCGGGTCGCCCTCCGGCACCAGCGCGAACAACGTCGTCACCGTCACCCTCGCCGACAACGGCGGAACCTGCACCGTGGCGGCCGGCACCGCGACCACCCTCACGATCGCCGGCGTCACCAACACCACCACCACCGGCAACACCACCGTCAGCCTCCGCACCAGCACCGACACCACCGCCGCCACCTCCGGCACCGCGACGATCGCGGGCGCAACGACCCCGACGGCGGTCACGATCGCCTCGACGTCCCTCGCAGCCGGCGCCCGCGCCACCTGGACGGTCGGCTATACGACCAGCGCGAGCGGCGCCCTCCGCGCCGGCTCCACGATCACGATCACGTTCCCCGCCGGCTTCTCGATCCCGACCAACCCGACGATCGCGCTCACCGGCGGCTACGGGGCGAACTGCGTCGCCACCGGCGTCGGCTCGCCCTCCGGCACGACCACCAACAACATCGTCACTGTCACCCTCGCCGACAGCGGCGGAACCTGCACCGTCGCCGCCTCCACCGCGACCACCCTCACCGTGGCCGGGATCATCAACACCACTGCCACGGGCGTGATGACGGCAAGCGTCCGGACGAGCAGCGACACCACCGCCGGGACCTCCGGCAACGTCACGATCGCCGCCGCCGGAACGGCCACGGCCGTGACGTTCTCCGGCGCGCAGCAGACCGCCGGGACGACGACGGCCTGGACGGTCGGGTTCACCACCACGGCGACCGGCGCGTTGCGCGCCGGGGACACGATCACGGCTCAGTTCCCGGCCGACTTCTCCGTTCCGGCGAATCCCACGATCACCCTGCCGACCGGCTTCGCGTTCTGCTCCGCGACGGCCACGACCACGGGCCAGACGGTCACGATCACGCTGGTCAACAACGGCGGCACCTGCGCCCTCGCCGCGAGCTCCGCCGGCACCCTGAAGATCGCCGGGATCACCAACCCGGCCGCGGCGACCATCGGAGCCGCGAACTTCGTCGTTCGCACCGCGGCCGACACCGGCGCGGCGAGTCCGGGCTCCTCCGTCACGATCGGGCCTGCCGGGTCGCCGGCGAGCGTCTCGTTCGCGGCCAGCACACGCCAGGCAGCGGCGACCGCGACGTGGACCGTCGGCTACACGACGACGTCCGGCGGCGCGCTCGGGCCCGGCGACACGATCACGGTGAAGTTCCCGTCGGCTTTCACGGTCCCGTCCACTCCGACGATCGGCCTGACCGGCGGCTTCACGACGTGCTCGGCGACGGGGACGACCCAGCTCAGCACCGTGACGATCACGCTGGCGAACAACGGCGGGACATGCGCCGTCGCGAACAGCGCCGCGGTGACGTTCACGGTCGCCGGGATCACCAACGGCCCGCCCGCGACCTACGCAGCGAGTGCCTTCACCGTGCGCAGCAACGCCGACTCGAACCCGAGCAGCCCCGGCGCGAGCATCGACATCTTCGGCGTCGCCACCGCGCTCACGATCGTCCCCTCCACCACCACCCCGGCGGCGGGTGCGGCGGACAACCTCACGATCACCGCGGTGGACTCCGGCGGCCGCACGGTCGCGACGTACACGGGCGACCACAGCCTCACGTTCGGCGGTGCGAACAACTCGACGAACCCGGTGACGACGCCGGCGGTCACCGACAAGACCGGCGCCGCGGTCAACTTCGGCACGGCGACGACGATCACGTTCACGAACGGCGTCGCGACGGTCTCGGGCTCGAACAACGGCGTGATGAAGCTCTACAAGGCCGAAAGCCCGACCGTCTCGGTCTCCGACGGGACGCTGTCCGGCAACGTCTCGATGACGGTCGGCCCGGCGACCACGTCGAGGCTGATCGTGACTGGTTCCGCGACCCAGACCGCCGGAGCGGCGCAGGCCACCACGATCAAGGCGACCGACCCGTACGGCAACACCGACACGAACTACACGGGCTCGCATCCCCTCACCTTCAGCGGCGCCAACAGCTCGACCAACCCCGTCACCGCACCGACGGTCACGAACAGCGCCGCGACGGCAGTCCCGTTCGGCTCGTCCACCGCGATCACGTTCACCGCCGGCGTCTCGACGAGCGGCGGCTCGATGACCCTCTACAAGGCGGAGGCCGCTCAGATCGTCGCGACGGACGGCCTCGGCAACACGAGCGCCGGCTCCGACCGCCTCGCGGTCACGGTGAGCGCCGCCGCGGTCTCGAAGCTCGACGTGACGTCGGTCCCGGCGGGCAACGTGACAGCCGCGACGAACTTCTCGGTCACGTTCGCGTCGGAGGACGCCTACGGCAACGCGGCCAACGTCGTCGGCAACACGGGCGTGACGCTGAATCCGTCGGGCGCCGGGACGCTCTCGAACAACAGCGGGACGATCACCGCCGGCACGAACTCGGCCACGCTCTCCACGGTCCAGTACACGAAGGCGGAGTCGCTGACCCTGATCGCGCATCGCACGAGCGGTGACGCTCTGTCCGACTCGGGCTCGAGCGCGGCGATCACGGTCGTTGCGGGCGCGTTCAGCAAGCTGCAGCTGCTGATGCCGGGCGAGACCGCCGCCCCGGGCACCGGCACCGGCACCGGCAAGACAGGCTCGCCGTCGGCTCAGACCGCGGGCACCAGCTTCAACGTCACCGTCAGCGCGGTCGACGCCAACTGGAACCTCGTCAACACGGTCACCGACACCGCGGGGATCACGAGCTCCGACGCGAACGCGACCCTGCCGGGCAACGCCGCCCTGGCTGCGGGCACGAAGACCTTCTCGGTCACCGCGAAGACGGCGGGCACCGCGACGTTCACGGCGACCGACATCAGCGACGGGTCGAAGACGGCGAATACGAGCCCCTCGACGACGATCAACGCCGGCGCGTTCGCGAAGCTGCAGATCCTGATGCCGGGCGAGACCGCGGCCCCCGGTACCGCGTCGGGCAAGACAGGCTCGCCGTCGGCTCAGACCGCGGGCACGAGCTTCAACGTGACCGTCAACGCGGTCGACGCCAACTGGAACCTCGTCAATACGGTCACCGACACCGCGGGGATCACGAGCTCTGACGCGAACGCGACCCTTCCTGGGAACGCCGCCCTGGCTGCGGGCACGAAGTCGTTCTCGGTCACCGCGAAGACGGCGGGCACCGCGACGTTCACGGCGACCGACATCAGCGACGGGTCGAAGACGGCGAATACGAGCCCCTCGACGACGATCAACGCCGGCGCGTTCGCGAAGCTGCAGATCCTGATGCCGGGCGAGACCGCGGCCCCGGGCACCGCGTCGGGCAAGACCGGCTCGCCGTCGGCCCAGACCGCGGGCACGAGCTTCAACGTCACCGTCAACGCCGTCGACGCCAACTGGAACCTCATCAATACGGTCACCGACACCGCCGGGATCACCTCGAGCGACGCCAACGCGGGCCTGCCCGGGAACGCGGCCCTCGTCGCGGGCACCAAGACCTTCGCCGTGACCGCGAAGACCGCGGGCAGCGCGACGTTCACCGCCACTGACATCACCGACGGCAGCAAGACCGCGAACACCAGCCCGGCGACGACGATCAATGCCGGCGCGTTCGCGAAGCTGCAGCTGCTGATGCCGGGCGAGACCGCCGCCCCCGGCACCGGCACCGGCAAGACCGGCAGCCCGAGCGCTCAGACCGCGGGCACCAGCTTCAACGTCACCGTGAACGCGGTCGACGCCAACTGGAACCTCGTCAACACGGTCACCGACACCGCCGGGATCACCTCGAGCGACGCCAACGCGGCCCTGCCCGCGAACGCCGCCCTCGTCGCGGGCACCAAGACCTTCGCCGTCACCGCGAAGACCGCAGGCAGCGCGACCTTCACCGCGACCGACATCACCGACGGCTCGAAGACCGCGAACACCAGCCCGGCGACCACGATCAACGCAGGCGCCTTCGCGAAGCTGCAGATCCTGATGCCCGGCGAGACCGCCGCCCCCGGCACCGCATCGGGCAAGACCGGCTCCCCGTCCGCTCAGACCGCGGGCACGAGCTTCAACGTCACCGTCAACGCGGTCGACGCGAACTGGAACCTCATCAACACGGTGACCGACACCGCCGGGATCACGAGCTCCGACGCGAACGCGACCCTGCCCGGGAACGCCGCCCTGGCCGCGGGCACGAAGACGTTCTCGGTCACCGCGAAGACGGCCGGCAGCGCCACGTTCACGGCAACCGACATCAGCGACGGCTCCAAAACCGCGAACACGAGCCCGGCGACGACGATCAACGCCGGCGCGTTCACGAAGCTGCAGATCCTGATGCCCGGTGAGGCCGCCGCCCCGGGCACCGGCACCGGCAAGACCGGCTCGCCGTCGGCTCAGACCGCGGGCACCAGCTTCAACGTCACCGTCAACGCGGTCGACGCGAACTGGAACGTCGTCAACACCGTCACGGACACGGCGGGCATCACCAGCTCGGATGCCAATGCGACCCTGCCCGCCAACGCCGCCCTGGTCGCCGGCACGAAGAGCTTCTCGGTCACCGCCAAGACCGCCGGCAGCGCGACCTTCACGGCGACCGACATCACCAACGGCGCCAAGACCCCGAACACAAGCCCGGCGACCACGATCAACGCAGGCGCGTTCGCCAAGCTCCAGATCCTGATGCCGGGCGAGACCGCCGCCCCCGGCACCGGCACCGGCAAGACCGGCTCGCCGTCGGCTCAGACGGCGGGCACTAGCTTCAACCTCACCGTCAACGCCGTCGACGCGAACTGGAACCTCGTCAACACGGTCACCGACACGGCCGGGATCACGAGCTCCGACGCGAACGCGACTCTGCCCGGGAACGCCGCCCTGGCCGCGGGCACGAAGACGTTCTCGGTCACCGCGAAGACGGCCGGCAGCGCCACCTTCACCGCGACCGACATCACCGACGGCTCCAAGACCGCCAACACGAGCCCGGCGACCACGATCAACGCCGGCGCGTTCACGAAGCTGCAGATCCTGATGCCCGGTGAGGCCGCCGCCCCGGGCACCGGCACCGGCAAGACCGGCTCGCCGTCGGCTCAGACCGCGGGCACCAGCTTCAACGTCACCGTCAACGCGGTCGACGCGAACTGGAACGTCGTCAGCACCGTCACCGATACGGCCGGGATCACCTCGAGCGACGCCAACGCGACCCTGCCCGCCAACGCCGCCCTGGCCGCCGGCACCAAGACCTTCGCCGTGACCGCGAAGACCGCAGGCAGCGCCACCTTCACCGCAACCGACATCAGCGACGGCTCCAAGACCGCCAACACCAGCCCGGCGACCACGATCAACGCAGGCGCGTTCACGAAGCTCCAGATCCTGATGCCGGGCGAGACCGCCGCCCCGGGCACCGCATCGGGCAAGACCGGATCCCCGTCGGCTCAGACCGCGGGCTCGAGCTTCAACGTCACCGTCAACGCGGTCGACGCGAACTGGAACCTCATCAACACCGTCACCGACACGGGCGGGATCACCAGCTCGGACGCAAACGCAGGCCTGCCCGCCAATGCCGCCCTGGTCGCCGGCACCAAGACCTTCGCCGTGACCGCGAAGACCGCGGGCAGCGCCACCTTCACCGCCACCGACATCAGCGACGGCAGCAAGACCGCCAACACCAGCCCGGCGACCACGATCAACGCAGGCGCGTTCACGAAGCTGCAGATCCTGATGCCCGGCGAGACGGCGGCACCGGGCAGCGGTACCGGCAAGACGGGCAGCCCGAGCGCTCAGACCGCCGGCACCGGCTTCAACGTGACGGTGAACGCGGTCGACGCGAACTGGAACCTCGTCAACACGGTCACCGACACGGGCGGGATCACCAGCTCGGACGCAAACGCAGGCCTGCCCGCCAACGCCGCCCTGGTCGCCGGCACCAAGACCTTCGCCGTGACCGCGAAGACCGCGGGCAGCGCCACCTTCACCGCCACCGACATCAGCGACGGCTCCAAGACCGCCAACACCAGCCCGGCGACCACGATCAACGCGGGCGCGTTCGCGAAGCTGCAGCTCCTGATGCCCGGCGAGACCGCCGCCCCCGGCACCGCAGCGGGCAAGACCGGCTCCCCGTCCGCTCAGACCGCGGGCACCAGCTTCAACGTCACCGTCAACGCGGTCGACGCCAACTGGAACCTCATCAACACCGTCACCGACACCGCCGGAATCACCAGCTCCGACGCCAACGCGACCCTGCCCGGGAACGCGGCACTGGTCGCCGGCACGAAGAGCTTCTCGGTCACCGCCAAGACGGCCGGCAGCGCGACCTTCACCGCAACCGACATCACCGACGGCAGCAAGACCGCCAACACCAGCCCGGCGACCACCATCAGCGCAGGCGCGTTCACGAAGCTGCAGCTCCTGATGCCCGGCGAGACCGCCGCCCCCGGCACCGGCACCGGCAAGACCGGCTCGCCGAGCGCCGAGACCGCCGGCACGAGCTTCAACGTCACCGTCAACGCGGTCGACGCCAACTGGAACGTCGTCAACACGGTCACCGACACCGCCGGGATCACCTCCACCGACGCCAACGCGGCCCTGCCCGCCAACGCGGCTCTGGTCGCGGGCACGAACACCTTCTCGGTCACTGCCAAGACCGCCGGCAGCGCGACCTTCACCGCCACCGACATCACCAACGGCGCCAAGACCCCGAACACCAGCCCCGCCACCACGATCAACGCCGGCGCCTTCGCCAAGCTCCAGCTGCTGATGCCCGGCGAGACCGCGGCACCCGGCACCGCATCGGGCAAGACCGGCTCGCCGTCGGCTCAGACCGCGGGCACGAGCTTCAACGTCACGGTGAACGCGGTCGACGCCAACTGGAACCCGGTCAGCGCCACCGACACCGTCTCGCTGAGCACGAGTGACGGCAACGCCTCCCCGCCGATCCCGGCCGCCCTCGTCGCGGGCACCAAGACGTTCTCGATGGTGCTGGTCACGGCCGGCTCCTCGACGATGACCGCGACCGATCAGACGGACGGCACCAAGACCGCGAACTCCAGCCCCCCGACCACGGTCAATGCCGGCGCCTTCACCAAGCTGCAGTTGCTGATGCCGGGCGAGACCGCCGCCCCCGGCAGCGGCACCGGCAAGACCGGCTCCCCGTCGCGCGCAGACCGCCGGCACCAGCTTCAACGTCACCGTCAACGCGGTCGACGCCAACTGGAACCTCATCAACACGGTCACCGACACCGCCGGGATCACCTCCACCGACGCCAACGCAACGCTGCCCGCGAACGCCGCTCTGGTCGGAGGCACCAAGACCTTCGCCGTCACCGCAAAGACGGCCGGCAGCGCGACCTTCACCGCGACCGACATCACCAACGGCGCCAAGACCCCGAACACGAGTCCCTCCACCACGATCAACGCCGGCGCGTTCGCGAAGCTCCAGATCCTGATGCCCGGCGAGACCGCCGCCCCCGGCACCGCATCAGGCAAGACCGGATCCCCGTCGGCCCAGACCGCGGGCACGAGCTTCAACGTCACCGTCAACGCGGTCGACGCGAACTGGAACGTCGTCAACACGGTCACCGACACCGCCGGGATCACCTCCACCGACGCCAACGCGGCCCTGCCTTCGAACGCGGCGCTGGTCGCCGGCACCAAGACCTTCTCGGTCACCGCGAAGACGGCCGGCAGCGCCACCTTCACCGCGACCGACATCACCGACGGCAGCAAGACCGCGAACACGAGCCCGGCGACCACGATCAACGCCGGCGCCTTCGCGAAGCTGCAGATCCTGATGCCCGGCGAAACCGCCGCCCCCGGCACCGCATCGGGCAAGACCGGATCCCCGAGCACTCAGACCGCCGGCACCAGCTTCAACGTCACCGTCAACGCGGTCGACGCCAACTGGAACCTCATCAACACGGTCACCGACACCGCCGGAATCACCAGCTCCGACGCCAACGCGACCCTGCCCGCCAACGCCGCTCTGGTCGCCGGCACCAAGACCTTCTCGGTCACCGCGAAGACGGCCGGCAGCGCCACCTTCACCGCGACCGACATCACCGACGGCAGCAAGACCGCGAACACGAGCCCGGCGACCACGATCAACGCCGGCGCCTTCGCGAAGCTCCAGATCCTGATGCCGGGCGAGACCGCGGCCCCCGGCACCGCATCGGGCAAGACCGGATCCCCGAGCGCTCAGACCGCCGGCACGAGCTTCAACGTCACCGTCAACGCCGTCGACGCCAACTGGAACCCGGTCAGCGCCACCGACACCGCCGGCATCACCTCCTCCGACGCCAACGCGACCCTGCCGTCGAACGCAGCACTGGTCGCAGGCACCAAGACCTTCGCGGTCACAGCGATGACCGCCGGCAGCGCGACGTTCACCGCGACCGACATCACCGACGGCTCCAAGACCGCCAACACGAGCCCGGCGACGACGATCAACGCCGGCGCCTTCGCGAAGCTCCAGATCCTGATGCCGGGCGAGACCGCCGCCCCCGGCACCGCCTCGGGCAAGACCGGCTCCCCGACGCGCTCAGACCGCCGGCACCAGCTTCAACGTGACCGTCAATGCCGTCGACGCCAACTGGAACCTCATCAACACGGTCACCGACACCGCCGGGATCACGAGCTCCGACGCCAACGCGGCCCTGCCTTCGAACGCGGCGCTGGTCGCCGGCACGAAGACCTTCTCGGTCACCGCGAAGACGGCCGGCAGCGCCACGTTCACCGCAACCGACATCACCGACGGCAGCAAGACCGCCAACACCAGCCCGGCGACGACGATCAACGCGGGCGCGTTCGCGAAGCTCCAGATCCTGATGCCGGGCGAGACCGCCGCCCCCGGCACCGCATCGGGCAAGACCGGCTCCCCGAGCGCTCAGACCGCCGGCACCAGCTTCAACGTCACCGTCAACGCCGTCGACGCCAACTGGAACCTCGTCAACACGGTCACCGACACCGTCGGGATCACGAGCTCCGACGCCAACGCGGCCCTGCCTTCGAACGCGGCGCTGGTCGCAGGCACGAAGACGTTCTCGGTCACTGCCAAGACCGCGGGCAGCGCCACGTTCACCGCCACCGACATCACCAACGGCTCCAAGACCGCCAACACCAGCCCGGCGACCACGATCAACGCGGGCGCCTTCGCGAAGCTCCAGATCCTGATGCCCGGCGAGACCGCCGCCCCCGGCACCGGCATCGGCAAGACCGGCTCGCCGTCGGCTCAGACCGCCGGCTCGAGCTTCAACGTCACCGTCAACGCCGTCGACGCCAACTGGAACCCGGTCAGCGCCACCGACACCGTCGCGATCACCTCGAGTGACGCCAATGCGGCTCTGCCCTCGAACGCGGCGCTCGTCGCAGGCACGAAGACGTTCTCTGTCACCGCCAAGACCGCGGGCAGCGCGACGTTCACCGCAACCGACAGCAGCGACGGCTCCAAGACCGCCAACACCAGCCCGGCCACCACGATCAACGCCGGCGCCTTCGCGAAGCTGCAGATCCTGATGCCCGGCGAGACCGCCGCCCCCGGCACCGCATCGGGCAAGACCGGCTCCCCGTCGGCCCAGACCGCAGGCACGAGCTTCAACGTCACCGTCAACGCCGTCGACGCCAACTGGAACCCGGTCAGCGCCACCGACACCGCCGGCATCACCAGCTCCGACGGCAACGCCACGCTGCCCGCCAACGCCGCGCTCGTCGCGGGCACCAAGACCTTCTCCGTCACCGCGAAGACCGCGGGTACCGCGACGTTCACCGCGACCGACATCAGCGACGGCGCCAAGACCCCGAACACGAGCGCGGCGACCACGATCAACGCGGGCGCGTTCGCGAAGCTCCAGATCCTGATGCCCGGCGAGACCGCCGCCCCCGGCACCGCATCGGGCAAGACCGGCAGCCCGACCGCCCAGACCGCGGGCACCGGCTTCAACGTCACCGTCAACGCCGTCGACGCCAACTGGAACCTCGTCGGCACGGTCACCGACACGGTGGGCATCACCAGCTCGGATGCGGGCGCGACGCTGCCCGGCATCGCCGCCCTGGTCGCCGGCACGAAGACCCTCGGGGTCACCGCCAACACCGCCGGCAGCGCCACCTTCACCGCGACCGACATCACCGACGGCGCCAAGACCGCCAACACCAGCCCTGCGACCACGATCAACGCCGGCGCCGCCTCGACCGCGACCTCGACGATCAGCGCCTCGCCCGGCTCGATCACGGCGAACGGCAGCTCGACCTCGACGATCACCGTCGAGCTCAAGGACGCGCTCGGGAACAACGTCCCGACCTCGGGCGGCACCGTCACGCTCGGAACGACGAGCGGCTCGCTCGGCTCGGTCACCGACAACTCCAACGGCACCTACACCGCCACGCTGACCTCGGCGACGACCACCTCCACCGCCACGATCACCGGCCAGCTCAACTCCTCGGCGCTCGCGAACTCGACCTCCGTCGCCTTCACCCCCGGGCCCGCCACGAGCCTCCAGGTGACCACCGCCAGCCCGCTCACGGCCGGCGTCGCGACCGGCGTGACCGTGACCGCGAAGGACGCCCACGGCAACACCGCCACGTCGTACACCGGCACCGTCTCCTTCTCCTCCACCGACGGCTCCGCGGTGCTCCCGGGCAACTACACCTTCGTCGCGGGCGACAACGGCTCGCACACCTTCGCCTCGGGCGTGACGCTGAAGACCGCCGGCTCGCAGACGGTCACCGCGACCGACACGGTGACGGGCTCGATCAACGGCACGAGCAGCGCGATCACCGTCAACCCGGCCGCCGCCGCGACGCTCCAGGTCTCCCCGGCCGGAGCGACGCAGACCGCGGGCACCGCGTTCAACGTCACGGTCACCGCGAAGGACGCCTTCGGCAACGTCGCGACCGGCTACACCGGCCAGGTCCACTTCACCTCGACTGACCCGGCGCCGGCCCTGCCCGGCGACTACACGTTCGTCGGCGGCGACAGCGGGAGCCACACGTTCTCGGTCACGCTCAACACCACCGGCTCGCGCACGGTGACCGCGACCGACACCGGCAACGGGTCGATCACGGGGACGAGCTCCGCGATCACCGTCAACGCCGGCGCCGCCTCGACCGCGACCTCGACGATCAGCGCCTCGCCGGGCTCGATCACGGCGAACGGCAGCTCGACCTCGACGATCACCGTCCAGCTCAAGGACGCGCTCGGCAACAACCTCGCCGGCTCGGGCGGCACCGTCACGCTCGGGACCACCGCCGGTTCGCTCGGGTCGGTCACCGACAACTCGGACGGCACCTACACCGCGACCCTGACCTCGTCGACAACGGCCGGCTCGGCCACGATCACCGGCGCGCTGAACTCCTCGGCTCTGTCGAACTCGACCTCCGTCACGTTCGTGGCCGGCCCTGCGACGAAGTACCTCGTCACCTCGAGCTCCTACGGCCCGATCGCCGGCAGTGCGGTGACGATCACGGCGCAGCTCGTCGACGTGCAATAACAACCCGGTCTCGACGAGCGGCGTCACCGTCAACTGGTCGAAGACCGGCACCGGCGGCAACCTCGCATCCGGCAGCTCGACCACCAACGGCTCCGGCGTCGCCACCGTCAGCTTCACCACGTCGACCACGGCCGGCACCGTCCACACGGTCACGGCCGACGACGGGACGCACAACGGCACCACGAGCAACATCACGACCGTTCCTGCAGGCCCGACCAAGTACATCGTCACGTCGAGCTCGTCGAGCCCGGTCGCCGGCAACAACGTCACGATCACCGCCCAGCTCGCCGACGCGAACGACAACCCGGTCTCGACGAGCGGCCTCACCGTCAACTGGTCGAAGACCGGCACCGGCGGAAACTTCTCCTCCGGCACGTCGACCACCAACGGCTCCGGCGTCGCCACCGTCACCTTCACCACCTCGACCGTCGCCGGCACCGTCCATACCGCCACGGCCGACGACGGGACGTACAGCGGCACGACGAGCAACTTCACCACGGTTCCGGGCGTCGCCACCACGCTGACGGTGGACGGCACCCCGGCCTCGGTCACGGCCGGCACCACGGGCTCGGTCACCGTCACCGCCAAGGACGCGAACGGGAACACGGCGACGGGCTACCTCGGCACGGTGCACTTCACCTCGACCGACGGTCCGGCGTCGCTCCCGGCCGACTACACCTTCACCGGCGGCGACGCGGGCGCGAAGACCTTCACGAACGCCTACACGCTGAAGACCGTCGGCTCCCAGACGCTCACCGCGACCGACACCGTCACCGGGTCGATCACGGGCACGAGCAGCGGGATCACGGTCGACCCGGCGGCCGCGGCGACGCTCGTCGTCTCGGGCAACCCGGGCTCGATCACCGCCGGCACCCCCGCTTCGGTCACCGTCACCGCACTCGACGCGTTCAACAACACCGCGACCGCCTACACGGGCATCGTCCACTTCACCTCGACCGACGGGGCCGCCTCCCTCCCGGGCAACTACCACTTCGTCGCAGGCGACAACGGCGTCCACACCTTCACCAACGGCGTCACGCTGAAGACGGTCGGCTCCAGGACGATCGCCGCGACCGACACGGTCACCGGGTCGATCACCGGCACGAGCTCCGCGACCTCCGTCACGCCTGCAGCCGCAGCGACCCTCCTCCTCAACGGGACGCCCGGCTCGGTCACCGCCGGCAACTCGGCGAACGTCACCATCACCGCCAAGGACGCCTACGGCAACACCGCCACCGCCTACACAGGCACCGTCGCCCTCACCTCCACCGACCCCGCCGCAGGCCTCCCGGGCAACTACACCTTCGTCGCCGGCGACAACGGCGTCCACACCCTCGCCGCCACGCTCAAGACCGTCGGCTCCCGCACGCTCACCGCCACCGACACCGGCACCGGCTCCATCAACGGCACCAGCAGCGGGATCACCGTCGACCCGGCGGCCGCCGCGACCTTCGACGTCACCGCCGCCGGCTCCAGCACCGCCGGCAACTCCGTCAACGTGACGGTCACCGCGCGCGACGGCTACGGCAACATCGCGACCGGCTACGTCGGCACCGTCCACCTCACCAGCAGCGATGGCGCCGCGACCCTTCCGGGCGACTACACCTTCGTCGCCGGCGACAACGGCGCCCACACCCTCGCGGTCACCCTCGAGACCGCCGGCGCCCAGACCGTGACCGCGACCGACACCGTCACCGCGACGATCACCGGCACCACCGGCACGGTTGCAGTCGACCCGGCCGCCGCCGCAACCCTCACCGTCAACGGCAACCCGGGGTCGGTCACCGCCGGAACCGCCGCCTCGGTCACCGTCACCGCCTACGACGCCTACAACAACGTCTCGACCGGTTACACCGGCACCGTCCACTTCACCTCGACCGACGGCGCCGCCAGCCTCCCGTCCGACTACACCTTCACCGTCGGTGACTCGGGCGTGAAGACGTTCACCAACGGCGTCACGCTGAAGACGGCGGGCTCGAAGACGGTCACCGCGACCGACACGGTCACGGGCTCGATCACCGGCGCCACCGGCGCAATCACGGTCAACCCGGCGGCGGCCGCGACCCTGCTCCTCAACGGCACGCCCGGCTCGGTCACCGCCGGTAACTCCGCCAACGTCACCATCACCGCCAAGGACGCTTACAACAACACCGCCACCGCCTACACCGGCACCGTCGCGCTCACCTCCAGCGACCCCGCCGCCGCCCTCCCGGGCAACTACACCTTCGTCGCCGGCGACAACGGCGTCCACACCCTCGCCGCGACGCTGAAGACGGTCGGCTCCCGCACGCTCACCGCCACCGACACCGGCACCGGCTCCATCAACGGCACCAGCGGCGGGATCGCGGTCAACCCCGCCGCCGCCGCGACGCTGACGGTCGACGGCACGCCGGTCTCGGTCACCGCCGGCACGCCGGCCTCGGTCACCGTCACGGCCAAGGACGCCTTCAACAACATCGCCACGGGCTACACGGGCACCGTCCACTTCACCTCGACCGACGGCTCGGCCACCCTGCCGGGCAACTACCACTTCCTCGTCGGCGACAGCGGCACCAAGACCTTCACGGGCGGCGTCACCCTCCAGACCGCCGGCTCGAGGACGGTCTCCGCGGCCGACACCGTCACCGGCACGATCAACGGCACGAGCGCCGCGATCACCGTCGACCCGGCCGCGGCGACGACGCTCGTCCTCTCCGGGACTCCGGTCTCGGTCACCGCCGGTAACACCGGGTCGGTCACCGTCACCGCGAAGGACGCGTTCGGCAACGTCGCCACCGGCTACACCGGCACCGTCGCGCTCACCTCCACCGACGGGAACGCGAGCCTGCCGGGCAACCACACCTTCACCGGCGGCGACGCGGGCATCTACACGTTCTCGAGCGCCTACACGCTGAAGACCGCGGGCTCGCAGGCGCTGACCGCGACGGACACGGGCACCGGGTCGATCACCGGCACGAGCTCGCCGATCACCGTGAACCCGGCCGTCGGCGTCTCCCTGCTGGTGTCGGCTCCGGGCACCGCGACGGCCGGCACCTCGTCGAGCGTGACGGTCACGGCGCAGGACGCCTACGGCAACACGGCCACCGGCTACGTCGGCACCGTGCACTTCACCTCCACGGCCGGCTCCGCGACGCTGCCCGGCGACTACACGTTCACCGTCGGCGACGCGGGTGTCCACGTCTTCTCGGCGACGCTGAAGACGGCCGGCTCGCAGACGATCACCGGCGCCGACACCGTGACGGGCTCGATCGCCGGCACGACCTCCTCGATCTCGGTCAGCCCGGCGTCGACCTCGACGCTGGTGCTGTCCGGCAACCCGGCCACGGTCACCGCAGGCGCCGCCTCGTCGGTCACCGTGACCGCTGAGGACGCCTACGGCAACACCACGCCCGCGTACACGGGCACCGTCACGTTCACGTCGACCGATCCGGGCGCGGGCCTCCCGAGCGACTACACGTTCGTCGGCGGCGACAACGGCGTCCACGCGTTCACGAACGGCGTCACGCTCACCACCGCGGGCACGCGCACGGTCACCGCGACGGACACGGTCACGGGCTCGATCGCCGGGACGACCTCCTCGATCACCGTCGACCCGGCGGGCGCCGCCACCCTCGCGGTCACCGCCTCGCCGACCACGATCACGGCCGGCACCACCACCTCGGTCACGGTCACCGCCAAGGACGCGTTCGGCAACGTCGCGACTGGTTACACCGGCACCGTCCACTTCGGCTCGACCGACGCGGGCGCCACCCTCCCCGGCAACTACCACTTCGTCGCGGGCGACAACGGCGCGCACACCTTCACGGTCACGCTCCAGACCGCGGGCTCGCGCACCGTCACGGCGACCGACACCGGCAACGGCTCGATCACCGGCACCACCGGCGGGATCACGGTCAACCCGGCCGCCGCGGCGACCTTCGACGTCACCGCGTCCGGCTCGAGCACCGCGGGCAACTCCGTCAACGTCACGATCACCGCCCGCGACGCCTTCGGCAACATCGCCACGGGCTACACCGGCACCGTCCACCTCACCTCGACCGACGGCGGCGCCTCCCTGCCCGGCAACTACACCTTCACCGGCGCGGACAACGGCACCCACACCCTCGCCGTCACTCTCGACACCGCCGGCCCGCAGACGGTCACCGCGACCGACACCGTCACCGCGACGATCACCGGCACCACTGGCACCATCACCGTGAGCCCGGCGGCCGCAGCGACGCTCACCGTCGACGGCACCCCGGCCTCGGTCACCGCAGGCACAACGGGCTCGGTCACGGTCACCGCGAAGGATGCGTTCGGCAACGTCGCGACCGGCTACACCGGGACCGTCCACTTCACCTCGACCGACGGCGCGGCGGCGCTCCCGGCGAACTACCACTTCGTCGCGGGCGACAGCGGCACCCACACCTTCTCGGGCGCCTACACCCTGAAGACCGTCGGCAGCCAGTCGCTCACCGCGGCGGACACCGTCACCGGCACGATCACCGGCACGAGCGGCGTGATCAACGTCACCCCGGCCGCGGCCTCCACCTTCACCGTCGTCTCCAGCGGCAGCCCGCAGACCGCCGGCAGCGGCTTCACCGTCACCGTCACCGCCTACGACCCGTTCGGCAACATCGACACGGGCTACACCGGCACCGTCCACTTCACCTCGACCGACGGCAACGCCACCCTCCCCGGCAACTACACCTTCACCGGCGGCGACACCGGCAGCCACACCTTCCCCGTCACCCTCACCACCGCCGGCCCACAGACCGTCACCGCCACCCAGGGCAGCGTCACCGGCACCAGCGGCACGATCACGATCGACCCGGCCGCCGCCACGACACTGACCCTCGACGGCACCCCCGTCTCGGTCACCGCCGGCACACCGCCGCAAGCGTCACCGTCACCGCCAAGGACGCCTACAACAACGTCGCCACCGGCTACACCGGCACCGTCCACTTCATCTCCAACGACCCGCTCGCCACGCTCCCGGGCGACTTCACCTTCGTCGCCGAGCGACAACGGCACCCAGACCTTCTCGACCACCCTCCGCACCGCCGGCTCGCGCTCGATCACGGCGACCGACACCGTGACGGCGACGATCACCGGCACGAGCCCGACGATCACCGTCAACCCGGCCGCGGCGACGAGCCTGGCCCTGACCGGCACGCCCGCCTCGGTCACCGCGGGCAACGCCGCGAGCGTCACCGTGACCGCGCAGGATGCCTTCCTGAACACCGTCACCGGCTACACCGGCACGGTCCACTTCACCACCTCCTCCGCCTCCGCGACGCTCCCCGGCAACTACACCTTCGCCGCCGGCGACAACGGCTCCCACACCTTCTCGGCCACGCTGAAGACGGCCGGCTCGCAGACGATCACCGCGACCGACACGGTGACCGGGTACGATCAACGGCACGAGCCCGGCGATCACCGTCAACGCCGCCGCCGTCAGCGGCTCGGTCTCGACGGCGACCGCGAGCCCGGCCTCGGTGCCGGCCGACGGCTCCACCACCTCGACGATCACCGTCACGCTCACCGACGCCTTCGGGAACCCGCTCGCGGGCAAGACCGTCTCGCTCGCCCAGACCGGCTCCTCGACGATCTCCTCGGCGAGCGGCCCGTCGAGCGCAGCCGGCGTCGTCACCTTCACCGTCACGAACACGACCGCCGAGACCGTCACCTACACGGCGACCGACACGACCGACTCGGTCACGCTCACCCAGACGCCGAGCGTCGCGTTCGCGATCGGCAGCCTCGACCACATCGTGATCACGCCCTCGAGCGCGACGGTCCCGGCCGGCGCGAGCCAGAGCTACACCGTCGAGGCGTTCGACGCGTTCAACAACTCGCTCGGCGACGTCACCGCCGGGACGAGCTTCGGGATCACGCCCGACGGGTCGTGCACCGGCGCCTCGTGCTCCGCGACGCTGGTCGGCGCGCACACGGTCACCGCGACCTACGCCGGCAAGACCGACACCTCGGCTCTCACCGTCGTCTCGGCCCCCGCCGACCCGTCCGCCTCGACGATCTCGGCGGCGCCGGGCTCGATCACGGCGAACGGGACGTCGACCTCGACGGTCACCGTCCAGCTCAAGGACATCTTCGGCAACGACCGCGGAAGCGGCGGCAACGTCGTCGCGCTCGCGACGACGAGCGGATCGCTCTCGTCGGTGACGGACAACGGGAACGGCACCTACTCGGCGACGCTCACGTCGGCGACCTCCGTCGGCACCGCGACGATCACCGGCACCCTCGACGCCGTCGCGATCGTGAGCACGGCGACGGTCGGCTTCACGCCGGGAGTCGCGACCCACCTCGCCGTGACCGGCTCCGCCTCGACCACCGCGGGCGTGGCGGCGAGCGTCACCGTGACCGCGAAGGACGCGTTCAACAACACCGCCACCGGCTACACCGGCACCGTCCACTTCACGAGCTCCGACGTCGGCGCCACGCTGCCCGGCGACTACACGTTCGTCGCGGGCGACTCCGGCTCGCACACCTTCGCCTCGGGCGTGACGCTGATCACCGCCGGCGCGCAGACCGTGACCGCGACGGACACCGTCACCGGGTCGATCACGGGCTCGCACGGGATCACCGTCAACCCGGCCGCCGCAGCCTCGTTCACCGTCACTCCCGCCGGCGCGTCGCAGACCGCGGGCACCGCGTTCAACGTCACCGTGACCGCGAAGGACGCCTACGGCAACGTCGCGACGGGCTACCTCGGCACGGCGCACTTCACGAGCACCGACGGCGCGGCCGGGCTGCCCGCCGACTACACCTTCATCGCCGGCGACGCGGGCGTGCACACCTTCTCGGTGACCCTGAAGACGGCCGGCTCCGCAGACGGTGACCGCGACCCAGGGCGGCGTCACCGGCACGACGCCCTCGATCACCGTCGGCCCCGGCGCCGTGGCGAGCTTCGCGCTCACCGGCACACCCGCCACGGTCGTCTCCGGCACGCCTGCGAGCGTCGTCGTCACGGCGCAGGACGCGTACGCGAACACCGTCACCGGCTACACCGGCACCGTCCACTTCTCGAGCAACGACGCGCTCGCCACGCTGCCGGGCGACTACACCTTCATCGGCGGCGACGCGGGCGCCCACACCTTCACGAACGCCTACACCCTGCTCACGGCCGGCACGGACAGCATCACCACGACGGACACGATCAGCCCGGCGGTCACCGGCACGGCGTTCATCAACGTCACGCCGGGCGCCGCCTCGGGCGCGAACTCGACGATCGCGGCCAGCCCGACCTCGATCCAGGCCAACGGCACCTCGACCTCGACGATCACCGTCCAGCTCAAGGACGTGACCGGGAACAACCTCGTCGCCGGCGGCAACGCGGTCGCGCTCTCGGCGACGAACGGCGGCACGATCGGCGTGATCACAGACAACGGCAACGGCACCTACACGGCGACCCTGACCTCCTCCACCACGGCCGGTGTCTCCTCGATCAGCGGTACCGTCGACCTGGCGCCGATCGCGATCGGGACGACCGTCACCTTCAAGCCCGGCCCGGCGGCGAGCTTCGCCGTGAGCGGCCCGGCCACCGCCAACGCGGGCACGGCCGGCAGCTACACCGTCACCGCGAAGGACGCCTTCGGGAACACCGCGACGGGCTACCTCGGCACCGTCCACTTCACGAGCTCCGACTCGCAGGCCTCGCTGCCCGCCAACTACGCCTTCACCGCCGGCGACGCGGGCGTGAAGACCTTCTCGGTGACGCTGAAGACGGCCGGGAACCAGACCGTGACCGCCACCGACACCGTCACCCCGTCGATCACCGGCACGAGCCCGGCCACCGCGGTCGCCGGCCTCGGGGTCGACGCGAGCGCCTCGACCGTCACCGCGAGCCCGTCGACCCAGCTCGCGGACGGCACGCACACGGCCACGGTCACCGTCACGCTCCTGGACCAGTACGGCAACCCGGTCGCGGGCAAGGCCGTCGCGGTCTCGGCCACCGGCAGCGCGACGCTCTCCTCCGGCGGCACCGGGACGAGCGACGCGGCCGGCGTGGCCACGTTCACCTCGACCGACACGACGCCGGAGACCGTCACCTACAGCGCCACCGGCGACAGCGTCTCGCTGACCCAGCAGGCGAGCGTGATCTTCTCCACCGGCGTCCTCGACCACATCGTGCTCAGCCCGTCGAACGCCTCGATCAGCTCCGACGGCGGCAGCCAGGCGTACACGGTCACCGGCTACGACGCGACCAACCACTCGCTCGGCGACCTGACCTCCACGTCGACCTTCACGATCACGCCCGACGGCTCGTGCGTGAACGCGACCGCGACCTGCAGCGCGATCGTGGCCGGCGCCCACACCGTCACCGCCCACAACTCGGGCTTCACCGACACCGCGACGCTGACCGTCAACGCGGGCCTGCCGAACACCGCGACGAGCACGATCACCGCCAGCCCGGCCTCGGTCGTCGCCGACAACACCACCTCGACGATCACCGTGCGGCTGAAGGACGCGGCGGGCAACAACGTCCCGACCTCCGGCGGCGTCGTCGCCCTCAACTCGTCGCTCGCCGGCAGCGTGCTCTCCGCGGTCACCGACAACGGCAACGGCACCTACACGGCGACCGTGAAGTCGACCGTCGCCGGCACGACCACGATCACCGGCACGCTCGGCGCCGCCGCCCTCGCGTCCACCACGAGCGTCACCTTCGTGCCGGGCCCGGCGACCCACTTCGTCGTCAGCGCCCCCGGCTCCGCCACCGCGGGCACCCCCGTGACCGTCTCGGTGACGGCGAAGGACGCCTTCGGCAACACGGCGACCGGCTACCTCGGCACCGTCCACTTCACGAGCACCGACGGCTCCGCCACGCTGCCCGGCAACTACGGCTTCGTCAGCGGCGACAACGGCGTCAACACCTTCCCGGTCACGTTCAAGACGGCCGGCTCGCAGACCGTGACCGCCACCGACACCCTGACGGGCACGATCAACGGCACGACCGGCGGCGTCGGCGTCAACCCCGGCCCGGTGAGCCAGACCACCTCGACGATGACCGCGAGCCCGGCCTCCGTGCCCGCGGACAACTCGTCCACCTCGACGGTGAACGTCACCCTCAAGGACGCCTACGGGAACATCGTCCCGGGCAAGACCGTGACCCTCGGCGCCGGCGCAGGCAGCTCCAACTGGAACCCGGCGACCGACATCACGAACGGCAGCGGCGTCGCGAGCTTCGCGGTCTGGGACAACACGGTCGAGAACATCGTCTACAACGCCGTCGACACGAGCGATGCCCTCGCGCTCACCGACACGGCCACCGTCGCCTTCACCGCCGGCCCGATCGCGTCGATCACCCTGAACCCGGCCAACGCGACGGTTGCGGCCGGCGTCGGCCAGACCTACCACGTCCGCGGCTACGACGCGTACGGCCACGACCTCGGCGACGTCACCGGCTCCTCGACGCTCACGATCGTCGGCGGTACCTGCGTCGGCGCCACCTGCTCGGCGAACGTCGCCGGCACGCACTCGGTGCAGGCCACCGACGGCGCGCTCACCGCGTTCGCGAACCTGACCGTGACGCCCGGCCCGGCCTCCGCCGCCGCCTCGACGATCACGGCCTCGCCGAGCTCCCTCACGGCCGACGGCGTCTCGACCTCGACGATCACCGTCCAGCTCAAGGATCAGTACTTCAACAACGTCACGGCCAGCGGCGGGATCGTCAACCTCAGCGCGACCGGCAGCGCCACGCTCTCCGCGAACCCGGCCCACGACAACGGCAACGGCACCTACACCGCCACCCTCACGGCGCCGAACACGGCCGGCACCTCGACGATCAGCGGCACCCTCGGCGGCGTCGCGATCGGCGGCAGCGCGCTCGTCACCTTCGGCGCCGTCCCGCCGGGCCCGGCCTCCGGCGCGACCTCGACGATCACGGCCGCGCCGGGCACGATCGTCGCCGACGGCACCTCGACCTCGACCATCACCGTCCACCTCAAGGACGCCTCCGGGATCCCGCTGACGAGCGGCGGCGACGACGTCGAGCTCTCGGCCAGCAACGGCACACTCGCCCCGGCGGCGCCGCTGAAGGCGACCGACAACCACGACGGCACCTACACGGCGACGCTGACCTCGCCCGCGTCGGCCGGCAGCGCCAGCATCACCGGCACCGTCAACGGCGCGACGATCACCCACACCACGACTGTCAACTTCAGCGCAGGCCCTCCCGGCGCGGCCGACCCGACGACCTCGACGATCACCGCGGCGCCGACCACCATCGTGGGCGACGGCAGCTCGACCTCGATCGTCACCGTCCAGCTCAAGGACGCCTCCGGCACCAACCTGAGCACGGGCGGTGACGACCGTCCACCTCGCGACGAGCACCGGCACGATCTCGCCCGACCCGGCGACCGACAACCACGACGGCACATACACGGTGACGCTGACCTCGTCCGTGGGCGCCGGCACGGCCAACATCACCGGCACGCTCAACGGCGCGGCGATGACCAACACCGCCTCCGTCACCTTCACGGCTCCGGGCTCACCGCCGACGCTGGTGGCCGCGACCGCGACCGGCTCGACCCTCGTGCTCACGTACGACCAGGCGCTCGACGCGACCTCGGTGCCCGCCGTGACGGACTTCTCCGTCTCGCAGAACACGACGCTCCAGGGCACCCCCACGGGTGTCAGCGTCTCGGGCACCACGGTCACGGTCTCGCTCGCCACTCCGGTGAACCCCGGCGACATCGTCACGGTCAGCTACACGGGCACCGCGATCAAGAACCTGACCGGCCAGCCGGCGCCGGCCCTCACGAACGCGCCGGTCACGGTCGGCGGCGTGCCGGTCACCCCGCCCAGCCCGATCCACTGCACCGGCGGCTACGTCCCGAACCCCGCCGGCACGGCTTGCATCAACCCGCGGCCCCCGCCCCCGCCGGTCGTGTTCCTCGGGACGAACCCGGCCGACGGCGCGATCCTCGGCTCGGTCGGCTCGGTCACCTTCAACGCCAACCACGACACGAGCTGGTATGCGATCACCGTCACCCGTGACGGCGACACGCCCCAGGCCCTGCTCCCGGGCTCCGGCGCCTCGTACACGACCGCGTTCTCCAGCTCCACGCCGGGCACGTACACGATCGACGCGTTCATGGACGACGGCTACAACCCGCGCCAGCACATCCATGTCCAGTTCACGATCGTCGGCTCGGGGCTCCCCGGGATCGGCGTCGGGGACACGCTCGGCAGCGTCAGCGCCAACGACGGGATCGGCAGCGCGAGCTGGCCCGCCGGCACGTTCTCCGACCCGGTGATCGTCCGCATCGACGTGGTCGGGAGCACCGGAGCCGTGACCGTTCCGACCGGCAGCCTCGCCTACCAGGTCACCGCGACGCGGCTCCGCGACGGCTCACCCGTCCACGTCCTCGGCAACGTGCTCGACGTCCAGTTCAAGAACGCGCCGCCGGTCGCCACCCCGTCGACCTCCGAGGACGGCCTCACGTGGCGGACGGTGCCGACGCTGCCGACGCTCGACCTGCCCGACAGCCAGCCGGACGGCGCGTTCCGCGACTCGGCCAACACGATGCACATCCTGACCCACCACCTCAGCTACTTCGCGCTCTTCGTGCCCTCGGCCGACAAGCTCGCCTTCCAGGTCGTCGGCACCGTGCGCTTCACGTGGGGAGTCGACAAGTACGTGGGCGCCCGGATCTCGCTCACCCAGGCCGCGGTCGTCACCGGCCGGCTCTACAACCAGAAGGGCCGCCTGCTCAAGACGTGGGTGCGCCCCGCGAAGGCCGGCAACTCGATCCTCAAGCTCAGGCTGCCGCCGACCGCACGCAAGCCCGGGACGTACAGGATCACGTTCACGGCGCGCGCGAAGAGCGGGACCGCGATCCAGACGATCAGGGTGCGCGTGCTGCCGACGCTGAAGCTCGGGACGATGCGCAAGCCGCAGGCGCGGACCGTCGTGCTCTCCGCCCCCGCCGGGAGCGCGATCGCGGCGCGGCTCCACGGCCTGCGGACGAGCGTGGTCTCGGGCGGCGCCGACGACACCTTCCGGGCGACGGCGAGCCTGGGGCGCGACGTGGTCGTGGTCGTGATCGACGCCGACCAGGCCGGGATCTCGACGATCCGCGACCTCCACACGATCTTCCCGGACGTGCGCATCGTCGCGCTCTCGGGCGACCCGTCACTCCTCTCGCACGCGGTGCCGGCGGGCGCCACCGTCGCGCTGCCGAGCTCGACCTCCGCGGCGCTCGTCGCGAAGACCGTCTCGCGTCTCGCCGCCCGCTAGGCCCTAGCCGCCGGGCTTCCAGAGCGGCTCCTCGCCGCCCGCGTTCGCGGCGCGCGCGAGGATGAAGAGCAGGTCGGAGAGCCGGTTCAGGTACGCGAGCGCGGCCGGGTTCACACCGGTCTCCCGCGCGGCGCGCAGCGCCTCCAGCTCCGCCCGGCGGCAGATCGTGCGCGCGACGTGGAGCTGCGCGGCCGCGAGGCTGCCGCCCGGGAGCACGAAGCTCTTGAGCTCCGGCAGCTCCGCGTTGAAGCCGTCGCAGAGCAGCTCGAGCGCGGCGACCTGCTCGTCGGTGACGCGGAGTCGGTCGGGAATCCCGTCCGGCACCGAGAGGTCGGCGCCGAGGTCGAAGAGCTCGTTCTGGATCCGGCGGAGCGGCGCCACGAACGGCTCGGGGCACTCGCCGGCGAGAACGACGCCGAGCTGGGAGTTCAGCTCGTCGACGGCGCCGGAGGCCGCGATCCGGGGATCGAGCTTCGAGACGCGTGACCCGTCCCCGAGGTGCGTCTCGCCCTCGTCGCCGGCGCGGGTGTAGATCCGCGTCAGCCGCACGGGCTCGTCGCGCTCGCGCGGGCTCATCGCGCCGCCTGCGCCGCCTCGGCGCGCCGGAGCAGCTCGCGGGCGATCACGATCCGCTGCACCTCGCTCGTGCCCTCGTAGATCTCGGTGATCTTCGCGTCGCGGTAGTAGCGCTCGACCGGGAACTCCTTCGTGTAGCCGTACCCGCCGAGGATCTGGATCGCCTCCGCCGTCTGCCGCCGCGCCATCTCGGACGCGAAGAGCTTCGCCTTCGCACCCTCCGAGGTGTGCGAGAGCCCCTCCTGCTTCCGCCACGCGGCGCGGTGGACGAGGAGCCGCGCCGCGTCGAGCTCGGTCGCCATGTCGGCGAGCTTCCACTGGATCGCCTGGAACTCCGAGATCCGCTTGCCGAACTGCTGCCGCTCGAGCGCGTAGTCCCGCGCGGACTCGTACGCGGCCTGCGCGATCCCGACCGCCTGCGCCGCGATCCCGATCCGCCCGCCGTCGAGGGTCGTCATCGCGACCGCGAAGCCCTTGTGCAGCTCGTGGAGCAGCCGGTCCGGCCCGACGCGCACGTCGTCGAGCACGAGGTCGGCCGTCGAGGACGAGTTGAGGCCGAGCTTCTCCTCCTCGCGCGTCACCCGAACGTGGTCGGCGTCGAGGAGGAAGGCCGAGACGCCGCGCGCGGTCGTGGACTCGGGGTCGGTGCGCGCGAAGAGCAGGAAGGTGCCGGCGTAGGAGCCGTTCGTGATCCACTGCTTCGAGCCGCTGAGCCTCCAGCCGTCGCCGTCCGCGGTCGCAGCGGTGCGCAGCGCGCCCGCGTCCGAGCCCGAGCCCGGCTCGGTGAGCGCGAACGCGCCGATCGTCTCGCCCCGCGCCAGTGCGGGCACGAAGCGGGCGCGCTGCTCCTCGGTGCCGAACGCGAGGATCGGCAGCGTCGCGGCGCTCGTGTGCACCGCGACGGTGACGCCGACGCCGGCGTCGGCCCGCGAGAGCTCCTCCAGCACGAGGATGTACGAGAGGAAGTCGGCCCCGGCGCCGCCGTACTCCTCGGGCACGCACACGCCCATCAGGCCGAGCGCGCCGAGCTTCGCGAAGAGCTCGGCCGGGAAGCGGTGCTCGCGGTCCCAGGCGGCCGCGTTGGGGACGATCTCGGCCTCGGCGACCTCGCGCGCGAGCGCCTGGATCTCGCGTTGGTCCTCGCTGAGCGAGAAGTCCATCGCGCGGACGGTACTAGATCGCGTCCGTCCCTTCGGGATGCGACGCGTCGGTGAACTCGCGGAACTCGCCGGTGACGTAGTAGTACGTCTGCTCGCCGATGTCGACGGCGTGGTCGCCGATCCGCTCGAAGCAGCGGGAGACGACGACCATCCACAGCCCCCACTCCCGCAGCGCCGGGTCGTTGCCGATCGCGAGCACGTTGCTGACGATGCGGCGGTTGGCGTTGTCGATCAGCTCGTCGAGATCGACCAGGCGCGAGGCGCCGTCGAGGTCCCGGCCGAGGAACGAGGCGAGCGCGACGCGGATCATCTCCTCCGCCCGTGAGCCGATCTCCTCGAACCCGGAGAGCAGCTCCTCGTGGATCGGGAGGTCGGCGCTCAGCTTCGTCATCTTCGCGATCGTCACGCAGTAGTCGGCCATCCGCTCGAGGTGGAGGTTCACGTGCAGCATCGCGAGCACGTGCCGGAGGTCGACCGCGACCGGGAGTCTGGCGCGCGAGGAGCGTGTGGACGCCCTCCTGCAGCTCGAAGAAGACGCGGTCGACGTCGTCGTCGAAGGCGATCACCTCGTCGGCGAGCTCGACGTCGCGCTCCGCCAGGGCGTTGATGCAGCCGCGGAGCGAGCGCAGGACGAGCTCCCCCTCGAGGCTCAGTGACTCCTCGAGCTGCTCGATGCCTTCCTGGAGTGAGATGCTCATGGACGGGGATTCTCGCACAAGCTCTGGCGAAACACCGCATCCCGAGGCCCGTCCCGCACGCTGTTCACCAGGCTGTCACCTCAACGTCACGAAACTCGAACCCGGCGCCGACCACCGCAGAGGACACTGTCCCTAGACTCGTGGAGACGACTAGGATCAGCCCGGTGAACGAGCCCCAGACGACAGAGACGAAACTCGCGGAGGTCGCGCTGGCGAACGCCGCGCCGGACGCCGGCGTCCCGCACGAGGTCGTCTACGACCTCAGGGACGTGTCCGTGAGCTACGGCGGCGTCACCGCGGTCGGGGGCGTCACCCTGGGCGTGCGCGAGAAGGAGGTCACGGCGCTGATCGGGCCGTCCGGCTGCGGCAAGACGACGATCCTGCGCAGCCTGAACCGGATGAACGACCTGATCCCGTCGTGCAAGGTCCACGGCGAGCTCCTCTTCCACGGCGACGACGTCAACAGCAGCCGGGTCGACGCGGTCGAGCTGCGCCGGCGGATCGGGATGGTCTTCCAGAAGCCGAACCCGTTCCCGAAGTCGATCTACGACAACATCGCCTTCGCGCTCCGGATCCACGGGATGAAGGACGACCTCGACGGCCGCGTCGAGCGCGCCCTGCAGCAGGCGGCGCTCTGGGACGAGGTCAAGGACCGGCTCAAGAAGACGGCCTCGGCCTCTCGGGCGGCCAGCAGCAGCGCCTCTGCATCGCGCGGGCGATCGCGGTCGAGCCCGACGTGATCCTGATGGACGAGCCGGCCTCGGCGCTCGACCCGGTCTCGACCGCGCGGATCGAGGACCTGATGCACGACCTCAAGCACGAGTACACGATCGTGATCGTCACCCACAACATGCAGCAGGCGGCGCGCATCGCCGACATGACGGCCTTCTTCAGCGTCGAGGTCGCCAGCGACGAGAGCGACCACCGCCAGGGTGTCCTCGTCGAGTACGACCAGACCTCGAAGATCTTCACGAACCCGGCCGACAAGCGCACCGAGGATTACGTCACCGGGCGCTTCGGCTAGCTATCCCGCCGGTCGCGCCGGTGCGCCGCTGGCGCCAGGCGAAGAGCGACCGGGCGGTCACGCTCAGGATCAGCACGAACAGCATCAGCAGGAGCGCGGCGGCCCAGGCCTGCGCGTGATCCGACGGGCTCGGCGACTCCGAGTACGTGTAGATCGTGAGCGGCAGCGAGTTGAGCGGCTGACTCGCGTCCCAGTTGACCGAGTTGGCGGCGATCGACGACGTGAACAGGAGCGGCGCGGTCTCGCCGGCGATGCGGGCGATCGCCAGGATCGTGCCCGTGATGATCCCGCCGATCGCGGCGGGCAGCACGATCGAGACGACGGTGCGCCAGCGCGGGACGCCGAGACCGAGGCTCGCCTCCCGCAGCGAGCGCGGCACGAGCGCGAGCACCTCGGTGGTCGCGCGGGAGATCATCGGGATCATCATGATCGCGAGCGCGATCGAGCCGTAGAAGCCGCTCTGGCCGTGGCCGACGACGAGCAGGCCGAAGACGAAGATGCCGATCACGATCGCCGGGACTCCGTTCAGGATGTCCAGCGTGATCCTGATCGTGCGTGCCGAGCGCGGGCTCGAGAACTCCGAGACGTAGATCGCCACGAGCACCCCGAGCGGCACCGCGATCAGCGTGGCCCAGAAGATGAGGACGATCGTGCCGACGATCGCGGGCGCGATCCCGCCTCCCGACTGCCCGAACACGGCCTGCGACTTCGTGAAGAAGTCCCAGGAGAAGGCGGCCGCCCCGCGCCTGAGCACCGCCCACACCACGAGCACGAGCACGGAGACCGCGAGCACGGCGGACAGAGTGGCGAGCACGGCGAGGATCTTCTCCGTGCGCTTCCGCCGGCGAAGCCCCTTCGACGGCGTCAGGGCTGGTCGGGGCCGCGGCCACTACAGCACCCCCCGCTTCTCCGCCCGGCGGATCACGACCTGGGCCATGCCGTTCACGAACAGCGCGAGGATGAGGAGGATCAGCGCCAGGTAGAGGAGCGAGTCGCCCTCGAGCTTCGTCGCGGCGCCCTGGTAGCTGTTCGCGATCTTCGCGGCCAGTGTGTTCGTCGGCGCGAAGAACGAGCGCTGGATCGTCGTGCCGTTGCCGCTCACCTGCGCGACCGCGATCGCCTCGCCGACGGCGCGGCCGATGCCGAGGATCACGGCGGCGACGATCCCGGGCGCGCAGTACGGGATCACGACGCCGCGGATCGCCTCCCACCGCGTCGTCCCGAGTCCGAGCGCACCCTCCTTCAAATCCTTCGGCACGTGCAGGAAGAGCTCGCGCGTGATCGCGGAGACGATCGGGACGATCATGATCGTCAGGATCAGGATCGCGTTCAGCATCCCGACCGGCGACGGCTGCCCGGAGAAGACCTGCAGCCAGCCGAACCACTTGTTGAGCCACGGCTCGATGTCGCTGGCGAGCACCGGGCCGAGCACGAGGATCCCCCAGAGCCCGAGCACCACGCTCGGGATCGCCGCGAGCAGCTCCACCAGCGTCGCGACCGGGCCGCGCAGCCACTTCGGCGCGAGCTCGGTCAGGAAGAGCGCGATCGCGATCGAGATGGGCGTCGCGAGCAGGATCGCGAAGAACGAGCTCACGACCGTGCCGACGATGAACTGCCAGGCGCCGAACTCGCCCCTGATCGGGTTCCAGACGTCGGTCCAGACGAACGAGATCCCGAAGGTCTGGATCGCCGGCCAGGCCTGGCGCAGCACCTCGTACGCGATCAGCACGACGAGCGACGACCACCAGAGCGGCCGCGAGCGTCGTCAGCGCCCGGAAGAGGAAGTCGCCGGGACGCACGCGGAGGCCTCGTTTGAGGCCTCCGCGATGCGGGCTTGCAGGGTCGAGCGTCGACACGCTGTGTGCGAGCCTAGCCCTGGACCTGCTTGAGCGTCTTCTCCGACGCGGCGAGAACGACCTTCGGGATCGGGACGAACAGGAGCTTCGGCCCGTAGGTCTGACCCTTCGTCAGCGCCCAGAACACGAGCTTTCGCAGATCGGCCGCCTTCGAGGTGCTGGTCGGCAGGATCACGTAGGTGAAGGTGCAGATCGGGTACGCATCTTCTGCGAGGCAGGCGGATCGACGATGTGGAGCTCGTTGTTCGACGGCACGCTCTTGATCGTCGCCGCGGCCGCGGCGATCCCGCGCAGGCCAGGCTGCGCGAACACGCCGGCCTTGTTCTTCACAGCGGCGACCTGGAACTTGTTGCTGCAGCGCGTAGGCGACATCGGCGTAGCCGATCGGCGCCCACGGTGTTGGAATCACGCCGGCCACGCCCGACGAGCCCTTGCCGCCGACACCTGTCGGCCAGCTCGCGTTGACGCCGGTGCCGATCTTCGCCTTCCACGTCGGGCTGACCGTCGAGAGGTAGTCGGTGAAGTTGTAGCGTCGTGCCCGAGTTGTCGCTGCGGTACACGGGCGTGATCTTCGTCGAGGGCAGCGCGAGGCCCGGGTTGAGCGCCTTGATCGCCGGTGCGTCCCACGTGGTGATCTGACCGAGGTAGATGCCCGCGATCACAGGCCCCGTGAGCTTCAGCTGCTTCGTCAGGCCAGGCACGTTGTACATGATCGAGGTCGCAGCGAGCGCCCACGGGACCTGAACGCAGCCCTTGCACGCCGAGAACTGGTCGGGCGACATCGGTGCGTCCGATGCGCCGAAATCCACCGTGCGCGCGGTGATCTGCGCGATGCCGGCGCCGGATCCGACCGACGCATACGTGAGGTCGATCCCCAGCGCCGAGCTGACCGCCGGGATCCACTGCGAGACGAGCGGGAACACGAACGTGCTGCCTGCGCCGGTGATCTTGGTTGCGGCCGTCCGGTTCGGAGCGGGGCTCGCGGCCGAGGCGAGCACCCCCGCGGCGACGGCCGAGATCGCGAGGATCCCGAGCGCGCCGAGCTTCCAACGGTTGACGTGCCTGGTGAACATGACCCTCCTAGGGGACAAGATGGCGTGGTATCGACGTGAGCATGCCGACCGTTTGGTCGCGGGTGGGCAAGCACGTGGTGACGGAGTGGTGAGCACTTGGTTACAGCGGAAACCGCTAAGCAGCGCGGGTTTCGCGCTCTTCCACCGGCACCCCGAGCTGCACGAGATACGCCGGCCGCGTCGAGCGGAGGTACTCGACCACGGCCTCCCCGTCCTTCTCGCACGGGATCATCGTCTTCCAGGTCGCGAGGTGCTCCAGCCGGTGGAAATCGCCGTTCGCGACGGCGGGGAGACCGGCCTCGGCGACCCAGCCGAAGAACTCGTGCCGGTTGAAGAGCTCGAAGCGGTCGACGAAGAGCCGGAGCTCCTGCCATTCGCACGCGAACCTGGCAGTTCGCCGCCAGGCGCCGTCGGCCTGATCCGGCGCGTACGGGTGGGCCGCGATCAGCGCCGCCCCGGCCGCGCGTGCCCGCTCGAGCGCGACGTCGATCCCGCGGTCGACCCCGACGAAGCGCTCGAGGCCGACGGCGACCGCGTGCGCGCCGAGCGTCGGGTCGACGTCGTCGTAGGTCAGCTCGAGGCCGGGCAGGAGGAGCAGGTCGTACTCGGCGCGGGCGCGCTCCGACTCGCCGCGGATCGCGTCGAGGTACGCAGCGTGGTTGCCCGCATGGACGTGGCGCGGGCCGCCCTCGTCGCCGTCCTCGTCCGTTCGGACGGTGTGGTCGGTCACCGCGAGGACGTCGAAGCCGCTGCGCCCGTAGAGGTCGACGAGCTCCGGGAGACCGAGCGCGCCGTCGCTCCAGGTCGTGTGCGCGTGCAGCTCGCAGAGCAGTGGCGTCGTCCGGATCCGCGTCACAGAGACAGGTTCGCCCCCGCGCGCCGGGTTCCGTGCCGCAATGCGGTGTACGGCTGCCGACGAGGTGGTGTACCCGCTTCCGTTAGGCTCCGGCCCGATGTCCAAGAACACCGCCCTCGTCGTCGTCGCCGCGGTCGCCGGAGTCGCGCTCATCGCGCTCGGCATCTACTACTGGGTCGAGCCCGCCGGCTCGCTGCCCAGCTGGCTCCCGGGCTACACGGCAGGCTCGGGCCACCACCACGTGAAGCACGGCATCGCCGCCTTCCTGGTCGGAGTCGCGTGCCTCGTCTTCGCCTGGTTCCGCAGCGCACCTAAGAAGAAAGCTCCCGAGCAGGCTTGATCAGCTACGGCCAGGCGATCCTGCTCGGCCTGGTCCAGGGGGTCGCGGAGCTCTTTCCGATCTCGAGCCTCGGCCAGAGCGTGATCCTGCCGCGCCTGCTCGGCTGGAACATCCACCAGAACGACTCGTACTTCATCACCTTCCTCGTCGCCACCCACCTCGCGACGGCGCTCGTCCTGCTCGGCTTCTTCTGGGCCGACTGGGTGCGGATCGTGAAGGGGCTCGGCCGCTCGTTGCGCGACCGCGGGATCGATCCTGCCGACAGGGACGCGAAGCTCGGCTGGCTGCTCGTCGTCGGCACGATCCCGGCCGGGATCCTCGGCCTCCTGCTCGAGAGCAAGCTCCGCGCCGTGTTCGCCTCGGCGCAGTCCGCCGCCTTCTTCCTGATCATCAACGGCCTGCTGCTCTTCGGCGCCGAGCTGCTGCGGCGCCGGGCGCCGGCGCCCGACACGGGAGACGCCGACTCGCGGGTCGCCGACGGCGTCGGCTGGAGACAGGCCGCCTCGATCGGCGCCGCGCAGGCGCTCGCGCTGGTCCCGGGGCTCTCGCGCTCGGGCGCGACGATGGGCGGCGGCCTGCTGGTGGGGCTCTCGAACGAGGATGCGGCCCGCTTCGCCTTCCTGCTCGCGACGCCGATCATCGGCGCGGCCGCGGTGCTCAAGCTGCCGGAGCTGATCGGCTCCCAGGGGAACGGCATCCGCGGCCAGGCCCTCGCCGGCGCCCTCTGCGCCGCCGTGACCGCGTACTTCTCCGTGCGCTACCTGATGCGGTACTTCGAGACGAAGCGGCTGACCCCGTTCGCCGTCTTCTGCTTCGTCGAGGGCATCGTGCTCTCGCTCTACTTCGGCCTCTCCTAGGGGAAGACGCAGCGGATCTCGAGGCCCAGGCCCGGCCCGCCGCCCGCCTCGATCGTCCCGCCCGCGGCGGTGACCACGTGCTTCACGATCGCGAGCCCGAGGCCGGTGCCGCGCGAGGACCGCGCGCGGTCGGCGCGGTAGAAGCGCTCGAACAGCCGGGCGAGATCGTCCTCGGCGACGCCCGCCCCGTTGTCGCCCGCCTGAAGGACGATCCCCTCGGGCGTGCGCCTCACGTCGATCGAGAACCGGGCGCGCGGGCCGGCGTACCGGAGTGCGTTCTCTGCGAGGTTCTCGAGCACGATCCTGAGCATCCGCGGCCGCAGCGGCAGCTCGATCCCCGGCTCGGCCGCGAAGTGGAGCTCGAGGTCGGCGCGCGCCGCACGCTCGGCGAGCTCGGACGCGAGGTCGGAGAGCAGCGGCTCCACCGGCGTCGAGCCGAGCGCCACCACCTCCCTGCCGGTCTCGAGCTCGCTCAGGAAGAGAACGTCGTCGATCAGCTCCCCGATCTGCTGCACCTCGGCGCGCGCCTGCAGCGCGAGCTCGTGGGGGTCCTCTCCCGGGAGGTCCATCGACTCGAGCAGGACGAGCAGCCTGGCGAGCGGCGTCCGCAGCTCGTGCGAGACGGCCGCGGTGAACCCGGCCCGTAGCTCCTCGTAGGCGGCGAGCTCGCCCGGCGAGCCGAGGAAGAGCAGCTCCTCGTGCCGCCCCTCCACCTCGTAGGGGACGAAGCGCGGCTCCCTCTCGAGCAGCGCCAGCGGCACCGGCTCCCCCACCTCGACCCGGAGCTGCTCCCGCGCGCGGCGGCTCGCCGCCACCACGCGGCGCTCGGAGTCGAGCACGAGCACGAGCTCGGGGCTCTCCTCGATCAGGGTGCGGGCCCGCACCGCGTCTTCATTCACCACCCATTCACCCCTCCGTCACCATGCCGTGCCCCCGGGCCTGCGCGGCAACAGTCACAATCCAGGTAATGGCCAAGGTGCTCATAGTCGAGGACGACGAGGTTATCGCGCAGGGGATGGCGCGGCACCTGACCGCCGCAGGGTTCGATCCGCTCCAGGTGGAGCGCGGCGAGCAGGGGCTGGCGCGGCTGCGGTTCGAGCGGCCCGACGTCTGCGTGCTCGATCTGATGCTCCCCGGCCTCGACGGCTGGAAGCTGATCGAGACGGCGCGCGCGGAGGGGATCGGCACTCCGATCGTCGTCGTGAGCGCGCGCGGCACCGAGCACGACCGCGTGCACGCGCTCGAGATCGGCGCCGACGACTACCTCGTCAAGCCGTTCTCGATGAAGGAGCTCGTGGCGCGCGTGCGTGCCGCCGCCCGGCGCGGCACCCGCGCCCAGGACGAGCGCCGCGGCGAGCCGATCAAGATCGAGGAGCTCGTGATCGACCCCGCGCAGGTGCAGGCCTTCGTCGACGGCGAGAGCGCCGACCTGACGCCCACCGAGTTCCGGCTCCTCTACCAGCTCGCGCTCCAGCGCGGCCGCGTCGCGACGCGCGACGAGCTGCTGCAGAAGATCTGGGGCCGCCGTGAGGCGCATCGCGACCGCACCGTCGACGTGTTCGTCCGGCGCCTGCGGGAGAAGGTCGACCGCCGCGCGTCGGCCCACACGTTCATCCAGACCCGCTACGGCGTCGGCTACCGGCTCGAAGCGCTGCCGAAGTAGCGCCGACCACGCCCAGCAGGCAAGAGCGCCTCAACCCTCAAGTCTCCTAAAGGGGTCAGGCACCTTTCTGAGGGTTGTGAGGTTCCGTGAGCTTCAGCACCTTCGAGACATGGCCGGAAGGCGTACGAAGTCTCGCGCGAGGGTCGAGGTCTCAGACCTCGAGCAGGAGCGCGTCGCCCTGGCCGCCGCCGGAGCAGATCGCGGCGAGACCGAGCCCGCCGCCCTCGCGGCGCAGCTCGTGGACGAGCGTGCCGACGATGCGGCCGCCGGAGGCGCCGATCGGATGCCCGAGCGCGATCGCGCCGCCGTTGACGTTCACGGTGTCGGGATCGGCCCCGAGCATCCGCGTCGAGTTCGCCGCGACCGAGGCGAAGGCCTCGTTGATCTCGATCCGCTTCAGGTCCGCGACCGTTCTCCCCGCCTTCTCGAGCGCGAGCGCGCCGGCCCCGGCGGGCGTGCGCGGCAGGTAGGCGAAGTCGTCGGCGACGTAGGCCTGCGCGACGATCCGCGCGAGGATCTCGAGCCCGCGCTCGAGCGCGAACTCCTCGCTCGTGACGACGACGCACGAGGCGCCGTCGTTGACCCCGGGCGCGTTGCCGGCGGTCGTCGTCCCCTCCGGGTCGAAGACCGGCTGCAGCGCGGCGAGCTTCTCGAGCGTCGTGTCGCGACGGATCGCCTCGTCTGCGGCGACGTCGCCGACGGGGACGATCTCCTCGTCGTAGCGCCCCTCGTCCTGGGCGCTCGCGGCGCGCTCCTGCGACCGCACCGCCCAGGCGTCCTGCTCCTCGCGGCTGATCCCGAGCTCGCGCGCGACCGCCGAGTTCTGCTGCGCCATCAGGAGCCCGTCGAAGGTGCACGTGAGCCCGTCGTAGATCATCGCGTCGACGAGCTCGCCGTTGCCGAAGCGGTAGCCGAAGCGCGCCTTCTGGAGCAGGTAGGGCGCGTTCGACATCGACTCCATCCCGCCGGTGACGACGACGTCGTGCTCGCCCGCGCGGATCATCAGGTCGGCGATCTGGATCGCCCGGATCGAGGAGGCGCAGACCTTGTTGACCGTGTCCGCGCCGACGTCGATCGGGATCCCGGCACCGACCGCGGCCTGGCGCGCGGGGGCCTGGCCGGCGCCCGCCTGGAGCACCTGGCCCATGATCACGTACTCCGCCTCGCCCGGCTCGAGGCCGGCGCGCTCGAGGCCCGCGCGGATCGCGATCGAGCCGAGCTCCGTCGCGCGGTAGCCGGCGAGACCGCCGCCGAGCTTGCCGAACGGGGTCCGCACGGCGGAGACGATCACGGAGCCGGCCATGCTTCGAAGGCTACCGCGTGAGGTTCAGGCCGGGCTCGAGCCGCTGCAGGAAGCCGACGCTGAGCCGGATCGCATCCTCGACGTCCGAGAGCTGGGCCAGCTCGCTCGGCGAGTGCATGTAGCGCAGGGGCACCGAGACGACGGCCGTGGGGACGCCGCCACGGCTGATGTGCGTGTAGTCGGCGTCGGTGTTCGTCTGGCCGCCGGCGACCTCGAGCGTGTACGGGATCCCGTCCGCGGCCGCGACCTCGAGGAGGAGCTCGACGAGGCGCGGGTGCATCAGCGGGCCGCGCAGGATCGTGGGGCCGCTGCCGAGCGCGTGGGCGCCGTCGTCGGCCGGGTCCGCGCCCGGGGAGTCGCTGGCCGTCGTCACGTCGAAGACGAGCGCGATGTCCGGCTCGAGCGCGAACACCGCGGTGCGGGCGCCGTGACAGCCGATCTCCTCCTGGGCCGCGGCGATCGCGACGACGTCGCCGGGGGAGCCGGCCTCGGCGACGCGGCGTGCGGCCTCGAGCGCGATGTAGGCGCCGAGCCTGTTGTCGAGCGAGCGCGAGACGATGCGGCCGTTCGGCAGCTCGGTCGGCTCGGCGCTCAGCACGGCGGCGTCGCCCGGCCGGACGAGGCTGCGCGCCTCGTCGGCGTCGCGGGCGCCGATGTCCACGTGCAGGTCCTTGATCTGGGCCTGCTTGCGGTCCGCCTGCGGCGACGACGTGTCCCGGCGCCGAGCCACGAGCCCCTTGACGCCGGTCAGGAACTCGACGCGCTGCCCGACGAGCGGCTCGGCCGTGAACCCGCCGATCCGCCGGATCGCGACGAAGCCACGGTCGTCGACGTGCGTCGCGATCACGCCGATCTCGTCGATGTGGCCGACGAGCGCGCACACGGGGCCGCCGGCCTGCCCGCCGACCCGCGCGAAGCTCGAGCCCAGCGTGTCGCCGGAGACCTCGGCGAACGGAGCCGCCGCCGCGCGCCAGACCGCGGCCGCGCGCTCCTCGGACCCGGAAGGCGCAGCGGAGGTGAGAAGCTCGTGGAGCAGATCGGGAATCGACACGGCGGCGGAGCCTATCTTGACGTATGGAGGCCCCGGCACCTACTCTGAGTGGCGATGTCTCCCGTCACTCGCAGCTGGGCCTGGTTCTGGCGCCACGAGCGGGGCGGGAGCCTGCGCCTGAGCTAGCCCAGGCGCCGTGACAACCCGTTCCGCTCATCCCGGCCCTCGCAGAGGGCTTTTTCGCGTCCCGGAAGGACTCGCTTGAACGTGACCACCGACATCTCCACCGACCTGATCACCCCGCTCGGGGCGTACCTCCGCCTGCGCGAGGCCGGCCGCGGAGCGTTCCTGCTCGAGTCGGTGGACAAGGGCCGCCTCGGCCGCCACTCGTTCGTCGGCTGCGGCTCGCGCCTCGTCTACCTGAACGAGGCCGAGGCCTGCGGCGAGCCGGTGGTCGGCTACGTCGGCTACGACTACATCGCGAAGCTCGAGCCGACCGTGCCGCTGCCGGACGAGGGCCGCGACCTGCCCGAGAGCCGGTTCGTGATCGCCGAGATCCTCGTCCGCTTCGACCACGCCGCCGGGGTCGCGGAGGTGCTCCGCGGCGACCCCGGGGAGGTCGCCGCGCTCTTCGCCGGCCCCGCACCCGTCCCCACGAGCCACGTCCCGGTGCCTGACCCCCGGACACGTCGCTTTCCGTCACAGGAGGAGTACGAGCGCCGCGTGCGCGCCGCGAAGGACCACATCCGCGCCGGCGACGCGTTCCAGATCGTCCTCTCCCAGCGCGCCGAGCGGCCGACCACGGCGAGCGCGCTCGAGCTCTACCGCGCGCTGCGCCGCGTCAACCCCTCGCCGTACCTCTTCCTGCTCGAGCTCGACGGGCTCGCGCTCGTCGGCTCGTCGCCCGAGACGCTCGTCAAGCTCGAGGGGCGGCGGGCGAGCCTCAACCCGATCGCCGGCACCACGCATCCCGGCCCGGGCGACGCCGAGCGGCTGCTCGCCTCGGCGAAGGATCGCGCCGAGCACGTGATGCTCGTCGACCTCGGCCGCAACGACCTCTCCCGGGTCTGCCGCGCCGGCACGGTGCACGTCGAGCGCTTCCTCGAGCCCGAGCGGTTCTCCCACGTCACGCACCTCGTCTCGGAGGTCGCCGGGGAGCTGCGCGCCGACGTGACGCCGTTCGACCTCCTCCGCGCGTGCTTCCCGGCGGGCACGGTCTCCGGGGCGCCGAAGGTGCGCGCGATGCAGCTGATCTCCGAGCTCGAGGGCTACCGGCGCGGGCCGTACGCGGGCGCCGTCGGCTACGCGATGCCCGACGGGACGCTCGACACGTGCATCGCGATCCGCACGATCGTCCTCCACGACGGCGTGGCCCGGCTGCAGGCGGGGGCCGGGATCGTGGCAGACTCCGACCCGGCGGCCGAGCACCGCGAATGCCTGTCCAAGCTGGCCGCGCTCGAGACCGCGATCGAGCTCGCGGAGCGAAGCCCATGATCCTCCTCGTCGACAACTACGACTCGTTCACGTACAACCTCGCCCACCTGTTCGAAGAGCTCGGGGCCGAGGTGGTCGTGCGCCGGAACGACCAGATCGACGCGGACACGGCCGAGCGCCTGGCACCGTCGCACCTCGTGATCTCGCCCGGGCCGGGGCGGCCGGTGGACGCAGGCGCGTCGCTGGAGATCATCCGCCGGCTCGCGCCGACGACGCCGACGCTCGGCGTCTGCCTCGGCCACCAGGCGATCGTCGAGGCGTTCGGCGGCGAGGTCGGCCAGGCGCGCGAGCTCCTCCACGGCAAGGCGAGCCCGGTGCACCACGACGGGCGCGGCGTGTTCGCCGGGCTGCCCGACGGCTTCGAGGCCGGCCGCTACCACTCGCTCGCCGCGCGTGCGGATCCCGGACGTGCTCGAGGTGACGGCGACCGCCGACGACGGCGAGGTGATGGCGGTCCGCCACCGGGAGCTCCGCGTCGAGGGCGTCCAGTTCCACCCCGAGTCGGTGCTGACGCCGCTCGGCCCCGACCTCGCGAGGAACTTCCTCGGATGATCCAGGCCGCCCTCCAGAAGGTGATCGACGGGCACGACCTCACCCGCGAGGAGGCGCGCGAGGTGATGGGGTCGGTGATGGAGGGCGAGGCGACCCCGGCCCAGATCGGCGGGCTTCCTCGTCGCGCTGCGGGTGAAGGGCGAGACGGCCGACGAGATCGCCGGCTGCGCCGAGGCGATGCGCGCGCACGTGCTCGAGGTGCGCCCGCAGCAGGGACGACCTCGTCGACACCGCCGGGACGGGCGGCGACGGGCAGCGCACGATCAACATCTCCACCGCGGCGGCGCTCGTCGCGGCGGCCGCGGGCTCCGCGGTCGCGAAGCACGGCAACCGCGCGGTGTCCTCGGCCTCGGGCTCCGCCGACGTGCTCGAGGCGCTCGGCTTCTCGCTGGAGCAGGAGCCCGAGCGGATCGCGCGCTCGATCGACGAGCTCGGCTTCGGCTTCCTCTTCGCCCCTTCCCACCACCCCGCGATGCGCCACGCCGCGGCCGTGCGACGCGAGCTCGGGACGCGTACGGTGTTCAACGTGCTCGGCCCGCTCACGAACCCCGCCGGCGCGCGCGCCCAGATCGTCGGCGTCTACTCGCCGCAGCTCGTCCGCACGATCGCCGACGTGCTCGCTCGGCTCGGCGCGCGGCGCGCGTTCGTCGTGCACGGCGCTGCCGGGATCGACGAGCTCTCCCCCGCCGGGCCGAACCTCGTCTGCGAGGTCGTCGAGGGCGACGTGCACGAGCGCGAGATCGACCCGCTCGACCTCGGCGTGCCGCGCTGCGACCCGGCCGAGCTGCGCGGCGGCTCGCCGGAGGAGAACGCACAGGTGATCCGCGAGGTCTTCGCCGGGCGCGACGGCGCCGCCCGCGACGCGATCCTGCTGAACGCAGCGGGCGCGATCGCCGCCGGCGGACACGCGAAGGATCTCCGCGAGGGGCTCGCGCTCGCCGGGGAGGTCGTCGCCTCGGGCGCCGCAGGCGAGCGGCTCGAGGAGCTGGCCGCCTTCTCACGGAGCGGCTCGTGACGCGCTTCCGCGACGCGCTCGCAGCGCCGGGGCTGCAGGCGATCGCCGAGGTGAAGCGGCGCTCGCCCTCGGCCGGCGACCTGCGTCCCGACGCCGACCCGGCCCTGCTCGCGCCGGCATTCGCGCTCGCGGGGGCGGCGGCGTGCTCGATCCTCGTCGACGAGCGCTTCGGGGGCTCGTTCGACGACCTGCGTGCAGCCCGCGCCTCGACGGAGCTGCCGCTGCTCGCGAAGGGCTTCTTCACGGAGGAGGCGCACCTCCGCGCCTGCCGCGAAGCGGGCGCCGACGCCGCGCTGCTCCTGCTCCGCGACCTCGACGACGGCCGCGCCGCCGCCCTGCTCGCCCTGGCGGTCGAGCTCGGGCTCGAGACGCTCGTCGAGGCCCACGACGCGGACGAGCTGGACCGCGCCGTCGCGCTCGGCGCACCGGTGATCGGGATCAACGCGCGCGACCTGTCCTCGTTCGAGATCGACCGCGCCGCGCAGCTCTCCCTCGTCGCGCGTGCGCCGCGCGACCGCGTGATCGTGGCCGAGAGCGCGGTCGACTCCCGCGCGAAGGGCGCCGCCGCGGAGCTCGCAGGCGCCGACGCGATCCTGGTCGGAAGCGCCCTGATGCGAGCGCCCGACCCCGCCGCGAAGCTCTCCGACCTGCTCCGCCGCCCGCTCGTGAAGGTCTGCGGGCTGACGCGCGATGAGGATGTCGAGGCCGCCGCCGAGGCCGGCGCGGACCTGGCCGGGTTCATCCTCGCGAAGGAGAGCCCCCGCACCGCGCCGGGCGTGCTCGAGGTTCCGGAGACGATGCTCGCGGTCGCGGTCCACGTCGGCGAGGCGACCGACTCGGGCGCCGACCTCGTCCAGCTCTACCGTCGCGAAGAACGGCCACCGGAGCCGCGACGCCGTGCTCCTGCGCGAGGGAGAGCAGGTCGCACGCGTCGTCGACCTGCCGTGGCAGGAGGACGATCCCTCCCACCTCGCCCGCGCCGCCGCGGTCGAGGGGCGCCTGATGCTCGCCGGCGGCCTCGACGCCTCGAACGTCGGCGCCGCGATCGTGGCGGTCCACCCGTGGGCCGTCGACGCCAGCTCGCGGCTCGAGTCGGCGCCGGGGATCAAGGACCACGCGAAGGTTCGCGCGTTCGTGGAGGCCGCGCGATGACACGCACCTACGGCGGCTACGGCGGGCGCTACGTCCCCGAGACCCTGATCCCGGCCCTCGACGAGCTCGAGCTCGGCTGGGCGGAGGCGCTGGCGGATCCGGCCTATCGCGCCGAGCTCGATCATCTCGGCGCGACGTTCGCGGGCCGCCCGACGCCGCTCACGCTCGCCGAGCGGTTCGCACCGGGCAAGCGGATGTACCTGAAGCGTGAGGACCTCCTCCACACGGGCGCGCACAAGCTCAACAACGCGCTCGGACAGGCAGTGCTGGCGCGGCGGCTCGGCAAGCACCGGATCGTGGCCGAGACCGGCGCGGGCCAGCACGGCGTCGCGACCGCCACGGTGTGCGCGCGGTTCGGCCTGGAGTGCGTGGTGTACATGGGCGCCGAGGACATGCACCGCCAGCGTCCCAACGTCGAGCGGATGGGGCTGCTCGGCGCGGAGGTCGTGCCGGTCGAGTTCGGAACACGCACCCTCAAGGAGGCGACGAGCGAGGCGATCCGCGACTGGATCACGAACGTCGAGACGACCCACTACCTGATCGGGTCGTGCGTGGGCCCGGCCCCGTACCCCGAGATCGTGCGCGAGCTGCAGGCCGTGATCGGCCGCGAGGCACGCGCGCAGATGCTCGAGGTCGAGGGGCGGCTGCCCGAGGTCGTCGTGGCGTGCGTGGGCGGCGGCTCGAACGCGATCGGGATCTTCGCCGGCTTCGTGGACGACGCGGAGGTGCGGCTGATCGGCGTCGAGGCCGCGGGCGCGGCGAGCCTCGGGGGCGGCCGGACGGGAGTCCTGCACGGCTCGCGCTCGTCGGTGCTCGCCGACGAGGACGGCCAGATCGCAGACGCGCACTCGATCTCGGCCGGGCTCGACTACCCCGGAGTCGGGCCCGAGCACGCGTTCCTCCGCGACACGGGCCGGGCGAGCTACGTCGGCGCGACCGACGAGGAGGCGCTCGCCGCGCTCAGGCGGCTGACCCGGACCGAGGGCATCATCCCCGCGCTCGAGCCGGCACACGCACTCGCGCGCGCCGCCGACCTCGACGAGGAGCTCGTCCTGGTGTGCCTCTCCGGGCCGAGGCGACAAGGATCTCGAGACCGTGCTGGGCGCGTCGTGAGCGCCCGCCTCGAGGAAGGACCCATCCCTAACCCCCACCCACCCACGGGGTTGAAGACGGTAGCGCCTCGTTGCGCACCGGATCGTGCCGATTGTGTGCCGACTTCGTGCCGGAGCGGCGGCCGGCTACTGCGCCGGGTCGGGCTCGTCCGTCGACGGCCGCTGCCAGTCGACGAAGCTGGACGCATATGCGGTCACGAGGGCGAAGGCGGTCACCATCTCGATCATCGTCGCGGCCCGAGCGCCACGCGAGTGGGCGACGATGTCGCCCGGGCGGCGAGATGAACGCGGTGAGGACAGACGTGTAGAAGAAGTCGGCGAAGCGCGGGTGCGGGCCGAGGCCGACGAACGCCGCATGCGGGTGAACCGCCCAGACGCCGACGTAGACGAACGTCCAGAGCAGGAAGAACGCGAGCGCGAGGAGCGGCAGGCCGGTGCGCCGAAGCAGCTGGAGCACCGCGCCGGTGACACGCGCCGAGCGCTCGTGGAACGGCAGCCGCACCGCGAGCTGGCGCGTGGCGAGGAAGAACAGCGCCGCACCGACGACGACGCCGACCGCGCCGAGGATCACGAGCCAGGTCGCGCGCTCCTGCGTCAGGCGCGGCCGCAGCATCTCGACCAGCACGATGAAGAGGCACAACAGCCCGAGCCGCATCGCGCCGGACGTCAGCCATCCCGGCCTCGGCATCGAGAGCTGCAGGTGCTGAATGCGGTGCACGCGCAGGAAGTTCGCCGGTGAGTCGGAAACGCCTTTCGATCTACCTGATGGCGGGCCCGGACACCCCCGCGCTCGCCGAGGCGGCGGTCGCGGGCGGCGCCGACCTGCTCGAGCTCGGCTTCCCGTTCTCCGATCCGCTCGCCGACGGGCCGGTGATCCGCCGGGCGGCTGAGCGCGCCCTCGCGCAGGGGATGCGGACGAAGGCATGCCTCGCGTGCCTGGCCGACACGCGGGCGCTCGTCGACGTGCCGCTGATCCCGATGACCTACGCCTCCCTGCTCGAGGCCTACGGCTGGGAGCGCTTCGTCGACGACGCGCGGGCGGCCGGTGCGACCTCGTTCATCGTCGCCGACCTGCCCGCGGGCGAGCGGCCTGACCTCCGCCGGGTCGAGCTCGTCGCCCCCACCTCGACCGACGAGCGGATCGGCCTCGCAGCCGCGCACACGGACGGCTGGCTCTACCTCGTCACGGTGACCGGGACGACCGGGGCGCGCAGCGAGCTCTCGCCCGTCCTCGCCGGCCTCGTCGAGCGGGCACGGCGGCTCACCGACCTGCCGCTGCTCGCCGGCTTCGGGATCTCGACTCCGGAGCACGCCGCTGCCGCCGCGGCGCTCGCCGACGGCGTCGTGGTCGGCTCGCGCGCGGTCGAGGTGGCCGAGGACGGGCCCGACGCTCTCCGGGCCTACGTCGCGTCGCTCAGGCTCGCACTCGACGCGCTCTAGACCACGAGGGCGAGCCGGGAGACCACCGGCGCGCGTTGCACGTGCCCGCCCTGGCGAGCGCGAAGAGGGCGTCGCGGAACGCGTCCGAGCGGGGCGCGTAGTCGGCGGTGAAGTCCACCGCGCCGTTCAGCTCGAGAATGACGTACCGGCCCGGCCCGGCCGGCAGGAGGTCGACGCCCACGAGGTCGGCGCCGATCGCGCGTGCGGCGGCGAGCGCGAGCCTGGCCGCGGCGGGGGACGGCTGCGCCGGCTCGCGGGTCGCACCGAGCGCGACGTTCGTCCGCCATTCACCCGTCGCGGCGGTGCGGCGGATCGCCCCGATCACCTCGCCTCCGGCCACGACGATCCGGAGGTCGTGGCCGAGCGGCGGCACGAGCTCCTGCACGAGCGCGCCGTGGCGAATGAACCACGGCCGGCCGGCGATCGCGAGCAGCGCCTGCGCGAGGCTCGCCCGGTCGCGGCAGACGACGACATCGCGTCCCCACGAGCCGTAGCGCGGCTTGAGGACGCAGGGAAGCTCGAGTGCCGGGGGCGCGGCCCCCGGCAGGAGGAGCGCGGTGCGGGGATGCGGCAGCCCCGCGCGCTCCAGCGCACGCGCGGTGAGAAGCTTGTCGTGCGCCGCGAGGAGCGCGCTCGGCTGGTTGAGCACCGTGACTCCCCGCCCGGCGAGCAGGGCGAGCGCGGCGAGCCCGTCCTCCACGCCGTCCAGCGTCTCGCGGACGTCGATGCGCCCGAGCGCGACGTCGCCGGGCGCGAGCACGCGGAGCGCATCCTCCGGCGAGAGCAGCACCGAGCTGCGCCCCGTGAGAGGCCGGCTGGCGAGCTCGAGGTTCGTCGTGCTCGCACGATGGGTCACGATGGCGAAGCGCATCGTGTCGGGAATTGTCGGCGCCGCCCCGCCGCCCCTGGGAATCAGTGTGGTTACAGGAAGGTGACGAGCAGGCTCAGCCCATCGGAGTCGATCCCGGCCGGTTCGGCCCCGCCGCGTACACGGCGAAGAAGTCTCGGTCGTCCGGATTCAGGTAGCGCGTCGAGGGCTGCTGATCGTTCGGGACGAGGCGAATCGGGTCGTTGGCGCCCCGCGAGACGTAGGTGTTGAAGGTCGGCCACTCGGAGTTGATGTCGAGCTCCATGGCGCGAACAGCGCCTGCATGCGCCATCAGCGCAGCCATGCTGGCGACGGTCTGATAGTCCGCCGCCGCGTAGAGCAGGTTGCCGCGCCTGTCGATCCCGACCGCGCTGCGCCACACCCGCACCTTGTTGCCGAGCGTGTAGCCCCAGGCGGTCCCGTACGGATTGGAGGTCGGAACGCCGCCGGCGACCAGCAGCGGCGCGTTCTGGCGGGCCAGCACGATGCCCGCCCCGGGCGAGGAGCCGCCGCGCCAGCTCGTCACGTCCACCCGGCCCGAGCGGTACTCGACGAGCGTGGCGAGCCCCTGCCGCAGCGGCTCGTAGGTGACCCCGTTCACCGCGAAGCCACCGTGACCGTCCTTGTACGTGAAGCCGCTGTTGAACGTCGCGAGCAGCCGGCCCCGCTGGTCTGCCGGCACCTGCATCGGCCCACGCGGCCCGCTGCCCGGCGGCTCGTACCGGCCGGGGTAGAGCGCGAGCCGCGTCCGGGCCCGGTCGATCCAGCCGACATAGGCGACGATCGACGGATACGACGGGTCGGGCCGGAAGGCGGTCACGAGCACCGGCGGCTCGCCCATGTACCGCCACGTGCCCGGGTGCCACACCCCCTCGCCGGGGAGCCGTGGAGCGATCAGCGGCACGATCCGGGGCGGAGGCCGGTAGGAGGTCTTCCGCACTGCGGCTGCCGAGACACCGACCGTCGGCAGCGCCTTGATCCCGGGACCGCCCTTCTTCGGCGCTCTGTGCGTGTAGTAGAAGCGCTCCACGTCGTTCACGAGCCACGCCCCGTGGTTCGCGCGCACCCATTCGACCGAGCGGATCGTGAACGGCAGGCTCGACGGCCTCAGCATCCAGGTCGCGTACGACCAGACGACGGGGACCAGCAGGATGAGCATCACCAGGAGCGCGATGCGGCGACGGCGGCGCGCCCGGCGGCGCCTCCGCTCGGGGCGAACGCGGACGAATGGGGCCGGATCGACTGCCGCAGGGGTCCGGGCGCGCGAGGACACGCCCGTACGATCGAGGTCCCGGATGAGGGGTCGATGAGAGACGGGCCAGGAGTCCCGGTAGCGTTCCGTCCATGGACTCGCTGCGCGGACAGCTCCTGATCGCCAGCCCGAGCCTCGTCGACCCGAACTTCCACCGCTCGGTCGTGCTGATCACCCATCACGACGAGGACGGGGCGATGGGCCTCGTGCTCAACCATCCGTCGTCGACGGCGGTCGCCGACGCCGTTCCCGAGCTGGAGGACCTCGTCGAGCTCGACGACTGGATCTACGTCGGCGGCCCGGTCGAGCCCGGCGCCGCGCTGCTGCTCGCCGAGCTCGAGAACCCGGGCGAGGCGACCGCCGTCGTGTTCGACGACATCGGCTTCCCGCCGGACGATCCCATCCCGGGCTCGACCCGGAGGCTCCGCGTCTTCGCCGGCTACGCGGGCTGGGGCGCGGGCCAGCTCGAGGCCGAGCTCGAGGAGGCCTCCTGGATCGTGACCCCGGCCGAGCGCGAGGACGTCTTCGTCGAGGACGCCGACGAGCTCTGGAGCGCGGTGCTCCGGCGCAAGGGCGGCCGCTTCGCGATCCTCGCGACGATGCCGCCCGACCCGTCGCTCAACTAGCGCAGGAAGGCGCGCGCCCGGGGCGAACTCGACCGGGATGGCAGGAGAGTCGAGACTCGAGCGCTGGCTCGACGGCGAGATCAAGCGCGCCCGGAGCCCCCGCGGGGCCGCGATCATCATCGCCGTCGTCACGACGACGCTCACGGTCGGCTCGGGCCTGCTGATGACGGTCATCGATCACAAGGAGTTCGGGTCGGTCGGCGTCGGGCTCTGGTGGGCCGTCCAGACGGTCACGACCGTGGGCTACGGCGACCACGTCCCCGCCGACGTCGTCGGCCGCAGCCTCGCGGCCATCGTGATGCTGCTCGGGATCGGCTTCGTGACGGTGATCACGGCCGCGATCACGAGCGCCTTCGTCGCACAGGCGCGCGAGGACCGGCCCACGGCGCCTTCGGCCGACCAGCTCGCGCAGCTCACCGCCCAGCTCGACCGCATCGAAAAGGCGCTCGACGCGCGCTCCTGAACGGCCCCGATTCCGGGCCGGTGCTAGAGTGGAGGCAATCGAGAGCGAGTACCGGTGGCGTAAGCACGCCTTCCTTACCCGTTCGCAAGTGGTAAGAGGAGGTGTTTTTTCTATGGCAACCGGAACCGTTAAGTGGTTCAACGACGCGAAGGGCTACGGCTTCATCGCGCCGGAGGACGGCAGCAAGGACGTTTTCGTGCATCACAGCGCCATCGTCGGCGACGGCTTCAAGTCGCTCGCCGAGGGTGCGAAGGTCGAGTTCGAGCCCGCCGAGGGTGCGAAGGGCCCCGAGGCGAAGAACGTCACGCTCGTGAGCGTCTAGCACGGAAGTGCCCGGCGCGCGCCGCTGCGGAAACGCGGCGGCGCGCGCCCCTTTCTCTGAGAAGGAGCGCGAGTGAGCAAGAAGGAAGAGAAGATCGACGTCGAGGGCGAGGTGCTGGAGTCGTTCCGTAACGGCATGCACCGGATCGCGCTCGACAACGGCCACGAGACGCTCGGCTACATCGCCGGGAAGATGCGGCGCTACCGCATCCGCGTCATGCCCGGCGACCGCGTCACGCTCGAGCTCTCGCCGTACGACCTGAACCGCGGCCGCATCGTCTTCCGTCATCGCTGAGGCCCGCGCGGTGCAGGGGTCGATGATCTGGTTCAACGAGGCCGAGAACTACGGCTACATCGCCACTGAGGAGGGCGAGCGCCTCTACGCGCACGGAAGCGCGTTCCCCGGCGGCAAGGGCATCGAGGGCCGCTGCAAGGGCATCGAGGTGACCTTCGAGGTCGCCGAGGACGTAGAAGGCAAGCGCGTCGCGAAGGACGTCGTGCTCGTCGAGTACTCGGCGCCGCACCGCGCCCGCCGCCGCCACGGCGGCCGGGTCTAGCGCTAGCGCTTCAGCTCCGCGACGACCGCCGGCAGGATCTCCGCCAGGTCGCCGATCACCGCGTAGTCCGCACGGGCCACGATCGGCGCCTGCGGGTCCTTGTTGATCGCCAGGATCCGCTTCGCGCCCTTGCAGCCGACCATGTGCTGGATCGCGCCGCTGACGCCGCAGGCGATGTAGAGGTCGGGCGCGATGCGGGCGCCCGTCTGGCCGATCTGGTCGGAGTGCGGCCGCCAGCCGAGGTTCGTCACGACACGCGAGCCGCCGACGGCGCCGCCGAGCAGGCGTGCCAGCTCCTCGAGCGCGGCGAAGCCCTCGGCGCTGCCGACGCCGCGGCCCCCGCCGACGACGACGCGCGCGTCGCCGAGCTGAACCGTTCCCGCGACCGGCTCCTCGCGGCGGCTGACCATTACCCGGTAGTCGTCGTCCTTCAGGTCGGGTGCCACCTCGACGACCGCCGCCTCGACACTCTGCGCGGCAGGCTCGGCGACGACGCCGTGCGGGGCGACGGTGAGCAGCCGGACCGGGCCGTGGAGCCTGGCCTCCTCGAGCAGGCTCCCGCCCCACCGCTGGCGCGTGACGAGCCACGGCTCGCCCGGCTCCGCCGCGACGCAGTTGGCCGCCATCGGCGCGTCGAGCCGCACCGCGACGTGGGCCAGCACCTCCTGGCCGCGGTCGCTGCCGGCCGCGACCACGGCCTCCGGAGCGAGCTCCTGCGCGAGCCCGACGATGCTCTGGGCCCAGGCGCCGGGCGCGTACTCGGCCAGCCCGACGACGTGGACGCGAGAGACGCCGTATGCCGCCGAGCCCGTCCGGCGCGTCGTTGAAGACCACCGCCTCGACCGGCCCGCCGAGCCCTCGCGCGAGCGTCAGCGCCTCGAGCGAGAGCTCGCCCGGCTCGACGAAGACCAGGATCACGAGACGACTCCGAGCTCCCGGAGCACCTCGACCACCCGCGGCGCGGCCTCGGGGCCGTTGCCGAGGATCTCGACGGTGTTCGGCTCCTCGACCGGCACGACGAGCCGCACCTTCTCGAGGCCCGGGGCGCGCCGCTCCGGCGAGTGGGTCTCGAGCTCGGCCTTCTTCGCGCGCAGCCGCCCGGGCAGCGACGGGAAGCGCGGCAGGTTGATCCCCTCCTTGACCGAGATCACGGCCGGGAGCGGCACGTCGAAGACCTCCCAGCCGCCGGCCGCCTCGCGCCGCGCGACCGCGAGGCCGCCCTCGATCCCGATCCCCTTGATCCCGGTCACGCACGGCAGGTCGAGCGCGGCCGCGACCCGGACGGGCACCTGGTAGCCGCCCGAGTCCGCCGACTCGTTGCCGAACAGGATCAGGTCGAAGCCGCGGTCGCGCACGACGTCGGCGATCGCCGCCGCGGTCGCGGCCGGGTCGAACTCCTCGCCGTCGGTCTCGAGCAGGATCCCGGCGCCGATCCCCATCGCGAGCGCGTTTCGCAGCTGCTCGGCCGCGGCGGCGGGCCCGAGCGTGAGCACCGTCGTCGAGCCGCCGTGGGCCTCCACGAGCCGCAGCGCCTCCTCGACCGCGCACTCCTCGTGCGGGCTGATCGTGAAGCCGAGGTAGCGCGGTGTCGATCTCCCGCTCGTCGGCGGTGAGCGTGATCCGCGCCCCCGTCTCGGGCACGCGCTTCACGCAGACCAGGACGTCCATCAGCTCTTGATCCGCTCGTTCTCCGGATCGAAGAGCGGGCGGCTGCCGGCGACGGCGACCGTGACGGGGTAGCGCTCGCCCATGTACTGGACGAGCAGCTTCTCGCCCTCACGGGCATGCGCGGGCGGCAGGTAGGCCAGCAGGACGTGCTTGCCCACGGACGGGCCGGAGCCCGCGCTCGTCACGTAGGCCGGGCGGCCCTTCGCGTCGGCGATCCGCTCGCCGTCGAGGGTGAGGATCGGCTCGCGGCCGAGCATGTAGCGCTTGACCCCGCTGGACGACGTGGGATCGTCGACCGTCAGCGTGCAGAGCGTCGCGGCGGGCTCCTCCTCCCGGTGCCGGAGGTAGGCCGCCTTGCCGACGAAGTCGGCGTCCTTCACCGACGGCCGCGCCATCCCGGCCTCGACCACGTTGTACTCGGACTCGAGCTCGGCGCCGAAGAGGCGGTAGCCCTTCTCGATCCGGCCGGTCGTGCCGTAGACGCCGATCCCCGCGGGACGCAGGCCGAACGGCTGCCCGGCCTCCCAGATCGTGTCCCAGAGCGCGCGGCCCTGCTCGAACGGCGCGTAGATCTCCCAGCCGAGCTCGCCGACGTAGGAGATCCGCGACATCAGCGTGTGGACGCTGCCGAGGTCGACGGAGCGGCAGCGGCCGAACGGGAAGCCCTCGTGGGAGATGTCCTCCGAGGTGATCGAGGCGATCACGTCGCGCGCCCGCGGCCCCCAGACGCCGACGGTGCACCAGGCCGAGGTCGCGTCGACCAGCGAAGCCGAGCCGTCCTCGGGCAGGAGGTCGGAGAACCACTTCCAGTCGCGCGGCCCGTCCATCCCGCCGGTGACGATCCGGAACTGCCGCTCGCCGAGGCGCATGATCGTGAGATCGGTCTTGAAGCCGCCCTCGTGGTTGAGGATCGGCGTGTAGACGACCCGGCCGACGGGCACGTCCATCTCCGCGAGCGCGACCCGCTGCAGGTAGTCGAGCGAGCCGCCGCCGACGACGTCGGCGATCGCGAAGGCCGAGAGGTCGACCATCGCGACCCGGTCGCGCATCGAGAGGTGCTCGGCGTTGATGATCGGCGACCACCAGCGCGACTCCCACTCGGCCTCGCGCGGCATCACGCGGTCGCCGTACTCCGCGAGCAGGTCCGCGTTCGACTCGTACCACCACGGCCGCTCCCAGCCGACGGTCTCGAAGAAGACGGCGTCGAGCTCCTGCTCCCGCGTGTAGAACGGGCTCAGCCGCACCTGGCGGTTCGGTCTCCCACTGCTCCATCGGGTGGACGATCCCGTAGGTCTTGTTGAAGCCCTCGGACGAGCGCGCGTCGACGTGCCGCTGCGTGCGCGCGTAGCTCCAGAAGCGGGAGACGTCGGCGGCGTGGACGTCGACCTCGGACGCGCCGTCGGTGACCCACTCGGCGACGGCACGGGCGATCCCGGGCGCCTCCTTGATCCAGATCGCGGCGACCGACCAGACGTTCTTGACCTCGGTCTCGCCGAGCAGCGGCATCCCGTCCGGAGTCAGCGAGAGCAGCCCGTTGATCGCGTGGCGGATCCCCGCGCCCTCGACGCTCAGGATCTCGGGCATCAGCTCGAGCGCCTGCTCGTACTGGAGCTCGAAGTCGTCCTCGGTGAACGGCAGCTCGGTCGGCGAGAGAGCGGACTCCTCGATCGAGGGGATCTCGTCGGGCGACATCAGGATCGCGCGGTGCGCGTAGGAGCCGACCTCCATGTCGCTGCCGTTCTGGCGCTCGTACATGTTGGTGTCGACGTCGCGGACGATCGGGTAGAAGATCTCGCCCGGCTTGTCCTCGAACAGCGGGATCGGCCCGACGCTGATCATCTGGTGGACGGCCGGCGTGAGGGGGATCGTCGCGCCGGCCATCCGCGCGATTCGCGGGCTCCAGATCCCGCAGGCGATGAAGAGGTACTCGGTCTCGATCGGGCCCTTGTCGGTGTGGACGCGGCGGACGCGGCCGTTCTCGACGTCGACGCCGGTCACCTCGGTGCTCGCGGAGATCGTCAGCGCGTCCTTGCCCTGCGCGTACTCGCGCATCAGCGTGCCCGCGCGCAGCGAGTCGACCACGCTCACCTCGGGCGTGTAGAAGCTGCCGAGGATGATGTCGGTGTTGATGTAGGGCACGAGCTCGAGCAGGCGGTCGTTGTCGATCAGCTCGGAGGGAACGCCCCACGAGGCCGCCGAGGACATGCGGCGGTTGAGCTCCTGCAGCCTAGCCTCCGTTCTCGCGACCTCGATCCCGCCGCTGATCGTGAGCACGCCGAGCTCGTCGTACTGGCGCGCGCTGTCGCGGGTGAGGGCGGTCATCTCCTTCGAGTGGTCGACCGGGAAGATGAAGTTCGAGGCGTGGCCGGTCGAGCCGCCCGGATTCGGGAGCGGCCCCTTGTCCAGGAGGACCATGTCCTTCCAGCCCAGCTTCGCGAGGTGGTAGACGAGGCTGTTGCCGACGATTCCTGCGCCGACGATGACGGCGCGCGCTGAGGTGGGCTGGGTGCTCATGCGGACAGCATCCCGGACGGCGGGCGCACCTACAACCGGGAACCGTCGCCGCGGTTCAGGTCGGCGAGCAGGGACGCGCTCCGCCCGGCCGCGCGGGCGAGCTCGGCGGCGACGAGCGCGTCGCCGCGGACGCTTCCCCTGCCGTGCTCGGCGAGCCGCTCGGCGAGCCCGGCCACCTCCTCGGCCGCGGCGGCGACCGCGAGCGGGACCTCGATCGTCCGGCTGCCGGTCCTCGTCGGAGCGCGTGCGCATGAAGTCGGCGTAGGCTGCCGCGTCCTCGTCGGCGAGCTCGAGCAGCCTCGCCCGGAGCTCGAGCGCCCTGGCGAGCGCGCCCGTCGTCCTCGGAGAACCGCGCCGCGAGCTCGACGAGTGCAGCGGCGAGCGCGCCGGTGTAGCGCGGCCACGGCTCCGCTCGCGGGTGCGGGCGTCCGCGCGCCGATCCGGTCGAGCAGCTCGTCGAGCGGGCTCGTCACGCCGCGTGCCGGTAGAAGTCGACGGCGGCGGGCGGGAGCGGCGTGTTCCCGAGGATGAGGTCGGCGGCCTTCTCCGCGACCATCATCACCGGCGCGTAGATGTTCCCGTTCGTGACGTAGCGCATCACCGAGGCGTCGACGACACGCAGGCCCTCGAGGCCGTGCACGCGCATCGTCGCCGGGTCGACGACCGACAGCTCGTCGGCTCCCATCCGGCACGAGCAGGACGGATGCAGCGCGGTCTCGGCGTCGCGCGCGACCCAGTCGAGGATCTCCTCGTCGGTCCGAACGGACGGGCCGGGCGAGGTCTCGCCGCCGTTGAACGGCTCGAACGCGGGCTGCTCGAGGATCGCGCGGGCGCACCGCACAGCCTCCACCCACTCGCGCCGGTCCTGCTCGGTCGAGAGGTAGTTGAACGTGAGCGCCGGGTGCACCGCCGGATCGGTCGAGATGATCTTCACCGAGCCGCGAGCGTCGGAGTACATCGGGCCGACGTGCACCTGGTAGCCGTGGCCGCCGGCCGGCTGGGAGCCGTCGTAGCGGATCGCGAGCGGCAGGAAGTGGAACATCAGGTTCGGGTAGGCGACCTCGTCGTTCGAGCGGACGAAGCCGCCGGCCTCGAAGTGGTTCGTCGCGCCCGGCCCCGAGCGGAGGAAGAGCCAGCGGGCGCCGACGGCGGGCCGGTTCCGCCACTTCATCGCGGGCGCGACCGAGACCGGCTGCTTCGACGCGTACTGGACGTAGACCTCGAGGTGGTCCTGCAGGTTCTCCCCCACCCCGGGCAGGTCGTGGACGACGTCGATCCCGAGCGCGCCGAGCTCCTGCGCGTTGCCGACCCCGGAGAGCTGGAGGAGCTGGGGCGAGTTGATCGCGCCGCCGCAGAGGATCACCTCGGCGCCGCGGACGGTGTCGCCGCCGGCCAGCTCGACGCCGACCGCGCGACCGCCCTCGAACAGGACCCGGTTCACGAAGGTGCGAGTCCGCACCTCGAGGTTCGGGCGATCCATCGCCGGGTGGAGATAGGCGCGCGCGGCGCTGAGCCGGCGGCCGCGGTGGATCGTGCGGTCGAAGGCGGCGAAGCCCTCCTGCCGGTAGCCGTTCACGTCGGCGGTGAGCGGGTACCCGGCCTGCTGGACGGCGTCGAGGAACGCGCGGGCGAGTGGGTTGTCCGCGGCGCCGCGCTCGAGCACGAGCGGCCCGTCGCCGCCGCGGTAGTCGTCGGCGCCCGCGAGGCAGGTCTCCATGCGCTTGAAGTACGGCAGGCAGTGGGCGTAGTCCCAGTCGGCCATGCCCGGGTCGGCCGCCCAGCGCTCGTAGTCGAGCGGGTTGCCGCGCTGGAAGATCATCCCGTTGATGCTCGACGAGCCGCCGAGCACCTTCCCGCGCGCGTGGTAGATCCGCCGCCCGTGCATGAACGGCTCCGGCTCGGACTCGTAGCGCCAGTCGTAGAAGCGGTTCCCGATCGGGAAGGCGAGCGCGGCGGGCATGTGGATGAAGACGTCCCACGAGTAGTCGGGGCGGCCTGCCTCGAGCACGAGGACGCGATTCGACGCGGTCGGCGGTGAGCCGGTTCGCGAGCGCGCAGCCCGCGGAGCCGCCGCCGACGATCACGAAGTCGTAGGTGCGCTCAGCCACGTGGTGCCCGCGACGGTCCCGTGGCCCGGGCGGACGACCTCGGTGCCAGGCCTCCGGACCTGTCTCGCCGAGCCATGCCTGCACGGAAAACCCCTGCTCCACATCGGATTTTCGCGCCCGCGTCGATGTCACCCGAGCGGCTCCCTGGTGTCCGTTTCCGCCACGTCCCGGGGTCAGGCACCGGGACCGGTCCTGCTGGGACTCGTCGGTGCGTCCGGGTCGTCACGAGATGACGACGGTCTGCAGCTCGGTGAACGACTCCATCGAGAAGGCGCCGCCGACGCGGCCGAGCCCGCTCGCGGTGCCCGAGCGGCCGCCGAACGGCAGGTGCGGCTCCCAGTAGTTGGAGGACTCGTTCACGTTCACCCAGCCGGTCTTGACGCGGTCGGCGAACCGCAGGCCCTTCGCGAGGTCGGCCGTGAAGACGGAGGCGAGGAGGCCGTACGGCGAGGCGTTCGCGAGCTCGATCGCGTGGTCGAGCGAGTCGACGGCCACGACCGGCGCGACCGGGCCGAAGGTCTCCTCGGTGGCGACGAGCGCGTCGGCCGGGACACCGTCGAGGATCGTCGCCTGCCAGTAGAGATCGGTCGGGAACCCACCGGCGCGCGCGCCGCCGGCGACGAGCGTCGCGCCGCGCTCGAGCGCGTCGGCGACGTGCTCGTCCATCTTCGCCGCGCCGCCCTCGTTGTTGAGCGGCCCCATCGTGGTCGCGTCGGCGAACGGGTCGCCGAGCACGATCCGCTCGGTCGACCAGGCGCGCGAGCCGCTCGACGAACGGCCCGGCGACGTCGCGGTGGACGAGCAGCCGCTCGCCCGCCGTGCAGCTCTGGCCGGCGCAGAGGAAGCAGGCGGTGACGGTCGCCTCGGCGGCCGCGTCGAGGTCGGCGTCCTCGAGCACGACGACCGGGCCGTTGCCGCCCATCTCGAGCAGGAGCGACTTCCCCGCGCCCGCCGCGGCGACCTTGCGGCCCGTCTCGGTCGAGCCGATGAACGCGACCGCCGTGCGTGCCCGGGCTCGAGGCGATCTCGTCGCCGACGGTCGAGCCGGGCCCGGTGACCAGGTTGAAGACACCCGGCGGCAGGTCGGCCTCGACCACGCACTCGGCGAGCGCGATCGCGCAGAGCGCCGTGGTGGACGCGGGCGTCCAGACGACGGCGTTCCCGCTCGCGAGCGCGGGCGCGACCAGCTCGGCCGGCATCGTGTACGGCCAGTTCCACGGCGTGATCACGCCGACCACGCCCACCGGCCGCCGCACCAGCAGCACGCGCTTGCCCGGCGACATCGAGTTCGGGAGCAACCCGCCGAGCCGCTTCGCGTCCTCCGCCGCCATGCGCCAGTAGACGACGAGCTCCTCGACCTCGCCGTAGGCCTCGGCGTGGAGCGGCTTGCCCTGGTCGAGCGTCAGCGTCCGGGCGAGCTCGTCGCGGCGGGCCTCGATCGCGTCCGCGACCGCGTGCATCTTCGCCGCGCGCTCGAACGCCGTCAGCGCCGCCCAGCCGTCGGCGGCGCGGTTCGCGGCCTCGATCGCGCGCCTCGCGTCGTCGCGGCTCCCGAGCGGCACCTCGCCGATCGCCTCGCCCGTCGCCGGGCTCTCCGCGACGAACGTCTCACCCGAGGCGGCGCCGACCCAGGCGCCGTCGACGAACATCGAGCTAGACGCCACGCGGCGCCTCGTCGTCGAGGACATGGCGCATCAGGTCGCGGATCGAGACGATCCCGACCGGCTTGCCGCCGTCGACGACGGGCAGGTGGCGGAAGCCGCCGTGGATCATGATCGCCGCGGCGTGGCCCGTCCCGTCCGACGGCTCGATCGTCTCGGGGTGGTGCGTCATCCAGTCCGCGACCGTCGTCCCCTCCACTCGCCCGGCCGCGACGGCCCGCAGGACGTCGCGCTCGGTGAGGATCCCGACCAGCCGCTCGCCGTCGAGGACGAGCGCGGCGCCGACGTGGCGCTCGTCGATCCGCTTCGCCGCCTCCCCCAGCGACAGCCCGGCCTCAACGTGCAGCAACTCGCGCGACATGATCTCTCCAACGCTTGCCATCTCAGTCCCCCAGTTCTGTGCGGCGGCGGTCGACATAGGCCTTCAGCTCGTCCTTCAGGTCGGGATCGAGCTCCGGCTCCTCGTACTCTTCCAGGGTCTTCCTCCAGATGTCGCTCGCACGGGCGGCCGCGTCCTTGCCGCCGTCGCGCGACCAGCGCTCGTAGTTCGCGGTCGAGGAGAGGAGCGGCCGGTAGAAGCACTCGCGGAACCGCTCGAGCGTGTGCACCGCGCCGAGGAAGTGCCCGCCGGCGCCGACCTCCTCGTGCGCCGAGAACGCGAGCGACTCCTCGCTGATCTCGAGCGGCGTGAACTCCTCGTACAGCATCCGCAGGATCTCGATGTCGACGATGAACTTCTCGTAGCAGGAGACGAGCCCCGACTCGAGCCAGCCGGCCGCGTGCATCACGTAGTTCGGCCCGGCGAGCATCGTCGGCAGCATCGTCATCATCGCCTCGTAGGCGGCCTGCGCGTCGACGGTCTGGCTCGACGTGAGCCCGCCGCCGGAGCGCCACGGCAGCCCGAAGTGGCGCGCGATCTGGCCGGTGCAGAGGAGCCCGACCGCCGACTCCGGTGTGCCGAAGCTCGGCGAGCCCGACTGCATGTCGGTGTTCGAGAGGAACGAGCCGAACACGACGGGGCAGCCGGGCCGGATCAGCTGCGTGAGCGCGATCCCGGCCATCGCCTCGGCCATCTGCTGGGCGAGCGTCGCCGCGACCGAGACCGGCGACATCGCGCCCATCAGCAGGAACGGCGTCACGATCACCGGCTGGTTCGCGCGCACGTACTCGAACAGCGCCGCGAGCATCCGGTCGTCGTAGCGGAGCGGCGAGTTGACGTTGATCAGCGAGATCACGCACGGCGTCTGCTCGATCGACTCGCGGCCGAACACGATCTCGGCCATCGCGATCGTGTCCGCCGCGTTCGGGCCCGAGGTGACCGAGCCCATGAAGATCTTGTCGGTATAGGTCATCAGCGCAGTAGACCATGTCGAGGTGGCGCGAGTCGAGCGGCCGGTCCTCCGGCTCGCAGATCGTCCCGCCGGGCGAGTCGAGCTGCGGGAAGGCGTGCGAGAGCTTGACCAGGTTCTCGAAGTCGTTCATCGACGCGTTGCGCCGCTCGATCCCCTCGCGCACGAACGGGCAGCCGTAGACGGCCGAGAAGACCATGTGCTCGCCGCCGATGTGGACGCTGCGCTCCGGGTTGCGCGCCTGGATGTCGAACTCGCGCGGCGCCTTCGCGACCTGCTCCATCACGAAGTCCGGGTCGAGCTTCACGTTCTGGCCGTCGACCTGCTGGCCCTGCCTTGCGAAACAGCTCGAGCGCCTCGTCGCTGAGGAACTCGACCCCGAGCTCGGAGACGATCCGCCGCCAGCCCTTGTCCAGCGTGTCGATGGCCTCCTCGGACAGGATCTCGTAGCGCGGCATCTTGTTGATCAGCACGGGCTCTCCTCCATCAGTCGTTCCAGGGCGGTCTCGAGGCCGCGGTCGCCGGTCTCGCGCACCTCGAGCGGGAGGCCGAGGAGCCGCGGCGGCGCGCTCGGCCTCCGCGCGCAGCTCCGGCGTCGGCTCCTGCGCGAGCCAGACGACCTTCTCGTAGTTGCGGAAGTAGTCGTCGCGCAGCTCGGGGTGCCGGTCGAGGCCGAGGCCCTGCCAGACGACGTGGTCGAAGCTCTTGACCAGGAAGTCGGTGAGGAAGTACGTGCCGGTCTCGTGCTCGGCGCCGTAGACCTCGTAGCAGTGGGCGCCGGGGAGCCGCGCGAAGCCGGTCGAGGTCGGCGCCGCAGTGGGCGTAGGCGACGAGCACGTCGTCGCCGGCGGCCGCCTCCTCGACGGCGGCGCGGATCTGCTCGGGCCGGTTGTGGAGCTCCGGCGGCACCGGCCGCACCTCGACGTCCCAGCCTCGGCGGGCGGCGATCTGCTTCACGTGCGAGCGCCAGCGCACCGCAGCTCGACGACGACCTGCGTCATGCCGGGAACGCGAGCTGGTCGATGAACAGGTCGTTGAAGTCGGCGCGGCCGGAGAGCTCGACGTACTCCACCTCGTCGAGCACCGCATGCGCCGCGGCGCGCTCCTGCACCGAGAGCGCGGCGATCTTCGCGCCCTCGCCGGCGACGTTGCCGGCCGCGACGATCCGCGTCAGCGGCAGCTTCGGGACGAGGCCGATCCGGACCGCGCTCGCCGCCGAGAGGTACGAGCCGAACGAGCCGGCGAGCAGCACCTGCGAGATCTCCTCGGGCTGGATCCCCATGTCCTTGCAGAGGATCGTCCAGCCGGTCGCGATCGACGCCTTCGCGAACTGCAGCTCGCGGACGTCGCGCTGCGAGAGGAACACGTCGTCCGGTGAGGTGGAAGATCGTCTCCTTCTCGATCTTGTCGAGCCGCTCCGACGAGCCGGGGACGAACTTGCCGCTCGCGTCGAGGATGCCGGCGCCGACCATCTCGGCGACCGCGTCGACGAGCCCGGAGCCGCAGAGGCCGACCGGCTCGACGTCGCCGATCACCGTCAGCTCGACCTCGCCGTCGCGGATCTTGACGCCCTCGATCGCGCCGTCGGCGGCGCGCATCCCGCAGCGGATCTGCGCCGCCTCGAACGCGGGGCCGGCGGGCGCGGCGCACGCGAGCGCCTCGGACGAGGAGCCGAGCACGATCTCCGAGTTCGTGCCGACGTCGATGAAGAGGCGCAGCGCGCCGGTCGAGCGTGAGCCCGGTCGCGAGGATCCCCGCGACGATGTCCGGGCCGACGTAGGCGCCGAGGGCCGGGAAGAGGACGGCCGGCGCGCGCGGATGGACGGCGACGCCGAAGTCGGCGGCCTGTCGCCTGCGGCAGCGTCTGCGCCGCGATCGTGAACGGCGCCATCGAGAGCGGCTCCGGGTCGATCCCGAGCGCGATCTGGATCATCGTCACGTTGCCGGCGACGACGATCTCGTACACCTCGCCCGGCTCGACGCCGCCCTCGGCGAGCACCTCGGCGGTCAGCTCGGCGAGCGTCTCGTGGGCGCGGTCGCGCAGCCGGCCGAGCGCGTCGGGATCCATCATCACCGCCGAGATCCGCGAGATCACGTCCGCGCCGAACGGCTGCTGCTTGTTCAGCATCGAGCGCACGGCGGCAGGCAGGCCGGTCTCGAGGTCGAGCAGGTTCGCGACGACCGTCGTCGTGCCGAGGTCGAACGCGAGCGCGAAGCGGCGCGCGGTCGTGTCGCCCGGCTCGACCTCGATCAGCTCGTCGTCGCAGAGGACCGCGGTCACCTTCCAGTCGGCGTCGCGGAGCGTCCGCCCGAGCCCGCGCACGAGCTCGAGCGGGGCGTGCAGCTCGAGGTCGTCCATCGCCGCAAGCACGCGGTCGAGGTCGGGCGTCTGGTCCTCGAGCGTCGGCTCGGTCAGCTCGAGGTAGCGCTTCTGCACGGCGGGACGCAGGATCACGTGCCGCCCGACGCCGGCGAGCGCCGCCTTCGGGCGCGTCTGCGAGCGGCGGCACCTCGACGACGACGTCCTCGCTCGCCTCCGCGCGGCACGCGAGCCGCCAGCCGGCCTTCAGCTCGGCGGGCTCGAACGCGCGCGGGTCGACCGCGGAGATCCCGCACCGAGCCGGACGCGACACGCACCTTGCACTTCTTGCAGGTGCCGTGGCCGCCGCAGGTCGAGTCGATCGCGACCGCGTTCCAGCTCGCCGCGTCGAAGAGCGTCGTCCCGGCCGGGACCCGTGCCTCCTTCGTCGCGCCGTCGGCCTGCTCGAACCGCAGCCGGACCCGCTCCGGGTGGTGCGCGAGCGCTCCTCCGGGATCGGCTCCACGGCGCTCACGACGCCGCTGCGGCCGCCTTCGCGTCGCGGTAGCGCTTGATCCAGGCCGCGCCCCACTCGTCGTGCCCGAGCATGAGGTCGGTCGCGCGCACCGCGTCGACGCACTGGGGCGAGCGCGCGTCCATGATCGCGCTCGTCAGCCCGTGGCTCTGCGCGATCGCGAGGAACGTCGCGCCGAGCGCGTGGCGCCCGGGCATCGCGAACGACGTGTTCGACGCGCCGCAGGTCGTGTTGACGCCGAGCTCGTCGCGCAGCAGGTGAAGCGTCTCGATGAACGCCGTCACCGCGCGCGGCTCGGCGCCGATCGGCATCGCGAGCGGGTCGATGATCACGTCCTCGGGCGGGATCCCGTGGTCGCCCGCCGCCGAGACGATCTTCTTCGCGATCGCGAGGCGCTCGCGCGGGCTCCATCCGGATCTCGTCGTCGTTCGCGAGCCCGATCACCGCCGCGCCGTGCCGCGCGACGATCGGCAGGATCGCCTCCAGCCGCTCGTCCTCGCCGGTCACCGAGTTGACGAGCGCCTTGCCCTCGTAGGCGGAGAGCCCGGCCTCGAGCGCCTCGATGATCGACGAGTCGATGCAGATCGGCAGCTCGGTCAGCCCCTGGACGAGCGGGATCGCCCGGCCCATCAGGCCGACCTCGTCCGCCATCGGGTCGCCCACGTTCACGTCGAGCACGTCGGCGCCGCCCGCCACCTGCTCGGCCACGTCGACGTCGACCTGCGAGAGGTCGCCGGCCTGGAGCTGGGCCTGGAACGCCTTGCGGCCGGTCGGGTTGATCCGCTCGCCGATGATGCAGAACGGCTGCTCCGGGCCGATCACGACGGTCCGCGACCGGGACCGGATGACGGTGTCCATCAGGCGGGCACCGCTGCGCGCTTGCGCTGGATCAGGTCCTTCGCCATCCGCACCGCCGTCGAGGCGTCGGCCGCGTAGCCGTCGGCGCCGACCGCGTCCGCGTACTCCTGGGTCACCGGCGCGCCGCCGACCATCACGATCACGTCGTCGCGGATCCCGGCCTTCTGGAGCGCGTTGATGTTGGCCTTGAACATCGGCATCGTCGTCGTCAGGAACGCCGAGAAGCCGACGATCTCGGGCTTGTGCTCGATGATCTTCTCCACGAACACCTCGGGCGCGACGTTGACGCCGAGGTCGTAGACGGTGAAGCCGGCGCCCTCGAGCATGATGTTGACGAGGTTCTTGCCGATGTCGTGGACGTCGCCCTTGACGGTGCCCATCACGAAGGTGCCGACCGTCTGCGCGCCGGTCTCGGCGAGCAGCGGGCGCAGGATGTCGAGCGCGCCCTGCATCGCGCGCGCGGCGATCAGCATCTCCGGCACGAAGTAGTCGCCGCGCTCGAAGCGGGCGCCGACCTCCTCGAGCGACGGGATCAGCCCGTCGTAGAGCATCCGCTCGGGGTCGAGGCCGTCCGCGAGGCCCGCGTTGACCAGGTCCTTCACCTCGGGCGCGTTGCCGATCAGCGTCTCGTCGTAGAGGCCCTGGATGATCTCTTCGTGTGTCATGCAGCTCCTCGGGTGTGGTGGCCGAGCCGCTCGGCGAGCGTCGCCGCTTCCTCGACGAGGAGCGGAGCGAGCCGGGCGATGCGGTCGGAGGTCAGGCGGGCGCTGGGCCCGGAGATGGAGAGTGCGGCGATCGCGTCGCCGCCGGGCCCGAACACGGGCGCGGCGAGCGCGGAGAGGCCGAGCTCGAGCTCGTCGATCGAGGTCGCGAAGCCGCGCGCGCGGACGCGGCGCAGCTCCGGGGTCAGCTTCTTGGCGCCGCCGAAGGCGAGGAAGCACTTGCCGTTCGCGGCGAGCTCGAACGCGACGCGGCGGCCGACCCAGTCGGTCACGCCGACGAAATGGGCGGTGTCCTCCTGGGCCAGGTGCTCGACGCCGTCCGGGCCCGGGACGGCGAGGTTGATCGTCTCGCCGGAGGCGTCCGCGAGCCGGCGGAGCGAGGGCGCGGCCAGCTCGACGAGCGTCGCCGCGGTGTCACGGTTCGCGTAGCGGAGCAGCACGGGCCCCGGCCGCAGCCGCCCGCGGTCCTCGATCCGCTGCACGAGCCCCTGCCGCTCGAGCGCCGCCACGAGCCTCGACGTCGTGCTCTTCGGCAGCCCGGAGCGCTCCGCGAGCTCGCCGACCGACGGCGGCTCGGCAGACTCGACGACGCGAACGAGCAGCTGGGCCGCCCGGTCGATCGACTGCGTTCCTGTTTGCGTCGGCGCCATGTCCACGATGTGGAACTCCTGTTCCACGACAGATTGAAGCGCCCCGGGAGAGCCGCGTCAACCTCGCGCGTCGCGCGCCGAGGCGACCTCGATCCGGAAGCCGTCCGGGTCGAGGAAGAACGTGGCGTAGTAGTCGGCGCGGTACTGCGGGAACACGCGCGGGGCGTGGAGCACCTCGGCGCCGGCCGCGACCGCCGCCGCGTGGGCCGCGTCGACGTCCGCCCTCGTCTCCACCGCGAACGCGACGTGGTGCAGGCCCGGGCGCGTAGAGCTCGAACTCCTGCTCCTCCAGCGCCTGGCGCAGGCCGAGCGAGCCGGACCCGGCGCCCGGGAACCGCAGGTAGTGGATCTGCTCGCCGCGCTCGCCCGGGAAGAGCACCGGCTCCTCCAGGCCGAGCGGCCCGAGCACCGCGCGGTAGAACGCGAGCGACCGCCCGAGGTCGCGACAGACGAGATCGACGTGGCCGAGGCCGACGAGCACGGCACTACTTTGACCTGAAGGGCGCGCGGCTGCGAGGCTGTGCCTCTTCAATGATGTTGCCGAGCTTCTGGCGCGAGCACCAAGCGCTGCAAGGACGCAGGGAGCGTTCATAGCCGAGGCTATGGACGCGACTGAGGACGCCGCAGCGCGCCGCGTGATCGTGTTCCAGAAGCCGGGACATCGTTTGGAGAGGCACTGACCCTCCCCGACGAAAGGAACCTGCCTTGGCGAAGCTCCCGTCGTCCCTCGAGATCGCACAGAGCGCGACCCTCCGCCCGATCGGCGAGCTGGCCGAAGAGGCGGGCCTCCTGCCCGACGAGGTCGAGCTCTACGGCCGCTACAAGGCGAAGATCGACCTCTCCGTGCTCGACCGGCTCGCGGACCGGCCCGACGGGAAGCTCGTCAACGTCACGGCGATCACGCCGACGAAGGCGGGCGAGGGCAAGACGACGACGGCGGTCTCGCTGACGCAGGGGCTCGGCTACATCGGCAAGAGCCCGGTGCTGTGCCTCCGCGAGGCCTCGCTCGGCCCGGTCTTCGGGATCAAGGGCGGCGCGGCGGGCGCCGGCCTCGCCCAGGTCGTGCCGATGGAGGACCTGAACCTCCACTTCACCGGCGACATCCACGCGATCGGCGCCGCCAACAACCTGCTCGCCGCGATGCTGGAGGCGCACATCCTCCACGGCGCGAAGCCGTACATCGACCCGCTCTCGATCTCGTGGCGGCGCTGCGTCGACATCAACGACCGCGCGCTGCGCGACATCGCCGTCGGCCTCGGCGGCCGCGCGAACGGCTACGTGCGCCAGACCGGCTTCGACATCACGGCCGCCTCCGAGGTGATGGCGATCGTCGCCGTCGCCCGCGACCTGCACGACCTGCGCGCCGCGGCTCGGCGCGATCACGGTCGGCTCGACCTTCGAGGGCGAGCCCGTCACCGCCGAGCAGCTGCGCGCGGCCGGCGCGATGACGGTGCTGCTCAAGGACACGATCAAGCCGAACCTCGTCCAGACGCTCGAGGGCCAGCCGGCCTTCGTCCACTGCGGCCCGTTCGCGAACATCGCCCACGGCAACAACTCGCTCGTCTCCGACCGCGTCGCCCTCAAGCTCGGCGACTACGTGCTGACCGAGAGCGGCTTCGGCTCGGACATGGGGATGGAGAAGTTCTTCGACATCGTCTGCCGGGTCGGCGGGATCAGGCCCGTCGGCGACGGTGCTCGTGGCGACGGTCAAGGCGCTCAAGCACCACGGCGACGACCCGGACGGCGGGCTCGACGCGGTCGAGCGCGGCGCGGCGAACATGATCCGCCACCTCGGGATCATCCGCGAGTTCGGGCTCAACGCCGTGGTCGCGCTCAACCGCTTCCCCGACGACACCGACGAGGAGATCGAGCTCGTGCGCCGGATCGCGCTCGAGAACGGCGCCTACGCGGCCGAGACCAACGAGGGCGTGACGAAGGGCGGCGCGGGCGCCGCGGCGCTGGCCGAGGCGGTCGTCGCGGCGGCCGACGAGCCGAACTCCTTCGACACCCTCTACGACGCTGGACTGGCCGATCGAGCAGAAGATCGAGGCGATCGCGAAGCGCGTCTACGGCGCCGACGGGATCTTCGTGCTGAAGACGGCGCAGGACAAGATCCGCCAGTTCAACCAGGTCGGCTTCGACAAGCTGCCGATCTGCATGGCGAAGACGCACCTCTCGCTCTCGCACGACATGGCGCTCACGAACGCGCCGACCGGGTTCACGGTCACGATCCGCGACATCCGCGCGTACACCGGCGCGGGCTGGCTGGTCGCGCTCTGCGGCGACATGCAGACGATGCCGGGCCTCAGCGCGACCCCGGCGGCGTTCAACGTCGACATCGACGAGGAGGGCCGGACGGTTGGCCTCTTCTGATCTCCGGAGTAGGCTGCGCCGGTGACGACGACCGTCGGCACGTCGGAGACCACCGGCCACCGGATCGACCGCAGCGGCCCGCCGCTGATTCACGCCGCGGGCGTGTGGAAGATCTTCGGCAAGCGCGCCGAGACCGTGCTCGGCACCCCCGACGCCGATCTCCCCCGCGCCGAGCTGCGCGCGAAGACCGGCTGCGTGGCGGCCGTCCGCGACGTCTCGTTCGACGTCTGGCCGGGCGAGGTGTTCGTCGTGATGGGCCTCTCCGGCTCGGGCAAGTCGACGCTCGTCCGCACCCTGATCCGCCTGATCGAGCCGAGCGCGGGCCAGATCGAGATCGACGGCAAGGACGTGTCCGGGGCGAGCCAGGCCGACCTGCGCCAGCTCCGCCGCCACACCTCGTCGATGGTGTTCCAGCACTTCGGCCTGCTGGCGCACCGCCGCGTGATCGACAACGTCGCGTTCGGGCTCGAGGTGCAGGGGATGCCGAAGTCGCAGCGGCTCGCGCGCGCCGCCGAGGTGCTCAGGCTCGTCGGGCTCGAGGACTCGGCGAACCAGTTCCCCGACCAGCTCTCGGGCGGGATGCAGCAGCGCGTCGGCCTCGCCCGCGCGTTCGCGGTCGACCCGAAGGTGATGCTCTACGACGAGCCGTTCAGCGCGCTCGACCCGCTGATCCGCCGCGACATGCAGGACGAGGTGATCCGGCTCCAGCACGAGACCGGCAAGACGATGGTGTTCATCACGCACGACCTGCCCGAGGCGCTGCGCCTCGGCGACCGGATCGCGATCATGCGCGACGGCGCGATCGTGCAGCTCGGCACCCCGGAGGACCTCGTCGGCTCGCCCGCCGACGACTACGTGCAGAACTTCGTCCGCGACATCCCGCGCAGCCACGTGCTCACGCTGCGCTGGATCATGCGCCCGGCCGAGGCCGGCGAAGAGCGACGGCCCGACGCTGCCCGTCGGGACGACGGTGCGCGACGCGATCCCGGTGATCGCCGCCAGCGAGCGCCCGGTCTGCGCGGTCGAGAACGGCCGCGTCGTCGGGGTCGTCGACCGCATCGCGGTGCTCAAGGCCATCGCCGGCGAACAGGACTGATGTCCGCCGCGACCGACTTCGCCTCCGCGCCCGCCGCCTCCGCCGCGCCGCGGCCGTGGTGGCGGGGGAAGATCGGGCTCGTCGTCGCGATCGTGCTCGTGATCGTGATCTCGTACATCGGCTGGAAGGGCCAGTTCCCGTGGCCGTCGGGGCTGACCTGGAACTCGCTCAACGGCTACCTCGACCGGTTCCAGAACTGGCTCAGCAACGAGCGCAACCTCCCGAACCCGAGCTTCTTCTTCACGATCTTCAACGGCTTCGCGACCTTCCTCGACAACCTCGTCTCGTGGCTGACGAGCTTCTTCTTCAAGCTCACCTGGGTCGGGACGGCGGCCTTCGGGATCGTCGTCGTGCTGCGCTTCGGCAGCCGCAAGGCCGCGCTCGGCGTGGCGGCGGCGTTCGCGTCGTTCGCGCTGATGGGCCTCTGGCTCGAGAGCGTGCAGACGTTCGCGCTGATGACCGCGGCGGTCTCGCTCTCGCTGCTGATCGGGATGCCGCTCGGCGTGCTCGCCGGCCGCTCCGACCGGTTCCTGCGCTCGGTCACGCCGATCCTCGACGCGATGCAGATCATCCCCGCGTTCGCCTACCTGATGCCGGTCGTGATCCTGTTCTCGGTCGGCCCGGGCGCCGCGGTCGTGACGACGATGATCTACGCGATCCCGCCGGCGATCCGGATCACGGCGCTCGGGATCCGCGGCGTGCCCGACGAACACGGTCGAGGCGGCGGAGGCCCTCGGCTCGACGAAGCGGCAGGTGCTGACGAAGGTGCAGCTCCCGCTCGCGCGGCGGATGCTGCTCCTCTCGGTCAACCAGGTGATCCTGTTCGCGCTCTCGATGGTCGTGATCGCAGGGCTGATCGGCGGCCCGGGCCTCGGCGGCGTCGTCACGAACGGGATCTACTCCAACCCGGCGCTCGCGATCCTCGCCGGCTTCGCGATCGTGATCATGGCGATCGCGCTCGACCGCTCGACCGAGTCGATGGCGATCCGCACCGATCCGGCGCACCGCCACGTCACCGAGGAGGTGCGGCGGCGGCTCCACCTCGAGACGCTCGCCGCGGTCGGCACGGTCTGCCTCGCGGTCGCCCTCGGCTACGCCTTCGGCGCGGGCGCCGTCTACTCGGGCCGCTCGGCGCAGACCTGGCTGCTCGCGCAGATCCAGTCGGTGCTCGACTACATCCAGAACCCCGCGACGGTCGTGTTCGGGATCTCCTCGCCGATCGGCAACGCGATGGTCAAGTACGGCCTCGAGCCGATCAACAACTACTCGACCGGCACGCCGTGGTTCGTGATGGTGCTCGGGCTGACGGCGATCGCGTTCGTGGTCAGCGGGAGGCGCCCGGCTATCACAACGCTCGTCGCGCTCGTCTCAATCGGGGTGATGGGCCAATGGGACCCGGCCATGGCGACCGCCTCGCAGGTGCTCGTCGCGACGGGCCTCGCCGTCGCGTTCGGGATCCTGCTCGGCGTCTGGGCCGCCGAGAGCCGCACCGTCGAGCGGATCCTCCGCCCGATCAACGACGTGCTGCAGACGCTGCCGCAGCTCGTCTACATCATCCCGTTCATCTACCTGATGCCGGTCTCGATCGTGCCCGGGATCATCGCGGCCGTGCTGTACGCGACTCCGGTCGTGATCAGGCTCGTGTCGGCGGGCGTCCGTGACGTCGAGCCGAACACCGTCGAGGCGGCGCGCTCGTTCGGCGCCACCCGGCTGCAGGTGCTCGCGAAGGTGAAGATCCCGCTGGCGCGGGACGCGATCATGCTCGGCGTCAACCAGGGGATCATCATGGTGCTCGCCGTGGTCGTGATCGGCGGGCTCGTCGGCTCCGGCGGGCTCGGCTACGAGGTCGCCCAGGGGCTGCAGCGGAACGAGTTCGGCCAGGGCGTCGTCGCCTCGCTCGCGATCCTCGCGCTCGGGATCGCGCTCGACAGAGTCACCCAGGGAAACCGGCGGAAAGCCGTCGAAGCATGAACTCCAATCGAAGGCAGGCAACAAAGGAGGCTCGAATGTCGGAACGTCTAGGAGCTCGTCGAGGCCTGTGGGCCGCGGCCGTGCTCGCACTCGCCGGGGTCACCGCGCTCGCGGTCGTCGGCGTCGCCGGCGCCAAGCGGACGGCGTCGTGCGGCACGGTCACGCTCAACGAGCAGGCCTGGGCCGGCTCGACGGCCAACACCTACGTGGCCAAGAACGTGCTGCAGAGCATCGGCTGCAAGGTGAACATCACCCAGATCGCGGAGATCCCCGTCTACCAGGCGATGGCCGACGGCAAGGTCGACGCGGTGCTCGAGGACTGGCAGCACACCGACCAGTACAAGCAGTACGTCACCCAGCAGAAGACGGTCGTCCTCGTCGGCCCGAACGGGGTCACGGGCGTGATCGGCTGGTACATCCCGGACTACCTGATGAAGCAGTACCCGCAGTTCAAGACCTGGAAGGGGCTGAAGGGCAAGGAGACGATCTTCAAGAGCCCGGAGTCCGGCTCGCAGGGGATGTTCCTCGGCGGCGACCCCTCCTACGTCCAGAAGGACAAGGAGCTGATCCAGGCGCTCGGGCTGAACTTCAAGTTCGTCAGCGTCGGCGCGGAGCCGGCCCAGGTCGCCCGCTGGAGCCAGCTCTACAAGCAGAAGAAGCCGGTGATCTTCTACTGGTACGACCCGCAGTACCTGAACGCGACCTACAAGCTGGACAGGTCCAGCTGCCGCCGCGCTTCAAGGGCTGCCTGGACGACGAGAAGGCCGGAGGCAACCCGAAGCAGTACGCCTGCGCCTATCCGTCCTACGTGCTCGAGAAGCTCTTCAGCAAGAAGTTCGCCACGAGCGGCTCGCCCGCCGTGGCCGTGCTGAAGCGGTGGAAGTGGACGAACCAGGACCAGAACGCGGTCGCCAAGCTGATCGCCGGGAATCACATGGACCCGGACAAGGCGGCGCAGCAGTGGATCAAGGCCAACCAGGCCAAGGTCAACGCCTGGCTCGGGAAGTAACGGAGTTAGAGGAGGGTGCGGCGGAGCGCCTCTCGCCAGCCGGCGTAGAGGCGCTCCGCTTCGTCCCTTGGCATCCGCGGCTCGTAGCGGGCGCCGGCGGGCGCGGCGTGCGGCTCGGGCCAGAGGCCGACGGCGAGGCCGGCGAGGAGCGCGGCGCCGAGCGCGGTCTGCTCGGGCTCGGCCGCGACCTCGACCGGGATCCCGAGCACGTCGGCCTGGAACTGCATCAGCCAGGCGTTGGCGGTCATGCCGCCGTCGGCGCGCAGCAGCTCTAGCCGCCCGGGCATCGCGTCGAGCACGTCGCGGGTCTGGTAGGCGGCCGCCTCGAGCGCGGCGCGGACGAGGTGCTCGCGGCGGGTGCCGCGCGTCAGCCCCGCGATCAGCCCGCGCGCCTCGGGCGCCCAGTGCGGCGAGCCGAGCCCGGCGAGCGCCGGCACGAAGTAGACGCCGTCGTTCCCGTCGAGCGAGGCGGCCGCCTCGGCGCTCTCGGCCGCGTCGCCGACCAGGCCGAGCCCGTCGCGCAGCCACTGCACCGCGGCGCCGGTGACGAAGACGGAGCCTTCGAGCGCGTAGGCAGGCGGCTCGCCGGCGCGGCGGGCGGCGGCGGTTCGGACGAGGCCGTCGCGGCGGCGGCGAGCAGTCCGTCGCCGGTCGGCGCGAGCACGAAGCTCCCCGTGCCGTAGGTCGCCTTCGCCGTCCCGCCCGCGGCGAAGAGCGCCGCCTGCTGGTCGCCGGCGATCCCCGCGACCGGCACGGTCGCGCCGAAGAGCTCGGCCTCGCCGAAGACCCCGCTCGAGGGCCGGATCTCCGGCAGCAGGTCGGGCGGGACGCCGAACAGCTCGAGCAGCTCCTCGTCCCAGCCGAGCGTGGCGAGCGAGACGAGCAGCGTGCGGGAGGCGTTCGTCTCGTCGGTGACGTGGACGCGGCCGCCGGTCAGCTTCCAGACGAGCCAGGAGTCGACCGTGCCGAACGCGAGCGGCTCGTCGGTCTCGACGTGATGGAGCAGCCACTCGAGCTTCGTCGCCGAGAAGTACGGATCGGCGACGAGCCCGGTCAGCTCGCGCAGGCGCGCCGGCCGGCAGCTCGCGGCAGCGCTCGGCGGTGCGCCGGTCCTGCCAGACGATCGCGTTGTGGACGGGCCTCCCCGTTCTCCGCTCCCACAGCACCGTCGTCTCGCGCTGGTTCGTGATCCCGATCGCCTGCAGCTCCCGCGGGTTCGTGCCCTGCAGCGCCTGCTCGGCGGCGGCGAGCACGCTCGCCCAGATCTCCTCCGGGTCGTGCTCGACCCAGCCCGGCCGCGGGAAGTGCTGCGGCACCTCGGCGTAGCCGCGGCCGCGGATCCGCAGCTCCTCGTCGACGACGAGGCAGGTCGTCCCGGTCGTCCCCTGGTCGATCGCGAGCAGTGGCACTCAGGCAAGACTAAGCAGTGCGACGCCCGCGACGACGAGGGCTGCGCCGGAGAGCCGCTCGGCGCCGACCCGCTCCTTGAGGAAGACGCCCGCGAGCGCAGCCGCGATCAGGACGCTCGTCTCGCGCACGGCGGCGACCGAGGCGGCGGACGCGAGCCGCAGCGCGGCCAGCACGAGCGCGTAGGCGACGAACGTGGCGAGGCCGGCGACGCAGGTCGGCCGGCGGATCTCCGCCCGCACGGCGCGCCTCCCCTTCCAGCGCAGCACCGCGGCGGCGTAGACCAGCGAGGGCAGCAGCATCGAGAGCTCGAGGTAGGCGATCGGCGACGGCGTAGCGGATCCCGCGCTTGTCGATCAGCGTGTAGGCGGCGATGCAGCCGGCGATCACGAGCCCGAACGCGATCCCGCGCCGGTCCGCGTGCTTCAGGCCGCTGCACGAGCACGACCCCGCCGCCGACCAGGCAGACGCCGAGCGCCTGGCCCCACGAGGTCGACTTCCCGAACGCGGCCACGCCCGCGACCAGCACCAGCACCGGCGCGCTCCCGCGCGCGATCGGATACACGACCGAGAGCTCCAGCCGGCGGTAGGCCGCGGCGAGGAGCGCGAAGTACGCGAGCTCGAAGAGCCCGGTCGCGAGGACGTACGGCCAGACGCGCGAGTCGACGTGCCCGAAGACCGCCGCGACGGGCGCGAACGCGGCGACCGCGACGACGAGCGCGACCGCCATCGCCGCCTCGGGGTCGCGCGGGCGCGCGAGCAGCAGGTTCCAGCAGGCGTGGACGAACGCCGCGGCGAGGGCGAGCGCGAGCGCGGAGGTCGGCACGCGGGAAGGGTAGGCTTCGCCGCCGGATGGCTCCCCGCGCCGCAGTCTTCGACTTCAACGGCACGCTCTCCGACGACGAGCCGATCCTGTTCTCGATCTACGAGGCGATGTTCGCCGAGCAGGGGCGGCCGCTGACGCAGCGCGGAGTACATCGACGAGCTCGCCGGCCACTCCGAGGAGGAGATCATCGGCTCCTGGCTCGGCCGCGACCGGCCCGACCTCGACGAGCTCGTCGCCGAGCGGATCGCCCGGTACCGCGAGGCGGTCGCCGACGGCTCGACGGTGTATCCGGAGGTTCGCGAGGCCTTCCGCCACGCGGCGGAGCGCGTCCCGGTCGCGATCGTCTCGGGCGCCGCGCGCGCGGAGATCGTCCCGGTCGTCGAGGCGGCCGGCCTGGCGCCGCTCGCTGGCCGCGCTCGTCGCCGCCGACGACGTCGTCGAGGGCAAGCCGCACCCGGAGGGGTACCTGCGCGTGCTCGAGCTCCTCGGCGACGGCATCCGCGCCGACGAGGTGCTCGTGTTCGAGGACACCGAGGTGGGCGTCGCCGCGGCGAAGGCGGCCGGGATGTACTGCGTCGGGATCACGCGCACCCTCGGGCCCGCGCGGCTCGCCGCGGCCGACGAGCTGATCCCGGAGATCGACCTCGCCGCGGTCCGGCGCCTGCTCGCGTGACCCCGCTCGTGATCGCGCACCGCGGCGCGTCCTGGGACCTCCCCGAGAACACGCTGCCCGCGTTCGAGCGGGCGATCGAGGTCGGCGCCGACTTCATCGAGCTCGACGTCCGCGTGCGGCCCGACGGGGAGCTCGTCGTCACCCACGACCCGCCGCGCAGGCGCGCGGACCTGCCGACGCTCGAGCAGGCGGTCGAGCTGGCGCGCGGCCGGATCGGGCTGATGGTCGAGCTGAAGAGCCCGTCGCGCTACCGGCGTCACGACGTCGATCCCGCGCACGCTCGCGCTCCTCGACGACGACGCGGTCGTCGTGTGCTTCCAGCGCCCCGCGCTCGAGGAGGTGCGGCGGCGCCGGCCGGGCCTCCGCACGGTCCAGCACGTCGGCTTCGGCGTCTCGATCCGCGGCGCGCGCGGCGCCTGGGCGGCCGGCTTCCGCGACCAGCGCACGACGGCGCGCGGGCTCGCCGCGGCGCGCCGGCTCGGCCTCGAGACGACCGTCTACACGGTGAACGACGCCGGAGCGGATGCGCGAGCTCGCCGCGCTCGGCGTCACGGGGATCTTCACGGACCGGCCGGATCTGGCTCTGCAGACGCTGCGGCCGGCTGCTCCGCGAGGCTGAGCAGCCGCACGCCCTCGGTCGGGACGCGGGCGACCACGCTCATGCCGACCGGCACCGAGCCGATGCGCGAGCGTCGAGACGTCCGCGATCAGGTCGACCCCCGCGCCGATCACCTTCACGCGGGTCGTCGAGCCGAGGAAGGTGTGCGTGAGCACCTCGCCGACGAGCCCGCCCTCGGGGCCGGGCCCGCCCTCGGCCGGCTCGAGCTCGAGCGACTCGGGCCGGATCAGCACGAGCACGCGCTCGCCGCGCGGGAGCCCGCGCGCGGCCTCGACCGTGAGCCGCGTGCCCGCCGTGGTCGACCTCGCCGTCGCCGCCGTCGACGACCGTCGCCTCGAGCCGGTTCATCGTGCCGATGAACTCGGCGACGAACGGCGTCGCGGGCGTGTTGTACATCTCGACCGGCGTCCCCATCTGCTCGATCCGCCCGCCGTACATCACCGCGACGTGGTCGGAGATCGACGAGCGCCTCCTCCTGGTCGTGCGTCACGTAGAGCGTCGTGATCCCGAGCTCGAGCTGGATGCGGCGGATCTCCTCGCGCAGCTGCACGCGCACCTTCGCGTCGAGCGCCGAGAGCGGCTCGTCGAGGAGCAGGACGCGCGGCTCGATCGCGAGCGCGCGCGCGAGCGCGACCCGCTGCTGCATCCCGCCCGAGAGCTGGTGCGGGTAGCGGTCGCCGGCGTGGCCGAGCCCGACGAGCTCGAGCAGCTCGGCGCACGCGCGAGTGCCGTCGCCTGGCGCTTGTGCCGCCGGATCTTGCAGCCCGAACTCGACGTTCTGCGCCGCGGTCATGTTCGGGAAGAGGCTGTAGGCCTGGAAGACCATCCCCATGTCGCGCTTGTTGGGCGCCACGCGCGTGATGTCCTTGCCGTCGACGACGATCGAGCCCGAGTTGGGCCGGTCGAAGCCGGCGACGAGCCGCAGCGCGGTCGTCTTGCCGCAGCCCGACGGCCCGAGCAGCGAGAGGAACTCGCCCTGCTCCGAGCTCGACGTCGATCCCCTTCAGCGCGACGACCGGGCCGAAGGAGCGGTGCAGGTCCCGGAGCTCGAGGTACGCCATCAGTGACCTCCTGCGATCTGGATCCGGCCGGGCCGCCCGCGCCCGACGAAGAGGAGCGCCAGCATCGCGAGCCAGGTGATCCCGAAGCTCATCAGCGAGACGGCCGCAGCGGGGTACGCCTTCGTCTCGTTGATGTACTGGATGTAGGTCGGGAACGTGTGGAACGCCGCGAGGCTCGCGATCGTGAACTCGCCCATCACGATCGCGAGCGTGAGGAAGGCGCCGCCGAGCGCGGCGACGCGGATGTTCGGCAGGATCACGCGGAACATCGTCGTCGGCCAGCTCGCGCCGAGGCTCTGCGACGCCTCCGTCAGCGTGTGCACGTCGATCGCGCGGAAGCCGGCGTCGAGCGAGAAGAACATGTACGGGAACGCGAGGATCACGTACGCGGTCGCCAGGAAGCCGTACGGCGAGCCGTAGTACCACTGCGGCGAGCCCTTGTAGAAGTCGAGCAGCCCGACGACGAGGACGATCGGCGGCACCACGAACGGGATCAGCGCGAGGAACGCGATCACCGGCCGCATGCGCGGCAGCCTCAGGTGCACCCAGTAGATCGTCGGCACGAACAGGATCAGGCAGATCGCGATCGTCTCGAGCGAGAGCTGGAACGAGAGCCTGAGCGTCGACCAGAACTGGGGATCGTGGACGATGTAGCCGTACGCGCTGAGGCTGCAGCAGTGGCCGGTCGAGGTCTTGCGGAGGCTGAAGAGCAGCGTCGCGATCAGCGGGATGAAGAAGTAGCCCGCGCCGACCAGCAGCCAGACCACCGCGCTCGGTGCGATGCGCTTCCTCACTTGGCCCACCTCGAGGCGCGCCGCTGCAGCGGGATGTAGAGCAGCATCATCCCGGCCAGCACGACGAACATCCCGAACGCGAGCGCCTGCGCCAGGTGCGGGTTGGAGAGCACGTCGCCCGTGTAGTAGTTGCCGATCTGGATCGGGACGAGGTTGACGCCGCCGGCGGTCAGGCCGTACGCCGTCGCGTACGCGGCGAACGAGTTGCCGAAGAGGAGGATCGTCGCGCCGAGGATCGACGGCATCAGGATCGGCAGGCCGACATGGCGCCAGAACTGCCACGAGCTCGCGCCCAGGTTGGACGCGGCCTCGCGCCACTCGCGCCGCAGCCCGTCGATCGCGGGCGCGATCACGAGGATCATCAGCGGGATCTGGAAGTAGAGGTAGGCGAGCTCGACCCCGGTCTTCGAGAACAGCGTGAAGTTGATCGTGGGGCCGTAGAGGTTGATCCCGAAGACGTTCTGGAGGAACTGCGTCACGACGCCGATCGTGCCGAGGGTGGCGATGAACGCGAACGCGAGCGGGATGCCGCCGAAGTTCGCCGCGACGCCCGAGAACGTCGTCAGCCCCGAGCGGACCCAGCGCGGCGTGCCGTCACGCAGCGCCGCGTAGGCGATCGCGATCCCGAGCGCGCCGCCGAGCAGCGCGGTGACGAGGCTGACCTCGATGCTGGTCTTGTACGCGTCGAGGTACTGGGTCTTGAAGAGGTCCTGCACGTTCTGGAACGTGAAGCCGCCGGTCACGCTCTTGAACGCGCCGGCGATCACGTTGCCGGCCGGGATGAACAGGAAGAAGAGCGCGTAGAGGAAGAACGGCACGACGCCGAGCCACGCGAGTGGGAAGCGCCGCCGGCCGGGCGCTGGGCCCGGCCGGGGCGATTCCGATGCAGTGCCTGCGGTCAGGGCCTAGCCCATCTTGGCGGGCCACTGCGTGTTGATCGTCGCCTTGGCCGCCGTGATCTGGCCGAGGCTCGCGAACTTCACCTTGTTGTAGAGCGCTGCGGACGGCAACGCGCTGAGCAGCGACTTGGGGATCACCTTCCGCGCCGCCATGTCGGTGAAGCGGGCGGGGTGTGCGTAGCCCCCCAGGAACAGGAGCTGGCCCTGGTCGGAGTAGAGGAACTCCTCCCACAGCCGCGCCGCGTTCGGATGCGGTGCGGTCGCGTTGATCGCCTGGCAGTAGTAGCCGCCGTACACGCCGTCGGCCGGGATCGTGACCGTCCACTTCGCCGACGGGAACTCCTTCACGTACGCGAAGTTGTTGTAGTCCCAGTCGATCGAGATCGGCGTCTGGCCGGACGCGACCGTCGACGACGTCGTCTGCACGGGGATGAAGTTGCCGACCGACTTCAGCTTCGCGAACCAGTCGATCCCCGGGGCGACGTTGCTGAGCGAGCCGCCGTTGGAGAGTGCCGCGGCGAACACGCCCGCGACCGCCGAGTTCGACGTGAGCGGGCTCCCGTTGAGCGCGACCTTGTTCTTGTACTCGGGCTTCAGGAGATCCGCGAACGTCTTGGGCGGGGTGCTGATCACGCTGGCGTTGTAGCCGATCGAGATCGCGCCCCAGTAGTCGCCCGTCCAGTAGCCGCGGGTGTCCTTCATCGCCCTCGGCACGGTCGTGAAGTTGCTGTTGAAGTACTTCGCGTACAGGCCCTGCACGGTGCCGGAGACCGCGAACGACGGGCCGACGTCGACGACGTCCGGAGCGCGGGAATCGCCCTTCAGCGAGACGATCGCCTGGTTCTCCTGCGCCGAGCTGCCGTCGGGGTTGTCGCTCGTGATCCCGATCCCGTACTTCTTGCTGAACGTCGAGATGATCGCGCCGTAGTTCGCCCAGTCGGGCGGCAGCGCGATCACGTTGAGATGACCTTCCTTCTTCGCCGCCGCGACGAGAGCCGCCATGTTCGCGGCCGAGCCCTTCAGCGGCGGAGCCGCAGCGCCGGCCCTGCGAGCGGCCGCCGCAAGCGACGGGGCACCGCCGAGGATCGTCAGGCCGAGCGCCGCTGCAGCACTGCGCCGCAGCATCGACGAGCGGCTGAACTCCGACTCCTCGAGCCTGGCCCAGAACTCTTGCTCTTGAGCTTCGTAGTCCTCCATCCTTGACCCTCCCTATTCCTTTGGTGGGGAAGCCGACACTAATCCGCTATGACGACGGATTTCAAACTTCGGCGGTAAGTCTCTCAAGCGTGACTGCAGTTTGTAACCCCTTCGACACAAATCGCGCCATTACGATGCCACGACGATGCGCGCGGCGGTGTGTCACGAGTTCGGCTCGCCCCTGACGGTGGAGGAGGTCGAGCTCGCCCCTCCCGGCCCGGGCGAGGTGTCGGTCCGCCTGACCGCGTGCGCGATCTGCCACAGCGACATCTCCTTCATCGACGGCTGGTGGGGCGGGACGCTGCCGGCGGTGTACGGGCACGAGGCCGCCGGGATCGTGACCGAGATCGGGGTGGGCGTCGAGGGCCTGCGGCCGGGCGACCACGCCGTGGTCACGCTCGTCCGGTCCTGCGGCGACTGCTTCTTCTGCGCGCGCGGCATGCCCGTGCTGTGCGAGACGACGTTCGCGCTCGACGAGCGCAGCCCGCTTCGGCTCCCCGACGGGCGGCCGGTCGCCCAGGGGGCGCGGACGGCCGCGTTCGCCGAGGAGGTCACGGTTCACGCCTCCCAGGTCGTGCCGGTCCCGGCCGAGATCCCGGCCGCGAGCGCGTGCCTGCTCGCGTGCGGGGTGGCGACGGGCTTCGGTGCCGTCGCGTGGACGGTCGACGTGGCGGAGGGCGAGAGCGTCGTCGTCGTCGGCATCGGCGGCGTCGGCGTCAACAGCGTCCAGGCCGCCGCGCTCGGGGGCGCTTCGCCGGTCGTCGCGGTCGACGTCTCCGCGGCGAAGCTCGAGGCCGCCCGGAGCTTCGGTGCGACGCACACGATCGACCCGGCCGCCGAAGACCTACGTGAGTCCGTGCTCGCCCTGACGGGCGGCCGCGGCGCCGACTTCGTGATCGTCACCGTCGGCGCCGTGCCCGTGATCGAGCAGAGCCTGCGCCTCGCGCGGCGGGGCGGGACGACGGTGATCGTGGGGATGACCGCCGACGGCGTCACCGCCGCGTTCGATCCCGGGATGCACGCCCACGACAACGCGCGCATCGTCGGCAGCAAGATGGGCTCGGTGCGGCCGTCGCGCGACCTCCCCGCGCTCGCCGCGCTCTACCTCGAGGGCCGGCTGAAGCTCGACGAGCTCGTCTCGAACGAGTACCCGCTCGACGCCGTCAACGAGGCGCTCGACGACGCGAGGCGCGGCGAGTCGATCCGCAACGTGATCGTCTTCCGATGACGATCGCCGCGATCGAGACGTTCAGCACCGAAGACGTGGCGCTCGTCCGCGTCACGACCGCCGACGGCCTCGAGGGCTGGGGCCAGACGGCGCCCTACCACGCCGACATCACGGCGCTCATCCTCCACCGCCAGATCGCGCCGCACGCGCTCGGCCACGACGCCGACGACATCGAACGGCTCGTCGCGCTGATCCCCGAGCGCGAGCACAAGTTCCCCGGCTCCCACCTCTACCGCGCGCTCGGCGGGGTCGAGACCGCCCTGTGGGACATCCGCGGCAAGCGCTACGAGAAGAGCGTCTGCGAGCTGCTGGGCGGCGTCCCCCGCCCGCTCCCGGTCTACGCCTCCAGCATGCGGCGCGACATCTCGCCCGAGGAGGAGGCCGGGCGCTTCGTCCGGCTGCGCGAGGAGCACGGCTTCGAGGCGTTCAAGTTCCGGATCGGCAAGGAGTGCGGCCACGACGAGGACGAGTGGCCCGGGCGCACCGAGGCGGTCGTCGCGGCGGTGCGCGACGCGCTCGGCGACGAGGCGGTGCTGCTCGTCGACGCCAACAGCTGCTACACCGTGCCGACGGCGATCGAGGTGGGCCGGATGCTGGAGGCGCACGGCGTCGTCGCACTTCGAGGAGCCGTGCCCCTACTGGGAGCTCGACTGGACGCGGCAGGTCGCGGAGGCGCTCGACCTCGACGTGGCGGGCGGCGAGCAGGACTGCATGCTCGAGACCTGGCGCGAGATGGTCGGCATGCACGCGGTCGACGTCGTCCAGCCGGACGTCTGCTACGTCGGCGGGCTCACCCGCGCGCTCCGGGTGGCGGAGCTGGCGAGGCAGGCGGGGCTCGCGTGCACCGCCCACTCCGCGAACCTCACGCTCGTGACCGTGTTCACGCTCCACTTCATGGGCGCGCTCGAGAACGCAGGCCCGTACGTCGAGTACTCGATCGAGCCGACGAGCTACTACCCGTGGCAGCAGGGCCTGTTCACCCCGGCCCTGACCGTGCAGGACGGGTGCGTCGAGATCCCGGCCGGCCCGGGCTGGGGCGTCGAGATCGAGCCGGACTGGCTGGCCCGCGCCGAGCACCGGATCAGCCGCCGGGCGTAGGGATAGGCTCTGGAAATGTGAACGCGCTTCGTAACCCCTTCGACACGGGCGGCGACTGGCTTCGCTGCGCGCTCCACACGCACACCACCAACTCGGACGGCGAGCTCTCTCCCGACCTGCTCGTCCGCCACTACGAGTGGGCCGGGTTCGACGTGCTCGCGATCACCGACCACTGGCACCGGACGGTCGAGCGCTCGACGAAGCGGCTGCTCGTGATCCCCGGGACCGAGCTCAACGCGCAGTGCGGCGGCCCCGAGCACGACGCGCACGTGCTCGCGCTCGGGCTCGAGGCCGATCCGGAGATCCCGGACGGCGAGTTCGCGCCGCTCCAGGACGTCGTCCGCTGGATCGGCGAGCAGCGGCGGCGTCGCCTACCTCGCGCACACCTACTGGAGCGGGCTCCGCACCGACCAGTTCGAGGACTGCGAGGGGCTCGTCGGGATCGAGGTCTACAACGCGGGCTGCCAGCTCGAGGTCGGGCGCGGCGACTCGAGCATCCACTGGGACGAGGCGCTCGAGCGCGGCCGCCTCCTCTACGCGCTCGCGACGGACGACTCGCACCATCCCGGCTACGACAGCTCCTTCGCCTGGACCTGGGTGCGCTGCGCCGAGCGCTCGCAGGAGGCCGTCCTCGCCGCGCTCCGCGAGGGGCTCTTCTACGGCTCGAGCGGCCCGCTGATCCACGGCCTCGAGGTCGACGACCAGGGCGTCACCGTCCGCTGCAGCCCGGCCGCCAGCGTGACCCTCTACGCCGGAAGGCGTACGGGCGCACGGGTGAACGCGGGCCGGCTCGGCTACCCCCATGCGGCCAGAGTGCTCGAGCGCGACGACGACGGCGCGATCGTCGCCGCGTACCTCGAGCGCCCCTTCAAGCCTCCGTACGGCCGCGTCGAGGTCGCCGACGCCGCCGGCCGCAAGGCCTGGACGAACCCGCTGTGGATCTAGCGCCCGGCTACTCACGGGAGCGCGCGCTCACCGAGCTCGGCGAGCGCCGCTTCGACCTGCTCGTGATCGGCGGCGGGATCATCGGCGCCGGGATCGCCTCCACCGCCGCGGCGCACGGGCTCGCGGTGGCCCTCGTCGACCGCGGCGACTTCGGCGGCGCCACCTCGAGCACGTCGTCGAAGCTGATCCACGGAGGCCTCCGCTATCTCGTCCTCGGCGACGTGAGCCTCGTCCGCGAGGCGCACCAGGAGCGGCGCGCGCTGATGCAGGTCGTCGCGCCGCACCTCGTCCGCCGCCTGCCGTTCATGTTCCCGCTCTACCGCGACGGCCCCTACCGCCCGTTCGTGGTCAAGAGCGGGATCCTGCTCTACTCCGCGCTCGCGCGCGGGCGCCTGAGCTGGAGCGTCGACGCGGAGCACTCGCGCCGGCTCGTGCCGGACCTGCGCACCGAGGGGCTCCACTCCTGCGCGCTCTACCACGACGCCTGGACGAACGACGGCCGCCTGACCCTCGAGAACATCCGGGCCGCGGCCGATGCGGGCGCGACCGTGCTGAACTATGCGGAGGTCGTGGCCCTGCGCGGCGGCGAGGGCGCCGAGGTCGTCGCCGACGGCGCGACCGTGGAGGTGAGCGCACGTGCCGTGGTCAATGCGACCGGCCCGTGGGTCGATCACGTGCGCCGGCTCGAGGATCCGAACGCGGCGCGCTCGATGCGGCTCAGCAAGGGGATCCACGTGCTCGTCGACCAGGCCAGGCCCTGGACGGCCGCGCTCACGATCCCCCACGACAAGGTGCGCGTGAGCTTCGCCGTGCCGTGGGAGGGCATGCTCCTGCTCGGGACGACGGACACCGAGCACGACGGCGAGCCCGACGAGGTCGAGGTCACGGAGACGGACATCCGGCAAGTGCTGGAGGAGGCCGGGCTCGCGCTCGACCCCGAGCGCCTCCGGCGCGAGAGCGTCCGCGCCGTGTTCGCAGGGCTGCGCGTCCTGCCCGGCGGCGACGGCGAGACCGCGAACGCCCGGCGAGAGACGGTGTACTCGCGCGGCCGAAGCGGGATGATCAGCGTCGCGGGCGGCAAGCTCACCACCTACCGGCGGATCGCCCTCGATGCGCTCGAGCACCTGCGCGCCGACCTCGGGCTCCACCGCCTCGACCGCCGTCCGCACCCGCTGCCGGGCGCCGTGGGCCTCGACCGCGTCACCTTGCCCGCCGGGCTGCCCGTCGCGACGCGAGACCACCTCCTGCACCTGTACGGCTCGCTCGCGCCCGAGGTGCTGGCCCCCGCGGCCGACGACCCGTCGCTGCTCGAGCCGCTCCGCCCCGACGGGCCCGACCTCGCCGCGCAGGCGCTCTACGCGCTGACGCACGAGTGGGCGCTGACGGCCGAGGACGTGCTGCGGCGGCGCACGACCGCCTGGCTCCGCGGCGACGACGCCGGGGCCGAGGAGAAGGTCGCGGCGCTGCTCGCAAACCGCGCGGCCTCCTCGCCGCGTATGTAGCTCCATGAAACGAACTCACCTCGCGGCGATCGCCGCTCTCGCCGCATTCGTGCTGCCGGCAGCCTCGGCGCTCGGCAGCTGCCCCTCCGAAGCTGACCGGCACCGTCGGCCCCGGGTTCACGATCACGCTCACCCAGGGCGGCAAGAAGGTCAAGACCCTGAAGGCCGGCACGTACACGTTCGTGATCCACGACAAGTCTCGGAATCCACAGCTACGGGCTCGACGGGCCGAACGGCTGGTCGAAGGACTTCACGAGCGTCCCGTTCGTCGGCACGAAGACGTTCACGGTGAACCTGAAGAAGGGCAAGTACAAGTACTACTGCACGCCGCACGAGAGCTTCATGTTCGGCAACTTCACCGTGACGTAGTCACGACAGCTGCTCGACCAGAACGCCCGCGCGGGCGACGAGCCCCTCGGCGAGCGCACGTCGCTCGGCAGGGATCGTCGCCCGCCCACGGGTGTAGACCTCCACGAGCGCCCAGCACTCGCCGCCGGCGGACAGCGGCATCATCAGCACGCCGTCGAAGCCGAGCTCCTCGAGCACGGCGGCCTCCTGCGGGTCCGGGTCGTCGTCGAACAGCGACACCGCGCGCGACTCGCCGACCCGGATCGCCTCCTGCGTGAGCGGGAAGTCGGTGACGAGGTAGCCCTGGCCGAGCGAGAGGCTCTCACCCCCGCGCGCGTGCTCGGTCACGATCACGAGCGCGTCCCCGAGCACGCGCGAGATCGAGCACGCCTGCGCGTCGACGAGCTCGACGAGCGCGACCGCAGCCGTGCGGAGCAGGTCCGGCACGGTCGCCGCACGCTCGAGCGCCTCGGCGGCGCGGGCCTCTCCCTCGGGGACCGCCATGTGGGAACTATCGTCCCTTCGCCGGGGCGCCTTTAGGCGCTCGGCCTGCGCTCCGGGAACCGCGGCAGCCCGTCGTCGGGGATCGGCTCCCACGGCGCCGCGTACGCGACGAACTGACGGTACGACGGCCTGATGCCCGGATCGCCGTCGAACGCGCCCAGCCGGACGCTGATCGTGTCGAGGTCGGCCGGATCCTGGCTCCAGAGCGCCGAGCCGCAGGCCGAGCAGTACGCCTTCCCGAAGCCGTCCGGAGGCTGGTACGTGCGGACGAGCTCCTCGCCGGCGACGATCCGCAGCGAGCCCGGGGACGATCCGCGCCGGACACGGACGCGGCCGTTCCGGTCCGGCGCTGGCAGCGCGTGCAATGGCAGTAGCTCGCCGACACGGGCGGCTCGGCGACCTCGAAGCGGACGCCGCCGCAGAGGCACCCTCCGGTGAGAGGAAGCTCGGCCACGACTCGGATCGTATCGCCACCTGTCAGAATCCCGACCTGAGGACGAACCGGCCCCTGCGGCGGCGGGTAGTCGAAACGCGAACGCCAACGAGGAGGAGCCGTCGTGCCACTACAACTGGGAAAACAGCCCGCGCAGCCCAAGCCGACGGACCTGCAGTGGAGCGCGCTCGCTGCGAGCCGTGCAGCTGCCGTCCGTCCCGGCCCGCTTCGGTCACGCCAACCTGTTCCAGGACTGGTGGATGCTCGGGAACGGCCCGGACGACACCGTCGAGCCCGGGTTCCAGGGCGCCGGCGACTGCGTCTGGGCGGGCGCCGCGCACGAGCACCGCATGATCAACAAGCTCGTGCACCAGGTCGACGTCCAGTTCACGGGCGCGGACGCGATCTCCGACTACGAGGCCGTGACCGGGTACGACCCGAACGATCCCTCGACCGACAACGGCACCGATGTCCACCAGGCGCTCGACTACCGGCGCAAGACCGGGATCCGCGACCACCAGGGCACGCGCCACAAGATCGGCGCCTACGTGGCGATCGACCCGAAGAACTGGGATCACCTGAGGCAGGCGGCGTACATCTTCGGCGCCGGTCGGGATCGGCTTCCAGTTCCCGAAGTCCGCCTGGGACCAGTTCGACAACGGGCAGCCGTGGGACGTCGTCGCGAACGACGGCGGCAACGACGGCGGCCACTACGTGCCGATCATGGGCGCGCCGACCGCGGACAAGGTCGGGGTCGTGACCTGGGGGAAGCGCCAGGAGATGACGCGCGCGTTCTACGAGCGCTACAACGACGAGTCGTGGGTCTACATCACGACCGAGGAGCTGAACGCGAGCGGAGCCGGGTTCCACGGCTTCGACATGGCAAAGCTGAACAGCTTCCTGGCCGCGCTCAAGAAGTGACGTAGCTACCCTCCCGGGATGACCGGGGTCGCGGCGCGTCTCGCCGTGGTGGTCGTCATCGCCGCCGCTGCGTTGCCGGCGCTTCTCGCGTCGGCCGCTCCGTCGCGGTCCACGGCGCTCTACTCGGGCCCCGGCTTCGACACGTGCAGCGCGCCGACGACGGCGACGATGCAGAGCTGGCTCGCCTCGCCGTACCGGGCGGTCGGGATCTACATCGGCGGCGTGAACCGGGCCTGCCCCGACGGGAACCTGTCGCCCACGTGGGTGAGCGGCGTCGTCGCGACCGGCTGGAACCTGCTGCCGCTCTACGTCGGCCTCCAGGCCCCGTGCGTCGCCCAGGCCGGGCTCGCGCTGATCAACCCGTCGACCGCGACGGCGGACGGCTCGGCGGCCGCCGACGACGCGGTCGCGCGCGCCGGCGTCTTCGGCCTCGCCGCCGGCTCGCCGATCTACTTCGACATGGAGGGCTACAAGACGGACAGCCCGTCGTGCACGACGGCGGTGCAGTCGTTCCTGGCGGGCTGGGTCTCGCGCCTGCGCGCCCACGGCTACCTCGCCGGCGTCTACGGCAGCGCCGCGTCGACGATCCGCGACCTGATCCCGTCGGCGGGCAATCCCGCGACCGGCCCCGACGCGGTGTGGATCGCGAACTGGAACGGCCAGACGAGCGTGTTCGGCGACCCGTACGTCGCCGACTCGTACTGGCCGAGCCACCAGCGCATCCACCAGTACCGGGGCGGCCACAAGGAGACCTACGCCGGTGTGACCGTCAACATCGACAGCAACACGGTCGACGGGCCGGTGGCCGGGCCGGGCAACGTGCCTGCGCCCGCGCCTCCACCGCCGCCTCAGCCGCAGGCCGGCTCCGTGACGACGAGCGACGGCTTCACGACCGTCAGCTGGCCGGCCGGCGCGTTCACGGGCACGCCGACGGTGACCGCGACGCCGACGAAGCTGTCCGCGCCCGTCGACGGCTTCGCCGCGGGGAGCTACGTCGTCCAGCTGAGCGTGACGAACGCCGACGGCTCGGCGGTCACGCGCTTCGGCGCGCCGGTGACCGTCGCCTTCCGCACGGCCGCGCCGATCGCCGTTCCCGCACTCGCCGCGGACGGGAAGAGCTGGAAGCCGCTTCCGCCGACGAGCTACACCCGGAACGCCGACGGCAGCCTGACCGTCTCGACCACCTCTCCTGGGTCGATCGGCCTCCTGCGCGACGTGGCGCCGCCGACGACGGCCGACGGGCCTCACCGGCCGGTTCGTGCACAACCGCCTCGTGCTCGGCTGGCGGGCGCCGAGCGACAACAGCGGCGCCCTCGCGGGGTACGAGATCACGCTGAACGGGAAGCCACTGGCCGCCGCGTCCCCGACGACACCGAGCGCCTCTCTCCTCGCGTTCTACCCGAACGGGCCGTCGGTGTTCCGCGTCAGCGCCAGCGACGCGGCCGGCAACGTGAGCGCCGGCTCGGCCCCGGTCGTCGTCCGCCCCACCCCGAGGCCGGCGTCGGTACCCCAGGCGATCCCGAACTGGGCGTTCCAGCTCTTCGCCTGGCAGCAGGCGGGCCGCGCCGGCAAGCGCCCGGCGGCGCCGCTCAGGCTGCCCGCGTGGTACTGGCAGTGGGCAGGCTGGCGCCTGCACCCCTTCCGCGTCGTCTAGTCGGTCCTCTGGTCAGGTCCGCTCGCCCGCCCGGATCGGGATCCCGAGCCGGTTGGGCGGCGGGCAGAGCGGGCAGGCCCAGCGGTCGTCGTACGAGCAGCTCGGGTTGTAGGCGAAGTTGAAGTCGAGGACGAGGCGGCCGTCCTCCATGCCGAGGTCGGCGCCCTTGACCGAGTCGAGGACGTAGCGGCCCGGGCCGTAGCTCTCGCTGCCGTTGGTGGCGTCGCCGAACGGGACGAAGATCCCGCCGCCGTAGCCCTCGAGCCAGTAGAGCTCGAGCGAGTGCCGCTCTCCGGCGAGATCGAAGCCGGCCGTCGCGAACCGCGTGAAGACCACCGTCGAGCCGGCGCTCCCCGCGATCTCGCGCGGCTCGGGCGCCGCCGGCTCCACCTCGGCGAGCACCCGCAGCCCGGGGTCGTACGGGAAGTAGTCGACACCGCCGAATCCCGCGCGTGCCCGCTCGGGAAGCGGCGACTGCGGGTGCGAGCCGAACAGCTCGTCGCGCACCTCGCGCCAGCGGGCCCACGCGGCCTCGGGGTCGGAGGCGGCGCGGATCTCCGCGTACAGCTCGAAGATCCGGCGCTTCCAGTCGAGCAGGTCGAAGGTCTCGGCGGCCATCGTCCCTCGTTGCAACGACGGAGGCACCAGGGCGGATTCCCCCGCCGCCGGTGACAGCCAGAGCGCCCGTCGCAACAGGACGCGGATGCCGACCTCCTCCCCGCCGTCGTGGCTCTTCGCCCACACCCAGGCGACGCGGGAGACGACGAGCACGACGACCGGCGGCACGACCGCCGAGGCGAGGATGACCAGGTCGACCGCCGAGTTCCCGTTGAAGGCGAGCAGGCCGCGAGCCTAGCGACACCCAACGAGAAAGGCCCCGTTTCCGGGGCCTTCGAGTAGCGGGGGCTGGATCTGAGCAGACGTCCACGACCGCATATCGCTTTGTTGAGATCCACCTCCTCGGCTGAAATGTCACCCAACCCCGAGCCAGGTTGCTCTCAGGGCATGCGCGAGCCCCTATTCCCGATTTCGCTCGGTTTGCCGCCATTCGGCCCAGACGGGCGAGAAGACGGCGCAGGTCATCGAGATGGTGATGACGATGAAGACGTAGGCGAAGAGCGCGAGGACGGCTCCGAACGAGCCGAAGGCCCTGGCTTGCTGGTTGATCGTGGGCCCGATCCACAGCGGCGAGCTGGCGACCGTGCCGCCGAGGACGAATGCCGCGAGGAGCGCCCCCGGGAGGAGGGAGCGAAGCGGGATCATGCGGTGCAGCAGGAAGCGCGGTGTCCAGAGCCAGAAGATCGTCGAGCCCGCGATCCAGGCGGGGACGAGCACGAGCCAGCCGTCGCTGCGGAGATTCGCGGCTGGAGACGGTCATCAGCGCGACGAGCCCGCTCGTGACGAAGAACCAGACCGTGAAGCGCAGCTGGTCGGCGACGCCGCCGACGTGGATGCGCCAGACGCGCGCGTAGAGGTCCTGGTAGATCTGGCCGATCGCGAGCCCCCAGAGCAGGAAGCCGACCACGATCGTGAGCGTGGCGGCGAGCAGGTTGTTGGAGGTGCTCCCGAACAGGTCATGGACGAGGCTCGCGGTCGTCCCGTTGAGCTTCATGTGGCTGATCACGCGATCGGCGAACGCGTTGTCGTCGCCGTTCGCGAGATTGAAGAACGCGACGATCACGAGCGCAGTCGGGAGGGCGGAGAGCGTGAAGTAGGCCGTCAGCGCGGCGCCCGAGTTGCGGCTCGCCTCGAGGTAGCGGCGAAACCAGAGTATCGCCAGCCGGGAGAGGCTGTTGTTTGCCCGGCTGCGCAGCCAGTCCATGACGGCCTCAAGGCGGCCGCCGCCCGTCCCGGGCGCCTCGGCGCTCTTGGGCGCCGCCTCAGGATCGACCGTCACTGGCCTCTTCCCGCTTCCACAGGGTCGCGTTGATCTCCGCCGCGACCACGATCAGGCGGCCGAGGACGAACAGCCCGAGCAGCAGCGCCGCCGCGACCCCGAGCACGCCGTAGGTCCCCTGCTTCGCGAGCGCGTACGGCGCCAGGAGGTAGATCGCGAAGATCTGGATCACGCCGAGGCCGAGGCCGAAAGCGAGCGCTCCGGGAACGAGTGCCCGCCAGCCGACGCCGCGGTGCGGCAGCCGCAGCGAGATGAGCAGCCAGATGCCGGCGAAGCCCGCCGCGACCGCGATCGTCCCGACCACGCCCAGTCCGACCGACCGGGCCCTCAGCCAGCTCGCGAGACCTCCCAAGATGAAGAGGCACAGAATCCAGGCAAGGAGTATGACGGACGCCTTCACGGTCGGCTTCGGCGCGGCGGCACGCTCGTCGGCCCACACCAGCCGGTGGACGCCGATCAGCACGCGCAGGACGCTCCGCGTCGCCCAGATCAGCAGCGGCACGCCGACGAGCAGCGCATACCAGGCGCTCGAGCTCTTCGCGGTGCTCCGGAACTCGCTCGAGACGAGACCCGCCATGCCAACCGCGTGCGCCGCCGCCTTCGGCGAATTGGAGGTCACACCGGCGATGACTCCCAATCCCCCGACGAAGACGAGCGCCAGCGGCAACAACCAGAGGAACAGCCGGAAGGACAGCGCGCCCGCGATGATCCCGCCCCCGACCTCGACATCCGTGTCGACGATCTCGAAGACCGCGTCCAGCGACGAGTGGTTCTCACGCCCCGCCTGCGCCCGCTCGGCCAACTTCTCCGCACGCGCCCGCACCGCCGCCGTCAGCTGGGTCTCCGACCCTTCTTCTCGTCTACCGGTGCCATCCGAACCTCACCCGGCGAGGGATTCAAGGGCCGGATGATCCTGCGGCTTGATCAGCGACGTTGCCGAACTCATCGACGGTGACCGTGTGGCGCTTCACCCCGGTGCGGCCGCCCGTATGTACGAGGACGACCTTCCAGAGCCCGAAAGTGATGATCGTCAGGAACACATTCAGCCCGTAGCTGAATGCCGTACGTTTGGCGACGGTCGCCTGGAACTCCGACCGTGTTTCGATGCGCCAACCCTGAGCGCTGTAGTCCTGCAGCGAGCGAGCGAGGATCTGTTCCCGTTCATCGGTCGCCTTGACGGTCTCGCCGTCGTTCCCGGTGGCCGTCTCCCCTTGCATCAGGAACCGGTCGTCAAGGAGGTGCAGGCGCTCGAGCTCGCGAACGCGCTCTTCAGCTCGCCCTTGGCGTCGAGTCCCTGGAGGCTCGTGAAGGTTGTCTTGACCTCCGTCCCCATCGTCGCGAGCGTGGCCGTCACCGTCGAGACGGCGCCGAGCACCCCACTCACGCCGGAGACCCCTTTGACCGCGTTCTCGATCGTGGTCACGTCCTTCTGCAAGCTCGTCGAGAGCTGGTCGAGGGAGTCCTTCGCCTGCTGCCCGGACGCGGTGTCGGGCTTGCCCAGCCCCTTCAGGTCGGACGCGAGCGTCTCGGTCGCCGACTTCGCATCGCCGGCAGCCGTCTGCAGGCCGTTCTTCGTCGGGATCGCTCTTCAGGGAGCCGGCGGCCGACTTGATCGCGGCCTGCCAGGTCGTGATCGACGAGCAGACGCCGCTCGCCCAGGTGTCGGTGGCCGAGGCACTCGTGGTCGTCGTCGTCGAGCCGCCCCCGCTCGAGCCACAGCCTGCCGCGAGGAACGCCAACGACGCTGCGACGGCGATGAGGCCGGGTTTGCGAATGGATTTCATCGTCGCTCCCTTTCGGCGGATCGGGAGGGCCGGCGTGCGTGCCGGCCCTCCTCCCGCGATCTACGAGGTGATTGCGCCCGACACCTCGTCCTGGGACTTCGCGATCGCCTTCTGCAGCTCGTCGTAGTCGCCCGAGTCGATCGCCTGGTTGATCCTCTTGTCCGAGTTGGCGAGGGCGGCCTCGACCTTGTCGGCGTACTGGTCGTCGACCACCGCAACCACCGCCGAGGATCCCGGCGGCAGGTACTGCTCGAGATCGACGCCCATCTTCTTCTCCTCGTGCCGCTTGCGCAGTGCGCCGAATCCGGCACCGAGCGCCGCCCCGATCGCGGTCGCCGCGAGCAGCGGCGGCGCGAACAGCCCGACCACGAGGCCTGCCGTGCCGCCGAGCATGGCGCCTCCGGCCACGTGGCCGTCACCGTGCTCGTCCACGTCGACCTTGCCACTCGCGTCGCGATTCATCACGACTGCCGCGACCACCTTGTACTCGCCCGAGTCCTGCCCGGCCTTCAGCGTCTTGAAGTCCGCGGCCGCCGTACCCGCGTCGGCATACGCACCGACGACGAGCGTGAGATTGTCACCATCCATGGCTCCTCCTTCTGTCTAGGATCTGTCGCAAGCCCAAGCCAAGCACGCGCCGCCGCGTTGTGGGACGTCCGAGCGCCGTTCACCCAGGTGAACCGAGGCGCCTCGACCGGCCTACGGGCTGGGTGCCTGGCGCCGCCAGCGGTTCCAGGGCCACATGCCGTCGATCTCGACCTCGAGCGAGAAGCTCAGCAGGATCCGGATCACGACGATCACGCCCAGTACGACAACGCTCTGGTAGGTCGGGTCGACGATGATCGTCCGCACGAGGTCGGCCACGATCAGCACTTCCAGGCCGAGCAGGATCGAGCGGCCGAGGTTGCGCCGCAGCTCCTCGTAGGAGCCGGGCCGACGCTCGGGGTGGGACACCCGCAGCAGGAAGATCAGAAACGCCCAGAATCCGCCGACGAGAATGATCCCCGCCCCGAGCGCCTCCACCACGCGAACGATGTCGGAGACCGTGGCCTTGTAGTCCATCCCGACGCAACCCTACGCATCAGGTGTTGTCGGCCGGCGACCGCGCTCGTGTTTCACCCGGGTGATCGTGAACCCGCGACCAAGTGGCCCTGCCGGTGGAGTCATGCAAGCATGTGCCGAAGATGGCAATCGGATCGGGGCAGCGGGGGGCAGGAACGGCGGAGAGGACTGCGCGGCTGCGCGTCCGCCGCTGATCGAGGCCAAGCTCGCGGCTCCGGGTATGCGTGGAGGCACGATCGACCGTCCGCGTCTCTGGACGGCGCCGGCTGCCGGTGTCGACGAGGTGCTGACGCTCGTCGCGGCACCGGCCGGTTACGGGAAGACGACGGCGGTGCGGGCGTGGTGTGCGAGCCAGGATGCGGCGCTGGCCTGGGTCACCCTCGATGACCGGCGACAACGATCCGACTCGATTGTGGCGGTATGTAGCGACGGCGGTCGATCGCGTACGACCGGGGCTCGGGCGAGCTGCGCTACAGCGGCTCGGGATACCGGGCGGCCCGATCGAGGACGCGGTCGACGAGCTCATGAACGGCATCGCCGCGTTCGGGGAGCGGCTGCTCCTGGTGCTCGACGATCTTCACGAGGTGACCGGCGAGGGCTGCATCGCGTCGATCGACCGTGCCCTCTCGCATCTCCCACTCAACGCCCGCGTGATTCTCGTCACGCGGGTCGATCCTGCGCTGAGCCTCGCGCGATACCGCGCCGCCGGGGTGCTCGCCGAGCTGCGCGCGAGGGAGCTCGCGTTCACGCGCGCCGAGACGCACGAGCTCCTGGTCACCCGTGGGAAGATCGAGCTCGGGGCGGACGAGATCGAGCTGCTCGACGAGCGGACCGAGGGCTGGCCTGCGACGCTCGTCCTGGCCGGCCTCTGGCTGCGGACGGTCGACGACCCGGCCGCAGCCGTGCAGGCGTTCGGAGGCGATCACCACTTCGTGGCCGAGTACCTGAGCAGCGAGGTTCTCGCGGCGCTCGACGAGGACCAGCGGTCGTTTCTGCACGGTGTCGCGGTCCTGCGCGAGTTCACCGCCGAGCTCTGCGACGCCGCGCTCGACCGCACCGGCTCCGCCGCCGTGCTGGCCGAGCTCGAGCGCTCCAACCTCCTCGTCTCGCGGCTCGAACGTGGAGGCTGGTTCCGCATCCACTCGCTGTTTGCCACGTACGCCCAGACCGCGCTCGCGTCATCCGAGCCGGCCGCCGCGACGACGATCCAGCGCCGAGCCGCCGCATGGCTCAGATCGCACGGACTGCCCATGGAAGCGCTCCGGCACGCGGCGGCTGCCGACGACCACGAGTTCGTCGCCGAGGTGCTCGTCGACTACTACCTGTCCCTGATCAGGAGCGGCGACGGCGGGACGCTTCTTCGCTGGGTTCGCACGCTGCCGGATGACTGCGTCCTCGAGCACCCGGAGCTGGCGGCGACCGCCGCCGCGGCCGCAGTGCTCGCGGGAGAGAGCGCGATCGAGCAGCGCCGGTTCCTGCAGCTCGCCGATCGGGCGCAGAGTCGGCAACACGGACAGCCGGACGCAGATGTCGAGATCTGGGTGAGACTGGTTCGCGCGGGGACGGTCGACGGCGGCGTCGGCCGGGCGGTGCTCGACGGCCGCCGCGCCGTCGAGCTCGCCGGCGCAAGCTCCGACGAGATCCTCACGGGCGCTCGCGCCACGTACGCGCGCGCTCTCTTCTTCGCGGGCGACCTGCAGGAGGCGTCCGCTGCCGCCTCGCAGGTCATCGAGCATCCGGAGATCGGGCGTCGCCCGCCGAGCCTGATCCTCGCACACTCGACGCTCGCCCTCGTCGCCGCCGAGCGCGGGCAGCTCGTCGCGGCCCGACGCCATGCCGAGGCGGCGAAGGCCGCGGTGGGCCGGATCGGGAGTAGCCGCAGCTGGCTCGGCGCGAACGCGGCCGCCGCCCTCGGAACGGTGCTGGCCGCCGAAGGGAAGCTCGTCGAGGCGGAGCACGAGCTCGTCACCGCCGAGCGCTTCTTCGCGGACGAGGTGGCGACGGTGCAGCATGCCTGGCTCCTCGTGCTCCTCGCCCGTATCCGTCTGCGCCGCGGCCGCCTCGACGAGGCGGAGCCGGTGCTGCGCGCGGCCCGGGAGGCCCTCGACGAGTTACCGGACAGCGGGATCGTGAGGCCGCTCTGCGACGAGGTGGAACGAGAACTCCGGACGGCCAGAGACCGCGCAGCCGGCGGAGAGCTGCTCGAGGCGCCGACCGCGGCCGAGCTCGCCGTGCTCGAGCTTCTAGCCTCCGACCTGTCGGCACGGGAGATCGGCGACCAGCTCTTCCTCTCGCCCAACACGATCCGGTCGCACACCCGCACGATCTACCGCAAGCTCGGCGTCCACTCCCGCCCGGACGCAGTCGCACGCGCGATCGTCCTCGGCCTGCTCTAGCAAGCGCGATCACCCAGGTGAACAGCGCCTTTCACCAAGTAGACACCGGGAGGGCGTGCCAGGCTGTGTGAATGAGCAGCCGCGAGTACCGGCTTGTGGTCAAGGGCGAGCTGAGCGACCGCATGCAACTCGCCTTCGAGGGCATGAGCCTCACCCGCGGCGACGGCACAACCACCCTCACCGGAATCATCCGCGACCAGGCCGAGCTCCAGGGCGTCCTGCAGCGCATCGCCGATCTCGGACTCACACTGCTCGATCTGACCGCAATCGACGACGCCGCCCTACGCTGAAACATCGAAGGGCCGGTAGGGATGGATGACCACTGGGAGACCGGCCGGATGGAGGCGTTCAGCGACGGCGTCTTCGCGATCGCGATCACCCTGCTCGTGCTCGAGATCAACGTGCCCGAGTCGGCGTTCCAGAATCTCTGGAGCGGGATCGCCCACCAGTGGCCGTCCTACCTCGCCTACGTCACGAGCTTCCTCACGATCGGCGGGATCTGGGGTGCCCACCACGGCATCTTCCGGCGCCTGCAGTACGCGAACAAGCGCCTGATGCTGATCAACCTGCTCCTGCTGATGGCGGTGGCGTTCCTCCCGTTCCCGACGAAGCTGATGGCCGAGGCCATCCACACCGAGTCCCCCGCCCGTGCTGCCGCAATCTTCTACGGCGCCTCGTTGCTCGTGATCTCGCTCGCGCTCAGTGCTCTGTGGGGCGCGGCCGTGCTCGACCGCTCCGTCCTGCGGCCGGAGGTGGACGCGGACGAGATCAGGGCGATCACGCGGGCGACCACGCCTCACATCGGCTTCTATGCGGCCATGATCGCGCTCGCGTTCTTCGCTACCGCGCGTCGCGATCTTCGGGTACCTCGTGATCGCGGTCGTCGCGCTGCTGCGGGCGCGCGGCGACCGGCCGAAGCGGACGACGACGCCCTGACGACGGGCTATGCCGGTGCCTGGCGGGGCTTGGCCTGAGAGCCGGGTGGGACTGTCGGAATGCCTCCCGTGAACAGCAGGGCGACGAGCGCGAAGAGCGCGAGGATCGAGACGGCCACGCGGAGCCCGTCGATCCGGCTCTGCTCGTTCGTCTTCACGATCGCGTCGGCCGTCCGCGGCGGGACGTGCGCATCGGAGAGCGCGGACTTGAGGTCGGCGTCGGAGATGAACGGGACGCCGCCGGCGAGGCTCGTCTGCGCCTTGGCGGCGACGCGGTCGGGGACGGCCGGGTTGTTCTGGACACCGGTGAGGAACGAGGCGGTCAGCGCGGAGATGAGGACGGCGCCCGCCAGCGCGGTGCCGATCGAGGCGCCGAGCTGCGTCCCGGTGTTCTGGAGCCCTCCCACCTCGCCGCTCTGCTCGTCCGGTACCGCCGACACGGTCACGGCCCCGAGCTGGGAGGCGATCGAGCCGATCCCGGCACCCGCGAGCAGCAGCGGCCAGGTCACGATCGACGCTGCGGCGCCGTAGTCGAGCAGGACGAGCAGGAGCACGAGCCCGCCGAACATGGCGATGAATCCGAGGCGGATCACCCGCCGCGGGTTCGCGTGCGGGAACACCTTCGGGACTCCGGCCGCGAAGAGCAGCAGCATCAGCGAGAGCGGCAGCAGGTGTATCCCCGTCGCGACCGCCGACAGGCCGAGCGCAACCGACAGGAACAGCGGGACGACGAAGAAGATCCCGGCCTGCACCAGGAACAGGAAGAAGAACGAGGTGACGCCGTCGCGCAGCTGGATGTTCCGCAGCATCTTCGGGTCGATCAGCGCAGCCTGGCCGTGCGCGATCCGCCGGTTCTCCCACATCGCGAACAGGCCCACCACCACGCAGCCCGCGAGCACGAGCCAGATCACCGGCGAGAGCCCGAGCCACTCGGGAGCGCCCGGCTTGGCCCGCACGAACCCCCACGCACCCGACTTCAGGATCCCGATCACGATCAGCCCCAGGCCGGCCGCCGACAGCCCGGTGCCGACCAGGTCGAGCTTTGCGCCCTTCTCGGCCGGTGTGTCGTTGATCCGCCGCGCCAGACCGAGGATCACGACCACGATCAGCACCTCGCTGACGAACACCCACCGCCACGAGGCATAGGTCGTGAAGAAGCCGCCGATCACCGGCCCGACCGCGGCGGCCATCGCGCCCGCGGCCGCGATGAGCCCGTACGCGTGCGGCCGGTCCGGCTTGCCGAAGTTCGAGGCGACGAGCGCGACGATCGCCGGAAAGATCAACACCGCGCCGAAGCCCTCCAGGAACGACCAGCCGATGATCAGCACCGTCAGGCTGTGAGACAGCGCAGTCGTCAGCGACCCGCACGCGTAGACGACGCACCCGATCGTGAACGCGCGCTTCCGCCCGATGATCTCCCCGATCCTCCCGCCGGTGATCATGAAAGACGCCATCACCAGCGTGTACAGCGTGATCGCCAGCTGGATCCCGGTCACATCGGTCCCGACGTCCCTCGCGACCGTCGCGATCGCCGTGTTCATCACCGTCATGTCCAGCGCCATCACGAACTGTGCCGAGGCCAGCGTGAGCAGCACCAGGCCCGAAGCCTTGGCGGCAGCAGAAGACGCGGTCGGAGCGGTCGTCACGACGAGGATCCCATGGCGCCCTAGACGCCCGTCTGGGCCTCGATCCGCCCGGACTTCACCGCTTCGGCGAGTGCCGCGTAGTCGCGCTCGTTCTGGTCGGCGTAGGCCTCGGAGAACGTGGCGATCGCCTTGTCGAAGACGTCGCCGCCGCCGAGGTAGGAGGCGATCGCGATCCGGTCGCCCGAGCGGGCATGCGCGCGCGCGAGCGTCCAGCCGCACAGGCGGCCGTAGACGACGATCAGCCGGCTTCATCGTCTCGATGTCGGCGCTGCCCTTCCAGTCGTGCAGCTGGCGGACGTAGTAGTCGTGCTGTCGCCCGTCGAGGCTGCCGGCGGTGACGCGCTGCCAGCCGAGGAACACGTCGCTCGCAGCCTGCATCAGGCGCTGGCCGGCGACGACGCGCTGCCCGCAGTTGCTGTACTCGCTGCGGCCGAGGAACGGCTCGAGCACGGACGCCTGCGCCTCCTTGACCTGCAGGAAGAGCGGATCGATGTCGTCGCGGCCGAGGAACAGCGCGATCCAGGCGCGGGTGCCGACACTGCCGACGCCGACGACCTTGCGCGCGAAGTGGGCGAGGTCGTACTGCTCGAGCAGCCAGCGGCGGTCGGTCGTGAGCGTCCGCCGGTAGCCGCGCAACAGCGTCCGCAGCTGCTCCTCGAGGTCGTGCCACTCCCCCCTCGAAGAGCTCCTCGATCGGAACGATCAACGGCGGGTCGCTGATGATCCGCCGTTCGCCGTCGACGAGGTGCGTCAGCTTGTCGAAGGCGCGCATGCTGTCCTTCGTCCGCGCCTTCGCGACGGCCGCGTCGGTGTTCGCGGCCTGCTTCGCGGTCAGCTCGCTCGCATCTGGGCAAACGTCTTTTCGAAGTCGAGGTGCGCATACCAGACCTCCAGGTTCGACTTCGCTGCGAAGTCGCGCATCGCCGTTCGGTAAGCTCGCCACGGCGGCAAGAACGATCTCGCTGCGCTGCTTAACCGGGAAGCCCCGGTCGCGGCCGGCAACCACGAGGCTCGCGGCGAGGCGCTTGACGTCCCACTCCCACGGCCCCGGAAGCGTCTCGTCGAAGTCGTTGATGTCGAACACGAGGTTGCGCTCGGGTGTGCCGAAGACGCCGAAGTTGGAGAGATGAGCGTCACCGCAGAGCTGGACAGGGATCCCCGACCGAGGTGTCGACGCCAGATCGGACGCCATCAGCAGCGCTGCGCCTCGATAGAACGTGAACGGCGAGACGAGCATGCGCCCGTGCCGGACCGGCACGAGCTCGGGAACGCGCGACTTCGCCTGCTGCTCGAGCAGCCCGACTGGATCGGCGCGAACCGCGGACGGCTCCCATCCCGCGTGGCTCTTGCGCGGCACCTCGGTGCGGGCCGCCTTCCCACGTCGCTCGGTACCGGAATGGGCCCGGCCGCCCGTGTCTTCAACTTCACCAACCTACGATGCAAAGCCGGCTCGACGAGGGCGCGCGTCGGATTTCACTTGGGTGAACACGATCGGGGCGTCCGCCCCCAGAAAGACCTCGACCATCCGGCAGGCGGTCGGGGAGAGCTTCATAGCGGGGGCAGGATTCGATCCCATCAGCGACCGCGCTATCAGTGGCCGTTCGTGGCCCGATGACAGGGCGATGATCCAACCTGCGCAGATGACGGAACCGGAGGCGCCGAAAGGCGGCCTCCGGTGTCTCCTCGGTCAAGGTCGCGCGGAGGCGACAAGCGCCGGCCAGCCTCAGTGGGCGCCGTGTCCGTGGTCGGCAGAGAGCGCCCAGGTCGGCACGTACTCGGTGAGCGGGATCGGCAGCACGCGTTGCTGGCCCGAGCCGTCGGCGTTCATCGTCCAGACGGAACGATCGCCGTTGGCGAAGTCGCGGACGAACGCGATCCGCTGACCGTCGGTGACCATGCTGTGCCCAAGTCGTCGCCCGGCCCCGACGTCAGCTGCACCGGATTGCTGCCGTCTGCGTTCATCACCCAGATGCGGCCGCTGCCGGCGTCACCCTGCGCGAACGCGATCCTTCGCCCGTCGGGGCTCCAGTCCGGCAACTAATCCTCTCTGACGCCGCTGAGAAGCTGGCCGCTGCGAACCGTCGGCGTTCGAAATCCATCGCGGCCCTAGCGTCGGTAGCGTGGAGTCAAGCAAACCCAGCGTTAGCAGGGTTTTCACATAATCCAGTAGCGGGGGCAAGATCGAGCGACGTCCGGCCGCTTACCGCTTCGTCGAGATCCGTTGCTGAAGCGAGGCTACGTCCGTCGTCCGTAGCGGTCGATCACCGTAGGCCTGAAAAGCGGCGGAAGCGTGCGTGCGAGGCGAGGACGACCGTGCTCGATCGCGAGCGCTGCGATCTCGATGTCGGGGATGTCGTCGTGCGCAGGCCCGGCGTATGGGCGAGCTCCCCGGCGATCTCGATATGTCCAGCGCCGGCCATGACGGCCACCCCGGCCAACTATGAGGTAGGCGGTCGCAACGGCCCAGCCGTCCCTGACCGTGACCGCGTGCTGCCCGAACACCCTCGGGCTCGTGATGAGGCGGAGCAACGCGTAGACGACCGGCTAGCAGAGCGCGACGGTTCCTACGCCTTCGGCGAGGCGCTCCTCGAGCCAGCCGCGCGCGCGGTCGTCTCGGGCGCGTCGGCGAACGTCGCGTAGACGAGCAGGTTCGTGTCGACGAGCATCACGTGACGCCGCGCTGGGCGCGCCGCTCGTCATCGAGCGCCGCGAGCAGAGCGGATACGTCGGACACATCGATGACCGGGCGGCCGGGAAGCTCCGGCAACGCCGGCGGAACCGGCGGCGGAGCGGCGCGCGCGCTTCGGCGGAGAAGACGGTTCACCGCGTCGCGGAAGGACTCGCCTGTCCGCGCGCGCTCGCTCTCGATCAGTGCTGTGACGTCGTCATCCAGCGTGATCGTAGTGCGCATGATGTCGATATCGTAGCGCCATAGGCATCACTCCGGGCCGTTCAGCGGATCAGTGGGGCGGAGCGCCGTGTAGCTCGCACACACGCTGGAACTGCCGCCACCGTCACGGCAGACCTCATACCGCCCCCAGAAAGACTGCAACCGCCTCGTCGGCGGTCGCAGAGTTGTGACATAGCGGGGGCAGGATTTGAACCTGCGACCTCCGGGTTATGAGCCCGGCGAGCTACCTGACTGCTCCACCCCGCGGCGCAGGTTCAGGATAGCACCTTGTTACAGTCCGGGGCATGCTCCCGGTCTGGATCTCGCTCGCGATCTCGGTGGTCGCCGTGGTCGTCACAGGCGTCCGCACGGGCCGCCTCGGCTGGGCGACGTTCAAGGACTTCCGCCGCCTCTCCGGGGCGCTCGGCACACGGCTCGCCGCGCTCTCGCAGGCGACCGCGAGGCTCGAGCGGTCGGCCGCGGCGATCGAGGGCGGCAGCGTCCGGCTCGAGAGCTCGCTGAGCCGCCTCGCGGCCTCGCGGCGGCAGCTCGCGGTGCTCACCGGCGCGGTCGACGAGATCCAGTCGACCCTCGGACGGCTCACGTTCTTCTTCCCGCGTAAGTGACGCGCGTCGCCGCGGTCGACCTCGGCACGGGCTCGACCCGGCTCCTCGTCGCCGACGTCGCCGGCGGCGAGCTCGTCGCGCTCCACCGGGAGACGCGGATCACCAACCTCGGCGAGGGCGTCGACGCGGGCCGCCGCCTCCTCCCCGCCGCCGTCGTGCGCGTGTCGGCGTGCCTAGCCGACTACCGGCGCACGATCGCGGCACTCGGCGCCGAGCGCGTGCTCGCGGTGGGCACGAGCGCCGTCCGCGACGCCGCGAACGGGGCCGAGTTCCTCGCCGGAGTGGGCCTGCCGACGCGCGTGCTGAGCGGCGACGAGGAGGCCGAGCTCACCTTCCGCGGCGTCGGCGTGCCCGGGGCGCTCGTGATCGACATCGGGGGCGGCTCCACCGAGCTCGTCGGGCCGGGGCTCCGCGTGAGCCTCGAGCTCGGGTCCACCCGCCTGACCGAGCGGTTCCTCCACTCCGATCCGCCCACCGCCGGCGAGCTCGAGGCCTGCGCCGCGGCCGTCCGCACCGCGCTGCCCGCGCTCGAGGCGACGCGCGCGATCGGCGTCGCCGGCACCTTCGTCAACCTCGAGGCGCTGGCCGGCCGGCTTACACTCGAGAGCGTGACCGGACAGCTGCAGCGGCTCGCGGCACTTCCGCTCGCGGAGCGCCGCCGCGTGCCACGGCTCGTGCCCGAGCGCGCGCCGGTGATCGTCGCCGGCGCGGTGATCGTGCGCGAGCTGCTCGCGCGACTGGAGGTGGCGCGGATCGAGGTGAGCGAGCGCGACCTGCTCGACGGCGTCGCGCTGGAGCTCGCGGCGCGATGAAGAAGTTGCTGCTCCTCGCCGCGCTCGCCGCCCTCTACTGGCGAGTCCTCCGCCGGCCCGTCCTCACCTGGGGCGCGACCGCCGACGAGGCGAACGGCCGGCTGCCGGGCGACGAGCTGCTCGAGGACGCCGACGGAGTCTCGACCCGGGCGATCACGATCGACGCGACCGCCGGACGCGGTCTGGCCGTGGCTGGCGCAGATGGGGCCTTCGCCGCGCGGCGGCGCCTACACCTACGACTGGATCGAGAACCTGTTCAGGCTCGACATGCACAGCGTCGACCACGTCCTCCCGGAGTTCCAGCACCCGGAGGTCGGCGACACGATCGGCTTCGGCAGCAACCGGATGCGGCTCGAGCTCGTCGAGCCGGAGCGGGCGATCGCGTGGCGCTCCGAGGACGGCAACTGGGTCTGGAGCGTTCGTGCTGGCCGAGCGCGACGGCACGACCCGCCTGATCAGCCGCAACCGCTTCCGGCTGCCCACGCTCGCGGCACGGATCGGGATGCTGCCGATGGAGCCCGGCTCGCTCGTGATGGAGCGGAAGATGCTGCTCGGGATCAAGCAGCGCGCCGAGGCGCTCGCGGCCTAGTCGCCCTCGTCCTCGGTCTCGGCGAGCGGCTCGTCCTCGACGAGCCTGCGCTGGATCACGACGCGGGACAGGACGCCGACGAGGCGGCCGTCCTCGACCACCGGCACGCGCTCGAGGTCGTGCGCCTCCATCAGCGCGAGCGCCTCCTCGATCTCCGTCCCGCCCTCGAGCGCGAGGTACGGCTCCTCCGCGACCTCGCCCACCGGCGTCGTGCGCGGATCGCGGCCGGTGGCCACCACCTCGCGCACGAGCGTCTTTCGCGTCACGACCCCGACGAGCCGCTCGTCGCGCGTGACGAAGACGGCGCGCACCTCCGGGCGGGCCAGCAGCTCGCCGGCCTCCTGCGCGCTCGCGGTGACCTCGAGCGACGCGGGCTCGGTCACCATCGCCTCGCGGACGAGCGTCACGGGTAGATCCCGCGGGCCTCGAGGGCGCCCGCGACCTCGTGGATCCCCGCGACGAGCGCGGCGCTGCGAAGGGTGAGGTTCCGCTCGTCGGACAGCGCCCAGACCCGCTCGAACGCGTCGCCGAGCTTCTCGGCGAGCCGGGCGCGGATCTCGTCGCGGTCCCAGAAGAAGCGGCCGATGTCCTGCACCCACTCGAAGTAGGAGACGGTGACGCCGCCCGCGTTCGTGAGCACGTCGGGCAGGACGGGGATGCCGCGCTCGGCGAGGATCGCGTCGGCCGCGACGGAGGTCGGGCCGTTCGCGCCCTCGGCGATCAGCTTCGCCCGGATCCGCGGCGCGTTCTCCGCGTTCACCTGGTCCTCGCGCGCGGCGAGCACGAGGATGTCGCACGGCAGCTCGAGCAGCTGCTCGTTCGAGAGCCGGTCGGCCTGCGTGTAGTCGGCGAGCGAGCCGTGCTCCGTTGCGAACGCGTGGAGCGCGGCGATGTCGAGGCCGGCCTCGTCGTGGAGGCCGCCGGAGACGTCGGACACCGCGATCACGCGCGCGCCGAGCCGGTCGAGCTCCGTCGCGGCGATCCCGCCGACGTTGCCGAAGCCCTGCACGACGCAGCGCTGCCCGGCGAGCTCGAGGCCGAGCTTCGCGCACGCGCGCTCGATCACCATCACGACCCCGACCCCGGTCGCCTCGTGCCGGAAGACCGAGCCGCCGACCGAGACGGGCTTGCCGGTCACGATCTCCGGCACGACGTGACCCTGCTGCATCGAGTAGGTGTCCATCATCCAGGCCATCGTCTGCTCGTTCGTGGCCATGTCCGGAGCGGGAATGTCGATGTGGGGCCCGATCACGCTCACGAGCTCCAGGGTGAACCGCCGCGTGAGCCGCTCGAGCTCGCCCTGCGAGAGCGTCAGCGGGTCGCAGCGGACGCCGCCCTTCGCGCCGCCGTACGGGAGCCGCAGCAGCGCGCACTTCCAGGTCATCCACATCGCGAGCGCCGCGCACTCGCCGAGGCTCACCCCGCGGTCGTAGCGGACGCCGCCCTTCGTCGGGCCGAGCACGCTCGAGTGCTGGACGCGGTAGGCGGCGAAGACGCCGAAGCCGTCGCCGTCGAGGCGCACGGGCACGCTGACCATCAGGGCGCGCTCGGGGAAGCGCAGCCGCTCGGCGGTGTGCGGGGAGACGTCGGCGGACGGGAGCGCCTGCTCGAACTGCGCGAGCGCGGTCTTGAAGAGCGGTGTGTCCCACTCGAGCTGCTGGTGCTCGGCGGACAGGTCGGTGACGCTGGCCATCGCGCCGGGAGTCTAGTTCAGCGCGGTACCCAGGGCCCGTGGCCCGTGATGCGGTCGACCGTGATCCGCAGCCGGTGGCCCGGCGGCGGGTCGTCCATCGCCGGGAACTTCGTGCCGGGGCCGACGTAGACCTGCGCGAGCTCCTGCAGGAGCTCCGGGGCGCCGCCCTCCTCGACCGTGGCGCGGCCGTAGACGACGAGGTAGTCGCGCATCCCGACCGCGTTCGAGCCCGCGCCCTCGAGCGAGAGCGTGACGCGTGGGTCGCGCTCGATGTTCCTCAGCTTCTGCTGGGGGAAGAGGTGCGCCGAGACGATCTCGTCTCCCTCGAGCCCGACCCAGATGCAGGTCACCTGCGGGCTGCCGTCCGGGTTGATCGTGGCGAGGTGCGCCAGCGCCCCGGACTCGAGCAGCTCGCGCGCGCTGTCGGGAAGGTCTGCCATCGTCACTGAGCGCCCTGGAGGCTCCGGCGCCAACCCGAGAGTAGCGCGTGCACTCCAGCGGCCCCGACGATCGGCTCCTCGGGCATCGGCAGCCGCGCCGGGTGGAGGACGAACGGCGCGGGTCTGCGGTGCCGCCCATCCCGCCGTGGAACGAGATCAGCTCCTCGAACGCGCAGCCCTCCTCGAGCTCGGGGTCGTAGAAGCTGTTGACCATGATGTCGGCGACGTGCGCGAAGCCGTCGGTGCGGCGGAGGTGGTGCGGCGCGTTCGGCGAGAACCCGGCGAGCGGGTCCTCGCCCTCGACGCGGCCGTCGGCGAGGTAGTTCGTGCCGTTCGCGCCGAGGGCGACCGGCCCGTGCTCGGCCGAGCGGACGAGGAGGAAGCCGACGTGCGGGTGGGCGCGCAGCTCGGGGATCAGGCGCGGATGGCGCTCGTTCATCTCCTCGAGCGTGAGCCGGCGCCGCTCCTCCATCAGGTAGATCGAGCCCGAGGTTGCCGGAGCCGAGCACGATCACGTCCTGGTCGCTGACGTCGTTCTTCGGCCGCTTCTTCTCCTTCTTGCCGGTGGCCTCGCCGAGCGCCTTGCTCGCCATCGTGTCGTTCTCGTCGCCGCCCCGCAGCGGCGCGACCGTGGCGGACTCGACCGAGCGGCGGACGAGCTCGTCGAGCCCGTAGCCGTTCCGCTGCTTGAACGTGGCGCCCTGCGTCTGGCCGTGGTCGGAGAGCACGACGAGCTCGTACGGCCGCGGCGCGTAGCGGCGGGCGCGGTCGATCCGGCCGAACTGCTGGTCGAGCTTGCGGAGCGCCTCCAGCGTGTCGGCGCGCTCGAGCCCGGAGTGGTGAGCGACCTCGTCGTAGCTCGAGAACGTCGCGTAGACCGCGGGCCGGCCGCGCCATCATGTCGGTGAGGACGCCGTAGACGATCACGTCCCGGACGACCACGCACATCGCCGCGCGCAGGAACGGGTAGATCCCGCCGCGGTGCCCGCGCGGGCGCACGTCGCGGCGCGCCGCCCGCGACGACGCGGACGATCTCCAGGAACACCTCCCAGAAGTACAGGACGAGCACGCGCGTGACGTTGAAGCCGTTGGCGAAGAACGCGCGGTAGCCCGGGTTCGCCTTCTTCTCGGCCTGCATCCTGCTGACGGTGAGGATCACCTCGTCGGCCTCGCCCGAGAGCAGGTTGCCGCGGCTCGCGCCGCCGTCGATCAGCAGCCCGACCCCGGTGGCGTGGCGGCGCTCGATCTCCTCGCAGTCGGGCGGCGCCGAGCACGTCATCATCGTCGCCGTCTCCTTCTCGACCCAGCGGAACGCGGGGATGTCGTCGTTCGAGCCGAGCAGGATCCCGGCCTGGCTCGCGCCGGTCTGCGACGAGAAGTCGGTCTCCCATTCCGCGAGCCGGTGCGTGCCCTCCTGCGAGCCAGCGCGCCATCTCGGGCGCGTTGCCGTCGCGCATCGCGCGCCGCAGCACCGGGAGCGCGAGCCCGTCGATCTCGAGGAAGATGATCCCCGGCACGTCGGTGCGCACCTGCCCGCCCTGCCGCTTCGCGATCCGCTGCACGATCCGGAACGTGAAGGTGTCGTCGTCGTTCGTGCCGAGGATCACCTGGAGCACGACCGAGACCGCCGCCGCGATCAGCGCCGCGACGAGCGCCCAGCCGAACGAGTCGACCGTGATGCCACTGCGGGATCAGGTGCGAGGTGGCGAGCGAGCAGCGCCGCGTCGAGGAAGAGCACGAGCAGGAAGCCGAGCACCACCATGAACGGCAGCCGCAGCGCCGGCGACGATGCGGAGGCAGGAACGCGTTCAGGACCGCGATCACGGCCGAGGCGACGACCGCTCCGCCGAAGCCGTTGACGTGGACGCCGGGGACGATCCACGCCGCGATCAGCAGCGCGCCCGCGGCGACGAGCCACGCGAGCAGGATCTGCCTCAGCTTGAGGCGAGGGCGCTCCGGGCTCCAGGTCGGGCGCTCGCCGTAGGTGACCGCGCTCACCGGCCGATCCTACTCGCCGTGAGCGCGCCGACGAGGAACGCCATCGAGCTCAGGTAGACGAAGAGCAGGAACGCGAGCACCGCGCCGGCCGAGCCGTAGAGGCGCGTGAAGTCGGCGGGCCCGGCGAGGTACCAGGTCAGCCCGTACTGGATCGCCTGGCACGCGACCGCCGCACCCACGGCGCCGTAGAGGACGGCGCGCCACGCGGGCCGCGCCTTCGGCAGGTACCGGTACAGCAGCGCGAACACGGCGGCCGTGAGGACGGCCGGGACGACCACGCCGAGCACGAAGCCGACCCCGCCCGGCTGCCAGTCGAGCCACGCCTCGACGTGGCGGCTGACCCGCGCGGCGATCTGCTCCAGCACGGACAGGGCCACCGCGACGAACATCGCGAGCAGGACGCCGACCACGAGCGCCGCGTCGACGAGCTTTCCCCGGGCGAAGTCGTAGCCGACGCCGTCGTCGAAGATCACGGCGATCGCCCTCCGGACCGAGCTCATCACCCCGGTCGCTCCCCAGAGCGCGACGGCCAGCGCGATCAGCCCGACGAGGCTCCACGGCGAGGGGATGTCGGCAACGATCCGGTCGACGGTCGTGACCCCGCTCGCACTGAGGTCGAACCGCTGCGCGACCGTGTCGACGAACCGCTGCCGCTGGGACTCGTCACGCAGGAAGAGACCCGCCACGGTGACGACGAACGTCGTGAGCGGGACGAGCGAGAAGAGCGCGCGATAGGAGATCGCCGCGGCGAACTGCGAGGCGCCGGTCCGCCCGTAGTCGTCGACGATCCCGCGCGCCAGCGCTAGGACGCGCCGTGGCAGTGCTTCCACTTCTTGCCGTTTCCGCAGCTGCACGGGTCGTTGCGGCCCCGGGCGGCGTCCTCGGCGGCGTAGAGCTGCATGAGCTCCGACGGCGCCCGCTCCTGGCGGAGCAGCTCGCCCATGATCCTCATCGGCCGGTCGACGTGGTGGAAGAAGCGCTTGTACCCGGCGCAGAGGTAGTTGAGACCCGGCTCGCCGTCGGGCGTCGAGCTGAACCGGTCCTTGGGGCAGCCGCCGTGGCAGGCGAAGCGCACGTCGCACTCGAGGCAGAACTGCGGCAGCGTGTCGCGCTTCGCGAGCCCGAAGGCCACCTGCTGCGGAGAGGCGACGAGCTCGAGCATGTGCTTCTCCTTGATGTTCCCGAGCAGGTATCGCGGCTCGACGAAGTGGTCGCACGAGTACAGGTCGCCGGTGTGCTCGAGCGCGAGCGCGCCGCCGCAGGTCTCGGAGTGGATGCAGAGGCTCGGCGGCGCGCCGACCCAGTTCCCGAGCGCGACGTCGAACATCTGCACGTAGACGGTGCCGATGTCGCGGCGCACCCACTCCTCGAACACGTCGACGAGGAAGTCGCCCCACTGCTGCGAGCCGACCGAGCGCGTGGTGACGAGCTCGCCCTCCTGCTGGTAGAGCGGCCGGTCGCGCCACGACGACCACGGCTCCGTGCCGAGCGACGGGTCGGCGACGCGCTCGATGATCGGGATGAACTGGATGAAGTTCGCGTCGAGCTCGTCGCGGAAGAAGCGGTAGACCTCGGCGCCGCGGTCGGCGTTGCGGTCGTGGACCGTGCAGAGGACGTTGTACTCGACGCCGTGCTCGACGAGCTTGCGCCAGCCGCCCATCACCTCGTCGAAGCTGCCCTTGCCGCCCTTGTTCACGCGATAGGCGTCGTGGATCTCGCGCGGCCCGTCGACCGAGATCCCGACGAGGAAGTCGTGCTCCTTCAGGAACTCGCACCACTCGTCGTCGAGCTTGCGTCCCGTTCGTCTGGATCGTGTAGGCGACCGTCTGCCCGGGCCGCAGGTTCTGTCTGGACGAGCTCGACCGAGCGGCGGAAGAACTCGACGCCCATCAGCGTCGGCTCGCCGCCCTGCCACGCGACCGCGACCTCCTGGCCCTCGGGATGCGACTCGAGCAGCTGCCGGATGTACGCCTCGAGCAGGTCGTCGGCCATCCGGAAGCGACTGCCCGGATACAGCATCTCCTTCGAGAGGAAGAAGCAGTACGAGCAGTCGAGGTTGCAGACCGCGCCGGTCGGCTTCGAGAGCAGATGGAACGCGCGCGGAGCCTCCGTGCTCGTCATTGGCATGGCGAGACGGTAGCGTTTCCGCGAGGTGGTGAAGCCGGGCGACACCCTCGAGGCTCCCGGCCTCGGAATGAGGCTCGTCTTCCGCCGGACCGCGGCGGAGACCGACGGCGCTCTGCTCGAGTACGACGTGATCGGGCGCCCGCGCGGCTTTCCCGCGCAGAGCCACGTCCATCCGAGCCAGACCGAGCGGCACGAGGTCGTCTCCGGCGCGCTGAAGGTCACGATGGACGGCTCCTCGCGCGTGCTCGGCCCCGGCGAGTCGATCCTGATCCCGGCCGGCACGGCGCACCGGCACTACGCCGACGGCGAGGCGGAGGGCCACGTGCGCGTCGAGCTGCGCCCCGCGCTGAAGACCGCGGAGCTGCTCGAGCGGCTCGCGGAGCTCGACGCCGCCGGCCAGATCACCGGGCGCGGGTACCTGAAGCCGCTCGCGGCCGCCCGGCTCGTGACGGACTTCCCGGACGAGGGACACGCCGCGCAGCCGCCGGCCGCCGTCCAGCGGGCCGTCGCGCGGGCGGTGGTCGCCGTCGCCGACCAGAGCCGCGGCGAGTACGTGTTCGTCGACGAGTGGGACGTGGCCGCACCCGCCGAGGCCGTGTTCGACGCGCTGGCCGACGCCCGCACCTACCCCGAGTGGTGGAAGCCGGTCTACGAGACGGTCGAGGCCGACGGGCCGCCCGCAGTCGGGCACGTCTCGCGCCAGCACTTCAAGGGGCGCCTCCCCTACCACCTCGACACGACCTCGACGGTCGTCCGCCTCGAGCCGCCGCGCGTCGTCGCGGGCGACGTCGTCGGCGACCTGCGCGGGAGCGGCGTCTGGACGGTGACGCCGCGCGACGACGGCAAGACGCACGTCCGCTTCGACTGGACGGTCTACGCCGACAAGCCGCTGCTGAAGGTGCTCACGCCGGTGCTCCGCCCGCTCTTCCGCTGGAACCACAACTGGGCGATCGAGCGCGCGAAGGAAGGCCTCGAGCCCTATGCGAGGAGGGTGTCTCCGTGACGAAGGTGCTGGTCGTCGGCGAGTCGTGGGTCAGCGCCGCGACGCACTACAAGGGCTGGGACTCCTTCGCGAGCGTGACCTACCACTCGGGGCTCGGCTTCCTACGCTCTGCGCTCGAGGCGAGCGGGATCGAGCTCGAGCACATGCCCGCGCACGAGGCGGCGGAGAGCTTCCCGTTCGAGGTCGAGGGACTGGCCGCCTACGACGTGGTGATCCTCTCCGACATCGGCTCGAACACCCTCCTGCTCCATCCGGACACCTGGCTCCACGGGCGCAGGACGCCAAACAGGCTCGCCACGATCCGCGCCTGGGTCGAGGCGGGCGGCGGCCTCGCGATGGCGGGCGGCTACCTCAGCTTCCAGGGTCTCGACGGCCGCGCGCGGTTCCGGGGCACCGACGTCGAGACGGTGCTCCCGGCCGAGATCGACCCCTGGGACGACCGGGTCGAGCGGCCCGAGGGCTTTGTCGCGGAGACGGTCGCGCCCGACCATCCGATCCTCGCCGGGATCGACGGCGAATGGCCGGCGCTGCTCGGGTACAACCGCTTCCGGCTCAAGCCCGACGCGACGCTCCTCGCTCGCTTCGACGGCGACCCGATCCTCGCAGTGCGGCACGCAGGCGCGGGGCGGACGCTCGCCTGGGCCTCGGACATCGGGCCGCACTGGTGCCCGGAGGAGTTCGCCGCCTGGGACGGCTACCGGCTGCTCTGGTCCCAGGCAGTCGCGTGGCTCGCCGGCGGGTGATCGTCCTCGACCCGTACCCTCGCGCGCTCGACCAGATCTTCACGCCGGAGGACCGGGCCCGGCTCGAGGCGCTCGGCCCGGTCGCGTGGCACGACGGGCCGCCTCGCCCGGACGACGAGATCGACGCGCTGCTGCCCGACGCGGTCGCGATCGTCGGCCAGACCTCTCTGCCGAAGGAGCGCCTCGACCGGGCGCCGAACCTCCGCGCGATCGTGAACGTCGAGGGCAACTTCCTCCCGAACGTCGACTACGAGGAGTGCTTCCGGCGCGGGATCCAGGTGCTGGTGATCTCGCCCGTCTTCGGCCGGCCCGGTCGCGGAGATGGCGCTCGGGCTCGCGCTCGCCGCGGCCCGCGACATCCCGCGCGGCGACGCCGAGATCCGGGCCGGCACCGAGTCGCTCTACGACGAGGGCGCGAACGACGGCTCGTTCCTCCTCTCGGGCAAGACCCTCGGGCTCGTCGGCTGCGGGAACCTGGGCCGTGCGCTGCTGCCGCTGCTGCAGCCGTTCGGCGGCGAGATCCTCGTCCACGACCCGTGGCTGCAGGACGCGGTCGTGCGCGAGCTCGGCGCGGCGCCCGCGGGCCTCGACGAGGTGTTCGCCCGCAGCCGGGTCGTGTTCATCCTCTCGGCGGTGACGGTCGAGAACGAGGGCCGGATCGGCGCCTCGCAGTTCCAGGCGACGGCGCCCGGCTCGGTCGTGGTGCTCGTCTCGCGCGCTGCGGTGGTCGACTGGGACGCGCTGCTCGACGCCGCCGAGTCGGGCCGGCTGAAGGTCGCGATCGACGTCTTCCCCGACGAGCCGATCCCGGCCGGCGAGCGGGCGCGCCGCGTGCCGAACACGATCCTGTCCGCGCACCGCGCCGGCAACATCCCGGAGATCTGGCCGCTCGTCGGCGGGATGGTCGTCGACGACCTCGACTGGATCCTGCGCGGCCTGCCCCCGCAGCGGCTGACCCGCGCGCAGCCGGAGACCGTCGCCCGGTTCCGCTCGAAGCCGGTCGGCTAGCTAGCTCGCGAACCGCACGCTGAGGCCGCAGTCGACCGCGAGCGTCGCGCCGGTGACCGCCGAGGCCTGGTCGCTGAGCAGGTACACGACCGCACTGCCCACCTCGCGCGGGTCGGTGACCCGGCGCATCGGGATCTTCGCGACGACGCTGGCCAGCGCCGCCTCGGGATCGGGCTGCTGGTCGAGCCACTCGCGCAGGAGGCGCGTGTCGGTGTACCCGGGAGCGACGGCGTTGACGCGCACGCCGGCCGGCGCGTAGTCGAGCGCGAGCGAGCGGGTGAGGCCCTCGAGACCGGCCTTCGCAGCCGCGTACGGGAAGAACCCCTCGATCGTGAGGGTCGCCTGGATCGAGCTCATGTTGACGATCGCGCCGCGCCGCTCGATCAGGCCGGGCAGCGCCGCCTTCGCGAGCAGCCAGGCCGCCTTGAGGTCGACCGCGAACACCGTGTCCCAGTCGTCCTCGGTCATCGCGACGGCGTCGAAGTACGCGTTGATGCCCGCGTTGTTGACGAGGCCGTCGAGGCCGCCCAGCGCGCTCTCGGCCTCCGCGACGGCCCGCTCGACCTCGACGAGCGAGCGCACGTCGCACGGGAAGAAGTGGGCGGCGTCCCCGAGGCGGGCGGCGGTCTCGGCGCCGGTGGGGTCGAGGTCGAGCAGCGCGACCGAGCCGCCCTCGTCCACCACGACCTCGGCGATCGCCGCCCCGATCCCGCGCGCCGCGCCCGTCACGAGCACCGACTTGCCCTCGAGCGCGTTCACGCGAAGACCAGCGCCTTGCCGAGGTCGAGCCAGAACGGCGTGTAGTAGGCGGGGGTGCACGAGAGCGGCAGCACCTCGTCGCGCACGTTCACGCCCAGCGTGTCGCGCATGAAGGCGCGGCGCGCGACGATCCGCGACCACAGCTCGGGGTGCCGCGACTCGAGCTCCGCGCGAAGGGCCGCGTCGCCGATCGCGACCGTGTCCTCGCAGTTCGCCGTCCAGCCCGCGCGGATCCCGGTCGGGATGATGTCGCTCTGGATCACCATCCCGCTCGCGATCGGGTCGCTCGAGCCCGCGCGAATCGGCGAGTCGAGCCACTCGTCGTAGTGGATCAGGTGCCCGGGGTTCAGCGAGGAGGCGAACGACTCGCCCTCCAGCAGGCCGGTGATCTCTGCGAACACGTCCCCGCCGGGCTTGCCCACCTCGAGCGACTCGTACCAGGTCGCCATCGCGCGCCAGTACGGCACCGCGAGCCGGGCGAGGTAGCCGTCGCTCTCGGGCCGGAGGTCGGCCTCCGATGCGGCGACGATCCCGCCGCGAGCCGTGTTCCCGCCCCACAGCCCGATCCCGATGATCGCCGCGTCGCCGAGCTCGAACCGCCGGGAGGACGCGCTCCTCAGCCCCACGGCGACGTCCGCTCCCGAGGAGAGCACCGGGTGGTAGGCGAGCGGCTCGCCGCCCCAGGGCACGGCGTGGAAGCTCTCGCGCTCGCTCACGCCCGGCTTGGCCGCCCCGAGGACCGCCATCACGTAGGCGGAGCAGCGCGAGGCGCCCCACTCGAACACGGCGATCTGGTCGGCGGAGTTGAACGAGCGAAGGCCGTCGCGCGGCGAGGTCAGCGCCGGTGTCACGTCGACCACGAGCTCCGGCGAGCCGGCGATCTCCCGCAGGGTGTCGACCATGAACGCAGGCGCGTAGATCCGCGGGACCGGGAGGCTCGACTCCTCCGGGAGGAGCGCTTTCCAGCCGACGACGCCGATGCGGTCGCCCGCGCCGAGGCCGGCCTCGCGGAGAGCCTGCTCCACGGTCGGGCCGCCGCTCCGGTCGATCCCCATCAGGCTCAGCGACGGCACGAGGATCGTGTCCACCTCGATCGGCACCACCGGCACGTAGCCGATGTCCTCCTTGCCGAGGAGCAGGGTGCGCCGGCCCCGGCCGAGCACGAGGAGCACCTCCTCGAAGCGCGGGTCGAGGTTGCAGAGGAAGATCAGGTTCGCGGCGTGCTCGCGGTCGCCGTAGACGACGACCTGGTCGACGTCGACGGCGGCGAGGAGAGCTGCGATCCGCGCCTCGAACTCTTCGGCGGTGATCGCCGGCAGCTCCTCCGGGTACGTCGAGGGGCGGCATTTCCACGTCGGCCAGCTGAATCGGTCGCGTCACGGTCGTCTCCTTCGGATTGCGCCGGATCTTGACACCCATCGAGCCGACGGCGTACGGTCGGCCGTCAGTCAGCTGATGACCATACAACGCCCCCTGAAGCTCAGCGACCAGGTCACGCGGATCCTTGCGGGCCGGATCGTCAACGGCGACCTGGGCCTGCCGCCGACCGAGCAGGACATCTGCGACGAGTTCCACGTCTCGAAGACGACCGCGCGCGAGGTGATCCGCGCGCTCGCGGCCCGCGGCCTCGTCACCGTGCGCCACGGGCGCCGGATGGAGGTCCGCCCCGTCTCCGAGTGGAACCACCTCGATCCGCTCCTGCTCGAGCTGAACCACGACGCGGAGGGCGTGCGCCGGACTCTCGGCGACCTGCACGACCTGCGGATGCTGCTCGAGCCGGAGATCGCCGCCCGCGCAGCCCTGATGGCGACCGACGAGCAGCTCGAGCGGATGCGGCAGACCGTCGAGCGGATGGAGGAGCTCGAGGACGAGCCCGACGCCTACCTCGAGTTCGACGTCGACTTCCACAGCGAGCTCGCCGGCGCGACGGGGAACGTGGTGCTCGCGTTCGTGCTCGACTCCGTGCGCGAGCTCCTGCGCGTGAGCCGGCGCGTCACGAACCTGAACGGGAAGATCCCCGACGCGACGCGCGCGCACCGGCGGATCTACGAGGCGCTCCTCGCGCGCGAGCCGGAGACGGCGCGCCAGGCGATGCGGGCGCACCTGCTCACGGTGACCGAGTTCTGGGCTCCGGGCAGCTCCGACGCGGCGATCGAGGCTGCCCTCGTCGAACGGCGACCGAAAGGAGCTGCGCCGGATCGGCTGAGGACTGGGACACGACCGACCGTCGCGCTGCGGAGCGAGGCGGACATCGACACAGGAGGTGGAGGTCTATGAGCTCTGACGCAGCAGTTCCCCCGATCGCCGGGCCACCGGTCGGCGCCGAGGTCGCCGAGACCGAACTCAAGGCGGGAGCGATCGGCTTCTGGGGCAACATGGTCCAGGCGGTCACGCACATCGCCCCGGGCCTGAACGTCCTGCTCGGCCTCACGTTCATCGTCAGCTTCATGCTCGTGACGGCGCCGATCGCCTACCTGCTCGGCGGCCTCATCTGCCTCGGCGTCGCGATCGTGCTGACGCAGCTCGCCAAGCAGTTCACCGGCGCGGGCGGCTACTTCCTCTACATCAGCCGCACGATCGGCCCCCGGGTCGGCTGGCTCACGACCTGGCTCTACTTCCTCTACGACCCGGTCGCGATCGGCGTCGTCTGCGCGTTCACCGGCTCGCTCGTGCACGACACGCTGAAGGCGCAGTACGGCTGGAACGTCCCGTGGTGGATCATCTTCGCGCTGCTCGTGATCTGCGTGACGGTCTTCACGCTGTTCGGCATCGCGCTCTCGATCAAGGTGATGCTCACGCTCGCGGTCCTCGAGGTCGGCATCTTCCTCGCGCTGATGGTGTCGGGGATGGTCTCGCCGGGCTCGGGCGGCTTCAACTTCTCGTCCTTCAACCCGAGCAACATCCCGAACACGCACGCGCTGTACCTGGGCGTCGTCTTCACGATCCTCGCGCTATCCGGCTTCGAGTCGGTGGCACCGCTGGGCGAGGAGACGGAGAACCCGAAGCGGAACCTGCCGCTCGCGATCATCGGCTCGACGATCGTGGTGGCGCTCTTCTACATGTTCGTCAACTGGGGAGTGCTGCTCGGCGAGGGGACGAACAACGTCAAGAACTTCACCAGCGCCGACCAGATCTTCGACGCTGGGCCGCAGGCTCTGGGGCGGAGCCTGGGTGATCATCCTGATCGCCGCGGTCAACTCCGCGCTCGCGGTCTGCATCGCGATCCAGAACGCGACGACGCGCGTCCTCTTCGACATGGGCAGGGTCGGGGCGCTGCCGAAGTTCCTCTCGGAGGTGCACCCGAAGTACAGGACGCCGTGGAACGCGATCTGGTTCCTGACCACGGTCACCCTCCTGATCGGCCTCGGGCTCGGCACCTGGCTCGGGCCGGTGAAGACGTTCGGGATGATCGGGATCATGCAGACGCTCGGCCTGATCATCGTCTACGCGATGGGCAACATCGGCGCGATGCTCTTCTACGGGCGCGAGAAGCGGGACGAGTTCAACTGGTTCCTGCACGGCGTGGTCCCGGTCCTGACCACGATCGCGCTGGGCGCCGTCTTCTACGAGAGCGTGAAGACGCTGCACCCGTTCAACCCGAAGAACGCGTTCGACTACAGCCCGCTGATCGTGATCATCTGGACCGTCGTCGGGCTCGCGATCGTGCTGATCGCCAGCCGCACCGGCAAGGAGGACTGGCTCAAGAAGGCAGGCGCAGTCCGCCGAGCTCCGTCTGGAGACGCCCGCCGAGCTCGCACATCGGCCGGCCCTGTAGCCGGAGGCTCACTGCGCCGCGGGGGACGCACACGCGTTCCCCGCAGCGACGGCCATGACGAACGAGACGCAGCGAAGAGACCTCGACGGGCTCGGGATCGCCGTCACCGGAGCGGCCGGCGACCTGCGGCGGCGCGATGGCGCGCGAGCTCGCCGCCCGGGGCGCACGCGTGACGATGCTCGACCTGGCTCCGGAGCCCGGAGGCTCCGGTGGGCGCGTACCTGCAGGTCGACGTGACCGACCGCGCCGCGGTCGACGAGGCGCTCGCGTCGATCGACCCGCTCGACATCGCGATCGGCAACGCGGGGATCGTCGAGTCGGCACCGTTCCTCGAGGTGACGCAGGCACAGTGGCAGGCCCACCTCGACGTCAACCTGACCGGCTGCTTCAACGTGGGCCAGGCGGCGGCACGGCTGATGGCGGCGCGCGGCACCCGGGGCCAGATCGTCTTCACCGGCTCGTGGGTCGGCGAGATCCCGTGGCCCGAGATCTCCGCCTACACCGTCTCGAAGGCAGGCGTGCGGATGCTCGCCCGGGCGATGGCGCGCGAACTGGCCGGTCTCGGGATCCGGGTCAACGTCGTCGCTCCGGGGATCGTGATGGCGGGGATGGCGCGCAAGCAGTACGAGACCGATCCGGACTACGCGCGCAGGGCCTCCGTGGTGATCCCGCTCGGCGAGTTCGGCACGGCCGAGCAGGTCGCGAAGGCGGTCGGGTTCCTCTGCTCGCCCGACGCCGAGTACATGACCGGCTCCGTCCTGCTCGTGGACGGCGGCGCCTCCCTCTTCCGGTTCGCCGAGTAGTAGTGCCCCGCCCAGCAATGTCCTCCGGCTTCCGGAACGCCCCGCAAGCTCGGCAACATCACTGGACGAGGCACTAGTGGAGCTCCTCGACGGGATCCACCGGATCGACGCCGAGGTGGGCGGCCGCCCGCTCTACCTCTTCCTCTTCCTCGGCGAGCGAAACATCCTGCTCGACGCCGGCTGCGCGCCGTCCGTCGCCGAGTTCGTGCTGCCGTACCTCGCCTCGCTCGGCCTCGGGGCGGAGGACCTCGACCTCCTCGTGATCACGCACCCGGACCTCGACCACCAGGGCGGCGTCCACGAGCTCGCGAGCGCGAGCCCGGGTCTCACCGTCGCCTGCGGCGCGCTCGACCGGGACCTCGTCTCCGACCCGGACGTGCTCGTCGAGCGGCGCTACGGCGGGTTTCGCGCCGACCACGGGATCGGCTACGACGACGAGACGACCGCCTGGCTGCGCGAGATGAGCGGCTCCGCGCGGCCGGTCGACCAGGTCTACTCGGGCGGCGAGGAGATCGACGGGCTCCGCGTGCTGCACGTTCCCGGCCACTCGCCGGGGCACATCGCGCTCCTCGACACCCGCACCGACGCCCTGTTCAGCGGCGACTGCGTCCAGGGCTCGGTCTACCTCGGGCTCGACGGGACGCCGAAGCTCTGCCCCACCTACACCGACGTCGAGCCGTACCTGGGAACGCTCGACCTGATCGAGGAGCTCGCGCCGGCCGAGCTGCACGGCTGCCACTGGCCCGCGGCCCGCGGCGACGGCGTGCAGGCGTTCCTCGACGAGAGCCGCGCCTACGTCGAGCGGATCGACGGGCTGGCGCGGGCCTGCTTCGCCGAGGCACCGGACGGCCTCACCCTCCGGGAGCTGATCGACGGAGTCAACGCACGGCTCGACGAGCCGTGGCAGCCCGCCGCCCTCGCGCAGGAGCTCGTCTACAGCCTCCACGGCCACGCCGAGCGGCTCGCCGAGCACGCGGGCCGGGACGCGAACGGCCACGTCGTCTACCGGGCGAGGAACGGGCTGTGAGGATCACGCGCATCGACACGCTGCGCCTGGACGAGTTCCCGAGCCTCGTCCACGTGCTCGTCCACACCGACGAGGGCCTCGTCGGGCTCGGTGAGACGTTCTTCTTCGCGGACGCGGTCGAGGCGCACGTCCACGCGGTCGCCGGCTACCTGCTCGGCGAGGATCCCGGCCTGATCGAGCAGCACGCCCGCACGCTTCGTGGCTACGTGGGCACCGCCGGCAGCGGCGCAGAGATGCGGGCCGCCTCCGCGCTCGACATCGCGCTCTGGGACCTGGCCGGCCAGGCCGCGGGCCAGCCGCTCCACCGAGTCCTCGGCGGAGCCTGCCGCGACTCGATCCGCACGTACAACACCTGCGCCGGCTACCGCTACGTCCGCGGCGAGAGCGGCCAGGCGGTGATGAACTGGGGGCTGAGCGCCGAGCCCGAGGGCCCGTACGAGGACCTCGACGCGTTCCTCCACCACGCCGACGACCTCGCCCGCGACCTGCTCGCGGAGGGGATCACCGGGATGAAGATCTGGCCGTTCGACCCGTACGCGGAGGCGAGCCTCGGGCACGACATCTCGACGGCCGACCTCGACCGCGCGCTCGAGCCGTTCCGGAAGATCCGTGCGGCGGTCGGCCCCGCGATGGACGTGATGGCCGAGCTGCACTCGCTCTGGGACGTCCCGGCCGCGTGCCGGATCGCAGCCGCGCTCGACGAGCTCGAGCTGGCCTGGATCGAGGACCCGGTTCGGGTCTCGAGCCCCGACGCGCTCGCCGAGGTGCAGCGCGCGAGCCGCGCGCCGATCGCGGCCGGCGAGACGCTCACGGGCCTGCCGGCCTTCCGCGACCTGATCGTGCGCGGCGGCGCGCGGATCGTGATCTTCGACGTCGGCTGGGTCGGAGGCGTCACCGAGGCGCGCAAGGTGGCCGCGCTCGCCGAGGCGTTCGAGCGGCCGGTCGCCCCGCACGACTGCACCGGGCCGGTCGTCTACACGGCGGCGACGCACCTCTCGATGCACCTGCCGAACGCGATGGTGCAGGAGAGCGTCCGCGCGTTCTGGAGCGGCTGGTACGCCGAGCTCGTGACGGCGCTGCCCACGATCGAGAACGGGATGGTGTCCGCGCCGGCCGGTCCCGGCCTCGGCACGGCGCTCCGCCCCGAAGTCTTCGAGCGCGCGGATGCGCACCTGCGCTCGTCCGGTTCGAGCTGACAAGGAGGAACGAGATGACGACCGTCAGGGTGATGCAGGAGGGCTGGGGCGTGTTCGAGAACCTGCCGGCGACGGCGGCGCGCTTCACCGAGCAGACCGGGATCGACGTCGAGGTGACGCTGACCGTGATCCCCGAGATGTGGGAGCTGATGGAGCGGAGCTTCTCGGGCGAGGACCCGCCGTTCGACCTCGTCGGCGTCGACGACCTGCTGCTCGTCCAGGCGGCGCGCGCGGGCCACGTCGAGCCGCTCGACGACTACATCGCGGCCGACGGCTACTCGCTCGGCGACTTCACGCCGCAGGCGCTCGCCGCGGTGAGCGACCGCGGGCGGATCTGGGGCCTGCCCTACTGCGACGTGTCGAACGTGCTGATCTACCGCGCCGACCTCTTCGAGCGCTACGCCCTCGACGTGCCGCAGACGCTCGTCGAGCTCTCCGCGGTCGCCGCCGAGGTGCAGGGAGCGGTGCGGGCCGACGGCACCGAGGACTTCTACGGGATCACGATCCGCGGCGCGCCGAACTGCGGCCTCAACTTCTGGATGGTCGGCTCGACCTGGGGACCGTCGTTCGGCGCACGCTGGTTCGACGACGACGACGGCCGGCCGACGCTCGACACGCCCGGAGCTGTGCGCGGCGATCGACGACTACGTCGCCCTGCTCCACCGGGCGGGGCCGCCCGAGTCGGCGGAGATGGACTTCATGGACTGCGTCGCCTGCTACGCGAAGGGCCGCGCGGCGATGACGATCGAGCCCGCCAACGAGGCCTCGCTGATCTACGAGGCGGGCGGGCCGGTCGCCGACGGCACGAGGACGGCGCTGATGCCGGCCGGCCCGCTCGGGACGCGCCATGTCGGGCTCTACTGCCCGCCGTACGCGATCCCGTCGCTCGCGCGGTCCAAGCCGGAGGCCTGGGAGCTCGCGAAGTTCCTGTGCGCGCCCGACCAGGTGCTCGCCGACGCGCAGGAGAGCGGCTTCGTCGAGGTCTCCAGGAACTCGGTGCTGAACGACCCCGCCTTCGTGAGCCGGTTCCGGCCGGAGCTCGTCGAGACGACCGTTGCGACGCGCGCGTTCGCCCGCGGCGAGCGCCCCGTCACGAACCACGGGATGGAGGTCGGCAACGTCATCGGCGACGAGATCGTGCGTGTCCTCAAGGGAGAGCTGACCGCGAGCGAGGCGATGGAGGAGGCCGAAGGCCGCGTGGCCGCCCTCGGCCCGCCGGACTAGACCGCGCCCCGCCGGACCACCGCTCGAGCTCCCTTGTGCTCATGAGCACTTGGATTCGGGTCGGTCGGGGTGGGGTCAAAGGTTCGGCTCCGGCTCCGAGCCCAAACGACCTTGTGCTCATGAGCATTTGGCTCGGGTTGCCCGGGTCAGAGCTCGAGCTCGATCGCCTTCAGGTGCTCGATCGCCTGCTTCGTGTCGGCGTCGAACGACTCCGGGCCGGCGCCGGCCGGGATCCCCATCGGGTCGCCCGAGGGCGCCATCACCTCGAAGCTCACGAACCCGCCGTACTCGATGTCGAGCAGGGCACGCAGGATCGGGCGGAAGTCGGTGTGGCCCCGGCCCGCCACCGCGCGGTTCGAGTCCGCGAGGTGGACGTGGGCGAGCAGGCCCTTGGCCGCCCGCAGCGCGTCCGGGATCGACGCCTCCTCGATGTTCATGTGGAACGTGTCCCCCATCACGCCGCCGTTCTTCAGCCCGACGGCGTGCCACAGCTCGACGGCCTGGTCGAGCCGGTTCAGGAAGTAGGTCTCGTACCGGTTCCACGGCTCGAGTGCGATGTCGACGCCGACGGTCGCGGCGTACTCGCCGCCCTCGCGGATGCTCTCGATCGCCCACTTCCACTCCTCAGCGGGCGACGCGAGGCGCGACGTCTTCATCACCGCCGACGGCCCGACGACGATCACGCCCGGCGCCCGTCTCGGCGGCGAGGTCGGCCACCGAGCGCACGTAGTCGACGGCCTGCCGCCGCACGGCCGGGTCGGGATTGCAGAGGTCCCGTTCGGCCGTGTACATCGACGAGATCGAGCTGACCGCGATCCCCGCGTCCGCCGCGAGCTGCCGAACCCGCGCCGCGTCGTACTGCGCGGGCTCGCCGACGAGCTCGATCGCGTCGTACCCGAACGAGGCGACGCGCTCGATCGAGAGCCCGATCTCCTCCCCGTAGTAGGAGAAGGAGTTGTACGCGTACCGGAAGCGGCCCATCAGTGGTTGTCCCGCGGGATCCCCTTCGTCTCGGCGATGCGCTGGTACTTGACCGCCGGCTTCAGCACCATCCCGTTCGACAGCTCGTCGACGAGGCCGCGCTGGATCTCCTGCCACGGCGTCTGGCTCTCCGGATACGTGTAACCGCCTCCCGCCTCGAACGCGGCGCGCCGTGCCGCGAGCTCGTCGTCGGAGATCAGGATGTTCGCGGTGCGCTCGCCGAGGTCGACGCGGATCCGGTCGCCGGTCTGGAGCAGCGCGAGCCCGCCGCCGGTCGCGGCCTCCGGTGAGGCGTTGAGGATCGACGGGCTGCCCGAGGTGCCCGACTGGCGTCCGTCGCCGATGCACGGCAGCTCGTGGATCCCCCGCTTCAGCAGGTAGTCGGGCGAGCGCATGTTGACCACCTCCGCCGAGCCCGGGTACCCGATCGGCCCGACGCCGCGGATCACGAGCACGGTGTGCTCGTCGATCGCGAGCGCCGGGTCGTCGATCCGGGCGTGGTAGTCCTCCGGCCCGTCGAAGACCACCGCGCGACCCTCGAACGCATTCGGATCGTCCGCGTTCTCGAGGTAGCGGGCGCGGAAGTCGTCGGAGATCACCGAGGTCTTCATGATCGCGCTGTCGAACAGGTTGCCCTTGAGGTTGAGGAAGCCCGCGTGCGGCTTCATCGGCGCGTCGTGTGCCTTGATCACGTCGCGGTCGCTCGAGAAGCGACCCTCGTCGTTCTCGTAGAGCGAGCGCGCCGTTGACGGTGATCGCCTCGCGGTTGATCCTCCCCATCGCGATCAGCTCGGCGACGACGGCCGGAACGCCGCCGGCGCGGTAGTACTCCTCGCCGAGGTACTCGCCCGCGGGCTGCATGTTGACGAGCAGCGGCACGTCGTAGCCGATCCGCTCCCAGTCGTCGTTGTCCAGCTCGACGCCGACGTGGCGCGCGATCGCGTTCAGGTGGATCGGCGCGTTGGTCGAGCCGCCGATCGCCGAGCAGACGGCGATCGCGTTCTCGAAGGCGGCCCGCGTCAGCACGTCGGAGGGCTTCAGGTCCTCCCAGACCATGTCGACGATGCGCTTGCCGGTCAGGTAGGCCATCTCCTGGCGGTCGCGATGGGGCGCGGGGATCGCGGCGCAGCCCGGGCAGGCTCATCCCGAGCGCCTCGGCCAGCGAGTTCATCGTCGAGGCCGTCCCCATCGTGTTGCAGTGCCCGGCCGAGGGAGCCGACGAGGCGACCAGCTCGGTGAACTGCCTCGCGTCGATCTCGCCCTGCGCGATCAGCTCGCGCGCCTTCCACATGATCGTGCCGGAGCCCGTCCGCTCGCCGTTGAACCAGCCGTTCAGCATCGGCCCGCCCGAGAGCACGATCGCCGGGATGTCGACGGTGGCCGCCGCCATGATCTGCGCCGGGGTCGTCTTGTCGCAGCCGGTCGTGAGCACGACGGCGTCGATCGGGTAGCCGTAGAGGATCTCGACGAGCGAGAGGTACTGCAGGTTGCGGTCGAGCGCGGCGGTCGGGCGCTTTCCGGTCTCCTGGATCGGGTGGATCGGGAACTCGAAGGCGATCCCGCCGGCCTCGCGGATGCCCTCGCGCACGCGGGTGGCGAGGAAGAGGTGGTGCCGGTTGCACGGCGTGATGTCGGAGCCGGTCTGCGCGATCCCGATGATCGGCCTACCGGACTGCAGCTCGTCCAGTGAGAGGCCGTAGTTCATGGAGCGCTCGACGTAGAGCGCGGTCATGTCGACGTTGGCGGGGTTGTCGAACCACGCGCGTGAGCGGAGTTTCCGGATCTGGGCGTCTGTCGGCTTCGTAGGCATGAGCCATTCCTAACAGGAAGGCGCATGCCGGGCGAGGCTCGCTATCCTCGAAGTGTCATGAACGTCGTGTTCTCCGTGGCGGGACTCCGCGCCGTGGGGCTGCTCCACCACCACCACGGGGCCTCCGCGCTCCCCTTCGCAGTCGAGTCGCCGACGCGGCTCCTGCTCCTCGTGATGATGAGCATCACGTTCCTCGGGACGTGGCACCTGCTCTATCGCCGGTAAGTGTTTCGCGTACTAAAGGCATCGTTCTCGGCGGCCGATGTATGGGCAATGACCGACCAGTACGAGGCACCGCCCGACCTGTTCACCGCACCACCCGCAGTCGTCGCCACTCCGGCTCCGGCTCCCGCTCCGTCGGCGACGGTTGCCCACGACCTCGGCACGGGCGTCGAGCCAATCGCCCTCCTCGCCGCGGCAGCCGCGGCCCTGGTCGGCGGCCTGGCCTGGGCGGCTGTCGTCATCTTCGGGCACTACGACATCGGCATCCTCGCCTGGCTGGTGGGCGCCGCGGCCGGCGCCGTCGCCGGCAATGTCGCGGGCGGCCCGCTCGGGGCCGGCCAGCGTCTGCTCGTCGGCGCATTCGCCGCGGCCGGGATCCTGGTCGGCAAGTACGTGATCTTCATCCACGAGGTGAGGGCCGCCCTCGGCGACCTGCTCGCCTCGCAGGGAATCTCCGTCGGCTACGTGGACGCCAACTCGGCGCACGTCTTCATCCACAACTTCGGGTCGATCGTGTCACCGATCTACGGCGTCTGGCTCTCGCTCGCGTTCCTCGCAGGTTTCCGCGTCGCAGGCGGCCAAGGGCTGCTGGCGCGAAAGTGGTGGTGAGCACCGGAAGTACGGGGTCAGACCCCGGCAGCGCTCCGTAGATCCGGGCACGCGGGCTCAGCGTCGGCACGGATGACCGCGCGCGACTCCTCGTCGAGAGTTCGAGGCGTCCACTCGGATCGGAGGGAACGATGACCGTTGCCAAGGAAGCCGACCTCGCAGGCCCGGGGATCGGCGACTACGCCGAGCTCGAGCGCGTGCTGCCCGACGACTATGCGCCGCTGCTCACGCCGAAGGAGACGATGCAGGCGCTCTACGGCGCCAAGCGGCTGATCGAGGACCGCCTCTGCGAAGAGCTGAACCTCACGCTCGTGCAGGTGCCGCTGATCGTCGACTCCTCGAGCGGCGTCAACGACTACCTCGACCGCGACGGCTCGCGCACGCCGATCAGGTTCCACATCTCCAACGACCGTGATCTCCACCCGATCGACGCGGAGGTCGTCCAGGCCGCGACGAAGTGGAAGCGGACCGCGCTCGCCCAGTTCGGGATGCAGCCCGGCGAGGGCCTCCTCACCGACATGCGCGCCGTCCGCAAGGACTACTTCCTCGACCACGACCACTCCGTGTACGTCGACCAGTGGGACTGGGAGCGCGCGATCGACGACGCCGACCGGACGCTCGGCTACCTCACCGAGACGGTCCGCTCGCTCTGGAAGGTGCTGAAGGAGGCCGAGGGCCTCGTCCGCGAGCGATTCCCCGTGCTCGCCGCCCGGCCGCCGCTCCCGGACGAGCTCACCTTCGTCCACGCCGAGGAGATCCTCGAGGCCTACCCCGACCTGCCGCGCAAGCAGCGTGAGACGGCGATGCTCCAGGAGTACCCGGCGCTGTTCATCTACGGGATCGGCTGGACGCTCGCGGACGGCTACCCGCACGAGCTGCGCGCGGCCGACTACGACGACTGGTCGACCGAGACGACCTCGGCGGACGGGCGCCCGATGCACGGCCTGAACGGCGACATCCTCGTCTGGAACCCGGTCACGCGGCGCCGCCACGAGCTGAGCTCGATGGGGATCCGCGTCACCAAGGAGGGCCTGCGCCGGCAGCTCGAGCTGTCGGGCCAGCTCGACTTCCTCGAGCTCCCCTATCACCAGGCGATCCTGAACGACGAGATCCCGCTCTCGATCGGCGGCGGGATCGGTCAGTCGCGCGTGATGATGCTGTTGCTGCAGAAGGCCCACCTCGGCGAGGTGAGCGTCACCGTCTGGCCGCAGATCCTCAAGGAGATGTGCGCCCGGAAGAGCATCCACGTGCTCGAGTGACTAGAGGTCTTCGAAGCGCGCGGTGAAGTGGCGCAGCGCGGCCGGCTCCGAGGCGATGCGGAGGCCTCGGAGCTCGGCCCGCCGCTCGGCGACGAGGGCGCACACCTCGATCACGTAGTCGATGTGGCTCTGCGTGTACGTGCGGCGTGGGATCGCGAGGCGGACGAGGTCCATCGCGGCCGGGTGCTCGCTCCCGTCGGGGTGCCGGCCGAACATCACGGTGCCGATCTCGCAGCCGCGGATCCCGCCGGTCACGTAGAGCGCGACCGCGAGCGCCTGGCCCGGGTACTGGAGCGGCGGGATCTGCGGCAGCAGCGCCCGCGCGTCGAGGTAGACGGCGTGGCCGCCGGTCGGCTGGACGATCGGAACCCCGGCCGCGAGGAGCGCGTCGCCGAGGTACTCGGTCGAGCGGACGCGGTAGGCGAGGTAGTCGTGGTCGACCGCCTCCTTGAGGCCCTGCGCGATCGCCTCGAGGTCGCGGCCGGCGAGGCCGCCGTAGGTCGGGAAGCCCTCGGTGAGGATCAGCAGGTTGCGGCAGCGCTCCGCGAGTCGCGTCGTCGTTCACCGCGAGCCAGCCGCCGATGTTGGCGAGCGGGTCCTTCTTCGCGCTCATCGTCATCCCGTCGGCGAGCGAGGCCATCTCCCGGACGATGTCGGCGACGATCCGATCCTCCTGGCCGGGCTCGCGCTGGCGGATGAACCAGGCGTTCTCGGCGAAGCGGCACGCGTCGAGGAAGAGCGGCACGCCGAAGCGGTCGCAGAGCGCGCGCACGCCGCGGAGGTTCTCGAGCGAGACCGGCTGGCCGCCGCCCGAGTTGTTCGTGATCGTCACCATCACGGCCGGGACGTCGGCCGGAGCGCGCGCCTCCAGCAGGCGCTCGAGCGCCTCGAGGTCCATGTTCCCCTTGAACGGGTGCAGGCGAGCCGGCTCGAGCGCCTCGGGGATCGGCAGGTCGACGGCCTCCGCGCCCGAGTACTCGATGTTGGCGCGCGTCGTGTCGAAGTGCGTGTTGTTCGGGACGACCTTGCCCGGCCCGCCGATCGCGGTGAAGAGGATCTTCTCGGCCGCGCGGCCCTGGTGGACCGGGATCACGTGGCGGAACGGGAAGAGGTCCTGCACCGCGGCGAGGAACGTGAACCACGACGGCGAGCCCGCGTAGCTCTCGTCGCCGTGCTGGATCGCGGCCCACTGGTCGCGCGACATCGCGCCCGTCCCCGAGTCGGTGAGCAGGTCGATCAGCACGTCGGCCGCGTGGAGCCCGAACAGGTTGAGCCCGGTCTCGGCGATCGCCGCCCGCCGGTACTCCTCGGTCGTCAGCCGCAGCGGCTCGATCGAGTGGATCCGGAACGGCTCGATGATCGTGCGGAAGGCCATCCTCGCGCAGTCTCTTACATTCGGGCGAGCGCGGCGCGGACCCTCATCCGACCCGCCAGCGCTCGAGCGCGTCGAAGTCGGGCGTGATCCCGAGCCCAGGCCCCGGCGGCGGCGCGACCGTCCCGTCCGCGGCGATCTCGAGCGGCGCGGGCAGCATCCAGTCGCGGCGCTCCGCCGACCACCCCGGCGGGTCGAACGGCACCTCGAGGTACGGCACCGTCGAGACCGCGAGCGCGAGGTGGAGGTTGACCACGAGCCCGTAGCCGTTCGACCACGTGTGCGGCGACCACGCGCGCCCTGCGAGATCGGCGAGCGCGGCGATCCGGCGGCAGCCGCCGATCCCGAGCGCGAGCACCGCGTCGGTCTGGACGACGTCGACGCCGGCGCGGAGCACGAGGTCGCGGGCCTCCTGGGCCGAGCGCGCCATCTCCCCCGCCGCGAGCCGCAGCGAGGTCAGCCGGCGCAACGCCGCGTAGCCGTCGAGGTCGTCGGTGCGCAGCGGCTCCTCGAGCCAGTAGACGCCGAGCGGCTCGATCGCCCGCGCGCACTGGGCGGCGGTGCCCGACGTCCCAGCGCGGCTCGCGGTCGCCGGGCATCCGCCAGCCCTGGTTCGCGTCGACCATGATCTCCAGGTCCGGCACGGCCTCGCGCACCCGCTCGACCACGGCGACGTCGTCGCGCCAGTCGGCGTGGTGGAAGCGGAGCTTGACCGCGCGCACGCCGCGGCCGGCGAGCTCGGCGCAGCGGCGCGCGCGCTCGTCCGGCTCGACGAGCTCGCCGCTCGAGACGTACGCGAGGATCCGCTCCGAGCGGCCGCCGAGGAGCTTCCAGAGCGGCGTGTCGAGCGCGCGGCCGGCGACGTCCCAGACCGCCGCCTCCACCGTCCAGGGCCGGCCGCCGTGGAAGTCGACCGTCTCGACGATCTCGCGCACGACCTCCGTGCGGAGGGGATCGACGCCCTTGAGGTGCCGCTCGAGCAGCTCGCGGTCGGGCAGGTGGTCGCCGCTCGCGTAGCCGGTGACTCCCTCGTCGGTGTGGACGGCGACGACGGTCGCGTCCTGTGCGGTGCGCGGGACCGGGTCCCAGGCCGCGCGGAACGGCGGGTCGAGCGGGAAGCGGTAGTGCAGGGTCTCGACGGCGGTGATCCGCATCACTCGCCCCCGTAGAACGGGTTGGTGACCGTGTCGCGCGCGGCGACGAGCCGGGCCGCCGCCCCGGGGTCGCGACCCTCGACGCAGGTGCCGATCGCCTTTCGCACCGCGGCGCGATTGGCGAGCCGGACCGCGGTCTCGTCGACCGCGGCCGGGTCGACCCAGACCGCGACGAGCACGAGCAGGTCGCCGGTCGCCTCGACCAGCCCGTCGGCGACGGCGTCGAGCACGCCCTGCCCGATCCCGAGCTGCGCCGCGCCCCACGTCATCGTCTGGTGGGCGTCCTCGACCGCGGTCGCCTTGTTCATCATCAGCGTCGGCGGCCAAACGGGCTCGTAGGCGCTCTCCTCGGGCCCGACGCAGACGAGCACGGGCGTGTGGCCGGGCGACGGGTTCGCGAGCATCGAGATCGCAGCCGCCGCGGTCGGGCTGCCGCGCCGCGCGAGCACGACGTTGACGTGGCTGCCGTTCGGCTTGACGCCGCCCCAGCCCTCGCCGATCCGTCCGTCCAGGTCGTCCAGGTTCATGCGGCTCCTTTCAGGTCGAGGACCACGCGCAGCGCCTCGCCGGAGCGCATCAGCTCGAATGCGCGCCCGACCTCGTCGAGCGGGAGCCGGTGCGAGACGAGCCGGTCGAGCGGAAGCCGCCCGGCGAGGTAGAGCTCGAGCGTCTGCGGGAAGTCGCGCTCGGGCCACGACGAGCCGTAGATCGAGCCGAGCACGCGGCGCTCCATCCGCGGGATCGTGATCGCGGGCAGCGGCAGGACGGCGTCCTCGCGCGGGATCCCGATCAGGACGGCGGCGCCGCGCGCCCGCGTCGAGAGGAACGCGGCGAGCATCGCCTCGGGCCGGCCGGTCGCCTCGATCGCGTAGTCGACCCCGCCGCCCGACGCCTCGCGCACCGCCTCGGCCGTCGCCTCCGGGCTCCCGGCCCAGAGCACGCCGCCGGTCGCGCCGAACTCCGTGGCCACGTCGAGCTTCGACGCCGCCGCGTCGACGGCGACGACCGGCTCCGCGCCCACCGCGACCGCGGCCATCACCGCGGAGAGGCCGACGCCGCCGCAGCCGATCACGGCCACCCGGTCGCCGGGCCGGACTCCGGCGGTCCGCCACACCGCGCCGACGCCCGTCGTCACCGCACAGCCGACGAGCCCCGCGATCTCGAACGGCACCTCGCGCGGGATCGGCACGCAGGAGCGCTCGGGCACGACGCACGCCTCGGCGAAGGTCGAGAGGAACGAGTAGTGGTAGACGGGCTCGCCGTCGCGCGAGAGGCGCGTCGTCCCGTCCATCAGCCCGCCGGTGCCCATCGCGGGCCACGCGGTCGAGCAGAGCTGGGGCAGGTTCCGGCGGCACTCGGCGCACTCGCCGCAGGACGGCGCCCAGGACAGCGCGACGTGGTCGCCGATCGCGACCCTCCTCACCCCCGTCCCGACCGCCTCGACCACCCCGGCGCCCTCGTGGCCGAGCACCGCTGGGCACCGCGTCTCGGCGGTGCCGTCGATCGCGTTGAAGTCGGAGTGGCAGACGCCGCTCGCGTGGAGGCGGACGAGCACCTCGCCCGGCCCCGGCGGCGCCAGCTCGAGCTCGTGAATCCCGAGCGGGCCACCCGTCTGCTCCAGGACCGCGGCGCGGATCTTCACGCCTGCAGCGCCCGCAGCTCGCCGATCGGGATGTGGCAGCGCATCAGGTGGCCGTCCTCGACGTCGAGCAGCGGCGGCTCGGTCTCCTCGCAGATCGCGCCGAGCTTCCGCGGGCAGCGCGTGTGGAAGACGCAGCCGGACGGCGGCGAGGCGGCGCTCGGGATGTCGCCCTCGAGCTTGATCCGCTCGCGCCCGCCGCCGTCGACCGTCGGCACCGCGGAGAGGAGCGCCTCGGTGTACGGATGGTGCGGCCCGGCGAACACGACCTCGGCCGGCCCGAGCTCCATCAGCCGGCCCAGGTAGAGCACGGCGATGCGGTCGGAGATGTAGCGAACCACCCCGAGGTCGTGCGAGATGAAGAGGAACGAGACGCCGCCGTCGGCCTGCAGCTCGACGAGGAGGTTGAGGATCGCCGCCTGCACCGAGACGTCGAGCGCCGAGGTCGGCTCGTCGCAGACGACGAGGAGCGGCTCGCCGGCGAAGGCGCGGGCGATCGCGACGCGCTGCTTCAGCCCGCCGGAGAGCTGCGAGGGCTTCTGCGTGAGCGTCCGCTCGGAGAGCTGCACGCTCTGCGTCAGCTCGAGCATGCGGCTCTCGGCCGCGGCACCCGAGAGGCCGGCCAGCTTCCGCAGCGAGCGCAGGAGGATGCGGCGCACCGAGTGGCGGCGGTTCAGGGCCGAGTCCGGGTTCTGGAACACGATCTGGAGCGCGCGGAGCTCTGCCGGCGAGCGCTTGGCGAAGCGCGGCGCGAGCGCCGTCCCGTCGAGCTCGACGTCGCCGCTCGACGGCGCCACGATCCCGAGCAGCGTGCGCGCCAGCGTCGTCTTGCCGCTGCCCGTCTCCCCGACGAGGCCAAGCGTCTCGCCGGGCCAGATCTCGCCGGACACACCGGCGAGCGCGTGCACCTCGTGGCCGTGCTGCTTGAACACCTTGCCGAGGTCGTCGAAGCGCACGACCGGAGCCGCGGTCCGGTCGACCGGCCGGATGGACAGGCTCGCCGCCTCTGCCCGCGGCAGCGCGTGGGCCTGGTCGTGGTGCCAGCAGCGGGTCTCGTGGCCGGAGCCGACGGCGGAGACGGGCGGCTCTTCGGCGCGGCAGCGGTCGTCGGCGAGCGCGCAGCGGTCGACGAACACGCAGCCCGGGAGCTCGGCGCCGAGGCTCGGCAGGAAACCGGGGATCGTGTCGAGGCGGGCGTGGTCCTTCCGCACCCCGCCGCGCGGGATGCAGCGCAGCAGCCCGACGGTGTAGGGGTGCCGCGGGTCGGTCAGCACCTCCTCGACCGGCCCCTCCTCGACGAGGCGGCCGGCGTAGAGGACGCCGACGCGGTCGCACATCTTCGCGATCACGCCGAGGTTGTGGCTGATGAAGAGCACCGAGGTGTGCAGCTCCGCCTGCAGCTGCGCGACGAGGTCGAGCACCTCCGCCTCGACGGTCGCGTCGAGCCCGGTCGTCGGCTCGTCGAGGATCAGCAGCGCGGGATCCTTCGCGAGCGCCATCGCGATCACGACGCGCTGCTGCATGCCGCCGGAGAGCTGGAACGCGTACCTGCCCATCACCGAGCCCGGGTCGGCGATCTGGACGCGGGCGAGCGCGTCGCGGGCGCGGTCGGTCGCCTCGGCGCGACGGACACCGCGCACCGTGAAGGCCTCGGCGACCTGGGCGCCGATCTTGATCGACGGGTTCAGCGCCGCGCCGGGGTTCTGGTAGACCATCGCGACGCTGTCGGCCCGCAGCTTTCGCAGCTCGCTCCAGCTGAGCGAGAGCACATCGGTTCCGGCCACCTTGACCACGCCCGAGGTGATCTTGCCGTTGCGCGGCAGGTAGTCCACCGCGGCGAGCGCCGCCGTCGACTTGCCGCAACCCGACTCGCCGACGAGCCCGAACGTCTTGCCCGGCTCGATGTGGAACGAGAGCCCGCGCAGCACCCGGCGGTCCTTGCCGCGCACGGTGTAGGCGACGTCGAGCGCGTCGAACTCGAGCGCGGCGCTCATCGCTCGTACGCCTGCTGGATGCCGTCGGAGACGAGGTTCACCGCGACGACGAGCGAGGCGATCGCCGCCGCCGGGAACAGCACCGTCCACCAGTCCGGGTCGACGTAGGTGTAGTTGTCGAAGATCTGCACCGCCCAGTCGGGCGAGGGCACCTGGATCCCGAAGCCGATGAACGTCAGCGAGGCGACGGCGAAGATCGCGTAGCCGAGCCGCACCGTCGCCTCGACGAGCACGATCGGCATCACGTTCGGCAGCACCTCCGCGAACATGATGTAGGGCGTCTTCTCGCCGCGGAGCTGCGCCGCCTGGATGTAGTCCTGCTCGCGCTCGGCGAGCACGGCGGCGCGCACCGTCCTCGCGATGATCGGCGTGAAGACGAAGCCGATCACGAGCGCGACGGTCCACTCCGAGCGGGTGCCGAGCGCGGCGATCGCGGTCACGGCGATGATGATCAAGGGCAGCGCCAGCACCGCGTCGATCAGGCGGCTGACGACGTCGTCGACGATCCCGCGCATGTAGCCGGTGATCAGCCCGAGCGCGGTGCCGAGCACGGTGCCGAGCAGCGTCGCCGCGGGCGCGACGAGCAGGATGTCGCGCGAGCCCGCGAGCACGCGCGAGAAGACGTCGCGGCCGAGCCGGTCGGTGCCGAACCAGTGCGCGCTCGACGGGTGCGCGAAGACGTCGGGCGACTGGTGGTAGATCGGGTCGTACGGCGTGATGTGGTTGCCGAGGATCGCGCAGGCGACCCAGAACAGGAGCGACGCCGGCCCCGATCAGCACGCTCGGGCTGCGTCGGAGCAGGTGCAGCCGCTCGCGCCGGGCCGACCGCGCCTCGCTCCCCGCTGCGGCGGCGACGCTCATTCGGCCCCGGCCAGTCGGATCCGCGGGTTCAGCGCCGCGATCAGGATGTCGGCGGCGAGCGTGACGAGCAGGTAGATGATCCCGATCACGAGCACCCCGGCCGAGAGCATCGGGTAGTCCTTCGTCTTGGCCGCGTTGAAGACCAGCAGGCCGATCCCCTGGTAGTTGAAGAGCGTCTCGACGACCACGAGCCCGCCGACGAGGTAGCCGATCTGCGTCGCCACGACCGCGATCGTCGGCAGCAGCGCGTTCCGCAGCACGTGGCGGCGCACGACGACGTTGCTCGACAGGCCCTTCAGGTACGCCGTGCGCGCGTAGTCGGAGTCGAGCGCCTCGACGACGCCCGCGCGCGTGATCCGCGCGATGTACCCGAACAGGACGCCCGCGAGGCAGATCGCCGGCAAGAGCAGGTACCGCGCCTGCGTCAGCACGCCGGCGCCGTCGGGCGCCTGCGCCGTGATCGGGAGCCAGCCGAGCCAGATCCCGACGACGATGATCAGCACGATCCCGCTCACGAACTCCGGCACCGAGGTGAGCGAGAGCCCGCCGACGGTGACGGTGCGGTCGAGCGCGCGGCCGGCGCGCAGCCCGGCGGCGATCCCGCCGAGGATCCCGAGCGGGATCACGATCAGGAACGCGACGAGCGCGAGCTTCAGCGAGTTGCCGAGCGCGCTGAACAGGAGCGGGCGAATCGGCTCCTGGAACGCGAGCGACTTGCCGAGGTTGCCCTGCAGCACGCCGGAGATCCAGTCCCAGTACTGGACGACGGCCGGCCGGTTCGCGCCGAGCTGCTTGTCCATCGCGTCGACGGCGCTCTGCGGCGCGAACGGCCCCAGGATGTTGCGGCCGATGTCGCCCGGCAGGAGCTGCGCCGTCGCGAACACGACCATGCTCAGCAGCACGAGGGTGATGAGCGCGAGGCCGAGGCGCTTGATGATGTAGCGGGTCATGGCTGGAGCGGCCGGCGCCCGCCCGGGACGCCGGCCGCGATCGCGGAGCCGCTAGCCGAGCGAGACACCGCGGAGCTCGATCGCTCCGAGGCCTTCGGGCTGGTAGCCCTTCACCTTCGAGGTGCCCGCCGCGACGTAGTTGTAGAAGTAGGCGAACACGATCGGGGTGTCCGAGAGCAGGATCCCCTCGATCTGCTTCGCGTACTTCCGCTGCGTGGTGAGGTCGGGCGCCGCGACGAACGCCTTCGCCGCCGCGTCGTACTTCGGGTTGGAGTAGTGCGCCTGGTTCCAGGCGCCGCCCGTCTCGAGCGGCGCGTTGAGGAACACGTTCGGGATCGCACGGGACCCGTAGTCGGTGATCACGGCGGGCCGGTTCAGCCACGGCGTGTTCGTGTTGTAGTCCGTCCCCGCGGGCGCGCCGTAGTAGTCGCCGGCCGAGAGGAACTCGAGGCTCACGTTCATCCCCGCCTGCGCGGCGGACGACTGGATGATCTGCGCGTAGTCCGGGATCTCCTGCGTCCGGTAGGTCGTGATCGTGAACTTCAGGCCCGACTTGCCGGCCGCGGCGAGCAGCGCCTTCGCCAGTGGGATGTTCTGCACCCGCTGGTGCACCGACGGGTCGTGCGACGGGAAGCCCGTCCAGAACGGCGAGTCGTTGCCGACGGTCGCATGGCCGTTGAACAGCGTCTGGATGATCTGCGGCCTGTTCAGGGTGAGCGCGACCGCACGGCGCACCCGCGCGTCGTTGAACGGCGGGATGTCGGTGCGGAGGCCGAACTCCCGGTGGTTCGACGTCTTCGCGTCCCAGGTCTGGTACTTCGAATTGCCCCGGAATGGCGTCGCTTCCTGGGCCGAGAGCTGCTGGACGAGGTCGACCTGGCCGCCGCGCAGCGCGAGCACCTGGGTCGCGGTGTCCTGGTAGAAGGAGATCTTGACGCCGTCGAGCGGCTGCGCCCCGCCCCAGTAGGCGGTGTTGCGGACGAACTGCGCCCCGCGCTGCTGGTCGTAGCTCACGAACTTGTACGGGCCGGTGCCGGGCATCTTCGAGGCCACGTATGTGCCGGGCGTGTAGTTCTTCGGGAGGATCGGAGCCTGGTAGGTCGTCTGGCTGACGAGGTACGGGAAGCCGCCCGTCGGCTGGTCGAGATGGAACTGGACCGTGTACGGGCCTGTCTTGACGACGCCGCTCGGCGCGAGGATCCCCTTGTAGACGGACGCCGCCGCGGAGGTCGGGCCGGTGAGCACCTTGAACGTCTTCACGACGTCGTCGGCGGTCATCGTCTGGCCGTTGTGGAACTTGACGCCCTTGCGGATCTGGAACGTCCACACGGTCGCGGACGCGTTCGGCTTCCAGCTCGTGGCGAGCCACGGCTTCAGGTTGAGCTGCGGGTCGGAGAAGGTCAGGAACTCGCCGACGATGCTGATCACGGCGAGGCCGCCCTCGTCGGCGACCTGGCTCGGCTCCGGCGGCTTGGTCGGGGCGAGGATCGCGACGCGGAGGGTCCCTCCGGCCTTCACGGCCTCGCGATGGCGGGTGGCGGCCGCAGCGGGCGAGGCGCCGAGCAGGCCGCCGATCACGCTCGCGGAGAGGCCGAACATGGCCCCGCGCCGGAGCAGCTCGCCGCGGTCGAGCATGCCGGCGTGCCACTCGTCGATGAGGTTGTTCTCGATCGGGTTCGCCTGTTCGCGGCGAAACTCCTCGATCATCCTCCGGGTCTCCCGGTCCATCCCCCTCCTCCTTTAAATGGACGCGCGTTCCACGATCCAGCCGTTATTGCACACCCCGAGGGGGCTGGTCAAGAAAAGTTGTTCCCCATATGGATCACCGTTCTCGCCCGTTGTACAGTGATGGGCGATGAGCGACGTCGTCGTCCCCTCGGCAACCGCGCGCCCGTCGAGCTCGGCGGGAGTCCATGCCGCGCTCGGGGTGCTGGAGCTGCTCGTCGCGCGCGGGCCGCTCACGCTCGCCGAGCTCTCCCGCGAGCTCGGCCTCGCCAAGAGCACGCTGCACCGCGTCTGCTCGGTGCTCGTGCAGCGCGCGTGGGTCGTCCGGGACGAGGCGGGCCTCTACGAGCTCGGCGTCCAGGCGCTCGCGATCGGCTCGCGCACCTCCCAGCTCCCGATCGTCGTCGCGTTCCGCAGCATCGCCTCCGATCTCCTCACGAAGCACGACGAGACGGTCTGCCTCGCCGCGCTCGACGGCGACGACTCGGTGTACGTCGCGATCGAGGAGACGTCCCACCCGGTGCGGCTCGTCACCCACGTCGGCAGCAGGACCCCGGCCTTCGCCTCGTCGAGCGGCCGCGTGATCCTCGCCGCGCGACCCTCCGAGCACATCGCCGGCGAGTACGGCGGCCGCCCGCTCGTCACGCCGACCGGGCGCCGCCTCAACGGCCTCGCGGAGCTCCACGAGATCCTCGCCCGGGTGCGGGCCGAGGGCTATGCGGAGAACGACGAGGACACCGCGATCGGCCTCTACGCCGTCTCGGTGCCGGTCCGCAACGCGGCCGGGACGACCCTGGCGGCGCTGACGATGTGCATCCCGACCTCGCGGATGTCGCCCGCGCGCCACGAGAAGATCCTCGCCGACCTCCGCGCCGCGGGCGAGCGCTTCTCCGGCGCTCGTCAGCTGGCTGCCGGCCTTCACCGTCGCGGGCTAGCGACTACCTTCGAGCAGCTCGTCGGCGTAGGTCATCGCGACCCGGCCCATCACGCCCTGGGCGTTCGGCTCGTAGTGCCCCATCCGCCAGAGCGCGGGCGAGTAGACGTGGATCGAGGTCGCCGGCGCCTCGCCCGCGTGCCGCACGCCGTGGATGTAGGAGGCGTCGAAGTCGAACGAGTCACCCGCCTCGTGGCGCGTCGAGTGCTCGCGGATCCAGCCGTCCGGCTCGCGCCGGAAGGAGTCCTCGAAGAGCGCGCCCTCGCAGACGTACACCGCACCCTGGGAGCGGTCGTGGTCGTGGTAGCCGGTGCCCTGCTCGGCGGTCCAGCAGATCAGCCAGACGTCGACGTTCGGGTCACGGTAGAGCTGCTGGTAGTGCCTGACGGCGGTGTCGTGGAAGACGAAGGCGCGCCAGAGCGCCTCGTCCTTGCCGATCTCCACGGCGAGCGCCCGGAGCGCCGGCCGGTCGAGGTCGAGGTCGGGCTGCAGGCGGCCGGTGAGCCAGGGCGCCAGGGGGCTCATGGCAGCAGACGCGTGGGATTCACGTCCCGGATCATGTGGGCCACACTCTCGCCGAAGCCGAGCACCGCCCGCAAGGTCGGAGCAGGGTCGGCGACGGGAATGTCGCTCCCGTAGACGAGCTATTCGCTCGCGCTGGAAGGAGTCCTCGAAGAGCGCGCCCTCGCAGACGTACACCGCGCCCTGGGAGCGGTCGTGGTCGTGGTAGCCGGTGCCCTGCTCGACGGTCCAGCAGATCAGCCAGACGTCGACGTTCGGGTCCCGGTAGAGCTGCTGGTAGTGCCGGACGGCCGTGTCGTGGAAGACGAAGGCGCGCCAGAGCGACTCGTCCTCGCCGATCTCGACGGCGAGCGCCCTGAGCGCCAGGCCGGTCGAGGTCGAGGTCGGGCTGCAGGCGGCCCGTGAGCCAGGGGGCGAGCGGGCTCACGGCAGCAGACGCGTGGGATTCACGTCCCGGATCATGTGGGCCACACTTTCGCCGAAGCCGAGCACCGCCCGCAAGGTCGGAGCAGGGTCGGCGACGGGGATGTCGCTCCCGTAGACGAGCTGCGCGACGCCGAAGGTCTCGATGCAGAGCTCGAGCGCGCGCCGCCCGTACGACGCGGTGTCGAGGAAGACGTTGCCGTGGAGGGTCGAGCGGACGTCGACCCCGCGCGTGGCGAGCCGCTCGAGCTGGAACGGCGCGCCGCCGGCGAGGATCGCGAACACGACGGGAAGCGACTCCCATCGCTCCTGCCCGCCCGCGAGCCAGTCCATGTAGGCCGCCTGCATCTGCGCCGGGTAGACGGCGACCGCGGACCACCACGGCGGCCGGCCCTCGACCGGCCCGCCGGACGGGTGGACGAAGAGGAAGGCGCCGCGACGGCCGAGCTCGTCGAGGAGCGGCGCGAGCGCGTCGAGGTCGGCGAGCGAGTCCGAGCCGACCGCGGCGCCCACGAAGCCGTCGAGGCTCCCGCCCGCCGAGAGCGCCGCGAGCCGCCCGCCCGCCGCCGCGACGAGCTCGCGCGTCCCGTCCTCCCAGATCCCGACGAGCTCCGCGCGCTCGTCCGGGCGAGACGCGGTCGAGACCGATCGTCGTCTGCAGCGAGACCACGGCGAGCTCCGTGCCGTCCCGGTCGAGCGCAGCGAGCCGGCGGTCGAGCTCGTGCTCGCGCAGGTCGAGCTCGAACTCGCCCTCGCCGAGCACGACCGTCGAGCCGCGCAGGAACGGCGGCGCGGTGCGCGCCGAGAGCGCGGAGATGAACGCCTCGGGCCAGAGATGCTGGTGGAGGTCGACGACGGTCATCGGCCGAGACCGAGCACGAGCGCGGCGACCGGCTCGAGGTCCTGCGGGATCGGCTCTCCGCCGCGGAGCGCGGGCACGAGCTCGCGCACCGCCTCGTAGGCGCGGGCCGTGCCCTTGCCGAGCGGGCGCGCGCCGCGCAGGTCGACCGCCTGGGCCGCGATCACGAGCTCGATCGCGACCGCGCGGGAGCCCAGCTCGACGAGCTCGGCCGTCCGCCGCGCGGCGAGCGGCGCGAGCGTCATCCGGTCCTCGATCCCCTCGGCCTGCGTGGTGCTGATCAGCTCGAACGAGACGGGCTGTGCGAGCAGCCGCGCCTCGGCGACGATCGCCTGCATCGCGATCCCGAACTCCGCGAGCCCGTCCTCGGCGATGCCCTCCCGCACCGCGAGCCCCTCGGGCAGCCCGGAGAGCGGGCGCTGCAGCAGCTTGAGCGAGCGCTCGCACGCGCTCGCGAGCGCGGGCGCGAGCGCGATCCGGACGAGGTCGAGCGCCGCCGCGAGCGGCAGGGCGTCGAAGTTGCCGACGGCGAGGATCCGCCCGTCGGCGACGAGCGGGTTGCCCTGCGCGGCGTTCAGCTCCACCGCGAGCTGCGCCGACGCGAACCCGAGCGCGTCGCGCGCGGCGCCGTGGACCTGCGGCAGGCAGCGGAAGCAGAGCGGGTCCTGCAGGTTCCGCGCGGCCCCGTCGTCCCAGAGGTAGCTGCCGTCGAGCAGCGCGCGGAGGCGCTCGAGCGAGGCGCGGATCCCGGGGTACGGCCGCGCGTCGGCGACCGCCGGGTCGAGCGCGCCGGGTTGGCCGCGAACGCCTCGAGGTCGAGCGCGCCCGCGACGTCGAGGGCGTCGAGGAGCGCCGCCGCGTCCGCGAGCGCGAGCGCGGCGTGGCCGGTCGAGACGGCGTTGTGGCAGAGGAGCGCGAGCGCCTCGCCGGCCGCGAGCGGGAAGTCGCCGAGCGCGCCGTGGGCGAGGTCGGCGTTCGCCGACAGGTCGGCGACCCCGATCGAGCCGTAGCGCCGCACCGCGGGCCGCACCCCGGAGTCGAGCGCGTCCACGAGCGCCTGAGCGAGCTCCGGCCGGACGCCCGGCTCACCCGAGGCGAGCCCGTTCGCGAGCCGGCACAGCGCCGCGCGGACGACGTCGTCCGGCAGCGCGGGCCCCTGCCCGACGCGGTGGTTCAGCACGAGCAGGCGGTTGAACTCGGCCACGTCCCCGGGCGCGACCGCCGCCGTCTTCTTCGCGCCGACGCCCGTGGTGAGGCCGTACACCTCCTCCCGCCGGCCGAGGCCGCCTCCACGACCGCGCGAGTCGCGCGCATGCGCTCGACCACGGCGGCGTCAGCTCCACGGGCTCGTCCGCGCGCGCGACCCGCACGAGCTCGTCGAGCGTCAGGTCGCTGCCGGTGAGGACGACCGTCATCCCGCTACTCAAGCAAAACCGAACGGCAGCGTCCGCCTCGTACGACGACGGAAGGAGATCGCGATCCACGACGTTGGAGGAGAGCGAACGAGTATGAGCCGCTACCCGCGTTCTCAAGCCGAGGCACGGCCCCACGCTGCACGTGAGGCCGCTGCGCCACGGCGACGTCCGCACCGTGATGGGCCTCTTCCGCCGGCTCAGCGAGCAGTCGCGCCGTGCCCGCTTCAACGGGCCGAAGCCGTGCCTGACCGCGTCCGAGCTCAGGCAGCTCGCGTCGGTCGACCGCGCGCGCCACGCGCTCGTGGCCTACGTCGAGGGCGACCCGGAGCCGGTCGCGATCGCCCGCCTGGTCCGCGACGGCCGCAGCGCCGAGATCGCGTTCGCCGTCGCCGACGAGCAGCAGCGCCGCGGGATCGGCTCGGCGCTCACCGCGGAGCTGCTCGCCGACGCCCGCGCCGCCGGCATCACCGAGATCACCGCGCTCGTCTCGAGCAGCAACCCCGCCGCCGTCAAGCTGATCCGCCGCGTCGCGAAGGTGCTCGCGATCAGCTTCGAGGGCCCGGAGCTCGCGATCCGCGCGGCGATCACCTAGCAGCGAGTTCCGTCGCGGTCCCAATCAGACGGTGCCTTTAGCAGGCGTAGCGAGCGAGGAGGTTCGTCCCTGCCGCCCAGATGTCCGTCGCGCTGAGGGCCGAGAGGCTGTTGAGGCTCCCGTTCGGACTGGTGCGGCTCGTGTCCGGCAGGCGGTCGAGCGCCGTGTGCTCGATGTGCCAGGATCTCCCGCCCCAATGCATGAGGCGCGGGAACGACGGCCCGGAACCGGAGGGGTCGGGGTAGTAGGTTGCGGCAATCCAGGCGTCCGTCTGCGAGACGGCCTCGACGTCGTTCAGTCCGAATTCGTTGGCATCGTAGGCATGCGCCACCTTGCTCACGCCGTCCTTCCAGTGGACGACTTGCTCGTCACCCTCCCAGTAGAGATGGAGCGTCCACATCTCGCGCGGCGACACGACATCGATCGCCAGGGGGGACTGATTGTCATCTGCGAGCGACGAAGAAACGCGCTTCCAGGCGTGCCCGTCCCAGTGCACGATCAGCTCTCCGTAGCCGTAGAGCTCGCCGCCTTCCCCCGTGACTCCGACGGCCCAGACGTCGCGGGAAGATGTGCCGTCGATCGCGCTGAGGTGGCTCCCTCGGGGAGACGAATACAGCTCAGGTACGTACTTGCGCATCTCGATGACGCGCCATCGTTGCCCGTTCCAACGCATCACAAGCGGGTGACCGCCGCCGAATCCGACCGCCCACACGTCATTCGGGCCGAACGCCGCGATGTCGTACAAGCCTCCCGCTACGGGTTCCCGTGGTGTCGCGACGACACTCCACCGACGCCCGTCCCAATGTACCACGAGCGGACGGGAGAGACGACCGGCTCCCCGACTGCCCGCGGCCCACACGTCGTCCTTCGCGATCGCCACGACCGCCTGAAGGTCATCACCCGGCGACGACTTGAATGGCGCCATCACGTGCAGCCGCCGCCCATCCCAGTGCGTGGCCACCGGCGTCTGCCGAGGGTACTTCCCTACCGTCCCGACTGCCCACACATCACTCGGCGAGAGCGCTGAAACGTCGGTGAGGTCGGGGACTCTCGCGCTCCGAGCGATCACGCCCCACCGCGGTACACACGCCGTACCCGACCGGCTCCCGACCCGCGCGGCCGGCACCGACGCAGCGGCGACACCCACCAGCACGACCGCACAACCGACTGCGACCAACGAGAACCGGCTCATCACACCTCCTTGCGATACCACCCTGCCACTCACGGCCCGCTATCACATCGGGGCAGACGCGGAGCCTGCTCAGCGCCAGCGCGTGACCCGGCCGAGGGCAGGTCGGCGAGCCGGTCGAGGCAAGCGTGAGAGGCGAGGCGGTGATCTCGTTCCGCTGGGTCTGTCTCCCACGGATGCGGGCGAAGCGCAGGTCGGCTAGACGCGCGTTCATCGATGGACTTGGGAGGCGCCCGTTGCGCTCGACACTTCGACCCTGCCGGGTTCGGCGCGATCCTGATATCGGGTATCGGACCTCTGCGGATCCGTGCGATCGAGTGCCGGGGGAGGGAGTCGAACCCTCATGCCCCACAACGGGGACACCCGATTTTAAGTCGGGCGCGTATGACCAGTTTCGCCACCCCGGCCGGATGGCGCGACCTTACATCCCGGGCTGGAGATCGGCCGGCGGGAACTTCTCCGGCCCCTGGTAGCGGAACGCGTCGCGGAACGCCGTGAACGCCTTCTGGTCGAACGACGGGCAGAGCGCGAGGTGCGTCCACGCGGTCACCGCGACCTTGTTGCCGAGCTTCGGGAACGGCGCGACGAGCAGCGCGACCGGATCCGACTGGTAGAAGTCGCCGATCTTGGCGATCGTGTCCTTCGACACGCCCGGCCCGTACTGGATCACGATCCCGCCGTGCTCGAGGTTGTGCACCGCCTGGTACTCGCTCACCGGCGAGTCGTACGAGCCCCACACCGCCGGGATGTAGTAGTGGGGGCCGCTCGTCGGCGGGAACGAGTTGTACTTGATCGGCGGGTTCGGGCTGAGCGTCGTGATGTGGCGGCGACCCGCGCTCGGGTAGGTGTGGAAGGTGCAGCCGGCCGCGGCCATCGCCTTCGGCGACCTGCGACGAGTTCGCCGTCGCCTTCGGGCTCTTGCCGGAGCCGAGCGAGACCGCAGCCGCGATCGCCGCGATCACGAGCACGACGGCGAGCGCGATCCCGATCCACTTGCCGTTGCCGCCGAGCGACGGGCCGGAGCCCTCGCTCCCGCGCGCCTTCGGCGCCTGGACCGACCTCGGTGGAGGTGGGGTGCGGTTCTTCTTCGCCACGGCGAAGCGCGATGGTACCTGGCGACCCCCACCGTCTGCGCCGGAACAAATCTCCGCAACGAGCGGTCTTTTTCTCGCTGGATCCCCCTTGACCGGCGCCGGGACCCGCCTTTAGAGTCTCCCTGCCGGATCCAGTGAACCCTCGGGTTTGTCGGATCCGGCATTTTCGTGGTCCAGAACGTGCCGTCCGGCCCCGTCGCTACCGTTCGCGGGCCCAGATGGTCGTTGCAGGCATCCTCATCGGTCTCGCCGCCGGCGCCCTCGTCGGGTGGCTCGCCGCGCACAGCCGCACGGTTCGGGTCGAGCAGAAGCTCGACGACGAGCGGCGGGCGCACGAGGAGCGGCTCGAGACGCTGAACGAGGCGCGCAAGGAGCTCGCAGACGCGTTCCAGGCCCTCTCGGGCGAGGCGCTGCGCCAGAACAACACCGCGTTCCTCGAGCTCGCGCGGACCCAGTTCGAGGGCATGCAGGTGCAGGCGCGCGAGGACCTGACGACGCGCCAGCTCGCCGTCGAGCAGCTCGTCAAGCCGATCAAGGAGTCGCTCGAGAAGGTCGACCTCCAGGCGCAGGCGCTCGAGAAGACGCGCCGCGAGGACTACGGCACGCTCAAGCAGCAGGTCACCGCGCTGTCCGAGCGCACCGGCGACCTGGTCACCGCGCTGCGGTCGCCGAACGTGCGCGGCCAGTGGGGCGAGGTCCAGCTGAAGCGCGTCGTCGAGCTCGCGGGCATGATCGAGTACTGCGACTTCCAGACGCAGGTGACGGCGACCGACGACGAGGGCCGGGGCCTTCGGCCCGACGTCGTGGTCAACCTTCCCGGCGGGAAGCACGTCGTCGTCGACGCGAAGGTGCCGCTCGAGGCCTATCTCGCGGCCGCCGAGGCGCACGACGACGAGACCGAGGCGGCGAAGCTCCAGGAGCACGCGCGCCAGGTGCGCGACCACGTCGCGCAAGCTCGGCAGCAAGCGCTACTGGCAGCACTTCGAGCCTGCACCGGACTTCGTGGTCATGTTCCTGCCGGCCGAGGCGCTCTTCCGCGCCGCGCTCGAGCAGGACGCGGCGCTGCTCGAGACGAGCGCGAAGGCGAACGTGATCATCGCCTCGCCGATGACGTTGATCGCGATGCTGCGGACGATCGCGGCGGCGTGGCAGCAGGAGAAGGTCGCCGAGACCGCGCGCGAGGTGCATCCTGCTCGGCCGTGAGCTCTACGAGCGCATCGGCACGCTCGGCAAGCACTTCACCACGCTCGGCCGCCGGCTCGACGGCTGCGGTCGGCGCGCTACAACGAGGTCGTCAGCTCGGTCGAGACGCGGCTCCTCGTGACCGCGCGCAAGCTCGAGCAGCACGGGATCGGCGACGAGCTGCCCGAGGTCGAGCCGTCGAGCGCCAGACACGGCAGCTGCAGGCGCTCGAGCTACGACCGACTCCGACGAGCCCTCGTCGGCCTGCCCGTCGCGCCCGCCGACGCCGCCTAGGTCGCGGAAGCTTCGGCCCCCTCGTTCCGTTTAAATAGGTACTGAGCGAAACACCTGAAGGAACGAGGAGCAGATGAACGACGAAGTACGTGAGCTGATCATCATCGGCGGCGGGCCTGCCGGCTACACGGCCGCGCTCTACGCGGCGCGCGCCAACCTGCGGCCGCTCGTGATCGAGGGCTTCCAGTGGGGCGGCCAGCTGATGATCACCTCGGACGTCGAGAACTACCCGGGCTACTCCGACGGCGTGCTCGGCCCGGAGATGATGGCCGACTTCCGGCGCCAGGCCGAGCGCTTCGGCACCGACTTCATCACCGACGACGTCACGCGGGTCGACTTCTCCGAGCGCCCGTTCCGCGTCTGGGTCCACGACGACGAGTACCGCGCCGAGGCCGTGATCGTCGCCACCGGCGCGACCGCGCGCCAGATCGGGCTCGACTCCGAGCAGCGCCTCCAGGGCCGCGGCGTCTCGCTACTGCGCGGTCTGCGACGCGGCGTTCTTCCGCGAGAAGGAGATCGTCGTCGTCGGCGGCGGCGACTCCGCGATGGAGGAGGCGTCGTTCCTGGCCAAGTTCGGCTCGAAGGTCACGCATCGTCCACCGGCGCGACGAGTTCCGCGCCTCGCCGATCATGCTCGACCGCGCCCGGTCGAACGACAAGATCTCGTTCGTCACGAACGCCGTCGTCGAAGAGGTGCTCGGCGACGCGACCGTGACCGGAGTCCGGCTCCGCGACACGCGCACCGGCGAGACGTCCGAGCTGCCGAGCGACGGCATCTTCGTCGCGATCGGCCACGACCCGACCACGGCGCTCTTCCTCGACCAGCTCGACCACGACGAGCAGGGCTACCTCGTCACCAAGCCCGGGTCGAGCGAGACGAACATCCCGGGCGTCTTCGCCGTCGGCGACGTGCAGGATCACACCTACCGCCAGGCCGTGACGGCCGCCGGCTCGGGTTGTATGGGCGCGCTCGACGCCGAGCGGTACCTCACCGCGAAGCAGCACGCGACGGCTCACTGACCGGAGCCCTAACGGCAGCGCCGAAGCGGCGTCTACCATCAGTGGCATGCCGTTCTTCATCTGCCCGAACTGCAAGAACCGCTCCGTCGACCACGACGGCTACCAGGGCATGACCCGGGAGGCGGTTGCCTGCGACCGCTGCGGCTTCGGGTTCCTGTTCGAGCTGATGGACGACTACTACCCGGCGCCGAACGCCGGCTTCGTCGTCTGCGACAACCAGGGGCGCGTGATCGCCGCCGGCCGCGGCCTCTTCGAGCTGAGCGGCTTCCCCGAGGAGGAGCTGATCGGCCGCGACGTCGTCGAGGCCTTCCAGCTCGGCGGCTTCGAGGCCGACCGCAACCCCGTCGCGCTCGCGCTCGAATGGGGCGTGCGGCGGCTCGACGAGAAGCTCGAGCTGACGACGCACGGCGGCCAGCGCAAGCACGTCATCGTCGACGTGTTCCCCGCCTACGACGACGACGGCGGGCTGCTGATCGCGCTCACGCCGACGACCACCTGAGCTAGACCCGGAACGACGGGCAGAGGTCGGCGAGCACGCAGTCCTCGCAGCGCGGGCGGCGCGCCTGGCAGACCCGGCGCCCGTGCCAGATCAGCAGGTGCGGGAAGCGGTGCCAGTCCGGGCGCGGGACGAGCCGGACGAGGTCGCGCTCGATCTTGACCGGGTCGTCCTGCCTTCGTCAGCCCGAGCCGCTGCGAGAGCCGGCGCACGTGCGTGTCGACGACGATCCCCTGCGCGTCGCCCAGCTCGGCGGCGACGACGTTCGCGGTCTTGCGGGCGACCCCGGGCAGGCGCAGCAGATCCTCCATCCGCCGCGGCACCGCGCCGTCGTAGTCCTCGAGCAGGAGCCGCATCGTGCCGCGGATCGACTTCGCCTTCTGGCGGTAGAAGCCGGTCTGGAAGATGTCGCGCTCGAGCTCCTCCTGGGGCACGGCGAGGTAGTCCTCGGGTCGGCGGTACTTGCGGAAGAGCGTCTCGGTGACCCGGTTCACGTTCACGTCGGTCGTCTGGGCCGAGAGCATCACCGAGACGAGCAGCTCCAGGTCGGTGCGGAAGCGGAGCGCGATCTCGGCGTCGGCGTGCTCGGCGGCGAGCCGCTCGATGATCGGGCGGATGCGGTCGCGCCTGCGCCCGACGCGGAGGCGCGCCTCGGCGACGAACGAGCGCGCCATCAGTCGTCGAGGAGCCGGGGCCCGGCGCAGACGACGTCGCGCGCCGGGCAGCCGGCGCAGGTGAACTCGCTCGGGGTCGGCCGGAAGTCGCCGGCCTGGATCGCGGCGATCGCCTCGGAGAGGCCCGCCTCGAGCGCGGGCAGGTCGGCGAGCGTGAACGTCGTCGAGACGACGGCGTCCGGGCGCTCGAGGAACGCGTAGACGACCTCGACCTCCTCCGCGCCCGCGCGGAAGCAGACGAGGGCGTAGACGAGCCGCTGCAGCCGGTAGTCGCGCTCGATCAGCTCGGCGGGCGAAGCGTCGCCCAGCACGTTCGTCTTGTAGTCGAGCACGAGCGCGCGCGGCCCGTCGCGGTGCAGCACGTCGAGGCGCCCGCGCAGGAGCACGCCGTCGTGCTCGAACGCGAACGGCCGCTCCGGAGCGGCTCCGTCGAGCGCCGCGATGCGGGCGGCCAGCGGCGAGGCGCAGTACGCCTCGACGAAGCCGGCGATCCGCGCCAGCTCCTCGTCGGTCACCGCCGGGTACCAGCTGCGCACCTGCTCGAAGTCGGGCGGCGGCGGGCGCGTGGAGGTCGACCAGCTCGAGCAGCCGGTGGACGGCGTCGCCGACCTCGGTCGCGGCGAGCCCCGACTCACCGGGAAGCGCGAGGCGCGAGTCCGCGGGCTGCATCCCCGCGACGCGCTCGGCGTAGTAGCGGAACGAGCAGCGCTCGAAGAGCGCGAGCGCGCTGTACGAGAGGCGGCGCACCTTGTGGAGCGGCGGGGCCGCGACCTCCGGGAGCGGCGGAAGAGGCAGAGGCGTCTCGACCGGCGCCTCGGGCAGCGCGGCGAACAGCGCGAGCTGGCCGTCCTCCTCGAGGACGACCTCGGGGACGGCTTCGGCCTCGGGCCGGTAGCGGTCGAGGCGCACGAGCAGCCGCGCGTCGCTCGCGCTCGAGCTCGACCGGCGCCTCGCCCGCTCGCGGCGAGCTCCTCGGCCGCGTCGATGCGGCCGAGCACCCAGCCGATCGGCGTCGTCTCGCCGGGCTGCTCGAGGTCGGCGGCCCCGGACACGATCAGCCGGTCGATCGCGCGCGTCATCGCCACGTAGTAGAGGCGCAGCCGCTCGGCGCGCTCCTCCGCCTCCCGCGCGACGCGCACCTCCTCGTAGTCGAAGACCGAATGGCGACCGCTCGAGACCGGGTCGACCATGCGGAAGCCGAACCGGCCGTCGGAGAGCGCGATGATCTCGTCCGGAGCCGGAGCGGCACGCTCCCGGCTCGCGTCGGCGACCACGACGACCTTGAACTCGAGCCCCTTCGCCGCGTGGATCGTCAGCAGCCGCACCGCGTCGGCGCCCTCCTCCTCGGCGACCGCCTCGAGCTCCTTCGCCCCCACCGCCTCCTGCTCGCGCACGAAGCGCACGAATCCCTCCACGTCCGGCCCGCGGAGCTCCTCGTACGAGCGGGCGAGGCGCGCGAGCTTGCGCAGGTTCGCGTAGCGGCGCCGCCCGTCCCACTGCGCCAGCACGGCCAGGTCGTAGTCGTGCTCGGAGATCACCTGCTCGCAGAGCCGCTCGAGCGAGAGCCGCGCCGAGGCCGCCGACAGCCGCTCGTAGCGCTGGCGGAAGGCGCGCAGGAGCCGCTCGTCGTCGGCGCCGATCCCGGTCACCGGGCCCCGCTCGAGCCCGACGAAGAGCGGCCGGCGGCCGGTGTGGCGGCGCAGGAGCACGAGCGTGTCGTTGCTGACTCCGACGAACGGCGAGGCGAGCACGGTCACGAGCGCCTCGTCGTCGTAGCGGTTGTGCAGGAGGCGCAGGTAGGCGAGCAGGTCGACCACCTGCTGCTGGCCGAAGTAGCCGCGGCCGGTCGCGCGATAGGTCGGCAGGCCGGCGGCGCGGAGCTCCTCCTCGTACCACTCCGCGTCGGTGCCGGCGGCGAAGAGGAGCACGATCTCGCCCGGGCTCGCGGCGCCGGAGTCGACGAGCTCTCCGACGCGCCGCGCAATGTGGCGCGCCTCGGCGCGTCGCCAGTGGACGCCGGTGCCCGCGTAGCTCTGCTTGTCGGTGACGAGCAGCTCGACCGGGCTCCCGAACACCGGGTCCGGGAACTCGCCCGAGGCGGCGAGCGGCTGGAACTCGTCGCCGAACTCGGGGCCGAACAGGAAGTTCACCGCGGCCAGCACCTCGGGCCGCGACCGGTAGTTGCGCGTCAGCGGCAGCACCTCCGCCGGCCTGGGCGCGACGCTCGCGGAAGACGTGCACGTCCGCGTGGCGGAAGCCGTAGATCGACTGGAACTCGTCGCCGACGAAGAAGAGCTCGCGCTCGCCCGGGCCCGAGGCGATCAGGTCGATCAGCTCGCACTGGAGCCTGTTCGTGTCCTGGAACTCGTCGACCGAGATCGTGCGGAAGCGCATGCTCGCGCGGTCGCGCAGCTCCGGGTGGTCGCGTAGGAGGTCGCGGGCGGCGAGCTGCAGATCCTCGAAGTCGAGCGCCGACTCGCGCTCCTTCGCCGCCGCGTACGCCTCGGCGAACCGATGGAGCAGCTCCTGGAGCAGCTCGTGGTCGCGGGCCGCGAGCTCGTCGAGCGCGGCCCGCTCGACGCCCTTCCTCGCCTCCTCGTACGCCGCCGCGCGCTCGCCGCGCGCGCGGAGCGGCGCGAGATCGAGCAGCCGCTCGGGCAGCGTCGTCTCGGACGCGATCCGGAGCGCCTCCTCCGCGTTCGTGCGCTGGAGCTCGGTCGCGGCCGGGTCCCCGGCGAGGGTGCGCGCCGCGTCCTGCAGCTCGCCGAGCCGTTCCTCGAGCCCGGGCCGTTCGTCGTCGAGGGCGAGCTCGAGCGGCCGCCCGGCCGAGCGAAGCGTCTCGTAGACGCCGGTGAGCATCCGCCGCAGCCCGCCGGCGCCGTAGGTCGCGAGGAGCTGGAGCCGCTCGGGCTCGCCGCTCTCGCAGAACGCCGCGAGCGCCGCCTGGAACGCCTCGCCGCGGATCACCCGCCCCTGGCTCTCGTCGAGGACGCGGAAGCGCGGGTCGAGCCCGGCCGCGAACGGGTGAGCCTTCAGCAGCCGCATGCAGAAGCCGTGGATGGTCGAGATCCAGGCGCCGTCGAGCTCGCGCGCGAGGTCGTGGCGGCCGCGCTCGGCCAGCGCGGCGCGGATCCGGGAACGCAGCTCCCCGGCCGCCCGCTCGGTGTAGGTGATCACGAGGTTCGACTCGACGTCGAGCCCGCGCTCGCAGACCGCCCGCACGAACCGCTCGACGAGCACGCTCGTCTTCCCGGTCCCCGCCCCCGCCGAGACGAACACGAGCCCGTCGGCGTCGACCGCGGCGAGCTGCTCCGGATTCAGCCCCGCGAGCTGGTCCACGCTCACGCGCGCTTCACCCGGCACATCGGCCAGAGGTCGCACCAGGACGGGCACTCGTCGCCCTTCGGGTCGTGGTGGACGTCTCCCTGCCGGATCCGCTCGCCGAAGCCGCGCGCGTGGTCGCGCGCCCGCTCGGTCAGCGCCCAGAACGCCTCGTCGTCGAGATAGTCGTTGCGGTTGAGCCCGGCGACCGTCTCCTCGCCGGCCCGCAGCACGCCGCGGGCCTTGCGCTCGCCGGCGAGCGCGCGGTAGAGGCCGCCGAGCGGCTCGATCCCGACGAGGTCGCGCAGGACGAGCATGTAGAGCGGGATCTGGAGCCGCAGCTCCGACTCGATCTGCGCCGCCGAGTGGACGCTCTTGCCGGACTTGTAGTCCTGCACGATCCCGCTCGCCGAATGCGGGTCGAGGTCGATCCGGTCGATCTTCCCGGAGAGGCTCAGCCCGCCGCCGAGGTCGAGGCCGCGCTGCAGCTCGGGCGCCGAGCGCTCGCTCCCGAACGAGACCTCGAAGCGGCGCGGGACGAGCGGCAGCTCCGAGCGCGCCTCGGCCCGCACGAACTGCTCGAGATCGCGCCAGAGCGAGCCCTCGAGCTCCCGCCGCTGCAGCTCGGTGAGCTCGAGGCGGACGCCGCCGCGGAGGGCGTCCTCGAAGCAGCTGCGCAGGAAGCGAAGCGCGTCGTCGAGCACCGGCTCGCTCACCTGCTCGCAGCCGAGCTCCTTCGGCAGGCCGGAGTAGAACTTGAACAGCACCTGGTGGGCGACCTGCCCGCGGAGCATCGCGTCGACCTCGGCGTCGATCGTCTTCGGGTCGACGACGCGCTCGAACAGCCACGCGGAGGAGCAGTCGGCGAAGCGCTCGAGCTCGGTGACGCCGAACGTGGTGCGCGTCGCCGAGCCACTCGTGCACCGTGGGATTCACGAGCCGGGTCGGCTTGTCGAACGCGCGGCGGGCGCGCTCGAGCCGCCGCTCCCAGCCGTTGCCGGCCGCGAGCGCCTCGGCGGTCCCCGGGCCTACGGGCCAGAGCGCCGCGACCGCGCGAAGCCGCTCGCGCTCGCTCGGCGCCGTCTCGACCGGCCACGTCAGCGCCGACAGGGCGCGGCGGCGCGTCCAGCGGGCGATGTCGTCGGCCGGGAAGACTGCGCGCACCTCCTCCCAGAACGGGCTCGGCTCGCGGGGGCTGCCCTCGTCGGTCGCGGCCTCGCGCACGAGGTAGAGCCGTTCCAGCGCGCGCGTGCAGGCCGTGTAGAAGAGGTAGCGCTCGCGGGAGACCTGATCGGGGCGCTGCAGCCGCGCGGAGGCGAGCGCGCGCCGCTGCTCCTCGTCGAGGAACGGCGAGGCGGGCTCGCGGCGCGGGAGGCTGCCCTCCTCGAGCCCGAGCACGAAGACGGTGTCGAACCGGCGGGTGCGGGCCCGCAGCAGGTCGAGCACCGCGACGCGGCCCGGCTCCGCGGGCGTCGCGAGGAGCACGGTCGCCCGCTCGAGTGCCGAGACGAGGTCGTCGCGCTCGAGCGTCCCGCCCAGCGCGAGCCACTCCTCGAGCTCGCCGGCAAGCCGCGCCACCGCGTCGTAGGCGCGCAGGTCCTGCCGCGAGGTCTCCCCTGCGCCCGCGCCGTCGAGACCGTACGCGGCGCGGAGCATCGAGGCCGACAGGCTTCGCACCGCCTCGAGCGGCGTCGCGGCCGCCCTCACGAGCTCGCAGTGCGGCCACCGGCCCCTCGTTGCAGGCTCTCGGTCTCCTCGAGGACGCGCTCCGGGGTGTGGATCGCGCGGCCGCGCAACCGTCCTTCGACGAAGTCGACCCGGGTGCGCGGCAGCCCCGAGAACGGCGTGCGCAGGAAGGCGAAGAGCTCTCGCCGCCCGCCGCCGAGCCACGCGAAGCGCAGCAGTGCGAGGAGCGCCTGGCCGAACGGTGTCTGGGCGAGGCGGATGCGGCCCTCGAAGCCGTACGGGATCCCGAGCGAGCCGAACGCCGTGTCGAGCGGAGCACGGAGGCGCTCGAGCGACGCGCAGACCACCCCGATCCGCTCGGGCGGCGTGCCCGCGCCGAGCAGGCCGAGGATCTCCTCGCCCACGAGCTCGAGCGCGCCGCGGGGGCCCGCCCCCTCGAAGAAGCGAATCGCGCCTTCGATCGGCGGAGCGTCTCCCGGCGCGGCCGGCCCGAACAGCGCGCGCTCGAGGTGAGCGAGTGCAGGCCTCGCAACCTCGCCGGAACGCGGAGGCAGCTCCTCGATGCGCCCCGACGCGAGCGCGGCCAGATCCTCCGCCGTCCCGGCGAGGGACGAGAAGGCGGCGCGGCCCGGCTCGTACGGGAGCGACACCGTCACCTCGGTCCGGCCGGCGAGTGCCTCGAGCAGCGCCCACTCGGCGCCGGTCAGGTCCTCGAATCCGTACGCGAACACGGGCTCGCCGTGCCAGGCGCCGAGGTCGGCGGCGAGCCGTTCGGCTCCCCGGCGGCGCTGAAGGTCGCGGTCCCAGAGCCCGAGCGCGTCGAGCTCCTCGCGATAGCCGGCGTAGAGGCGGGCGAGATCGCCCTCGAGCTCGGCGGGGTCGAGCAGGCCGGACTCGAGCTCGGAGACCGCCGCGAGGAGCGCATCCGCGAAGCCTCCGAAGCGGGCCGACCGCCCGAGTCCGTTCAGCTCCGCGCGCGCGATCGCGCGTCTTGCGATCAGCACCCGCTGCGCGTCGGTCGCGACGCGGCGCGCGTCGGGATCCTTGCGGACGAGGCGCTCGAAGAGATCGTCGAAGGTGCCGATCGAGCCCGCGAGAAGCACCGGCGTGCGGCGAAGGAGGTCGCGCTCGACGCGCTCGACGTCCGACCGGTTCGGCACGATCAGTACCGGCTCCCGCTCGAGCGAGCCCAGATAGCGCTCCAGCAGGAGCTCGACCTTGCCGGCGTTTGCCGGTCCAGCAAGCAGCGTCAGCGGCATCCGACCCATGCTAGTCCCGGTGCCCGACGGCTCCGCTTACACGTGTGCCGAAACCGAGGAAAGAGCGGAGAAATCGGAGAGGCGGGGCCGGCCCCGCCTCTCGCTCTAGACGGCGGTCTTCGGCCGGCGTCCGCGTCGCGCGGCTGCGTGGCCCGGCATTCCGGCGGCGCACGAGTCGCACAGATCGGCCTGCTTCGCACCGCGACGGGCGTCGGTATAGGTCAGGCGCATCGTCGCGCCCTTTCCCTCCTCGACTTCCTTGTCGCACTTATCGCAAACGAGAACAGTCTTTCGCGCCACGAATCCTCCTAGTGAGTCAGCGATGTTTGCCGTAATGCGGTGAGAAATGCACCGGCGTAATTTGACTATACAATACGCCACCGTGGACGAGAACACGATTGTCGTGCTGGAGGGAGACGACACCGGCCAGGAACTGCTCGAGGAGGCGCTGCGCGTGCTGCGGCCCGAGGTGATCGGACTCGAACTGGCCCTCCCCCGCTTCGACCTCTCGCTGGCTCATCGCCGCGCGACGGAGAACGCCGTCGTCCACGAGGCCGCGGCGGCGATCCGCGAGCACGGTCTCGGGCTGAAAGCGGCGACCGTGACCCCCGAGGGCCGCGGCGACATCGGCTCGCCCAACAGGATCCTGCGGGAGGAGATCGGCGGGCGCGTGATCGTCCGCACAGGCCGCCGGATCCCCGGCGTGATCCCCGTCGGCGGCGTCCACGCGCCGATCTCGATCGTGCGGATGGCCGTCGGCGACGCGTACGGCGCCGAGGAGTGGCGCGAGGGCGAGGGCGACGACGAGGTGGCCTTTCGCACCGAGCGGATCGAGCGGCGGATCTGCAAGTCGGTCGCGGAGTTCGCGTTTCGCCAGGCCGAGCGCTCGGGCGCGCGGGTGTTCGGCGGCCCGAAGTACACCGTCAGCCCGACCTACGAGGGGATGCTGAAGGAGGAGATGGACGCGGCGGCCGTGCGCCACCCGGACGTTCCCTACGAGCCCCAGCTGATCGACGCGACCTTCGCGCTCCTGGTCGCCTCGAGCGGGGCGCCGCTCGTGATCCCCGCGCTCAACCGCGACGGCGACATCCTCTCGGATCTCGTGTTGCCGCTGTTCGGCTCGATCGCCGGCTCCGAGTCCCTGCTCGTCGCCTTCGACGACGACTACGTGCCGCGCGCCGTGATGGCCGAGGCCGCGCACGGAACCGCGCCTTCTCTGAAGGGCAAGAACGTCGCCAACCCGATGGCGATGATCCTCGCCGGGGCGGCGCTGCTCGGGTTCGGCGGCGAGGAGTCCCAGCAGGCCGGCCGGGCGATCCGCGAAGCGTGCCTCGAGACGGTCGCCGACGGCATCCGCACCGCCGACCTGGCAGGGAGCCACGGCACGAGCGAGTTCACCGACGAGGTGATCCGGCGGACCCGGACGAAGCTCGAGGTCTGGGCGACGCTCTAGAGAGAGGCCGCGGCGGCGAGGGTCGAGCGGAAGCCGTCGCTCCACACCGTGAGGAACGCGTGCGCGATCTCGGGGTCGAACTGGCAGCCGGCGCAGCGCTCGACCTCGCGCAGGGCATCCGGCTCCGACATCGCCTGTCGGTACGGCCGTCCGGAGGTCATCGCGTCGAACGCGTCCGCAACGGCCAGCACGCGCGCCTCGACGGGGATCGCCACGCCGCCGAGCCCGTGCGGATAGCCGTCCCCGTCCCAGCGCTCGTGGTGGTGGAGCACGTACGGCAGCGCCGACCGCACGGAGTGGATCGGCTCGATCAGCCGGGCACCCGCGGTGGGATGCGTCCGAATGGCGGCCAGCTCCTCGAGCGTGAGCGGCCCCGGCTTCGACAGGATGCGCGCCGGCACGGTCAGCTTGCCGACGTCGTGGAGCGCACCGCCGATCCGCAGCGTCTCGAGGCGGCTCTCCGTCCAGCCCAGCCACCGTGCGACGGCCTCGGCGAGGGTCGTGACGCGAAGCGAATGGCCGCGCGTGTACGGATCGCGCGCCTCGATCGCGGAGGTCAGGGACGAGAGCATGCCAGGCGGGATTCCCCACGGCGGCGTGTTTCCCTTCCCGGCCTGTGGAGCGTTTGTCACGCTCGTGTGACGGTCACGTCACAGACGCGCGCGCCTCGGCTGGATAGCCTCACGGCATCGGGGCGGGAGGTGGGGGGTTCCCGGAGTCAGACGCGTCAACCTGTAGGGCGCCGCCTTCACTGCGCGCGCGGCGGCGCTTCCAGTAGCGGAAGCCCGCGAACGCGGCGACGGCGACGACGGCCAGCACGATCGCGGCGTACAGGCCGTACGTCGTGATCGCGTCCACGAGCGCCTTGCCGAAGAAGTACGCGAGGAGCCCGTAGCCGAACGCCCACACGATCCCGCCGAGTGCGTTCCACTTCAGGAACGTCGCCCAGTGCATGTGGGTGATTCCCGCGATCCACGCCGCGACGACGCGCAGCCCGGCGATGAAGCGCGCGAAGAACACCGTCTTCGGGCCGTGGCGCTCGAAGTAGCGCTCGCCCGGCGGCAGCAGGCGCTCGGCGGACGACCGTGTCAGGCGCCAGCGCAGCAGAACCGTCCGGCCGCCCTCGCGGCCGATCCAGTAGCCGATGTTGTCGCCGACGATCGCGCCGAGGGCTGCAACCACCAGCACCTCCCAGAGCACCATCACTCCCTGCGAGGCGAGCACCGCCGCTGCGATGAGCGCCGTCTCTCCGGGCACAGGGATTCCGCTCGACTCCGCGGCGACGAGGAAGAACAGCGCCCAGAGCCCGTAGCTCGCGAGGTAGTGGTTCACCGGCACATCTTGCCCATGCGTGCGGGCGGCGCTACGGTGGTGCTCCGCCTGCGGCCGGTGGTGTCCCGAAACGACGAAGGGAGCAAGGAGCAATGGCAGAGCTGCATCAGGCGGATGCCGTCTTCCAGGGCGGTGGCGTCAAGGGGATCGCCCTGGTGGGCGCCCTGCTCGGGTTCGCCGAGAAGGGATGGACGGACTGGATCAGCGTCGCGGGGACGAGCGCCGGCTCGATCATCGCCTCCTACCTCGCCTGCGGTCACGGCCCGGACGATCTCGAGAACCTGCTTCGCAACACGCCCTACGAGAAGTTCCAGGACTGGGGAGCCGGCGGGAAATACATCGGAGGCGGGCTGAACCTCGTGCGCCACCACGGCCTCGCCCACGGCGAGTACTTCCACAAGTGGTTCCTCGAGCAGACCGAGGAGAAGACCTTCGGCGACGTGAAGAAGACCGGCCGCACGCTCAAGCTGATCGCCTCCGACGTCGCGAACAAGAACCTCCTCGTGCTCCCCGACGACCTCGTCAACTACCGGCAGCCGGGCGGGACCGACCCGATCGATCCCGACTCCTACCGGATCGCCGACGCGGCCCGGATGAGCATGTCGATCCCGTACTTCTTCCAGCCGGTCGAGCTCGTGAACATCGAGAGCAAGCTGCCCGGCACGATCGTCGACGGCGGGATGCTCTCGAACTTCCCCGTCTGGCTCTTCGACGTCGACGACCGCGACGCGACGAGGCCCACGTTCGGCTTTCGCCTCACGGGAGGCAAGGGCGTCGGCGGCGGGATCCAGAACATCGTCAACGGGCTCGGCTGGCCGGTTCAGCTCGGCTCGGAGATGTTCCACACGGCGATGGAGGCATGGGACAAGCGCTTCATGTCGCACTCGACCGCGGTGCGCACGTGCCCCGTCGACGCGGGCACCGTCGGCTCGACCGATTTCGCCCTCTCGAAGGAGCAACAGGACTGGCTGCTCAACTCCGGCAAGACCGCGGCCGCCGCATTCCTGGCGGATTTCACCCTGGAAAACTACGTCAATACCTTCGGGAAAAAACTGACGCCGAGCGCGGTGCACGTGTGAGATAGTCCCCACGGAATGCGAGTGGGGGTCACCAAGGAGCGAGAGCCGGGGGAACGGCGCGTGGCGCTCGTTCCCGACTCCGTTGCGAAGCTGGTAGCAGCCGGTTTCAGCGTCGAGGTCGAGAAGGGCGCCGGGCTCGAATCCTCGCTTCCTGACGCGGCCTACACCGACGCGGGCGCCACGCTCGTCGACGACGCGCTGTCGGCGGACGCCGTCGTCAAGGTGCGCAAGCCGTCCGCCGACGAGATCGCGCGCATGCGCGAGGGGTCGGTGCTGATCGCCTTCCTCCAGCCGCTCACCGACCGCGAAGGGATCGACGCGCTCGCGGCGCGCGGCGTGATCGGCTTCGCGATGGAGTCGGTGCCGCGGATCTCGCGCGCGCAGACGATGGACGCGCTCTCGTCGCAGGCGAACGTCGGCGGCTACAAGGCCGTGCTGCTCGCCGCGGACACGCTGCCCAAGTTCTTCCCGATGCTGATGACCGCCGCCGGAACGATCGCCCCTGCGAAGGTGCTGGTGCTCGGCGCCGGAGTCGCGGGGCTTCAGGCGATCGCCACCGCGCGCCGCCTCGGCGCCGTCGTCTCCGGCTTCGACGTGCGCCCCGTCGTCCGGGAGCAGGTCGAGAGCCTCGGCGCGACCTTCCTCGACCTCGGCGTGCACGGCGAGGAGACCGAGGGCGGCTACGCGACGGAGCTGACCGAGGAGCAGCAGCGCCGGCAGCAGGAGGCGCTCGAGGCGCGCCTGCCCGACTATGACGTCGTGATCACCACCGCCCTCGTCCCCGGCCGCCCCGCCCCGCTCCTGATCCCCGCCTCGGCCGTCGCCGCGATGCGGCCCGGCTCGGTGATCGTCGACATGGCCGCCGAGGCCGGCGGCAACTGCGAGCTGACCTCGCCGGGCGAGCAGGTCGTGCGCGAGAACGTGACGATCATCGGCTACACGGACCTGCCGAGCCGGATGGCATTCCACTCGAGCCAGCTCTATTCGCGCAACGTCTTCGCGCTGCTCTCGCACCTCGCGCCGGACGGCACGCTCGCACTCGACTTCGAGGACGAGATCACCGCCGGCGCGTGCGTGACCCGAAAGGAGGGGACCTCGTGAACCACGGGACGTTGCTCGTCTTCGAGGTGACGATCCTCGTGCTCGCGATCTTCCTCGGCTTCGAGGTGATCTCGAAGGTGCCGACGCTGCTCCACACGCCGCTGATGTCGGGCACGAACGCGATCCACGGCATCGTGATCGTCGGCGCGATGCTCGTCGCCGGCACGGCGACCGACTCCTTCACGAAGGTGATCGGCTTCCTCGCGGTCATCCTCGCCTCCGCGAACGTGGTCGGCGGCTTCGTGGTCACCGACCGAATGCTCGAGATGTTCAAGAAGCGCGAGCCGCCGAAGCCTGCGGCTGACGACTCCGACTCGACCGGGGCCTGCGTGAGCAAGAACCTCACCGATCTGCTCTACCTGGTCACGATCGTGACCTTCATCCTCGCGCTGCACTTCCTCTCCTCGCCGGCGACCGCGAGGCGCGGGAACCAGCTCGGCGCGCTCGGGATGATGCGTCGCCGTCGCCGTCACGTTCGCGCAGCCGGGGATGGGAAACATGTGGCTGATCGTGCCCGGGATGGTCCTCGGCGGCGGCTTCGGCGCGGTCGCGGCGCGCCGCGTGAAGATGACCGCGATGCCGCAGATGGTGGCGCTGTTCAACGGCGTCGGCGGCGGCGCGGCCGCCCTCATCTCGATGGCGGAGTTCCACAACCGGGCCCCGCTGCCCGGCCACCTGCACGTCGACACCAGCCTCGCGATCGTGCTCTCGGCCCTGATCGGCAGCGTCTCGTTCTCGGGCAGCATGATCGCCTTCGCCAAGCTCCAGGAGCTGATCCAGGGCCGGCCGATCACCTACCCGGGCCAGAAGGTCGGGAACCTCGTCCTGCTGGGGAGCCGCCGCCGCGCTCGGTGTCGCGATCTGCGCCGGCTGGGAGGCCCAGTGGGCGCTCGCGGCGCTGATCGGTCTCTCCCTCCTCTTCGGCGTCCTCTTCGTGCTCCCGATCGGCGGCGCCGACATGCCCGTCGTGATCTCGCTGCTGAACGCGTTCACCGGCCTCGCCGTCGCCGCCACCGGCTTCGAGCTCGAGAACAACGTCCTGATCGTGAGCGGCATGCTCGTCGGCGCGTCGGGCACCTTCCTGACGATGATGATGGGCAAGGCGATGAACCGCTCGATCGCGAACGTGCTCTTCGGCGCGTTCGGCCAGGTCACCGAGCAGGCCGCAGCGACGGCGGCCGGCGGCACCGGCACCGTCCGCTCCGCGAGCGCCGACGACGTCGCGATCATGCTCGCCTACGCACAGCGCGTGATCATCGTCCCGGGCTACGGGATGGCCGTCGCGCAGGCCCAGCACGACGTGCGGCAGCTCGCCGACCTGCTCGAGTCCCGCGGCGTCAACGTCGAGTACGCGATCCACCCGGTCGCCGGCCGCATGCCCGGCCACATGAACGTCCTCCTCGCCGAGGCGAACGTGCCCTACACGGCGCTGAAGGAGATGGACGAGATCAACCCGAGCTTCCCGCAGACCGACGTCGCGCTCGTGATCGGCGCGAACGACGTCACGAATCCCGCCGCCCGCTCGAACCCGGCGAGCCCGATCTACGGGATGCCGATCCTCGACGTCGACAAGGCCAAGGCGATCGTCGTGCTCAAGCGCTCGATGAACCCGGGCTTCGCGGGGATCGACAACGAGCTGTACACCGAGCCGCAGACCGTGATGCTCTTCGGCGACGCGAAGGACTCGGTGCTGAAGCTGATCCAGGCCGTCAAGGCGCTCTAGGGCGTCCGCCGCTTCAGCGTGCCCGCGGCGAGCGCGAGCAGGGCCAGCGTCGCGCCGACCGTCACCGCCACATCCGCGACGAACCGCGCGCCGTACGGGCCGCCGGCCGACACCTTCGCGAGCGCGTCGTACGCGTAGGTGAGCGGCAGCACCGCGGAGATCACCTGGAGCCATTCGGCCATGCTCGACCGGGCCACGAAGAGCCCGCAGAGGAGGAGCTGGGGGAAGACGAGCGCGGGCATGAACTGGACGGCCTGGAACTCGGTGGTGGCGAACGCGCTCACGAACAGGCCGAGCGACATCCCGAGCAGCGCGTTGCCGATCGCGAGCAGGACGACGCGCCCACTTCGGGCCCGGCGACCTGGAGGTCGAGCAGGCCGAAGGCGACGACCGAGACGAGCGTCACCTGGACGGCGGCGAAGAGCGCGAACGCGATCGCGTAGCCGAGCAGGATGTCGAGCTTGTGCAGCGGCAGCGTCATCAGCCGCTCGAGCGTCCCCGACACCCGCTCGCGCAGCATCGTGATCGAGGTGACGAGGAACATCGAGATGAACGGGAAGAGCCCGAGCAGCGGGCCGCCGATGTGCTGGAAGACCTGCGGCTCGTCGGCGAAGATCTCCTTCAGCAGCACGACGAGGACGCACGGCACGAGGAGCAGCAGCGCGACCGTGCGCGGGTCGCGGCGAAGCTGGGTCAGCACCCGCGCGGCGGTCGCGAAGGTGACGCGCGGGCTCATGAGTCGCCTTCGACGAGCCGCAGGAACACCGAGTCGAGGTCGTCGGCGCCGGTGCGACGCCGCAACTCGTCGGGCGCCCCGGTCGCGATGATGCGCCCCTCGCGCAGGAGCAGGAGCTCGTCGCAGCGGTCGGCCTCGTCCATCACGTGGCTCGAGACGAGGATCGTGGCGCCGCGGTCGGCGATCGCGTGGAAGGTGTCCCAGAGGTCGCGGCGCAACAGGGGATCGAGGCCGACGGTGGGCTCGTCGAGCACGAGCACCTCCGGCTCGCCGAGCAGGGCCATCGCGAGCGCGACCCGCGCCAGCTGCCCGCCCGAGAGGCGGCCGGCGACCTGCCCGGACTCCGCGCCGAGGTCGACCGTCCCGATCGCCTCGTCGACGGCGGACTCCGGCACGCCGAGAACGCGACCGAAGTAGTGGACGTTCTCCCGGACGGTCAGGTCGTTGTAGACCGACGGCGCCTGCGTGCGGTAGCCGACGCGCGAGCGCAGCTCGGGGGAGCCGGCGGGCCGGCCGAGCACCGTGATCCGTCCCGAGTCGACCCTCTGCACGCCGACCACGGCGCGCATCAGCGTCGACTTGCCGCCTCCGCTCGGCCCGAGCAGGCCGGTGACGATCCCGGGCGAGACCTCGAGCGAGATCCCGTCGAGCGCCACCTTCCCGCCCCTGACGACGCGGAGGCCTTCGACGCGGATCGACGGCTCGGCCATGCGCCTACTTAACCATCTAGGGTCCCCGTCGTGATCCCCTTCTTCACCGCGGCCGACGTCGAGCGCGCCGTCACCCCCGAGAGGGCACTCACCGCCGTCCGCGACGCCTTCGTCGCCTATGCCCGCGGCGAGTGGACGATGCCGCCGAAGGTCTACGTGCCCGCCTACCCGGCCGGCGACTTCCGCGCGATGCCCGCGCTCGGCGGCGGCCACGCCCTGCTGAAATGGGTGACGTCCTTCCCGGGGAACCCGGCGCGGGGCCTGCCCACGGTGACCGGGATCGTCCTCCTCTCGGACGCCTCGAACGGCGCGCTCGTGGCGGCGCTCGACGCGGGCGCGGTGACGGCGATCCGCACGGGCGCGGCCGCCGTGATCGCCGCCGAGACGCTCGGCCGTGCCGACGCGAAGAGCGCTGCCGTCGTCGGCTGCGGTGTGAACGGGCTCGCGACCGCGCGCACGTTCCGCGCGACCGGGAGGCCCGTGCTGGTCTGGGACGTCGATCCGGCCCGCGCGGAGTCGGCCGCAGCGCTCGTCGGCGCGGAGGTCGCGGCGAGCCGCGGCGCAGCATTGGCCGCGGACCTCATCGCCACCGTCACGCCCGGGCGCGAGATCCTCCTCGGCGAGGGCTCGCTCCGGCCGGGCCAGCACGTGAGCCTGATGGGCGCGGACGGCCCCGGCAAGGCCGAGATCGCGGTCGCGGAACTGGCCCGCGTCCGCCTCTTCTGCGACAGCTGGGAGCAGGCGAGCCACGGCGGGGAGCTCGCGGCCGCCGTAGAAGCAGGCGTCCTCCACCGCAACGACGTGGCGCAGCTCGGTGACGTGCTCGACGGCACGGCCGAGGGAAGGGGTTCGGACCAGGACATCACCGTCTTCGACTCGACCGGTCTGGCGATTCAGGATCTGGCCGTCGCCCTCGTGGCGCTGGAACGAATCGACGAGCTCGGCGACCTGCCCCAGATCCCGATCTAGGCTCAAGCGGCCGATCTCCCGTGTCGACGTTCTCCTGTGTGGGACGGTGGAAACGACCTCGACTGGAGATGGCCCCCGGGGAGGGCCGGCTCGTTGTTCGGACGGTTCTTCTCTGCACCGCCTGGTTCGGCTCCAGGTGGCTACTTGGGTCCTGGAACACACCAACATGGCTCTTCGTGATTGCAATGGTCGCAGTCTGGTTCGTTCTCGTCCGCTACCGCTGGATCGATGAGAGTGAACGAAAGAGAGCAGCAGGTATCCAGGAGATGAAGGAGGACAGCCGCGACGAGGAAGAGCCTTAGCTACGTCGCCGGCGGGCGGTGCGGCGGATGCGGCGCGATCGGGTCGTGGTTCCCCTTCAGCTCTGCGCCGATCTGCGCCCACCACTCCGGCGGGACCTTCTCGGGCACGTCGGGCCGCTGGCCCTTGCGGCCTCCCTTCACCCAGGCCGCCCAGTCGTCGAATCCCGCCGCCGGCTGGGGATCGGGCACGTCGCCGGGGACGCGGATGAACGCGGCGCACACGCTCCTCGGCCGCGTCTTCACATAGACGCCGTCTCCCTCGCCCTGTGCCTGGCCTGTTCCGGGGTTCGGGCTCGTGTTGCCCTCGACGGTCTGGATCGTGCCGTCGGGCTGCGGCGCGACCACGAAGCCGATGTGGTCGAGCGGCCCGCTGTCCCACTGGAAGCAGACGAGGTCGCCGCGCGCGGGCGTCGACACGACCCAGCCGAGCGGCTTCGCGAGCTCGTAGCTCACCTCCACGCCCGCGGAGCGCTTGAGCTCGACGAGCGGCCTGCCCGCCTCGGCGAAGCAGAAGTCGCAGAACGCGTCGCACCACGCCCAGCCCGTGCCGCCGAGCCCGGTCGCGGCCTGGTACTGCTCCACGCGCGGGCCGGTGTTGTCCCCGCCCTGCTCGTGCACGTGCTTCGCCGCCTCGCCGAGCGCGACCTGAAGTGCCCGTTCCCGTGCCAGCATTGCCGTTCCCCCCTTAGTGGACGTGGCCTCCGAGCAGCCGTGCCGGATCGAACAGCTCGAGCTCGGGCGCGGTCCCGCCGAGGATCGCGCTCGCGACGAGGTCGCCGCAGCCGAAGCCGAGCACGTTGCCGTGGCCGCTGTAGCCCGCGGCCACCCAGATCCCGTCGCGGCCCGGGATCGGTCCGACGAGCGGGAGCATGTCCTGCGTGAGCCCGAAGATCCCGGCCCAGCGGTGGCTGACCGGAGGGTCGTAGCCGACGAGCTCCCGGAGGAACGAGTCGAGCGCGTCCTGGATCACCGGCGTCGTCACCTCCTCGTCGGTCAGCTCGGACATGATCGAGAAGTCGCGGAAGCCGCCGAGCAGGAGGCGCCCATCGGGAAGCTGCTGCCAGTAGTCGAAGCCGCCCCGCGAGTAGTGCGGCCTGTCGTACAGCAGCTCGGGCAGCGGCTCGGTCGCGACGACCTGGCCGCGCGCGGGCCAGATCGCCTCGTCGAGCTCGGGCAGGAGCCCGCGCGAGTAGCCGTCGGTCGCGATCACGACCCTGTCGGCGTCGAGCTCGTCCAGGCTCTCGACCCGCCGTCCCTCGCAGAGCTCCGCTCCCGCGTCGGCCGCGAGCGCGGCGAGCCGCCGGACGAACACCGCAGGCTGGATCGAGGCGTCGTGCGGGTGGAAGATCGCCCCGTGGAAGCTCTCGAGCTGCGGCGGCAGGTCGTCGCGCCAGTCCGCCTCGAAGCCGTCCTCGCGCAACGCTTCGTACTCGGCGAGGATCTGCCCGCGCTCCTCCTCGTCCGCGGCCAGGCGCAGGCTGCCGGTGCGGCGAAGCGCGCCGTCGCCGAGCTCCACCATGCGGTCGAGGCAGCCCTCGGTCCAGCGCCACAGGCTCGCCGCGGCGTCGGTGCCGTACGACTCGCGGGCCACGTCGTAGCGTGCGGCGCCGCCCCGCAGCGCGAAGCCGCCGTTCCGCCCGCTGGCCCCTTCCGCGATCCCGCGCGCGTCGTGCACGCGCACGCGCAGACCCGTCGAGGCGAGCGCCAGCGCGCACGAGCAGCCGGTCACGCCCCCGCCGACGATCGCGACGTCGACACGGCCGTCGTGGCGCGGCCCCGGCCGGACGGCCGGGGCGTCGTCGAGCCAGTAGGGCTCCATCCGGTCGATCCTACGGGAGCAGGATCGTGATCGACTTGTGGTACCCGGCCTCGTGGATGTACGACCAGCCGTCGATCACGCGGTCCCACACGTCCAGGTAGAACGTGTGGGCGCAGTGCGTCGATGGCCAGGTGCCGTCGTTGGCCTCCCAGCCGGGGGCGGGCGGCGTGACGACACCCGAGATCCCGGCCCAGATCGGCGCGCCGCCGAGGTGGTTCGCGTAGGTGTCCGACGCGACCGCCGCCGAGGCGTTGTCGCCCCACATCGCGCCGAGGTACCAGCTCTTCAGGTGGCCGTCGGGGTCGCTGGCGGTGACGTCGAACTCGAACTTCGAGCTTCCCGAGGTGACCACCGCGCAGGTGCCGACCGCCGCCCCGTCGTGGAGGATCGAGTTGATCACCGCCGTCGGCCAGCGGTTGTCGATCATCAGCTCGACCGTCCGGCCGGGGTCGGTCAGGTTGCCGATCTCCGACGCCGCGTTCGCCGCGGAGTAGAGCCGGATCCCGATCGTGTGGAGCGCATTCGTGAGTCCCGAGCTGTCGGCGTAGTAGCCGAGGAAGTGGTTGTACCAGAGCTCCGCCGGGCTCCTGACCGCGAAGAACCCGGTCGCGCTGGGCGAGACGGTGCGCAGCACGAACGTGCTCGTCGGGTTGTCCCAGCGGTAGTCGCTGAACGGCTGCCGCTGCTCGACGCCGTCGATGAACACCTTGTAGTACCGCGCCCCCTCGGAGTACGCGCGGTCGTGGTTCACCATCGCCGGCAGGCTCCCGCCGAACGGCGAGTCCTTGACCTGGAAGAAGTAGCCGGGGTCGGTCGTCGCGTAGCCGCCGACGATGCTCGTCGCCGGCACGTGCCCGATCCCGAGCATGATGTCGCCTGAGGCACGGTAGATCGAGCTCGCCCCCAGGCTGATCTCGTCGATCTCGCTGTCACAGCAGACGAGCAGGTCGCTCGCGGCGACGACCGCGACGCTCGAGGGCCGGAACGCCGTGCCGACGACGAGCTTCGAGATCTGCGCGGGCGCGTGCGTGAGGTCGACGAGCCAGATCTCGTCCTCCGGGTCGCGCTCGGTCACGAGGAACGAGCCCTCCCCCGGGTCCGACCAGCGCAGGAAGAACAGCGGCGCGTCGGAGCCCGTGAGCAGGATCTCGCGCCGGCCGGTCGACAGCTCGATCCGGCTGAGCTGGCCGTGGCCTCCCGCGAGCTGCTCGGTCACGTAGGCGAAGGCGGCGTCGCTCGTGACGAGGAGCCCGATCGGATTCGTGAGATCGGGAACGACCGTCGTGGCCGCGCCGCTGCCGAGGTCGATCCGCAGCAGGCGCCCGGGGCTTGCGAACTCGACGACGTGGGCGACGTTCCGCGTCTCGTCGAGCGAGATCTGCTGTGGCGCGGTGATCCCGCTGTGGACGACCGTTGCAGCGCCCCGGTTCGCGTTCGAGAGGTCGACCCGGAGCAGGTCGCCGCTCCGCTCGGTGACGTACGCGTGCGTCTCGTCCGCGGTCACGACCATGTCCTCCGGCTGGTTGTACCCGGTGCCGATCACCTGGTACGCAGAGCCGAGCCGGTAGGTCGTCCAGGTGATGTGCAGGTCGTACCCGTACGAGACCACCTGCACCTTGGCGTAGTTGCCGAGGTTCGTGCGGACGGCGAAGACGTCGCCCGGGGTGAGCAGGTTCGTCGCGTCGTTGCTGCCGTTGATGCCCGCCGTGCCGTAGGCGAGCGTCTGCAGCACCGCGGGCGTGACGTTGGCGTAGTTGACGTGGCCCAGGTTGACGATCTGCGCGCCTCCGCTCGCCTCGAGGCTGCGCCTGGTCGCGGTGTGCTGCTCCCACCACACGTCGCCGCTCGTTCCCTCGTGGCCGGCGTCGAAGTCGAAGAGCCAGGTTCCCTGCAGCGTCGCGGTCCCGGACGAGACCGTCGCCGCGACCGGGCGCACCAGGCTCAGCTTCGAGATCCTGCCGGCGAACTCGACGAAGATCAGGTCGTTGTGGGCTTGCCGGTAGGAGCAGCCGATCGCGCCGGCGAGGCCGGTGGCGCGCTGCTCGATCGACGGTGTCGTGAGCACGGGCATGGGCATTTGCTTCCTCCTCGCTGTCTCGAGAGGGCGCACTCGTCCACCGCCGCAGAAGCAGGCGGGACACCCGGTTCCCGTCGATGCTGGCACCGGCCCGGCGAGATTTCAAGCGCCCGGCAACACCCAAGGACGCCTGGCACATCCGCACGGGCGCGCCCGTCACCGTAGACTGAGTCACTCATTCATCAGGAGAACCAATGGCCTCCGTCGAGCAGCCACCGCCGCCACCGACGCCCGAAGCGAAGCCTCGCGAGTCCCACCGGGAGCGAACTCTCAGGCTCGGCCGCCGAGCCCGCCTCTATGCCCTGGCCATCCTCGTCGTCGGACTGGTCGCCGTCCTCGTCGTCCTGATCTCACGGAACAACCGCACCGCGAAGCTCGACTGGGTGTTCGGCTCGACTCACGCGTCGCTGGTCTGGATCATCCTCGCCGCCGCCGTGATCGGCTGGCTGCTGGGCATCGCGACGGGCGCCGTGTTCCACCACCGCACTCGTACTCCACACTGACCCGCGTCAGGCGCCGAGCTCCTCGACGACGTCGTCGGCGTGCAGGCTCCAGCCCGTCAGACGCGCGTTCGTCGCGTGCAGCTCCTGCACGGTCACGGCGATCGGGTCGGCGATGTCGTCGCCCACGATCCTCGCGACCTGCTCCTCGTCCTCGGCGATCACCTGCAGGCGCACGCGAACCTGCACCTCGTATCGGCGCAGCCGTGTCACACGTGTCTCCGGGTTCGTTGCCGCATTCCGCAGTGCCGTTCAGATCCTTAGACGTCATCGACGCGGATTCGGCGCGGTCGTATCGCCCAACCGAGGGGTCGCAGTCGCCCTGTAGATCCCGTCGGAGCCGGCCGCGAGCCCGGCCAGCTCGAGCTCGGTGAGAGCGCCGGCGAGCTCCGCGGCGGCAAGTCCGGTCGCGCGGGCGAGCTCGTCGATCCCGGCAGGCGCGTCGGCGAGGCGGTCGAGCACGAGGCGAGCGGTCGCTCCGACCGCGGGCGGATCCGTCACGACCGGCTCGAGCCCGAACGACTCGAGCACGTCCTCGACCCTGGTCAGCGGCGTCGCGCCGAGCCGCAGCAGGGCGTTCGTGCCCGCGGAGAGCGCCGAGGTGATCTCACCCGGGCAGGCCAGCACCTCCCGGCCCTCCTCGAGTGCGAGGTCGGCGGTGATCAGCGCCCCGCTCCGCTCACGGGCCTCGACGACCACCGTCGCTCGGGCGAGGCCGGCGATGATCCGGTTCCGGGCGGGGAACCTCCAGGGAGCGGGCTCGACGCCGGGCGCGTACTCCGAGACGACGAGCCCGCTCTCGCCGACGTCCCGGGCGAGTCCCGCGTGCGCGGCCGGATAGTCGCGGTCGATTCCGCAGCCGAGCACGGCCACCGTCGGCCCTCCCGCCTCGAGCGCGCCCCGGTGGGCGGCGCCGTCGACTCCGCGGGCCAGGCCGCTCACGACGACCAGGCCCGCCGCGGCGAGCTCACGGCCGAGCATTCGCGCCACCTCGGCGCCGTACGCCGAGCAGGCCCGGGCGCCGACGATCGCCACCGCCGGTCGAGAGAGCAGCTCGGGCTCGGCGGCTCCCCGCAGGAAGAGACCCGGCGGCGGATCGTGGACGGCGCGCAGGAACGGCGGGAAGCCGGGGTCGGAGCGGCCGACGAAGCGAAGGCCCCGGGCTGCGAGGTGTGCGAGGTAGTCGCGCTCGTCGAAGCCCCGGCGGAAGGCGGCGAAGCGCGCCGTGCGAGGCGCATCGAGTGTGTGCGCGCCCGTCTCGGCCGCGAACGCCGCGACGCTGAGCTCGCTCACCGTGTGACGAGCTCCGACGGCGCACGGTACGAGAGCGCCTCCGCGATGTGCTCGGCGCCCGCACGCTCGGCCCCGGCGAGCGCGGCCGCGGTCTGCGCCACCCGGGCGACCCGCGCCCTGCCGCGCCCCGAGAGCGGCAGCCGCTCGACGGCGCGTGCCAGCAGCTCGTCGGCCTCACGGGTGAGCCGGACCGGCTCGCGCCGCAGACGGGCCCGGGCCGCCTCCACGCGGGGTCGGACCGCCGCCGACGGCTCGCCCGGTGCGCCCCCGAGCTCCCGCGCGCGCGGACGCGGCACCGCGACGACGAGGTCGAACCGGTCGAGCAAGGCCCGCGAGAGCTTGTCCCGGAAGCGGGCCAGTCGCTGTGCCGAGCAGGAGCACTCCGCTGCCGGGTCGCCGCGCGCTCCGCACGGGCA
>CAVUZM010000021.1:0-53168 GCA_963746005.1 uncultured Actinomycetes bacterium | reverse complement strand
CAGGTTCATCGTGCCGATCAGCTGGAAGCGCGCCGGGAACTGTGCCTGGCCGCCCGCGCGGGCGATGCTGATCACGCCGTCCTCGAGGGGCTGGCGAAGCGCCTCCAGCGCGGGTCTCGCGAACTCGGCGAGCTCGTCGAGCAGCAGCACGCCGTGGTGCGCGAGGCTCGCCTCGCCCGGTCTCGGACCCGGGCCGCCGCCGACGATCGCGGGCGCAGAGGCGGTGTGGTGCGGCGCCCGGAAGGGCGGCGCGGTCACGAGCGGCGACTCGGGGCGGAGCAGGCCCGCGACGGAGTGGATGCGGGTGACCTCGATCGCCTCCGACTCCCCGAGCGGCGGCAGGATCCCCGGCAACCGCCGCGCGAGCATCGTCTTGCCCGTCCCGGGCGGGCCGGCGAGCAGGAGGTTGTGACCCCCGGCCGCGGCGAGCTCGAGCGCCCGACGCGCGCGCTCCTGGCCGCGCACGTCGGCCAGGTCGGGAGGCTCGGGAGCGACCCGGCCGTTCCGCGGCGGCTCGTACGGAGGCGGGTCGCGCTCGCCGCGCAGGTACGCGGCGACCTCGGCGAGATGCCGCACCGGGACGGGCTCGATCCCCGCGAGCGCCGCCTCGGGCGTCGACTCGGCCGCGCACAGGATCCGGGTCAGCCCCGCCGCGCGCGCTCCCTCCGCCACGGCGAGCACGCCCCCGACGGGGCGGATGCGTCCGTCCAGGGCCAGCTCGCCGATCGCCGCGTGGCGGTCGAGCATCTCGGCCGGGAGCTGCCGTGACGCCGCGAGCACCGCGAGGGCGATCGGAAGGTCGAAGCCCGACCCCTCCTTGCGCAGTGCGGCGGGCGCGAGATTGACGGTGATGCGCCGTTGCGGCCAGTCGAGCTCGGCCGAGGCGATCCCGCTGCGCACGCGCTCCTTCGCCTCCTGGCACGCACGATCCGCCAGCCCGACGATCGCGAAGGCCGGCACGCCCAGCTGGAGGTGCGCCTCCACCTCGACCCGGCGAGGCTCGAGGCCGACGAGGGCGTGAGTCAGCGCGCGTGCGAGCACGCACCCACGCTACGGCGTCAATGCATACGGGACTGTGACGACTCTGCGCCGAAAGGCCGCGTTACGTGGCCTTGGACTTCGGCTTCGGCTTCGGCTTCGTCTTGAGCTTCGGCTTGGGCTTCGCCTTCGGCTTCGGCTTGGCCTTGACCTTGGGCTTGGCCGTCGTCTGCCCGTTGTCTGCGAGGGCGCCGGTCGCCACCCAGGAGACCGAGAACGAGGTGCCGTCCGCCGAGAGGTCGGACGGAGTGGCCGCGGACGAGTTCGGGCCGCCGCCGAGGGTGATCGACGTGGAGGTCCAGGTCGGATCCGAGATCGTGCCGGTGTAGGTCGTGGCCGTCGGTGTGGTGACCGTCGTCGCAGCCGACGAGAAGAGGACGCTGCCGAAGTCCGCGAGCGGGAGCACGGTGCACCGGCCGCCCGTGATGCTTCCGCACTGCGCCGGCGCCTCGGCGATCCACTCCGCCGAGCTGAGGTCGATCGAGTTCACGGTGTCCTGACCAGACCAGGTCTGTCCCGTCGTCGTGTCGGTGAGGGTGAACGAGCCCGTCGCGCCCGTGACGCTCACGTCGCTCGTGATCGTGTCGCCCGGCGAGACCGTGAGCGGGACGATCACCGGCGGGGCCGGGATGATCTCGTACCACGCGTAGTTGACCGCGCGCCCGCTGGGCTGGCAGTCGGACGACGTGCCGGCCTGCTCGAGCCCCTGCGAGCCCTCGTTCGAGCCGCCGAGCCCGATCCAGAAGCTCGAGTACGACGCCTTCCTCGTCGCGCAGGTCGCGGACGGCTGCACCCAGCTCCCCTTCACGTCGGTGAACGAGGTGCCCGGCGCGGTGACCGCGTAGCCGGCCCAGTTGCTGCTCACCGCGGAGTCGCGGGTCGCGTTCGTGCGCGCGGCGTTCGCAGGAGCCGCGGCGACGCCGAGTACCGCCAGTGCGGCGACGAGAATCGAGAATGGACGCTTCATGCCCGCGAAACAGTGAAGCAGAACCTCTCTAAGAGCCGTGTAAGACCCGTCTCCGGGAGTCTCAGATCGACCGGCCGGGCCTGCTATGCGCGTCGAGCCCGCCTGCGGCAAGCCGGCTCTCGGCCTCGGCAGCCTCGCGCTCGACCTCGGCCTCCCGCTCCTCGGGATCGTCCGGCGGACGGGAGAAGAGGCGGTGCAGCGCAGCCGACAGCTTCGACTTCACGGGCACAGCGTACGGCTCAGCCGGGCCGGGCGACGAGCACGTCCTCGTAGAACTCGCCGGCGCGGCGGCCGGTGCGGCGGTTCACGTGGCGGCGGTAGCGCAGCTCGAGGTCGAGCCCGGCCCGCTCGAGGATCTCGTCGTAGAGCTCCCGGCGGTCGTGGACGACGATCACCACTCGCGCCCCGGGACGCAGAGCCTCCGCCGACGGCGCAGCACCGCGACGATCCCGTCCGAATAGGCGGCGATCGAGGCGCGGCTCGTCCCCGCCGCCGCCGCGCCCAGCTCCAGCGCGCGCCTGTCCTCCAGCCCGAGGATCTCGTAGGCGCACCGATGCTGCTCGTGGTAGTCGATCAGGCCCGGATAGGGCGGCGAGGTGACGACGCCGTCGAACGGCCCGTGCAGGTCGGCCTCGCGCGCGTCGCCGTGGACGACCTGCGCCGCCCGGCCGCGCGCGCGCAGCCGCGCGAACTCCTTGATCCGCGCGAGCGTGTCGAGCGCATAGCGTCGGAGAAAGCGGTCGGCATCCTCTACAGGGCGGCAGGTGCGCTTGTGCTTGTAACACCAGTACTCGCCCACCTGCGGCGCGCGGGGGAAGTCGAGGTCGAAATGGGTCGTCCGCCGTGCCGAGCGCGCCGCGCGGGCGAGCACGACGCGCAGCACGTCGGCGTGCTCGTAGTCGGGGATCAGCGAGCGGAACGCGAGCAGCTCCTCGGCGGCCCGCGGCTCGTACCACGCGCGCACGTACGCCGACGGCTTGCCGGGACGCCCCGTGCGCGAGAGCGCGTCGCGGATGTCGTGCTCGAGCGCGAAGAGGTTGTACTCGGCCGTCTTGACCCGCATCAGGAGGCAGTTGAACGCAGCCACGTCGAGGCCGACCGCGTCATGGCCCGACTCGAGCGCCTGCACGAGCGTCGTCCCGGAGCCGGCGAACGGATCGAGCACGCGTCCGCCGGGCCGCACGTGACGCTCGAGCAGCGCCTCGACGAGCTGGGGCACGTACTTGCCGAGATACGGGTGGAGGCGGTGGACGTGCTTGGTGCGGAGGCGCTCGGGCAGCTCCCGCTCGGACCACGAGAGCTCGAGGTCGATCTCGGCGTAGAGGGCATCCTGCGTCGGGGCCACGATCCTGCCCCGTTCGACGGTGCAGGGCCGGTTCCTGGGCTAGAAGGCGTTGCTCACGCGCTCGAGCCGCCCCGCTCGCTCCGCGACCGCGTCGAAGCGCACCTCGAGCCGGGCGAGCTCGGGATGCGTCGGCGAGCCAGGCCTCGGCGGCATGCCTCACGCGGCGCGCCTTCTCGGGCCCGATCATCTCGAGCGGGTCGCCGAAGCCGGGCCCGCTCTTTCCCTTCACCTCGCAGAAGACGAGCCGTGCCGCCGCGGCGCGCGATCACGTCGATCTCGTTCCGTCCCGCCCACACGTTGGTTCCGAGGATCCGGTAGCCGCGCAGGCGGTAGTGCCGGACGGCCCGCCGCTCGGCGGAGTTCACGCCGCGGGCGCCTCCTCGTAGCAGAGGGCCTGGAACGAGAGTCGGTGGATCTCGCTCGGGCCGCAGGCACGCACGGCGGCGGAGTGCCCGGGAGTGATGTAGCCGACGTGCGAGGCGAAGCCGTACTGCGGGTAGACGGCGTCGAAGCGCCGCATCGCGCGGTCGCGGACGACCTTGGCGACGATCGAGGCCGCGGCGATCGCGGCGCTCTTCGTGTCGCCGTCCACGACGGCGCGGTGCTCCGGTGCGGTGGGGCCGAGGCGGAAGCCGTCGACGAGGCACGCCTCCGCGGGCGGCGAGAGCGCGCGCAGCATGGCGCGCAGGCCCTCGAGGTTCGAGCGGTGGAGGCCGTTGCGGTCGATGTCGCCGGGCGGGACGACCCTGACCGCGACCTTCGTCGCACAGTCGAGCACGGCCCGGAAGAGCTCCTCGCGCCGCTCCGGCGAGCACTGCTTCGAGTCGTTCAGATACGCGAGCGGGCGGACGCGGTGCTCACGCAGCTCGGCGTAGTCGAGCAGCACCCCGGCGACGACGAGCGGCCCTGCGAGCGACCCCCGTCCCGCCTCGTCGGTGCCGGCGACGAAGCGCACGCCGAGCCTGCGATCGAACTGGAGGAGCCTCTGGCCGGTGCGGCGCGCCACCCGGCGAGCTTACCGCGAGCCGCGGCCGGTATCTGTGTCAGCTCTGTGCCGGCTCGGGCTCGAGCTCGGGCGCCTCGGCCTCGGGCTCGACGGGTGCTTCGGCTTCCGGCTCCGCCTCGCCGCGGCCTCCGGCTCTGCCGGGGCCTCGGGCTCGGGCTCGGCCTCGACGGCCTCCGCCTCGACCGCCTCCGCCTCGCCTGCGGCTGCCTCGGCCTCGGCGGCCTCGGCCTGCTCGGCCGCGAGCTGCGCGGCGGCCTCGACCTGCTCCGCCTCGAGCGCCTCCGCGGCCTGCTCGGCGGCCAGCGCCTCCGCATGCTCGGCGGCCTGGCGGCCTGCCTTGCCCTCGTGCTGGCGCAGCTCGCGCACGCGCGCCTTCTTGCCGACCTTCTCGCGCAGGTAGTAGAGCTTCGCGCGCTTGACGTCGCCGATCGCGGCGACCTCGATCTTGTCGATCTTCGGCGAGTGGAGCGGGAACGTCCGCTCGACGCCCACGCCGAACGACTGCTTGCGCACGGTGAACGTCTCGCGCGAGCCGGCGCCCTGGCGCTTGAGGACGATGCCCTCGAAGACCTGGATCCGCTGGCGCGTGCCCTCGATCACCCTGAAGTGGACGCGCACGGTGTCCCCCGCCTTGAACTGCGGGATGCCCTTGCGCAGCTGGGCGCGCTCGAGGTTCTCGATGATGGTGCTCATAAGGGGAGGGCCCTACGGGCCGGGGATCAATGCTAGCGAAATCAGTGGAACGAGATGCGGTTCGGCGGCCAGTAGGTGAAGAACACCTCGCCGATCAGGTTCTTGCGCGGCACGAGCCCCCACACGCGGGAGTCGCACGACTGGGCGCGGTTGTCGCCCATCATCAGGTACATGCCCTTCGGGATCCTCGTGAGCCCGCCGGGCGGGATGTCGCTCATCTTGTGGGTCTGGAAGTCGCGGCGCGCGGCCTTGATGTACGGCTCGTTGAGCTTCTTGCCGTTGATGTAGACGTAGCCGTTCTTCTCGCTCCACACGTCGCCGGGCAGGCCGATCACGCGCTTCACGAAGGTGCCGCCCGCGCCGCAGCGCTCCTTCGCGAGCGGCGGCGTCTTGAAGACGATGATCTCGCCGCGCTTCGGGTTCCGGAACCGGTAGATGAAGCGGTTGGCGAGCACGCGGTCGGAGAAGCGCGCCTCGCAGCCCGGGCCGGGCCGCGCGCAGTGGAGGGTCGGCTCCATCGACGAGGACGGGATCCGGTACGGGTTGACGACGTAGGCCTTGATCACGAGCACGACGGCGATCGCGCCGACGATCGTGAAGATCCAGTCGAGCGCGACCCGCCAGCCGTGCGGCATGTTCGGGAAGAGGCGGCCGAGCGGGTCCCTCATCGCACGTGCTCCTGCCGCCAGGACTCGATGCGCCCGTGGTCGCCGGAGAGCAGCACCTCGGGGACCGTCCAGCCGCGGAAGTCGGGCGGACGCGTGAAGTGCGGGTGCTCGAGCCCGCCGCCGAGCTCCGCCGAGAAGCTCTCGCGCTCGCCCGAGCCCTCCGCGAGCGCGCCGGGCAGCCGCCGGGCGACCGCGTCGACGAGCACCATCGCGGGCAGCTCGCCGCCGGAGAGGACGTAGGGGCCGATCGAGATCGCGTCGGAGCAGAGGTGCTCGACGATCCGCGCGTCGAAGCCCTCGAAGCGCGAGGAGAGCAGCGTCAGCCGCTCCTCCTCCGCGAGCTCCTCGACGAGCTCCTGGGTGAGCTGGCGGCCCTGCGGGGTCAGCGCGATCACCGGATGCGAGGGGACGCCGCCGTACACCGAGTCGAGCGCGGCCGCGACGACGTCGACCCGCAGCAGCATCCCGGCGCCGCCGCCGTACGGCTCGTCGTCGACCTGGCCGTTCCTGAGCGGCGTGTAGTCGCGGTAGCTCAGCAGCCGCAGGTCCAGGCCGGAGCCGAGCACGGCCGCGAGGGGCCGCTGCTCCGTCATCCACGCGAAGGCGTGGGGAACCGGAGTGAAGACGTCGAGCTGCAAAGGAAGCCGCGTGAGAGTACCGGGCGTCAGCCCTCCTCGTCGGCGAACCCGCGCGCGACGACGACCTTCCCGGTCTCGAGATCGACGTCCAGCACGCACGCGCCCACGAGCGGGAGCCGCGCGCCCGAGTCGAGGACGAGGGTGTCGTTCGCGACTCCGGGCTCGACGTCGGTGACGCCGCCGAGCTCCCGGCCGCCTTCCTCCTCGACGCGCAGGCCGACGAGCTGGAAGACGTAGTACGCGTCCGGCTCCGGCGGCGGCAGCGCCGAGCGGTCGACCTCGAGCTCGACCCCGCGGGGCACCGCGCGGTCGAGCCGGATCACGAGCCGGCTCCCGCCGGGGCGCTTCGCCGAGACCACCTCGGCCTCCTCGCCGCCCGCGTAGAGCCTCGCGCCGACCGCGAAGCGCTCGGGCGCCTCGCTCGGCCGCTCGACGACGAACGACCCGTCGAGACCGTGCGGACGGCCGACCCGGCCCACGACGACGCGCTCAGTCAACGACTTCGACGAGCACGCGCCGGCCCTCGTGCGCCGCGGCCGCGCGGACGACCGTGCGCAGCGCGCGGACGATCCGCCCCTGGCGCCCGATCACCTTGCCGACGTCCTCGGGCGCGACGTGCAGGACGAGCACGAGCCCCTCCGCGCTCTCCTCCTCCTCCACGCGCACCGCCTCGGGCGTGTCGACGAGCAGCCGGGCGATATACGCGAGGAGCTCAGCCACCGATGTTCTTGGCCTTGAGCAGGCGCGAGACCGCGTCGGAGGGCTGCGCGCCCTTGCCGAGCCAGTCCTTCACCTTCGCCTCGTCGAACTCGATCGTCGAGGGATCGGTCTGCGGGTTGTACCGCCCGACGATCTCGATGAACCTGCCGTCGCGCGGCGAGCGCTGGTCGGCCACGACGACGCGGTAGATCGGGTTCTTCTTCGAGCCCACGCGCGCCAGCCTGATACGTACTGCCATCTAGCTACCTCCGTCCGGATTTCTGCATCAACTCAGGTGGGAGCCCGGGCATCTTGCCCTTCCCCATCTGCTTCATCATCTTCGCCATCTGCTTTCGCGCCGTGAGCAGCTGGTTGACCTGCTGGATGCTGGTGCCGCTTCCCATCGCGATCCGCTGGCGCCGCGGGCCGTTGATCAGGTGCGGCATCCCGCGCTCCTGGGGGGTCATCGAGAGCACGATCGCCTCCACGCGGGCCATGTCCTTCTCGTTCACGTCGACGTCCTTCAGCTGCTTGCCCACGCCCGGGATCATCGACATCACGCCCTTCAGCGGGCCCATCTTCCGCAGCATCTTGTAGCTCGTGAGGAAGTCGTCGAACGTGAACTCGCCGGCGCGCATGCGCGCCTCCATCGCGGCCTGGTCCTCGTCGGAGGCGGCCTCCTCGGCCTTCTCGATCAGGGAGAGGACGTCGCCCATGCCGAGGATCCGCGACGCCATCCGGTCGGGATGGAAGACCTCGAGCTGGTCGAGCTTCTCGCCGACCGAGATGAACTTGATCGGCTTGCCCGTGACCGCCTTCACCGACAGCGCGGCGCCGCCGCGGGCGTCGCCGTCGAGCTTCGTCATGATCACGCCGTCGAAGGCGACCCGCTCCTGGAAGGCCTGGGCGACCGTGACCGCCTCCTGGCCCGTCATCGAGTCGAGCACGAGCAGCACGTTCGTCGGCTTCGCCTCGGCACGAACGGCGGCGAGCTCGTCCATCAGCGCCTCGTCGATGTGCAGGCGCCCGGCGGTGTCGAGGATCACGACGTCGGCGCTCGCCGCGCGCGCGGCGGCGATCCCGTCGCGGACGACCTTGACGGGATCGTCTCCCTCGCCGCGGAAGACCGGGATCTGGATCTGCTTTCCGAGCTGCTCGAGCTGGTCGATCGCGGCCGGGCGCTGGAGGTCGGCGGCGACGAGGAACGGCGTGTGCTTGTCCTTGCGCAGGTGCAGCGCGAGCTTCGCGGAGGCGGTCGTCTTGCCCGAGCCCTGCAGGCCGGCGAGCAGGATCACGGTCGGCGGCTTGCCGAAGGCGAGCTTCGAGTCGCCTGTCCCCATCAGCGCGGTCAGCTCCTCGTGGACGATCTTCACGACCTGCTGGCCCGCGGTGAGGCTCTTCAGCACCTCCTGGCCCGAGCGCGCGCTCCCTGACCGTGGCGACGAAGTCCTTGACGACCTGGAAGTTGACGTCGGCCTCGAGCAGCGCGAGGCGGATCTCGCGCATCGCGCGGGAGATCGCGTCCTCGTCCAGCCGCCCGCGCCCGCGGAGATCGCCGAGCGCGGCCTGGAGCCTGTCTGACAGGGTGTCGAACACAGCCGGGAAGTGTACGGCTAGCGCGCGGGAACGAGGCGGCTGCCCGCCTGCCAGGCCGCCGCCGCGACGACGATCGACGCGCCGGCGAGGATGATCAGCGCCTGAGCGCTCAGTGCGAACGCGACGGCGTCTTCGGTGTGCATGCCGCTGAGGACGAGGATCGCGGCACCGGCGCCCATCTGGGTCGCCGCGCCGGCCGGTGCGATCGGCAGCGCCGCGGAGGCAGCCGAGGCGCAGAGGAAGACGAGCGCGAGCGACGCCGAGGCGGGCGAGCCGAGCCCGAGCGCGTGCAGGAGCACGAAGAGGGCGGCGCCGCGCAGCAGCCAGGAGACCGAGACGAACGCCCACGCCTTGGTCGCCTCGCGCGGGCACGCGCAGTGCGCCTGCACCCAGCGGGCGAGGCGGAAGCGGACGAGGCGGCTCGCGCACGAGATCCGCGGCAGCGCGAGCACGAGCGCCGCGGCGGCGACACCGGCGGCGGCGACGAGGATCAGCCCGGCGAGGAACCAGCCCGAGGCGCCGGAGATCCCGGCCGCGACCGCCGAGAGCGGCGTCAGCGCGGCCGTGTCGACCAGTCCGAGCAGGACGAGGGAGAGGCCGATCGCGCCCACCCCTGCCGTCTTGCCGGGGAAGCGGCGGACGACCGAGATGCGCACCGCCTCGTCGAAGCGGCCGGGCAGCGCGAGCCCGGTCACGGCGGCCGCGCCGCCCGCGGTGACGAGCGCGAGGCTCGACGGCCGCTCGGGCACGGTGAAGAGGCGTCGCCAGCCCCAGGCCTTGAAGGCGTACGCGGCGACGAAGAGCGCGGCCGCGGCGAGCACGAGCCAGACGTTCGCTCCATGGAGAGGCCAGCCGGCGCGGAGGAAATGGCGCACGGCGAGCGCGGTCACGGTGAGGGCCACGGCGGCGACGCCGACCTGCACGATGAGCCGGGCGACGCGCGAGCGCGCGATCCTGACCATTCTCCCCACGACGGTACCTATCGGCGCGCGCCGCGGACGACTTCACCCCGGTCGAGGGAGCGGCGCTGCCGTCACGGACGAACGGCAGCGCCGCACTCGACGTTACGGGAGGTTGATGCTCGTGATCGTGAACGGCAAGCTGGGCGAGCCTCCGCCGAAGAGCTTGTCGAGCTGTCCGTTGAGGACGAGCAGCTTCGAGCCGTCGCCCGCGCCGTCGTGGCCGTACCCCTGCCCGTCGCCCGGGTCGACGACAACGGCCGCCGTCGGGAACAGGAACGCCGGGCTCGTCGTGATCGTGTCGACGGTTCCGGTCGTGAAGTCCGCCGAGAGATCGACCTTCACGATCTGGGCGTTGGCGTTGCGGACGACGTAGAGCGACTGCCCGTCGATGTCCATCCCGTCCGCGTTCGTCAGGTCGAACCCGCCGACGTCGATCTGCGTCACCGCCTTCGTCGCCACGTCGATGCGGAACAGGTCGCCCGTGCTCAACTGGTTGACGACGAGATAGCGCCCGTTCCCCGAGGTCACGATCCCGTCCGCGTTGAATCCCGCGGTGTAGACGAACGGCGTTCCGGTGAAGTCGAGCCACTTCTCGAGCTTCGGCGTGCCGCTGCGCGAGAAGGTGATGCGCCAGAGGAACGGGTTGACCGAGTCGGTCGCGAACGCCGTGCCGTCGCGGAGGAACGAGAAGTCGTTCAGGACCGAGCTCGGCATGCCGGTGTCGAGCGTCGCGATCAGGTTGCCGCTCCGCTCGCCGTAGATCCAGATCTTGCCGCTCCCGAAGCTCCCGACGAACACGCGGCCGTGGTCGGGTCGGGCGCCGAGGGCCGCGGTCCGTCCGTCGGCCCCGGCGGGCGAGAAGACCGTGGCGGTCGGGTCGTCGATCTGGCCGCGGAGCACGGCTCCGCCACCGATCGCACCGACGAAGTACTCCCCGTTCTGCGGGTCGTAGCCCATGCCCTCCGGGAAGAGCGAGTCGCCCGGAAGGACAAAGGTCTTCGGGATGCTGCTGTTCGAGTGGCCCCCGGTGCGCGCCTGGCTCGCGCCCACCACGACCACGGCGATCGCGACCGCGATCGCGCCGGCTGGAAGGGTCCGGGAGATCTTCATGCCTGCACCTCCTGATTGGCGGCTGACCCCGATCAGGTGATAGCAGACGTAGTGCCCCTTCCAGCAATCCATGCCCGCTTCTGCCCCGCGATCACGCGGCGCGCTGCGGCGTCCTCAGTCGCGCCGATAGTCGTAACTATCGGCGCTCCCTGCGTCCTTGCATCGCTTGGTGCTCGCGACCCAGAATTCGAACGGCATTACTGGAAGGGGCACTAGCCCTCGACGAGGGCGCGCGCGAAGTCGTGCGGGTCGAACGGGCGGAGGTCCTCGAGCGTCTCCCCGACGCCGATCAGCTTCACGGGCAGGCCGAGCTCGAACGCGATCGGGATCGCGACACCGCCCTTGGCCGAGCCGTCCAGCTTCGTCAGCACGACGCCGCTCACGCCTGCGGTCTCCCCGAACAGGCGAGCCTGCTGGAGGCCGTTCTGGCCCGTCGTCGCGTCGACCACCAGCAGCGTCTCGTGCGGCGCGCCCGGGAGCCGGCCCTCGATCACGCGGCGCACCTTCGCGAGCTCCTCCATCAGGTTCGACTGGGTGTGGAGCCGCCCGGCGGTGTCGACGATCACGACGTCGCGCCCGCGGGCCGAGGCGGCCTCGATCGCGTCGTAGGCGACGGCGGCGGGGTCGCCGCCGCGCGCCGAGCCGACGAAGTCCGCGTCCGCGCGCTTCGCCCAGATCTCGAGCTGCTCCTCCGCTGCGGCGCGAAACGTGTCGGCGGCGGCCACGAGGACGGAGTGGCCGTGCTCGGAGAGCCGCTTCGCCAGCTTGCCGATCGTGGTCGTCTTGCCCGTGCCGTTGACGCCGACGACCAGGATCACGCTGGGCCTGCTCTGGACATGGAGGATCCCCGGCTCGCCGAGGAGCGCCTCGATCTCCTCCGTGAGCGCGGCGCCCAGCTCGCCGAGGTCGGGCCGGGCCTCGAGCCGGCGGACGAGCTCGGCGGTGGCCGGCACGCCGACGTCGGCCGCGATCAGCGCCTCCTCGAGCCGCTCCCACGCCTCGTCGTCGCCGGGGTCGAACGCGGCGGCGGCGAGCTGCTCGGTGAGCGCGCGGCGCGACTTCCCGAGCGAGTCGCGCAGGCGTGAGAACAGGCCTGCCCGCTCGGCCTCCGGCTCCGGCTCCGCGTTCTCCTCGCCGAGGAGCTCTGACCAGCTACGCGCCATCGCGTCAGCCGGCGACCGCGAGCAGGTGCGCCGCGAGCCGGTCGGGCATGCACAGGAACGGGCAGTGGTCGGATTCCAGCGTCAGCACCTGCTCGCACGGGCGCGCGGCCCACATCCGCCGCTGCTGGTCGATCGTGATCGCACGGTCGCGGGTGCACTCGATGTAGACCCGGGGCACGGAGCCGGCCCGCTCCTCGGTCACGTGCACGGGCGCGCCGATCGCGCGGAGACTCTCGGGGACGCGGTGGGCCGTCCCCCACGCCGCGTCCTCTGCGCTGCACTCGCCGTAGAACGCCTCCCGCTGCACCTCCGGCCGAACCGTGCACAGGCCTGCGGCCTCGTCGACGACGATGTTCGACTGGACGAGCTCGTCCGGGTTCCCCTTCGCCAGCTCGGGCAGCGTCTGCCCGTCGCCCGGCAGGAACGCCGTCACGTAGACGAGAGTCTCGATCCGGTCGGGCACGAGCTCGGCCGCGGCGGTGATCGACATCCCGCCCATGCTGTGACCGACGAGGACGACGGGCTCGCCGGCGGCCTCCACGCGGTTCGCGACGTGGCGCGCGTAGGCGTCCAGGGTCATCTCCGCGGGCGCGGCAGGATTGGAGCCGCGGCCGGGGAGGTCGACGGCATCGACCCGGTGACCGGCCTGCTCGAGGAGCGGTGTCACCCTCTCCCAGGCCCAGCCGCCGCTCCAGGCGCCGTGAACGAGCACGAAGCCGGCCATCAGGCGGCGGAGACGGCCTCGGCCTCTTCGCGCGGCAGGCGGCGCGAGACGACCTGCGAGATCCCGTCGGCGCCCATCGTGACGCCGTAGAGGATGTCGGCGGCCTCCATCGTCCGCTTCTGGTGCGTGATCACGATGAACTGGGCCCGGTCGGCGTAGCGGCGCAGCAGCTCGACGAAGCGGCCGATGTTCGTGTCGTCGAGCGCGGCCTCGACCTCGTCGAGCAGGTAGAACGGGCACGGCCGCGCGAGGAAGAGGGCGAACAGGAACGAGATCGCGCCGAGCGACTTCTCGCCGCCCGAGAGGAGCGAGAGACGCGTCACCTTCTTGCCGGCGGGGCGCAGCTCGATCTCGATCCCGGGCTCCGCGCCTTCCTCGTCGCCCTCGGCGGGCTCGGTCGCGCGCAGGTGCCCCTCGCCGCCGGGGAAGAGCGTCGAGGCGACCTCCTCGAAATGGGCCTGGACGGCGGCGAAGGTCTCGGCGAAGCGGGTCTCGACGGTGCGGGTGAGGTCGGCGCGGAGCTCCTCGAGCTCCTTCAGGCTCGCCTCGAGGTCCTCGCGCTGGACGGCGAGCTCCTCGACGCGGCGCCTTCTCGGCGTCGTACTCCTCCTTGGCGAGCGGGTTCACCCGGCCGAGCGCCTCGTGACGCCGCTCGAGCCGCTCGAGCTTGACCGCGAGCTCCTCGCTGTCCTCGTCTCCGGCCGGATCCTTGTGCTCATGAGCATTTGGCTCGGACTCGATTCGGCGACGGACTTCGTCGGCCTCCGCGCCCAGGCGGGCCAGCTCGACGTCGATCGCGGCCGCCGCCTGCGCGGCCTCGGAGGACGCGTGACGGAGCTCGACCTCGGCGGCGCCGAGCCGGCGCAGCTCGGAGCCGAGCTCGCCGGTCCTCGTCGCGCCTGCGTCGACCCGCGCCTGGAGCGGAGCCTCGAAACGGGCTGCGGCGCCCGTCGCGGCGGCCAGCTCGGCGTCGAGCCGCTCGGCGAGCGCGAGGATGCGGGCGACGACCGCGGGATCGGCGCGGCGTGCGCGCCTCGCGGGCCCGAGCGCGTCGAGCGCCGCCGCCGCCGCGCGGGCGAGGGTCCCGGTCTCTGCCGCCGCCGCCTCGGCCCGGCCGGCCTGTGCCGAAAGCTCGGCGATCTCCGCCGCCAGCGCGTCGCGGCGCGCGGCGAGCTCGAGCTGGACGGCCTCCGCCGTCTCGCCGGCGAACCACAGCTCGCCGCGGCCGGGGTCGTAGCCGATCCCGTCGCGGGTCACCGCGGGGCTCGTCGCGTTCAAGAGGTCTTCGGGCTCGACGAGCGTGAATCCCGCGAGCGGCTCGCCCGGCGAGGTGACGACGACGAGGCTGCCGAGCCCCGCCGCGCGGGCGCGCTCGATCAGCTCCAGGCCGGCGGCGGGATCCGACGCGAGCAGCGCCGAGGCCCGGCGGCCGAGCGCCGCGGCGACCGCGCGCTCCAGTCCCGGCTCGACGTCGAGCTCGCCGAGGGCGAGGCGTGCAGCGCCCTCCTCCGCGAACGCGCGCGCCGCGGGCGGAATCCCCTCACGCTCGGCAAGCGAGCGCTCGAGCGCCGCGAGCCGCTCGACCGCCAGCCGCAGCCGTTCGGCGAGCGTCTCCTGCTCGGCGGCAGCCGCCCGCGCGGTCTCGGCGGTGGCCCGCGCGGCGCGCTCGAGCTCGGCCGGCGACGGGCCCTCGAGCGGCTCGAGGGGCGCCGACTGCGCACGGAGCGCCTCGGCCAGCCCGCCCACCGACTCGCGCCGCATCGCGACGCGCTCACCCGCGGTGCGGAGCCGGTAGAGCGCCGCGGAGGCCGACTCGCGCCCGCCGGCAGCGTCCGCCAGCTCCTGCTCGGCGCGGCCGCGCTCGGCGAGCAGCGCCTCGAGCTTCTCCTCGGCGGCCCTGCGGACGAGCGCCGCGTCGACCGCGCGGCCGGTTCCCTCCTCGAGCCGCGCCTCGATCGCCTCGAGATCCAGCAGCGCGATCCGCACGCGCAGGCCGGCGATCTCGCCGGCGAGCTTCTCGGCCCGCTCGGCCGCGGTCGCCTGCAGCGCCAGCGGCCGGAGCCGTCCGCGCACCTCCGCCTCGAGATCCCGGGCGCGCTCGACCTGGACGGCGACGCGCGCGAGCTTCAGCTCCGCGCGGTGCCGCCGGCGCTTGAAGCGCCCGAGCCCGGCAGCCTCCTCGATCATCGCGCGCCGTTCCTCCGGCTTCGAGCCGAGGATCGCCTCGACCTTGCCCTGGCCGATGATCGAGTGCATCCCGCCGCCGAGCCCGAGGTCGGAGAGGATCTCCACGAGGTCGAGGCGGCGCACGGGCGCGCGGTTGACGAGGTACTGGCCCTCGCCGCCGCGATGCAGGCGACGGGTGATCGCGAGCTCGGCGTAGTCGAGCGGGCCGTCGCCGTCCGTGTTGTCGAAGAGGAGCTCGACCTCGGCGTAGTCCGACTGGCCGCGCCCGCCGCCGCCCGCGAAGAGGACGTCGTCGGCCTTCTCGGCGCGCAGCTCGCTCGGAGTCAGGCTGCCCGCGGCCCAGACGATCCCGTCGGCGACGTTCGACTTGCCCGAGCCGTTCGGCCCGACGACCACGGCCACGCCCGGCTCGAGGCGCACCTCGACCGGGTCCGGGAACGACTTGAAGCCGCGCAGCTTGATTGCGCTCAGGTGCACCGGGACGGAGTATCGCGGGCGGCCCGGATGAGGTCGAGCGGTTATGCGGCGGCGAGGCCGTTGAGCGCTTCGAACGCGGCTTCCTGCTCGGCCTCCTTCTTCGACCGGCCCCGGCCGGTACCTGCCTGCTCGCCGTCGATCAGCACGGCGCAGACGAAGAAGCGCTCGTGGGGAGGCCCGTCGACGTCCAGCACGGTGTAGACGGCGCGGCGCCCGAGCTTGCCGAGCGCCTCCTGCAATGCCGTCTTGTGGTCGAGCGGGCTCGTCAGCGCCTCCTCGATGCGGCCGTCGAACGCGCCGACGACGGCGGGCCGGATCGCCTCGAAGCCGTGCTCGAGGTAGAGCGCCCCGAGCGCGGCCTCGAGCACCGCGCCGAGGATGCGCCGGTTCAGCGAGAGGCTCGACGCGTCGTCGCCTTCCAGCAGCTCGCCGCGCTCGCGCAGCCGCCGCCCGAGCTCGAGCTCGGAGGCGACGATCGCGCAGCTCGCGCGGGACACCGCCTGTGCCCGCACCTTGGTCAGGCGGCCCTCCGAGAAGTCCGGGTGCCGCTCGTACAGGGCGGCCGCCACGGCGAGCTCGAGCACGCTGTCACCCAGGAACTCGAGCCGCTCGTAGGAGGAGGCGCGATCCGGGGCCCAGTTCGGGTGTGTGAAGACGAGCTCGCCCGCACTCGGGGGTAGCGCGTCGATCAGCCGCTCGAGCTCGCCTCCGGAGGCAGACCTATTGGTGCGTCGCGACGTAGTCGATCGCCTGTCCGACGGTCGTGATCTTCTGCGCGTCCTCGTCCGAGATCTTGATCCCGAACTGGTCCTCGAGCTCCATGATCAGCTCGACCAGGTCGAGCGAATCGGCGTCGAGGTCGTCCTGGAACGACGCCTCGTCGGTTATCTCGCTTTCGTCGATGCCGAGCTGCTCGACAAGCACTTCCTTCACGCGCTCGGATACTTCTTCACGGGAGGCAGCCATGTCACCTCATCTTGGGGTCGGGGTCGAAGAGCGCGCCGATGCTACCACGCCTCCCGGCAGGCGCTCTGCGAGCCGCTCCACCATGCGGTGCTCGACGCCTCTCGCGGCGAGCCTGATCGCGCTCGCGATCGCCCGCCGGTTCGAGTTCCCGTGCGCGACGACGGCGACTCCCTTGAGCCCGAGGAGGTACGCGCCGCCGTAGGCGTCCGGGTCGAGGCGGTCGCGCAGGCGGCGGGCCGCGGGCCGGATCAGGAGCCCGCCGAGGCGGCCGCGCGGCGTCGAGACGACCTCCTCGCGGAACGCGTCGAGCAGCGTCGCGATCGTGCCTTCGATCAGCTTCAGGGAGACGTTTCCGGTGAACCCGTCGCACACGACGACGTCCGCGGCGCCCTCGAGCAGCTCGCGGCCCTCGACGTTGCCGTGGAAGTTGAGCTCGCTCGCCGCGAGCAACGCATGGGCCTCGAGCGTGAGCGCATTGCCCTTCTCGGGCTCCTCGCCGATCGAGAGCAGCCGCACGACCGGGTCCGGCCGCTCGAGGATCTCCTCCGCGAAGACCGAGCCCATCGTCCCGAACTGGAGCAGGTGCTCGGCTCTGGCGTCGGCGGTGGCACCCGCGTCGATCAGGACCGAAGGGCCGCGCCTCGCCGGGATCACGACGGCGATCGCCGGCCTGAACACGCCCGGAATGCGCCGCAGCTCGAACAGGCCGGCCGCGAGCATCGCGCCCGTGTTCCCGGCGGAGACGACGGCGTCGGCGCGGCCGTCGGCGACCGCCCGGCAGGCGGCGACGAGCGACGAGTCCGGCTTCGCCCGCACGGCCTCGGCGGGCGACTCGCCCATCTCGATCACGTCCGTGGTCGCGACGAGCTCGAGCCCGTGCGCGTCGAGGCCGGCAGCTCCGAACAGGATCGGTGCAATCGACTCGGATGCGGCTTCGCGCGCCCCGGCGACGATCTCCTCCGGCCCGAGATCAGCGCCCATCGCGTCGACCGCGATGCGGATCACAGCACTACGGGGTCGGAACGCGCAGCGGCTCGACCTCGCGCCCGTTGTACGTCTTGCAGTTCGGGCACATCGTGTGCGGCAGCTTGGGCTGATGGCAGACCGGGCACTCGTTCACGCGCGGCGCCTCGATCCCATGCTGGGCCCGCCGCTTGTCTCGGCGGGACTTGGAGGTCTTTTTCTTGGGGACTGCCATGAGCGGGTGCGGAGTATAGCGGGAGGCGGCTAGAGCTCGTCGCGGAGCTCGGCGAGCGCCGACCAGCGCGAGTCGACGACCTCCTCCTCGTGCTGGTGCGGCTCGAGGTTGAGATCGCGCCCGCAGGTCGGGCAGAGCCCGGCGCAGTCGGCGCGGCAGAGGATCTTCTCCGGCAGGGTCACGGCGACGAGGTCGCGCGCCCAGGCGGTGAGGTCGAGCCGGTCGTCGTCGAGATAGGCGTTGACGAGCTCCTCGACGCCCTCGGGCCGGGTCGCCTGGTACTCGGTGCCGTGGATCGGCAGCTCGAGCACCGCGTCGGTGAGGCAGCGGACGCAGGGCCCGTGGAGGCGCACGGTGAGGCTCAGCTCGAACACCGTGCCGGTGCTGGCGCGCTGGATCACGAGCTCGGCGGGCACCTCGTCGGGGACGGCGATGTAGCGCTGTCCGCCGAGCTCGAGCGGCGCGATCGCCACCACGACCTCGTCGCGGAACTCCTCGCCCGACCGGAGCTTGACCGCACGCAGGTCGAAGCTGGTCATACCTCTGAGCGTAGCGGCTTTAGGCGGCCTGGTCGACCGCGGGCTCGGCACGTCGCAGGCCCGGGAACGGGATCACCCTGCCGGTGGCCGGCACGGTCCGCGAGCCGACGATCAGGAGCACAGAGAAGACGATGGCGCCGGCCGCCACGAGCGTCGAGCGGGTGAGCGGCTCGGCGAGAACGGCCCAGCCGAGCAGGACCGCGACCGCGGGATTCACGTACGCGTGCGTCGTCACCACGCGGGTCGGCGCGTTCCGGAGCAGCCACTGGTAGAGCGGGTAGGCGACCAGCGAGCCGGCGACGACGAGGTAGCCGAACGCGACGAGCGACCAGGCCGAGACCGTCTCGAGGTGAACCTGCCGCACCTCGCCCGCGGCGATCCCGGCGACGCCGAGCAGCGCCCCGCCGACGATCATCTGCATCCCGGCGGTGAGGAGCGGCGCACGGGGCAGCGGCGACGAGCGCGCGTGCAGCGAGCCTGCGGCCCAGGAGATCGCGGAGACGAGAACCGCGGCGGCACCCACGAGGTTGACGCCGTTCGAGGCCGGGCCGACGAGCACGAAGACTCCGGCGAGGCCGATCCCCATCCCGATCATCGCCCCGCGGCTGAGACGCGAGCCGAACAGCGCGCGGTCGAGCAGCGCGATCCACAGCGGGATCGACGCTCCGAGGAGTGCCGCCACGCCCGAGTCGAGCCGCTGCTCGGCCCAAGCGATCCCGCCGCTTCCGATCAGGAGCAGGGCGAAGCCGGTCGTGCCCGCGGCGAGCCACTGGCGCCCGTCCGGGGCCGTCGCTGCAGCCGGCTCGCGCCGTCGTGCCCAGACGTACAGCAGGACGCCCGCGACGAGGAAGCGGACCGAGGACATCAGCAGGGGCGGCATGGTGCGGATCGCGACCATCACCCCGAGGTACGTCGACCCCCAGATCAGGTAGAGCGCGAGCAGGGCGGAGCCGACGGCCGCTGCGCGACCGCCGCGAAGAGAACGGGCTGTCACGGCTGCTACCGCCTCGGAGAGGCCGGCCACCAGCCGCGCGGGTGCTGCTCGACGCGCCGCTCCGGCGCGTCACGCAGGACCGAGCCGAGCCCGGCTGCCACGACGACGAGGATGATCACGATGAGCGCTGCCATGCACTCAGAGTGCCAGTGCTACCCTATTAGGGCAAATCGAGTTTTCGTTGAATATGATTACTGAACCTGATAACTGGCTGGGCGTCGAGCTGCGCCATCTGGCGGCGCTGCAGGCCGTCGAGCGCGAGGGCTCGTTCGGCCGGGCCGCGATCAAGCTCGGCTACACGCAGTCGGCCGTCAGCCAGCAGATCGCCCGGCTCGAGCAGGTCGTCGGCGCGAAGCTCGTCGAGCGGCCCGGCGGCCCCCGCGCTGTCTCCCTCACCGACGCGGGACGCCTGCTCAGCAGGCACGCCGACGCGATCGTCGCGAGGCTCGCGGCCGCCCAGGCGGACATGGCCGCGCTGCTCGCGGGCGAGGCGGGGCCGCTTCGCGTGGGCATCTTCCAGAGCGTCGGCGCCCGGCTCCTCCCCGGCCTGCTCCAGTACTTCAAGGAGAGCTTCCCGCTCGTCCGCGTCCGGCTGATGGAGTCGGTCCAGCACGCGGAGCTCGTCGAGGCGGTCGAGCGCGGCGAGCTCGACCTCACGTTCTGCGAGCTGCCGCTCGAGGAGGGCCCGTTCGAGTGGGTGGAGCTCCTCCGCGACCCCTACGTCATGCTCGTCGCCGCCGACTCGACGTTCGCCGAACACGAGACGGCGCCGTCGCTGCGCGAGCTCGAGCAGCTGCCGTTGATCGGCTGGCGCACAGACCGCAAGCACGATCTGCCGGGGGTCGAGTACGCCTTCCGCTCGGACGACAACGGCACCGTCCTCGGCCTCGTCGCCGCGGGGATGGGCGTTGCCGCCGTGCCGCGGCTCGTGTTCGACCCGGACCAGGAGGACGTCGTCGCGCTCCCGCTCGGCTCCCGCGTCCCGCCGCGCCTGCTGGCGCTCGCCTGGCACGCGGACCGCTATCGCTCGCCCGCCGCGCTCGGGTTCGTGGAGGCCGCGCAGAGGCTGGCGGCCGAGCTCTAGCCGGCCGGGGCCTGCGGCGCCCAGGGCGGCGTCGAGCGCGTGTAGTTCGTGATCGCGAAGAAGCCGCGCCACGCCTTGCCGATCAGGCCGGTCCCGTTCGCCCGGGCGGTCTCGCGGAGGGTGCTCGTGTTCACGTAGACGGTGCGGTCGGGCGCCGCCGGGTCGTACAGCTCGAGCACCCACTGGCTCCCCTTGCCGAAGTAGCCGGTCGCGAGCACCTCGCGGTTCTCCCACACCGGGCGGCCGGCCTGCGCACGGACGACGCCGACCGGCATCGGCACGCCTTTGTCGAGGCTCGGGCGCAGGACGTTCTGGAACTCGCGGAGCGAGCGCTGTGGCAAGCCTGTCGGCCCACTCGCCGGATAGCCCTGCCAGAGGTGGAACTTCTTGACGACCGCGGAGTTCTGCGCGCCGAGCCCGTCGACCTCGCGCTTCGAGATGTACTCGCGCACCGACCCTGCCGCGGGCGGCTTCGTGTCGGGCGGCGCCCCCCAGCCGATGTCGAAGGTGTCGAGCGCGGCGTAGACCATCCCGCCGGAGAGCCCGAACGGCGTCGCGGCGAGGTCGAAGCCGCCGAGCCTCCCCTTGAAGTTGTTCGCGAAGTGGAAGCCGTGGGCGACCGGCTGGAACTCCGAGACGGCCGAGACCGAGCCTGCGTCCGGGTCGGCACCGGCGTTCGCGACGAAGACGCGCGCGTTGTAGAGGTCGACGCCGACGCCGAGCGGCGAGACGCCAACGGGTACGCGCTCGTCGATCGCCGGAGGCGCCTGGAGCGTCTGCTCGAGCACCGCCAGCGTCCCCTTCGCCGCCGAGGCACCAGGGGTGACGGCGTACGCGAGGCCGGTGGCCGGATCGACCGCGACCGAGCTGACTGCGCCGCCGGTTCCGGCGGTGCCGGCGACCTCGTTGAGGGCGGGCAGGACCACCGTGACGCCGCGCCCGCCTGCCACCCAGACCCTCGTCCCGCCGGGCCGGGGATCGATCGCGACGGCGAAGGCCCCGTCCGCGATCGGATAGAAGTTGGCCTCGAGAGCCGATTTCGGCTCGACGTAGTAGACGACCTGCGTCGCGGCGTCGGCGACCCAGGCCAGTCCCGTCACCGGGTCGACCGCGACGCCGCGCGGGTCGGTGCCGAGCTGGCGCGAGGTGACCTTCGCGCCGGTCGACTCGCTGAGCGAGGTGAAGTAGCCGACGCCACCGACCGCGCTCGTCACGTAGACCCGGCCGGCAGCGGGGTCGACGGCGATGCCGCTCGGCGACGCCGGCGCCGGCCAGCGGGTCACGAGCGCGTGAGTCGTCTCGTCCCAGACGAGCACCTGGTCGAGCGCGCTGTCGAGGTCGTACAGGCGGCCGGCGACCGGGTCGACCGCGAGCGCGACGCCCTTGCCTCCCGGCGGTCGCGTGATCGTGGCCGTCACCGCCCGCGTCGAGCCGTCCAGCACCGAGATCGTGTTCGAGCGCACGCTCGTGACGAAGACGAGGTTGCGGGTCGAGTCGACGGCGACGACGGACGGGCCCGCGCCGGCGACGATCGTGGTCACCTGCGAAAGGCTGCCCGCCTCGGCGACCCCTGTGAAGAAGGCAACCGCGAGCACGCAGGCAACGAGGAGGAGGCGCATGTCCCTAGCTGTTGACGCCCCGCGCCCGGGGCGGTTAGTACGGCTCGTCGCCGTCGTCGGCGGGGCCGACCCCGGCGACGACGGACTCCTGCGAGCGCTCCGACAGCCGCTCCCGGCCGCGCTTCACGGCGCCGAGGAACTTGTCGAGGTTGACCTCGAGCGTGGAGAGGATCCCGTCGGCCCAGTCCTCCATCTCGAGACGCGTCTCGCGCGCCTGGCGCCGGGCCTCGTCGACGATGTCCTGCGCCTGGCGCTCGGCGAGCTTGACGATCTCGGTCTGCGACGCCTCCCTGACGGCCTGCTCGCGCGCCTCCTGGAGGATCCGGTCGCACTCGCGCTTCGCCTCGGCGAGCATCTCCTGCCGCTCCTTGACGATCCAGCGCGCCTGCTTGATCTCCTCGGGAATCGTCGCCCGCATCTGGTCGAGGATGTCGTAGATCTCCTCGCGATCGATCCGCACCTGGTCGGTCAGAGGCACGGCCTTCGCGTTGTGCACGAGATCGTCGAGCTTGTCGATCAGTACGAGGACGTCCATGGGATCTCCTGATTCTACTCCTGGGGACTGAGTGGGGCGCCGGGGCGACCGTCCGGGAACAGCTCTTCGAAACGTCGGGCGACCGCCGCGGGGACGTACTCGTCCACCTTTCCCCCGAACGCTGCGATCTCCTTTACGCCGCTCGAGGAGACGAAGCTGTACTTCGGGCTCGACATCACGTACAGCGTCTCGACGTCGGGCGCGAGCGCCCGGTTCAGGTGGTTCATCTGGTACTCCCACTCGAAGTCGGAGATCACGCGAAGCCCCTTGACCATCGTGTTCGCGCCCCAGCGGCGGGCGAAGTCGACCACGAGCTCGGAGAACACGTCCACCTCGACGTTGTCGAGCCCGGTGAGCGCGTCGCCGAGGAACGCGACCCGCTCCTCGACGCTGAACATCGTCTTCTTGTGGTGCGGCTCGCGGACGACGCCGACGACGACGCGGTCGAAGATCGCCGCGGTGCGGGTGATCACGTCGACGTGGCCGAGCGTGACCGGGTCGTACGAGCCGGGGCAGATCGCCGTGATCATGCTCGCGCGCCTCGCCGGCAGCGGTCCCGCGCAGAGCCCGGCTCCGCCGCCGCCTGGCGCCGCTGACGGCACGGTCTCCGGCCCCGTGTTACTCACACTGTGACCTCCGGCCCCGCACCGCCAGCGACGCCCGAGGAACGCGAGGGTAGGTGCTCGAAGAGGGTCAGAGCGCGGAGCCGTAGCGGCGGCTCGTGCGGACGGCGAGGCCCTCGACCAGCGGCTCCTCCCGCGCGTCCGACTCGACGACGACGAGGCCGTCGGGCGCGAGCACGGCTGCGAGATGGCGCTGGAGTCGGGGCATGAGGTCGGCGAGCATCCGGTAGGGCGGGTCGACGAGCACCAGATCGTATCGCCTGCCCGCCGCCGCCTCCTGCGCGAGCGCCCGGACGGCGTCGCTGCGGGTGACCGCGGCGCGGAGGCCGAGCTTGTCGAGGTTCGCCTCGATCGCGCGCACCGCGTCACGGTCCGACTCGACGAACACCGCGCGCTCGGCGCCGCGGGAGAGCGCCTCGAGCCCCATCGCGCCCGAGCCGGCGAAGAGGTCGAGCACTGTCGCGCCGGTCAACCGGGCCGATCAGGTTGAAGGCGGCCTCGCGGACGCGGTCGCCGGTCGGGCGCGTGTCGAGCCCCTTCGGCGCCACGAGCCCGTGCCCCTTCCGCGAGCCGGCGATGATCCGCATGGGGCCACCTTACGCGGCGACGGCCGCGTCGCCGAACACCCGCTGCACCTCGTCGTTCAGCGGGCCCTCGTCGTCGACGAGGCCGCCGGCGGCGGCGCGCGCCCGCTCGAGCAGCGGGCGGTCGGCGCGCAGGCGGGCGAAGTGGAAGTCGGAGAGGCCGGCCTGGCGCGTGCCGAGGAGCTGGCCCGAGCCGCGCAGCTCGAGGTCGACCTCGGCGAGCTCGAAGCCGTCGCTCGTCTTCACGAGCGCCTCGAGCCGCGCCGCCGCGCTCTCCGTCAGCTCCTCCTTCGGGCGCGAGACGAGCAGGCAGTACGACTGGTCGGAGCCGCGGCCGACGCGGCCGCGGAGCTGGTGCAGCTGCGCGAGGCCGAAGCGGTCGGCCTCCTGCACGATCATCACCGTCGCGTTCGGGACGTCGACGCCGACCTCGATCACCGTCGTCGCGACGAGCACGTCGAGGTCGCGCGCCTTGAACCGCGCCATCAGCTCGCGCCGCTCGCGCGGCTTGAGGCGCCCGTGCAGGCAGCCGACGCGGTAGCCCTTCAACTCGGCCCTGCGCAGCCGCTCGGCCTCGTCCTCGGCGGCGCGGGCGACCGAGGTCTCGGAGGCCTCGATCAGCGGGCAGACGACGTAGGCCTGGCGGCCCTCGTCGAGCAGCCGCCGCAGGCGCGTGTACGCCTCGGAGGCGCGCTCCTGCGGAATCCAGCGTGTTACCACGGGAACACGGTCGGCGGGCGGCTTCGCGATCTCGCTGATCTGGAGGTCGCCGTAGACGGTGAGGGCGAGCGTGCGCGGGATCGGCGTCGCGGTCATGTGCAGGACGTGCGGGCCGCGGCCCTCCGAGAGCGCGCGGCGCTGCTCGACGCCGAAGCGGTGCTGCTCGTCGACGACCGCGACCGCGAGGTCGGCGAAGTCCACCCCGCTCTGGATCAGAGCGTGCGTGCCGACCGCGATCGCCGCCTCGCCGCTCGCGAGCCGGGCGCGCGCGGCCGCGTGCTCCTTCGCGGGGAGCGAGCTCGTGAGCAGGACGACCGGGACGCTGAGCTCGGCGCAGAGCGGATCGAGGGTGAGAAAGTGCTGCTCGGCGAGGGTTTCCGTCGGCGCCATCAGCGCGCCCTGGCGGCCGCGCTCCACCGCGCGCAGGAGCGTGTAGAGCGCGACGGCGGTCTTGCCGGAGCCGACGTCGCCCTGCAGCAGCCGTTGCATCGGCACGCCGCGCGCGAGGTCTGCGTCGATCTCCGCGATCGCCCGCTCCTGGTGCTCGGTGAGCGTGAACGGGAGCGCCACGCGGTAGCGCTCGATCAGCTCGCCCGGCTCGCCGAGCGCGGGCGCGATCGTCGCCTCGCGCTCGCGGGCCCGCTGCGCGAGGCCGACCTGGAGCACGAGCAGCTCGTCGAACGCGAGCCGGCGCCGGCCTTCCTCCGCCTCCGCGAGCGACCTCGGCCGGTGGAGCGCGTGGAGCGCGTCGTCCCGGAACGGCAGCCCCTCCTGCGCCTTCAGCGCGGCCGGCAGCGGATCGGGGAGCGCGGCGGCGAGCGGCAGCGCCGCCTCGACCAGCTCGCGCAGCTTCTTCGGCGCGATCTCCTCGCTCGCCGGGTACACCGGGGCGAAGTCCGCCGTCGCGTGCGCCTCCTCGCCGAGGTCGTAGCTCTTGACCGTGAAGCCGTAGCGGGTCGTCTGACCGCGCAGGCGTACGTACGTGCCGGGCTGGAGCCGCTCCGCGAGCCAGCCCTGGTTGAACCACGACGCCTTGATCGAGCCCGTGCCGTCGGAGACGACCGCCTCGAGGATCGTGAGCCCGCGGCGCGGCCGCCGAAGGCTCGCCGAGCCGACCGTTCCCTCGATCGCGACCTCCTCGTCGCCGAAGAGATCCGCGATCCGCCGGTGCTCGACCGGCTGCTCGTAGCGGAACGGGCGGTGCGAGAGCAGGTCGCCGACGGTCTCGAGCCCGAGCTTCGCCAGTCGCCGGCGGATCGTGACGCCGACTCCCGGGAGCGTGTCGAGCGAGCGCCTCGAGGAGCTCCGGTCGGGGCCGGGCACGCGGAGGCGGCCAGGACACGGGCTGGTCCAGGCTGCCGAACCCCGTCGGCAGGCGGGTCGCTGTCATCGCTCCGGGCAGGTCCGGCGGAGTATAGGAACCCGGTCCGGACGGACCCTCACGGCACAGGGCGCAGCCGCAGCACGACGTCGAGCCCGCCGCCCGGGGCGTCTCGCAGCTCGACGGAGCCGCCGTCGAGCTCGATCAGGCGCTTCACGATCGGGAGGCCGAGCCCCGAGCCGCTGCCCTTCGACCAGAAGCGGTCGAAGGCGCGGGCGCGGTCCTCGGCGCGTCATCCCGGGGCCGTGATCCTCGACGTGCAGCGCCTCCGGCCCGCCGGAGACCGTCACCGCCGACCCTGCCGGGGCGACCGCGAGCGCGTTCGCGAACAGATTGTCGAGCGCCTGGCCGAGCCGGTCGGGACCGACGAGCGCCCGGCCCGCGACGCGCGACTCGAGGTGGACGCCGCGCTCCTCGGCGAGCGGGGCGAACGCGTCGAGCCGGTCCGCGACCGCGGCCGCGAGCTCGACGGGCTCGGCGGGAGCCGCCTCCGCGCGGGCGAGCGCGAGGAGCCCGTCCACGAGCCGCGACAGCCGCTCGACCTCCGGCAGCGCGCCTTCCACGTCGCCGTTCTCGAGCCGGAGCCGGAGCGCGGTGAGCGGCGTCCGCAGCTGGTGCGAGGCGTCGGCGACGAAGACCTCCTGCGCGCCGACGAGCTCCTCGAGCCGCCTCACCATCTCGTTGAAGGAGACCGCGAGCGAGCGCACCTCGGGCGGCCCCGCCTCGGGCGCGCGCACGGACAGATCGCCGCCGCCGGCCTCGCCCGCCGCCTGCTCGAGCGCGTGGAGCGGGCGCGTGACCGAGCGCGCGAGCACGAGCCCGACCACCGCCGCCAGCAGCGAGCACGAGCGCGGCGATCGCGGCGAGCATCAGCCAGTAGCGCGTCACCCGCGCGTCGACCGCCGAGGTCGGGTACGTGATGCGCACGGCGCCGTGCACCACCCCGCCCGAGGCGACCGGCTCCGCGACGTAGAGGAGATTCGTGTCGAGCGTGTGCGAGTAGCGGACGCCGGTGGCGACCTTGCCCTTCGAGCGCCGCAGCGATCTCCGGTCGCGTGGCGAAGTCCCGCGGCACCGCGGCGCCCGAGTCGACCACCGAGACCCCCTGCCGGTCGACGAGCACGACCCGGCCGCCCGGTGTCGCGCTGGTAGCGCGCCGCGAGCGCGCCGAGCGGCGCGAGGCTCCCGTGCCCCTGCAGGGCGTCCTCCGAGAGCGACGCGATCGCGACCGCGTCCCGCTCGACCTTCCCGGTGAGGTCGCCGCGCTCGTTCCGCCCGTACGCGATCCCGAGCGGCACCTCGAGCACGAGCAGGATCAGCAGCGCGAGCCCGACGTAGCGTGAGCGAGCAGGCGCCGGCTCACGGCGCGGGCCGCAGGCGGAAGCCGACGCCGCGCACGGTCTCGATCCAGCCCGGGTCGCCGAGCTTGCGGCGCAGCGAGCCGACGTGGACGTCGATCGTCTTCGTCTGCCCGTACCAGTCGGTGTCCCAGACCCGGCGGAGCAGCTGCTGCCGCGTGACGGCCGCGCCCGGCTCGGCGGCGAGCGCTGCGAGGAGGTCGAACTCCTTCGCGGTGAGAGCGAGCTCGGTGCCGTCCAGGAGCGCGCGGCGCGCACGGACGTCGACCTCGAGCGACCCGACGCGGAGCGGGCCCGACGGCGGCGCCGGCTGGGTGCGGCGCGTGACCGCGTGGATCCGGGCGATCAGCTCGCGGAGGCCGAACGGCTTGACCACGTAGTCGTCGGCGCCGAGCTCGAGGCCGATCACCTTGTCGACCTCCTCCCCGCGCGCCGTGACCATGATGATCGGCACGTCCGAGCGCTCCCGCAGCCCGCGGCAGACCGCGTAGCCGTCGGTGTCGGGCAGGCGCAGGTCGAGGAGGACGACGTCGGCCGGGCCGGCGGCGAGCGCCTCGGCACCGGTTGCGGCGCGCTCGACCGTGAACCCCTCGCGGCGCAGCCCCTCCGCGAGCGGCTCGGCGATCGAGTCCTCGTCCTCGACGAGCAAGACCTTCATACCTGCATCCTGGCGGAAACCGCCGGCGTGAGGATCGGCACTTTCCCGAACCGTTACCGAAACCGTGGCGAAGCCTTACCCGGCCGCTTGCCCACCTCTGTCGCACGTCCTCCTACGGTCGGGGAAGTCGAATTGGAGGTGAGCTTCATGACACGATTCAATGCCCTGCTGATCGCCGCTGCTGATCGGATTCGCGGCGCTGGCGGGCACCTTCGCGGTGACGCGGACGACCCAGCTCGGCGCCGCCGCGCAGAAGCAGAACGCGGCGGTGATCGCCCAGAAACAGCGGCAGCTCGCCGCCGGCGAGGCCGCGCTGCAGCAAGGCTCTGGCCGCGTCGCCGGCCCCCGCAACGTCCACGGCTCGCGGCCAGGACGGCAGCCGTGTCCACTGCGTCCGCCGCCCAGCGCGTCGTCTACGTCCGCCCCGCCCCGATCGTGATCCACAAGCACCGCGCCGGCGGGGAGTCCGAGTCCGAGGGCGGCGGACGGTGGTGGTGGCTCCGATGGCTAACCACGTCGGCCGCCTCTACGCGGCTGCGATCGGCGTGCTCGTGCTCTTCCTCTCCTGGGCCGCCGTCGCCGCCCACCCCTGGGCGACGACCAAGGCGAGCCCGCAGCTGCAGCTGATCGCGCTGCGGGAGCAGGCGCTGAAGCGCGAGACCGCGCTCGTGAACACGATCCTGCGCCAGCGGGCCGCGGCGGCGAAGCAGGCGCAGCAGATCTCGGCGCAGGTGCCGATCGTCGGCAGCCCGGCACCGGCGGCCTCCGGCGGCGCGGCGTGCGCGTCGTGACCCTGCCGCCCCTCACGATCACGAAGACGTCGTGATGGAGCGCCACGAGTTCCACGCGATGGGGACGACGGTCGAGTGCCTGCTCGACGGCGATCCGCGCGACGGGTTCGCGCGGGTGGAGGCCGAGTTCGAGCGGCTCGAGGCCCTCCTGTCCCGCTTCCGGCCGGACTCGGAGCTCTCGCGGCTGAACCGCGACGGCTCGCTCGAGGCCGGGCCCGACCTGCTCCGCGTCACCGCCCTGGCCCTCGAGGCCCGGGAGCGGAGCGGCGGCCTGTTCGACCCGACCGTCCTCGACGCCGTCGTCGCGGCGGGCTACGACCGCTCGTTCGAGCTCGTCCCCGCGGACGGGCCGGCAGCGAGCGGCGGCGCCCGCTGCGGCGGCGGCATCCGCGATCGACGGGCGACCGGATCGAGCTCGAGCCGGGGACGCACCTCGACCTCGGCGGGATCGCCAAGGGCTACACCGTCGACCGCGCCGTCGAGCTGCTCGCGGCCTACGGCCCGTGCCTCGTCAACGCGGGCGGCGACCTCGCCGTCCGCGGCGGCGCCTGGCCGGTCGGCGTCGACGGCTCGGTCACGCTCGAGCTCTCCCGCGGCGCGATCGCCACGTCGGGCCGCGACCGGCGGCGCTGGAGCCGCGGCGGCGAGGAGCTCCACCACCTGATCGATCCCGCCACCGGCCGTCCGGCCGAGACGCGACGCTGCTTGCGCGTCACCGTGGTCGCGCCGAGCGCGGTCGAGGCCGAGGTGCTGGCGAAGATCGCCTTCCTCGGCGGCGAGGTCGACGTGCCGCGCGTGCTCGTCACCTCGGACGGCCGCGCGATCCTCGAGGGCGGGCTCGGATGACGCACGACCCGACCTTCTGGCTGCTCGCGCGCTCGGCCGGGTTCACCGCCTACGTCCTGCTGACGCTGTCGGTGCTCGCCGGGCTCGTGGTCAAGTCGCGGCCCGTTCCGCGGGCTGAAGCCGGCCGCGGTCGTCGACACGCACCGGACGCTCGCACTGCTCGGGCTCGGCGCGCTCGCGCTCCACGGCACCGCGCTCGTGCTCGACCAGACCGTGCGGATGCCGGTCTGGGCGCTCGTCGTGCCGTTCACCTCGTCCTACCGCCCGGTCGCGACCGCGATCGGCGTGCTCACGGCCGAGCTGATGATCCTCGTCTACGCGTCGTTCTCGATGCGCAAGCGGATCGGCCCGAAGAACTGGCGCCGGCTCCACTAGGCGACCTACGCGATCTTCGCCGGCGCGACGGTCCACGGTCTCATGTCCGGAACGGACACGTCCCGCCCGTGGGCCTTCGCCCTCTACCTCGGCGCGGTCGCCTCGGTCGCGGCGGCCACCGCCTACCGGGCGCTCGCCCGGCCCGTCTCGAGCCGTCCCGTTGCGCGAGAGGCCCAGGCCGTCGCTTCGCCCGCCCGGCCCGTCCAGAACCATCCCGTCCAGAACCATCCCGTCCAGAACCATCCATCCCGAAAGGAGCAACACCATGACCTACCGCATCGTGATCGACCAGTCCCTCTGCAGCGGCTTCGGCAGCTGCGCCGAGCTCGCGCCCGACGTCTTCGAGCTCGAAGGCGGGAACCGCCAGGCTGCGCGTCGGCTCGAGCGACGACGAGGCCGTGCTCGACGCGGCCGACTCGTGCCCGATGGGCGCGATCTCCGTCCAGATCGTGGAAGCGGCCTGAGATGGAGACCGTCCTGATCGCGGGAGCCGGCCTGGCCGGCTCCCGCTGTGCCGAGACGCTGCGCGCCGAAGGCTTCGACGGGCGGATCCTCCTCGTCGGCGACGAGCCGCACGCGCCGTACGAGCGGCCCGCGCTCTCGAAGGAGCTGCTCGGCGGGTCCCGCGACGACGTCGCGCTCCGGCCCTGGTCCTTCTGGGCCGAGCACGGAGATCGAGCTGCGGCTCGGGACCCGCGTCGAGGCGGTCGACCTGCAGGGCCGCACCGCGCTCGTCGGCGGCGACGAGGTCGCCTGGGACTCCTTCGTGCTCGCGACCGGCGCGCGCCTGCGCCGGCCGCAGGGGCTGCGGACGCTCGCGGACGCGCTCGCGCTGCGCGAGCGGCTCGGCCCGGGCGTACGGCTCGCGATCGCCGGCGGCGGCTTCGTCGGCACCGAGGTCGCGTCGACGGCCCTTGCGCTCGGGTGCGAGGTGACGCTCGTCGAGGCGGCCGAGACGCCGTTCGAGGCGATCCTCGGACGCGAAGTCGGCGAGACGCTCACGGCCCGCTACCGCGCTCACGGGATCGACGTGCGCACCGGCACCACCGAGCTGCCGCCGCACGACGTCCTGCTCTACGCGATCGGCGTCGACCCGGTGCGCGAGCTCATTCCCTGGCTCGGCTCGGACGCCTGCGGCCGCACCGTGCACCCGGGCGTCTACGCCTGCGGCGACGTCACCGGCACCGGCCACTGGACGGCCGCCGCGGGGCAGGCCGCAGCGGTCGCCCGGGCGATCCTCGGCGAGGAACGGCCGTACAGCGAGCCGCTCTACGTCTGGTCGGACCAGTTCGGCCTGCGGCTCCAGCTCGTCGGCGAGCCGCGCTCCGCAGTCCGGGTCGAGCTCGAGGGCGGGGACGACTCGTTCCGGGCCAGCTACCTCGACGGAGAGGGGCGCCTGCGGGCGGCGCTCCTCGCCAACCGCCCGCGGGAGGTCGCGGAGCTGCGCCGCGAGCTAGCCTTGGCGGCATGAGAGTCGCGCTCGCAGCCATGCTCGTGCTCGCGGTCGCCGCGCTGGCGATCGGAGCGAACTACGCGCTGCTCGGCTTCGCGACCCACCGCAGCGACCCGGTCGGGAAGCTGAGCCCGGTCGCGACCCTGCCGTCCGGCGCGACGGTGCCCGCCCCCGCGACGACCGTCGGGGAGGGCCAGGACGACTAGGCGTCGGTGAACCAGAAGAAGCCGACCGCGCCGGGGCCGGCGTGGGTGCCGACGACCGAGCCGAGGTTCGAGACGAGGTCGAGCTGGGCGCGCGGGCGCAGGTCGCGCACCATCGCCTCGAGCGCCTCCGCCTTGGACGGCGCGTCCGCGTGGGCGACGGCCACGTGCAGCTCGGGCACGTCCTCGCTCCCCGCCGTGAACGCCGCGACGAACTCCTGCATCGCCTTGTGGTTGCCGCGCACCCGCTTCACCGGGACCACCGCGCCGTCCTCGAGCGCGAGGATCGGCTTCACGTTCAGCAGCTGGCCGGCCCAGGCGCGCGCCCGGCCGATGCGGCCGCCCTTGGCGAGGTACTCCAGCGTCTCGACCGTGAAGATCAGGTGCGAGCTCCCCTGGAAGCGCGCGATCACCGTGTCGATCTCCTCGTCGGTCGTCCCCGCGTCGAGCCGCCGCTGGATCGCGAGCCCGAGCATCGCGACCGCAGCGGAGGCCGACTCGCTGTCGATCACGCGCACGCGGTCGTCGCCGAGCATGCCCGCCGCGGTGCGGGCGCTCTCGACCGTGCCCGAGAGCGTGCCCGCGATGTGGAGCGAGTAGACGCGCTCGTAGGCGGCCAGCTCCTCGTAGCAGGCGAGGAAGTCGCCCGGGGTCGGCTGCGAGGTCGTGGGCAGCTTCTCGGCGGTGCGGAGCTTCGCGTAGAACTCGTCGGGCGAGAGCTCGACGTAGTCCTTGTAGCTCTCCTCGCCGAAGCGGACGTAGAGCGGGACGATGCGCCAGTTCGGGAACCGCTCGTGGGCTTCGGGGAAGTCGGCCGTCGAGTCGACCACGATCGCAGTGTTCTCCGCGGTCAGATTCACGCGGCGACATTACCTGCGGCGCGGCGGATCGCGGCGACGATCTCGTCGAGCTCCTGGTCCTTCGAGAGGCAGACGACCGCGCCGGCCTCGAGCAGCGCCTCGCGCTCGCGCGGGGTCGCCGACGCGGTCAGGCAGACGACGGCGACGTCGGGGAGCGCCTCGCGCAGCGCGCGTGTCGCCTCCACCCCGTCCAGCACCGGCAGCCGGTAGTCGACCAGCACCACGTCGGGCCTGAATTCGTGCGCCGCCGGCACCGCCTCGCCGCCGTCTCCGACCGAGCCGACGACGACGACGTCCTCGCGCAGCCCGAGCAGCAGCTCGAGCGCCTCGCGGAACACCTGGTTGTCCTCGACGAGGAGGACGCGGACCGGCGCCGCGCCCGTCACTCGGCCGAGAGCAGGAGCGGGTAGTGGGGCTGCCCGCCCTCCTGCACGTCGAGCTCGACCTCCGGATGCAGCTCGGCGACCCGGGCGAGCAGCTGCTCGAGCGGCTGCGGCTCCGATCCGGTCAGGAGCGTGAGCACGCCGCGCGGCTCGGCGAGCAGGCGCTCGACCACCTCGCCCGCCACCTCGTCGAAGCTCGCCCCCTCGGCGACCGGCGAGCCGCCCGCGAGGCCGAGGTAGTGGCCCTTGCGGACGGCGAACCCGTTCACCTCCGCGTCGCGGGAGGCGACCGTGACCTCGCCGGTGGCGACGCTCTCCACCGCCTCGCGCATCAGCTCGACGTTCTCTGCGGCCGTGGCGTTCGGGTCGAAGGCGACCATCGCGGCGAGGCCGGCCGGGATCGAGTCGGTGTGGATCACGTGGACGGGCTTCTCCGAGAGCGAGGCGGCCTGCTCGGCCGAGAGGATCACGTTGCCGTTGTTCGGCAGCACGATCACCTCGGGCGCGCGCGCCTCCTCGATCGCCTCGTGCAGCTCGGAGGTCGCGGGATTCATCGTCTGCCCTCCTTCGACGATCCAGGCGGCGCCGAGCGAGGCGAACAGGCGCCGGTTCCCCTCGCCCGCGACGACCGCGACGACGTCGGTGAGGGCCGGAGTGTCGGCGGCCGCGCGGGGCGCCTCGTACTCGCTGAGCCGCTCCTCGCGCGCGACGGTCTGGTCGTGCATGTTCGCGATCTCGACCTGGGCGATCGTGCCGGCCGCGGTCCCGAGCGAGAGCGCCGCGCCCGGCTCGTCCGTGTGGACGTGCACCTTGAGCGCGCTCCGGTCGCCGACGACGAGCAGCGAGTCGCCGAGCCGCTCGAGGTCGGACTCGAGCGCGTCGGCGTCGAGGTCGTCGCCCTCGATCACGAAGACGGTGCAGTACGTGTAGCGCGAGAGCTCCTGGTGGACGGCGTCGTACCCGAGCTCCTGGCGCGGGAGCGCCTCCGGCAGCGGCTCGCCGGCGAGCCCGGCCGTGATCCCGCGGACGATCTCGAGCAGCCCCGCCCCGCCCGCGTCGACGACGCCGGCCTCGCGCAGGACGTCGAGCAGCTCGGGCGTGCGCGCGAGCGCGTCCTCGCCGCGGCGGACGACGGCGTGCATGAGGTCGCTGACCGAGGCCGCCTCGGTCGCCTCGGCCTCCTCGGCCATCTCGCGGATCACCGTGAGCATCGTCCCCTCGACCGGCCGGCGCACGGCGCGGTAGGCGGCGTCGCTCGCCCCGCGCAACGCGCGCTTGCACGTGAGGACGTCGGTGGGCGCGGGCCCGCCGAGCACCTCGGCGGCGCCGCGGACGATCTGGGAGAAGATCACGCCCGAGTTGCCGCGGGCACCCATCAGCGCGGCGCGGGTGAGCTCGTGCGCGACCGCGGCGCGATCGGCCGCGTTGGAGCCCTCGAGCTGCTCGACGACGGCGCGCGCGGTGAGCGTGAGGTTCGTGCCGGTGTCGCCGTCGGGGACCGGGTAGACGTTGAGGTCGTCGATCCGCTGGCGGCTCTGCTCGATCGCGGCGAGCCCGAACCGTGCGAGCGCCCGGGTCTCCTCGAGCGGGCTCACGCCTCCGACCGCCTGACGTCCTCGATGTGCACCTCGAGCGCGCGCACGGGCAGGCCCGTGATCCGCTCGACCTCGTACGCGACCCGGGAGCGGATCGTCGCGGCGACCTCGGCCAGGTTGAGCCCGTACTCGACGACGACGTAGAGGTCGATCGTGATCCCCGACTCGGCGTCGCCGCGAACCGAGACGCCCTGGTTCGGCTTCTCGCGCTTCGTCAGGCGGGCGCCGCGCCGCTTCGAGGCCATCCCGACCACGCCGTAGCACTCCGCGGCCGTGTGGCCGACGACCTGCGCGACCGCGTCGTTCGCGATCGTGATCCTGCCGAGCGGCGATGAGAGCGGCTGGGCTGCCTCCATACGGGGATTAGACCGCATCGGGCCGATGCGGGTTGCTCCGCGGCCCGAAGGACTAGACGGCTTTGGTGACCTTGCCGGCCTTGAGGCAGCGCGTGCAGACGTAGGCGCGCTTCGGCGTGGCGCCGACCATGATCCGCACCCGCTGGAGGTTCGGATTGAAGCGCCGCTTCGTCGCGACCATCGAGTGGCTGCGGGAGTTCCCGAACGCGGGACCCTTGTTGCAGATTGCGCATACCTTCGACATGGCCGGCGGAGTGTAGCGAAAGGACCTAGGTCGCGGCCGCTGCGACGCGGAGCTGGGCGAACAGGTCGGCCATCTCGAGCGCGCAGCGGGCGGCCTCGGCGCCCTTGTCGGTGCGGGCCTGGGCCTGCTCGACCGTCTCGGTGGTGAGCACGCCGAAGGCGACCGGCACCCCGGTCTCGAGCGCCGCGAGCTGGAGCCCGCTCGCCGCCTCGCCGGCGACGAGGTCGAAGTGCGGCGTCTCGCCCCGGATCACGCAGCCGAGCGCGACGACGCAGGCGTAGCGGCGCGTCTTCGCGAACGCCATCGCCGCGAGCGGCAGCTCGAAGGCACCGGGGACGGGCACGACGGTGATCGCCTCGCGCAGCACTCCGGCGCGCTCGAGCTCGTCCAGCGCCGAGGCGAGGAGGGCCGTGCCGATCTCGCCGTTGAAGCGCGAGACGACGACCGCGACGCCGCGCCGCGCGCCCTCAGCGGTCCCTTCGAGCACCGCGAAGCCGTCCGGCACCTCGAGCCCGCCGCCGGCGTGCTCGTCGGGGGTGCGGAGGAGCGGCTCGGGCACCTCGAGCGGCGGCGCGTCCATCGGCGGCATCGCCGTCTCGCTCTCGACCGGCTGGGCCGCCTCGGGGGCGGGCAGCTCGGCGACGTCGTCCTCGGGCCAGCTGTCGGTCACGCCTCTGCTCCTTCGAAGTCGCTGGGATCGAACCGGAGATCCTGATGGTGCAGTCGAAGCATATGGCCCAGCTTGTCGCGCTTGGCCTCGAGGTAGGCGCGGTTCTCGTCGCCGGCGGGCACCTCGATCGGCACCTGCTCGACCACGTGGAGCCCGAAGCCCTCGATCCCGATGATCTTCTTCGGGTTGTTCGTGAGGATCCGGATCGTCGACAGCCCGAGGTCGGCGAGGATCTGGTTGCCGATCCCGTAGTCGCGCGCGTCGGCCGGGAGGCCGAGCTCGAGGTTCGCCTCGACGGTGTCGAGCCCCTGCTCCTGGAGCTCGTACGCCTTCAGCTTGTTGAGCAGGCCGACGCCGCGGCCCTCCTGCGCGAGGTACAGCAGGACGCCCTGCGGCTCGGAGGAGATCCGGCGCAGTGCGCGGTCGAGCTGGTCGCCGCAGTCGCAGCGCTGCGAGTGGAACACGTCGCCGGTGAGGCACTCGGAGTGGACGCGCACGAGCACGTCCTCGGCCCCGTCGACCTCGCCGTGGACGAGCGCGACGTGGATCTTGCCGGTCAGCTTCTCGCGGAACGCGACCGCGGTGAACTCGCCGTAGGCCGTCGGCAGCCGTACGGAGGTCATCCGCTCGACGAGCTTCTCGTGGCGGCGGCGGTACTCGATCAGGTCGGCGACGGTGACGAGCTTCAGGCCGTGCTCGAGGCAGAAGGGGACGAGGTCGGGCACGCGGGCCATCGTCCCGTCCTCCTTCATCACCTCGCAGACGACGCCCGGCCGGGATCAGGCCCGCGAGGCGGGCGAGGTCGACCGCGGCCTCGGTCTGGCCGGTGCGCTCGAGCACGCCGCCGCCGCGCGCGCGGAGCGGGAAGACGTGGCCCGGCTGGACGAGATCGTGCGCGCCCTTCGACGGGTCGACCGCGACCTGGATCGTGCGCGAGCGGTCATGCGCGGAGATCCCGGTCGTAATGCCTTCTCTCGCCTCGATCGAGACGGTGAACGCGGTCCCGTACGGCGTCTCGTTGTGCTCGGTCATCGGGCGCAGGCCGAGCTCGTCGCAGCGCTCCTCGGTCAGGCAGAGGCAGATCAGGCCCCGCGCGTGGACGGCCATGAAGTTGATCGCCTCGGGGGTCGCGAACTGGGCGGCGATCGTCAGGTCGCCCTCGTTCTCGCGGTCGGGCGCGTCCACGACGACGACGATCTTGCCCGCGCGGATGTCCTCGATCGCCTCCTCGATCGTGGAGAACGCCGTGTCCGGGACGGGTTGGAGCTCGGATTTCACGGCGTCATCGTACCCCGGTGACGAGAGCATCGGCCGTGTCCCAGAACGCCGTGCGGGCATCCGCGCTGTCGGAGAGGACGGAGAGGTGCGTCGCCGAGAAGCTGCCGTGCGAGACGACCTCGATCAGGCGCTCGCTCTTCTGCGGGAACCCCGAGGCGCGGAGGCGGTCGAGCAACTCGTCGGCGCCGTACGGGCCGACGACCGTGTCGCGGTCGCCGATCATGATCCAGACCCGCTCGGTCGGATCGAGCGCGCGGAGGTCGAGCTTCGGCTCGTTCGGGAAGCGCCTGGACGGGAAGACGGCGAGGACGCCGCGGGGCTCGAGCCCGATCGCGGGAGCGACGGAGGCGAGGTCGACGGCGAGCGGGCCGCCGCGCGAGTAGCCGATCAGGACGGCGGGCACCCTGGGGCAGCCCGAGCGTCTCGAGCCCGAGCGCGACGCCCTTCAGCGCGTGCTCGGCCGCCTTCGGCTGCGCGTCGATCGTGGCGGCGGCCTCGTAGCGGGGGTAGATCACGGCGCTGCCGCGCCGGGCGAGGTGCAGCAGCCACGGCACATGGTTCGCCGGCGTGTCTTCGGTCGCGCCGCCGAGGCCGTGGAGGAAGACGACGACGCTCTTCGTCGGGCCGGTCGGGCGGACGAGCCACACCTGGTCGGCGCCCTGTCCGTACGGGCCCTCGACGTGTGGGGCGGCCGCGTGCTTCGCGCCCCCGCAGCCCGCGAGAGCGAGGACAGCCAGCGCCGCCGCCGTGCGCCTCACCGCGTGACGAGCCGCTCGACGTACTTCGCGAGCACGTCCACCTCGAGGTTCACCTCGTCGCCCGGGGCGAGCCCGGAGAGGGTCGTCTCGGCGAGCGTGTGCGGGATCAGCGCGATGGTGAATGCGTCGCCGCCGAGCGACGCGACGGTGAGCGAGACGCCGTCGACGGTGATCGAGCCCTTCTCGACGCAGTAGCGCAGGAGCTCCGGCGCCGCCTCGACGGTGAGCTCGGCTCCGTCGCCTGCGGGCTCGAGCGAGCGGACGCGGCCGACCCCGTCGACGTGGCCCTGGACGATGTGGCCGCCGAGCGGCTCGCCCGCGCGGAGCGCCGGCTCGAGGTTGACCTCGCTCCCGGGCTCGAGCCGTCCGAGCGAGGTGCGCCGGAGCGTCTCGGCGACCGCGTCGAAGGCGAGCTCGCCGTCGGTGACCGACGTCGCGGTGAGGCAGACGCCGTTGATCGCGACCGAGTCGCCGACCGCCGTCTGCGCCGCGGTCTGCGGCGCCGCGATCCGCAGCCGGACGCCGTCGGCGCCGCCGTCGATCGCGGCCACCCGGCCGCGCTCCCTGACGATCCCGGTGAACACGTGGCGAAGGGTACTCGCGGCGTGACGAATCCGGCACGGATCCGTCACCCACGGGTGCGGAGCGCGTCGATACGCTGGAAGGCGACGGGCGGGGGCACGGGGCGTCCCCGGGTGCTGATCAGGCGGTCAGCCGAGGGCGAGGGCTTCGAGCGTCTCGCGGGCGACCATCTCCAGGTCGCCTCGGCTCTGCCCTTCGGCGAGCTCCCGCGCGAGCTCCTCGACGAGCTCGGCCTGGTCGGCCGCGAGCTGCCGTCCGTGCCGATCGCGGCGATCCCCTCCTGCAGCTCGGCGTCCGTGCGGTGCCGCGCGAGCCAGTGCGAGAGGAGGTTGACGAGCTGACCCTCAGGGCTCGTGGACATATGCCTCGAGTAAAGCGTCTTCCCCGACCTGCCGCACCGACAACCGCGAGAGCGCGACGCGGCTCGGGCAGCGACGACACCGCCCCGGCCCCCGCTCCGCCGAGCACCGGCGCCACGAAGAGCAGCAGCTTGTCCACGAGACCCGCGGCGAGGAACGACGAGGCGAGCGTCGGCCCTCCCTCGAGCAGGAGCGACTGGACGCCCTCTGCGGCCAGCGCCGCGAGCTCCTCCTCGAGCGGCCCGCTCCGCAGCTCGAGCTCCGAGCCCGCGGGAAGCGGCCCACGCCCGAACGCGAGGCGCCGCGGCTGCCGCACGACCGGCACGTCGCGCGCGTCGAGGCGCGGCTCGTCCGCCCGTACCGTGCCCATCCCGACCGCGACCGCGTCGGATGCGGCCCGCAGCTCGTGCACGAGCCGGCGCGAGGCCTCGCCGGTGATCCAGCGCGACCCCGGCAGCGTCGTCCGCCCGTCGAGGGTGACCGCCGCCTTGTAGGTCACGAACGGCCGTCCCTTCGCGATCCAGGTCCGCCACGCCTCGTTCTGGGCGCGCGCCTCGAAGGAGTCGACGACCTCGACCTCGATCCCGGCCGCCCGCAGCGCGCCGATCCCGTCCACCTCGGGATTCGGGTCCTCCGCGCCGACCACGACCTTCGCGACGCCCGCGGCGATCAGCGCGTCGCTGCACGGCGGCGTCGCGCCGTGGTGCGAGCACGGCTCGAGCGTGACGTAGACCGTCGCCCCACGCGCCCGCTCTCCGGCGGCCTCGAGAGCGACGACCTCGGCGTGCGGCCCGCCCTTCCGCTCGTGCCAGCCCTCCCCGACGACCTCGCCGCCCGAGACGACCACTGCGCCCACCACAGGGTTCGGATGGGTGGTCCCGCGCCCCCGCTCGGCGAGCTCGAGGGCCCGCTCGAGGCTCACTCCGCAGGCCCCGCCAGCGCGTGGACGAGCCGCCGGTAGGCGCGCGGCAGATCCTCGCGCGAGAAGATCGACGCGCCCGGAGACGATCAGGTCCGCCCCGGCCTCGTACACCGAGAGCACGTTCTCGGGATCGATCCCGCCGTCCACCTGCACGTGCACCTCCGGAGGCAGCGCCGCACGGAGGCGGGCGATCCGCTCGAGCGACTCGGGCATGAACTCCTGGCCGGAGTAGCCCGGATGGATGCTCATGCACAGGACGAGGTCGACGCCGCTCGCGACCGCCGCGACCGTCTCGGGCTCGGTCTCCGGGTTGAAGGCCATCCCGACCTGGAGCTCCTGCTGGCGGGCCGCGCGAATGGTGCCCGCGACGTCGAAGACGGCCTCGTAGTGGAAGGTGACGCTGTCGCCGCCCGCCGCCGCGACCGCGGCGAAGTGCTTCTCCGGCTCCTCGACCATCAGGTGACAGTCGAGCACGCCGCCGTGCTGGTGCACCAGCGGCGAGATCGACTCGAGCACGATCGGGCCCATCGTGATCGGCGGGACGAAGTGGCCGTCGCCGACGTCGAAGTGGAAGACGCGCGCGCCGGTGCGGAGGAGCACCTCGAGCTGCTCGCCGAGGTTGGCGAAATCGGCTGCGTAGATCGACGGCTCGATCTCCACCGTGCGGATCCACTCGTCCCAGGGCACCAGGGCGATCCTAGACTCTCAATCGGGCGACAAAGAACCCCGAGGTGCGGTCGCGGTGTGGCAGGGTGAGCAGGAACTCGGGCCGCCGCAGGTGCCTGAACGCGGGCCACTCGTCGCCGAGCGGCTCGACTGCGAGCCCGGAGGCGTCGACGACGGCCTCGTTCTCGGCCGCGTCGATCGTGCAGACCGAGTAGAGGACGGTGCCACCGGGCTTGACGCGCTCGGCCGCGGCGCGCACGAGGGCGAGCTGGAGCTCCGGCAGCGGCTCGGCGCGCCAGCGCAGGTCGGGGCGGGACGCGAGCGTGCCGAGCCCCGAGCAGGGGGCGTCGACGAGGGCCCTGTCGAAGCCGTCGAGCTCGGCCGGGAGCGCGAGCCCGTCCGCGCAGACGACGGTCACGTTCGTGGCTCCGAGGCGGCGCGCGTTCTCCTCCAGCTCGCGCGCGCGACCCGGATGGAGCTCGACCGCAGTCACCTCGCCGGCGAGCATCGTCGCCTTGCCGCCCGGTGCCGCGCAGAGATCGAGGGTCCGCTCGCCGTCGCGCGAGCCGACGCAGAGCGCGGCGAGCTGCGAGCCGCGGCTCTGCGGCCAGATCCGCCCCTCGGCGAGCGCCTGCTCGTCGACCTTCTCGACACGGTAGGCGCCGGGGATGTCCGTGCTCTCGCCCTCGACCGTCCCGCGGACGAGCCGCACCACGGTCTCCGGCGACTCGTTCTGGGCGACCATCAGCGCGCGCGCCTCGTCCGGGCCCGAGCTCGCGCCACCAGGTCTCGGCGACCCAGTCGGGATACGAGTGCTTGAGCGCGGCCTCTGGTGCGGTGCCCTCCGGAAGCGACGCGATCACGTCGCCGAGCTCGAGCGCGAGCCGCCGCATCACGGCGTTCGTGAACGAAACGGCGCGCTCGAGCCCGGCGCGCCGGACGAGCTCGACCGACTCGTTCACGGCGGCGTGCCGGGGGACCGAGTCGAGGTAGCCGAGCTGGTAGGCGCCGAGGCGCAACGCGGTCCTGACGGGCGCGTCGAGCTTCGCCACGGGCCGGCGGCCGATCGCCTCGAGCGCGTGGTCGAGGGTGCGCACGCGCTGGACGGTGCCGTAGGCGAGCCGCTGCGCGAGCGCGCGGTCGCGCGCGTCGAGCTTCTCCACGGCGCCGCGGAGCACCCGGTCGGCGTAGGCCTCCTCCTCGAACACGCGGCGCACGACCTCGTAGGCCGCGACCCGGGCGGGGGCGACGCTCACCGGAGTCCGCGCAGGAACTCGTCGTAGGTCATGCGGCGCTTCCCCTCGGGCTGCACCTCGACCGGGACGAGCTTCCCGTCCTCGAGCCGCGCGCGCCAGATCGTGAGCCGGCGCCCGTCCAGCTCGCCGCGGGCGCCGATGTGCGGCGAGAGGGCACGGATCCGGTCGAGGAGCTCCTGCGGGGGCAGGCTCCAGTCGAGCTCCCGGTCGGCGGCGGTGATCTTGTCGGCGTAGGTGACCTCGCCGCTCTGCGGCGTGAAGCTCGGCTCCCCGGAGAGCACGCCGTCGAGCAGCCCGGCGGCGACCTCGGCGGCGCGCGCGTAGACCGCACCTGCGTCGTCCTCGGGCCCGATCGGGAACGCGCTCTGCGCGGCGATCGGCCCGGCGTCGAGCGCCTCGACCGTCTCGTGGATCGTGACGCCGCTCTCGCGGTCGCCCGCCATGATCGCCCGCTCGACCGGGGCCGCACCTCGCCAGCGCGGCAAGAGCGACGGATGCACGTTCAGCCAGAGGCGCCCCTCGAGCACCCCGGCCGGGATCAGCACGCCGTAGGCCGCGACGACGACGGTCGGCGCGTCGAGGTCGAGCGACGCGTCGAGGCGCTCCGGCTGGAGCACCGGGATCCCGAGCCGCTCGGCGACGACCTTCGCGGGCGGCGATGTCTCGTGGCGGCCCCGGCCGGCGGGCTTGTCGGGCCGCGTCAGGACGGAGGCGATCTCGTGGTGGGCCGCCAGCCGCTCGAGCACGTCCGCGCCGAACGGGGCCGTCGCCGCGACGGCGATGCGGGCCACTACGCTGTAGAGGACGGGCTTGGGCCGCAGCGTGGCGAGAGCGCCGCGGCGGCTCTCCGGATCGGTCCGGTCGATGATCAGCGTCCCGTCGAGGTGGTCGAGCTCGTGCTGGACGACGCGGGCGCCGAGGTCGGAGAACTCGAGCCGGAGCGGCTCACCGTGTACGTCGAGCGCCTCGACGGTGACCTGCACGTGCCGTTCGACCGGGACGAGCACGCCCTGCAGCGAGAGGCAGCCCTCGTCGTCGACAACGGTCTCGGCGCTGCGCTCGACGATGCGGGGATTGACGAGCGTGCGCGGCTCCTCGTCGGCGGGCTCGACCACGAACAGGCGCTGCAGCACGCCCACCTGGTTCGCCGCGAGGCCGACCCCGCTCGCGTCGTGCATGAGGGCGATCATCCGCTCGGCGAGCCGCTCGAGGTCCTCGTCGAAGGTGTCGACCTCGCGCGCGGTCATGCGCAGCGCGGGGTCGCCGTACTGGCGGATCTGCGCGAGCGCGAGCCGCCGCCGCGCTCGCGCCGGCTGATCGAGCTCTTCCTTGCGGACCTGGCCCTGTTCCTCGGACATGGAGCTAAGTCTACGGTGGGTCAGAGGCTCTGCGGATCGACATCGACGACCGCCGCGAGGCCGGCCCGGCGCATCGCCGGGGCCGCCGCCGCGAGGAGCCGCCCGGCCCGCGCGGCGAGCGCGCGCGGGCTCTCGGTCTTGGCGACGAGCTGGGCACGGTGGCGGCCGCGCAGCCGCAGCAGCGGCGCCGGGCCGAGCAGCTCGGCGCCGTCGAGGCCGCCGCGCAGCTCGACGAGCGCGCGCTCGACGGTGGCCGCGTCGGGACCGGAGACGACGATCCGCACGAGGTGCCTGAACGGCGGGTAGCCGAGCTCCCGCCGCCGGTCGAGCTCGCCCGCCAGGAAGCCGGGGACGTCGTGGCGCGCCGCGAGCTCGATCGCGCGCGCGTCGGGCTGGAAGGTCTGGATCAGCACCCGCCCCGGCGCGTCGCGCCCGCTGCGGCCGGCGAGCTGGGTCAGGAGCTGGAACGTGCGCTCCTCGGCCCGGAAGTCCGGAAGCCCGAGGCCGGTGTCCGCGTCGACGACCGCCGCGAGCGCGACGCCGCTGAAGTGATGGCCCTTCGCCACCATCTGCGTCCCGACGAGCACGGCCCTGTCGGTCGCGTCGAACCGCGCGAGCGCCTCGGCGAGGGCGCCGGGGACGGCCGCGGTGTCCGCGTCGAGCCGGATCGGGACGAGGTCGGGCAGCGCCGCGGCGAGCTCGCGCTCGAGCCGCTGCGTGCCCGCGCCGAGGCGGGCCAGCTCGGACGAGCCGCACGCGGGGCACACCTGCGGCGCGGGCTCCGCGAAGCCGCAGTGGTGGCAGTGGAGGCGCCCGTCGCCGTGCAGGACGAGCGAGACGTCGCACTGCGCGCAACGAGGCGTCGTCCCGCACGCGCGGCAGTGGAGCGCGGGCGCGATCCCGCGGCGGTTGAGGAGCAGGATCGCCTTGCCGCCCTTCTCGGCGACCCGCCCGAGCTCGCGCAGGAGCGGCGCGGAGAGCGGATAGCCGGCCTCGTTGCGAAGGTCGATCACCCGCACCGGCGGCAGCTCCGCGCCGAGCCGGCCGCCGAGCTCCAGCCGCTCGAGCCCGGCCCAGCTCTCGGGCCGGGGCGTCGCGCTCCCGTAGACGGCGACGGCGCCTTCGAGCGAAGCACGCTTCGCGGCGACCGTACGCGCGTCGTAGCGCGGATCGGAGTCCTGCTTGTAGGAGGCGTCGTGCTCCTCGTCGACGACGATCAGCCCGAGCCCTCGCAGGGGCGCGAAGACCGCCGAGCGCGCGCCGACGACGACTCTGGCCTCGCCGCTCGCGATCCGCTCGCGTTCGTCGCGCCGTTCGGCGTCGGAGAGCCCCGAGTGGAGGAGCGCCACGCTCCCGCCGAAGCGGGCGCGAAAGCGGCCGAGCGCCTGTGGAGTGAGCGCGATCTCCGGCACGAGCACGATCGAGCCGAGCCCTCGCTCGAGTGCGGCGGCGCAGGCCTGGAGGTAGACCTCGGTCTTGCCGCTCCCCGTGGCTCCGTAGAGGAGGAAGTTCGCGCCCGCACCGCCGTCCATAGCGGCGACGATCCGGTCGAGCGCGGCCGCCTGCTCGGGTGTCAGCTCCGCGGGCGCGGGCTCGCCGCCGAGCGCCTCGCGCTCCGCCGGCTGCGGACGCTCGACACGCCGCTTCGCCGACTCCGGCGCGACGAGCGCGAGCGCGCGTCCCTGGGTCGAGCCGTAGTAGTCGGCGAGCCACTGCGCGAGGTCGACGAGCGCGGCCGGAAGCCGGGTGAGGACCGTTTCGACGGGCTTTGCGTCGATCCCCTCCGGCGCCTCGTCGGAGACCTCGACGACGACCCCTCGCACCCGCCGGCCGCCGAAGCGGACGCGTACGACGGCGCCCTTCTCGACGTCGTCCTCGACCGTGTAGGTGAACGGCCGGTCGAGCGCGCGGGCGGTGACGAGCGGGAAGACGGAGGCGAAGCGGGCCACGGTGGGCCAGCCTAGCTCCGGGGTTAGACGCCGAGGCCTACGAGGATGAAGTCGGTCGCGAAGCCGAGCACGAGCCCGACCGTGATGCCCCAGGCGGCGAGCGAGGCGTGCCCGAACGTCCGGCAGATCGTGAGCAGCTGCATCACGACATAGAGGATCGAGCCGGCCGCGAGGCCGAGGAAGAGGACGGAGACGGCGGTGCTCACCCAGGCCTGCCCGACGACCGTGCCGACGAAGGTCGGGCCGCCGCCGATCAGGCCGAGCAGGAGCAGGAAGCGCCAGCTCGGGATCTTCCGCTCGCCGGTGAGCGGCGCGACGATGCCGAACCCCTCGGTCGCGTTGTGGAGGCCGAAGCCGACGATCAGCGCGATCGCGAGCTCGAGCTTCCCGCTCGCGGCCGACTGCCCGATCGCGAGGCCCTCCGCGAAGTTGTGCAGGCCGATCCCGGTCGCGATCAGCACCGCGAGGAACCGCGCCGGCGTGAGGCCCCACGGGTACGGCGTCTCGAACTCGGCCGCGGAGGCCGCGCCCGGGCCGAGCAGCGACCGGCGCCGGTAGCTGTGCATCCACCGCTCGTAGCCGATCAGTCCCATGAACCCGATCCCGAAGCCGCCGAGGAGCAGCGCGCTGTAGCTCGAGACGTCGCCGTAGGAGCTCGCGCGGATCGCCTCCTCGACCGGCGCGACGCCGTTCGACATCACGTCCCAGAAGAGGAACACGAGGATGCCCGTCGCCATCGAGGTGAGGAACGCCTTCAGCCCCGTGCTCGGGTTCTTGATGCGGGCGATCGGCAGCCCGAGAAGGATCGTCGCGCCGGCGAACGCTCCGAGAATGAGGATGTCCCCGGTCGACATGTAAGGGCCACCTTACCGAAATACCGCGGTAGGGTAAAAGCCTAAATGGCGCACGGTCACTCCACCGACGAGTACCTCGAGACGATCTACTTCCTCGCGTTCCCGATCGGCGAGTACCGCCCGGCCGTGACCGGCTCACCGACGCTGTCCGCGCGCGTGGCGGAGATGCTCGGCGTCTCGCGGGCCTCCGCCGGCGAGATGCTCAAGCGGCTCGAGGCGGAGGGGCTGATCGAGCGAGGCGAGCACCGGGAGGCGATCCTCACCGCCGCAGGACGCGAGCGGGCCGAGAAGGTCGTCCGCCGCCACCGCCTGATCGAGCGCTGGCTCACCGACTTCCTCGGGTACACCGCCTCCGAGTCGCACGTGCAGGCCGACCTGCTCGGCGACACGTTCACAGACGAGATGATCGACCGGATGGACGAGCGGCTCGGCCACCCGGACCGCTGCCCGCACGGCTGGCCGCTCGACACCGGGGCCGAGCAGGCCGAGAACCGCGAGCTGCATCCGCTCGCCGAGCTCGAGCCCGGCGACCGCGCGACGATAATCCGCCTCGCCGAGCACGACGGCGAGCTGCTCCACTGGTTCTACGACGAGGGGCTCGTCCCGGGCGCCGAGGTCGAGGTCCGACACGCGGGCGAGGACTTCAGCGTGCGCCTCGACGGCGCCGAGCGAGAGATCGGCGAGAAGGCCGCGGCCGGCCTGTACGTGCGGCCGGCCGCCTGACCTAGAGCTGGTCTTGGAACGTGCGCTTTGCGACCTGGACGGCTGACATCGCCTTCGGCCATCCTGCGTAGAAAGCCAGATGGATGATGACTTCCTTCAGCTCCGTTTCGGTCAGTCCGTTTTCCCGAGCTCGTTCGAGGTGACCGGGGAGTTGCTCGGTGTTGCCGCCGGTGATGAGCGCCGCGACGGTGATCAGGCTGCGGTCCCGGGGTGACAGCTCGTTGCGCGCCCAGATGTCACCGAACAGCACGTCGTCTGTGAGTGACACGAGCTTCGGCGCGAAGTCGCCGATCAGCTGTTGGGCACGCGTCTGGGGTGTTGGCTCGGACATGGTCGTCTCCTCCGTGGTGGTGGATCGCGCCGGCCGGCAAGGCGCCGTCAGTCGTTGTTCACCTTCTTCGGGTATGTCGCCATGCTGAGCATCTCCGGATCCGGACCGGCGCGAACCCCGGTGTCGAGCGCGTCGATCGAGGCAACCTCCTCAGGGGCCAGCTCGAAGTCGAAGACATCGAAGTTCTCCTTGATCCGGTGCGGCTTCACCGACTTCGGGATCGCAACGACCCCTTGTTCGATGTGCCAGCGCAGCACCACCTGCGCGGGAGTCTTGCCGTACTTGTCGGCAAGTGCAGTGACGGTCGGATGCTCGAGCGCGTTCAGAACCGCGTCCGGGTCAGCCGGGCGGTACACGTGGATTCCGCCGAGCGGCGACCACGCCTCGGTTGTGATCCCGTGCTCGGCGTGGAACGCGCGCAGCGGCTTCTGCGTGAAGAACGGGTGAAGCTCGACCTGGTTCACCGCAGGCACGACCTCGGTGCGCTGCATCAGGTTCTCGAGATGGCGTTCGCTGAAGTTCGAGACGCCGATTGCGCGGGCGCGGCCTTCGGAGAGCATCGTCTCGATCGCTTTGTACGCCGAGACCGTCGCGTCGAAGTCGGTCGGCACGGGCTGGTGGAGCAGGAAGAGATCCACGTAGTCGAGTCCGAGGCGCCGAAGGCAGCCGTCAAAGCCAACGAGCCCCTCGTCATAGCCGTAGTCGCTGAACCACAGCTTCGTCGTGACGAACAGCTCGCCGCGGTCGATTCCGGAGCGGCCGATCCCCTCGCCGACCTCGCGCTCGTTGTCGTATGCAGCGGCCGTGTCGATCAAGCGGTAGCCGTCCACGATCGCGGCCTCGACCGCGACTACCGTCTCCTCCGGTGGGCTCTGGAAGACGCCGAGCCCGAGGATCGGCATCTCGACCCCGTTGTTCAGCGTCACGGTAGGTCGTGTCATCGTCATCGGGCATCTCCTCCGGCTTGATCTGGGACTTCAGGACGTCGTGTGGCCCGCACAGCGCTACTCAAGCAGCACGCCGCTGCGCGTGACCGACCCTGTTGATCCAGGTACCGGCGGTACCCCTGTACCTCGCCCCGAGCGCCCGTGCGGGTTTCCGAAGAGACGCGTCCGGCCGGCTAGGCCGGGACGCTCGAGCCGAGCCCCGCGGCGGCGCGCAGCGCGTCGGCCTTGTCCGTCCGCTCCCACGTGAAGTCGTGGTCGTCGCGGCCGAAGTGGCCGTACGCCGCGGTCTTCGCGTAGATCGGGCGACGCAGGTCGAGGTCGCGAAGGATCGCCGCGGGACGCAGGTCGAAGTGCTCGCGGACGAGGTCCTCGATCCGGCTCACCGCGATCTCCTCGGTGCCGAAGCACTCGACCTCGATCGAGATCGGATGCGCGACGCCGATCGCGTAGGCGACCTGCACCTCCAGCCGGTCGGCGAGCCCCGCGGCGACGAGGTTCTTCGCCACGTAGCGGGCCGCGTAGGCGGCCGAGCGGTCGACCTTGGTCGGGTCCTTGCCCGAGAAGGCGCCGCCGCCGTGGCGGGCCGAGCCGCCGTAGGTGTCGACGATGATCTTGCGGCCGGTGAGGCCCGTGTCCGAGAGCGGCCCGCCGGCGACGAAGCGCCCGGTCGGGTTCACGAGCACGAAGTCGCCGCTCTCGAGCCGGTGCTCCTCGTAGAGGTCGGCCGGCAGGATCGGGCGGAGGACGTGCTCGATCACGTCCGGCTTGATCATCGTCTCGATGTCGATCCCGTCACGGTGCTGCGTCGAGACGAGCACGCGCTCGATCTGAACCGCGCGCTGGCGGCCGTTCTCGTCGCGCTCGTAGCGGACGGTGACCTGCGCCTTCCCGTCGGGCCGCAGGTACGGCAGCACCTCGGCGCGGCGCACCTCGGCGAGGCGGTGCGTGATCTTGTGCGCGAGCGTGATCGGCAGCGGCATCAGCTCGTCGGTCTCGCGGCACGCGTACCCGAACATCATCCCCTGGTCGCCGGCGCCGACCTGGTCGAGGGGGTCGTCCTCGTTCGGGTCGTGCTGGAGCTCGTACGAGCGGTCGACGCCCTGTGCGATGTCGGGCGACTGCTCGTCGATCGCCACGATCACGCCGCAGGTGTCGGCGTCGAAGCCGTACTTCGCGCGGTCGTAGCCGATCTCGCGGATCTTGTTGCGGACGAGCCGCGGGATGTCGACGTAGGTCTCGGTCGTGATCTCGCCGGCGACGACGACGAGGCCGGTCGTGATCAGCGTCTCGCAGGCGACGCGGCCCAGCGGGTCGTCGGTCAGCACTGCGTCGAGGACGGAGTCCGAGATCTGGTCGGCGATCTTGTCGGGGTGACCCTCGGTTACCGACTCGGAAGTGAACGGGAAGGTTTGGGTTGGCATGGCCGGAAGCCTAACTATTCCTCCGTCGGGCGGCGGCCCATCAGGCTCGCGGCCAGCGCGCCCAGGCTCTCGCCGCCGAGGACCCGGCAGACGCCTTCCGTGATCGGCAGCTCGACGCCGACCCGGTGCGCGAGGTCGCGCAGGACGGGCGCGGTGGTGAGCCCCTCGACGACCTGGCCGATCGCCGCGATCGCCTCCTCGGCGGTCGCGCCGAGGGCGATCAGCTCACCGGCCCGCCTGTTCCTGCCGTGGCTGCTCCAGCACGTGGCGATCAGGTCGCCCATCCCCGCGAGCCCGGAGAACGTCTCGGCCCGGGCGCCGCACGCCTCGCCCAGGCGCGCCATCTCGGCGAGCCCGCGGGTGATCAGGGCCGCCTTCGCGTTGTCGCCGAGCGCGAGCCCGTCGACGGCGCCCGCTGCGAGCGCGATCACGTTCTTGGCGGCCGCGCACAGCTCGACGCCGACCAGATCCGGGTTCACGTACGCGCGGAAGAGCGGCGAGTTGAGCGCGTGCTGGAGCTGCCCGGCGAGGAAGCCGTCCTCGCTCGCGATCACCGCGGCGGCCGGCAGCCCCCGGGCGATCTCCTCGGCGAAGTTCGGGCCCGAGAGGACGGCGACCGAGCGGCCCCGGACGAGCGTCGAGAGGCGCTCGCCGGTCGCCGGGTCGAGCCCCTTCGTCAGGCTCAGCACGGGCGCAGCGCCGGGGAGCGCCGCCGCCACCTCGCCGAAGGCGCGGCTCGGCACGGCCAGCACCACGAGCTCGGCCGCCTCGACCGGCGCCTCGGCGACCGTCGTCGCCGCGATTCCCGAGAGGTCGGCGAAGGTGAGGTAGCGCGGATTCCGTCCCGTCTCCGCGAGCTCGCGCGCCTGCTCGGCGTCGCGGCAGGCGACGGTGACTGCGTGACCGCGCTCGCGCAGCAGGAGCGCGAAGGCGCAGCCCCAGGAGCCGCCGCCGATCACGACGACGTCGATCAGGTCCTCCGCACGAAGTCGATCGAGACCGGCACCCCCTCGAGATCGAACCGCTCGCGGAGCTCGTTCTCGACCCAGTAGCCGTAGTCGCGGGTGACGAGGCCCGGATCGTTGACGTGAATCCGGAACCTTGGCGGTCGCACCGTCACCTGGGTCCCGTAGAGGAGGTTCAGCCTCCGGTTGCCCTTGCTCGGCGCCTGCCGCTTCTCGCGGAGCTCCTTCAGGAAGCGGTTCAGCTCGGGGGTCGGGACGCGCGCGGTGTAGCGCTCGTACAGCGTCTCGACCTTGTCGAGCAGCCGCTCGAGGCCGCGCCCGGTGGTGGCCGAGACCGCGACGTGCGGCGGGCGCTGGCGGAGGCGGCGCGCGAGGTGGCCGGCGACGTCCTCGATCCCGATCGTGCCGATGTCCCACTTCGAGAGGACGACGAGCGTCGCGCACTGCGCCTTGCGGGCCACGTCCGCGACGTTGATGTCCTGGTCGACGATCCCCTCGCTCGCGTCGATCAGGACGAGCGCGACGTCGGCCCGCTCGGCGGCCTCGAGCGCGCGCAGCTCGGACCAGTACTCGATCCCCTGGCGGTGCTTGCGCTTGCGCCGCATCCCCGCCGTGTCCACGAGCACGAACGTCCGCCCGTCGCGCTCGAAGATCGTGTCGATCGCGTCGCGGGTCGTGCCCGGCACCTCGGAGACGATCACGCGCTCGCGTCCGAGGATCGCGTTCAGCAGGCTCGACTTGCCGACGTTCGGCCGCCCGAGGATCGCGACGCGAATCGCCTCCTCCCCCACCGCCTCGCGCCCCTCGCCCGGCAGGAGCGCCACGATCTCGTCGAGCAGGTCGCCGGTGCCGTGGCCGTGCAGAGCCGAGATCGGGATCGGCTCGCCGAGCCCGAGCCGGTGGAACTCGAGCGCGTCGGTGTCGCGGCGCGGGTCGTCGATCTTGTTGACCAGCAGGAGCACGGGCTTCTTCGCGGCTCGAAGGATGGCGGCGATCTCCTCGTCGCCGGGCGTGATCCCGTTCTTCGCGTCGACGAGGAAGAGGACGAGGTCGGCCTCCTCGATCCCGGCGCGGGCCTGCTCGGCGATCGAGCGGGTGATCGGCGTCTCGTCGGCGATGTCGACGCCGCCGGTGTCGATCAGGAGGAACTCCTTGCCGTTCCACTCGCAGATCAGCTCCTTGCGGTCGCGCGTCACGCCCGGGGTCTCGTGCACGACCGCGGAGCGGGTGCCGGTGAGCCGGTTGACGAGCGTGGACTTGCCGACGTTCGGGAAGCCGACGATCGCGACGGTTCCGTGCAGCCTCGTCATCGCGCGGGTGGCACGGCGTCCACCGGCCGGCCGAGCTCGTGCGTCAGGACGAGCCACTCCCAGAGCCGCCGCAACTCGCGCTCGATCTCCGCGGACGCCTCGCGGTATCCCTTCGCGTTCCGCGGCAGCCCGGAGAAGTCGATCGGCTCTCCCCAGGCGATCGAGGCGGGATGGAAGTTGCCGGGCCGCCACGTCTGCGTGCCGTGGATCGCGGCGGCCTGGACCGGGACGCCCTCCTGGAGTGCGACCATCGCCGCGCCGGGGTGGGCGTGACCCGGGACGCCGCTGAGCTGGCGCGTGCCCTCGACGAAGAGGCCGAGCGCGTGGCCCTCGCGCGCCGCCTCGCGCATGAGCCGGACCGCCTCGCGGTCGGACTCGCCGCGGCGCACCGAGATCGTCCCGAACGCCCGGATCAGCTGGCCGAGCCCGGGCGCGCGATGCGCCTCGACCTTGGCGACGTAGTGGATCGTGCGCGGGCAGGCGGCGCCGAAGAGCGGCGGGTCGATCCAGGAGAAGTGGTTGAACGCGAGCACGATCCCGCCCGTGAGCGGAACCCGCTCGGCGCCGTAGTTTCTGTTCGGGGTGAGCGCACGAGCGAGCCCGCCGATCACGGGGCGCCCGATCGCCCAGGCGACGTCGACGCGGTTCACGCGTGCCCCTCGCCCGCGGCGGCTCCCGCCGGGCGAAGCCCGGCTCCGCCACCGCCTGACGCCGCTCGAGGAACACGCGAGCGACGTAGTCGACCAGGACGTCTCATGCCGCCGCGCGCGCGAGCTCGACGAGCAGCTCGATCCGGGCGACCACGTCCTCGACGGTCAGGCCGGTCGTGTCGATCCGCTCGGCGTCCGCGGCGGGCTCCATCTGCGCGGCGTCGCTCTCGTCGCGGAGGCGCAGGTCGGTGGCGAGCGCGTCGGCGCCGATCTCGGGCCGCTCGGCGGCGCGGCGGCGGGCGCGCTCGCCCTCGTCGGCGATGAGGTAGACCTTCACGGCCGCGTTCGGCGCGACGACGGTGCCGATGTCGCGGCCTTCGATCACCACGTCGCCCTTCTCGCCGAGCTCGCGCTGGCGCTCGCGCATCACGGCCCGAACCGGCTGGTGGCGCGCGACGACCGGCACCATGCGGTCGATCCGGGTGTCGCGGATCGAGGAGGTCACATCGGTGCCGGCGATCGAGACCCGGCCCCCCTCTTCGAAGCTGACCGGATTGGACGCTGCCAGGGTGGCCAGTTGGTCGGCCTCGGCGAGCGGGACGCCGCGGCTCATCGCGAGCCAGGTCACGGCGCGGTACATCGCCCCCGTGTCGAGGTAGCGGAAGCCGAGCCTGTCGGCCAGCAGGCGGGCGACCGTGCTCTTGCCTGCGCCTGCCGGGCCGTCGATTGCGACGATCATCGTTGCGTCACCGACTCCAGTACGTCGAAAAACCCGGGGAAGCTTACAGCGACGGCGTCCGACCCCCCGAGCTCGACCCCCTCCGCAGAGATCAGGCCGGCCACAGCCCCGAGCATCGCGATCCTGTGGTCCCCCGAGGACTGCATACCCCCACCCTTTGGGCGGGTCGGGACCCCTCTCACCCTGAACCCATCTTCGCGCTCCTCGATCCGCACGCCAAGTGCCCGTAGGGAAGTTGTCACGGTTTCGATCCGGTCCGTTTCCTTTACGCGAAGCTCCTGGGCGCCTCGCACCGCGCTGTTGCCGTGCGCGACGGCCGCCGCGAGCGCAAAGAGCGGCAGCTCGTCGACGAGGGTCGGCACCTCCTCCGGAGTCACCGTCGTCGCGACGAGCTCCGCGGAGCGCACCTCGAGGTCGCCGATCAGCTCGCCGCCGGAGCGCCGCCGGTTGAAGACGCCGATCCGCGCGCCCATCCGCTCGAGCACGTCCAGCAGCCCCGTGCGGCGCGGGTTGAGGCCGACGCCGGCGACGAAGAGCTCCGACCCGGGCAGGAGTGTCGCCGCGACGATGAACGGCGCGGCCGACGAGAAGTCCCCGGGCACGTCGAGCTCGCCGAGCGAGAGGCGCTCGGGCGGATCGAGCGAGACCGAGCCGGCCGCCGCACGACCTTCGCCCCCGCCTCCGCGAGCATCAGCTCGGTGTGGTCGCGCGTCGCCGCAGGCTTGAGCACCGTCGGCCTCCCCCGCTTCAGCCCGGCGAGGAGGACGGCCGACTTCACCCGCGCGCTGGCGA